>JAXMOG010000002.1:0-886807 GCA_034670065.1 Pseudoprimorskyibacter sp. | reverse complement strand
GCCCACTGGTCAATGCGATACGCACCGCATCCTGGCGGAATTCGTCCGTCCGTTTCAGTCCCATAGTCAGTCTCCTTTGTTGCAGTAAATGCTATCAAAGGAGCGGCATCAAACCGCGACAGGTCCAATTTGAATAAGCCTTGGCAACGGACGCATCCCAGTCACTCTTTGCACACAGCCTTCTCCGTAGTTCTATTCATGCCTCAAGGCTTGAATAGGATCCAGACGGGCGGCCGAACGGGCTGGAAAATAGCCAAAGATTACACCAACGACGGCCGAAAACACGAAGGCCATCAGAATGACCAACGGATCGGGAGCAAAGCCGATGCTCATCAAATTAGACGCCACAGCCGCAAGGATCAGACCCAGAACAATGCCGATAATGCCTCCCAACAAAGACAGAACGACAGCCTCGACCAGAAACTGCATAAGCACCTGACTTGCCTGTGCGCCGACAGCTAAACGAATGCCAATTTCGCGGGTGCGTTCAGTGACCGATACCAGCATGATATTCATGATGCCGATCCCGCCGACCAGCAAGCTGACAGCCGCCACAGCAGACAAAAGCCCAGTCAGAACATTGGTGATACCGGTCAGGATACCTGCAATCTGCTCCATAGACATCACGCTAAAATCATCGACCTCTCCATCGCTGATCCGGCGCACGTCACGCATCAGCACCTCGATGTCCCGCATCGCTTTGTCGATAATGGTGCCGTCCTTAACCGCTACGTAGATCATACTGACATCACTGTTGCCGGCAACACGTCGGTGGAATGCCTTGATCGGCATCAGGATGAGATCATCCTGATCGGTTCCAAAGGATGAGGCGCCCTTGACCTCCAGCACGCCAATCACCTCGCACGTGACATTTTTCAACCGCAGCGTTTCGCCCAGTGGGCTGGTATTGCCGAAAAAGGTCTGGCGAATAGTTTCACCGATCACACAAACGGTTTTGCCTCCGCTAATTTCGGCGGTTGAAAACTCTCGCCCCATCACAACGGGCCACTCGGCTCCTGTAAGATATGAATTGTCGGTGCCGGTGACCGTCGTGCGATGGTTGGTATTCCCATATACAACCGTCAGGCTACGCGAAGCGGTCGGCGCGGCGGCCGCGACAAAAGAAAGCTCCTCGGCAATCGTTTCAGCATCGCCCAGAGTGAAGGGTTGTGCAGTCACATCACTGCCAGGGCCTCGGTCATTGGCACCTGGCATGACCATCAGTACGTTGGTGCCCAGCTTTTCGACATCTGCGGTCACCTGGGCGGATGATCCTTGCCCGACGGTGACCATTGCGATCACGGCGGCGACGCCGATGACAATCCCTAGCACCGTCAAAAACGACCGCATTGTGTTACGGAAAATCGCGGCAAAGGCCAGTTGAATGGTTTGCCCCAACATGTCAGATGCCTCTCTTTGCCTGTTTTAAACCCGCATGTGAGCCGTCATATTCGACTGCTCCGTCCACGAACCAGATCACCCTGTCGGCATAGGCTGCCATATCGTCCTCATGTGTGACCATGACAATGGTTAGGCCTTCGTCACGGTTCAACTCAGTCAACAACTCCATAATCTCGCGCGAGCGTTTGCTATCCAGGTTGCCGGTCGGTTCGTCGGCCAGTATGACTTGCGGCTTGCTAGCCAGCGCCCGGGCAATGGCCACGCGCTGTTGTTGACCGCCCGAGAGTTCGGATGGATCGTGATGGGCACGTTCTGCAAGACCGACCTTGGCCAGTGCTTGGGAGGCGAGAACGAAACGCTCGTCGCGCGACAAGCCCTTGTAGATCAAAGGTAGTTCGACATTCTCCAGCGCCGTAGTGCGGGCGAGCAGGTTATACCCTTGGAACACGAACCCAAGATAGTGACGACGCAACAACGCGCGCTGGTCCTGATTCAGCGTGCCGACCTCAACCCCGTTGAACAGGAATTGCCCATCCGTTGGTGTATCCAGACATCCAAGCACGTTCATCGCAGTCGACTTGCCAGAGCCCGAAGGCCCCATGATTGCGACAAATTCCCCTGAGAATATCGACAGATCGACGCCGCGCAGTGCGCGCACTTCGGCGTCGCCATGGCCGTAGATCTTGGTTATAGCCCTAAGCTCAAGCAGCGGCGTAGCGCTGGCCCCCTTCATGTCAGTTCCCGCTTGTCTGATCGGTTATCACAAGATCCCCACTCGACAACGCGCCGCCGGCGATGATCGTAAGCCGACCATCGGTATCGCCCGTTTCGACTGCGGTTTCGACCGCGGCACCGTCGGCCAGAACCCATACTGAATTGCGATTGACCTCTCCACGGTCAACACCTGAGCTGTCCGGTATGAGCATGCCCAGCAGACCCCCGCCGCTATCGCCACTGTCATTCTCGATAACTTGGGGCGGCGCAAACCGAAGCGCAGCATTGGGAACCAGCAAGACGTCCCGGTAATCGGCTACTGTTATCTCGGCGGTGGCGGTCATGCCGGGGCGCAGCAGCAATTCTGAATTGTCAATTGACAGGATCGCCTTGTAGGTCACCACCCCATCTACGGTTTCAGGCGCAAAGCGAACTTCGCTGATCTGAGCTGGAAAAACACGCTCATCATAGGCCTCGACCGTGAACGTCGCCGTGTCGCCCACCGAAATCCGCCCGATGTCAGCCTCATCCACATCGACCTGCAATTCCATCTGCGACAAATCCTCTGCGAGAGTAAACAGGATGGGAGCTGAGAGCGAGGCAGCAACAATCTGACCAGGATCAACATCGCGGCTTAGCACAATGCCCTTAATCGGCGAGGTCAAAACCGCCTTTCCAAGCTCCGCCCGCTGCATATCCAGTTGTGCATCGGCAAGGTTGCGGTCTGCATCGGCAATCTGCAGAGCAGCAACCGCGTTGTCATATGCGGTTTGCGCCGCAACGAAATTTTGGTGTGATGTCACACCGCGCTGCTCCAACTCTTCGGCGGAATTGAAATTTTCCTCGGCCTGAACCAGGCTGGCCTGTGCCTGTTCCACACGGGCCTCGGCCGCGATCATTTGTGCCTTTTGCACTTCGACTTGGGCCGCCAGCTTGGTCGTGTCCAAACGCGCCAACGCCTGACCAGTCGCAACAGGGTCATTATAGTCTACAAGCACCTCGGCAACAGTCCCCGAGAGCTCCGACGAGATCCCCACCATATGTGTCGGTTCGATGGTACCCGTAGCCGAAACTGACACGACCAATTCACCGGCGTCTGCAATGGCGGTTTCATATTTAATCTGACCGGGCTGGTCGCTGAACGCGTTCACATACCACAGGCCCGCGCCCGCCACGGCCAATACGGCGCCCCCCCAAAGCCAAAGCCCCCGGCGTCGGCTAGTCGCTCCGGTGCGTAGAATGCTCTCCAGCTCTGACCTAGTTTCAACCATTTCTTGCATCCTGACTACCCTAAGGCGGCAAGGCTAGCATCTCTGGAAATTAGAGCTTTGATGTCCATCAACATACGGGCGGTGTTTCAAACTATATCACGGCCAAGTGGTGTGTCCGTTGTCAGGGTTATTGATCTATTCCGCCCAATTTCTATTAGCCACTTTTGAGCAACGTTTCTGGCCTCGGCGGGTGTACTCCTAGACGAACGCAAACTCGTCTCAAACGACCAGGCGAACGATTTCTAATCGGCGCTGATATTCCGCCAATCGCCTAGGGTCAGGACCCATTTATTTCAGTGCGACGGTCTGATTCACGGTTCGAAAAACGAGTGGTGATATGTCTGATCTTTTCTGGGTGTCCGACGCGCAGATGGCGCGTCTTGAGCCCTATTTTCCCAAATCTCATGGTAAGCCGCGTGTCGATGATCGGTGTGTGTTGATTGGGATTATCATCATCAATCGCAATGGTTTACGCTGGCGTGACGCGCCTGCAGCCTATGGCCCACACAAGACGCTCTACAATCGCTGGAAGCGCTGGAGCGACAAGGGCATCTTTGCCCGGATGATGGCCGGTCTGGCCACCGGGCATGGCGAAGAGAAGACCGTGATGATCGACGTAACGTATCTCAAAGCCCACCGAACAGCGACCAGCATGGGCGTGAAAAAGGGGGGCGTGGACGTCTGATCGGGCGCACCAAGGGCGGCATGAACACCAAGCTACATGCCATCTGCGCTAGCCAAGGACGCCCGCGTGATCTGTTCCTGACCGCCGGACAGGTGAGCGATGACATCGGGGCACGAGCCTTGCTCAGCACCCTGCGTTGGCTGCTGCGGCAATGACGCCGATTGGTTCAGTGAAGCGTTGCAAGACAAGGGGATACGCGCTGTTATCCCCGGACGAAAAAACGCCAGAAGCCCGTCAAATACCCCTCTCGTGACATTCCTTCGGAATGCACTGCCGGGCAGTGGACAAGCGGCGCTACAAACGCCGCAACCGTATCGAGATCATGTTCCGCAGGCTCAAGGACTGGCAGCGTGTGGCGACCCGTTCCGACAGGTGCCCAATAGTCTTCCTGTCAGCCATCGCTCTCACGGCCATCGTCATCTACTGGCTTTGAAACTCAATGTGTCCAGACCCTAGCAAGGCGGCAAACTGGTCGAGAACCTGGGACCACCTCTTTCCATCAGCCGCCCCTACCAATTTTCCAACCAAGCCAAGTCCCGATCAAATCGCATTATTGGTCACAGAATCGTAAATAAATTGCGTTTTTGGAAGTAACCGGACAAGCTCGTCAAAGTTTCGCGATATCAAAGGGGAGGTTGATGTTGGAAATGACACTGCAAAGTAGTTTTGATGCCCAGGTTTTGAGGCGGGCTCCTGTCGAGAAACTGATCGAGTATCGCACCGCCCATTTTAGTTCGCATTCTGAAGCGGCAACATATTACACCAATCATCCTGCACAAGTTCAGTTTCGGTTCGCCAATCCGATAATTTGTCGCCTGACCTCTGGCCATAAGGTGATGCGTGTTGGTGGCAGCAAGCCTTTTGGCTTTGATGTCGGTGATGCCCTTTATGTCCCCCCCTGCGCTGAAATTGATGTCGATCTAAGGGCGGCTTCGCCGGCCAATCCGATCGAATGTGATTGTTTTGAGATTGAGGCAGGCCGTATGGACAGCATCCTTGCTGGCCTGAACGAAAGCCTTTCTGCAGATGGGGCGGAAACCTCGGTTGCGCTGGATTGGACAAGGTTTGCAGTTTTCCGAGGGGTTGAGGCTGATAGTCTCAACTTGGGTAGCCTTATGAACATGTTTCAGGGGGAGCAGGACATATTTGCCAATGCCCGCATCGAAGCCCGGATCAATGAGATGGTTTTGACGTTGCTGCATCTCCGTTCTGGCGACCTTTTAACGTTCAATCCGGTGGAAGAGAGCAACCACGGTGTCGTTGCCGCCGCGCGCTTGATACGGGATGAGTTGGGACAGCATTTGACAAGCGACGCCTTGGCGAACGCCGCCTGCATGAGCAGTTCGACACTGTACCGTCAGTTTCAAAAGCACTTCGGAACCACGCCACGAAAGTTCGCCAGCCAGTTGCGCATCGCCGAAGCTAAACGGCGTTTGCGTATGGGGACAGAGCCGATTTCTGACATTGCCGAAGGCCTTGCGTTTTCTGACACCAGCCACTTCACCCGTGTTTTCCGCAAGAGTGTCGGAGATACGCCAGCTGAGTATCGGCGACGTCGGGAACAACACTTCTTTAATCACTCATGAGAATGACGTCCTAGAAAATGCGATTCCTGTTCCTTTGGATACTTTGAACATGATGCCAATCTAATCTCTCAAGAAAATGAGGACTGGATGCATTGTTCTTTGGGAGGAAACGCATGCTAGATTGGTTCAAACCGGACAGCGGCGGGGATGTCGCTCGCCACAAACTTTATATCAATGGCGAATGGTGTGACGCGCAAGGCGGCCCTGTGTTTGATGACAACAACCCGGCGACGGGGGCCTTGTTCGCCAAAGCAGCCGATGCCGGAGGTGCCGACATCGAAGCCGCGATCGCTGCAGCGAAGGCCGCGCAACCGGGGTGGGAAGCGACACCGCCAGCGGCACGCGTCGCGCTTTTGCAAAAAGCGGCGGATCTGTTTGAACAACGCATGATGGATTTCGCTGGTGTTTTGCAGGCCGAAACCGGGTCGGGTTTTGGCAAGTCGATGTTTGAATGTTCTAACCTGGCATTGGTGGCCCTGCGCGGCGCTGGCGCGCTTGCAACACAAGAGATTGGCGAGATTTATCCATCTAACATTCCCGGCAAGGTCAATCGCACGATACGCAGCGCCAAGGGCGTTGTCGGCGTGATCTCGCCCTGGAACTTCCCGCTTTATCTATCTTTGCGCGGTTTCATCTATGCTTTGGCGCTTGGCAACACGGCTGTGTTGAAACCGTCAGAGGACTCACCCGTTTCAGGTGGTTTGATGTTAGCGGAACTTTTTGCCGATGCTGGTCTACCGCCCGGTGTTTTCAACGTCATCACCACATCGCGTGAAGGCGCGGCCGCCGTAGGCGACGCTTTTGTCAACGACAAGCGTATCGACGTGATCAGCTTTACTGGGTCTACGGCTGTCGGCAAAATGCTCAATACAGCCTGCGCTGAGGTCTTTAAGCCGATCCTGCTCGAATTGGGCGGAAAAAACCCGGTTATCATCTTGGATGACGCCAATGTGGATGAAGCGGTCAAGCTCGCCTTCTTTAGTACTTATCTGCACCAGGGTCAGATCTGCATGTCTGCCGGGCGGATTCTCGTCGCGCGTGCGCTGCATGATGAGTTCGTCGAAAAGCTGGTGGCAAAGACGCAGAATTTTGTGCCAACGGCGCCGGAAGATCAGACCTGTGTGATCGGTCCAGTGATCAATCCAAAGCAATTGGCCCGCATTCAAGGGCTGGTCGATGGGGCGAAAGCTGCTGGCGCAAAGGTTGCGCTTGGCGGTGACAGCGAAGGGGCTTGGTTCAAGGCAACCATACTGGATGGCATCACACCGGACATGCCGATTTGGCATCAAGAGGTGTTTGGCCCTGTCGCCTGTGTGTCGACTTTCGACAGCGACGCAGAAGCCCTGGCGATGGCCAATGACACTGAATACGGTCTGAGCGCGTCTATTGTCACGGGTGATACCATACGCGGAGAAATGTTGGCCGAACGGATCAATGCGGGTATGGTCCATGTCAACGACAGCACGGTCCACGATGAACCTCATTGTCCATTTTCAGGCATGGGCGCATCCGGTGGGGGCAGTAAATGGGGGCCACAGGGGGCGATCGACGCCTTTACCACCCAACGTTGGATCACAACGCAGCGCACGCCATACGATTTGCCATTCTAGGACCGCACTGAACGGCCCCTGCAAAGCCGCCCAGCTTTGCAGGGGCCGTTCATGCGTCACTTACGCTTCAAAGGGAGGAAACAAAAATGAATGCGCGTGAACCTGACATTCGGAATGTCACTCAACGTATCGATAAACTCGACCGCCGAGATTTCTTGCGGATGTCGAGCATGGCCGTCGGAATGGTGGCTGCTGGCTTATCCAGTCTTGCGCCAACTGCCGCACTGGCCCAGCAGGTACCAGACGGCATCGCACATATGACGCCAGACGAATACGCCGTTTGGCATCGCTTGATGCTGGCGCTTTTGCCGACCGAAGGCAGCACTCTGGTCGATCCGGAAACCTTACCAGTATTACAAACCGTGGACGGCGCGTTCTTGGCGACCTTGCCACCACCTGTTTTGGAAGGCCTCAAAGGCGGTGTGGCCTATTTTAACGAAGCCGCTGTCGAGCCTTTCGGTAAGCCTTTCGTCGATCTCACCAATGAAGAAGCCGCGCAATATTGCGACGCTTTGGCGGCCTCTGAAGAAGTCCCCGCCCGCGCACTGTTCACAGCACTGAAGTTCCTGACTGTGACCGCCTATTGGGCGATCCCGCCAACTTGGGCACCCACGGGCTTTCAAGGCCCCGTGACCGAGGCTTGGGGAATTGAACTTCAGGGCAACGCCCCGCTGCCGACAGCGTAAAGGGAGGAAATAGAAAATGGGAAATCACGTAGAAGTAAAAGCTAGCGGCCTGGATGTGACCGAAGCGGTCAACGTCACTGAAACAAACATCGACCTGAGCGCCGATGCGGTTGTCATTGGGTCCGGCGCGGGTGGTGCGATTGCCGCTTATGAATTGGCCAAGACCGGCAAGAAGGTTATCGTATTGGAAGCTGGGCGCTATGTTCCGTCCGAAAAGATGACGGAGATGACGGCGGTGTCACTTGGCACGATGTACGCTGACAAGGCTGGCCAGGCGAACGCGCAGGGCGACATCACGATCCTACAGGGTGCCTGCGTCGGCGGATCCACGGTTGTGAACGCTGCGCTTTGTTTTCGCACCCCCGACTACTACCTCAAGCTTTGGGGTGAAAAGTTCGGTCTGACCAATCTGACGACCGAAGTCATGACGCCCTATTTCGAAAAGGTCGAAAAGAACATCTGGATCAAAGAAAACACCGAAGCTGAAACCAGCCAGGGTGCGGAGCTCATTAAAGAAGGCTTGGACGCGACGGGCATTCCAATCGGCGTGGCCAAGCGAAATGTCAAAAACTGTGCACTTACAGGCTTTTGTTTTGCCGGATGCAAGGCCGAACGCAAGCAATCCATGCTCGTCACTTATCTGCCTTGGGCGCAGGCATATGGCGCAGAGATTTATGCAGATACGCGGGTCAATACGATCACATCCGAAGGTGGGCGCGCAACGGGCATCACCGGGGAAATCATCAACCCCGACACGGGCGAAAAGGTCGCTGACATCAACGTCAAAGCTCCCATCGTCGTGCTTGCTGCAGGGCCGATCCAATCACCGATCATTCTGATGAAAAGCGGTTTGGCGAATTCCTCGGGTCAGGTTGGTAAGAACTTCGCATGCCACCCCTCCCTGTCGCTGACGGCTGAATATGACCACGCGGTCGATGACTTCGTTGGCGCGACCCACTCAGTTTATGTCGATGAGTTTACGTTACCAGACGAAAGTGGCATCGGTGGGTTCATTTTGCTGAACGCGATTGAACAACCCGTCTTTGCAGGGTCAAGCCAGAACCCGGGCACCGGCAAGCCCTACGTCAATTTAATGGAGAAGTATGCCAATACGATCCGCCTGATCACCTTGCTGCACGACAAGAACTCGGGCGAAGTCATTTACGAGAATGGCGTCAAATCCATCAATTACACGGTGGATGATGAGGATTTTGAATCTATGAAGGATGGGCTTAAGGTCAATGCGCGCATCTTGTTGGCGTCCGGTGCTTCTAAGGTCTACATCCCAACGACGCTGTCAAAAGTGATCGAAAGTGAAGCTGAGGTGGACAGCGTGATTGACGCGCTGACCAATGACAAGTCGCGCTATCCTTACGTCTCTTTCCACCCACAGGGCACCTTGCGCATGGGGGCCGATCCGGCAAACACGGTGGTCAACCCGCTGGGCGAGACACACGATGTGAACAACCTCTATGTCGTGGATGGCAGCCTCTTGCCGACGTCAATAGGATATAATCCATCAGAGACGATCTTCGCGCTGGCCAGCTATATCAGCGATCAAATCAACGAAGCGCATCCTTAACCACATGCTGCACCTCATTTCATGGGGTGCAGCACTCCCCAAAAATCACATTGTTGACCCGCGACAAGGGGTTTCTTAAGGGTCGAGGCACCGAGCGCCTAAGCTTTTCAGAACGGTATAGTTCGGCAATGTGATGTCAGACGAATGCTAACTCCCCACAAGGGACCACGTGATCGATTTCTAACAGGCGCAGATATTCCGCCAGTCGGTTAGCGAATAGTCTCTTAAAATTTTGAAAATCGAGCGTCTGAGATAGTGGCGTTGATGGCTGAACTGATTGAAAGTGGGGGGATTACCCTATCAAAGGAGCGGCATCAAACCGCGACAGGTCCACAGCGCTCTGGGCTACCGCCCACCCGCGCCGGAAACCATCGTCCAGATGCACCAAAGGACGATCATGCACTAACAATCAAATTGGACCACCCAAGTGGGGCTGATCAGGGGTGCTTATTAAATGAATGTTGGGTTTGCAGCAGGAACAATGGTAGCCTGAGCACAACCAGTCTTCCCCTGCGAGAGTAGAACGTATGCCCGAAAGAGTTGAAGCCCTCGAGGATATTTGCAAGCAAGCCGGGCGTTTGGCTCTCAAGTATTTTCGTGAACAAGATACGCTGGTGATCGACCAAAAGGGGCATCAGGACTTTGTCTCGCAGGCAGACCGCAACGTCGAGTCGCTGATACGCGACCTGTTGGCCAAGGCCTTTCCGGATGATGCCATTGTAGGTGAGGAGCACTTTCCGACCCGTGGCACATCCGGGTTCACTTGGGTCATCGATCCGATCGATGGCACTACGAACTTTATCAACGGAATTCCTGCATGGACGGTTGTCGTTGCAGGCGTTCACGGCGCTGAAACCGAATGCGGAGTCGTCCACGATCCGGCAAACGACGAGACGTTTGTCGCTGTGAAAAGCAAAGGAGCAAAGCTGAACGGAGCGCCCCTGAAACTTGAGGATGCACGGAAGATTTCTGAAGGCACAATTGGTGTCGGATACTCCAACCGAGTGGACGACAAAGGGATCGTTCGCCTTGTTGCGTCTTTGGTTGATGAAGGATCAATGTTCTACCGGAACGCGTCGGGGGCACTTTCCTTGGCCTATGTCGCCGCGGGGCGGCTCTTGGGGTATTCGGAAGAGCACATGAACGCTTGGGATTGCCTTGCGGGTCAACTCATTGTCGCTGAAGCTGGAGGCTGCGTGGAGGTCCAGAACGCGGACGCCATGATACGCGATGGCGGGCGTGTCGTAGTAGGAACGCCTGCCGTATTTGATCGGCTACTCGAGCTCTCCAAAACCGCATTCAACCAAGTCGGTTAAGCCTCCGGCAGCAACACGGGTCCTTTTTGAGAGAACCCGACGGTAACGTCAGTTCCAACTTTCAGCGGCGTGTCAACGTCTTCGTGGACAGCGAACATTGAACCGAAACTGGCCTCTAATGTGTATTCCATCCGCACACCAACATAGGTCGCCTTCGCAATCGTCGCCTTAAAACCATCTTGTGCACCGATCACCAGTCTGGACGGGCGAACAGCAAGTTTTGCTGCGCCGACAGCAAGCCCTCGGGCGGGGAGCATATGATTGTACCCCTCAATGGAAATTGTCGCCGTGTCGCCATCTACGCTCTCGATTGTGCACGGCAGAATGTTCGCTTCTCCGATAAAATCGGCAACAAAACGGTCAACTGGCGCATCGTACAGACTGCGCGGTGTGCCGATCTGAGCGATGGAGGCGTTGCGCATAACCACGATTTCGTCGGAGACCGCCAACGCTTCTTCCTGATCGTGGGTGACATAGACAACCGTGAGGCCAAGGTCTTGTTGAATGGCACGGATATCTTCGCGCACCTGACGGCGCAGTTTCGCATCAAGGTTGGACAACGGCTCGTCGAACAGCAGAACTTGCGGCTCCAACACCAAAGCACGCGCGACGGCGACCCTTTGCTGCTGGCCACCCGAAAGCTCGCTTGGCAAGCGCGAATCGAACCCCTTCAATCCAACAAGGTCCAGTCCGGCCAGCGCGCGGTCTCGCGTTTCTGATTTCGAGAACCCGGAAAAGGTCAGGCCGTAGGAAACATTTTCCAACACGCTCATATGAGGGAACAACGCATAGGACTGGAATACCATCGACACGTCGCGATCTGTCGCAGGCAATGTGGTGACATCTCGGTCGCCAATCAGAATGCGCCCCGACGTTGCCATTTCCAGACCGGCAATCATCCGCAAAGTCGTGGTCTTGCCGCACCCTGATGGCCCGAGCAAGGTAACAAGCTTGCCGGCCTCAACATGCAGATCGATGTTGTCGACAGCGACGACGTCGCGCCCAAATCTCTTCGTTACGTTCTCGAAACGAACCGGGGCGGCTTTGCTGGCAATAAGTGTTTCGCTCATGTTTGTTCCTTTGCCCCGAATTGCGTGCGCCGTCCGATTTTCGTCCGCCCGACCAACAGTTGCAGCAGGCCGACTGCAGCCAGCATGACGAAGATCAGTGTTGTGGAATAGGCGATCGCAAGACCGTAGTCGTTGTTCTCGACACGACCGATAATATAGCTCGTCGCCATGTCGTACTCTGCAGATACAAGAAAGATCACGGCAGAAATCGCAGTCATGGCGCGCACGAAACTGTAAACCAGTGCGGCCAGAATTGCGGGTTTCAAAAGCGGCAAGATCACGCGCCGGAATGTTTGCCAAGAGTTCGCACCAAGCGTGAGCGAGCTTTCATCGAGCGATTTGTCGAGCTGACTCATAGAAGCAATGCCTGCTCGGACCCCAACAGGCATGTTCCGGAAGATAAAGCTCACAATCAGTATGATGCCCGTTCCGGTGATCTCAATCGGCGGCACGTTAAAGGCCAGAATGTAGCTGACGCCGATAACCGTTCCCGGGATCGCGAAGCTCAGCATCGTGCCAAACTCAAAGGCGTTTTTGCCTGCGAAGGATTGCCGTGTCAGCAGATATGCCGTGATGAGGCCAACGATGGCAGTCAACGGAGCAGCCGCGGCCGCGATATAGATCGTCGTCCAGAAACTATCCCATGCCGCGCCTGTCCAGCGGATGCCGGTCTCTTCGAAGCGAACAGAGAAGGCGGTGACATAGTGTTTGAAGGTGAGCGTGTTGTTCACGCCCCAAAGTTCGACCACGCTGCCGTAGAGGATCATGCCGTACACAACGACGGTGAATAGACCCCAGACACCTGCCGCAACGAAAACGGGGATAGCAAGGCCATTTGGCATCAGTGGGTGAACGCCGGCGTCGCCTTTGCCGGAGACGGTTGTGTAACTCTTTTTGCCGAGCCACATGCGCTGCGCATAGAAGGCGGACAGCGTGAAAAACAAAAGCACCATCGCAAGGACAGCGGCGCGGCCCTGATCGTACTGAGCACCGACAATTGCAAAGAATATCTCGGTCGACAGAACATCAAAGTTGCCACCTAGAACCAGCGGATTGCCGAAATCTGCCATACTCTCAATGAAACCAAGCAGAAAGGCATTTGCCAGACCCGGCCGCATCAGCGGCAGCGAAACTGTTCGGAACGTTTGCCAGCGGTTCGCGCGAAGCGTTTGCGCGGCCTCCTCCATCGACGGAGACACCCCCTCGACAACGCCGATAAGGACAAGGAAGGCGATAGGCGTGAAAGCAAGTGTCTGCGCAATAAGCACGCCGGGCATGCCGTAAAGCCAGCGTGTTGGCTGGACACCAAACAGGTCGGCAAAGAACTGAGTGACCGTCCCGGAAAGCCCGAACAGCAGGATCAAAGCCAGACCAATAACGAAGGGGGGCGTGATGATCGGAAGAACGGTCAGCGCCCGAAGCGCTCGTTTGTAGCGGAAGCCCGAGCGCGTCACGACAAGTGCGAATACCAACCCCAGAACAGTTGTCAGTATGCCAACCGTAATAGCGAGGAAGAGCGAGTTCCAAGCGGCGCCACAGCGGCCGCCAGACAAGCAGCCAAGGCCCCAAAGACGGTCATCAAAGAACTTGGACACAAAGACCGAAGCGGAATAGCCGCCTTCCTCTGTTATGAACGCAGCCAAAAGCATCTTTGCAATTGGGAAGAACACGAAAACCGTGACGATTACGATCACGCCGCCAATCGCGCTGACGACAAAGACGTCGCCGTTAATCGCACCACGTGCCGCGATACCTTGCGTGAACAGGAACAGGTACGCCGACGCGAGCAAGAGCGCGCCGTATCCCATGCCGAACTGGCGGTCACCAAGATCTCCAAACAGCGTCTTCAGCCATTCGAAATTGAACCCCTTGATGCCAATGCCAAAGCCCTGAGCAATCAGCCAACCAAAGCCAATGGCCCCGGTTGCAATCAGAATTTTTGCATAAAGCGGATCGCTCTTCTTTCGACCAAGAGCAAAAAGCGACGTGATCAGCGGAAGAACAAGCGGACTCAGCCAGAGCTTTTCACCCTGTCCAATCAAAAACGCCGCAGGCGCATAATCCTCATCAAAGGGATAGCCGTCAATCAGCCATTCGAACGTAAAGAATCCATCTTCGACCCCGTACCAAGGCAAAAGGCAGAACCCTACCCACCCGGCAACGATCCAAAAGATCAAAGCCGGATGGGCGGTCGTTTCTCTTGAAGTGTTTCGCAAGTTTTTACTGCGGCAACGTCGAGACGTCTTCGTCCCATTTCTGCAGCAGACGCTTGCGCTCGGCGGACGAGCCGTACGTCTTGAAGTCATAATCAATCAGAGTGATTGTCGACATATCTGGCGCAGACGGTGACGTCTCGGCCCCAGTGTTCGACGGCACTTGGAACGCGTTCACTTCAAGCGCAAGGTTCTGCGCATCCGTGGACAAGGCCCAGTCATAGAACTTCTTAGCTTCATCCTCATTTCGCGCACCGTCAATGATCGACATCGAACCGATTTCATATCCAGTGCCCTCACAGGGTGCGACGACCTTCACAGGGAAACCTGAAACAGCCTGCTTCACCGCGTCGTGCATGAAAACGATACCGATGGTGTTTTCACCGCGGCCAGCTGCTTTGATCGGGGCAGAACCTGACTTGGTGTATTGGTTGATGTTTGCGTGAAGGCCTTTCATGAACTCAAAGCCTTCGTCCTCGCCGAAAAGCTGAACCATCGAGGCAAGCGTCGTATAAGCGGTTCCCGATGAGTTGGGGTTCGCCATTTGAACGTGGCCTTTGTACTCAGGCTTCAGAAGGTCCTTCCAGCACGATGGCTCGGGCAGGTTGTTCGCAGCCAAAAGGTCGGTGTTGTAACCATAGCCCAGTGCGCCGGAATAAATACCGATCGTTTTGTCGCCAGCGGATGTCGCCTGACTGATCGCCCAGTCATGCAATTGGTCGCGCATCGGCGACACATAGGCCATCGTCAGGTTCTCTTCGGCAGCCTGCAAATGCGGATCGCCCGTGCCACCCCACCAAACATCCCCTTTTGGGTTGGCAGACTCAGCTTTGATCTGCGCGAATGTCTCGCCCGAAGATTTGCGCGTCATGTTCACGTCAATCCCAGTGGCATCCTCAAAGCTGCGCGCCATAAGCTGGCACCAGTCTTCTTGCGCAGAGCAATAAAGCGTCAGTTTATCAGCCTGCGCCGCAGATACGCCTGCGGTCAACGCGACGATGGATGTCAGCGCAAATGTGCTTAATCTCTTCATGGTATTCCTCCCTTGGTCGGGCTGAAGGGCCCGGTATCAAACTCCTGTCACCACCACTTTTGGCCGGACCGGAAGTGTTGGAACGTCACATTTTTTGTGATCCTGACCCAACGAGTTCAGCGTAGCGAGTTTTTCTGCTTTGGGAAGAAAAATGACTCTTGGAGGAGATTGGATTTTGCGCCTCTTTACCTGACCCATGTGCAAGTTGAAGCGACCATGGTGGCTGACCAAGCGACGGCATTGAACGCTAGGATTCCCGAGCCGTACGGCACCAATACGCTGCTTCATTGTGGGCTAGGCAACACAAACGAGAGTTATATCGTCAATGTGCAAGGTGTTCATGTATTGAACATGACAAGCACTGTCGTGCGGTTTTGGATCCAACTTGTCCGTCGTCAGAGTTTTTCGGAGAGCTGAGGGGTTTTCCTAACGGAGGCTCTGGTTCGGTTTCTGTTTGAGTTTAAGCGGCAGCGGTTTGGTGCTGCAAGCGGCGGTTTCGGATTGTCTGCTTCTTGATCTCCTTTCTCATCTTTAGGATCTTCGCGCCACGTCCGTGTTTGCCTGACGTCAGCACTCACTGGACAGAATTAGGGGTTTGAGAAACGGAGGATTTCTGGTTCATCAAAGCCGTTAAGGAGCCAAGATGAATAAGAAATCCGAAACATCGAAGGACGCCGCTGATAGGTTGGTCAGGGGTATTAAGCGCAAGACGCGCAAGCATTACTCTGCTGAAGAGAAGATCAGGGTCGTCCTAGCGGGCCTGAGTGGTGAGGAGAGCATCGCTGCGCTGTGCCGCCGTGAGGGCATCGCGGAGAGCCTTTATTACAGCTGGTCGATGGAGTTCCTCGAAGCTGGAAAGAACCGCTTGGCGCTTGCCCGCAGAACAGGTTGAAGGTCTGCTGGCTGAACTGATCGGGCAGCATCTCGCCAGACCCGGTGCCGCGGTGGCAATGACCGAAGGCTTGACGGCGGCCGAACTTTCAGACGTGTCGAAAAGGCTTCAGGAACAAGGCAATGTGACGGAACGCCTGGCTTTGATAGAACGGGTTGATCTGCAACCAGGCTCCCTGAAAGTTCGGCTGGACAAGGCAATGCTTGCTGACCGCCTTGGCAGAGAACCGGAGCAGATCAATCTGGCTGAATTGACAATCGAAGCTCCATTCAAGATGCGCCGGCGCGGTGTGGAACTGAAACTGCATCTGGGCGAGGCGCCGGCCGAGATCGACAGAACGCTGGTGCAGAACATCATGAAGGGGCGCAGCTGGCTGGCAATGGTCATCGCGGGCAAAACCTTCTCCGAGATCGCCGATTCCGAAGGGGTGTCGAGGCGCCGTGTGCAGGACGTGACCAACCTGGCATTTCTCGCGCCCGATGTTCTTGACGGCATCGCCACGGGTGAACAGCCCGATGGTCTCACCACGGACTACCTGATCAAGACGCAGTTCCCATCTGTCTGGTCAGAACAGCGCAATCAGTTCGCATCGCTCTGAAACAAAACATCTGAAATCCGCAAACTCGTACCGCCGGAATCGCAAACAGAGACTGCGGTCGAAAATCCGTCTGGTTCGTACTCTTATCTGCGTCTCTGCTGAAATCCCTGTCTGTCAAGCGCCCGAAAACACGCGACAATTGCGCGGGAAACTTTCAGCGTCTCAGAATAGGGAAGTGTGTGGCTGGGGTGGTAGGATTCGAACCTACGGTACACTGTACCAAAAACAGTTGCCTTACCACTTGGCTACACCCCAACGTGTCGCGCTGATTACTGAAAGCGGGCAGTGGGTTCAAGGGGACAAATCAATATTTCTGGAAAACCTAAGTAAAAAAATTCTTCCCTGCCGCTACTCTTCCGGCGCTTCGGTGTTCAGCAGGTCATTGTCGTGGGTTTCGCGGCGCTCTTCTTCCACAATAGCAGACAGTTCGTGTTCCGCCTGAGCATCCACATCCACAACGTCATCTGTCACCACAACAGGCCTTACAGGCGCTGTGGTGCGGTTAGGGCCGCGATCAGGCGCATCCCCTGCAACAGGCAGGCCAGAAAGCCGATACGTCGGCTCCGGCATCTCTATACCGGCCGCTGTTAACGCCGCCAGACATTGACGAATCGCCTCACCACGCGCGGCCAGCAACGATGTCTCTGTCTGATCGATCCAGCCAACCAGCCGCAGATTGACCGTGCTGTCTCCGACTGTGTCTATCCAAACGTTGGGCGCTGGCGTTTCCAGCACAAAAGGCAAAGCCCCGATGGTGTCTGACGCCACGCTTTGAGCCAAAACAAAATCACTGTCAGGGGCCAGCCCAAGATCAAACAGGAATCGCCGTTCACGGTTGCGCGTGAAATTCACAATCCGGCTTTTGAAAACGGTCGCATTGGGAATGCGGATATGGTTGCCATCCCAGCTGAGCAGGATCGTCGCGCGGCTGGTCAACCGGATCACCTTGCCCTGATCGCCATTGATTTCGATTGCGTCATTGGGGCGAAACGGCTGCCGGATCGATAGCAAGATCGACGCGATGAAATTCTCAACCGTGTCGCGCACAGCAAAACCGATTGCCAAACCGATGATCCCTGCCGCGCCAAGAATGGTCGACAGCAAGGCCGTGGCACCCAGAATGTCTAACGCAACAACGATACCGCCAATCGCAAAGGCCAGCCGGATCAAAACCCGCAGAATATCCGCGATAAACGCATTGGGGGCCAGACGATCCCAGGGTTGGCGCATTCGTGCGATCAGCCATCCCAGGAACATGATCAAGGCAAACGCGGCCAGTGCTACGGCAAACAACGGCAAAAAGGCGATCGTCTGGTCGATACGATCCAGAAAGCGCTGAACCGCCGGATCCAGCCGACGCACCACATCAACCGTTTCCTCAACCTGGTTTTCGATGGCAACAACGCCTTCTACCCGGCCGACAATCGTATTCAGCCATTCGACGGCAGCACTGTCCAGCGCGGTACCACGCAGACTGACAATGCCGGAACTGACAGAAACCCTGACATCTTCGTAGCCATCCAGCTCACCCAAGATATCGCGAATACGTATGGCAATTGCCGCGTCCTGCTGGGCGCTATCCTCTACCGCAATCGTGCCGGTTGGTTGGCTGGAGGACTGCGCTTGGGCGGTCGTTATCGGGGCAAAAAAGAGCGAGAAAACAACAAGCGTCAACGCAAAGATTCGAGCCATGTGCCGGGGCCTTCAGAAATTCATATGGGATCAATGCTTGAACATTGACCTGCCACAGCCAGCGGCACAAGCGCGAAGGTTCAGCCCGCAAAGCAAAACTGTGCACGCCCGGCCTGTTTGGCCGCATATAGCGCGCCATCTGCCTGGTCGACGACCTGTTCCGGGGCGGCGTCATTCCCTTCGGCCACCAAAACGATCCCAGCGCTGGCAGAGATGTGGCAGGTTTGGCTTTGAAACAGGATCGGCGCTTCCAACGCTTCAATCAGACGTTTGGCAATATCGGCAAGGGTGTTGCGGTCTTGTTCAGCCTCAAAAACAAAGATGAATTCATCTCCGCCCACACGTGCCAGAGTGTCTTGTTGGCGGGTCACTCGCAGCATCCGACGGGCTGCTTCCTGTAAAACGGCATCGCCTGCAGCGTGACCGAAGCTGTCATTCACTTGTTTGAAGTAGTCCAGATCAAGGTGCATCAGCGCGTAGGGCGATTTCGCTTCGGTCAGCTGCGCCATTGTCTGATCCAGCGCCCGGCGGTTTTTCAAACCGGTCAGTGTATCGGTAAAGGCCTGTGCCTCTGCTGTCACTCGCGCCACCTGCAGGCGGCGGTTCAATGTGCGCGATGCATCCATCGCCGCAGACTTCGCCTCGATCAAATACAGCAGCTCAATACTCAGGTCTGTTGGGGCGAAATCGGAACTGGTCAGCTTGTAGGTCTGCACAGCCTCCACCAAGGAAATGCCGAAGGACAGGTTGACCACCGCGCCCCCCTGCCCGTCTGGCATCAGCACAGCCTTGAACGCAGGGCTTCCCGGCTCTCGGAAACGCAGGCGCATGGGCTGCCCCGCCACCGCCAACAGCTGCGCCATGTCGATCAATCCGCGGGGGCGTTCAATCTGAAAGACTTCGGTAAAGGCTTGCCCGGAAAGCGGCGCATCGTCCCGTATGGCGGCCATTGTCGGACCAACGCCGGATACTATCCCGCCAGAGGTCAGACGCACATGCATGGGGCACAGCCTGTTCAGTATTGGCACTTGCACGGTCATTTGGCGGCCACCCGACGGTCGCGCACCCCGGCTGATAGATCAAAGGTTTTCCCAACCGCAAAATCCAGATCGACCAGCAAGATGCCAATACAATCTACCCCACCCTTTCGCCCCCGGTGATCAAGACAAGCCAAGCTGCCATAGTCATCGGCCATGGCACGCAGCAAGCCAACAAGAACCGGGCCAAAGATATCCATGGGGTGCGTGCAATACAGGCTGTATTCATTGGCGCATTCATCACGCAGCATCAGGTCCGGCAAGTCCAGATCGGGCACGGCCAGCCGCGTGCGACCAGCCAGATCATCCAAGGAATGCAGAAACTCATCATAGCTGGTGCCGCCGAACCGCAACAGGCGGCGCACGCTGTCCATCTGTGGGTGGGCCACCAGAAACGTGCCCACATCCTCCAACACGTGATCCCGCGACTTTTCCAGCTCCTCCTCTGTGGCGGTTAACAGCGTTTCGACCAAGGCAGGTTCGTAGTGCAGCATCGCCTCAAATTCGGCAAACGGCACCTTGGCGCGGCGCAACACGGCGCCCCATCGGGCCGCCCCGTACGTCAGCGTGACGAAACTTTGAAAACTGCGAAATATTAACCCATGCATACCGCAACTGCCCAACCGTTTTGGGCAATTTGGCGCAACGGGTTTAACGGCACCTCAACATGTTCAATTGTCTGGAAAGAACACCACATCCCCAACGCTGAGCCCGGGACGTGCAACTGGCCCCCAAGTGGCGTTGCCGTTCATCACATCCTCCAAAACAGACACCGGCAAAGAGAACGTGCCTGTGGCGCCAACGACCTTGAAATGCGTTTCCTTGCCAAGAACTTCACCATCCCATTCATAGGTTTCGACGGATACTCGGTTCCCAGAGGTTTGTTCAAAAAACAACGCCATGTCCTGCTGGGGTCCAGTTATCAACAGGATACATCCTGGCATGTCATTCAAGGTTCGCAGGCATTTTTTCTCAAGCAGTTTAAGCTTAGACCCATTCATATTCTTCAGCGCATCCGGGCCAGCCAACGCCCCCTTGGGGATAACGTGCAACGCATCAAAGATGGTCTGGCGCACATGAACCTCTTCGCCTTCCGTATAGGCCCCGGCAAACGAATAGAGATTACGCGCTTTTTGGGCCTCAGCGATCAGATCAGCCCAGTCCGGCTTGATCTTTTCAACCTCCGCCAAAGCGGCCTGTCCCGGCTTTCCCCAAACCTGAGCCAAGTTATACAAGGCCGACCGATCCGGCGTTTCCAAGGTTGCAATGCGCTTCAGCTGACTGCGCGCGCTCCAGGCTTCTGGCGTCATCAACGGGGTTAGCCAAAGCAGGCCAATGGCCAATACTGTCAATGCGATCACGATATTGGCCCGGCGCATGCGCGCCATCCAACCACTGCCGCGCAAAATTGCCACGACATAGGCCAGCCCGTAGACAAAGGTCACAATAGCCACGGTCATTGCCCAAATTCGCTCTGGCGTCAGGCCATATTGATGAATGCGCTGCCATACGGCGTATATCGCCAAACCCGCCAAAACAGGAACAAAACACGCCAGGGTCTGCACAGAAGCCCGCAACCACGGCACGGCGATCGCCTCGGCATCATTTTGATCTATAGACGTGGTGATAAAGACCACAGCCGCCAAGGCAAAAGACAACAAAGTCACCGTTGGCGACAGTCCGTTGATCAAACCTGACAGTCCGTTAAACGGGACCGCGACCACAAAAATGGCCACAACGACCAACACCACCGGAACCAAAAGGCGAAACAACCGCAACACAAGAAAGGGCGAAATATAGGCCCGCAATTCATGAACCACCGCCAGTGCCAGGCCAAATACGACCCCAGTCAGCAGGAATGGCACCGGTTCATAATCCAACAGGTCTTCGATGATCGTGATTTTCACGATTTCCAAAAGCGCGTTGGACAAAAATGCCAAGGACCAAAACAGCCCTGTAAAGACCAGCGCAACCAATACTCGGACAAAAGCCGTCCAGGTCAATTCAAACAAGGTTGGGTAGTCGCGCCAACGTCCCAAGCAAGCCGCGCCAATAAAGGGCACCGCGATCAATAAGGTCACAGCGCAGGCGGCAATGGGATAAACAAGTGACAGGAAATCACCGACATCACTATGCCGGTAAGACGCCCAAAATATAAGAGCGCCCAGCCCTCCACCAAGCAAGATCGCCGGTAAAATCACCCGCAGGGGGCGCACCGGGCCCGACAAAACACCCAGACAGAAAAACCCGCTGCCAGTTGCAACCGACAGAAACAGGATCAATCGGGTATTATCGGTAAGTTCCGGCAGCTTGAAAATCAGTGCCCAAGCAGACAATCCACCCAGCGCCCCGAAAAGGGCCATCACCAAGCGAAAGGATGTTGTCGATGAAATCATCACGGCACCTCTTCATTGTGCAATACAGTGCCGGTTCAGTGAATTCGATGCAAGTGAACTGGCTGCTGTTCGGCGCGATCTATACCGCGGTTCGTTGATCGATCCACTCAGGTAAATGCCCAATATCGGGCAGCACCACATCGGCCAGTGGCGCCAGCTCCTCGGCCGTGGCCAGCCCGGTCAGAACCGCGACAGTCACCATGCCCGCCGCACGGCCGGCAAGCAGATCATGCGTGCTGTCCCCCACCATTGCCACATGTGCAGGCATCAGCCCCATGGCATCTGCAAAGGCCAATAACGGATCCGGCGATGGCTTGGCGCCAAAGCCGCTGTCATAGCCTGCAACAAAATCCAGAGGGTCCAACGCATCAACCGAAGACAGATGTGCGCGTGCGCCGATCTCAGAATCATTGGTCATCACGCCCAGCGCAAAGCCATTGGTGGCAAGCCCCTGAAAAAACCCGCGCAAAGGCACGGTTTCTGCCATTGGCGCCTCGGCAGCGGCTTCTGACAGAAAGGTTTCCAATCTGGGCAAGGTCCAATCCGGCAAGAAGGGCAGCAAACACTGAACCGCCTCACGGTTTGTGCCAGCCACAGCGATACTGCTGGGATGAAACTGCCCCTTGATCAGATCAAACCCAATCGCCTCTGCCATTCCGTTCAGGACAGTGGCATTCCCTTGGGACAAATGGCGCAAGATTTGCGCACCCCAACCATCCCAAGTTGCCCGGAAATCAAACAGCGTGCCGTCCTTGTCAAACAACAGCGCACGCAGCGGCTGGACGGTCATGTCCAATGCACCTGTTCGCCACCGGGCAACATGGCGCGCGCTTGCGCCAAATCCTCATACGGCACCTGCACCAGGTTGCAAAACTCAATAACCCAGGCGTCGTCCATCATGATGAAATCCAAAACTGCGGCCTGCATCCCCGGATCAGTGACGCCTTCGCGCAACTCCGCCTCTCCGGCGCCGGTTGAGCCCATAAAAACCGGCAACAATTCCTCGTTTCCCACCAGCCAGGTCAGGGCGCGCAAACCCAGTGTTTCAGCGGCTTCTTGCGACAGGGCCATTGGACATCTCCGTGACAACTATTTTTTAACCATGATCTTTCAAAGGTTACTAACGCGAACAAGAAAGAACGGGTAGATAGGATGAGCGGTTCCATATTAATTGTGGATGAAGTTTCGACAAACCGGATTGTGCAGCGATCTGTTTTGACGACAGCCGGATATAAGGTTTCGACCGCCGAAAGCTATGCCAGCGCGCTCGAGGCGCTCCGCAGCGGTGGGTTTGATGTTGTTATTGCCGCGATGGGCCGGTCCACGATCAAAGCAAGGGCGTTTTTTTCACAAATCAAAACGCTACGCGATGCCCCAACGGTGCTGGCCATCACCGACTCTTCCATAGAAGGCCGCGCGCGCGGATTTGAGGCTGGTGCAAACGACGTGATCGCCCGCCCCCCTGATCAGGCGTTGCTGCTGTCGCGGTTGCGCGCCTTGATGCGGGTGCGGCGGACAAACCTGATGCAAGATATGTTCCTGTTGCCCGGTGGCGGGCTGTCTGAGGCGGCGGCGAATTTCACCCCGCAACCAAAGGTCGCCATTTTATGCGACCCCGGCAAACCGCGCGACGACATTCAAGAAAGTCTCACCAAACTGTCAGGGTGCGATTGCCAAGGCCTGACAGTGGCCGATTTGGAAGTGCCCCGTGCGTTAATCAGGTTCGACGCAGTGGTGATTATTCCCAGCGCGACATCAACCGCAGACACGGCCTGGGCACAGTTCAATACAGCGCGGTCGCTTGGGCAATGGGCTGGTCGGGTCTGCATCTTTGCACCACATCCCAGCCAGCAAGGCTTGGCAAGTCGCGCGTTGGACGCCGGTGCAGATGATGTGATTGATGGCCCGTTTTCCGCTCTGGAATTGGGGTATCGTATCAAAGCGCAACTGGCCTTGCGCAAAGCATTGCCCGCATCCTGCCGTGATCCGTTGACCGGATTGCCAAACCATCGCTACGCCTTCCCGATGCTGTCTCGCTATATCGACGAAACAAGCAGAACCGGCGTCAGCTTTGCGCTGTTAAAGCTGCAGTTGGACAATGCTGCAGAGATTTTGGCCCGGCATGGGCCTGCAAAAACCGATGAAGTCACCGCCGAAGTGGTTGCCCGGTTGCGCGGCATTCTCCCGAATGAAGCTTTGCTGGCGCATCTTACAGTCCCTTCGGAATTTTTGGTCCTATTACCGGCGACCGGTGTCGCCTCAGCCCGGCGCATGGCTTTGCGATTGTGCCATGTCGTGTCGGACACCCCCTGTGGCCTGCCCGGCACGCAATCCAGTGTTTCGGTCAAGCTGACGGTCGGAATAGCTTTGAGCCAACTGATGACCCAGGGTGATCCGGGGACCCGCGCAAAATCCTTGTTGCGCTGTGCCCATTCCGCGATGGAGAGCACCAACAGCAAATGCGACTTGTCAAAGGTGCAGTTTGGACGACCAGCCGCCTAAAGGCTTATTGCGGCTTTTGGCGGCCCCAATCACGAACGCGTTCTTCAAATCGTTCTACCTGTTCTTCCAAACGGTCGGCATAAACCAACCGATCCGCGGCCGAAAGCTTGGTCAGATGCGCAGATAGCGCGTCTTGCCCACGTTTCATCCGGGTGCGCGCACGGTCAGACTCTCGTTCCATCAGGGCATCAAACGCCGCGGCATCAAACGGGTCAGTGCGCAAAATGTCCAATGCTTCCCGGTAAGCCACCGTCGGCAGGGGATGGCGATCACGCCCTTCCTTCGAAGCGCCCAGCAACTCTCGGCGCAGCGCACGTTGGTCTGATCGTGACAGCGCGCGCGTAAACGGCAACGCCATGTCACGCGACGAGTTGCCGAAAGACCTGCGTTCAGGCGGGCCTTTCACCAAGGTTCCGGCCACAACCCCCGCCACAGCCAAGTTCAACCCAACCGACAGGACAAGCGCAATGCGCATCCACCGCCCACTGCGTTTCGGGGTAGAAGGGTCAGTCATCGTTTATCCTTCCAGCAACACATAGTCGAAGCCGCCCAGCGGATCGACCGTCATCGTATCGGCCCCATACAGAACCTGACTTAACCCATCTGACACCAAGTCAGGCGGAAACATACCAATCCACAGACCAGCAACAGTTGCGGTTGCCAACCCGGCCGCAGCAGGCCAACCGCCCAGCGCCCCAAGCAAACGCATAAACAGCCCGGTCTGTGGCGCGGGCAAAACGGCCCCACGTACCGGCTGCATCGCCAAAGCATCCGCCTGCACCCGCGCCAACAGGTCGGATGACGGCTCTGCCGGAGTGCGGCGCGCGGTCTGGAACAGATCGTCCAGCATGTCGGGATCTTCAGTCATTGTCATACCCCAGTTCTTTGCGCCGCCCGGCCAGCAAGGCCGATAGCGCCCGTTTGCCCCGTGCGGTCAAGCTTTCCACCGCGCGCGGACCAATCTCCATTATTTCGGCAATCTCAGGATTGCCCAGCCCTTCGATATGCCGCAGCACGACAGCTTGTCGTTGCCGGTCAGGCAATTGCTGAAGGGCCTCTTGCAAAGCCATATTGCGGGCTTCGTCTTGCATGTTTTCTTCGACACCTTTGGCGGGATCCGCCAATTCCGGCGCATCCTCCAACGGAACAGACGCCCGCCGACGCAGACGATCCATGCACAGGTTGGCAGTTACCCGATACAGCCAAGTTGAAACCTTGGCTTCGCCTTCGCGCCATTCCGGTGCGATGCGCCACAACCGGATCAGCGCCTCTTGCGTCACATCCTCGGCCTCGGCTGTGTTGTGCATCAAACGCATGGCATGGGCGAAAACCCGCGGTGTCAGCCGCAAGGTCAATTGACGTGCCGCAGCCGCATCACCCGTGGCGTAGCGCGCCAAAAGGGCCGCATCGTCCAGTTCCGCTTGTGCATCATATGGCATGTTCATCAACCGATGGGCCTAAATCACTCTTTGGTATCACGCAATGGTCTACCCTTGCGATCGTCAGGAGGATGCAAAAATCCATCCCCCTGACAAACCTAAGCGACATTAGTTCTGGTGACGCTTCATCCAGCCTTTGCCGTTCTCACCGCCGCGGTCACCACCGCCGTGTTTGCCAAAGCGACCTTCGTGTCCGCCTTTACCAAACTTGCGATCACCGCCTTTGCGCTGCATGCGCTCACTCAGTTGCGCGAACTCTTCTTCGGACACGGCGCCGTCGCCATCACTGTCCAAACGTTTGATCATGCGTTCGCCGTTGCCCATGCGGGCAGTCAGTTCTTCCATGCTCAAAACACCGTCTTTGTCGGTATCCAACTTGGCAATCATGCGCTCACCACGTTTCAAGGCACGATCAGCGCGCTTTGCTTCGGTCCACGCTGTCAGCTCTTCGGCAGTGATTTTGCCATCACCATCTGCATCGGCCCCTGCAAATTGCGCTGTGCGATGCGCCTGCAGTTCTTCCAATGTCACCGATCCGTCGCCATCTGCATCCAGCGTGGCGAATTCAAAGTTAGGTCCATTTGGCCCCGGCGCGGTAGCGTCCTGCGCTGTTACCATGTTGACCCCCAGACCAAGGGCGATCAAGCTGCTAAGCAATGCTGCTTTTTTCATGAGGTTCGTCCTTTCGTGCCTCTGTTCAGCGGCTGTTCTTAGCCGCTTTCTGGGAACTGATACGGCTCAGCTGGAATACTCCGTCGCTGGTTTTCGATATTTCTGATCACGGCTGCGTGATGTGCGACACGCCAACGCAATAGTCGAATGGGGACTTTTGTCGTACACAAACATCCTTCACAGTCACGCCAGGCTTTAAAGGGCGACACATGTCATACGTTGAAATGGAAAAAAGCGAACGGCCGCTGAAGCCCGCCATGTGGAATGGCTGGCGCCGCCGTTGCCCGAAATGCGGCAAGGGGCCTCTTCTGAGTGGCTACCTGAAAGTGCGCAAGTCATGCACCGTGTGCCAAGAAGATTTCCATCATCACCGCGCAGATGACGGCCCCGCCTATCTGACCATTTTGATTGTTGGCCACCTGATGGCACCATTGCTGCACTTTGCTTTTGTTAAGTGGCGGCCAGAGCCGCTGATCCTGTTCACGATTTTTGCTGTTGGATGTATTGGCTTGTCGCTCTATCTTCTGCCCAGATTGAAAGGGGTCATCGTGGCCATCCAATGGGCACGATATATGCACGGGTTTTCCAACTCGACAGCCTGACCCCGATAAAGGGCAAAAATGACGGGCACACCTGACAAGACAGCAATACGCGATGCTGCAACAGTGATCGTTCTGCGCGATCGGGCAACAACCCCAAGCATTCTTATGGGGCAGCGCGGGTCAAAAGCCGCGTTCATGCCCAATAAATTTGTGTTCCCCGGCGGTGCGGTGGACCAAGCCGACGCAAACGTTCCCTTGGCGAACCCGTTGTCCCCAATATGCGCCAACCGGCTGCGTGAAGACAGCGACCTGGATCTAAGCCATGCTCTGCCCGCCGCTGCCATCCGTGAGCTGTGGGAAGAAACCGGCCTGACACTGGGCACTCAGGCACAGTGGCCCGGCCCCGTGCCCGAGGATTGGTCCGGATTTGCGCAACGCGGATTAATGCCAACAGCCGCGCCACTGCAATTTGTGTTTCGCGCGGTCACACCGCCCGGTCGCCCGCGCCGCTTTGATGCTCGGTTCTTCTTGTTGGATGCAAACCAGCTCAGCGGTGACCCGGATGATTTCTCTGCCGCGCAGGATGAGCTGAGCCATCTGCAATGGATACCTCTGCCAAAGGTACGCCAGTTTGATTTGCCGTTCATCACCGAAGTTGTTCTGGCCGAAGTAACCGCCCGCGTCCAAGACAGCCGTCCGCCGGCATCTGTGCCGTACTTTCGCAACGATGATGAAGAAAGCCTGTTCCTGCGCATCAAAGGGCAGCCGATGCGCGATTGACCGGTCAGCCTAGGCCAGCGTGACCAGAATAAGAATGCTGAGCGTCAGGATGGCGATGCCCAGCAGTTCACGGCGGGTCATCTTTTCATGGAAGAACAATGTCGACGCCAGAAGGCTGAAGATCAGCTCAACCTGCCCAACCGCCCGCACGTAGGCCGCACCTTGCAAGGCGAATGCCCAGAACCAGCAAAATGATCCGGCCAGGCTGGTAACCCCGACCAATGCGCTGGTGCGCCGAGTGGCCCAGACAGCGGACAATTGCGCCGGATCACGCAGCGCCAGCCAAATGGCCATGCCGATGAACTGAAATGCGGTGACAAATGCCAGTGCCACAGCCGCGCGCAACACGGGAACCGGGTCCGCCACTTGCATGGCAGCCGCGCGATACGCCACGGCAGACAGGGCAAAGCACAGCCCTGCCCCAACGCCCAAACCCGTTGCCTGTGACGTCAGGCCTTCCCACCACGCAGCATCTTTCAAACCGGGGGTACGTGACAGCAACAAAACCCCGACCAGACCAATAACAATGGCGATCATCCCCATTGTGCTGACCTGATCGTCCAAGATCAGCAAACCAATGAACACGGTCATGATGACGTCGGTCTTGGAAAAGGTCACGCCAACCGCAAAATTCCGGTGCTTAAACAGCGACACAACGCAAATGGTGGCCATGATCTGCGCCAACCCGCCGAACAGTGCCCATAGCCAAAAGCTCCCCCCCAAGGGTGGTAAGCCCCGGCCTTGGGAGGCCAAATACAGGCCCAAGCCAAGCGCCATCAGCGGAGCGGAATAGGCAAAACGCGCGAAAGTCGCCCCAACGGGCGACAAACGGCCTGTGCTCAGGACTTTTTGCAGCATGAACCGCACCGTCTGAAACAGTGCGGCCGCAATGGTGACGACAATCCAAAATGACATAAGAGTGCTATGACTCAGCTTTCACGCAGTGACCAGCCCAGACCAGCAAAGCTTCTGCAATGTCAGAACGGTGCCGGATGCGCCTTGTGCGCCACTTCGATTGCACTCATCACCTCTTCGCTGAGGGTAACATCGGCAGCCCCCAACAAATGGTTCAACTGCGCCAAAGTGGTTGCCCCAAAGATGGACGAACAGACAAACGGCCGCTGGACTGTCCAAGCCAGTGCCATTTGCGCCAAGTCCAAACCAAAGCGATCTGCGATATCGGCATAGGCTTGAACGGCATCAAACACCCGGTCGGTCTTGCGCCCGCCCAAGTTGCCATTGATCGCCATGCGTGAACCTTCGGGAATCGCCCCGTTCTGGTATTTTCCGGTCAACAAACCTGCCGCCAACGGCGAATAGGGCAACAGCCCGATGTCCTCATTGACCATCAGTTCGGCAAGGTCAGTATCGGCCAGTCGGCACAGCAGCGAGTATTCGTTCTGAATACTGGCCACACGCGGGCCGCCTGTTTGTTCTGCAATCTGCAAAAACTGCGCGGTCCCCCAGGCGGAATCGTTGGACAACCCAAACGCTCTGATCGTCCCGCGCGACACTTCGTTTTGAAGCGCGCCCATCACGTCATGTATGTGCTGGATCGTTTCCTCACGGTTTTGCTTGGACGGATCAAACAGCCAATTCTTGCGAAAGTGGAACGAGCCGCGATTTGGCCAATGGAACTGGTACAAATCGATATAGTCGGTTTTCAGCCGTTTCAGGGACTGTTCCACCACAACCGGAATGGTCGCAGAAGAGATCGGCGCGCCGTTCCGTGCCGCCATTTGCCCCTCGCCAGAATGTTTGGTGGCAAGAACCCATTCGTCACGCTTGCCTGTTTTGGCAAACCAATCACCGATGATCTGTTCCGTCAGTCCAAGGGTTTCCGCAGAAATTGGGTTCACCGGATACATTTCGGCGGTATCCATGAAGTTAATGCCAAATTCCAACGCACAGTCGATCTGAGCATGGGCCTCTTCCGGGCCGGTCTGTGTGCCGAAGGTCATTGTGCCAAGGCACAGATCAGTCACTTCGATGCCTGTACGGCCCAAAGGTTTCAATTTCATCTAGCGGTCCTTTCCTGCTTGGTGGCGATCCTAGCCACCGAAAGCCGTCATGCAAGGCCGAGGCAAGATTTCGCCTTGATCTTGGATCAATTTTCGGGCTTTTGAGCAGCACGCGGCCCCTTAGCTCAACTGGATAGAGCAGCCGACTTCTAATCGGCAGGTTGAGGGTTCGAGTCCTTCAGGGGTCGCCATTTATTCGTTGTGAACGTTTGGCCAAAACGCCCGGCTATCCTGCCGGGTGAACGACCAGCGTTTGTTCCACAAGAGCGGGCAAGTCTGCAAAATTGTCAAAGGCCGCCCGGTGCGGAATTCGCGCCACAGGGGATTTGCGATAGCCATTGGTGTACAGCAGGAATGGCACAATCGCCCGCTCTGCGGTTTCGGCATCCACTTCGCTATCCCCGACATACAGACGCGGCCCAACTGGCAGCGCATCAAAGGCGGCGTGCAATGGCGTTGGGTCGGGTTTGTGAACCGTCAGACTGTCGCCGCCCCAAACCGTGTCGAAGTACTTTTCCAAATCCAGATGTTGCAGCACGGATTTACACGGCTGAATCGGCTTGTTCGTGCATATACCCAAACTGTGCCCCGCGGCGCGCAGGGCCTCCAATGCCTCAACGACACCGGGGTAAATCTCTGTCAGGGTCACCGCATCGTTATAGGCCGCAACAAAGGCGTTGTAGACGCGGACATGCTCACTGTCGTCAATACCTGCTGCATCCCGCAAACGCTGTACAAAAACCGCCGCGCCATTGCCGATGAATTCGCGTGTCTGAAGCAAGGTGATGCCGGGCTTTTTTTCCTGCTCCAACAGCATGTTGGCGATGCCGTGAATATCCGGCGCGCTGTCGATCAGCGTTCCATCCAGATCAAATACAATTCGTGCCATTATGCAGGCTTCCACTTTATCGAGCAGCCCATCGATGCGATTTGCGTACGAGGGCCCTGCCCGGTTTCGGCAATCATGTCCATTGCGTTGACCAGGTCATGCTGCGTGTCCGGGCCAACAGGTCCGCGTCCAGCTGTATCCAGACGGCCGCGATATTGCAAACCACCCTGTGCATTAAAACCAAAGAAATCAGGCGTACAAACCGCGCCATAGGCATGCGCCACCGATTGGTCCGCATCATGTAGGTATGGAAAGGGAAAGGCATGCGTCTCTGCCATTTCCTTCATCTTGTCGAAACTGTCTTGGGGGTAGCTCTCTGCATCATTGGAACAGATCGCCACAACGCTGATGCCATTGTCCTGAAGATGCAGTGCTGTGGCGATCAGACGGTCCATCACCCCCAAAACATAGGGGCAATGGTTGCATATGAACATGATCAATGTGCCCTTGGCCCCAGCCAATCCAGACAATTGATAGGTGTTCCCATCGGTGGCGGGCAGTGTGAAATCCGGCGCAGGCCAATCAAAATCGCAAACGGGCGGAGAAACGGCCATGTTGTGTCCTTTGCTCTCAGAATGTCGGCTCAGCAACAAACTGGGGCAAATCGGGCGTTTTGGCCAGAGTTTCAAAGGTGTCAATTTGGACCGTTGCCTGTGACAGGTCATCTGTTGCGGTGTATCGGCTGGGGCATGCGATAACGGGCAAGGACGCTGCGCGCGCCGACAAAACGCCGTTGCGGGAATCTTCCAGCGCGATGCATGCCTCTGGCGGCAGCCCCAATCGGGCCAGGGCCAGATCATACACATCCGGCGCGGGCTTTTTGGCCGCCACTTCGTCTCCGGCAGCGATCACGTCGAATACATCGTCTGCCGCTTGGCCAAACACCGACTGGCATAGAATATCCACGTTGGGGCGGCTTGTGGTTGTGGCTATGGCCAGCTTCAGCCCGTCCGCCCGTCCGCGCGCCATCACGTCAGCAATACCGGGGCGCAGGGCAATCCCATCTCGCTGCATTTTGGCGACGTACAGGCTGGTTTTGTCCTGATGCAGCGCGGCGACCTTTTCCTGTGCAATCCCAACGCCCAGATGATCACGCATATAAGCGCTGATACGCTCCTTGCCGCCGGTGGTTTTCAGCAATTCGGCATACAGCGCAACGCTCCAATGCCAATCCAACCCATGGTTTTGAAACGTTTCGTTGAATGCGTGGCGATGGCACTCTTCGGTCTCAGCCAAGGTGCCATCCACATCGAATATCAAGGCTTTCAATATCATGCGGCTTGCCCCATGTCGCTGTCCACAGCGGCCCGGATCGCCTGCATGTTCTGACCATAGACCTGTGGCTGATCGACAGACCCGCCGCGGAACACAGCAGACCCGGCCACCAACACATCGGCACCGGCTTCGGCCACCAAAGGTGCGGTGTTTGGGTCCACCCCGCCGTCAATCTGAATATGCACCGGGCGATCCCCGATCATAGCGCGCAACGCACGGATTTTGGCTGTCATATCAATGAACTTCTGCCCACCAAAACCTGGGTTCACTGTCATCACACAGACCAGATCGGTCAGGTCCAGCAGATGCGCCACGGCTTCGGCCGGGGTGCCTGGATTCAGCGCGACACCGGCTTTCATCCCGGCCCCACGAATGGCTTGGAGTGTGCGGTGAATATGCGGTCCGGCTTCGATATGCGCGGTCAGGATATCGGTCCCCGCCTCGGCATAGGCATCAATGTACGGGTCCACCGGCGCGATCATCAGGTGCACATCCATCACCGTTTTGACGTGCGGACGGAAGGCTTTGACGGCCGGAGGACCAAAGGTCAGGTTGGGCACAAAATGCCCATCCATCACATCGACATGCACCCAATCAGCGCCCTGGTCTTCGATCGCCCGGATCTCGGCGCCGAAATTGGCGAAATCAGCAGACAGGATCGACGGCGCGATCTTGATGGAACGGTCAAAACTCATCGGGGTCTCCAATCTTGAACTGGTTGGCGGCACGCACAAAAAGCGCGCCGCCAAAAGGATGTATGACTAGGCGGCAGAATTGATCCGCAATGCCTCACGCCAATTCGGGTACAGTTGATCTGCGTCGCCCGGAAAGCTTTCGAAGGCGCGGGCGAATTCCTTGTGATCCTTGGCAAATTCCAGCGGGTCCGCCCCTTCTTTCCAGCATTGTTCGGCCTGTCGCAAAGAGGCTGCGCCGGATGCAGCACCATCGATATGCCCAAAAGACCCGCCGCCGGCTGTCAGAACAAGGTTCGAATGGCCCAGATTGGCGAAAAAGCCCGGCATCCGCAGCGCGTTCATACCGCCGGAAATGATTGGCGTTGTAGGCTTCATCCCTGCCCATTCCTGATGGAAATACGGCCCATCGGCACTGTCTTCGGTGATCATATAAGAAATGGCGCGATCGGCGTTTTCGCCTTCCATCTTGCCAAATCCCATTGTGCCAACATGGATGCCCGAGGCCCCCTGCATCCGCGCCATTTTCGACAGGACAAAGGCGGTGTAGCCGCGCTGCGTTTGCGGCGAGGTCACAGCCCCGTGGCCCGCGCGGTGATAGTGCAGATACTGATTGGGGAAGTTTCGCCGCGCGGTTGTGATGGCCGCCGGACCGGTGACATATCCGTCCACCAAAAACGCGACGTGATCGGCGTTTTCGCCAAAGGTTTCCAGAATAAACTCACCGCGTGCCAGCATCTCGTAGTGATCATCAGCGGTAATATTGGCTGAAAACAGTTTGGCCTGTCCGGTTCGGTCTTGGGCGCGCTTCATGGCGTCCGCCACCAGTGGAATGGTTTCCTTCAACGGGGCAAACAGCTGATTGCCTTGTGGTTCATCATTCTTGATGAAATCCCCACCCAGCCAAAAGTCATAGCACGCATCCGCAAAGGGTTGTGGTCGCAGGCCAAGTTTTGGCTTGATAATTGTTCCCACGATGAACCCGCCATCCACATGCGGACGCCCCAGAACACGCCACATATCGGCGATGGTCGTTGAGGGGCCGTCAAACAGCCGCAGGTAATTCGGCGGTACGTAGAAATCGTGAATCTTGGCATATTCCACATCACCCATGCCCTGATTGTTGCCAATTGCCAGCGTTAGGAACGAACAGATCATTGCGCGGCCATCGGTGATATTGCGGTCAAACAGATCCACCGGATACGCGATCTTCATCAGTTCTTTTTCGGGGTCAATTTGATACACCAAAGCATCTACACCACGGGTGAAATCATCCGTCGTAGACACATCAACATTTGTTCCGGTAGAGCTTTCGGCGGCGAAATGCGCGGCGGTTTCCAGGTATCCGTACCCCTCTTTCGGGCGCATGATATATGCCACCAGCACATGGCGGCCTCCATCGATCAGATCCTGTTCGGTAAGATCAAGGCGTGCATAACGATTTGACTGGTCCATTTTCTGGTCTCCTTTATTCGGCGGCCGTGGCCATGGTGGTTTTGGGGTTCAACGCGCCCGAGGCATAGCGACGAGCCATGTCATCCAGCGCAATGGGTTTGATCTTGTGTGCCTGTCCGGCGGTGCCAAAGCGTTCGAACCGGTCCCGGCACAGGGCTTGCAGCGCATCCATTGCTGGGATCAGGAATTTCCGGGGATCAAACTCTGCCCGGTTTTCCTGTGCGATCCGGCGGAACTGGCCGGTCATGGCCATGCGGCAATCCGTATCGATATTGACCTTGCGGACACCCATTCGGATGCCTCTTTCAATCTCTTCAACCGGCACACCGTAGGTTTGTGGCATGTCACCGCCATGTGCGTTGATCACATCCTGCAGCTCTTGCGGCACAGAAGATGAGCCGTGCATGACCAGATGCGTATCCGGCAGTTTTGCGTGGATGGCAGCGATGGTGTTCATCGACAAAATATCGCCATCGGGCTTGCGCGAAAACTTGTAAGCGCCATGCGAGGTGCCACAGGCAATGGCCAGCGCATCACACTGAGTTGCCGTGACAAAATCCACCGCCTGGTCAGGGTCTGTCAGCAACTGATCCTGGCTCAGCTTGCCAATCGCGCCGGACCCGTCTTCCTCCCCCGCTTCGCCGGTTTCAAGGCTGCCCAGCACGCCCAACTCTCCCTCAACAGAGGCGCCCACAGCATGGGCCGCAGCTGTCACACGGCGGGTGATATCGACGTTGTAGTCATAGGATGCCGGGGTTTTCATATCCTCTTCCAGCGATCCATCCATCATCACACTGGTGAACCCGTGACGAATGGCGGACAGGCAGGTGGCGTCGTTGTTGCCGTGGTCCTGATGCAGAACAATCGGATTGTCCGGGTACATTTCGGCCAAAGCCTGCACCATATGGCGCAGCATGATATCACCGGCATAGCTGCGTGCGCCGCGGCTGGCTTGCAGGATGACCGGGCTGTCTGTGGCCTGAGCCGCAACCATGATGGCCAGCCCCTGTTCCATGTTGTTGATATTAAACGCCGGCACGCCATAGTTTTGTTCAGCCGCGTGATCCAGCAATTGACGCAATGTTATCAGTGCCATGTGACCCTCCCTTTTTGGTTTGAAATTGATGTGAGTGGTGGGTGATCAGATCAGACTGCCCATACGGGCGGCGTTATCAGCCATTCGGCAGGAAAAGCCCCATTCGTTGTCGTACCACGCCAAAACCCGCACCAGACGCCCGCCCATCACCTTGGTTTGGTCGCTGGCGAAATTGCACGAATGACTGTTGTGATTGTAATCGACCGAAACTTTCGGTTCGGTCTCATAGCTGATGATCCCGCGCATCTGGCCTTTGGCCGCGTCGCACATGATGTCGTTCACCTGGTCCTCCGTCACATCCCGTGCTGCGCGGAACGTGAAATCCACCGCCGAAACATTGGGTGTGGGCACACGAATAGAGGATCCGTCCAGCTTGCCCTTCAGTTCAGGCAGAACCTCGCCAATTGCGCTGGCGGCTCCGGTGGAGGTGGGGATCAAGCTCATCGAAGCGGCCCGCGCGCGGTACAAATCTTCGTGGCGGCGATCCAGTGTTGGCTGATCTCCGGTGTAAGAATGCACCGTTGTCATGATGCCGTGCTCTATCCCGATCTCAGTGTTCAAAACCTTGGCCAGCGGGGCCAGACAGTTGGTTGTGCAAGACCCGTTGGACACCACAACATCCTCTGCCAACAGATCGCGATGGTTCACCCCAAACACCACTGTCCGATCCACGTTCCTTGCCGGGGCCGAGATCAAAACGCGTTTGGCCCCTTGCGCCAGATGGGCGGCGCTGGCCTGTTTGGAGTTGAACTTACCGGTGCATTCCAACACCACGTCCACGCCCTGCCAATCCAGATCATCCAGCGCATAGGTGGATTGCACAGGGATGGGCCCGCGGCCAAAATCCAGCGTGTCATTGGCAACCGTCAGTGCGCCGTTATAGGGGCCGTGAATACTATCATAGCGCAGCAAATGCGCGGTGGTTTCGACCGGACCGGTGGCGTTGATCCGAACGATATCCAGATCATTTCGGCCGCTTTCCAAAATGTGGCGCAAAGTACAGCGCCCAATGCGGCCAAATCCGTTGATGGCAACTTTGGTTGTCATGATGTTTCCTTTTCAATCAATCGCTTGGCTGACTGAGCAATCGCTTCGGCCGTGATGCCAAAGTGGCGGTACAATTCTGTTGCCGGGGCAGATGCGCCAAAACCAGCCATGCCGACGAACCCGTCAGAGCGGTCAAGAAACAGTTCCCAGCCTTGCCGAATGGCGGCTTCAACTCCCACCCGCGGGGCCGACCCGCGCAGCTTGCAGCGATAGGCGGCAGGTTGCTGGGCAAAGAGTTCAAAACAAGGGGCAGAAACCACCGCCGCCCGAATGCCCTCTTGCGCCAACAACGCAGCCGCCTGAACGGCCAATTGCAGTTCTGACCCCGTGCCGATCAGCGTCACATCCCGTCCGCCTTCTGGCTCACGCAGGACATAGGCGCCACGTGCCGTCAGGTTTTCGCGATAATGGGTACTGCGCAATGTTGGCACCCCCTGGCGTGACAGGCACAGAACACTGGGGGTTGTGGTGGCCGTTGCGGCGATTTCCCAGGCTTCGGCTGTTTCCACCGCATCCGCCGGGCGCAAAACATTCATGTTTGGCATGGCCCGCAGCGACGCGACGGTTTCAACCGGCTGATGCGTCGGGCCATCTTCGCCTAACCCGATGCTGTCATGGGTCATCACATAGGCCACCGGCACGCCCATCAGCGCTGACAGGCGCATGGCCGGGCGGCAATAATCCGCAAAAGCCAGAAACGTCCCGCCATAGGGAAAGAACCCGCCATGTAATGCGATGCCGTTCATGGCGGCGGCCATGCCGTGTTCACGAATGCCGTAGTGAATATAGTCCCCCGAATAGTCTTGGCGGGTGACAGGGCGCATGTGACTGGTGCGCGTGTTGTTGGAGCCGGTCAAATCTGCCGATCCGCCAACGGCATTGGGCAAGGTCGCGTTGACGACTTCCAGCGCCATTTCCGACGCTTTGCGTGTGGCGACAGTGGGTGCGCCCTCAGAAAGGCTTTGCTTATATTCGGTCAGCGCCCGGTTCAGCCCCGTTGCATCAGGGGCACGCAGCGACGTTTCAAACGCAGCCGCCTTGGCGTGTGTTGCCAACCGCGCCGACCATGCAGCCCGCTCTGCCGCACCACGGGCCGCGATTTTCAGCCACGCGGTACGTACATCGGCAGGCACCTCAAAAGGGGCGTGTGGCCAGTTCAGTGCGTCGCGGGCTGCTGCGATTTCTGCCTCGCCCAACGGGGCGCCATGCACCTTGTGGCTACCGGCCTTTGTTGGCGCACCCCGGCCAATAATGGTGCGGCAGGCGATCAGCGTTGGGCGGTCCGTTTCAGCTTGCGCAGCGGTGATCGCATCGGAAATCTCTTCTGTGTTATGGCCGTCTACGGACAGCACCTGCCACCCTGCCGCGGTAAAGCGCGCCTGCTGATCGGTAGAAGTGGACAGGTCCGTGCTGCCATCAATGGTGATTTGATTGTCATCCCAAAACACAATCAAACGACCCAGTCCAAGATGCCCGGCCATATCGATCGCCTCGTGGCTGATCCCCTCCATCAGGCAGCCGTCGCCCGCCAAAACATAAGTGCGGTGATCGACCAGATCATCGCCGAAGCGGGCGTTGTGCATACGTTCGGCCAGCGCCATGCCCACAGCGGTGGCAATGCCCTGCCCCAACGGACCGGTTGTGGTTTCTATCCCCTTGGCATGCCCGAATTCCGGATGCCCGGCCGTGCGCGCACCCAGTTGGCGAAAGTTGCGCAACTGCGTGGCGTCCATGTCGTCATAGCCCAGCAGATGGTTGATGGCGTACACCAACATGGACCCGTGGCCCGCACTCATCACAAACCGGTCTCGGTCGGGCCATGTGTGATCTGCCGGATCGATCTTGATGAAGCGGTTGAACAGAACGGTCGCCACATCCGCCAGCCCCATAGGCGCACCGGGATGGCCCGAGTTGGCGGCTTGAACCGCATCCATCGTCAGCACACGGATCGCATTGGCCATCGTGGTTTCGCAAGCCGTGACAGGGGTTTGTACATTCATGATCTCTCTCCTCAGGCGCGTTTGGATTCAGACACCAACCGGTGAATCATCGGCGTGAAAATCAGCTGCATTGCCAAATCCATCTTGCCACCAGGGATCACCAATGAATTGGCGCGGGTCATCCAGCTGTCTTGGATCATCGACATCAGATAGGGAAAATCGATGCCACGCGGGTTCTTGAACCGGATCACAACCAGGCTTTCGTCCGGCGTCGGGATCCAGCGCGCGACAAAGGGGTTGGACGTATCCACAACCGGAACGCGCTGAAAGTTGATGTCGGTTTGCGAAAACTGCGGGCAAATGCAGTGCACATAGGCGTGCATGCGACGCAGGATCGTATCAGTGACCGCCTCTGTGGTGTAACCACGCATGTTTTTGTCGCGGTGAATCTTCTGCGTCCATTCCAGATTGATCACCGGCACAACACCGATTTTCAGGTCTGCCAAGGCTGCCAGATCAACCTCATCATTCACCACAGCGCCGTGCAGACCTTCGTAGAACAACAGATCAGACCCATCATCGAACGGTGCCCATTCGGTGAAACAGCCCGGCGAAGCGCCATAACGCTTGGCCTCATCGTCATCATGCACATAGTGGCGCGTTTGGCCGGTGCCGGTTTCGCCATAGGTGCGAAACACGTCTTCCAGCTTCGCCAGCTCATTTGCATCGTAGGAAAAATGGCTGAATGTCTCATTTCCCGCCGCTGTGCGGGCCTCAAGCTCGCGCTTCATTGCGACACGATCAAAGCGGTGGAACGCATCGCCTTCGATGCTGACCGTGTTGACCTTTTCGCGTCGAAAAATCTGATCGAACGTGGATTTGACCGTTGACGTGCCCGCACCTGAGGAGCCGGTCACCGAGATGATCGGGTGTTTCTTTGACATGTTCTGTATCCAGTCAGGCGCGGAACAATCCGCGGTTTCCAAATAACGCCGACACTTCTGTGTCAGGCAGATCGTGATACGTTGTGACCCGGCTCACCTTTTCAGCTGAGCCAAAAACAAAGGGCGTTCGACTGTGCAGTGTTTCGGGAACCTGGTCCAAAAGCGCGTCGATACCCGTGGTCGCTTGCCCCCCGGCCTGTTCGACCAGAAAGGCAATCGGCGCGCATTCATAGACCAGCCGCAAACGCCCCTTTGCGTAGCCATCGCGATTGTCAGCCGGGTACAAGAAGATGCCGCCACGCGTCATGATCCGGTGTGTTTCTGCGACCAGCGAAGCCACCCAACGCATATTGAAATTCTTGCCGCGCGGCCCTTCGGACCCGGCGATGCAATCGTCGATATAGGCGCGAACTGGCGCGGACCAATGCCGATAATTCGACGCGTTGATCGCAAATTCGCTGGACCCGGCCGGGAAAGTTGCTGCGAACGGGGTTTCAATGAATTGTCCGGTTGCGCGGTCCAAAACAAACTGCCGGACACCTGTGCCAAAGGTCACAACCAGCGCGGTTTGCGGGCCATAAATGAAATACCCCGACGCCATCAAACTGCGCCCGCTTTGCAAGAACGTGGCCGCCCCATCGTCCAACGCGGACTGAATGCCAAAGATCGTTCCGATGGAAACGTTGACGTCAATGTTTGAAGACCCGTCCAGCGGATCAATGGCCAGCGCCAAGGCGCCATTCGCATCGATCTGGGCCACGCTGTCTTGCTCTTCCGAAGCGTACCACCGCACGTCAGCGCCCTGCAGCGCTGCCATGAAGGCATCATCGGCCATCACGTCCAGGGCCTTCTGATCATCGCCATCTGCGTTATTGCCAACGCTCTGCCCCAACGCCCCGCCCAATGCGCCACGGCTGATGGTGTTCGACAGTTGGGCCGCCACTTTGCACAGGGCGCTTAGGGTCGGTTGCAATGGCACCGGAATATCTGCAGCACCGGCGATTTTCTTCGGCAACATGGCAGAGGCCCTCCCTTCCTCGATGAACGTTGCCGTAGATATCCGGGACAAAAAATGATAATGGAATTTAAATTATCTGAACGAAATATCAGGAATTTTTAATGCGCCGTATTGATCAGATCACGTTGAAGCAGCTGCGCGCCCTGAATGCGGTGGTGCATGAACATACGATTCTGGCCGCTGCAGACCGCCTAAACCTGACCGGCCCAGCGGTGCATAACCAACTGAAATCGTTAGAAGACACCATCGGCTGCACATTGATCGCGCGCAGTGGCCCAACCAAGAACACACCAACCCCGCAAGGGCAGGCATTGCTGAACGCATATGAGGAGACGCAAGCCTCGCTGGAACGGGCCCTGCGCCAAATTCGCGCACTGGATGCCGGGCGGCAAGGCAGCGTGGTTTTCGGCGTGGTCAGTACCGCGAAATACTTTGCACCCCGGATCGTCGCCCAGTTGCGCGACCACCTGCCGGACGTCGAGATCAACCTAAAGGTGGGCAACAGGAAGGAAACCGTTGCCGCTCTGGTGCGCGGGGAGTTTGACCTGTGCATCATGGGGCGCCCACCCCGGCAACCGCTGACGGATGCCACGCCGTTGGCAAGCCACCCGCACATCATTATCGCAGCCGCCGATCACCCGTTGGCGAAATCCGCCCAGGTCACCCGTGCAGACCTGATGAAAGAGGTCTGGGTGATGCGCGAAGAAGGGTCTGGAACACGTATCCTGACCACCCGTTTTCTGGACGATATCGGTCAGGGACAAGAGGTGGAGATGGTCGAGATGACGTCAAACGAAACCATCAAGCAAGCGGTCAAGAATGGGTTGGGCGTGGCCTTGATATCGGCCCATACGGTGGCGGAAGAGTTGAGTTTTGGCCGTCTCGTCTCGTTGCCGCTTCCTGGCTTGCCCATTGTGCGCCAATGGTACGTGCTGACCCATGCCGACAAGGTACTGACCCCAGCTGCGGAAACGGTCCGTGATTGGATTATTGCGCATGTGGATGACATTCTGCCCAGGCTGGACGTCTAGGCGAAAACACACCCAAGGGCAGGAAGCCGGTTGTCGGAAGACATGTTTTGCTTAGACTCCCGCCAATCACCCTGACACTGGCGGCCGGGTCACAACACTGAGGCACGACATGGCAAACCTGACAGCTGTCACTCAACTGAGTGACTCGTCAATTTCGATCTCTGACCGCCCTGAAAACTGGGTGAATAGCCTGACTGCGGCAACAGGTGGTGTATTGTCGGGCAACCTTTATCGGCCCGGTGAACTGGTCGGCGCGTTTGAGTCGACAGATGCTGTTGCGTCCGGTCTGGTCGATATTGGCTGGGTGTTTCCAACCGGGCAAGGCACGTCCGATTATCTGCCAGCAACATTTCCATTGGTTACGCATCCCGGAGCCGATGCCTCTGCCACCCTTTATGATCTGTTGCCGCGCGATGATTTCACGTCTCGGGGTTTGACTGTACTGGCCGCATGGTTCGACGAACCCTACATCCTGATAACGCAATTCCCATTTTCTGGTGATCCATCTGAACTGTCAGGCCGCAACATTGCGACAAGTGGCGAAGGCGCGCAGTTCCTGCAAAATTTGGGCGCAAACACACAGTCTGTACCAACGTCAGGCCTGCTGAGTGCGTTTTCGACCGGAACGATTGAAGGCATGTTGCTCAGCCCCCACGCGGTTTCATTGGGCGGACTGGAGAGTATTTTGGGCTCTGGAACAACGGTGGTCAGCTTTGGTGCGGGCCAATTCTTGCAAGGGCGCGCATACACGCTTGTGGCAAACAGTGCCTCGTTGGCTGGGCTGACAGCCACAGAACGCCAAGCGCTTTTGGATACAACGGGCAGCGACCTGTCCTCTCAACTGGGCGCCGAGGCCCTAACGACGGGGGCGGCCGAGCGTGCAAATGTGATCACCGCTGTGCAAAACGCTGGCGGTACACATCTGACGGTGACAGGCACCCAACTGGCCAATTGGCAAACCGCAGCAGACGCCTATGCAACCACGCAAATCACCGACAACTCGCTCAGCGCCGGCGCACAGGCGCTGTACAATGCCCTATCACAGTCTGGAACGCAGGGCACATTGGGCGATGATACGCTGACCGGCACAGATGCCAACGACACGCTGTCGGGCGGTGATGGCGCGGATTCCTTGCTGGGATTGGCCGGGGATGATGATCTGTTCGGCGATCAAAACACAGACGCGTTTGAAACCGCCGCAGGGCAGATCCACCGTCTGTATCTGGCAACCCTGACACGGGCCCCTGACCACGCCGGTCACAATGGTTGGACAACGCAATTGGCCAATGGGGACATCACTCTGGCGTCTGCCGTCACAGGCTTTGTCGCAAGCGCAGAGTTTCGGTTCACCTACGGCGGGTTGGATGACCCGGATTTCGTGACAGTTCTGTACAACAACGTTCTGTTGCGCGACCCAACCAACGCCGAGATTACGGCCTGGACAGATCGCATGTCCGCCGGCACCAGCCGCGAGACCGTTGTGATGGGCTTCTCCGAAAGTGCAGAGTTTCAGACGGCTTCGGCCGCGGGCGCCCGACCCTATATTCAGGCCCTATATCCGCAGGAATGGGCCGATGATGTTTATCGCCTGTACCGGGCAACCCTGGGGCGTGACCCGGACCTTCCCGGTCTTCAGGGCTGGTCTGACGCTTTGGGCGAAGGGCGCGGATACGCACAGGTCGCCGCCGGGTTCACGGGCAGTGCCGAATTTCAGGCCACCTATGGCGCGCTGGACGACACGGGCTTTGTGACGTTGCTGTATCAAAACGTTCTGAACCGGCTGCCGGATTCCGCAGGGCTGACCGGTTGGACACAGCAATTGGCCAGCGGCACCAGCCGTTCTGATGTTGTGCAAGGCTTTGCCCAAAGCACTGAATTCATCACCGCGACAAGCGACAGCGTAAAGGCGTGGATGCGCGCGCAATCTGGTGGCGATGTTCTGGATGGCGGTGCTGGGGTCAACCGGCTGACCGGCGGCGAGCTGGCCGATACATTTGTATTCGCGCAGGCCGATGGCACCACAACCACTGTCACCGATCTGGAAGCGTGGGACTACCTGCGCTTCACTGGCTTCAGCTATGCCAACCCCAGCGATGCGTTTAATGCGATGGTGCAATCGGGAACAGATGTCGTCTTTTCTGATCAGACGGTCACTGTGACCTTTGAAAACACCACACTGGCGCAGATCACCGACGACATGTTTGTCTGATCATCCCCAAACCCCAAAACGCAAAAGGCCCTGCCAATTGGCAGGGCCTTTCGTGTCTTTGGCAGACCGGATCAGGTGATCTTGGTCAGCAGCTCATCCAGCGACTTCTTCGCGTCACCGTAGAACATGCGCGTGTTCTCTTTGTAGAACAGTGGGTTTTCGATGCCCGAATACCCGGTGCCCTGACCGCGCTTGGATACAAACACCTGCTTGGCTTTCCACACTTCCAAAACCGGCATACCCGCGATTGGGCTGTTGGGGTCTTCTTGTGCGGCCGGGTTCACGATGTCGTTGGACCCAATCACGATAACCACATCCGTATCCGGGAAGTCGTCGTTGATCTCGTCCATTTCCATCACGATATCATATGGCACCTTGGCTTCGGCCAGAAGCACGTTCATGTGCCCCGGCAGACGGCCCGCAACGGGGTGAATTGCGAAACGCACCTCTTTGCCCGCAGCACGCATACGTTTGGTCAGCTCAGACACAGATTGCTGCGCCTGCGCCACCGCCATGCCGTAGCCCGGTACGATGATGACACTGTCCGCTTCTTCCAGTGCAGTGGCCACGCCATCCGCATCAATTGCGACCTGCTCGCCTTCGACTTCCATCGCCGGACCAGTGGTGCCGCCGAAGCCGCCCAAGATCACGCTGATGAAAGAGCGGTTCATCGCCTTACACATGATGTAAGACAGGATCGCACCCGAAGACCCAACCAGCGCACCGGTGACGATCAGCAGATCGTTGCCCAGCGTAAAGCCGATGGCCGCAGCCGCCCAGCCCGAGTAGCTGTTCAGCATGGAAACCACCACGGGCATGTCGGCGCCGCCGATACCCATGATCAAGTGATAACCGATGAAGAAGGCCAGCAAGGTCATCAACAGCAGTGTCCAGATGCCCGACCCGTTCAGGAACATGATCAACAGGATAACGCTGAGGATGGCTGCGCCTGCGTTCAGGAAGTGACCGCCTGGAAGCTTGGAAGCTTTGCCGTCCACTTTGCCTGCCAGCTTGCCAAAGGCAACGACAGAACCGGTGAATGTAACCGCGCCGATGAAGACGCCCAAGAACACTTCGACCTTCAAGATGGCCTGTTCGACCGCATTTTTGTGCGACAGAACTTCAGCAAAACCTTTTACGCCACGTTCGTGCAGGGCTGTTTTGATACCTTCTTCGGTCAAAGACCCTGGAAGGCTGGCTTTCAGGGACAGAACGTCCTGAAGCTCAATATAGGCGTTAAAGCCGATAAAGACGGCGGCCAAACCCACAAAGCTGTGCAGGGCTGCAACCAGCTGGGGCATTTCGGTCATTTCGACCTTCTTTGCCACCATCTGACCTGCATAGGCCCCACCTGCGATCATCACCAACAGGATCAGATAATTGCCAACGCCGGGGCCAAACACCGTGGCCACAACGGCCAGCGCCATGCCCACAATGCCGTACCAAACGGCGCGTTTTGCGCTCTCTTGTCCCGACAAACCGCCGAGGGAGAGGATGAATAGAACTGCAGCCGCGATATAGGCTGCGGTAACGATACCGATGCTCATTGTCTCTGCTCCCTGACTTAAGATTTCTGGAACATGGCAAGCATACGGCGTGTCACCATAAAGCCACCAACGATGTTGATCGATGCAATCAGAACCGAAATGGCCGCCAATACGACAACCAGCCAGTTACCCGACCCGATCTGAAGCAATGCACCAAGGATCACGATACCCGAAATGGCGTTCGTAACCGCCATCAACGGGGTGTGCAGCGAATGGCTGACATTCCAGATCACCTGGAAACCGATGAAACAGGCCAGAACGAAAACGATGAAGTGGCTCATGAAGCTTTCAGGCGCAAACGTGCCCACCAGCATCATCAGTGCCGCGCCCACGACCAGCATTGTGACCTGACTTTTGGTCTGCTGTTTGAAGGCCGCAACTTCGTTTGCACGCACTTCTTCCGGGGTCAGCTCTTTGGGCTTTTCCTGAGGTTTGGCAGCAATCGCCTGCACCTTCGGAGGTGGTGGCGGGAAGGTGATTTCGCCCTGATGCGTAACGGTGGCGCCACGGATGACGTCATCTTCCATGTTGTGCACAACTTGACCGTCTTTTTCAGGGGTCAGGTCGGTCATCATGTGGCGGATGTTCGTTGCGTAAAGCGTCGATGCCTGTGCGGCCATCCGGCTGGGGAAATCTGTGTAACCAACGATGGTCACGCCATTGTCGGTGACGATTTTCTCGTCTTTGACGGTCAGTTTGCAGTTGCCGCCCTTTTCTGCCGCCAAGTCAACGATAACAGAACCCGGCTTCATGGCTTTGACCATGTCTTCGGTCCAAAGCTCTGGTGCTTCGCGGTTCGGGATCAACGCTGTGGTGATCACGATATCCACTTCTGGCGCCAGTTCACGGAACTTGGCCAGCTGTGCTTCGCGGAACTCAGGGCTGGATACCGAAGCGTACCCGCCGGTGGCTGCGCCATCCTGCTGGTCTTCCTCAAAATCCAGATAAACGAATTCGGCACCCATCGATTCAACCTGCTCGGCCACTTCTGGGCGCACGTCGAAAGCATAGGTGATGGCGCCCAAGGATGTGGACGTACCGATCGCGGCCAAACCAGCCACACCAGCGCCGACAACCAGAACCTTGGCCGGGGGAACTTTGCCCGCAGCGGTGATCTGACCCGTAAAGAAGCGACCAAAGTTGTTGCCAGCCTCGATAACCGCGCGATAGCCGGCAATATTGGCCATCGATGACAGGGCATCCATCTTCTGAGCGCGAGAAATACGCGGCACCATTTCCATGGCGATCACGTTGGCGCCCTTGGACTTGGCCAGCTCCATACCGGTTTCATTGCCAGCCGGGTTAAAGAAGGAAATAAGTGTTTTTTCCTTGTTCAAACGCTTAAGTTCAGTGTCTGTGGGTTGGCGCACCTTGGCGATAACATCCACTTCTTTCCACAGCGCTGCAGCGGTCTTGACAACTGTCACCCCAGCGTCGGCATATGCCGCATCGCTGAATCCGGCCGCTGCACCTGCACCGGCTTCAACCACACAGTCGTAGCCTAGCTTTTGCAGCTGTCGCGCCGAGTCTGGGGTCATGGCGACGCGTGCTTCGCCATCCATCACCTCTTTAGGCGTTCCGATTTTCACGTTTTCTGTCCTCTCTAACGTCAGATCAAGGTTTGCCGCAGGCCTCTACACCCACTTGGTCAACGATTCTGACCCGTACCCTTGAACGGCTCGCGCTATAGACCACAACAAACACGGAAATTAAAGCCATCGCCTTGTATGTTGCGAGTATCGTGTAAACTGCGCAACAAACTTTCGTCGCAAACGCGCTTCTTCGGGAATGACAAAGCGCTTCTCGATGACCCAGATGAATATTGGTATCAATGGCAGTGAAAGTACCGCGTCCCAGTACAGGATCAGACCCGCCAGAACAAAGGCATCGCCCAAGTAAATCGGGTTGCGGGTACGGCTGAATATGCCCGTGGTGATTATGTTCTGGGCCACCTGATGGGGTATGATCGTGGTTCGGTGACGGCGAAACTCATAGACGGCCAACGCCATCAAAAGCAGGCCAGCGCCGACCAATAACCCCCCTAACAGGTCAGCCCAGACCGGCCCGAAAGACAGGTTAAATCCATAGTAAGTCTTTTGAAACCAAGCCAAAACCAATGCGGCGAACAGCCAAACTGGTGGCATGTCGATCCATTTGAACATCAGGGTTTATATCCCGCCGTTTTCTGCCAACTGGTTATTCCGCCTTGCAGAACCACCACATTTTCCCGCCCCATCAAACGCGCCGCAAATGTTGCCTGCGCCGACAGGCTGCCGGTATTGCAATACAATATCACCATACCGGCCTTGGGCAGTTCGTCCAGCCGCCCCGGCACCGCCCGCCAGTCAATATTCAAAGCGCCTGGAATATGGGCAGCTTCAAACTGTTCCGCGTCCCGTGTGTCGACAAAAAAGGCCGAATTGAACACCGTTTCATCGATTTGAGCAGGCAGTATTATACCTTGGTCATATGTGGCAAAATCCATGTAATCGACAACGGCTTCGGCAACCGGATTCTCTTGGGCCGATACTGGTGCTGCAAATGTTAGCGCCAGACAGCCTCCGAAAGTGGCCAAAGAATTGATACCTCGCTTCGCCGCGGGCGCTAACAGATTCGGAATATCCGTCATTCCCACTCCATTTCCTCGAACACGCGGCCAGCATTTTTCGTGGCCAGTTCCTCAAACGTGTCCAAATGCGCCCAGTTGGATTGATCTACGTAATACGCAGAGCCGAGGTCCCCCCCCTCTTCGATATGGGCACCGATTTTGGCACGCAGGTCCTTGATGTAATCCGTAGTATAGCGCGTAACCTGCGCCATATTTGTTGGGTGCCCATGCCCCGGTATCACATAGGTTGCCCCCAAATCCGTAAACGGGCCGTCGAAGGTTTCGATCCAGCACGATGTGCAGGTTTCTGGAAAGATTGGCGGCATCCGTTCGTGAAAGGCAATATCGCCAGCAATCACAATGCCCCACTGTGGGATCCAAACCTGCGCATCGCCGGGATCATGCGCTGGTCCCAGGTGCAAAACCTCAATCTTCACCCCACCCAGTTCAACCTCATACCGATCGTCAAACGAGATATTGGCCGGAACAACACGTGTGCCTTCGGCCTTGTCGCGGTTGTACCGCTCCATGCCCTGAAGGATGAAATCACCATTTTCTTCGACCACGGCAATGGCGTCGGCATGGGCCAGAATGTCCACCCCCAAGTCTGCCCAATAGGAATTGCCAAGCATGGCATGTCCTTGCCCGTTTTCGTTGATCACCAGTTTGACTGGCTGATCAGTGACGGCCTTGATTTCTTCGTGCAATGCCGCTGCCAATCGTGCCGACGCGCCACCGTTGATCACCACCACCCCTTCATCGGTGACGATGAAAGACAGGTTGTTATTGTGGCCGCTGTTTTCATACCGCGGCGGCGCCGTTGCCCCAATTGCGGAAAACACATGCGGGATCACTTCGACCGGTTTGTTGTACAGTTCTGACTGCGGATATTTGTCAGCGATATCCTCGCTGGCGATGGCCGATTGCGCGACACAGGCCGCCAGCGCCGAATACAGGAATACTTTCATAACGTCCTCCCAAGACAGATTAACGATAAATTCACATATCTGAATTCGTAAAACAAGCCGTCACGTCACGATGAAACCCTGTTGCGTTGCCGCAGACCAAACAGCACGCTGAGCCAAACGGGAGGACACCATGACACTTTCAGGCAAACACGCGCTGGTAACAGGTGGCGGCACAGGGATCGGGCTGGGAATTGCACAAGCCCTTGCCGCAAACGGGGCAAATGTCACCATTACCGGGCGGCGTCTGGATCCATTGCAGGCGGCAGCTACGGACCGGCTGCATCCTCTGGTTATGGATGTGATGGATGAAGCCTCGGTTGTGGCCGGAGTTGCAGCCGCAGTTCAGGCACGCGGGCCAATCCAGATTTGCGTGCCCAATGCGGGCATCGCCGAAGGCCGCGCGCTTCACAAAACAGATATGGAATTCTGGCGGCGCATGATGGCGACGAACCTGGATGGCACCTTTCTGACCATACGTGAATGCCTGACCTCGATGCGCCAAACCGATTGGGGCCGCGTTGTTGCTGTGTCCTCTATGGCGGGGCTGAAAGGATTGCGCGGCGCGCCGTGTTATGCAGCCTCCAAACACGCGGTATTGGGGCTTATCAAATCGCTATCTGCCGATTACTCCGGTCAACCTTATACTTTTAACGCACTCTGTCCGGGGTATGTGGAAACCGACATCGTCACAAACAACACCGAAAGCATCATGAAACGCACCGGGATGAGCCGTGAAGACGCGCTGCAATTGATGGTGCGCGAAAACCGCCATGGTCGGCTGATCTCTGTTCAGGAGGTGGCCGAAGCGGCGCTTTGGTTATGCAGTGATCTGTCTGGCAGTGTAAACGGACAGGCGATTCAGATCGCCGGGGGCGAGCTTTAGCGACGCGGGCTTAGCCCCAGAGCCAACAAACTGGTCAATTGATCGCAACGCCTGACGTATTCCGCGTAGGGTGGTTTTTTGATCCCAGCAATAAGCGCGAGGATCAATCGGGCGGTATCTTCTGCACTGCTTGGCAAAGACGCCTGCCCGGCATCCAAACGTTCTTGCAACCAACGGGCCAAAACCGTCACCTTGGCCGCCTCTCCTTGGCTGCAAATATCAGCGTTTTCCGAAAGCCCTTCGCCAAAAATCTCTTCGCCATGCGGAGAGTCCAGAACCGCTTCGATCATTGGTCCGGACAAGGCGCCAAAAATAGCGCGTAGCCCGCCATCGACCGTATGTTCCTGCGCCAATGCCTGTTCCAGTTGCTCTGTCACGGCTTTGTAAAACCAGGCAATCAGCGACCGAAATACATCCTGCTTGTTTCGGAAGTATTGATACAGCGCGGGTCGCGACATGCCGGCGGCCTTGGCGATATCTTCCATCGATGTGCGCCGATAACCATAGGCAGCGAAAACGGTCACCGCAGCGGCCATTATCTTTTCTTGCCGGGGATCCGACGAAAATCCTTTTGCATCAACCATATCCTCTCCTGACAAAAAGTTTTCATTTTGTCAATTGACATAACTGACATTATTTGTCTATTTCGTCAGTATTACCAAGTGGAACCAAAATTAACGATACGGGAGAGCTCAATGGCGACTGAAATTTCGGTGAACGGCACCACACATAGTGTCGACCTGCCAGAGGATGTTCCCCTGCTGTGGGTTCTGCGCGACGCGTTGGATTTGACTGGCACAAAATACGGATGCGGCGTTGCCGCCTGCGGAGCCTGTACAGTGCATATTGATGGTGAAGCTGTCCGCTCCTGCCAAGTATCGCTGGCAGATGTCTGGGGCGATATCACCACGATCGAAGGGGTTGGCACGCCAGATGCCCTGTCTGTCTTGCAACAGGCTTGGGTCGATCATCAGGTTGCGCAATGTGGCTACTGCCAGTCTGGTCAGATCATGCAGGCCGCAGCGTTGTTGGCCGAAATCCCGGCACCCACGGATGACGACATTGATCAGGCGATGCAGGGCAACCTGTGCCGCTGTGGAACCTACCCCCGGATCCGCGCAGCCATTCATTCAGCCGCCAAAACGATGGAGGGCTAACCCATGGCCAGTATCGGAAAAATCGCCCGCCGCACGTTTTTGTTTGGCTCTGTCGCCATCGCTGGCGGCGTCGCACTTGGGGCCTGGTATGTCTCGCGCCCAGCGCCGAACCCGCTGAAACCACAAGCGGGTGACACCACACTGAACCCGTTTGTGATGATCACGCAAGAAGAAGGCGTTGTTCTGGTGGCGCCACGCGCAGAAATGGGCCAAGGCGTCCGCACCACCTGGGCCGCGCTTTTGGCCGAAGAATTGGATATGGCGTGGGAAGACGTAAAGGTCATTCACGGCCCAGCCGCCGCCGCCTATTACAACACCACCTTGATGGCAGGCGTGATCCCCAACCGTGGCTATGACAGAAGCGCCTTTCAGGAAAGCCTGGGCGACGCGTTAAGCCACATCGGCAAGGTCTTTGAGTTGCAGGTTACGGGCGGTTCAACCTCCATGCGTGACGGGTATGAGCGGATGCGTGTGGCCGGGGCATCGGCCCGCGAAATGCTGAAAGGCGCTGCGGCAGAAAAGCTGGGTGTCAATATCTCGCTGTTGAAGACCGAGAACGGCACTGTGATTGCGCCTGATGGCACCGCTCTGCCCTATAGCGACCTGGCCGAACGCGCTGCCGATCTGCCACCACAGGAAATCGTCCTACGGGATCGCTCGGAGTGGAAACTGCTGGGCACCCCCCTGCCCCGCGTAGATATGGTGCCCAAATCCACAGGCACGGCCGAGTTTGGAATTGATGTGCGGCGTCCCGGCATGAAATTTGCCAGCCTGAAAATCAATCCGCATTTAGGTGCAGGGATGAACGGGTTTGACGCGACAGAAGCGCGCAAAATGCCCGGCGTGATTGATGTGGTTGATTTGGGCCGCGGCATTGCAGTTGTTGCAGACAATACCTGGCTGGCGATGCAGGCAGCCGAGGCTGTTGAAATCGATTGGGCCGCAGCAGAGCACCCGGCAGACATGGCTGGCATCATGGACCGGATCGCAGATGCCTTTGCGACTGAGCCGAACTCGACCATGCGGGACGACGGCGATGTTGATGTTCTTCCGGACGGCGCAACCGTGGTTGAAGCCGAATACACCGTGCCGTTCCTATCCCATGCCACGATGGAGCCGATGAATGCGACCGCGTTGATCGACGGCAAGGGGCTCACCCTATGGTGCGGCAACCAAATCCCCACCATCATCCGTGATCGCTGCGCCGAAACCGCCGGTTTGGACAGTGACCGGGTGGAGGTACACACAACCTATATGGGTGGCGGTTTTGGCCGCCGGGGCGAGATTGATTTCTCGCAATACGCAACCATGGTGGCCATGGCCCTGCCAGGCACCCCCGTTCAGGTGACATGGTCGCGCGAAGAGGACTTAACCCATGACTTCTACCGCCCGGGCGCAATTGCCCGGATGCGAGGGGCCGTAAATAGCGGCCAAGCATCCGTTCTGGATGCCCAGATCGCCGTGCCGTCTTGTGCCCAACAGGCCCTTGGCCGCTGGATGGGATCATCGCTTGGCGGTCCTGATCAGGTGGCGGTAGAGGGGCTGCACAACGCGCCTTATGCCATTCCCAGCTTTCGGACGCGGGGATATTTGGCAGATCTGACACTGCCGATAGGGTTCTGGCGGTCTGTTGGTAATTCGCACAATGGGTTTTTCATGGAGTCCTTCATAGACGAAATGGCCCATGCCGCCGCCGCAGACCCCTTGGCCTTCCGACTGGAAATGGCCGCCCGCGAATGGGAACCGGGCGCAGCTGTCTTGTCTGCGGTCAAAGAGATGTCAGGCTGGACCGGCACAACACCAGAGGGTGTCGGGCGCGGCGTGGCCTTTTGCTACAGCTTTGAAACCCCCGTTGCGACGGTGATCGAAGTGACAGACGAAGACGGCGCGATCCGCCTGAACCGGGCTTGGACCGCCTGCGACGTTGGCGTAGCACTGGACCCATCCATTATCGAAGCCCAGATGATCGGCGGCCTGATCTATGGTCTGTCGGCCGCGATGAACGAAGAGATCACCTTTACCGATGGCGCGGTCGATCAGCAAAACTTCCCTGACTACGAACCGCTGCGCCATCATATGGCACCGCGCATAGAGGTGCAGATTTTAGAAGGAAAGTCAGAGGTTACGGGTGTGGGTGAGCCGGGCACGCCCCCCGCCGCACCAGCATTGGCCAACGCGATCTTTGATCTGACCGGGCAGCGCATCCGCACGTTGCCACTGCGCAAATCAGTGGATTTCTGGATATAAAACCGGTTCCGGGGGTGGCCTGCCATCCCCCCGGGGCTAGACTATTGAACGACCCAATCTGCCAGCGTGGTCTGCAACGCATCCCAGTCGGTGTATTCGGTATCACCGTGCGTATCGATATCAGAGTCTTTCTGCGACGCGATCCAGCGCATGGCCCAAGAGCGAAAGAAATCGTACTGCGTAAATCGGAAAGCGCCTGCGATCTGTTCGATGCGCTGCGGTGTCCAGCCGATCTCGGCGCAAAAGGTTTGGGTCACTTGATCCAAACCGACCTGATCCTGCGGATCTGTACTGGCTGCCGACAGGGACACCTGTAAGTAAAGGACCGGCATTTGGGACAGTTGCGCTGCATGACTGCGGGCAAATTTGACCAACGCTTCCTGAATTTTGCTGACATGCACGGAACCCGCCAGAATGACGCGATCATAGTGCGCCAACGCCCGACCTTCGGTATCTGCCGTGTCTTCTGACACGGGCAACATTTCCACAATGTGGCCCATATCCCCTAAAAACTCGGATGCACGCCGACAGATCCGACGCGTCTGGCCTTCGGTTGTGGCATAGGCAATCAATATCCGCATTGCAGCCTCCTGTGCTGAGATGCGGGTATTTTATCAGGTACTTTTGTTACATTCCTTGAACTGGCTCATGTTCAACGCATTACCGCCTACCAATTGGGTTCTGGCTTTAGGCGATTTGCATCTGCGAAGCAGTGGCACCATCAGCCCACGCGCGCACGGCATCCCCAAAGGCAGTGAACAGCGGGCGAGAGACAGGATCATTCGCCGCGTCCCATTCAGGGTGCCATTGGACGGCCAAGGTAAAGCCGGGCGCATCCTGAACATAGATCGCTTCTGGCGTGCCATCGGGCGCATGGCCATCGATCACGATCCGCGCGCCTTTGGCCTTGATCCCCTGACCGTGCAACGTGTTGGTCATGACCTCTTGCGCGCCCATTAGCCGGTGAAACACGCCATTTTGCGTGAAACTGACAGCATGGCGCAGGGCAAATTTTTCTTCGATTGTCCCATCGGGGGGCATCCGATGGTTCATACGCCCCGGCAAATCACGGATCTCCGGGTACAGTGAACCGCCCAAAGCCACGTTCACTTCTTGAAAACCGCGACAGACGCCCAAAAACGGCTGCCCGCGTTCAACACAGGCCCGCACCAACGGCAGGGTGATCGCATCGCGCGCCCGATCAAACGCGCCATGCGCTTCTGTGGCTTCTTCACCGTATTCTTCGGGGTGCACGTTAGGACGGCCACCAGTCAACAGAAAGCCATCACAGGCTTCCAGCAATTCGGCGACAGATATCAGGCGCGGATCAGCTGGGATCAGCAGAGGCAAGCAGTCAGATACCCGCGACACCGCTTCTGAATTCATCGATCCGCCAGCATGCGCCGGGTATTGATCGTTGATCAAATGATGATTGCCGATAATTCCAACGATTGGACGCGCCATACCCCATGCCCCACATGTATTCCGCTGTGAAACATAAGGTATCGCCGAAGGAAGAGAAAGACGCGTTAAATATCTGCGGTCAATCCAATTGCTTCGATGCCTGCTTTGGCAGCAGCCGCGTCATTATCAGAGCTGTCACCGGTCACACCAACAGCCGCAATAACAGCGCCGGCATCATTGCGCACCAAAACCCCACCGGGCACAGGCACCAATTGACCACCAAACGCACCATTCGCTGCGGCGATGAAATAGGCCTGCGCTTCGGCACGGGCCATCTGAGCAGTGCCGGGCATGCCCAGCATGACCGCGCCATAAGCCTTGCCATGCGCAATCTGGAAGCGACCGGGGCTGGCGCCGTCTTCACGCTCAAACGCCTGAATATTGCCGCCCGCGTCCAGCACGATCACCGTCAACGGGTTCATGCCCTGGTCTTTGCCAGTCGCCAAAGTAGTGCGAATGATTTCGCGTGCCTGATCCAGTGTGATACCAGTCATTCTGTATTCCGATCTTGTTTAAACGTGTTAACAGCCTGCGACTGTATCAGCCCTGTGTCGCTTTCAGTTCCAGACGGCGGCGGTGCAAAACTGGCTCTGTATACCCGGACGGCTGCGCGCAGCCGTCAATCACCAGATCACAGGCCGCCTTGAAGGCGATGCCATCATATCCCGGAGCCATGGGCACATAAGACGCATCACCCGCATTCTGGCGATCCACCACCTTGGCCATCTGCTTCATGATGGTCATTACCTCGTCTTCACTGACAACACCGTGGTGCAACCAATTGGCAATGTGCTGAGAGGAGATCCGGCATGTCGCCCGGTCTTCCATCAGGCCAACGTCATGAATATCAGGCACTTTTGAACAGCCAACGCCCTGATCCACCCAGCGGACAACATAGCCCAGAATACCCTGAGCATTGTTGGCCACTTCTTCGCGGATCTCTTCTTCGGACCAATTGACGCCACGGGCTACGGGAATTGTCAGCAAATCTTCCAAAGTGCCACGCGGACCGCCAGCGGCGATCTTGTCCTGAACTGCCATCACATCAATCTGATGGTAGTGCAGCGCGTGCAAGGTGGCGGCTGTGGGGGACGGCACCCATGCACAAGTTGCCCCCGATTTGGGATGGCCAACCTTTGTTGCCAGCATATCTGCCATCAGGTCCGGCATGGCCCACATGCCCTTGCCAATCTGAGCCTTGCCTTTCAGCCCACAAGCCAAACCAATATCGACATTGCGATCTTCGTAAGAGGAGATCCAGGCGGCGTTCTTCATTTCGCCCTTGCGCACCATTGGGCCCGCCTCCATGGCGGTGTGCATTTCATCGCCGGTACGATCCAGGAAGCCGGTGTTGATAAAGGCCACGCGGCTTTTGGCGGCGCGGATACATTCTTTCAGGTTCGCGCTGGTGCGGCGCTCTTCGTCCATGATGCCCAGCTTGACGGTATTCTGCGGCAGACCCAGCGTCTTTTCGACAAAGCTGAAGACTTCACCCGCAAAGGCGACTTCTTCGGGGCCGTGCATTTTGGGTTTCACCACATAGACCGACCCACAGACCGAGTTTCCGCCATCACGTTGCAGATCATGCATCGCGATTGTTGCGGTCATCATCGCGTCCATCAAGCCTTCGTAGATTTCAGAACCGTCGCGCGTCAGAATGGCCGGGTTGGTCATCAGGTGGCCAACATTGCGCACCAGCATCAGCGCCCGCCCCTTCAGGGTCAGCTCGCTGCCGTCAGGGGCAGAATAGATACGGTCGGGGTTGAGGGCGCGTGTGACGACCTTGCCGCCCTTGGTGAACTCATCCGTCAGATCACCACGCATCAGGCCCAGCCAGTTGCCATAGGCCAGCGCTTTGTCTTCGGCGTCCACACAAGCCACCGAATCCTCGCAATCCATGATCGCGGACATTGCGCTTTCCAGCAGAACATCGGCCAGACCAGCCGGATCACTTTTGCCAATCGGATGCGAGCGATCAAAGACAAGCTCTACATGCAGACCATGGTTCACCAGAAGCACTGCGTCGGGCGCGTCGGGCGCGCCACGATATCCGGCAAACTGCGATGGATCAGCCAAAGGGTTACCCCCCACCAGCAACGCACCGTCCAGAACCGTATATCCGTTTGCCTCAGCATGGGTGCCACCAGACAACGGGAATGTCTCTTCAAGGAACGCCTTGGCCCGCGCCACCACCTGAGCACCACGGCTGGCATCAAACCCACCCGCGGGCGGAGCAGACCCCAAAGCATCTGTGCCGTACAGCCCATCATACAAGCTGCCCCAACGGGCATTGGCGGCATTCAACGCGTAGCGCGCATTGGTGATTGGAACCACCAGCTGCGGCCCCGGCACCTGCGCAATTTCAGGGTCCACATTGGCAGTCTCGATCTGAAAATCCCCGCCGTCAGGAACCAAATACCCGATCTCAGTTAGGAACTCGCGTTCGGCTGCCCCGTCTGGTGCTTTGCCCTGCCCGTCTTTGTACCAAGCGTCTATGCGGTCCTGAATGTCTTGCCGCTTTTGCAGCAGCTCCGCATTGCGCGGGCCATACTGATGCGCAAGCTCAGACATGCCTTGCCAGAACGTATCCGCAGACACGCCAGTGCCCGGCAATGCCGCGCCTTCCACGAAATCCAACAAGGTAGGATCGATCTGCAATCCGAAACGTTCAATGCGCTGTGCCATGGCCTTGGTCCCTATCAATCATGCCCGGAGTTTCACGTCCGCTCTTGGCATAGACCTAGAAACAAAGTTTCCGATAGGCAACAATTTCGGTAAAATAAATTTACCAAAATGCAGCTTTCAATCAAGAAGAGCACGAAAACTCCGCAAAACGCACGGAAAAACTTCTGAATTTTTATGCCATTAGGCGGATCTTAGCGCCAAAACCGCATTCATGCCACCAAAGGCGAATGCGTTTGAAAGTACAACGTCCACATTTGCGTCACGGGCTTCATTGGGCACAATATCCAGCGCACATTCTGGATCCGGCTCTTCATATCCGATGGTCGGGGCGATCACACCATCGCGCAAAGCCATGATGCAGGCCAGCAATTCGACCGCACCTGTGCCGCCAATCAGGTGGCCATGCATCGACTTGGTAGACGATATCATCAGGTTGTCCGCATGGGTGGCAAAGACATCCGCCACAGCCGCACATTCGGTTTTGTCATTCGCCGCCGTTCCAGTGCCATGCGCGTTGATATAGCCCACGGTGCTGCGGTCGATCCGGCCATCCCGCATTGCGCCGGCCATGGCCCGCGCTGCGCCCTGTTTTGACGGCATCACAATATCCGAAGCATCAGAAGTCATGGCAAATCCCACCACTTCGGCCAGAATATCAGCGCCACGCATTCTGGCGTGATCATATTCTTCAAACACGAAAATTCCCGCGCCTTCGCCCTGGACCATACCGTTGCGGTTGGCACTGAATGGTCGGCACGCATTTTTCGACATCACGCGCAGACCTTCCCACGCTTTAACACCGCCAAAGCACAGCATGGATTCTGAACCGCCGGTGATCATGGCCGAACAGGACCCTGACCGCACCATTTGGAACGCCATTCCCATGGCGTGGTTCGAACTGGCACAGGCGGTCGCGACGGTAAAGCTGGGACCGCGCAGATTGAAGGTCATGCTCAAATGCGCGGCTGCGGCGTTGTTCATCAGCTTGGGAACAACAAAGGGATGAACGCGGTTCTTCCCCTCTTCATAGACAGAGCGATAATTCTCGTCCTGCGTGGTCAGACCACCGCCGGACGTGCCCAGAACAACACCAGAGGTATCAGCCAGATCGCCCGAGAAGCTAAGGCCTGATTGCTCGATAGCCTCGCGCGCTGCCAGCAAGGCGAACTGCGTAAAGCGATCATAGAGCGACAATTGTTGCCGGTTGAAAACCGTCTCAGGCGTGTAACCTTTGACCTGCCCACCGATGTGAATGGAAAGCCGATCCACATCGCGAAATTCCAGATCGGAAATTCCGCAACGCCCTTCGCGCATGGCCTCCATCGTGTCCGGGACATTGTGCCCCAAGGCATTGATGGTGCCCGCTCCGGTAATAACGACGCGTTTCATGGCACCCACCCTATAATGTCCGGCTTCAGGCTGTCTGTTCTTTGATCAGCCGTTCGACACCGGCAATGATCGCTGCAACATTGGAAATATCGAAATCGCTTTCTGTCGGATCATTCGCGTTGAACGGCACCGATATGTCAAAGGCTTCTTCGATGGCGAAAATGCTTTCGACCAATCCAAGACTATCGATTCCCAAATCGTCCAGCGTGCTTTCCATCGACACGTCAGAAGGCTCTAAAACAGCCTGTTCGGCAATAATCGCGATCACGTGTTGGCGCGTATCCATAGCGCTCCCCTCACCTCGCCCGAGTCTTGCCGACCATTTAGTCGTCTGCGCGCTCTTTGGAAATGGTTTTCTTCAACTCAGCGACATCACGCAACAAGCGCGGCAATCGCCGCAACGATTTGTACAGTTCGATATGCGCATCCATCTTCATCGCAGGGTAGCCCAGCATCACCCGCCCGGCTGGAATACGTGACAAAACTTTTGTCCCGCCACCGGTGATCACATTGTCCCCGATGGTCAGGTTATCGCTGACGCCTGTGTGCCCACCCAGAACCACGTTATTGCCAATGACGGTTGATCCAGCAACGCCCACCTGAGCGCAAATCAGGCAATCATTTCCAATACTTACGTTGTGGCCGATTTGAACCAGATTGTCGAACTTCACGCCATTTCCAACAACGGTATCGCGCACGGTCCCCCGGTCGATACAGCTTTGTGCGCCCAGCTCCACATCATTGCCGATCGTCACACCGCCCAATGAATGAATCCGTGCCCAGCTTTGCGCTTGGGCATCCCCCTGATCGCCCAGCGTATCTCGTGCCCGTTCAACAGCCGAAACTTCTGGTGTCACAAAGGCGAAACCGTCCGCTCCCACCACGGCACCGGGCTGTGCGACAAAGCGCGCGCCAATCTTGACGCCTGCCATGATCCGAACGCCGGAGTGCAATAGCGCCGTATCGCCCAGAACGGCATTTGTTCCAACGTAACACTGCGGTCCGATAACAGAGCCTGCGCCGATTCGTGCGCCGGCGCCAATAACCGTGAATGGCCCGATGTGGCAGTCCGGCCCAATATCGGCTGTGGAATCTATATGTGCTGTAGGGTGGACGCCGGTATCATAGCCCTGCCCTGCGTCCATCATCGCCGACAGCCCCGCCATGACATAACGCGGGCGCGGTGCAAGAATGGCCGCCGACAGCCCGTAAGCCGCCCAATCGGCCCCTTCCCACATCATGGCCGCTTTCGCCTGACCTTCTGACAAGGTGTCCGCAAACTCTGGCTTCATCGCCAAGGCCAAATCTTTTGGCCCGGCCCCAGCAGGTTCTGAAACCGCGTCAATGCGCAGGCTGGTGTCGCCAACGGCCGGAACCCCCAGCGCAGCGGCAATTTGTTTGATGGTATAGGACATTGGCCACTCCCGCAGATGCGGACCTGACTTAGCCCTCAACGCCGGGCAATGCCACCCCTTGTGCAGCAAGTGCCGACCACACCCGCGAGTCACGCCCGTAAATATCACGGCGGAACTGCGTGCGTCCTTTGGCCGTTGAATAGGCGGTGCGGTAAATCAAATGAACCGGCACATCTTGCACCAAATCCACCTTGGTTTCAGACCCTGTGCGCAATTTGGAATGAAAGACACCTTTAGGGTCATCCGATTGCCGTGCAAGCAGCGCATAGGCAAACCCTTTGGGGTCAGCCAGACGGATACAGCCGTGGCTAAAGGCGCGCACTTCGCGGCTAAACAGGTTCTTTGCCGGCGTGTCGTGCAGGTAGATGTTGTATTTGTTCGGGAACATGAACTTCACAATGCCCAACGCATTGCTCGGCCCTGGCGGTTGACGCATGGCAAATGGGAAACTGGCAGAGGAATACTGCTCAAAATCTTGATCACGGCCCACAACGCGGCCGCGACGGTCAACAAGCTGCAAATGCCCAACAGAACCAGGGTTCGCACGCAAACGCGGCAGGTATTCTTTTACAATGATCGACCGAGGCACATGCCAACTGGGGTTGATGATCATGTGTTCCATCACATCAGAAAACTCTGGCGTGCGGCGGTCAAGATCGCGGTGTCCGATAACAGAGCGCGTCTCAAAGGTGATTTTGCCGTCATCAATGATACGCGCTTTGAAATCTGTCAGATTGACCAACACATGACGCTCACCTCGGCCTTCTTCGAAGTTGGTCCAGCGTTCTCGCTCCATCGCGACGATGACCGATTTCAAACGCTCTACGGCGGTTTTGTTGATCTCGGCGATGGTTCCTTCGCCTGCAACGCCATCTTCAGTCAGGCCGTGGTCTGACTGAAACGCTTGCACAGCGTGTTCCATCGCACTGTCGAAGTTGGCAGATGCCGTGCGCGACAGATATCCCATCCGCACCAAACGATTGCGCAGCGCAACGACGCCATTGCCGCTGTCACCTGGTGACAGCTTGCGGCCTGGTACAGCTGCGCCCCACCCACCGTTGGAAACCAAACGTTCCAAACGGAACTTTTCTTTCATCAAGCGGGCATATTCACGCGATGGCGGCACCAGAGACTTCATCACCTGAGCCGGGTCAGCGGCAGAAATCGCAGTCAGCAAGTCAGTTTGGTTTCTACGTGGCGCCTTACGTTTGATACCGGACACGACACTGCCGGGCTCTAAAACGCCCGATTGCAGATCATGCGCAAACTTCAGAAACGCGCGGCTCAGCTCAACTTCGACCAGCCCCATGTCGCGCGAATGCTGTATCGAGGACATCCGAGAAATAAGCGCCTCTGGATCATGGTTGGCTTCTGGAAGCCCGTGCAATGGCGCGGTGCGCAGTGCATCGATCAGGGCTTGGCGACGTTCCAAGAACGCAGGACCTTCACCCGTCCACAGGGGCGCAAAGTTGCGCGCGCGATAAAAGGCGGCAACTTCATCATCTTGCGATGATGCTTCGGCTACGGCCTGTTTGAACGCCGTAACGGCCGCCATTCCGGGCACAGGCGCGAAAGCGACAGATGCCACGATCGCGGCAGGCAAAAAGAATCGTTTAAAAAGTTCAAAAGACGTTGGGCGCATCAGGAATTATCGCTTTGCCAAATATTGTTCTTGGTTTGTGCAAATATCTGTATCACACGTCAGCTTGTCCATTCACAATGATGCCAAGTGAAATAAGGCCTTTTGGGGTGATGCACAGATGCAAGATGTGCGTCTGCTAGGCAACACATCGCACTTTTGCGCAGATTCCCGCCGAAAGACCCAACCTCGTCAAATTGAAGCCAAAATCAGGGTTCCGCGACGAATCGTATTGTGCAATAACCTTCCTGCACCTGGGGATAGGTGATGCAAGGCCAGCGTATCAACGCGGTCAGGCGAAATAAGTAAGCGACGGGACAAGCGCTCACAAATGGCACAAGCAAGCGGCATGACGCGGCGGGGCCTTCTTGGCGCCTTTGCTGCAACGATGGTTACGGCAGCACCGACATATTCGAACGCCGCAGGGTTTCTGCGCGGCGGCGGCGACATTCGCCGTATTCGTATGTACTCGGGCCGGACCGGTGAACGGATCGACATGATTTATTGGGTCGAGGGCAAATACATTCGTGAAGCCCTGGACGAGGTCAATTATTTCATGCGTGACTGGCGCACCAATACGAAAATCAAAATTGATACGCGCACAGTCGATATTATGGCAGCAGCGCACAGCCTGCTGGACGTAAACGAACCCTACATGATGTTGTCTGGCTATCGCAGCCCGCAAACCAACGCCATGTTGCGCTCGCGCTCGTCTGGTGTGGCCAAAAATTCGCTGCACATGAAGGGCCAAGCGGCAGATTTGCGTCTTGCCTCACGCTCTGTCGGCCAAATGGCCCGTGCGGCATCTGCCTGTCGCGGCGGCGGTGTTGGAAAATACTCCAAATCCAACTTTGTTCATATGGATTGCGGCCCAATCCGCGATTGGGGCCGGTAAGCCCGCCTCTACAAAGTCAGATGGGAATAACCCAAGAAAATCGGCGCCTCGGGGCGCCTTTTTCTTGTCCAAAGGAAACATGCCCCAGGCCCGCGTAACGCAGGGCTTCAGAACAAATTTCCATGAAGAAGAAGTGGCGCGGTTGACGGGGCTCGAACCCGCGACCCCCGGCGTGACAGGCCGGTACTCTAACCATCTGAGCTACAACCGCGCAGCGCTTTTCAATGTCCAGATCAGTGGTGGCGCGGTTGACGGGGCTCGAACCCGCGACCCCCGGCGTGACAGGCCGGTACTCTAACCATCTGAGCTACAACCGCTCACTGATCTTGGCAATGCCAAGCGTAGCGCCGCTTCTATTTCCAGTCCCCAGTCTCGTCAAGCGGTTTTGCCTGTCTATTTGCGCCAAAGTTTGCCTGCCCCAAATACGGCCCGGCAAAGCACCTGCCAAAGTCTTGACGGTATAGGTTGCACGGCGTAGAGGTCCTGCGCGTTGCGGGTATGATGTAATGGTAGCCTGTCAGCTTCCCAAGCTGAACGCGCGGGTTCGATTCCCGCTACCCGCTCCACTTTCCAAAATTCTAGCTCAGCGCGTCATTTTGTGCTATTTCGTCTGCAACGGTTGGATACACAGCCGCATGAGGTGAGCAATGTTGGTAAAGACCATAGCGTTGGCCTTGGGGCTAACTGGCGCTGCGGGCATGTCGCAATTTCCTGAATTCAGTCAGCAGTACAAGCAACGCTTGGGCGGCGCCGTAAACGAGCTGTCACATGTTGTGGCCAGTTTTGACAAAGACGCCAAGAATGAAGGGCTGACACGCCAAGATGCGTTGGTTCAGATGGCCGCCGCTGGCGGGTTTAGCGCCCGGCGGGCCGACAGTATGGCCACGATATTCGAACGCCATGCGCAATTGAGCAATGATATGACGGCGCTGCAGGGCGCTGGCCCATTCAGCCGCGTTCGTTTGATTGGGAATATGGCTGACAAAGATCTGCGCGGTCAGGTTTGGGAAGAATTCAAACCCGCCCTGCCCCTTACGTTTGAAGGGCTGATTTTTGCGCTAACCGGCTTTTTTGGCGGGTATTGGGTGGTCGCAACGATTGCGATGATCCTGAGTTCAATCGGGATGCGTCGTTCTGACGACGAAATAGCCGCCGAGGTTTCTTGACCCTGAGCACTGGCTTCGCCATGTTGCTGCGAAAAGGACAGGAAATGGAAGCCATAACTGACGCAGGCCCCCTTACCTGGGATCCTTTCGAACGCCCCCTGTTCAAAGACCCCAAAGCGCGGGCGCTGTCCCGCGTTGGTGTGGTTGATGTTGGCTCCAACTCTGTTCGTTTGGTTGTCTTTGATGGCGCTGCGCGCAGCCCGGCCTATTTCTACAATGAAAAGATCATGTGCGGCCTTGGTGCTGGCATGTCAGAAACCAATCGGCTGAACCCCGAAGGCCGCGAACGCGCCCTGAACGCCTTGAAGCGATTCCAGTTGCTGGCACAGGGCATGGGCCTGGCCCCCTTGTCTGCCGTGGCCACAGCCGCCGTGCGTGAGGCCGAAGACGGCCCCGACTTCTGCGAAGAAGTGCGCCGCGTAACCGGGTTGAAGATCTGGGTGATTGATGGCGAGGAAGAAGCGCGCCTGTCCGCGCAGGGTGTGTTGCTGGGCTGGCCCGGGGCCTATGGGCTGATCTGCGATATTGGCGGGTCCTCCATGGAACTGGCTGAAATCTCAAAAGGGCAAGTTGGCAAGCGCGTGACATCACCGCTTGGGCCGCTGAAGCTGCAAGAGGTCGAGGGCGACCTGAAAAAGCACATCACCAAGGTCGTCAAAAAACTGTCTGACAAGATGGGTCCTCAGCACGACAGGCTGTTTCTGGTTGGCGGGTCATGGCGCGCAATTGCCCGAATTGATATGGAACGGCGTGGTTATCCCCTGCATGTTCTGCATGAATACCGGATGACCGAGAGCGCCTTGGCCGCGACAACAAAATACATCAAGGAAAATTCCCCAGAAGAGCTGCGCAGTCGCTGTGGTGTTTCCGCTGCCCGTATGGCGCTGGTGCCCTATGCGACCGAAGTATTAAAACAGGTTGTGCAGGTTTTTGCGCCCGCCGATATCGCGATTTCCAGTTATGGCATCCGCGAAGGGTTGCTGTACGAGCAAATGCCACAAGACCTGCGCGACCGGGATCCCCTGATCGAAGCCTGTCGCTTTGCAGAGTCCAAGGATGCCCGGTTGCCGGGCTTTGGGCGCAAGCTGTTTTCCTTTGTGCATCCGATTTTCAAGGACGCATCCCCCGAACAAATGCGAATCGTCAAAGCGGCCTGTCTGCTGCATGATGTCAGCTGGCGCGCGCATCCGGACTATCGGGCGCAAAACTGTTTTGAAAACACCACACGCGCAAATCTGGGCGGAATCACTCATTCGGAACGGGTGTTTCTGGGGCTAGCGCTGCTGCACCGCTATCGCAACAAACGCGAAGGTACGCGGTTTGAAGACATGTACGCCCTGCTCAATGACGAAGGGCAGCTGGATGCAGAGATTTTGGGCAAAGCCATGCGCCTTGGTGCTATGCTATGGATGACCGAAGCCTCGCAGGGCGGTGCGGAACTGCACTGGAATGCAAAGGATCGTATCCTTCAAATCTCGCTGACAAAAGCAGCCAGCCCATTGTTTGGCGAGGTGGCTGAAAGCCGCCTGAATTCTTTGGCCAAATCGTTGAACGCAACCGCCGAAATCATTCACCTGTAAGCGATACGGTTACAGTTCGATTTCGTTTTGCGGCGGGTCCAGCGGTTTAGGCGTTTTGCGGCGCAGGATAATATCCCCGTTCGGCAACATTTCGGGCGGGTGATACACAGACCAATCTTCGACTTCAGCCAGCAAGTCGCGCAACGCGGGGCCCATGGAGGTTGCGAAATTACGTAGTGCCGGCTCCATCTCTTCGGCCAGACCTTCCAAAGAATCGATGGCAGGTTCCATTTCCTGCATCAAACCTTTCAGAAAAAGGCGCGCGCCTTTTTCGATCAGACTGTCATCATCGGTGTCCTGTGAAATGGCCGGGCTTGCCGATAGCGTGGTCACAAGAAGAAGGGTTGTAAGTGTTTTCATCCCCATAAGGTAAGCATTGGGGCCTTGCAGGAAAAGTGCCATGGCTCAAATCTCCAGGTCCAACGTGACCGGAAAGTGGTCAGACGCGGCCAACAGGGCCTCTCGCAACTCCGGCACAGACCAACAATCGGGGTTATCAAACGGATGCCAGATACGCCAACGCGGCGATGCCTGCCGCAGCTGGGGCGAAATCATAATGTAATCCAGCAGGGCCTGTAAAAAGCGGTTGTCGTGTTTCATGAAAAACCGCGCAGTTGTGGGCTGGGCTGCCATACGCCGTTGCAAAGCCTGAGCGGCATGCGGGTCGTACAAACGCACGCCTCCATCCCCAAGGATGATTTCGACAGAGGACCGGCCAAACAGGTTTTCATACTCATCAAGTCCGGGGCCATCGTTCAAATCCCCCATGACAATAACATGTTCGCCCGCATCCAAGTGTTCCGCAACACGGCGGCGCAACCAGATGGCCTGTGCCAATTGCTTGCGCCGGTTGGCAATCGACAGGCGCATGACAGCATCGCGGTTATGCGCGCCATGCGGGGCCTTGGATTTAAGATGCGCACCAATCAGGCGCACGGCCGTTCCCTGCGCCGTGCGAAGTGCAATTTCCAACGGTGGCTTTGAAAACGTCACTCGGTCTTCGGTTGCGTCGACGTCCAGATCGATCCGAAATGTACCATCAAACCGCGGTGTCCCGCGCGTGTCTGTTGTGTCGCCCTGCGGATCATGGCTCGCCTCGATCACGTCGGGATCATACAGCAACGCGATTTCTTGCTGCGTTGTATTGGTGAACCCGATGATCGCCTTGCGGGCCCGCAGATTGAATGCCCGCGCAAAGGTTTCCAGCGCCTTAACACCGTTTCGACGACGATTGCTGTCAGGCGCCTCGACCACCATCACGACGTCAGCATCCAGAGCGGTGAAGACGATTCCCAGCGCCTCTGCCTGCTGTGAACGGGTGATATTGTGGCGCGAAGACCATTCACCATCGACCAACAACTTACCTGCATCGTCAAACAGTGAATCAAACCATTCGACGTTGTAGGTGGCGAACCGCATCAATCAGTTCCGGCTTTGGACAACCGCGCCCAAGCTTCGTTGATGTCTATCAGGCGCTTCTCACTCATCCGCACGGCCTCTTCCGGCACCCCGCGCGCGATCATCACATCAGGATGGCTTTCGCGCACAAGCTGACGATACGCTTTGCGGATTTCGGGCAACGGCGTGTCGGGCGCCACCCCCAACACGGTATAGGGATCTGGCGTTGCATCCGGCACAAACCGCGTGCGCAGCGCCTGAAAGGACGCGTCGCTGATTTCAAAAATCTCGGCAACGCGCTCAAGAAACAGGTTTTCTTCGGGATGATACCGGCCATCGGCCATGGCGATATGAAACAACCCTTCCATCAAATCGCACAGTGTTCCGCCTTGAGCGTTAAACATGCGATGGATTCGGCGGGCGTATTCTTCGAAGCCGGCCACATCCTGCCGCGCAAGGTTGAACACACGGGCTGCGCCGGGTTCATCTTCGGGATGAATCTGAAACACTTCGCGAAAGGCCGTAACCTCGTCACGCGTGACCAACCCATCGGCCTTGGCCATCTTGGCAGACAGGGCGATGACAGCGATGGTAAAGCCCACGCTGCGCTCAGGCGGGCTGCGCAGCCGGTCAAAAACGGCTGACAGTCCTTCACCTTTGGTCATAGCGGCAAGGGCTTCGGTTATGCGGGTCCAGATCGACATACCCGACAACTTAGGTGACCCAGCGCCGGATGTCAGCGCGACATTCAGAGAATTTACAACAATTCCAGTGCCCCCGCCGGTTTGATCATGCGCCACCCGGATAACCGCGCAAAAGGCATGTCTACTGTGCAAAAAATTCACGCAACTACGGCCACTTGCCAAATGGTCAAAAACAACGGTGCAACGTCAGGAGATCGCAGTATTTCGGTTTCACAGCGACTCTCAGACTTGTTCAGAAATCACCCGGCCGTGCTTGCCGTGTGGCCTGATTTTGACAGGGGATTGTCGATCAGTTCGTCAATGAACAGAGATACGAAACCAGCGCGATCCTCGGCACCTGATTTGCTGTAAACGTTCGACAATTGCACACGAACCGTTCCCGGACTGGATTTGCGCAAATCCGCCACTTCGGCAATGCTGAATCCCTTCAATGTCAGCATGGCAACTTCGGCCTCGGACGGCGACAAAGCCCATTCCGCAAACCTTGACTTGATGACTTGTTTGAAGGCCCCGGCCGCCACATGAAGCGTGTTTTCAACGTTCTTGCTTCGCTGCATCGTCGCGCGCAACTCCAAGAAGGTAAACGCCAAGCTCGCCATCAAGATCAGTGTCACGACAGCTTCGGTTACAGTGTGGGTGTTGATCCCGGTCCGAATGTATTCGACGATAATTTCCGTCACAAAATACCCGGTGCAAAGGCCCTGCAACACAAACAGAACGCCCAAAACAGCAGGTTGCCGGTAAGAAACGCGCCCTGACAGTTTGAAACCCGTTCCCATCTTTTAACCCTTCATAGTCATTTGCTTGGCCGGTCTTTGGCATCTGCCTTTCGGCCCGCGTTGCGGCCAAGGTTACAGTCAGATCAGCACCAACAATACGTGACGCGGGACCGCAACCGGCACCAAGACGCGGTGTTCCCACTGGTCCCTGTCTGGCCCGCCGCATCCATATACCCGAGGGTTATTGGACCCCGTATAAACACCTGCATATGTATTTTTGCGTGAGATTTCTGGCACCGTTCTGGGGAACCGACAGTCCAACTTCAATTCGATCGCGCTCGATCTGCACCGGGCCGACCGAAAAGGATCTGTCCAGCAACGCGCAGAAACGCAAGGAAATCACAATGGCACTCATTACCGGAACAACAGGCACGGACACGCTGCTTGGAACATCTGAGGCCGATATCTTGCAACCGTTCAGCACAGACAGTGTCGACGTTTTGCAAGGGTTGGACGGCGCAGATGTCTATGACCTGCGCCGCAGCGGCACCTCAATGACTTACAACGTCTTGATCGATGACGCAGGCACAGACGGCGCCGCCAATACGATCATCAATGTTGGCAGCCTGTATCACTCTTCCTCGTTCGGATATTCGGGCTATGCCACGGCCCTGCGCGTTGGCAACGACTTGATCATTCACACGCCCTCGCGCCCCTATCGGTTTCGCCAACCAGCTCAACCGGACTTTGATATCAAGATCGTGGATCAATATGGCGGCGGGCACGTCAGTTCGATCACCGCGGGCGGCACCACCTACAACCTGAGCCTTGATTTCAACGGTACTGAACAAGCAGACCTGATGGCCGGAACCAATAAGGCCGATGTCATCAACACCGGCGGCGGCGATGACTGGGTGTTTGGCAACGGCGGCCGCGATGAGATGCACGTTGGTGACGGAAATGACGTCGTATTCGGCGGCAATGGCCGCGACACGATCACCGCCAGCAGCGGGAACAACACAATCTTTGGCGAAAACGGTGCTGACCGTATCACAACGGGCGCCGGGGCTGACCGCATTGAAGGCGGGCTGCACAATGACAAGGTTTGGGCAGGCAGCGGCAATGACATGGTCTACGGCCAAGAAGGCAACGACCGCCTACGTGGTCAGGGTGGTGACGATTTGCTTGTCGGAGGTGAGGGCAATGATGTTCTCGTGGGCGGCAACGGCCGTGACACCTTGGACAGCGGCGCGGGCAATGATCGCATGATCGGCGGCAAAGGTGGTGACACCTACGTGTTTTCGACCGACGAAGCGGGCGTAAATACGATCATCGACAAGGGCAACGCCCCCTTCCCCAACTACTATGCCACCGCCAAGAATGATGTGGTCGTTATCAACGGATTTGGCAGTATCGATGAGGCCATGCATGGAACCTCGGTCGAAGTTGCCGGGTCAGACTTGATCTTGACCGTTGAAAACACCGCAGACACACCCGGTGTCCTGAATCAGATCACCATCACAAACCAATTTGCCGGTCCCCGCTACGCCATCGAAAAAATTGCCTTTGGCACCAGTAACCTGAACACGGATTTCAACATTGTTCAGTTGAAGGGGGATCAGAACACCTTCAGCATTCACACCGCCACAGATGTCGGCGGCAACGATATTGTCTTGGGAACAGCCGGCGACGACGTGCTGTATGGCGGCATCAATAACAATATCTATCTGGGGGGCACTGGTGCCGATATCTTTCAGTTCAAAGATCAAGAGGATAATCGAGGCGGTCTGGACCTGATCCTGGATTTCGACCTGACCGAAGACATCATAGACTTCAGTGAAATCAAAGCGTTGGATCGCTCCGGGATAACAATTTCCGACAACAGTGCAGGCAATGCCGTAATCTCCAGCGCCTATGAAACCATCGAACTGGATGGCATCAGCGCCGCAACAGTGACCGACGATATTTTCCTATTCTTCGCATAGGAAATAAGGCCATTGGCGCCAATGCAAAGCCCCGTAGTGGCGCCAATGGCTTTCATCAGTCGCGTTTTCACTTTTCGGAAATTCGTGGCCGTCGAACCGCAATAAACCCGCCTGCTGCATGTTCTGGGAAGACGTCGGCTTGGCCGCCATTCATCCGAAACACCACCCTGCCCTGCAGTGCAGATTAAATGTTTTTTTATTCTTCGGAAACATTTTAAAAACAGCTACAATTGCGTAATCAGACAGGACGATGGCAATTATGGCCCGCAGGAACACGCGCTTCATCGAAGCGCATAACGCCATTCTAACACTTTGTGATAAAACAGAAATAAACGGCGCCCTGCCGACAGAAAATGCGTTGTCGCAGGAATTTGGCGTCAGCCGCACCGTTGTCAGAAGCGTGCTTAGCGCGTTGGATGAAAAGGGGCTTATTGCCCTGGATGGCCGCAACAAGGTGGTAAAACGCCGATCAGAAGCGGTGGATTTTCTGGCCAAGCCCACGGTTCTGCTAAGCATCGATGAGCTGGAAGAACAGTTCATGGATTGGGTGCTGCGCATGGACGTTCCACAAGGCACGGCTTTGAACGTGGCACAGCTGTCCAAACAGTTTTCCGTTGCGCCACATACGTTGCAAGAATTTCTGTCCGCGCTCAGCCGGTTTGGAATTGTTGTGCGGCGCCCGCGTGGCGGCTGGGTTCTGGAGGGGTTCACACCAAAGTACGCTGTCGAACTTTCAGATTTCCGAACCGTTCTTGAATTGAATTCTGTTCATCACCTGGTGCAAACGCCGCCGGATCACCCGATTTGGTCCGAGTTGGACGGGTTAGAGCAAGAACACTTGGCGCTGTTAGAGCAGATCGACGACAGTTATCATGACTTTTCAAAATTGGACGAAAGGTTCCACGCCGCGATCAACAGCGTTGTCGCAAACCGTTTTGTCAAAGAGTTTCAGAATATTATTTCGCTGGTGTTCCACTATCATTTTCAGTGGAACAAAGCGGATGAGCGCGTCCGAAATGAAGACGCGATCAAAGAGCATTTGACCTATATCACTGCCTTGAAGAGCCGCGACCTGAACCGTGCAGACGCAGCTGCGCGCAGTCACCTGGCCACGTCCAAGCAAACTTTGCTTCGGTCTTTGAGCGCCAATAGCCACGCACCGTAAGGCACCGTAAGGCACCGTCAAATCACCGGGTCGGCAGCAATACCTGACCGTGAAAGAAACAAGATATGTGCCGTTTGGCCTGCTGTGTGAAAACACCGAATGGCTGACCATGCGTTTTCCAAAACGGCCCTGGCGAGCACACCACTGACACCCTTTCCAAGGTTACCATTGCTGGCGTTGTCCCTGCCCGCCTGGGCGATTTAGTTACTTCGCACGGGCCAAGAGTCGCCTATTCGTATCTAGAAACAATTTCAGACAGAACAGGCTTTGGACTTTGATCACCTTGTTCGATCGCCCATTCGATCATCGCCTTGATCCGGCGCTGCACCTTTTGAGGGTGGTTCTGCGAAATATCTGCGATCTTGTGCGCCAAGAACGGATTGGCAAAGCGATCCAGCGTTGTTGCAACATAGGACATGAATTCATCCTTCAGGCCTGCAGCAACAAAGGCGGGGCGAACTTCTTCTGCATAGACACTGGTTAGTGCGGTCAATTCGGTGGGTCGCTCCATCAGATCGCGCACCAGAACGCTTTCATCCTTCTGTGTTTGCAACCAACGGTCCGCCAGCACGGTGTGACCCAGGTTCAGAACAAATAGCTTCAGGGCTTCGATTTGTTCCAACGATGGCACCACCTGAACCGACGGGTGCTGGCAAGGAACATTCAGTTTGTCCTGATCTTCAATTGCCCAAAGCGCATAGGGTTCCGCCACTGCGCCAGCCGGTTCAATTGGTTCAGACACAATGCGGTCCACCAGCGAATTTGCCCAAACGACATCGCTCTCCAAATAGTGCCGAAACGCCGGGGAATCGCCTTCTGACAGTTCCATAACCCGTGCCTTAAGAACAGCGCCGTTGTCGGCGATCAGCTCCATTGGCATGATTTGCAGCGGTGCAGCGCCCGCAGAAAAACGAAGCCGCAACAGCTGCAGCAGTTTTGCAGGGTAGGACATACTTTGATCGAACGTGTCGGCAGTGTCGCTGGGTTGCGGTACAAACCCCGTATCGCCGGTGTTTGACAGAACAATCTGCACTTCATTCACAAAGATACGCGAAATCTCATCCCAATCTGTTGCAGTAGACAAGCAGCGCGCAACGCTGCGAACTGTTTCCGTTTTCTTGACCGTCTCACCACCGCTCAGACCTTCGATGCGTACAGGGTAAGCCCCAACAAGACCGGCTAACCGTTTCGCCCGATCTGCACTGCCTGAACTTTGGACCACTGTGATCGGCCCAACATCCTGTCCCGCGTCCATGGCCTCAGAAAAAAACAGATCTGCGTGAGCTTGCAAGAACCGACTGGTTCCAAATTGAAGAATGGGTGTTCGCACCGTGTGTTATCCTAGTATCTAGTCCGCCACCCCGTATGTTTTCAATAATTCAAAACGATGCAAGACAAACGCTGCGTTTTTTGGGGAAATGACTCTCGAATCACAGCCAGCTGTCGCTGAGCGTGCAGAAATATTGCCAGCAACGGCCGTCACAGGACGAATGCCCTGATCACCCAATGCGGCCAAAGTAGACCGCAAGAATGCTCCAAGATTTCGGAAACCAATGCGACAACGCTTGCTTTTCCCTAGTCAAAACACAAATCACGGCGCACCGCGACGTACAGCGACTATTTCAAACTGTTTTGCAGCCATATTTTGGGGGAAAGTATGGTACCACCTCCTGGTCTCGAACCAGGGACCTCTTGATCCACAATCAAGCGCTCTAACCAACTGAGCTAAGGCGGCACTGACGGGTGAAATAACGAGCCAAGCGCATCATTGCAAGGCCATATTGGATTTTTCCACCGCCTACACCGCTTGCTTTTTCAGGCGCTGCCCGCTACCCCAGCGACGCGCGTGATTAGGCTGCGCCCTTTACATTGAAAGAGGGAAAAATGGGTATCAACGACGAACGCGACATCGAAGCCAACCTGCAAATCGGTCCTACCGATCAGGGCATGGTGCGCCTGTTCATCAGTGCGGATGGCATCGAAATCCCCATGGATTTTTCGGTCGAAGAGGCCGAAGAGATTGCAGAAGAGATTCGCGCAGCCGCGCAGACAGTCAGCAAGATCAAACCCAAACGTTAGCATCGGGGTCACGCAGCGCGTGCAATCGACGTGCAGCGTGCACAGCAAATTTCTGAATCAGAACTTTTCGACGAGCTGCTGCCAATTTGGCCTCAGGCGGCATGCGCAAAAACTCTGCGTCATAGGAATCGGCAATGATCAGCCCTGTATCCACGGGTAACAGATCGGTCGGAAAATCCTGATCAACCGCCCAAAAAAACCGATCGCACCAGTCCAGATAGCCTTCCCATTTGCTGTCTGACATAAAATCCGCGCGCGACGATTTACATTCGATCACCCATATCTCCCCTTTGGGGCCCAGAGCCATCACATCCACGCGCTTGCCACGCTCTGGAACAAATTCTTCAATCGTAACAAAGCCATGACTGACCATATGGCGGCACACGCCGCGCGCCAACAGCTGGCCTGGCATCAATTTTGGGTCGCTCGTTTGCATCGTCAATAATGGTGAACAATTCATGAACATTTTTCAAGGGACAAATGATGCTTGACGCGATACCAAAAGGTATCACATAAAGGGATACCTTTTGGTATCATTTAGGAGCCGCAATGTCAGACATCGCCCCACAACCTGCTTTTCGCGCACTGTCGGACCCAACACGCCGAGAGATTCTGCGCCATCTTTCCCGGCAGCCAATGACCATTGCCCAAGTCTCGGACCAGTTCGACATGACACGTGCGGCTGTGAAGAAACATCTGACCGTGCTGTCCGACGGCGGCCTGATCGAAGTCACCCCTTCGGGCCGCGAACGGATCAATCGCTTGCGCCCGGATGGCATGAAACCCGTGATCGATTGGTTCGCCACGTTCGACATCTTTTGGGATGACCGCCTGTCTGCCTTGCATTCTGCCCTTTCAAATATTGAGGATCAAAACCAATGACCGTTACAATCGAAAAATCCGTTTTTCTTCCGGCCGACCGGCAAACCGTTTGGAACTATTTGACCAAGGCCGACCTTTTGGGAAAATGGTTCCACCCCGCAGATGCCGATCTGGCAGAGGGGCAAGATTTTACCCTGCACAGCGCCAAAGATGGTGATCGGATGTGTTGGGGCAAGGTAGAGGCAACCTCGCCCCCCGATCATTTGCGTTGGTCATTTACCGTGGGACCGCTGAATGGCGTGATGACAACAGTGGACTGGCAACTGGAAGAGACATCAGGCGGCACCAAATTGTCGCTGACACATTCCGGCCTGCCGGATGGCGGCGAAGCCTACGGATTGGTGTTGGCACTGGACAAAGGGTGGCACGGTTTTCTGGCCAACATTCAAACACTGGACAGTTGAGCCTTGCAACGTCTCTGTCCGCGCCCTAATTGAAGCATTGGCGGGTTCTGCCCTTCTTGTGTCACGGTTGCATTCCGGTGGCCTTAAGCAATTCCGAGGGAGCTGGCTCTGTCCGGGCCGTGGTCCGTTTACCTGGCGCCCACCTGTACATACAGGTCCTCGGGAATGAGATAACCCCACGGTTGGTGTGGTTCTCGCCACAAAAAGCGCCGCCCTTTTGGGCGGCGTTTTTTGTTTAACCACTTAATCTGGGTTACAGCTTGCGCTGTTTCTGTCCTTCTACCGGTACTCGGACCAACGCGGGCTGAACCATCATTCGCTTGCCACCACGCGGCGGAGTATCATCTGCCTGCATCCGCATAATGGTGATGCCAAACTGGACACCGGAAAAGACAATACCGTTGAACAGCCACAACAGAAATACCGCCAACGCACCGCCATCTGTCGCCGAAACGAGGTGCCAAAGGTTGGCTACATTCATCCAGAGCAAAGCGGCAACAAACACTGCGGACAGGCCAAAGCCAATGAAGCACTGCTGAATATACAATTTGATAAGTCTGGGCATGAACACACCTTCCAGTTCCTGAATATCAATGTAGCGCCATTCCCGCCGCTGACAACATGATTTGCATCAAATCCATGACGCCCGAAGAATACTCAATTGATTTTCTTCAGATCTTCGTGGCTGCCGTTGCCAGTGCCACAAAAGAAATTCCGGTGGTTAAAAAGTTGATTCCAAGCAGCAATCCCAAGGCCCAAAGCGCGGTGCCCGGCAAACCGGCCAACAGCATAATCCCCAGCGCCACCGTGATTGCACCCGACACCCCCATCCATGCCCAACCCGGACCTTCGTTTCCATGGCCAGGGCGGTGTTGCCACGCCAAATACAGCTCGATCGCGCCCTGAAACAGGAAAACGAACGCCAGCAAGACCGTCAGCCCCACCAATCCTGTCAGGGTAAAAAACGCCAGATACACGCCCACGGCCAAATGCATCACGCCAATCAGCCCAGACATCAGGCCCGGCTGCCAGCTGCGCGCTTGAAACGCATGCCACAGCGTCAATCCGCCTGTGATCAGAAACAGCCAGCCCAACATCACCTTTGCCGCCACACTGGCCAACAACGGAAACAGAATGGACAGCACGCCAACAGCGATCAACGCATAGCCAAGCCAGCGAAACCGGCTGGCGTTCTCTCGAATTGCGTTTTTGAGTTTCGACGGGATTTCAGGCGTATCTGACATGACCGGCTCCTCAGCAGGGGTTTGCCCCAGTGTAGCCAGTCACTTCCGCTTTCCCAAGCTGGTTCGCCAGATCAGTCCGAAAACGCTTCGGGTTTGGCTTCGCGCGCCATATGATCCAGCACAGCGTTTACAAACTTTGGCTCGCGCCCATCCGGGTAGAAGGCCTTGGCAATTTCAACGAACTCGTTGATCACGACCTTGGGTGGTGCGCTGCCCTCCAGAAACTCGGCGCCAGCAGCGCGGAACAACGCGCGCAGTGTCGGGTCGATACGGCTGATGGGCCATTTGGCCACCAAGGCACGGTCGGTCATTTGGTCAATCTTGGCCTGCAAGCTGACGGCCTGTTCCAACAAGTTGGTGAACAGGGCAACATGGCCATCCGCCATCTCGTCACCATCATAGACAGCCCCAAACCGGTGATCGAAGAATTCCAGTTTCACCGAATCCACGCTTTGCCCGGAATGTTCCATCTGGAACAGGGCCTGAACGGCATATAGCCGGGCGGTGGATTTCGCCTGCCGTTTGGCAGCCAGTTTGTCTTGCGGAGCACTCATGCTGTGGTTGGACCTTTGCTGTCACCAGCGATCTGATATTCGTCGCGAGGCGGAACAAACCCGACCCCTTTGCGCTGGCCGCCCCACTTACGGCTGAGCGCGATCAGATGCAAGGCCGCAGCAGCCGCTCCGCCACCTTTGTTTTGTCCGGCGGCTTCTGCCCGTGCTTCAGCCTGCGCGCGGTTCTCAACAGTCAAAATACCATTGCCCACACAAAGGCCCTGCAAACCCAACAAGGTGATCCCACGAGAGCTGTCATTGCAGACGGTCTCATAATGAGTCGTCTCGCCTCGAATAACGCAGCCCAGGGCAACGTAGCCGTCAAAATTCGACATACGTTCCGCAATGCCAATGGCCGTCGGCACTTCCAGGGCACCGGGCACTTCGACCAGTTCATAGGTCCCACCGCAGGCTTCGATCTCGGCCTGTGCCCCCGCCACCAGTTGATCCACGATGTCCCGATAGTACGGTGCCACCACGATCAACAGCTTCACTGGCTTGGAAAACTCCGGGCGTGGCAAAGTGTAGTGCTGCTCATTTGCGGCCATCAGCCAAGCTCCGAAATTTTGCGTGTCCCAACAATTTCCAGCCCATAGGCTTCCAGCCCAACAACTTTGGGTGTCGGGGAATTGGTCAGCAGGATCAGTTTGCTCAACCCAAGCGACGACAGGATCTGTGCACCCAACCCGTATTGGCGCAGCGTCTTGGGGCTGACCCCTTCGGACACATCCAGCTTCATCGACGTGTCGCGCAACAAGACCACAACGCCCCGGCCCTCTTCAGCAACAGCTTCCATTGCGCGGGCAAATTCGTCCGAGCGCCCTTTTGGCCCAGCACCAATCACGTCCAGCATCGGGTCCAAGGCATGCATGCGCACCAATACAGGCTCATCGCCTTCCAGATCCCCCTTCACCAAAACGATATGATCATCGCCATGAGTGGTATCCGTATAGACCCGCATGTCCCAAGTGCCACCAAACTCGGACTCAACCGTTTCTTGCTTGCTCACCCGCACCAGATTGTCGTTGCGACGACGATAGGCGATCAGATCCGAGATGGTGCCAATCTTCAACCCATGGTGCTGTGCAAAGGCCACCAGTTCCGGCAAACGCGACATCGAACCGTCTTCGTTCATAATCTCGCAAATCACACCAGACGGGTTCAACCCAGCCAGCCGGCTGATATCCACAGCCGCTTCCGTGTGCCCCGCCCGCACCAGAACGCCCCCGTTCTTGGCTCGCAACGGAAAGACATGGCCCGGCGTTGCAATGTCTTGCGCACCCTTGCCGGTGTCGATGGCAACCGCCACGGTCCGCGCACGATCTGCCGCCGAAATCCCGGTGGTTACACCCTCGCGCGCCTCGATTGATATCGTAAACGCCGTCTCGTGACGCGACGAATTGTTGGTAGACATCAACGACAGCCCCAGCGCTTCAACGCGATCTGGCGTCAGCGTCAGGCAAATCAAACCGCGGCCGTGGGTCGCCATGAAATTGATCGCATCAGGTGTGGCCCATTGCGCCGGGATCACCAGATCACCTTCATTCTCGCGATCTTCATGATCCACAAGAATGAACATCTTACCATTTCGCGCATCTTCGATAATCTCATCCACCGATGAAATCACGTCTCTCCAATCGGATTCAACCGGGCCCGGGCTCTCATAAACTGTCACACCAGTCTCCATGTGTTGCTGCGCGCCAAATAAAGCGTCCAGCCCCCAAAGACCAGCGTAACTTCACGTTTCTTCTGTTCAGAAATACCTCGGGGGAGCCTGCGGCGCAGCCGCTGGCGGGGGCAGCGCCCCTAATCTGCGCTCGGCTGCCAGAGGCGGCAAAGCGCGGGCTATGCGCGCCCGAACCGGGCGCATATTGCGATCAGTTCAATCAAAAATGTCGTCGAACAAATCGAAAATCTCTTTCACCAGCTTCTTTGTTTTGCGCTTCTTGTAGGTTTTCTTCTTGCGGCGCTCATCCATCAGCGGCACCGGCGCACGTGTGCTCTTGGGTTGTGCGGCCCGTTTCGCCTTGGTGCGCTCCGGCTTGCCCACATCCGCCGTACGCAGCATCTTCAGATTGTGCAGCGGCGCTCCACAAGACGCACAGGCCAATTCGTGGCGCAAGTCGCCCCGCAGTTCCAACATAGCGCGGGTTCCACAGTAACAGCATGTGGCAATCTTGGTGGTTCGGTGCATGGGCTCCTGCCTCTTAGTGAGTCAAAGAGGCATATAGGGCAACTGCAGCTGCGTTCGAGACGTTGAGCGACCCAAAAGCCCCCGCAAACTCGATCCGCACCAATGCGTCACAGGTTTCCTTGGTTTTTTGACGTAATCCCGGCCCTTCGGCCCCCAGTACCAGCGCCACGGGGCGGTCTTTGCGCCCCTCCAATGCCACCTCGATCGTTTGCTCTGCCTCGCCATCCAGCCCCAGAACCAAATAGCCCATGGCTTGCAGTGCAGTGATCGTGTCTGCCAGATTGCGTTCGCGCAAATAGGGCTGGCGTTCCAATGCGCCACTGGCGGTTTTTGCCAAAGCCCCGGTTTCGGGCGCAGAATGATGCCGCGTGCCAATCACTGCCTGGGCCCCAAACACTTCGGCAGAGCGTAAAATGGCCCCAACGTTGTGTGGGTCCGTCACCCGGTCCAGCAAAACCAGCCTCAGCGCCCCCTCTCCTGCCGCCAGCGCGACGTCGTCCAGCTTCCCCCAATCCAGCGGGCGCACTTCCAATGCGGCGCCCTGGTGCACAGATTGCGGGTCCAGCGGGGCTGCGAATCTGCGAGGATCGCTCATTTCCGGTTCGACGCCCGATTCTGCGATTGCATCAGCCAGTTTGTCAGCCGCGTTTTTGGTGACGATCAGTCGCAGTTTTTCCCGGCGCGGGTTCATCAGGGCATCACGCACGGCGTGCAAGCCAAACAACCACACTGTTTCAGCGGCGGCCGCCTTCTTGGCTTGCTCTTTCTCGACAACCCACTTCGGTTTCTTCATCTCAACACCCGACTTTTCTGGTCTGGTCCTCTCCCTGCCTGCACCTGCGAGGCGGTGCAAGGGAATTTCCTGTTGACGCCAAGATTGGCCAATTGTAATCAGCCGATCACGCCGCTTCGGATGGTGTGAAAGTGGGCGACAGGCCGCAAGGTGTGGCAGGGGACTGTAACTCCCTCGCGGAGACGCACGCCTGGTTCGATTCCAGGGTCGCCCACCACTTTCTCTTAAATCAGCATGGCATCGCATTGCGATTTGCTCACCCGCTCATAAGCGGCTGATATTTTGCGCTTATTCTGGAAATCGCCACACTTTGACCGCCCCAAAGGATCGTAGGAAAGTGCTCAACTGAACGCAGTGAGGATCGAAGCCAGAGTTTTTCAAAACGAAACTCTTCCAACACCTGCGGCTACGGGGATCACTCTTTTGGCGGTTCAAACACAAATTCCTGAAAAATCTTCGGCGCACCAACCTCCGGCACGGTGAAGTGCCGCTTTCGCAGGTCGAAAAAATCTGACCTTCACGATTCTTGAACAAAACAACGTTAGCGTACCCCTCGGACACAACCGGGAACGTGCGGGGCAAAATGCACGGAAACAAGTGCGTTTGGCGTGTTTATCGCACTGTACGCAGGCAAGTCGTTTATGGCGTTCTGCCGCCAGGAACACGGATCAACGAATCCGCTCTGTCGCGTGACTTGCGTGTTTCGCGTACCCCGCTGCGCGAAGCGCTCAACCGTTTGGCCGGTGAAGGAATCATCGGTCGTGCATCACCGGGGGGCGGATTTACCTGCCCTTGTTTGTCCGACACCGCTTTGAACCGTATTCGCCAACACCGTGCGGCACTTCTTTCCCGTACAGCGGCTCAAGCAACTCGGTCGGCAGCGGCCACCCACCAACGCCCCATAATTCGCGCATGCCAACGGTATGAGACTTTGCAGTCAGCCCAAGCGCGCCCCGCTGATCAATTGCGCGCGCGCCATGCCATTTGCATGCGATTGATCGGGTTAACCCGCAATGGGGCAGATGTTGCGCAGCTAAACCGATGGAATCAAAAACTTTGGCACAGTGATCTGGCAGCCCTGCCCTTCCAACCTCAGCCCGACTTGTGGCTTACGAATCTGGCGCTGGGTGTGGCTTGGCAGGACAACGCCCGAATCTCCAAAGCGCTGGCAATTTTGTCTGATCAGATGGCCCCGACTGACCGCCCGATTAGCCCTCATTTTGAAGGCTTTTGAAAGTTCATTAAAAAAAGTGAATTTTCTGCTTGCACCCTTCAACCTCTTTTCGTAGTTAGCGCCTCACGCAGCGACGTGGCCCGTTCGTCTATCGGTTAGGACGCCAGGTTTTCAACCTGGAAAGAGGGGTTCGATTCCCCTACGGGCTGCCACTTCCCTCCCAAAGAAAATGTTTCCTTAGTGTTTGGGAACTGAAGCGTATCAAGCGTGTTCCGCGCGGAACACTGAAACCTTCCTCCCCGCACCGATTCTCAAAAAGCTTGGTCCCTCACGCCCACTTTCTCTGGGTGTTTGGCGCGACTTGCGAATCTCTCGTGTCGGTTCGCAGACGACCGGCCAATAGGTCACCCGATTGCTTCAACGTGTTTAACGGGTTGGCAGGCTGGGATACCGCCCAAAATTCCGACGCTTTGCCCTATGGACAGTGGACCATGGCCAACCTTGACTATGCCTGCGCAGCAAAGTTTCAGACAGGCACGACACTCTGCATTGCGACGCAGACGAAGCCGGAACGCGCAGGTCGCGCCAAGCCGTTACTTCATCTCATTTCGCAACTGATCCAACACAGCACGAAATTCGCTTAACTCGGGCAGCATCCCGGCAACCCGGTCTGGCGAAAACCTTTCCTTCAACGCTCCAATCAAAGGGGCCATTTCCACAATAGCCTCGTCGCGAAATTGCCGTCCGGCTGGCGTAAGCCAAACCTGCTTTGACCGCTTGTCATTCGGGTTTGGCCGCATCTCGACAAACCCGTGCTTTTCCAACCCGGCCAAAGTGTGCGTCATTGTGGTTTTAGGCACCTGAAAGGCGCGCGCCAGTTCCAATGGCGTGGCGCCATCATCAACCCGGATCAAATGACTGACCACGCCGAAGTGCGAGACTAACAAACCTTTCGGCAGGCGCGTTTCCAAAAACGCCGTACTGATCTGATTGATGATCCCCACTTCGTAGAGCAGTGCGAAATAGGGACCAGGGTTGTCTTCAGCCATGCGCGATACGTGTCTCCAACGGCCAGCGTGGGCTGGCATCTATGGCTGGACCGTAGCCGATACGCCCAAGCATTTGAACCGTTTCGCCGGGCTCGGCCAGCAATTCATGGACCTTTGCGTATTGCGCCTTCATCTCGGGATATTCTTGCAGAGACTGACTAACCGGTTGCATTGCCAGTCCCAGCCCTGTCGCGGCCAGCTGCAATCTAAGCCAATCGCGCCCCGCGTCGATTTGATGAACCCGACTGTTGCCCTTGCTGGTCACAACCGCATAGGCATTGGTGGCCTTCATCGCTTTTTTTATCATGTCAGACGATTGCTTGAAGCCGGTGCTGGTAGGGTCAAGTTGATCTTCACGCCGCAGCATCCCAACCAGTTTCAAGCTTTCCAAAAACGGGCCGCCCAGCGCAATGCCATCGGGGTTGGCTTCGATTTCGGTTTTCCCCAGACGCATCAGATCAACGGTTTCCTTCATAAGATGCCGGGTTGTCAGTTCAATTTCCATTGCTTCCCATGTCAAGTTTCGCAACACCGCAACTTCGGATTGGGCGCTTTTGATCGTTGCAAATTCGGCCAAGGCCGCCTGCGCGTCAGGCTCTAACCCGCGATCTTCAAAGCCGTTTCGATTGGTGTGCCGGTCAAACACATGCGCAAACAACGGGTCCTTCTGGCCTCCTGTTGCAAACTGGATTGTCGCGACTGGGCCGTCATCACCTTGCGGAAACAGGTCGGTCTGCAGGGAGTATCCATCCTCGGCTGCCGCCATGCGCAAAAGCTCCAGAAAGCAGCCCATTCCAATTGTTAATTGACGATCGAACGGATCTGTCGCTGGCAGGTTGCGCGTTTTGTCCCGATGAATAATCAGCTGATCTTCGCCCTTCAATTCAGCGACCCACGGCTGCCTGTTGTGCGGGTTCGGGGCAAGGATCGCATAGGACAACGCGCGCATCCGGGGTTCAGAATAGTTCCCGGCGGATGACCAAGGCGCCAATGCGCGGGTTGGCCGACGGGTTGCCAGAAAACCACCCGCCGAAGCCGTTGCGGCCAACACCACGCCGCCGCCGATTAAGCCAATCATTTTACGTCTCGAAAGTGTCATTGCAGAACTCCATTAATACGATATCGCATTACTTAGTACGATACCGTACATAAATCAAGTCCGAAATCGAACTATATTCGAGGTATCACTGCCTTCACCACCCTCACCGCCCATCATCAGCGTCAAAGGCAGAGTTGTAGGTTAATTTTACAAGAGAGGGTTTCTCGCTCCCCGCAATCACCACGGTGTGGCGTTGCGTCAGAAATCCAGAACACAAACGTGCAACGGCGCGGATGTGCTAATCGCGCCGCTTTGCCTTGCTGAACCGCCGAAACCACCCTGCGATATGGCTGCCCTAGGAGCTGCCGGAAACCGGCAAAACGCAGCAGTCTAAGGAACACTGCATTGGTGATCGTCTACAATAGCCCGGCGCTAAGTAAGCGTCTTGCGATAGCTTGCCGGTGTGGTTCCAAGCCAGCGCTTGAAGGCACGTGTAAATGAGCTTTGCTCTGAGAACCCGGTTAGAAAGGCCACTTCGGCCAATGAATACTGTTCTTCGCGCAAGAGCCCCTCTGCAAGCTCGCGGCGCGTTTCTTCCGTCAGAGTTTGGAAACTTAGACCATGCTCTGACAGTCGGCGGTGAAAGGAGCGCGCACTTAGGCCAAGATCTTTGGCGATGTCGGTCATTCGTGGCGTGCCCTCGCTTAAGGCTTGCGCAATTGCATCCTTTGCCTGACCAACCACAGGCGGCCGCGAAGAGACATCGGCAAGTTCTGCATCAAGATGCGACATCAAATAGCGCGATATCCCCTCATCACCGAGGATATTGGCCCGTTCCATGGCCTCGTGCGAGATCAGAATTGCATCCATTTTCGCGTCAAACGTCACAGGGCAGCCAAACCATGCCTCATGAAAGGCTTTCGATTTCGGTGCCCCATGCTGCACAAAGACCTGAACCGGAGAGAAGGGAACAGGGCAAACCTGCCGAGACAGAGCCACGGCGCTTGCCAGTGTCGCCTCATTCGAAAGCCGCATTCCCAGACGCCGCGCCCCAGGGCGGTGTAGAATGAACAGGATTCCTTGCGGATCCTCCCTTAATTCGTAGGACACCACGTCAGTCCACAAACGGGCATAGCGCTCAACGCGCGAGCAAGATGCCAAAAGGGTTGGTGCCGCCTTCCACGCAAGGCCAAGCGCCCCGTATTCATCGCACCTCATAGAGGCTCCGACATGGATCGGAAGCTCTGTCACATCTATGGTCTCGGCCATAGTTTCCAGCATGTCGTAATACGTTTCGGCCGGGATCATTGCTTTTGGATCCCACGGCGCATCATGATCGATGCCCACACTGGCAAGCGTCGATTTCGCGTCGATGTCAGCCCCCGCAGCGGCGACCATCTTGCGTGCAAAGAGTGATGTTACAGCGCCCATCGCGGCGCTGCTTGTGCGGTCGTGATATGCATGCAGCCATCTCTATCGCCATCGCATGTAGTGTCATAGGGCATTTTTTCCTTCCTTTGTCCTAAGACGCGCTTTTTGGCGATTTCGGTCAAATCCTTGGCAGGCAGTGTCAATATTAAATGCCCGCACTGGCGTAGCTCTAGGTCATCAAATTCAACCAAGGAGATGACCATGCAAACCCAACCCATCCTCGTCGTAGGTGCCACAGGAAAGACCGGCGCGCGCGTTGCAGCCAAGCTGGAAGCAGCCGGTGCCACTGTCCGCCACGGCTCACGCGGCGCTGCTATTCCCTTTGATTGGGAAAATCCGGCCACCTGGGCAACCGCATTGAGCGGTGTCGCAAAGGCTTATGTCACATACTTCCCCGATCTGGCCTTCCCCGGCGCCGTTGAAAAGCTTGAGGCGTTCACCAAAGTCGCTGCCGCCAGCAGGCTGCAACACATCGTCCTGCTGTCTGGTCGCGGAGAGCACCATGCCCGCCTTGGCGAAGAGATCGTCCGAAACTCTGGCATCGACTATACGATCGTCCGCTCCGCTTGGTTCGCCCAGAACTTCAGCGAAGGCTACCTGCGCGATCCGATCCTTGCCGGTATCCTGCCAATGCCCGGCGGCAATATCGCCGAGCCGATCATCGACATTGACGACATCGCCGATGTTGTTGTCGCGGCGCTGACCGAAGATGGCCACAAGGGCGCGCTATATGAAGTGACTGGTCCGCGCCTGATGACCTTTGCCGAAATGGCCGATGTTCTTACACAGGCAACCGGTCGCCCAATTCAGCATATCCCGATCTCTTTTGAGGACTTTCACGCCAACGTTGCCGCGTCTGGTGGAAGTTTCGTCGCAGATGTCTTTACCGCCATCGCCCGCGAAACCCTGGACGGGCGCAACGCCCATACATCCGACGGCGTCGAGCGTGCCCTTGGCCGTAAGCCTCGTGACTTCACTGAATTTGCATCTGGTGCGGCCTCTTGGGGCGCTTGGAACGCTGCCGCCTGATTTCAGGCCTCAACATTGAAAGATATTCCCATGTCTCTGACCATTTTAGAAAAGATCGCCCTGGGTGTCTCCGGGCTGACCGCCGTCGGTATTGGCGGCATGATCCTAGCGACACCGCACAGCTTTTTCGCCAGCTATGGCATTTCCCTCGGCAATGATGCGAGCCTTCTTAGCGAATTGCGGGCACCAGCCGCGGGGCTGGCAGTATTTGGTATTTTGATGCTGGCCGGCATCTGGCGCGCGGCGCTTGTTCCTGTTTCTGCCGCAGTGGCGATGGTCGTCTTCGTGGCTTTCCCGGCAGGTCGCCTGTTGGGTCTGGCCTTCGATGGAATGCCGTCAGGCGGGATCATCGGCGCACTTGTCTTCGAACTGGCAGTCGCAGCGCTTTGTGTTGTTGCCTTCAGCCGACGCCTCGGTCTGGTCGGCACCAGCCTTTCATCTGTGCGCAACATTCACTGATTTTCTGGCGACGGCACACGCGTGCTGCGGACCGTCGCCCCAACCACAGGATTTCCCCATGTCACCTTATGTCTTTATCCTCCTTCAACTCTCGATCCTTGCTTACGCTTTCGTAGGCGGTGTTTTCCTCGCGTTTTCAGATTTCATCATGCGCTCTCTCGCCCATACGGGTGGTGCGGGCGGTGTTGAAGCGATGCAGGTCATCAACCGCGAAGTCTTTCGCTGGATCTTCATGGCGCTCTTCCTTGGAATGGCGGCTGTCTCGGTCTTTGTCGTGATCTACAGCGCCATGAACATCTCCAGCGGCCCTGGCACGCTCATCTTGCTTGGCGCTCTTGTCTATCTGGTCGGTTGCTTCGCCGTGACTGTGTTTTTCAACGTTCCGATGAACGAAGCCTTGGCCGGTATGGAGCTGACCGCAGAAACGACCCGCGACTACTGGAACAGCACCTACTTGCCGCGTTGGACAACCTGGAACACAGTTCGCACGGTTGCCTGTGCAATGGCGGCAGGCTTGACGCTCTTTGGGTTGATCTGGCTTACACAGGCACAGCCACGCCTTGCCTGAGCTTTGAGCGGTCGCCGTTCTTCGGGCGGCCGTTCCATCGCATCAACTGCCGAAGGGAGTTCCAACATGCAAAAACACACCCCCACCCTTCACCTGCTGTGCGGAAAAATCGCCTCTGGTAAATCGAGCCTTGCCGCAGATCTTGGCCGCGCGCCGGACACAGTCATCATTGCCGAGGATGCTTGGCTGGCTGCGCTCTTCTCGGACCAGATGGCAACCCGTGCAGACTATCTGCGTCGCTCAACAAAGCTGCAATCGATCATGGCGCCCCATGTTTTGGCACTGCTCAAAGCTGGCGTTTCTGTCGTTTTGGATTTCCCCGCGAACACCGTCGCACAGAGAGCGTGGATGCGTGAGGTTGTCGAGAAAAGCGACGCGCCTCATCAGATGCACGTCCTCAACGTGTCTGACGACGTTTGCCTTCAGCGCCTTCTAGCACGCAACCTTGAAGGGGAACACGCCTTTGCCGCGACCGAGGAACAGTTTCGCCGCTTCACCGCGCATTTCGTTCCACCAACGGATGCTGAGGGCTTCGAGGTTATCCATCATTGACGGGGCCGTTCCAGCACGCTTCAGATCAAGGATGCGCTTTAACCGACATCTTCCGACAGTTGCGCCAGTTTGGTCCACAGCAACCGCAACGTGGGTTTGCGGCTGGTGGCCTGCCGATACAGTCGAATCTGAACTTTGGTCTGAAACTCTTCACCACCGGCAATTGTCAAACGCCCATCGGCCAACTCATCCGCACATAGTGTGCGCGGCAGCCACCCCAGGCCAAACCCTTCCAGGATCATCGCCTTGACCGAATTGGACAGCGAGTTCTGATTTACAACCAACACATTCAGCGGATTGATCTGCTGGCTCAGAATATGGTCCAGAACCGCCCGCAGGGCAGATGCCGACCCATAGGACAAAAGCGGGATCGGTTTTTTGCCGCCTGCCCCCAACTCAAAGATCGCCCGCCCGTCTGGGCCAGTCTTGGACACCGGCACAAATTCATCCGTTGTCAGGGTCAGGTATTCGCATTTGCTCACCTCTAACGGTGACAAGAAAGACATGCTGTCGTGCCAATAGGTCAGGATCACATCGCAATAGCCCTGCTGTAGGGCCGACACGAACTGATCCGCGCCCCAGCTGGTGGAGTTCAGGTCAATGTCCAATTCGCCGTCCTGCACCATGGGCGCAATCCGGGTCTTGAAATGCGTCATGTACAGCGACTGTGGCGAGGCAAAGCGGATCACATTGTTCCCCGCCGCTTCTACCGCCTGACACCGTTCGATTGCCCCTGAATAGGTGCTTAGGATGATCTTGGCTTCTGACAGGAAAACCTCACCGGCCGGGGTCAATGACAGCGGCAAGGTCTGACGGTTGATCAGCTTCACCCCAACCGCATCTTCCAGCGCACGAATTCGACGTGAGAACGCAGGCTGGCTGACATGCCGTTCCTCGGCCGCACGAGAGAAACTCTTGTGCACCGTCAACGCCTCAAAATCTCTCAGCCAGATGATGTCCAATTGCACCCGTCCATCCGTCCACTCAGCTTGCGCTAAGCGTCCAGTCGGCCTTCTTCTACCGCATGGCAGGCCACTTGGCTGCCATCTGGTTGCATTATGGGCGCTGGACGCTCTTGTGCACATCTACCATTTGCAAAAGCGCAACGGCTTTCAAAGGGGCAACCTTGCGGCAAGTTGATCGGCGTCGGAATTTCGCCCTTCAGGCGTATATGATTTGGGCTGTCATCTTTCAGCTGCGGAACCGCCGATAACAGCGCCTTGGTATAGGGGTGCTTGGGCGCGTCAAACAACGTACGGGTATCTGCCAGTTCGCAAACCGTGCCCAGATACAGCACCGCGACCCGCGTTCCGAAATGTTCAACCACGCTCAGGTCATGAGTGATAAACAGATACGTCAGACCACGGTCTTCCTTGGCTTCTAACATCAGGTTCAACACCTGAGCCTGAATTGACACGTCCAAGGCCGAAATCGGCTCATCGGCAATGATGAATTCAGGGTCAACTGTCAGAGCACGGGCAATCGCAATACGCTGACGCTGCCCACCAGAGAATTCATGTGGATACCGCGCAGACCAGCTGGGATCGATCCCAACAGAGCGCATGACTTCGGCCACCTTGTCATGAACCTCGCTGCGCGACAGGGACGGGTTGTGATATTTGACCGGCTCTTCCAACGCCTGCTTGATCGTCATCCGCGGGTTCAAAGATGCATAGGGATTCTGAAAGATCATCTGCATCTTTTTGCGCAGCGGCATCATCGCGTGGCGCGACAGGTTGTCGATACGCTGCCCGCCATAGTGGATTTGTCCACCGCTTGGAGCGATCAATCCCGCAACCAGCTGTGCGACGGTCGACTTGCCACAACCCGACTCTCCGACAACACACAGGGCTTCGCCCTGCGCCACCGACAGTGATACGTTGTTAACAGCGTGCACTTCACGTTTTTCGCGGACCACACGGCCACCACGAAACTTAATGGTTTCCAGAAAGCCTCGGTCCAGCTCGAACCGTTTTTCCAGATCCACAACATCCAGCAGAGGATGACTCTCGTGGCTCAGGTCTTTCATTCGCTCAACTCCCTTGCGGGCTCGGCGTTTTGGCGGGCAACTTCATGGCAGGCCACCCCTGTCTGTCCGTAATAGATCATCTCGGCGCGCACCTTGCGGCACTGATCCATCACAAAAGCGCAACGGGGACTAAACGCGCATCCCGGTGGCTGAGACGTCAGAGCCGGCATATTGCCCGGAATCTGCTTTAACCGCTCCCCCGGCGGGGTTTGCTGTGGCAGCGCGTTGATCAGACCTTGGGTATAGGGGTGCTGCGGATCGTTGATGATTTCCCGTGTACGGCCAGTTTCAATGATCCGTCCGGCATACATAACCAACGTGCGCTCTGTCATCTGGCTGACCACACCCAGATCGTGGGTGATTAGGATCAGCCCCACATTGTTTGACTGGCACAGCTCCAGCAGCAGCTCCATTATGTCGGCCTGGATAGTGACATCCAGCGCCGTTGTCGGCTCATCTGCGATGATCAACTCCGGGTCCAGCAACAGGGCGATGGCAATGACGATCCGCTGGCGCATACCGCCCGACAATTCATGCGGATATTGATCCAGTCGTTCTTCCGGAGACGGGATATAAACTTCGCGAAGCTTCAGAACCGCGATGTGGCGCGCCTCTGACGCGCTGAGTTTGCGGTGCGCCTGCAAGGTTTCCACCATTTGCTGTCCAATTGTCAGCACCGGGTTCAACGTCACCATCGGGTCTTGAAAGATCATCGCCATGCGGTTTCCGCGAATGGCCCGCATCTGCGGTTCTGGCAACGCAACAATATCCTGATCACCAAAGCGGATTTGACCACCCGCAATATAGCCGGGACGGCTGAGCAAGTTCATCAAGGCAAAGCCAGTGATCGACTTGCCCGCACCGGATTCACCCACCACACCCAGTCGCTCACCGCGTTCAAGGCTAAAGGAAATCCGGTTCAACGCTGTAACGGTTTCGTCCCGCATCGCGAATTTGACCGTCAGGTCGCGAACAGACAGCAAGCTCATCGCCCCTACCCCTTGTACAGTTTCGGGTTCAGGACATCGCGCATCCAATCCCCCAACAGGTTGATGACCAGTACCAGAACAACCAGCACGATGCCGGGAATGGCTGTGATCCACCAGCTGCCCGAAAAGATGTAGTCAAACCCAGAAGAGATCAGAGAGCCGAGCGAGGGCTGACTGGGCGGCATGCCCAGACCCAGAAAGCTAAGAGACGCTTCTGAAATGATCGCATTGGCGACTTGTACGGTTGAAATCACAAAGATTGGCGACAGTGAATTGGGCAAGATATGCCGAACCATGATGCGCATCGGTCCAAAACCAAGAACGCGGGCGCTGTGCACGTATTCTTTCTTCTTCTCGGCCAATACGGTGGCGCGTACGGTCCGGGCATACTGGGGCCACTCGGCCACCCCGATCACCGCAATCAGAAAGTAGACGGCGTATCGGTTAAAGGTTTCGGACCCAAACATAGCCTGAGTAACCGCCAGAAAGATGATGGCGACCATCAGTGTGGAAAACGACAGCTGGATATCGGCCAAGCGCATCAGCAAACTGTCCAGCCGCCCGCCGATATATCCGGCGATCAGACCGATCGAGATGCCCAGAAACGCCTGCAACAACACGGCGCACAGCCCAATCATCAGCGACAGCCGTGTTCCATACAGAATGGTTGACCACAGATCACGGCCCTGATCATCGGTGCCAAAGATGAATTGCGGATCAGACCCGCTAACCCAAATCGGGGGATATTCGCTGTTCATGATATCGATCTGCGCCGGATCGTAGGGATCGAACGGCGCGATCAGCGGCGACAATATCGCGGCAATTGCAATGACCAGGAACACCAACAGCGAAACAACGGCAACGGGATTGCGCCGAAAGCTATACCCGATGTTTGACTCCCACAGCCGTGACCAACGCGACGGGGTGGTTTGAGGCGCGTCCAAGCTGCTCATGCGCCCATCCTCGCCAAGTTTACGGTTGGGTTTACAAGGCCGTAGATCAGATCAACGATCGTGTTTGTGACCACGAAGATAAAACCAACAACAATCAGATATGCCACGATCAGCGGTGTATCTGTGCGGTTGACCGCCTCCAGAAACATGAAGCCCATGCCGGGCCACTGAAACACGGTTTCGGTCAGGATGGTGTAGGCCACCATTGTGCCAATCTGCACCCCACCCACTGTAATAACTGGCAGCAACGTGTTCTTCAGGGCGTGCACGAAATAGATACGCATTGGCGCAATGCCCTTGGCGCGGGCGAATTTGACATATTCGCTTTCCAGCACTTCCATCATTTCAGCCCGGATCAAACGTACGAATAGCGGCAGCATGATTGAGGCAAGCGCGACAGACGGCAGGAAGACATGCGCCCATCCATCCAACGTTGCGAAATTGGTCTCCCAATAGCCAAAGACATGCACAACTTCGCCTCGGCCATAGGATGGTAACCAGCCCAGCTCGACCGAGAAGAAAAAGATCATCAGGATGGCTGTCAGAAAGACCGGAATTGAAATTCCGACGATGGACAAGCCCATGATAATTTTACTGAAAATAGTATTCGGCTTGATGGCCGTATAAACGCCTAACGGTACAGACAGGCCCACAATGATGATGGTCGCCCCCAGCACCAGTTCCAGCGTGGCCGGCAGCTTTTTCAAAATGACGTCCAGCGCGGGTTCCTTGAAGAAATAGCTGGTGCCCAGATCGCCCTGCAACGCATTGCGTAAAAAGCGCATGTACTGCGTTCCAAAACTGTCGTTCAGACCCATCTCTTCACGCAGCTGATCGCGCACCTCTTCCGAGACGGATTGACCCGACAATTCACGGATCGGATCGCCAAGATTATCTTGAATGGCAAACCCAATCACAGAGATGACAAGCATCACGGCGACGGCCTGGAACACACGTTTCACAAGGTAAGCGAGCATATTTGAACCCAATCATTGCGGCACCCACGCCACTGCGGTTTGAACGTTGTGCGGGCAATTGGTGTGCCGGGGCAAGGTATTCCCTGCCCCGGCAGCCCCGATTATTCGACGACCAGATCGCCAAAGTAGGGGAAGTTCAGAGCATTTACGATCGGCTGTGCATTCACACCTTCACGCGCGCCCCAGGCCAGGTTCTGCCAGTGCAGCGGAATAAACGCCGCTTCTGAATACAGAATGCCTTCCAGCTTTTTCAGCAATTCGCCACGTTTGGCTGGATCAGTCTCGGTGTTGGCCGCATCCATCAGCGCGTCTGCTTCTGGGTTACAGTAGTTGCCCGAGTTGTACTGACCATTGCCGGTGTCCGCGTTCGGGCAAGCCGACAGGAACTGGTGGAAGTTGGCCGAGTCTTCGGTATCCGAATGCCAACCGATCATCATCATGTCGGCTGCGCGTTCGTCAAACTTGGGCCAGTACTGCGCCTTTGGCATGGTTTGCAGGTCAACTTTGATGTTGATCTTGCTCAGCATCGACGCCACCGCTTGCGCGATCTTGTCATCGTTCACATAGCGGTTGTTTGGCGCCATCATCGTGATGGAGAAGCCATCTGCATAGCCCGCTTCTGCCATCAAAGCCTGCGCTTTTTCGACATCAAAGCGTGGTGCATAGCTGGCATCATATCCCAGATACCCGGCTGGGCTGGCTTGACCACCCACGGTGCCAAAGCCCCGCATGATCCGGTCAACAATACCTGCGTTGTTCACAGCGTAATCAATCGCCATACGCACTTTGGGGTCTTTGAAGGCTTCAACGCGTTCTTGGTTCATCTGGAACGTGATGATCCGCGTACCCGGCATGGTGATCAGCGTGGTGCCATCATTGTCGGCCACACGTTGCAGATCGGTTGGTGGAACCGGCGCGATGAAGTCCACATCGCCGGACAAAAGCGCAGCCACACGGGTTGGGTCTTCTTTGATCGGGGTCAGAATGATCTGGTCCACATTGCCTGGGCTTGCGGTGTCCCAGTAGCCATCGTAGCGGTCGAACACCACTTTGACGCCCTGTTCACGCTCAGACACAACAAACGGGCCGGTGCCCGACACATTGCGCGATGCGAAGCTATCGCCGTGCTTGACGATTTCAGCTTTGTCTTTGCCGTCATCGGTCATGCCGGTGTAATAGGCGCTGTCCATCGGGAAAATGTAGGTCGCTGTGTGCAGAACCAGCGGATACGGTGACGACGTAATCAGATCAAAGGTCATGTCATCGACAACTTCAACGTCGCTGAAGGGCTCGAAGATGCCTTTGAAGTCGGGGCTTTCTTTCAGACGGTCAAACGTCCAGTCCACGTCGGCCGATGTCAGCGCATTGCCGCTGTGGAAGGTTACGCCGCTGCGCAGTTTGAAGCGCATGGTGTTTTCGTCAATCTGTTCCCAGCTTTCAGCCAAGCGAGGTTCAAACTGCAGATCCTGCGTCCAACGCACCAGCGGATCAAAGACCATGTGTGACAGTTGAAGCGTACCACCCGACAGCTGCTCATGCGGATCCAGCGATACCGGATCAGCGTCATAAGCCACCTTGACGGTGACATCTTCCGCCAGGACCGTGGTGCCCAGCGTGGCAGCGACGGCAATAGTCGCGAGCCGACTCGCAAAATGTTTCATTTTGGATTCCTCTCTGTTGCGCGCTAGCGGCGCGAATTCCAAAATCGTTAACTATGGGGATCGCAACAATCCAATGCCGATTCCAAATACGCTCATGCGCAAACTGAATACGCCCTCTGACAAAGCGTTTGGCGCACCTTGTCAGGGCCCAAAAACAGTTGTGTATGCGGATCGCCTGCTTGACCTTAAGGTAAGCAGCTCTACAATCGTTATTATCACCGGAAAACTGAAAATCTGTCCCAAAATCGCCCCAAAATCACGTCATGATCAAGTGACGACACGCACACACAATCGTCACTACCCAGCACTCTGCCAGGCACCAGAACCACTTTCGAAAACTGATGCCGCTTTTTCCGCATTTTGTCCCTTTTTGGGGATGTTCTGCGGTTGCTGAGCGCCCAACGCACATTGAGCCGAACGACATGACTCACTCTGACGCCGCCACGCTACACAACAAATTCCCTGCGATTTCTGATCTGAAATCGCGGGCAAGCCGCCGTATTCCGAAATTTGTCTGGGAGTATCTGGACAGCGCCACGGGCACCGAAGCCACGTTGCAACACAATCGGGTTGCCTTGGATGCGGTGAAGTTTGAACCCTCCATTCTGCATGGCGAACTGACAACGGACCTTACCTGCCAGATCATGGGGCAATCTTATAACCTGCCATTTGGCATTGCGCCGGTTGGCATGTCAGGCTTGATGTGGCCCGGCGCCGAAGTGACGCTTGCGCAAAGTGCGACCACGGCCCGCATCCCGTATAGCCTTTCCACCGTTGCCACCCGCACGCCCGAAGATATTGCGCCGCACATTCAGGGCAATGGCTGGTTTCAATTCTACGCCCCGCGAGATGAAGACATCCGTCGTGATATGCTGACCCGCGCACGTCTGTCTGGTTTTGATACATTGGTCATGACAGTGGATGTCCCTATGGCCTCGCGCCGGGAACGGCAGGTGCGCAGTGGATTGACCAATCCACCAAAGCTGACACCGCGTCTGATGGCACAGGTGGCGATGTGCCCAAGCTGGTCCATTGGCATGGCACAGCTTGACGGCAAGCTGCCGCGCATGGCCACACTGGACAAGTATTCAGAAGGCAAAGAGGCGCTTAGCTCTGTTGCCCATATCGGATATCTGATCCGCACCTCACCGGATTGGGAATACCTGCGCTGGATCCGCGAATACTGGGACGGCAAACTGGTCATCAAAGGTGTTTTGCGCGCCGAAGATGCCACAAAACTGGAAGCCGAAGGTGTGGATGCTATTTGGGTGTCCAACCATGCCGGTCGACAGTTTGATGCCGCCCCCGCGTCGATCGAAGCCTTGCCCAAAATCCGCGCCGCCACAAACCTGCCCCTGATCTTTGACAGCGGCGTCGAAGGCGGGCTGGATATTCTGCGCGCCATCGCATTGGGGGCCGATTATGTTATGCTGGGTCGGGCGTTTCACTATGCCCTTGGCGCCCTGGGCAATGACGGCCCCGCACATCTGATTTCGATCCTGACACAAGACATGACCGCCAACATGGCGCAACTTGGCGTCACGACCCCCTTCGAATTGCGCGGAAAGGCCCTGTAAAGCATCTGCAAAGCCCGCAAACTTTGCATATCCGCCCAGAAAGTTAGCAAATTTGCAAAACTAGGTGGTAGTGCGCATTGCCGTTACAAATTCTATTGCCTACACCTTTCCTAACGTAAAAAAACGTCAGGATTGTTGCCATGACCGAATTCTCCAAAATTCTCGTCGCGAACCGCGGTGAAATTGCTATCCGCATTTTGCGCGCTGCCAATGAGATGGGGAAGAAGACAGTTGCCGTCTACGCCGAAGAGGACAAGCTGGGGCTGCACCGTTTCAAAGCAGATGAAGCCTATCGGATTGGCGAAGGATTGGGGCCCGTGGCCGCCTATCTGGCAATTGATGAGATCATCCGCGTGGCCAAACTGTCTGGCGCCGATGCGATCCACCCAGGCTATGGTCTGCTGTCTGAGAACCCGGAATTCGTAGATGCCTGTGACGCCGCTGGCATCACGTTCATCGGCCCCAAGGCGAAAACCATGCGCGAACTGGGCGATAAAGCCAGCGCGCGGAAAGTGGCTGTCGAGGCGGGTGTTCCGGTTATTCCGGCAACCGAAGTTCTGGGCGACGACATGGACAAGATCAAAGTCCAAGCCGAGGCGGTTGGTTATCCGCTGATGCTGAAAGCGTCCTGGGGTGGCGGAGGTCGCGGCATGCGCCCGATCAACGGCCCGGATGAGCTGAAAGAAAAAGTTCTGGAAGGCCGCCGCGAGGCAGAAGCCGCCTTTGGCAATGGCGAGGGTTATCTGGAAAAGATGATCACCCGCGCTCGCCATGTTGAAGTTCAGATTTTGGGCGACCAACAGGGCAATATCTATCACCTGTATGAGCGGGATTGTTCGGTCCAGCGCCGCAACCAGAAAGTGGTTGAGCGCGCACCAGCACCGTATCTTTCAGAAGCCCAGCGTGAAGAGATCTGTGAACTTGGTCGCAAGATCTGTGCCCATGTGAACTATGAATGCGCCGGGACTGTCGAATTCCTGATGGATATGGACACCGGGTCGTTCTACTTCATCGAAGTGAACCCGCGTGTTCAGGTTGAACACACCGTGACCGAAGAAGTGACCGGCATCGACATCGTTCAGGCCCAGATCATGATTGCCGAGGGCAAGAGCCTGTCTGAAGCCACCGGCAAAGCCAGCCAGTATGACATCCGTCTGAACGGCCATGCGCTGCAGACCCGGATCACAACCGAAGACCCGACCAACAACTTCATCCCCGACTATGGCCGCATCACTGCGTTCCGTTCGGCCACCGGCATGGGCATTCGTCTGGACGGCGGAACCGCCTATGCAGGCGGGGTGATCACACGGTTTTATGACTCGCTGCTGGTCAAAGTTACCGCACACGCCCAAACGCCTGAGAAGGCGATCAAACGGATGGACCGCGCCCTGCGTGAATTCCGAATTCGGGGTGTGAACACCAATATCGACTTCGTCATCAACCTGCTCAAGCACCCAACGTTTCTGAACAATCAGTATAGCACCAAGTTCATCGACACGACGCCAGATCTGTTCCACTTTGCGCAGCGCCGCGACCGGGGCACCAAGGTTCTGAACTATATCGCGGATATCACGGTCAACGGTCACCCCGAAGTTGAAGGCCGCCCGCGCCCTGCAGAGGATCTGAAGCCGCCACGCGTTCCAGAGCAACGGGTGGATACCCCGGCCTACGGCACACGCAATCTGCTGGAAGAAAAAGGCCCGCAAGCCGTGGCCGATTGGATGGCAGCGCAAAAGCAGTTGCTGATTACAGACACCACAATGCGGGACGGGCACCAATCATTGCTGGCCACGCGGATGCGGTCAATTGATATGGTTCGGGCGGCCCCGGCTTATTCTGCCAACCTGCCGCAACTGTTCAGCATGGAATGTTGGGGCGGCGCGACCTTTGATGTTGCTTATCGCTTCTTGCAGGAATGCCCGTGGCAGCGTCTGCGTGATCTGCGCGCAAGAATGCCCAATATCATGACACAGATGCTTCTGCGCGGGGCCAATGGCGTTGGATACACCAACTATCCCGACAACGTGGTGCAGTTCTTTGTAAAACAAGCCGCAGAAACCGGTGTTGATGTGTTCCGCGTGTTTGACAGCCTGAACTGGGTTGAAAACATGCGCGTTGCGATGGATGCCGTGCTGGAAACCGGCAAGGTCTTGGAAGGCACCGTTTGTTATACCGGCGATCTGCTTGATCCGAACCGGTCGAAATACGACCTGAAATACTATGTCGCGATGGGCAAAGAGCTGAAGGCTGCCGGCTCACACGTACTGGGCCTGAAGGATATGGCCGGGTTGCTGAAGCCCACACAGGCCAAGATGCTGGTCACCGCCCTGAAAGAAGAGGTCGGCCTGCCCGTCCACTTCCACACGCATGACACTTCTGGTGCGGCGATTGCCACGATCATGGCGGCCGCCGAAGCCGGTGTGGATGCGGTTGATGCTGCGATGGATGCGTTGTCGGGCAACACTTCGCAACCGACCTTGGGGTCTGTTGTCGAAAGCCTGCATCATACGGACCGTGACACCGGTCTGGATGTGAACGCGATCCGCGAGATGTCCAACTATTGGGAAGCTGTCCGCGGCCAATATGCGGCGTTTGAATCCGGAATGCAGGCCCCTGCCTCCGAAGTGTATCTGCACGAAATGCCCGGTGGTCAGTTCACCAACCTCAAAGCTCAGGCGCGCAGTCTGGGGCTGGAAGAGCGTTGGCATGAGGTTGCTGAAACCTATGCAGCCGTGAACATGATGTTCGGCGATATTGTGAAGGTTACCCCTTCGTCCAAGGTTGTGGGCGACATGGCCTTGATGATGGTATCGCAGGGCCTGACACGGAAAGAGGTCGAAGACCCCAAGATCGACGTAAGCTTCCCCGACAGTGTGATCGACATGATGAAAGGCAACCTGGGTCAACCTCCGGGCGGCTGGCCCAAAGCGATCCAGAAGAAGATCCTGAAAGGTGACAAAGCCTTTACACAGCGTCCCGGTAAATTGGCTGCTGCTGTAGATATCGAAGATACCCGCATCAAGCTGTCAGAAGAGCTGGACGGGATGACCATCGACGATGAGGATTTGAACGGTTACCTGATGTATCCCAAGGTCTTCTTGGATTACATGACCCGCCACAGCCTGTATGGCCCGGTGCGGACATTGCCCACGCATACGTTCTTCTATGGGATGGAACCTGCCGAAGAAATCACCGCCGAAATTGATCCAGGTAAGACCCTGGAAATTCGGATGGTTGCGGTTGGCGACACGCAGGACGACGGCGAAGTGCGTGTGTTCTTTGAGTTGAACGGCCAGCCACGCAGCATTCGTGTGCCAAACCGCAAAGCCATGACCACAACCATTGCGCGGCCCAAGGCCGAAGCTGGAAATGCTTGCCACATCGGCGCGCCGATGCCGGGCGTTGTGGCCTCTGTCGCGGTCAAAGTGGGTGACACGATCAAAGAAGGCGACATGTTGCTGACCATCGAAGCGATGAAGATGGAAACCGGCCTGCACGCCGAACGGGAGGCCACCGTGAAAGCGGTGCATGTCACGCCCGGCGCACAGATCGACGCCAAGGATCTGTTGATCGAGCTGGAATAATTGGTGGGGCGGGGCAACCCGCCCCCAAATCCAATCTCGGAATTTGAGCGAACTGTGTTACCCTATGCGCATTGGAGGGGGGACGCATTATGCCTGCATTCGACTTTTGGTATTCTATTGGCAGCACTTACAGCTATCTAACCGTAATGCGTTTGGCCGACACGGCAAAGCAGGCTGGGGTAACCGTGCGATGGCGCCCGTTCAACGTGCGCCACGTGATGGTTGAGCAGAAAAATATCCCATTCACCAACAAGCCGGTAAAAACCGCCTATATGTGGCGCGACATTGAACGCCGCGCCGCCGGCTATGGGTTGCAGCCGAAAATTCCTGCCCCCTACCCCCTGCCCGAATTGGTGTTTGCCAACCAGGTCGCCATTTTGGGGTGCCAAGAGGGATGGGGCGAAGCCTATACCACCCAAACCTATCGTCAGTGGTTCGAAAAAGGATTGCGTCCGGGTGAAAAGCCGAACCTGTCAACCAGCCTGGCGGCGATTGGGCAGGACGCCGAACGCGTGATCGAACAAGCCAACTCTGACCGGATCGTTCAGGCGCTGGCCGACGAAACGGAACAGGCCATGGCCTTGGGTGTATTTGGTGCGCCCAGTTTTGTCGTCGGAACCGAGGTTTTTTGGGGCGATGATCGACTGGACGATGCCATCGCCTGGGCAAAAAACACCTGACGTTTATGGGCAGCAACGCCCCTTGAATGCGGACTGGAACCCTTCATGCATCTTGCCTTGCTTGCAATTCTGGTACCCGAGTACGACGAAGGCATCGCCTTTTTCACGCAATCTCTGGGCTTTGATCTGTTGGAAGATACCGACATGGGCGGTGGCAAACGTTGGGTCCGGGTCGCCCCACCCGGTGCGCAAACGCAGTTTCTGCTGGCACGCGCCGTAGGCGACCAGCGCAGCGCAATTGGCCAACAAGGCGGCGGGCGCGTTTGGTTGTTTTTGCAGACAGATGACTTTGCCCGCGATCACGCCGCGTTTCTGGCACGGGGCGTCACGTTTGAGGAAGAGCCCCGCCATGAGCCTTACGGCACCGTCGCCGTTTTTCGCGACCCGTTCGGCAATCGCTGGGATTTGATCCAGTTCACATAAATCTGCACGTGCGTTCGCACGGCGACGTGTGGGTTACAGCCAGACCATCACGGATTGGGCCACCAGATAGACGGACACCGCAAACAACGAAACCTGAATAAACCCGATGTATACCCGATCTGGCAGAACCATTGTCAGACGCCGCCCCACCACGGCACCGATACCGGCCACCACGGCCATCCATGCAAAGGCTTTCAGATCAAAGCCGCTCATCAGCCCCACCGCGCCATAGGCCGGCAGTTTGAACAGATTGACCGCCGCAAACGTGATGGTGGTGGTTCCGGCAAAATCCATCTTTGGCAGTTTTTGAGGCAGGACAAACGCTTGAAACGGCGGGGCACCGTTGTGAGACATAAAGCTGGTGATCCCAGTCAGGATACCCCAGAAAACACCGCGCCGCATGCTGAACGGGCGCGGCGTGACATTGCCCACAATCATGCGGAAAAACACCTGCAAACAAAAGCTGATGCCGATCATCCCGGTCAGGAATTTCGCCAAGCTGATCGACATGTAGGGCGCAAGAAAGGTCGCCAGGATCACGCCAATCAATCCGGCCGGGATCATGACCATCAGATTGGGCCGGGAAAATTCTTTGCGGTACAGAAAGACGCCGACCGCATCACTGGTGATAAAGATCGGTAGCAAAAAGGCCGCGGCGACCAGCGGATCCATCCACAAAGACAGCAATGGCACCGCCAAAGCGCCAGCCGTGGCCAGCCCCCCCTTGGACATGCCCACGATAAAGGCCGCCAAAGCGTATAATAAAAGATGATCCATGAAGTGCCCTTTTCTTGCGGCGACCATGGCGCGACAATCCAGCAGGTGCAAGCAGCCCAAAGCGCAAAATATCAGCCCTCTTCGCGCAAATCTTGACCTGCGACTAAGCTGATCAATCTGGTGTTTCCTCTTGCATAGGCCGCAGGCAAGCGTAGCCTTGGTGTCGGAGGTGGGTATGGCAAACTCCGATATCAAAACGCACCCTGCATTCCGGTCCGTGGGCTTGACCAAAGTTTATGGCGACGGGCCGACAGCCGTGCATGCCTTGCGCGGCGTCGATATGGAAATCCCATCGGGCGAAATCGTGGTTCTGCTTGGGCCCTCGGGCAGCGGTAAATCCACGCTGCTGAATATCCTTGGCGGGCTGGACCGGCCAACCGATGGCCAAGCGTGGTTTCAAAACACTGATCTGACAGCGATGAACGATCGGAACCTGACACTCTATCGGCGCGACCACGTTGGATTTGTGTTCCAGTTTTACAATCTAATGCCCTCGCTGACAGCATTGGAAAACGTGGAGCTGGTGACCGAGATTTCCGACAATCCGATGGAACCGTCACAGGCGTTGGAAATGGTCGGCCTCAAAGACCGCGCGCATCACTTCCCGGCAGAGCTGTCTGGTGGCGAACAACAGCGTGTCGCCATTGCCCGCGCCATCGCCAAACGGCCAACGGTATTGTTTTGTGATGAACCGACAGGTGCGCTGGACAGCCAAACCGGCCGGTCCGTTCTGCGTGTGCTGCGGGATGTGAACCAGTCTTTGGGCACCACCATTATGATTGTGACCCATGCGGCGGCGACGGCCCAAATGGCGCATCGCGTGTTGCGCTTTTCCGATGGTGAAATCCTGTCTGTCGAAATCAACGAAACCCGCCTGGACCCAGGAGAGATCGAGTGGTGAGCCCGCTCAACCGGAAACTGCTGCGTGATTTGCGGCGGTTAAAGACACAAGCAGCGGCCATAGGTGCGGTGATCGCATTGGGCGTGTTGCTGATGGTCATGATGTCCGGGCTGGTGAACACGCTGGAAGAGACACGCCGCGCCTATTACGACCGATATCGTCTGGCAGAGGTCTTTGTTCCTGTCACCCGCGCGCCCGAACGGATGATCGAACGCATTGCCGCCTTGCCGGGAGTGGCGGTAGCCGAAGGTCGGGTGACAGGCAGCGCGCTGATTGACACCCCTGCCGGTGAACTGCCCATTCGCGCGCAGGCCTTATCATTGCCGGATCCTGATAAGGGGCAGTTGAACCAACTGTATCTAACCGCCGGACGCGTGCCGATTGCGGGGCATAGCGCCGAAGTATTGTTGCTGGACGGGTTTGCAACCGCACGTGGCCTGGTGCCCGGCGATCAGTTTGCCGCAACGATGAACGGCACAAAGCGGACTTTTCGGATCGCCGGTTTGGTTCGAAGCCCGGAATTTCTGTTCACCACCCCTCCGGGAGAGTTGGTGCCGGATGACGCGCGTTTTGCTGTAATCTGGCTGCCACGCGCCGATATGGCTGCACTGTATGACATGGAAGGTGCCTTTAACGAGGCATTGATCAGTCTGATGCCCAACACGGTGCCCGCCTCTGTGATCGCCGTTCTGGACCCAATGCTGAGCCGCTTTGGCGGTACCGGGGCATATGCCCAGCCTGATCAAGCCTCTAACAAGTTCATTTCCGAAGAAATCCGTGGGCTGGCCAGCACGTCACAATCGATCCCGCCAATCTTTCTGGGGATTGCGGCGTTCCTTCTCTACATCGTTGTCAGCCGTTTGGTGCAGGCAGAGCGCGGGCAGATCGGCCTGCTGAAAGCCTTTGGCTATTCCGGGATAGAAGTCAGCCTGCACTATCTGAAACTGGTGCTGGTGATTGCCTGTGCAGGGGCCACAGCGGGCGCATTGGGCGGTATTGCTGCCGGCAACGCCATGGCTGTGTTCTATCAGGCGTATTTCAAGTTTCCCTTTTTGGTGTTTCAGGTTGATCCGCGCGCCTTTGTCATCAGCTTTGCCGCCGCGATTTTTGCGGCATCGGGCGGTAGCCTGTTCGTGCTGCGCCGTGTCTTTGCCCTGACCCCGGCTGAGGCGATGCGCCCCCCAACCCCGCCGGATTATAGCCACCGCTTTGACCCGGCGCGCAGCCTGAAGGACTGGTTGGATCAGCCCAGCCGTATGGTGTTGCGCCGCCTGACCCGGCATCCCGGCCGAATGGGCGGGGCAATTCTCGGGGTGGCCTGCGGTATGGCACTGTCAGTGTCGACACTGACCATGATGTCCGGATTTACTCGGACCGTTGATCTGACCTTCACGGTGATGGATCGCAGTGACATGGCGGTGACCTTTGCCCTGCCCCGATCCACAAACGCGGTTTACAACCTGCGCCGCGTGCCCGGCGTAAAAAGCGCGGAACCCGTGCGCTATGTTCCTGTTATTCTGCGCAACGGGCCGCACAGCTATCGTGGAACGGTTGAGGGGCGCCCCTCCAGCCCTGTTCTGAACCGTGTGATTGATGAACAGGTCCGCCCGATCACCATGCCCCCACGCGGCATCCTGTTGGCCCAGCCTTTGGCCGACATCCTGAAAATCGCGCCGGGCGATATCATTTCTGTTGAGGTGCGCACGGGGCGTCAGCCCGTTTTGCAGCTTCCGGTCGCCGGTATTGCGCAAACTCTGCTGGGTGCCCCTGCCTTTATGGAGATCGGCGCGTTGAACCGTGCCTTAAAAGAACCCGGCCGGGTTTCAGGCGCGTTTCTGACGGTGGATTCTGATCAGGCCGACGCGGTCGCCGCCGCGATCAAGGATATGCCTGCCGTGGCAGGTGTCAGCCGCAAGAACGATCAGCGCGATGCCTTGGTGCGCATCATGAACACCGGGCCGGGATCGGTTCGTTTTGTGATGTTGGCCGTCGCTGCTATCATCACCTTTGGCATTGTTTACAACGCGGCCCGGATCGCCCTTGCCGAACGGTCACGCGATATCGCCAGCTTGCGTGTTATGGGGTTCTCTAAGGGCGAAGCGGCTTTTGTCCTGCTTGGAGAGTTGGGCGCCGTCATCTTGATTGCACTGCCGGTGGGCCTGCTTATGGGCCGCGGTTTGACCTATCTCATCGTCAAAGGCTTCAGTACCGATATTTATCAGATACCGGTGGTTCATAGCCCGGCCAGTCAAGGGCTTGCGACAACGGTGGTGGTGCTGGCGGCATTGCTGTCGGGCTGGTTGGTGAAGCGGGATATGGATCGCGCGGATATGATCGACGCATTGAAAACGAGGGAATGATGGCGCAGCGCAAACAGGGCAGATGGTTGTTTTCACTTCTGGCGGTGGCCCTGATCGGCGGCGCGCTGACATGGGCTTTCTGGCCCCGGCCCACTTTGGTGGATATCGGCACGGTCATGCGTGGCCCAATGCAGGTTACGATTGACGAAGAAGGGCGTACACAGGTGCACAGCGCCTATGTTGTCTCGACCCCCATCGCAGGCCGCCTGATGCGCGTTCCTGTCGAAGTGGGCGATGAGGTAATCGAAGATGAAACCATCGTTGCCCGCATGCGTCCAACCGCACCAGCGGCGTTGGATATCCGCACCCGTGAACAGGCAGAGGCCAATATCGCCGCCGCACAGGCCGCGTTGCGCGTCTCTAAGGCTGATGTCAGCAAAGCGCGCGCCGACCGTGATCTGGCCAAGGCCAGCCTGACCCGAACGCAAACCTTGTTTGATCGAGACATTGTCAGCCAAGCAGCGCTGGACACCGCCGAACGTGCCATGCGCGCGGCGGATGCCACGCTGGATACGATGCAGGCCGCAGTTTCCATGCGGGTTGCGGAGTTGAACAATGCACAGGCCAATCTACTGCGGTTTGATGACCCACAGTTCAGTGACGCGCTTGGCAACGAAAACGAGATACCAATTCTTGCGCCAACGTCGGGAACCATTCTGGCCGTTCTGCAGGAAAGCGAAAAGACCGTTGCCGTCGGCACTCCCATTCTGGAAATCGGCGATATTGGTGCTGATCTGGAAATCGAAGTGAACCTGTTGTCCACGGACGCGGTGCAGGTTCGCGTGGGGCAAAATGTGATCATCGACAATTGGGGCGGTGATCATGTGTTGGCCGGTGTGGTTCACAAGATCTCACCAACCGGCTTCACAAAAGTGTCGGCATTGGGTGTCGAAGAACAGCGGGTCGAAGCGACGATCCGTTTTGTTGGCGATACCGAAGATCGCAATGGGCTGGGCCATGGGTTTCGTGTTGAAGCACGCATCGTCGTATGGGAACAGCCGCAGGCAGTGATTGTACCGTCCTCCTCTATCTATCGCACCACCTCTGGCTGGGCCTTGTTTTTGGTGGTCGATGGCATCGCTCAGCAGGTCGCGGTGCAGGTTGCCGCAAATAACGGTCTCCAAGCAGCAATCGAGGATGGCGTTCAGCCTGATGATCAGATCATTCTTTACCCGCCCAGCGGTTTGATAAGCGGCAGCGCCGTCGCCCCGCGCTACTGACCCATCATTCCACAGCATTCGCGCCCCAATAAAATGGGGGGCGATGACTGTTTTCACTATGTGAGCAGAACACACGCACAGCAGCAGTGCATCCGGAAATTATCCTTTTCCTTCAATACCAAGGCGCTCCTTGGGCATTCCCAGCTGCCCGCTTGAACGGTGCTGTTTCGTCAAATCCAATGAAAACTGACCCAACCTTTTAGGGCCGTTGAACGCTTTCTTAAGGCAGCGCGCGTAGCTCTTGGCCAACCACCAAGAGACACGAACAAAACGGTGCCAACTACCCATGCCAGATCAGATGCAACGCTACACGTTGACGGAAAAGCGGCCCCGGTCCGGGCCCGACCCTCTGCTAACGTTCTTACAGCAAAACACCGGAAAACCTGTGGTTCTGGATGTTGGTCAGGTCGACCGGATTGATAGCCAACGATTGCGCACCCTTCTGTCGGCGCAATTGCGGTGGGCACGGGATGGCCAGCCCCTATCGCTGGACGCCGTGTCCGACAGATTTCGGCTGGGATTGCAGCATCTTGGCCTCTCTCCAAAACATTTTGAACCGGAGGAAAGATAATGTCCGTACGGGTTCTGGCAATTGACGATTCCCGCACCATCCGCGAACTTTTGCGCGCAACGTTAGAGGAAGAAGGCTTCACCTTTGATTGCGCTGTCGATGGGGCGGACGGCGTGAAAAAATTTGGTGAATTTGATCCGGATGTCGTGATCACGGATGTGAATATGCCCAAGCTGGACGGCTTTGGCGTGATAGAGGCATTGCGCGGCGAAGACATCGGAACAACCGTTCCGATCATCGTTTTGACCACCGAATATTCCGAAAAGTTGAAATCGCGGGCGCGCTCTGCCGGGGCCACCGGATGGATCGTCAAACCATTCGATGATGCTAGCCTGATTTCGGTATTGCGCCGTGTGACGGGGTAATTCGTATGAGCAAATCATCAATCCGCGACACATTCTTTGAAGAATGCGAAGACCTTCTGGAAGCATTGACAGAGGGGCTGAACGAACTGGAGGAGGCCCCCGGCGATGACGAAACCGTCAATGCCGTTTTCCGGGCCGTGCACTCTATCAAAGGTGGCGCCGGCGCCTTTGGCCTGAATGATCTGGTGGGTTTTGCCCATACTTTTGAAACCGTTCTGGATATGGTGCGCGACCATAAATTATCGATAGACGCCAATCTGATACGTCTGTTTCACAAGTCAGGTGACAAGCTAAACGATCTGGTCGAAGCGGAACGCGACGGCACTAGCTTTGATGCGGCGTCACGTGACGCGGTGACAGCTGAATTGGAGGAATACCTGTCCGACGAGGCTGAGGAGGAAATCGCCTTTTCCGCTGCCCCATTGGATTTCGCCCCGGCTCCAATTGACGCTGACTTAGCGCCTCTCAGCGAAGAGCCTGTGGCTGAACTTCCCAACGCGACGGTCACCAGCTGTTACCGCATTGTTTTTGTTCCGAATTCAGAGCTGTACACGCACGGCCATGAGCCTCTGTTGCTGCTCGATCAATTGCGCGACTTGGGTGAGGTCGAAATCGTTATGGATGTGACCGGCGCGCCGGATTTTGCCGCGTTGGAATCCGATATGACCTATCCCGGTTGGACCCTGTGCGTGTCCACACAGGCATCGCGCGATGAAGTGGAAGCCGTTTTCGAATTTGTGGAAGGGCTGTGCCAACTGACAATCGTGGATGAGGTGGAAATGTCTGACTTGCCGCCTCTGCCATCCCTACCAGAGCCCCCTCAGATCACCCCCCCACCGATGGATGCAACTGCGCAGGCCAAACCCAAAGAGCGTGATTCTAAGGGGCCCAAACCCACATTGCGCGTCGATCTGGAACGGGTCGACCGGCTCATCAACAATGTGGGCGAATTGATCATCAATCAAGCGATGATCAGCCAGTGTATCAGTCAGCTTGAATTGCCGCCAACATCGCAAATCCTGAACGAAATTGAAGATTACAAGCTACTGGCCCGCGATATTCAGGAAGGCGTTATGGCCATTCGCGCGCAGCCCGTGAAACCCTTGTTTCAAAGGATGGCGCGCATTGTGCGCGAAGCGTCTGAAGCCACGGGAAAGCACGCGCGTTTCGTAACGGTTGGCGAAAACACCGAAATCGACAAGACCGTCATTGAACGGCTGGCCGATCCATTGACCCATATGGTGCGCAACGCGGTTGACCATGGCCTGGAAAATGCCGAAGGCCGCAAAAAAGCCGGGAAAGATGAAAGCGGCACCATCCGGCTCAGCGCGGCGCATCGATCCGGCAATGTCATTCTGGAAATTTCTGATGACGGGTCGGGTATCAATAGACCTGCGGTCCTAAAAAAGGCCATCGAAAAAGGGTTGATTGCCCCAGATGCCGAGCTGAACGAAGGCGAGATCGACAATCTCCTGTTCGCGCCGGGCTTTTCGACTGCAGCAGAGGTTTCAAACCTCTCGGGCCGTGGCGTTGGCATGGATGTTGTTAAAACCGCGGTGATGAAGCTTGGTGGGCGGATCAGTGTCGCATCGACCGAAGGGGAAGGCAGCACATTTTCCATTGTATTGCCCCTGACTTTGGCAGTGATGGACGGATTCGTTGTTTCAATCGGTGATCAAACGATGGTTGTTCCGATCGCTTCGATCCTCGAAACGGTCAGCCCGGCAAACGGTGACATTCACATACTGGGGCAAAGCGACCGGCTGTTGTTGCTGCGCAACCGCTACATCCCAATCGTGAATGCCGCCGAAAACCTCGGCCTAGGTGCCGATCAGCACGAAACCCCGATCTACCTGATTGTTGAGGCGGAAGCGCAGGGCTTATGTGCTTTGGAAATCGGGGAAATTCACGACCAACGGCAGATTGTTGTGAAGAGCCTGGATTCCGAATTTGGTGCAATCCCCGGCATTTCCGCAGCCACCATTCTTGGTGATGGAAAGATCGCCTTGATCCTGGATACGGACGAGATCGCGCGACGATCGGCCCCGTCTGCGGAAACCTTAACTTTCATTCAAAACTCGGAATTCCAAGATGTCTGATACCGCCGAATTGACCGTTGCTGAAACCGAAGAATTCGTAACCTTTTCCGCTGGAAATCAGGTTTTCTGCATCAAAATAACGCAAATTCGTGAAATTCGCCGCTGGGCGCCTGTCACCGCCTTGCCCCACACGCCCCCGGATGTGCTGGGCGTGATGAACTTGCGCGGCGCCGTGATTCCAATCATCGACCTGTCGGCACGGTTCGGATTGGGGCAAACCGAAGGGAATGAGCGCAATGTTGTGATCATCGCAATCGATGGGGACAACAGCGTTGGAATGTTGGTCCAATCGGTTTCGGAAATCCTGTCTGTCACGACCGATCAAATACAAGACACCAGTGAAGTCCGCTCAGCCTCCACGGCCCAGTATATCACCGGCATCATTTCACATGATGATCATATGATCCGTGTGATTGACCTTGCGACGGTCCTGCACGGGCGGGCTTAGAATGAACAGCGCAGCAACAGAGGAACTGTCAACGCGACAGTTCCAAGTTTTGGCCGAATTCGTCAAATCAAAGATCGGTCTGCATCTACGCGATGAAAAGCGGATGTTGGTTCAGTCGCGCCTGATAAAACGCCTTAAGGCACTGGGTTTAAATGACTTTGAATCCTACATGGCATGCTTGCGAAACGATCAGAACGGTCAGGAAATGGCAGCGCTTGCGCAAGCGTTGACGACAAATGTCACATCGTTTTTTCGCGAATCCCATCATTTTGAAGCGCTGGCGACATTGGCAAAAACCGACTTAGCGCAACGCCTCAGTAGTGGCGAGGTTTTGCGTCTTTGGTCAGCGGGATCGTCCACCGGTGCCGAAGCTTATACCATGGCAATGATCCTGTGTGAGACCCTTCCATCCCGGTCTGCCGCACAAATTAAGATCCTGGCAACTGATATTGATACTGCCGTTTTGGCAAAGGCCCGCAGCGGCGTCTATTCAGAGCGTGAAGTTGAGGGGATGAACCAAGAGTACCTATCAAAATACTTCACACCTTGTCAGGGCGGATACCAAATTGACGACAGTCTGCGGGCGATGGTTCAGTTTAAAACGTTGAATTTGATAGAGCCTTGGCCGCTTACAAAGACCTTTTCGGTGATCTTTTGCCGAAATGTCGTGATCTATTTTGATGCACAAACCCAAGCTGCGCTTTGGCAAAGGTTTTTGAGGCAGTTGGAACCCAACGGGCATCTGATCATCGGCCATAGCGAACGACTGGATGGCGAAACACTTTCGATGGTCACGTCGCGCGGTGTGACCACTTATCAAAAATCCGAAATGCAAGGGGCAAAAGCATGAAGTCCATGAGGTCACTAAAGTTGTTTGTCGTGGATGACATGGCGACGAGCCGCGAACTGATCACGCAGGCATTGGATGAAATTGGCCTTTCCAACTATGAAACCGCCGCAGATCCCAAAACAGCTTACAACGCGATCGTCAAAGACCCTGTGCACCTGGTCCTTTCCGATTTTAACATGCCAGGCCTTTCAGGGTTGCAGTTGCTAGAACACCTTCGCCGAACGGCGGCGACGAAGAATGTCGGCTTTATCTTGATCACCGGCAAACCATCTCCTCAGATTGTGGCGGATGCCCAAAGGCTGAAGCTAAACAATCTGATCAAGAAACCCTTCACCACCGCGTCGATGCGCCAATGCATAGAGGCCGTTACCGGCCCTCTAACGGCGTAAGGTTCTGTTAAAATGACAAAAAAAAACTACCTTCGGATCAGCGCACATGAGCTTCGAAACATACAGACCTGTCTGCAATGCATCGAAACAGCACTTTATGAAGACAGTCAGATTCCCCGTCTATTAAAGCAACGTGGCCGTGAAAGTTTGCAATCCCTGGACAGAGTTCAACAGGAACTGACGTTCATTGCGACCTTATTGGAAAACCTAAGCCACAGCTCTGTGTCGGGTGATTTGGATAAGACGGTCGCTTTTCTCGAAAGCTCGCCCTTACGCAGCATGGCAGACCGGTTCCAGTCACTGCAACTGGTGCACAACGCGACTGATCTTCAAGAAAGGCAGAAACAATGAGTACTTTCAAAACCATCAAAAACCGCCTGCCGCTGATGTTTTTTGCCATTGCGGTCGTGATTTGCACTGTTCTTGGCGTCGTGTCTCAAAGCACTTTAAAAACCGAAATGACCGGGTCTATCGAGCGCCTGATGGAGACCTACGCGCAGTCAAAAAAACACGAGCTTCAGGTTTGGATCACGGATGTAGAAGATCAACTCAATATTGTCAGTTCTTCGACATCTGCGCTTAAAGACGCGACAGATTTAGATCGGGCATTTCGGGCCATGGGGGCCAGCGCCAGGGACGAGCTGAGGCGCAGATTTATTGATGAAAACCCGCATCCCTCTGCTGAAAGGATCGCATTGGATGCATCCGATGAAAGCGATCGATACGATATTTTTCACCGCCGCCTTCATAGCTTGTTTCGCCGGCTGGTCACTGAGAAAGGGTACAGTGATGTCTTTCTCGTAAGCCCCGGTGGAGACGTCATCTACTCTGCCTCCAAGCGAGATGACTTCGCGACCAACCTGGGTGATGGCCCTTACGCGGAATCTGGCCTTGCAACAGCTTTCCGAACCGCAAACTCGGATGATCCTGGGGTGGTTTCGTTTTCGCAATTCGAGCCATATGCCGCCCATGAGAATAAGGCTGCGGCGTTTGCCGCGACCCCCTTGATCAACGGCTTTGGACAAAGAGTCGGTGTGATTGTGGTCAAAACGCCCATCGAAGGGCTCAAGGACACGATAAACACGCTGAACACGCAGGATTGGCTGGGTTCCGAAGGGCGGGTTTATCTTGTCGACGAAAAATTTCATCTAAACAGTCCCAGTCTTGCTGAAGAAGATGAATTCCAACTTTTATCAACCGTTCCCAGAACCGCCCCCGTCTTGGCGTCTTTATCCGGCGAAACCAAGTTTTTTGAGGACACGACTGGCATTTCCGGCAATCGAATTGTGGCCTACGCGACAAGCGTTGATTTCCTGGGAGCACCCCGTGGCTTGGTTGTGGAAGCGGAGCATGACGTCAGCTTTGCTGTCATAAATCGCGACCGGCTAATTCTGACGATCCTTTCAATCGGGATTGCCTTGTTGATTGGCGTGCTCGGCTTTTTCATGGCGCGCAGTGTGACAAAACCCCTGCTTCAAATTCGTGACGACATGATCGAAATCTCAGGGGGCAATCTGGACGTTACGATCAGTGGCACCGAGCGGCAGGATGAATTTGGCATGATTGCCAAAACACTGCAGGACTTTGCCGAAAAGCTTACGGAAGCAAAAGCGGCTGAGCAAATTCAACATCAGAATTCGCAAGAACAGGCAGATGCCGTTGAAAAGCTGAGTGAGGCCCTAACAAAGTTACGCGAAGGAGATTTGACCTTCAGCCTGTCAGAGTCCTTCGCATCATCCTACGATCGGCTTCGGATCAACTTCAACAAGTCCATTGAGACACTCAATCATGCCCTGGCCCAAGTTGTTGAATCGGCAGATAGTATTCGTAACGGCGCCGAAGAAATCTCTCACGCGTCGGATGACTTGTCCAACCGAACCGAAAACCAGGCAGCAACGCTGGAGCAAACAGCCGCTGCACTGGATCAACTGACCGCCAGCGTCAAGTCAGCCGCAGACGGCGCCCGATCTGTTGAGCAAATCGTCTCGGAAGCAAAGGAAGAAGCCACCCAAAGTGGTGAAGTGGTCAAAACCGCGGTCGAAGCGATGAACGAAATCGAAGCCTCATCTGACCAAATATCTGAAATTATTGGCGTGATTGATGACATCGCCTTCCAGACCAACCTTTTGGCGCTGAATGCCGGGGTGGAAGCGGCCCGTGCAGGTGAATCTGGCAAAGGTTTTTCAGTTGTCGCATCAGAAGTCCGCGCCCTGGCACAACGTTCCTCCGAAGCGGCGCATGAAATCAAAGCTCTGATCAGCGGCAGCACAATCCAAGTTGAAAAAGGTGTTCACTTGGTTGGGAAGGCCGGGGGCGCGCTCAACAACATCGTGGAACGCGTGAATCACATTGCCAAACTCGTCTCCGACATTGCTGCCGGCGCGTCTGAGCAATCAGCCGGATTGGGCGAAATCAATATTGGTGTCACGCAGCTTGACCAAGTGACCCAACAAAACGCCGCGATGGTCGAAGAGGCAACCGCCGCCAGCCACATATTACAAAAAGACACTTCTGTCTTGTCGGAATTGGTGGCTGGTTTCAGCATTCGGACAGAACGCACCCCTGAGATAGATGATTTTGATGATCAGAAAGAAGACGATTTGGATGAACCCACCATCATCCACGACGAGACTGTTCAAATAGCCCCGAAACGCTTGCCAGAAGTGGCGAACGGAACAGACGATTTTGGCTGGCAAGATTTCTGATTGCAGAAAGGAAGGCGGTAAAATGCCCAAAGTTTCAATACTGATTGCCATCGGAAACACTGAACGTCGAAATCGTATTGCCGGAATTTTACGTGGATGTGCCGAATTCAACGTGGTGGCAAGCGCTGCGAGCCTGATGGAAACATTTAACCTCGTCGAAGAGCATTCGCCCAAGGCCGTGGTCATTAGCCGGGCATTGACGCGCTCAGAGGAATTCACAGTCATGCGTGGCTTGTTCCAGGCAATGCAAATCCGCTGGATTACCGTGGAGAGCGGGACAAACAACCCAACATCTGCCGATAAAGAGACGCCGCGCGGATCGGGATTGTTCGCCATCCGGTCCAATGACCGGCCAGAACGGATTTTGGAACATGTACAGGCTGTTTTGCGTGTTGGCGCGTATCATCAAAACACTGCAAGGCCGGCGCGAGGCCAATACCCGGCCAGCAACAATCTCATCCTGATCGGTTCGTCCACTGGCGGAGTCGACGCTTTGGTTCAAGTGTTGAGTCAGTTTCCGCCCAATTGCCCGCCAACACTTATCGTACAACATACAGGCGACGGTTTTGGGCAAAGCCTGGTTCGGTTGCTGGACAGAAACTGTGCCGCACAAGTATTGCCGGCGCAGGATGGCGCCCCAATAAAACAAGGCACCGTGCTTCTGGGGGGCGGGCTTAACCGGCATCTGGTCATCGCGCCTCCACCAGACAAGCGCGTTACGCTTGTGTCGGGCACTCCACAATCTGGTCATCGCCCCTCTATCGATGCGCTTTTCGCTTCGGCGGTTCCCTATGCCCGGTCAGTTGTGGCCGCCTTGCTGACTGGGATGGGGCGGGACGGCGCAGCTGGCCTTCTCAAGCTTCGCAAAGCTGGGGCCCGTACCTATGGCCAAGATGAGAAGACATCCATTGTCTACGGTATGCCCCGCGTAGCCGCAGAAATGGGCGCTGTGGAAAAACAACTTCCTATCGATCAGATCGCTGCGGCTCTTCTGAGCGCTGGGTCAAGGCAGAGAGCAGCTCGCGCATGACAGAACCGGAGACCCAAAAAACCAGAACTCATACGGTTGTGCAGGGCGACTATCGGATCTCGGGTGAAATTGATTTGGTCTTGTCCACTGTCTTGGGCAGTTGCGTTTCTGTGTGCTTGCATGATCCGCACGCACAGGTTGGTGGGATGAACCACTTTTTGTTGCCCAGCAGGGATGGCAGCAACAAAAACAACATCCGCTACGGTGCGCATGCAATGGAGTTATTGATCAACGGGTTGCTGAAAAAGGGCGCCCGCCGCGACAGGTTGCAAGCCAAGGTCTTTGGCGGCGCATCCATGGCGGCAAACCTCAGGGATATCGGTCAATCCAATGCAGAATTCGCAAAACAGTTTTTGGACCAGGAGGGCCTGCCGATTTTCAGCGAAAGTCTTGGGGGAACGATGGCAAGGCGTGTAAAATTCTGGCCCTACAGCGGCAAAGCCCAACAGCTGTTGATCCCGAATGATCCCGGCCTTTCGGTTGCCCCCGCCAAAGCGCCGACGCGCAAATCAGAGTCTGTCACACTGTTCTAACACGGGAAATCATGCCAAGACGATCACACACCCTTTTCGCGCCTTCGCAAAGCTGACATACTGTGGGCCATTGCTGTGAAATCACAAAACTGAGCAGAACCGCATGGCAGAAGACCTACTGACGGGCGCTGAAACCGAAACCTATGATGCCTCTTCGATCGAAGTTCTGGAAGGGTTGGAACCTGTCCGGAAACGGCCGGGGATGTACATCGGCGGTACGGATGAGCGCGCGCTGCACCACCTGGTTGCGGAAATCCTGGACAACTCAATGGACGAGGCGGTTGCGGGGCATGCAAACCGCATCGAAGTGGAGCTGCACGCTGATTATTCCGTTTCGATCCGGGACAATGGGCGCGGCATTCCCACGGACCCACACCCAAAGTTTCCGGAAAAATCCGCGCTGGAAGTGATCCTGTGTACACTGCACGCGGGCGGCAAGTTTTCGGGCAAGGCGTATGAAACATCCGGCGGTCTGCATGGTGTGGGCGCATCGGTTGTTAACGCGCTGAGCGACAGCATGGTTGTGCAAGTCGCCCGCAACCGGGAACTGTTCGAACAGCGGTTTTCGCGTGGGATACCGCAGGGTCCGATTGAAAAAATCGGCAGTGCGCCAAACCGGCGTGGCACAACGATCACCTTCCACCCTGACGCCGAAATTTTTGGCAGCCACCTGTTCAAACCGGCGCGCCTGCTGAAGATGGTGCGGTCCAAGGCCTATCTGTTTTCCGGCGTTGAAATCCGCTGGAAGTCAGAGATTGATGATAAGGAAACGCCAACCGAGGCGACCTTTCACTTCCCAGGCGGCTTGGCCGACTATCTGACCGAAACACTGGGCGGCGCATCAACCTATGCCGAGAGCCCGTTTGCTGGCACCGTTGAATTCAAGGAAAAATTCAACGCGGCAGGCAAGGTGGAATGGGCCATCAACTGGACCCCGTCCCGCGACGGCTTCATCCAATCTTACTGTAACACCGTCCCCACACCCGAAGGCGGCACGCATGAAGCAGGGTTCTGGGCGGCGATCCTGAAGGGCATCCGCGCCTATGGCGAACTGGCCAACAACAAAAAAGCCAGTCAGATCACGCGCGAAGACCTGATCACCGGCGGCTGTGCGCTTGTCAGTTGCTTTATTCGTGAGCCAGAGTTTGTAGGCCAAACCAAAGACCGGTTGGCGACGGTAGAGGCGCATAAGCTGGTCGAAGGCGCGGTGCGTGACCATTTTGACAATTGGCTGGCCGCAGATACCAAGGCTGCTGGCGCGATTCTGGATTTCCTGATCCTGCGCGCCGAAGAACGGCTTCACCGCCGGCGCGAAAAGGAAACCGCCCGGAAATCCGCAACCAAGAAACTGCGTTTGCCCGGCAAGTTGGTCGATTGTTCGTCTGCCACCCGAGAAGGCACAGAGCTGTTCATCGTCGAGGGTGACAGTGCGGGCGGTTCCGCCAAAATGGCACGGGACAGGAAAAATCAGGCTCTCTTGCCCTTGCGTGGTAAAATCCTGAACGTGCTGGGTGCAGCATCGTCCAAGCTGGGGTCAAACGCCGAAATCAACGATCTGAGCCAGGCGCTGGGTGTTGGGCTTGGCACGAAGTTCAACATTGATGATCTGCGATACGACAAGATTATCATCATGACTGATGCGGATGTGGATGGTGCCCATATTTCAGCATTGCTGATGACGTTTTTCTTTACCCAGATGCGTCCCATGATTGATCATGGTCATCTGTATTTGGCCTGCCCGCCGCTGTTTCGCCTGACCCAAGGCGCCAAGCGCGTTTACGTTGCCAATGACGCCGAAAAAGACACCATGATGGAAAAGGGACTGGGCGGAAAAGGAAAAATTGACGTTCAGCGCTTTAAAGGTCTGGGTGAAATGGATGCCAAGGACCTGAAAGAAACCACGATGGACCCCAACAGCCGCACCTTGATCCGCGTCACGATTGACGAGGATGAACCGGGCGAAACAGGTGATCTGGTGGAACGGTTGATGGGTAAGAAGCCAGAGCTGCGCTTTCAGTACATCCAAGAGAACGCGCGCTTCGTGGAAGAGTTGGACGTTTAAGCGCACCACTTTTGCAGGTCGCCGATGGCGGCCTGCGCGCCCGCCTATTCGCGGGTTTGCAGGGTTTGCAGGTACGTCACCAAATCCAATACTGGGCGGGAGGTCAGGATCGGCTGGCCACTGTCCGTTTTGACAGGCACGTCAAACACCCCTTCGAAATAGTCGCCATAAACCGGCATGGGCGACCCGTGGCTGACCAACGGGTCGCGCCCATCAATCCGTCGAATCGTGCGAATTAACGGAAAGCGTCCCTCGTTCTGCGCAGAAAGCTGGGTCAGATCGACTGGCTGGATCAGCAAAACACTGGCCATTGGACCCGCGCCATCGGCATGCAGCCCGTGGCATGTGGCGCAATGGGTGCGGTACAGGGCTTGCCCCTCTTCGACACTTTGCGCGACAGCCGGAGCGGCCAAAACAAGTGCAACGATTGAAGAGGCGAAAAACTGGGCAATAGACCGGCGCATGGTTGTGTCCTCATTCATGTTCATGAAGATCACTATAGACGCAGCCCTAACAGGCTGCGTTGACGCGGATCAAAATGCATTGGGTGGCCAAACCAAGGCCCCGCCACCCGTTAATCTGATATTATAGCAAGTCGCCGGCCAGCGCCGCGTCGATCAGCGCAACGGTTTCATCCACACCGTAGAGCGCAATAAACCCGCCAAACCGTGGCCCCTGCGATGCGCCCAGCAGCACTTCGTAAATGGCTTTAAACCAATCACGCATCGGGTCAAACCGTTCGCGGCCACAGCTGTACACGATCGATTGCAGCGCTTCATCCGTGGCATCGCCCGAGAAATTGGCCAATTGATCACGCAAATCGCTGAGCGCTTCGCGTTCCAGATCGGTTGGGGCGCGGTACTGTTTGTTCGGCTTCACAAAGTCGTTGTAATACCGCACCGCAAATCCGGCCGCGGCGTCCAGGTCGGGATGCGTTTCCGCAGAGGCATCTGGCGCATAGCGGCGGATAAAGCCCCACAGCGTCTCTTTGTCCTCGGCGCCTGCGACCGACGCCAGGTTCAACAGCATGGCAAACGGGACAACCAAGGTTGAAACAGGCACCTGCCCGCCGTGAATGTGAAACACCGGGTTATTCACCTTGGCCTTCGCATCTTGGGTTGGGTAGGCCCGCAATTGCTGGTGATATTCATCCAAGGCCTTGGGGATCACATCCCACCACAGCCGCTTGGCTGTTTTGGGCTTCTGATACATGAAATACGACAAAGATTCCGTGCTGGCATATTTCAGCCATTCATCGATGGACAAACCATTGCCCTTGGACTTCGAAATCTTCTCGCCGCCTTCATCAAGGAACAATTCATAGGTGAAATGTTCCGGCGCTTTTTGCCCCAGAATTTGGCAAATACGGTCATAGATCGGTGTGTTGGTGGAATGGTCCTTGCCGTACATCTCAAAATCGACGCCCAGCGCAGCCCAACGGGCACCGAAATCCGGCTTCCACTGAAACTTCACGTTGCCGCCTGTGACAGGCAATGTCCATTCGCGGCCATCTTCATCATCAAATGTCACCGTACCCTCTTTGGCATCGACATTCTTCATCGGCACGTACAGAACGCGGCCTGTTTCCGGATGGATCGGCAAGAAGATCGAATAGGTCTGCCGACGCTCTTCGCGCAGCGACTTCAGCATGACCTTCATGATCTCATCGTATTTTTCACAGGCGCGCAGCAACACCTCGTCAAATTGACCAGAGCGATAGAACTCTGTGGCCGAGTAAAACTCATACTCAAAGCCAAAGGTATCCAGAAACCGGCGCAGCATAGCGTTGTTGTGATCGCCAAAGCTGTCGTATTCGCCAAACGGGTCCGGCACGGTGGTCAGCGGCTTTTGCAGGTGTTCTTGCAACATGTCCTGATTGGGCAGGTTGGCAGGCACCTTGCGCATGCCGTCCAGATCATCCGAGAAACAGATCAACCGGGTCGGAATATCGCAGATCACTTCAAAGGCGCGGCGGATCATAGTGGTCCGCGCTACCTCACCAAATGTGCCGATATGTGGCAAACCAGATGGGCCGTAGCCTGTTTCAAACAGAACATACCCTTTTTCCGGCGGCGATTTCTGATACCGTTTCAGAATCCGGCGCGCTTCTTCAAATGGCCAGGCCTTGGAATTCAGGGCGGCGTCACGCAACTCGGACATGGGAAACTCCTTTTAAACCGCTTACACATGATGTGCGCGGGTGGTGCGAGGGGTTCCTATTGAACGTGGCGCGCGGGGTCAATATTCTGCACTACAACACATCACATTAAAGGGGCACCCCGTGTCTGACGAAAACCTGCATCCCATGACACCGCAAGATTGCCTTGTCGCCTTGATGATCGCTGTTTCAGCCGCGGATGAGCGCCTGCGCACCGTCGAACTGGTCAAGATCCAAAGCATCGTCAATCACCTACCGGTTTTTGCCGATTTTGACGCCGACCGTCTGCAAGTCCTGTCCAATGTCGTTTTTGACCTTCTGGAGCAGGAAGATGGACTGGATGCGTTGTTTGGCCTACTGCGAGACAGTTTGCCAGAACGGCTGTTTGAAACCGCTTATGCCCTGTCATGTGACGTTGCTGCGGCTGACGGAAAGCTACAGGAAACCGAACTGCGGCTACTGGAAGAGATTCGCTATGAGCTGAATATCGACCGTTTGCACGCTGCGGCCATCGAAAGAGGGGCACGCGCCCGCCACATGCGCGCCTAATTGTCCTAAGCAATTCGAAACAGTTTTTAGACGCGGCGGAGACTGTTTCCGCCGCGTCATTATTTTTTATCAAAAGGTAAGGAATTCTCGACTGACATTGCAGCATCGGCTTCACTATTTTAAGCGTACCGATTTTTTTCGCGCATTTGATTTTGAATTGCTGTTTTGGAGACCAAGATGACCCGGATGACCTTTACCCTGGTCGGCATTGGAATTTTGTGCCTGCTGCCGATTATTGGCGTTGCATCGCCCTTGACCGCCAAAGTGAATATTTCGACCCAAACCTTAACCGTTTACCAAAATGGAAAGCCAACGTACGAATGGCCTGTGTCCACCGCCCGCCCCGGTAAGGTAACGCCACAGGGCAACTGGACTGCCAAGTGGCTGTCGAAATACCACAAGTCCAGCCGGTACAACAACGCGCCCATGCCCTATGCGATTTTCTTCAATGGGCATTACGCGATCCACGGCACCAACCAGATTGACCGCCTTGGTCAGCCCGCGTCAGCCGGATGCGTCCGCCTGCACCCGGATCATGCCGCCCAGCTGTTTGCCATGACCAAAGAAGTTGGTTTGGACAATATGGAAGTGGTCATCACCAACTGACCAGAAATCCCTGACCGCGGGCTTTGCGTCACTTATCCCCAACGCAGACGCTGCCCTTGGTCTTTCCCGAACTGGCTTTGTTCGGGCTGCGCGCTCACCTTGTCCCGGTGGGCGCGTTCTTTTTTGGGGCTTCAGGTGCCGTAAAGCACGGTCCAGCGTTCGATCAATGTCTTTTGCAGGGTCTTGGCGCGCCCGTTCCAGCCACGCGCACCGGGCGGTCGTTCACGCTCTGCCCGGCTTAACCCATCACGTCGGGGCAAATCGGCTGCGAAGACTGCAAACACCAACTCTCGTTCATCCGGGGTGTCGATATAACCGGCAAGGCCACTGACAAAATTCAATGTTCCGGTTTTGGCGCGAACGTCGGCCTGCGACCCTTCGGGCATAACGACCGGTTTTAACAAAGGTTTCAAACCAATCTGTCGGCGCAGTTTTGACAAGGCCAGCGCCATATCGCGCGGACAAATGCGTGACCCATCGCCCAACCCAGAGTGATCAACAAAGTCGATGCTGCTTAGCCCCAACTCTGCCTTCGCCCATGCGCTCATCTCTGCGGCCGAGGCGCGCAGAGATTCCACCCGCCCTAACCGTTTAGTGGAGGCGGCCATCCCTACAGCTTCGGCTGTCAGGTTGGTCGAGTATTTCAGCATATCCCGCAAAATGATGCGCAACGGTGCGCTTTCATTGCGGGCCAGCAACGCACCGTGCGGATCGTCTTGTGTGACTTTTGGCGCGGATACGCGAATACCTTGCGCGCCAAGCAGGGTTTGGAACACTTCGCCTGCGTAGATCTCGGGCTTGCGAACGGGCAACCAACGCGCACCACCATTGCCCAGCGCCCCGCGCGCCACGGTCCAGTTGTCGCGCCCATCAGCATCTTGGTACGTGTAGATCGGGGCCTTGCGGGCCACCACTTGCATCTGGGCCACATGCACATCGGGGCGATAGTGTTTTGTGCGGGCATCCATTGTCACCGCCCAATCACCATCGTCGCGGCGCCACTCAAAATGCACGCGATTGAAGTTCAGGTTCATGCCGGAAATCGCCGGGTTGTAACCCACCTGCTCGGGCTGGCCCGGATCAATCAAACGGGAAAACGGCAGTGCACCGCCCCAAACCAACAGCTTGCCGCGCACTTCCCGCACACCAGCGGCTTTGACCTGCGCGGCCAGATCGGCCAGCACATCAGTGTTCAATGTAGGGTCGCCGCCCCCCACCAAAACCAGATCGCCGGAAACGATCCCGTCAATCACCGTACCTGTCGCCATTACCTGTGTCACAAAGTGATGTCCGGGACCCAGTGTTTTCAAAGCGTAAGACGCCGTGATTGCCTTGGCCACAGAGGCAGGTGGCAAGGTTACATCGGGGTTATAGGTTTCCAGAACCTCGTCATTGGCGGCATCCATCACAATGAAGGCCACGTCGCCTTTCAGGTTGGCGCGGGCAATCGCATCATAGGCGCCGCCAACAGAGCGTTTGTGAAACCCATCCGGGCGCAACTGCGGGCGCAAAGACCAATCCGGCGCATTTGCCAGCGCGGGGCCTGCGGCGAAACCGGCAAGGGCTGTCAAAACGGAACGTCTGGTAAAGTCTTTCGTCATGTCCGCGATAAGAGCTTAGCTTTGAGCACCGAGCAAGACCGCTTATTGCACTTTTGATGGCAACAAATGCGTGATAGCCCCAAATTTATGTGGCGCGCCATACTCATAATGTTCGTTGCAATGTCGATGATCCCCGCCGGGGACACGTTTGGCAAGATTCTGACACAGGAATACTTGGTGGTTCCCGCCTTCGTTGCGATGGCGCGCTATGTTGTTGGGGCAAGCCTTGTTGTGCCTTTTGCCCCACGCGGCACCTACGCATTGTTGAAAGACTGGCGCATCTGGTTGCGCGGTCTGTCGCTGGCCTTTGGTATCATCTGTATTCTGACCGCCCTTTCGACTGCACCGCTGGCCAGCGTGTTTGCCGCCTTCTTCGTGGGCCCGTTGATCAGCTATGTCATTTCGGCGTTATTTTTGGGTGAACATGTCACGCCTGCTCGCACAGCGATGGTTGTCTTGGGCTTTGTTGGCGTGCTGATGGTTGTCCGCCCTGGGTTCGAGGCCCCGCCGGGTATCGGGTTCGCGGTGATGGCCGGGGCGCTGTATGGCATCTATCTGACCTTGTCGCGCACCCTGTCGGCTTTGGGACCACCACGTGCGTTGCTGGCCACACAGATGATTGTCGGTTTGGTGGTCTTGGTTCCGCTGGGTCTGCCTCACATGCCAGAAATGACGTGGAACCTGGCGGCCCTGTTCATTTGTTCAGGCATTTTTTCTGCGGGCGGGAATTTTCTGCTGATCGTGTCTTACCGAATTGGCACCGCCACCGCGCTGGCCCCGTTTGTCTATTTCCAACTGATCGCGGCGGTCATCTTGGGATGGTGGGTGTTTGGCGATCTGCCCGATCTCATAACATTGGCAGGCATGGCGGTCATTGTCGGCGCCGGGATAGCATCGGCCCGGCTGGCGCGTCAGTCATTTACCGCGCTGCGCCCGGATCGCGCTTGAGCTAAGCGGCACCATCGGAATGTTAACAAAGCACCAGCGCGGCGCGGTAGAGCGGGCCAACAGGCGCGAGGCTTTTCCCGGCAACCGCGCATCGGCATAGGCCCGTGCAGCCCGTGAAAGGCGGGCATTAATGCGTGATCCGGGTCGGGCCAGCACGCCAACAGGCACCGTTTGCATGATCCATTGCCAATCTTTCCAATGGTGAAGCTGGGCCAGATTGTCCGCCCCCATCAGCCACACAAACCGCACCCCCCGGTAACGTCGCTGCATGGCACGTAGGGTCTGTGCGGTATAGCGGGTGCCCAGCGACTCTTCGATGCCGGTGATGGTGACACGGCTGTGCTGCATCAGCTCGCGCCCGGCTGCCAATCGTTCGTCCATTGGTGCGGGCCCATGCGCCTTTAGCGGGTTGCCCGGCGACACCAGCCACCACACCCTGTCCAGCCCAAACCGTTTCAGCGCTTCTTGGGTGATCAAGACATGGCCGGCATGCGGCGGATCGAAAGAACCACCCAACAAGCCTATGGTTTGGCCCGGACGAGCATAAGGGAAATCATAATTCATATTTGGGTGTCTTAGTCACAATCCCCGCCCCTGCAAACGGCAGAGTGGAAATATGCGCCTGTTTTTCCGCAATCGCACCGATTTGACCGCCGTCTTCCCCTCTCACGCCCCCTGCGATTTCGGCCCACAGCCTTTCATCGCCACCAGTTGGGGCTTTTTTTGCATGGGCCGATTGTTCCTCGCCTCTTTGGACGATATGCAGCATCAAATTCAAACCCTGATTTTCGGAGGCAACTATGGCCGCATATCAATACGTCTACCACATGAGCGATGTGTCCAAGACCTACCCAGGTGGCAAGAAAACCTTTGAAAACATCAACCTGAACTTCCTGCCCGGCGTGAAGATTGGTGTCGTTGGTGTGAACGGCGCCGGTAAGTCCACCCTGCTTAAGATCATGGCGGGAATGGATAAGGATTTCACCGGCGAGGCATGGCATGCCGAAGGCGCGCGTGTTGGCTATCTGCCGCAGGAACCCCAGTTGGATGAAACGCTGTCTGTGCGTGAAAACGTGATGCTGGGCGTGGCCGAAAAGAAAGCAAAGATGGACCGGTTCAACGAACTGGCCATGAACTATTCCGACGAGACCGCCGAAGAGATGGCAGAGCTTCAGGACGAGATCGACGCCGCCAACCTGTGGGATCTGGACAGCCAGATCGACGTGGCCATGGAAGCCCTGCGCTGCCCAGCTGATGATGCCGATATCACCACCCTGTCTGGCGGTGAACGCCGTCGTGTGGCGCTGTGCAAGCTGTTGCTTGAAGCCCCCGACATGCTGCTGTTGGACGAACCGACCAACCACCTGGACGCCGAAACCATCGCTTGGTTGCAAAACCACCTGATCGAGTACAAAGGCACAATCCTGGTTGTCACGCACGACCGCTATTTCTTGGATGATATCACCGGCTGGATTCTGGAGCTGGATCGCGGTCGCGGCATTCCCTACGAAGGCAACTACTCTGCCTGGCTGGAACAAAAAGCCAAACGGCTGGAGCATGAAGCCCGCGAAGACAAAGCCAAGCAAAAGACACTGGAACGCGAATTGGAATGGATGCGTCAGGGTCAAAAAGCCCGCCAAGCCAAATCCAAGGCCCGGATCGCGGCCTATGAGGAAATGGCAGGCCAGTCCGAACGCGACAAGGTCGGCCGCGCGCAGATCATTATTCCCAATGGTCAGCGTTTGGGTGCCAAGGTGATCGAAGTTGAGAACCTGAAAAAGGCCATGGGCGACAAGTTGCTGATCGAAGACCTGTCCTTCTCGTTGCCGCCCGGCGGCATTGTCGGGGTGATTGGACCCAACGGCGCAGGTAAATCGACCCTGTTCAAAATGCTGACCGGTCAGGAAACGCCCGATGGTGGCAGCATCGAATATGGTGACACGGTTCAACTGTCCTATGTTGACCAGTCGCGTGATGATTTGAACGCTGATGACACCGTTTGGGAAGCCATCAGCGGCGGAGCCGAAATTGTTGTGCTGGGCGACGCGCAGGTCAATTCGCGCGCCTATTGCTCGTCTTTCAACTTCAAGGGCGGCGACCAGCAGAAAAAAGTCGGCCTGCTGTCGGGTGGTGAACGCAACCGAGTTCACATGGCCCAACTGCTCAAGGCCGGTGGCAACGTTCTGCTGCTTGACGAACCGACCAACGATCTGGACGTCGAAACCCTGCGTGCCTTGGAAGATGCGCTGGTTGATTTCGCCGGTTGCGCGGTTGTTATCTCGCACGATCGCTTCTTCCTTGACCGGATCTGTACCCATATTCTGGCCTTCGAAGGCGAAGCGCATGTGGAATGGTTTGAGGGTAACTTCGAAGATTACGAAGAAGACAAGAAGCGGCGGTTGGGTGCAGATGCGCTGGAACCAAAGCGGGTGAAGTTCAAGAAATTTTCACGTTAACGGTGCGGCGGGGGAAGCCCCGCCCGTCGCTGCAGGCTGTCTAAAATGGCCCCAGCATTGTGCAAGGTATTGATCTGATCCGACGCCCCGGTTGTCTGCGGACTTGTGCGGCAACTGCAAAGAAAACCATTTCCCCAAAGCGGCGTGAGCGGCAAAAGATCAGCACCTGCACAATGTGTACATGCTTGATCACTCAACAGTTATCGGTGGCTCAGGTTAGGCTGCAAAGACTGCAAAGCCTTATGGTGCAAATCGAAACCTCTTGCCCGAATCTACGGCTTCTGGCATATGTCGCGGCGCTACGATCTTCTTTTCGACCTTCCGTTTGCCTATGGCGTCACGAAGTCTTCGATCCAGACGTGACTATGCCGAAGCGGCCGCACTCACGCGGGCCGTGACAAACGATAAGGAATACACAGATGGCTACTGGCACTGTGAAATGGTTCAACACCACCAAAGGCTACGGCTTTATTGCACCCGATGGCGGCTCCAAGGACGTTTTCGTTCACATTTCTGCTGTTGAGCGTTCCGGCCTGACCGGTCTGGCCGACAACCAGAAAGTCACCTTCGACATCGAGCCTGGCCGTGACGGCCGCGAGTCGGCGGTTAACATCTCGCTGGCCTAAGGGCTTCGCGCGATAAGCGACTGAAATCATTAGAAAAGCGCGCTATATCTAGCGCGCTTTTTTTGTGCCATTTGCTGGGATAAATGCGACCTTACACCAAGGCCAGCGCCACGCCCCACATGCCCAGCCCAAAGACCGTATGTGCAATCAGCCCCATGACGCAGCCCTTGAGCTGCGCATCTGTACGGGACAATGCCCAGCCCAATCCCATACCGGGTTGCAGCAAAAACCAGCCAGCCGCGATGGTGATCAGCGCAAAAATCCAGACCGGCAGAAAGCTGGGCGCCGCCAGCCAGTTCGCCCCGGCCAGCAGAACGAACACCACGCCATAGAGAATGCCAACACCATAGTGCACAGCCCAGCCCAAGGCTGTTTCTTGCGGCACCGGTGCGGCCGCCGCGATGTCTTCATGAAACACTTTTCCCTGAGGAATATGGCCGGCCCAACGCCCGACATTGCCCCAATTCGGCAAGGATTGTGAAAAACCAAAGCGCAAAATCAACGCCCAAATATCCATGGCGATTGTGCCGCCCAACCCTATCAGAACACCACTCCAGATCATTTGTGCTATTTCCCCTCTCCCCTGTTCCTTCTCGACGCTATCCATGCATGGAAGGCAAGCAAGACACAAGCAAAGCGGGCGAACTGGCACTCTGGGGGCTTGCCCGTCTATGGCCCTGCGCCTAGGCTGGCCCGGAAACAGTGCGCATGAAACACCCATGATCCTGACCATCACCCTGAACCCGGCGCTGGACGTCTCAAGCTCTGCGCCGCAGGTGGTTCCTGATGCAAAGCTGCGGTGTTCCGCACCTGTCACAGATCCAGGTGGTGGCGGGGTGAATGTTGCACGGGCGATCCGGTTTCTAGGCGGAACGGCAACGGCAATGGTGGCCCTGGGTGGCCACAGCGGTGCGCGGCTGTTGGCCTTGCTGCAAGACGAGCAGATCGACGTCATGCCCTTTGACACCCCCGGAGAGACCCGCCAAAGCTTGGCCGTAATGGACGACAGCAGCGGGCTGCAATACCGGTTTATTTTGCCCGGCCCGATTTGGACGACTGATCTGGTAGACGCCATGGTTCAACGGCTGGCGCAGGCGGCAAAGCCGGGCATGATGGTTGTGCTGTCTGGCAGCCAACCTCCCGGTGTACCCGAAGACTTTCCTCAGACTTTGGCCAAGGAAATGGATGCACGCGGCGCGCGGTTGATCTTGGACACGTCCGGCGCCCCGCTAGAGGCTCTGCGCGACGGCAGATTGGGGCCGCAACACATCTTGCGTCTGGACGGTGCAGAAAGCGCAATGCTGGCTGGTCACCCCCTACCCGACCGGGATGCCTTGGCCCGATTTGCCAAGACCCTGATAACCAAGGGCATCGCAGGCACCGTTATTTTGGCGATGGGGGCCGAAGGATCGGTTCTGGTCAATGGCGCAGGTGCATGGCACGCGGTATCGCCCAAGGTGCCTGTCCGCAGCAAAGTCGGCGCCGGAGACAGCTTTGTCGGTGGGTTCGCGCTGGCCCTGTCGCGCGGTCAGCCCGCACCCGAAGCCCTGCGTTTTGGGGTTGCCGCAGCCAGTGCAGCGGTGATCAGCGACGCCACAGCGTTGTGCCGTAAAACAGATTTCGACACGCTGTTGCCGCAGATCACATTGAATGAGCTGACAGAGCTTTAAGCCGCCTGCGTCACCCAGCCGATGATACGATCTGCCTTCATCGCACCCGACTGACGGGCAACCTCACGTCCCTTGGTGAAACGTATCATGGTTGGAATGCCCCGAATGCGGTTCTGACCGGCGACCTGCGGGTAGTCTTCGGTATTCACCTTAACAAAACGCGCACTACCTGAAAGGGCACTGGCCGCCTTGCTGAATTCCGGTGCCATTGTTCGGCAGGGGCCACACCAAGGCGCCCAGAAATCCACGATCAACGGAATGTCATCATTGCGCGATGCTTTGCGCAGAACGTCCGGTGTGATCTCAACCGCCTTGGTTGGCATCATCGATGCGCCACAGGTTCCACATTTGGGTTTTTCGGAAATGCGCTCCGCCGGTACGCGATTCACTTGCGCACATTCCAGACAGGTCAGTTTTACAGCGTCAGACATTTAAGCCCCTAAATATATGTTATTCAGAATACGTAGTCGATCCACGCGAATTCGCAAGACCACCCCTTATGTCAGCCCTTCAGGCCCGTGTTTCAGAATCACAGGAACCACCAAATCTTCCTCATCCTCCAGATGCCGGTTGAGGAAGGTTTCAAACCCCTCCACCTCTGTCAGCAACGGTCCCGCTGCGCCCCCTTGCAATACGGCATTGGCTTTGTCCGTAAACCGCGAAAGCAAACCATCCAGATCATGATGATCACGATCCAGAATGTTGAAACCACGCTCCAGCCGCGTCTCGATCTGCATCAAGACGGGAAAGTAATGCGCATCTTCGATTTGGTGATGCCCATGCAACTGGTTCACCAGCATTCCGCCCAATTGCGACACGCGCGCGCGGTATTTTTGTGGGTCCATTTCCCCATCCACCGCCGCTTGTGCATCTGCTTGCAACGTTGCGCATAGACGGCGGAACATCAGGTGACGGTCTAACCAGAACTGCACCAGCCCACCAAAGTTACTATGGCCGGGCCAGTCAGCGCGCGGGTAAGCGTCGAGCAACACGCGCAAAGCATCAGGAAGGCCATCGCGGTGCGTCAGGGAAAGTTCGTCAGACATGCCCTAAAGACGCGCCGCGCTGACCAATTGTCAATCAGCGAACAACATGAACCGCGCATTTTGCGTGGCGCACAACATAAGCCGCCGTAGAGCCCAGAAGCAGATCCTGCATACCCGGCCGATGAGACGCGACCACGATGCAATCAATATCGTTGGTATCAGAAAAATCCGCGATTGAGCGCCCAGAGTGGCCTTCAATCACAACGCCCGTGGCGTGGTTCAGCTTGCTTGCCAGATCGTCCAGTTCCGATTGAACCGCGCCTCTCGACTCGGTCAGATACTCCTGAGGAACATAGGTTATGGCGTATCCAGGGATATGTTCCATAACGTGCAAAAGCGTGATTTGCGTCTTCTCATCGGCCAGTTGCCGCGCGACGTCCAACGCCGCTGTGACCTTGGCATCATCATCAAACGCAATGGGTACGAGAATATTCTTATACATGGTCTCCCCCTTTCTAAGGTAAGCCAACCATGCGCCTTTGCGGCCAATGCGTCTTTGATATTAGTCAGAAAACCGCAACAACGTCATACATCACCGGTTCAAAACTGCGGCACAGCGCGTTGATCTCACGGTTGCGCGAACGCATCTCGTCGGTGCGCAACATGGCTTGAAAGTCTTCGCGCCGTTCCCATTGCGAATAGTTGGCAATGCGTGTCTGCGCGTCATTGGCATGCAGGCCAGCCGCAATGAAGCCCGGCTGTTTTGAAATGAAGACCGAATACGCATCGGTCAGCGCGTCCAGCAAATCCTGACACGTGCCTGGCGTTGTCTCAAAAGTGGTCACAACAGTCTGACCTTTGGCGGGGACGGTGATCTGTGGCATGGAAACTCCTCCTAGGCATACAGTTTTGCACGCTTCGCGGGTTTCACCAAAAAGAATTGCGCCCCTTAGACGTTTGGTTCGCCCTGCAACCCCAACAGCTTGCGAAACCCGGTCCAGTATCCGGGCAAGCGTGGTGGCGCCAGAAGACCGGCAATCGCTTCATCCTGCCAGCGCGGCATATGGCTGGCGGCAAAACCACGGCCCCAGTCCAGATAGGCCTGCGCATTTTCCGGGCGCAATCGGCAGGCAGAGCCGACAAGACCGATCAGTGTTTCAGGCGCCGAATACCATTCATCCTGAATTCCGGTGACCTTCTTTTGTAAGAACGGCCCAACGACACGCATCAACCGCTTGTCCGAAAACTGCAGCAACATGCGCCCCATTTCAGGGCGGCTGTAGTGGATCAGCGGTGGAAAACTGTCAAAAAAGATGGCCTGACCATCGGCAATGGCGAAGTTGCGGATCGATGGGTGAAATCCAATGCGCGTGTTAAATTGATCTGCATTGTTCCAGAAAGTGGCAATCACCTCTCCGGCCATTTGCATATAGGCCAAGGTGTCGTCCAACGGTTCGGCCAGCATCTTGTCACGCATCATGCTGTCAGCAGGCAAAGCCGCTTGGACGATCACAGGAATGCGCCCGCCATCCATTTTCAACAAGCAAAATCGGGTTTCAGGCATCGGCACGCCGGTGGTTTGCAGCGCACGCACATAGTCATCATGGTATTGACCCAGACGCTCCAACGCGACCCCATCGGACAAGCCGCGATAGACCTTGATGACCTTATCCGCAAATGGCCCGTGTTTCGGACGGAATGGCGCGCAAAAATACCCCAGCTTTGAGATAGGCGCGCCGCGTTCGGCTGCATCAGACAGTATCAGGTCGCGCAGGGCGTCATGGTCAATCATTAAGAACTCGGGTTTTTTACCCGTTTAGCCCAGCTCGTTCTGCGATTCCAGACATTGAGTAACCTCAGCCGTCAAGGCGGCCACTTCTTCCCGCGCAGGACCCTTGGGGCCTTCAGACGCGCCGCGCCCCCGCCCCAGTGCTTCGGCATAGATCACCCGATTGCCCAACTGCGCTGTAGCGACCATCGCGTCCAGCTTCTTGGCAGCCTCGGCCACCTCAACGGCAAGCCGTGTATTGGGACGTGCGCGGTTCATCACCACCAAACCAGGCTTGTTTTCACGCTTGGCCAGATCCAACACGCCCTCGGTTGCCCATAAATCCACATGGCTGACCGAAACAGGCACAACGATCAGATCCGCCACGCGCAAGGCCGGGCGCAGATCACTGTCGGCTTTTGGCGGGGTATCCACGATCACCACATCGAACTTGTCGCTCAATTTGCGGCACTCATATGTAATGCCCCATGCAGATGACGTGGAAAACTCCATCCCTTCCACCAAAGACGGATCATCTTCGGCGCGGGCCATAAACCAACGTCCCAAACTGCCTTGCGGATCGATGTCCACCAAGGCAACGGTTTTCCCCACCTGCCGAAAGCCAATTGCCAAATTGGCAGCCAGCGTGGTTTTGCCAGAACCGCCCTTTTGCTGGGCCACTGTCAACACCAGTCCAGTCATGTCTTTTCCCCCGATTCCCCCTTAACATAACAGGTTATTTCGCAGTTGCAGCATGACTTCGGTCAACAGAAAAAAACCGGGGCAATTCGCCCCGGTCGCACTTATTTGTCACAACGAACTGTCACGTTCATCGTCCCTCTGACCCCGGTTGGCCAAACCAGCAACACATGGTCCTTGTTCGTGCCATGTTGCGTGGTGGTATAGGGCAAATCATACCGGGTGGTATTGTTCGATGTCTCCACCCGTCCGCGCGCCACCAAGCCCGAAACATCCAGCGCCTGACCCGCAAATGGCAGCTGACCAGCCGTATCCACATCCCACTGAACAGCTGCCGTATTTTGTGCATGCGAAACTATCAGCGGGTTGTAAGAACGGGTTGTCACATTGTGGTAGGTGTTGGCCGCGTAATCGATCCGGAACATCCGCGACAAATCCAGCGGTGCAAAGCTGGTGTCCACGCGATCCACCCTGTCAATCGTGCCACCAATCGTGCGGAATGTGTTGCCGGTTACGCTAAGACCGTTCACAAAATGCCCGGTTCCATATGGCTTGATAACCAAAAAAGCGAACCAAGGCGCAACATTACTACACAGGCAGATATTGTCGTTCATCGACAATCCCGAAAACCCAAACCCGCCACTGAAATTCGGATCAGGCTCCCGCTCATTGGTCCATTCGATTGAGCAGTTATCGATATAATTGCCCGAGATGGTTGCATGACAATTGCGCTGCGTCAGAACGATGCCAGCTGTGCGCACGCCGTTCGCCGCATCATCCCCCTGAAAGAAGTGGTTGTTCGAGACAATGATGTATGACCCGCTCAACACGGCAAAATGCTTAAAGCGGGTCGCTCGGTTGTCGCGCAGTTTCACATCGTTGGCATTGGCGCTTAGCGCAATCGAGCCACGATTTTGGGCCAAGACGCTGCTCTCGTTGCTCAGAAACTTGCAACGATCTACCAGCATCCCCTGACATGCTTCCCCCGGAGAGGCGATCCCGCGATGCCCCGGTCGATTAAACACGCAATCCCGGAATTGCATGATCGACCCGTCGATGGCCAGCAACGCACCACTTGCCAGACCGTTGCACTGAAATTCCACATCGGTCAGTTCGAAGTCCTGCAATGATGCGAACCCACTGAAATCCAGAAGAAATTGAAATCTGGTAAAGGTGAAGGTTTGGGAACCAGTAGCATCCGACAAGGGCATCGACAGGGTCAAGGTTTGCGCCGCAACATTCACATCACGCACGTAGACTTCACGTCCAACACCAGCGCCCTGAACCAGCGATCCAACCTGAACATTGGCAATGTTGGTCACATTTGACAAACGGGTCGGCACGGCTGGATCATAGGTTCCCACACTGGTCACCTGCTGCGGGGCCCAGGCCCCGGTATCCTCTGCGCGCAACTGCCCGTTCCGGATCACCCGCCGCTGCGCATATGACGTACGGTTGGGCACAGCCGCCTGCATATCGATCGGGCCGGACACAGAAATGCGGCGGCCGCCCAAATCCAGACTCTCGTGGTCGGCGTTGTTCAATAGGCACTGAAAGGCTTTGCGAAACGCCACTTCTTCGGACCCGAAAGCATCAATATAGCTAGGCAGCTCGAAGTTTTTGGACAAGGTCAGGATCGCCGCGACCGGCATGGTCACTTGCCCTTCAAACCGGACTCGATTGTCAAACGTAACATCTTGACCCAGATGGTATGTGCCCTCCGAAACCAACACACCGCCACCTGTAGCTGCAGCATCAGCGGCTAAGAAAGCAGATGTATCATCTGTTATACCATCACCAACCGCTCCGTAGTCGCGCACATCAACCCAATCCATCATATCGCGCAGGAACACTCTCGTGGCATCCTCGACGATCAGATCGTCAATCCGCACCACGCCGCCCGTTGGCCCGGTTAAATCCAGCCCAATATGCGCATAGACCGGCGTTAATCCCCAAGGCATATCTACCCCGGCCCGATGACCAGTGCCGATGATCGCAGACACCTCAACCACGGTGCCATATTGCGTAAGTGTGGTTTCAACACCGTTCAAGGGCAGTCCGGCAACCGCGTTTCCGGCGGCATCTCCGGCCCAAGCAGCCACGCGTACGTTGGGCAAACTGCCAGATACCGCTTTGATGCGAACAGTGACTTGTAAGTAGCATCCCGGCAAAATCGGAGTTTGCCCCATATGGCGCAGCTTTTGAACATTGTCTGTTTTCTGCAATTCCAAACAGCCACCAAAATCCTGGTCAGCCGGAACATAGGCCGCGTTGCCTTGGTTGTTATACGTCGGCGAACCGGGTGTTCCGTCCCCGCTCGACCATAGGCCAAGCCCCGCAGAAAATGGTGGCGGCATCAGGACGAGCCCATCGGTAATCGCTTTGTTCATTGCACTTCCCTTTCCATCAGCCCTGCGCCGGGGCGGCACGGCACGGCGCGGCTGGTTCACGTAGCCGAACCCAAGTTTTGGGCACGGCTCACAATGGCTAGGAAAGTGTTAATAAGATCTCGGCTCAGCGTGCGGTGATCAGGCAGCAAGCTCCGGCACTGCAAAAAAGCGAACCCCTGCGATGCGCCATGCGCCATCAAGCTGTTCCATCCGGTATTCCAGTGCATGGATCACGCCGGCAGCATCCCGGATCAATACCGTTTGCAGCCAAGCATCTCCGCGTTGCGACAAGGCCCCAAACCGCACGTCCTTTGGCCGCCACACCATGGGATAGCCGTTTTGCACCATCGCTCCAAAATTCTCTGCAGATCGAAACATGCTTTGAATTCCAGGGCTTGCGTACTCAAACGCGGTGTTCACATCGTTTTTCTGGAAAGCGTCGATCTGTTGAGTGATTGTTTGGCGGACATCACCTGCAACATCAGCAAGCGCCTGAGTCCCCATCATTGCCAATGCCAGGATCAGGCCCTGGATCCATCGATTTGCCATACGTTTCTCCTTTGCCCTTTCGAAAAAGGTAGCTCGGGAGGTGGCCCTGTCAAATGTCGTTGGGATTGAATTGCGCGGCCGGGGCAATACTGCCCCGGCCATAAAATTGGCCGTTTGGCCGCACTTGTTAAAACTTACCGACGACTCAGGTTTTACCCCAAAATCGCCGACTGACGCCAAAGTGCATCAAATCTCTCACGTGTCAACTTTGGCCGGGTATGATTACCGTTTACGTAATTTGAAAGTCAGGTAATGTCGCTAGTTAGCAACAGTTAAAATGGTGACTCTAAAACCCTTATTTTGCATGATCTTGCAGGAGACAGTCACGATTTGATGGCGCGAACCCCATTGAGAACAAAATGAGAACACCCTATAGTAACGGCATGCCTCATGCCTTACTGACTCGCCGAACGCTTCAAACACGTCCCGCCCTTACGGTTATGGATGGCTTGGACCTGACCCTAGCGCGGGTGCATGAAATCTGTGGCCGTGCACGGCGCAGTATGGCGATGATGGTCGCATCTCGTATCACCGGCCCGGTTTTCTGGATTGCGCCGGCTTGGGGCTCTGACCCGCTGAACCCAGATGGTATCCGGGCCTTTGCCCCGCCTCAGCAATTCACGTTTCTCAGCCCACGCCGCCCAGAAGATGTGCTTTGGGCGATGGAAGAGATACTCCGCTCTGGGGCTGTGCCTTTTGTGGTGGCCGATCTGCCCGCGCCCCCTGCCCTGACACCAGTGCGGCGGTTACACCTGTCAGCCGAGTCCGGGATGGAAACCGGCCCCAACCAACCGCTGGGCCTGCTTCTAACCCCCGGAGAAGGCGGCGCGCCGGGCGTGGAAAGCCGCTGGAAAATCGAGCCGCAGCACCAAGATGGCAAAAACCAATGGCAATTGGATCGGCTGCGCGCACGCACTGCGCCGCAGAAACGCTGGATGGTTCAGATAAAGGAAAAAGGCCCGTATCTGGCGCCAACAGACGCCTAAGATACGGTCAATGCGGGCGCGGCACTGTTTCTTCGGCCGCACGTACCGCAGCGTCCAATGCCTCTTCAATGTCATCAGGGTCATTGGACGGCATCGCATAATCGCCCTTCAGCCACTTGCCCAAATCAATATCTGCGCAGCGCTTGGAACAGAACGGACGCACAGCCGGATCAGTGTCTTTGGAACAAATCGGGCAACTCACTTCAGCACCTCGGCCAAGGGCACACGGTCACGCTTGCGATGCAGCTCATAATGGCCCAATGCGGTCCAGCCAACCAACGTGCTATCCACTGGATCAGCTTTAAAGGCCGACCGCAGAACCGATTCCACCACGCGGCGGTCTTTCTTGGGCATCGGCGCAAAATCAATCACCACCTGGCCGCCCAGACCACGCAGCCGCAATTGGCGCGGCAAATCCCTTGCCGTGGCCAAATTGGCCTTCAGCCCAGCAGCCGGAGACGTGTCGCCGCCCGTATTCACATCCACGGCAATCATGGCGCGGGTCGCTTCCACCCAGAAAGACGCCCCGCTGCCCAAATGCACTGCGGGGCTATTCAACGCTTCAATCGCGTCCAGAACACCATGGGTCTCAAAACTGCCTTCTGCGCTGTCCACGTCGGCCGGTGCAGACCATTCACGCCATGCCAGCAAATGCGGGCCATCCCCTTCGACCAGCAGTTCAGCCTCGCGGCCTTCGGCATCGGTCAGCACTTGCTCGGCCAGATCCCGCATTGCCACAATATCTTCAGTCAGCGCATCTTCATCCGCGCCTTCGCAGGCGCTGCGCAGGATCAGCCCCATATTCGAGTTACCCATCAGGTCGTGGGCAATTTCCAAAATGCGGTCGCGCTCTTCATCTTCTTTGATACTACGCGAAACATTCAGCCCCGGCGCATCGGGCGTAACAATTGCATATCGGCTTTTGAACAGAACCTTCTGCGTTACAGGCAACGCTTTGCCCGGTTCGGCATGCCCCGTCACCTGAACCAACAGTGCCTGGCCCGGCGAAATGCCTTTGACCTGGCGCAGAAAAACCGTTTCTTCCGGCGTGCGCAAAAACAACCCGCCCTGCCCCTTCATAGGTCGCTCGGCGATGGCGCGGAAAATCGTTCCTGGGCGCGGTGCGTCGTCTTCAACCAGAAGATCGAACAAAGTTCCATCCACGATCAAGGCTGCCGCTTCGACCCCATCCAGATGGTCCAATGCGATGGTTGTGCCCTTCATGACATCTCCTGGTACAGCGGATAGCCCGCTGCCTGTAACAGATTGGCGGTTTCCGCCAGCGGCAAGCCGACAACGGCGGTAAAGCTGCCGGAAATCCACGGAATGAACGCCCCGGCTGGCCCCTGAATACCATAACCGCCCGCTTTTCCCTGCCAATCATTGGTGGCGAGGTAAGCGTTCAGTTCCACATCAGACAATGATTTCATCTTCACCTGGGTAACGACATCCCGTTCCCACAACTGCGCGCCGCGACGCACGGCAATGGCGGTGATCACGCGATGACGTCGCCCGGACATCGCCAACAAGAACTCAGCCGCCTGCCCCGCGTCTCTGGGTTTACCCAGAATACGACGGCCCAAAGCAACCGTGGTGTCGGCTGACAGAACGACATCATCATCATCCGCCTTAACGGCGGCGGCCTTTTCACGCGCCATTCGCGCGCAATAGGGACGCGGCAGTTCACCGGAATGCGGATCTTCGTTAATATCGGGGGGGCGAATATCATCAGCAGTCACCCCAAGCTGCGCCAGCAGCTCGCGCCGCCGCGGGCTGCCGGATCCCAGAATCAGCTGCAAGGCTTACCGGAAACGATAGTTGATCCGACCTTTGGTCAGATCATACGGGGTCATTTCCACCTGTACTTTGTCGCCAGCCAGAACACGGATGCGGTTTTTACGCATCTTACCTGCCGTATGTGCGATGATCTCATGGCCGTTTTCAAGCTCGACCCGGAACGTCGCATTTGGCAGGAGTTCCTTAACGACACCGGGAAATTCGAGCAATTCTTCCTTGGCCATGGTCTCTCCTTTAATTGCCGCCCCATGCATATTTCAGGGCGTGCCACTAAATGATGCCGTTTTCCCCAATTTTCAAGGCCGAAATCAGCGTAGCGACGTAATAGCGACAGGGTTGTCACGTCCGATCTGATCTTGCCAATGCGCACGGTTCAACACCACGCCCTCTTTTCGCACATGTCGCAAGGCATTCAGATCGACGTCGGCATAGGTCCAGCCGGGTTGATTCAGCACACCTTCGGCCAACACGCCCGTGTCAGGGAAACCAATATCCGGGGGGCAAAATACGCCGCCCATTCCGACATTTGCATCAACCGCTGGCGACCATGCACAGGCCCCCACCGTGCTGGCCATGACAGTGATGCATTGCTGTTCCAACGCGCGGGCCATCGCCCCAATCCGAACGCGGCTATACCCGCTGCGGGCTTCGGTGCAGGAAGGAACCAAAATTAAATCCGCGTCAGCTAAGGCCCTCCCCAGCAACGGAAATTCACTATCATAACAGGTCAGAATACCAATTTTCCCAAGCGGTGTGTCAAACAAGCGCAAGGGGCCACCGCCTGCCACGCCCCATTCTTCACGTTCAAATCGGGTCATGATCTGTTTGTCCTGAACGCCAACCCCACCGTTGGGGCCAAACAACCGCGCCCGGTTCACAGGTCGTTCCCCAAGAGCATCGTCAAACACCGGTGCCGAAGCAGCAAGAATATGCACGCCATGGCGCGCGGCCAATGTTGCATGCAATGCATCGACCTGTGGAACCAAGTCGGACACAGCATGAAGAGACCGTTCAAGGTCATTGGCAATTTCAGCCCCACTTAACGTGGCCAATTCCATGGCGCCATATTCCGGAAACACCAACAAATCAGCGCCCTTTTCCGCTGCTTGGGCCACCCAATGCGCGATTTTCTGCGCATAAGCGTCCCAATTTTCCAAGAACGCCATGGGATAAGCGGCTGTCGCGATCTTCATTTTCACCTGCTTTGAATGATTTGATTTGAATATAGCCGAAGCTGCGGACAGTGCCTATGTTGTGCCCATGCCAATGACCCGCCGAAACCGCCCACTGACGATCGCGTTCATAATCACCGTTGCGTTAACTTTGTTTTTCGCAGTGCGCTTGGTGCTTTTCATGTTCTTCCAGCCACCGCATCACGATGAACCGCCAACGGCCATCGAACCATGGATGACCCCCAAGTTTGTGGCGCATGCTTGGCATATCCCGCCTGAAATTGTTGCTGACACTTTGGGTTTGGACATGCCCAAAAAACCCGGCGGCCGCATAACACTGCACGAACTGGCCGATGAGCGGGGCGTGGACCCGGAAGTCCTGATCCTGATGTTGGAGCAGGCAATTCAAGAATTCGAACTCTCTAAATGACGGACACCTTTCTTGAGCTGGTGCCGGTCTACGGCGTTTGGGCAATCGCGCTGACAACCTTTTTGTCGTGCCTGGCCGTACCGGTTCCGTCCTCATTGATCATGTTGGCCGGTGGCGCTTTTGTTGCCAGTAACGACCTTACGCTTTGGTCAGTGGTGGCGGGTGCCTGGGGCGGCGCGGTTTTGGGCGATCAAACCGGATACCGGTTCGGGGCCTGGGGCGGTGGATTGCTGCGGCGCGGGTTGGGGCATCGCAGCACAACAGCAAAACTGCTGACCCAAGCGCAAAACCTTTTGGATCAACGCGGGTTCATGGCGGTATTTCTGTCGCGATGGCTGTTCAGTCCACTGGGCCCTTATGTAAACTTCTTGGGCGGTGCTGGGCGGATGGCCTGGCCGCATTTTACCGTTGGCAGTTTCAGCGGAGAGGCGGTTTGGGTCGCTGTCTATGTCAGCCTGGGGTTCGCGTTTTCCGGTCAGATCACCGCCGTTGCAGATATTGCGGCCAACTTTGCTGGTCTGCTGGCAGGTTTGGCGCTGACGGCATTCTTAGGACGGGCGATGCTGCGCTCTCGTAAAAAACGCAAACTGCACCAGAGCGCGAAACAGTGAATCGGGCAAAATGCCCTGTCATAAGCCAAAGTTCGCCAAAGACTATCGCCTCAAAACATCCGATTAGGCGGATTGCGCCCTCAAAACTTGCCTAAGTGCCACATTTTTTTAAACAAATCAGTTTAGGGGAATGTTTTCTCCAAGTGACATTTGCGAAACCCCCCACTTCGTATATGAGGTCAACCAACTTAGATAAAAAAGCAGGCTCATGTTCGATCAATCGGAAGCTCCTCGGCATCACACTGAAACACGAACGTCGAGGGAATGGGTCAAAGTCCTTGCGAAATATCGCGACCCCAGCTTGCCGCGCAGTTTGTATGAACTTGCTGTCACTATGATCCCCTTTTTTGGCTTGTGGGGTCTGGCGTGGTGGTCCATGGGGTTCAGCTACTGGCTGACTTTCGCGATTTCCGTTTTGAACGCTGGTTTCCTGTTGCGTCTTTTCTGCATTCAGCATGATTGCGGGCATGGGGCGTTTCTGAACAACCGATCTGCCAGTGATTGGCTGGGCCGTATACTTGGTGTGCTGACGTTGACGCCGTATGATGTCTGGCGCCGCACGCACTCTATTCACCACAGCTCATCCGGCAATCTCAGCCAACGTGGCGTTGGTGATATCCACACGCTGACGGTGACTGAGTACAAGGAAATGTCGACCTTCAATCGCCTGATGTATCGGTTGTATCGGAACCCGTTCGTTTTGTTCGGTATTGGCCCTGCTTACATCTTCTTCCTGCAAAGCCGACTACCCATCGGCCTGATGGGCAGCACCCGTTGCTGGATCAGCGCCATGGGCACGAACGTCTCTATCCTGATCGGATTGCTGGTCCTTTATTATTTCGGCGGTTGGGCGCCAATCCTGTTGATCTTCCTGCCCACGACGTTGATCGCGGCGACAGCAGGGATGTGGTTGTTTTACGTGCAGCACCAATTCGAAGCGACACACTGGGACACCGAGGAAGATTGGCAAATGCATGACGCCGCACTTCAGGGCAGCTCTCACTATGTTTTGCCTCCGATCCTTCAGTGGATGAGCGCCAATATCGGCATTCATCACGTCCATCACCTGTATAGCCGAGTACCGTTCTATCGTTTGCCAGAGGTTCTGCGCGATCACGTGGAACTGGCCCAAGGCAATCGGATGACAGTTCGCGAAAGCTTGATCAATGCGCGGCTGCACTTGTGGGATGAGAAGACCCGCCGGCTGCTGTCCTTTGCACAAGCGCGCGCTTCCTATCCATAAGTCATCGCAGTGACGTAAACTTTGGCCCTGGCCCGCGTTGTGGGCTTTGGCCGATATCAAACGTCTAATCGACGTATCGGTCCCCTCTTTGGATGCTGTGTTCGGACCTGCCTTCTTTCGGCACACGCTATGCGTAATACTGGTTTTCACCTAAGAACCTGTCGCATGGCCGTTTGGGGAGGAACCAGAGATGCCAATGATACCAAAGATCGATGCGCATCAGCATTTTTGGCAAATTGCGCGTGGTGATTATGATTGGATGACGGATGACGTTGCTGACATTCGCCATGATACCCTGCCCTTAGACATTGCGCCGCTGATCCAGCGCCATGGCATCACAGGCACGATTGTGGTTCAGGCGGCGGCAACCGTTGCCGAAACCGAGTTTCTACTGGGTTTGGCGCGTCAGAATAGCTTTATCAAAGGCGTTGTTGGCTGGGTCGATCTGGACAATGCGGATGCACCCGCCATGTTAGATCATCTTATGCAGCACCCGGTTTTCAAAGGTGTGCGCCCGATGTTGCAGGATATCAGCGACACTGACTGGATCATACGTCCAACGGTTCTGGCCAACCTTGCAGAGCTGGCGGCACGTGGTCTTCGATTTGATGCATTGGTCGTTCCACGGCACCTGCCGGTTTTGGCCAAGGTCGCCGCGCAGTTTCCCTCTCTACCCATTGTGATTGATCATTGCGCCAAACCCGAAATCGCGGGCGGTGCGGATGCGGGCGACATATGGCGCGAAGACATAGCGAAACTTGCGCTGTTGCCGAATGTGTTTTGCAAAATGTCCGGCCTTGCCAATGAAGCAGGTCCGGAGTGGACAGCGCGCACCTTGCAGCCTGTTGTCGACCATGTGCTTACTGAATTTGGCGCTGAGCGCGTGATGTGGGGCAGCGATTGGCCCGTACTGAATCTGGCTGGCAGCTATGATCGTTGGCGTGAAACCTCTGATGCCCTTCTCACCCGCGTATCAGACCAAGACCGTGCAGCAATTTATGGCGGCACCGCTGCTGCGTTTTATGGCGTGCCACAGGCATAGGGATTACGCCTCGATTTTTGGAACACTGCCGGACTACAGCCGCCGCATCCAAAATTGCAGCGGCTTATCCGTAGCCCTATCCACCCCCACGTCACGCCATTTGAACGTCGCGACCACACCGGGAACAGGCGCATAGCCGCGCTTGCGCCAAAACGGATCCAGCTTTTTATAATCCTTTGGCCGTTTTGGATGATTGCCTGGTCGGACCACCGCACAAAACGCGCTGTAGGCAAAGCCCAGTTTGGCGGCATGCGCCTCTCGCAAATCAAAGAAACGGTGCCCAATCCCCTGCCCGCGATACGCCGGGTGCAACACAGATTCCGCACAATAGAATATCGAACCTAGCTCTATTCCAGTTGCCACGAATGGGGCTGCAAAATCTTCGGCGTGGTCTTCCATTGGGGTGCCCGTCGCCGCGCCAACCAACGCTGTGCCATCAAATGCCCCAATCAGAACGGCGTCTTGGCTGTCCCGATAGGTTTGCAAGTAGCTCTGCTCGTAAGCAAAATCGCCATCATAAAGGTAAGGCCAATCCCGAAAAACGCTGATCCGCAAACGCGCCACATCATCCAGCGCTGCGTCCAAGGCTTCACCAGTCAGCACCTCAACCCGCATGGGCTACTTGGCTCCCCACTTGCCCCGCAACTGGTCCACAATCTGATCACGTGTCTGACGATAGGCGTTTAGCTTTGTCTCTCGCGTTTCGCCCAATCCGCTTGGGTCCATGATGGGCCAGTATTCGACTGTCAGATGATAACTGCCGGTCAGTTCCAGCGCTCTGCGTTGCGAGGCTGGTGACAGCGCAACGATCAGGTCGAAACTGGATAGCGTTTCGCCCTCTTCTTCCAACTCAGTGAAACTACGAGAGCGATGGCGCGAAAGTTCAATTCCGATTTCTTTACAGACCGCGATGGCAAAACCATCGATTTCCAGGTCATTCATCACGCCAACGGACTGAACATAGGTGTCAAACCCATATAGCTTTTTCATGATCCCTTCGGCCATCGGCGACCGGACGGCGTTGTAATCGCAGCAAAACAACACCGATTGCGGAAGGGAACCCGGCACGCGTCAGTTACCGAAATGCAGAACGCAAACTAGTGTGAACAGACGGCGCGCCGTGTCGTCATCGACCTCGGCTTTGCCTTCCAGACGTTCTTGCAAAATCCGCGATCCCTCGTTGTGAATGCCACGCCGTGCCATATCAATGGTTTCAATCTGGCTGGGCGGCAAGTTTTTCACAGCGTCAAAATAGCTTTTGCAGATCTGGAAATAGTCCTTCACCACTTGACGGAACGGGCTGAGTGACAAGTGAAACTCAGCCGCCTTTTCATGGCCTTCGGTTGTCACGTCAAAGACAAGGCGTTTGTCACGTATCGACAGGCCCACATTATAGGGGCCAGCAGGAACTGGGCGATCGTCGCGAGCAGGCAAGATGAAAGAGTTTTCTTCCATCAAGTCAAACATCGCCACACGGCGTTCCTGTTCGATTTCCGGCGTGGGCGGCGGCAGGTTCGCGTCGTCCAATTCGATATGTGCGATGCGCGTCATGAGCGTAGGCCTTCAAATGCTATCTCTCGATTAACAGCCAACCCGCGATGACGCAACTCATGCGCCGCCGCAGTTTAGCTGCAGTGCAGCATTTGTTTCAGATCGTGGCCGTACCGACAACAAAAAGCGCGACTGACCAAACGTAACCTTTGCCACCAGCGTGGGATCGCAGCCATGCCGCAACCACCATGCTTGCCGGTGCAGGTCTCAACGTTTCTATTCCATAACAGCCGCTTAAGACGGCCGCAAAATTCGCCGCTGCAAAGCCGAATGCGGCTCTGATCAGGAATTCAGCTTTTTTAGCCGCGCTGTCACCGAAAGCCCATGCGCTTGCAAGCTTTCGCTTTTGGCCAACACTTCGGCAGACGGGCCAATGGCGCGCAACGCGTCGGGCGACATCTTGGACAATGTCGTGCGTTTCAGAAAGTCCATAACCGAAAGACCGGAGGAGAATCGGGCCGACCGCGCGGTGGGAAGCACGTGGTTTGGGCCGCCGACATAGTCGCCTATGGCTTCCGGGGTCCATTGGCCAAGGAAGATCGCACCAGCATGGGTCACTTTGTTGGCCAGCGCATCAGGGTCAGCAACGCAAAGCTCCAAATGCTCGGGCGCGATACGGTCTGACAGGCCTGCCGCTTCGTCCAAGTCCCGCACCGTAATCACAGCACCAAAATCACGCCAGCTTGCCCCAGCGATGGCACTGCGCTCCAACACTTGCAACTGGCGGTCAACCGCATCGCAAACGGCCCGGCCGAAGGCCGCATCGTCGGTGATAAGGATAGATTGCGCGCTTTCGTCATGTTCCGCTTGGCTCATCAGGTCCAAGGCGATCCAATCTGGGTCATTGTCCCGGTCCGCAATCACCAGAATCTCTGACGGGCCGGCAATCATGTCGATCCCAACCTTCCCAAAGACCCGCCGTTTGGCCGCTGCAACAAACGCATTGCCCGGCCCGGTAATCATATCCACGGGGGGAACGGTTTGTGTGCCATAGGCCAGCGCAGCAATCGCCTGCGCCCCACCGATACGATAGATCTCATCCACACCCGAAATCCGTGCCGCAAGCAGAACCAGCGGGTTCACCACCCCATCGGGCGTTGGACAGGTGATGGCCAAACGCGGCACACCAGCCACCTTGGCCGGAATTGCGTTCATCAGAACAGAAGACGGATAGCTGGCCAAACCGCCGGGCACGTACAACCCAGCCGCCGAAACCGGCGTCCAGCGCCAGCCAAGCGTTGCGCCACTGTCATCTGTCCAGCTGTCATCGGCGGGCATCTGACGCGCGTGATAGGCGCGGATACGCTCTGCCGCCAGTTCCAATGCATCGCGTTCGGCAGATGGGACCTTGGCGATTTCCGCATCAACTTCTGCGACGGAAAAGGCCATTGCCTCGGCTTCGATGGACATACGGTCGAATTTTTCCGTCAATTCCAGAACCGCCGCGTCGCCCCGCGCGCGCACATCAGCAATGATCCCGGCAACAGTGTCATCCACATCCGGGCTGTCTTCGCGCTTGGCTGACAGCAGCTGTGTGAACCGCGCTTCGAAATCCGCCTCGGTCGTATCAAGAAAAACGGGCATTTGCGCCTCCGCTGTGATCTGCCCTGCTCTTACGCGCAGACCCGGCAAGGCTCAAGCGGCCTGCCCGGTAGCGCCCGACTTTGCGCCCAGGTCTTGGGCCGTTATTCGGGATGCTCTGGCAGTTTACGAGATGGTGCCAAATACGGGCGCGTGACATCTTTTAGTGACACATCCAACGCCTCTACTTCGGCGCGCAGCGCCCCGTCACCGGCCAAGGTGACAATCACATGGCCTGCGCCGTCTTCGCCCGGCTCAAATTCAACACTCAGCACTGACAGAACGGTATCACTGTCTGTGCGATCCACGCCCTGGCTGGCCACACGCATCACATCGGAGACCACCAACAAGGATTGCACCCGCTCAACGGGGCGGTCCCGTTTTTGCGCGGCAGGCACATCTTCCCACCGCAGACGATTCAGCAAAACGGCCAATTGCCGTTCGGCTGGCAACCAGCGCATTTCAGTCGCCGGAAGGATCGCATCCTGTACCAACGCCGAGATAACGTTCAGGTCTTCGGCATCGACTGCCCCCAAGTTCAGGGGCTTGTCGCCACCGTCTTCAAACCGTGCATCCTGAGTCACTTTTCTTTGACCCTTTCTATCTTGGCGCCAACTGCCGACAACTTTCGCACAACATGCTCATATCCGCGGTCCAGATGGTAGACACGACTGACAATTGTGTCCCCTTCGGCTGCCAATCCGGCAAGAATCAGCGACACACTTGCGCGCAAATCCGTGGCCATAACCGGCGCACCGCGCAGTCGATCAACGCCCGTCACGGTGGCTGTCCCACCATGAACATCAATTTTCGCGCCCATACGGATCAGTTCCGGGGCATGCATAAACCGATTTTCAAAGATCTTCTCTTCCAAAACCGAGGTACCCTCTGCCGTGCACAGAAGCGCCATCATCTGTGCCTGCAAATCCGTTGGGAAGCCCGGAAACGGCTCTGTTGTGACATTCACCGCCGAGGCCCTGCCATTCTTGCACCGCACCGTCAGACCGCGCTTGGTTTCCTCAACCGAAATACCTGCCTCGTCCAGCTTTTCGCAGAACGCGCCGATCAGGTTGATCCGCCCGCCCAGCAGCTCTACCTCGCCACCGCAGATTGCGGGGGCCAGCATGTATGTGCCTAATTCGATGCGGTCTGTGACCACCTGATGTGTGGCTCCACCCAAACGATCCACGCCTTGAATCGTGATGGTATCTGTCCCGTCACCTTCAATCTGTGCGCCCATCTTGCGCAGGCAATCGGCCAAATCGACAATTTCTGGTTCGCGTGCGGCGTTGGACATCACGGTTGTGCCCTTCGCCAAGGTTGCCGCCATCAATGCGTTTTCGGTGGCGCCCACGGAAACAAAGGGAAACTCTATTTTGCCGCCCTTTAGACCGCCGGGCGCTTTTGCATGTACGTAACCGTCCCGCAGGTCCAGCTCTGCGCCCATGGCCTCAAGCGCCTTGAGGTGCAGATCAACCGGCCGCGCACCGATGGCACAGCCCCCCGGCAGCGACACGATCGCCTCACCGAAACGTGCCAGCAGCGGTCCAAGCACCAGAATCGAGGCGCGCATTTTGCGCACAATCTCATAGTCGGCCTTGTGGCTGGTCAGGTCATGACTGGACATCGCCAGCACTTTGCCATCCTGCAGCGCAGACACTTCGGCGCCCAGCGATTGCAACAGCTGGGTCATTGTCTTGATATCGGACAGCCGCGGCGCATTGGTCAACGTCAGCGGCTCTTCGCTTAACAGCGTGGCCGGCATCAACGTCAAACAGGCATTTTTGGCCCCTGCAATCGGGATTGCCCCGTTCAACGGGCCGTTCCCGGTCACTACTATCGAATCCATGCCTGCCTATTCCTTTGTTTTGTCGGACTGCCCCGGCGCGCCATCAGTTTGGTTGGCACGCGCCTTGGCCTGAGCTTTGCGCCGGGCCATATTGGCCTTCAGCGCCGCTTTCAGCCGCGTTTCGCGAACTTCCGCCTTGGTTTTTCCGGTACTCGGTTTCTGCTCCATGCCGCCTTCCTACCCCAGTGGCAAAAAAGGGTCCAGATTGCCCTTGCATGACCCCTGTTTTACAGCTAATCACCCGCCACGCCAAAGAGGCGCCCGGCACTGCCGATCTTGGTTGGCAAAACGGTCTCTGTGAAAATGGAAACCTTGCTGGGTGAAGGCGCTGAAAATGAAGGGTTAATCCAGAACCCTTCGGCCACGGGGTAACATCCGCGGTTGCGAGTTGGAAAAGATGCTGTGGTAGCTCAGTGGTAGAGCACACCCTTGGTAAGGGTGAGGTCGAGAGTTCAATCCTCTCTCACAGCACCATCTCCTCTTCCCTTACCATTGTAACTTGGCAATTTCTGCATTGTGGCTGCTTTTGCGCTTACACAGTTAAGAAAGCCGTTAGCTCGCAACGCGTTTGCGGGCGCGCCACTTCTGATTATGCAACATGATCCAGCGGATGCTGTGTTCGGAACCCGACAGCCAGCCGGTTCCAAACATTGATCGCTCCAATGGCAACTGTCAGTTTGGTCGCCTCTTCCTCGGAAAAATGGGCGCGAAGATCCTGAAAGACAGCGTCAGGTGCGCCTGTTGTGCTTAGATTTGTCAGGGCTTCCGTCCATTCCAGCAACGCCCGTTCGCGCGCATCGAACACGGCAGATTCCCGCCAAACACAGACCATGGCGATCCACTGTTCGCTCATCCCGTGTTTGCGCGACTCTTTGGTGTGCATGTCAACGCAGTAGGCACAGCCATTTATCTGTGACGCGCGCAGCTTCAGCAGATGAATCAGGCTCGGGTCCAATCCTGATTTCGTGGCGACAAATTGCTCCAGTGCCCAGACGGCCTGAAACGCGTCAGGCGAAGCCTTCATATAATCAAGGCGAGATTCCATTTTGTAGTCCTTTGTATTTTTAAGATTTTGGCGTGGTTTCGCGCATGTTTTTCGCAAAGAAGGCACAACCGCGCTCGGCTATCGCACCATCATCATCGCGTTGCAGCTGCGCCATCAATTGCCCGATCGTCACGCTGCGCAGTTCGTTTCGATACGCCCTCTCAGCGCGCAGCATCGCGGCATTGATCTGGCAAGGTGCTGCGAAATACTGTTTGGGAAGCGGCGATGGCCCGTTCTGGCGAATTTCTTTACAGCGAAAGGCCGGCTCGGGCCCCTCCACCGCCAAAACGATATCCAGCAACGTGATGTCTTCGGGCGCTTTGGCAAGGCGATAACCGCCCTTTGGCCCCGGCAACGTGTGCGTAATTCCGACCTTGGACAGCGCCTGCAAATGCTTCAGCAGATAGCTGGCCGAAACCCCGTGAAACTCCGCCAATGCCGCTGCTGACAACAGCCCGTCATCGGGCAGCCCCGCCAGCAAAGACACAGAATGGATCGCCTGCTCTACACCGTCACCCAATTTCATATTTGCCCTCACAACCGAATCATGGACAATTATTATCCACGATCAATCATGCGTCAAGCGAGCTGAAAATTCACTGCACGTCAAGAACACCAAGGCCGCGCGAACAGTGCAGTGCCATCCGAAACGATGCCGAATTGGCCAAGATCAACGATCCTTCGGTCTTTTCCTATAATCTTTCTCTGATTGAGTGCTCATTCGAAAGGAAAAGACGCATGAACACTACAAAGCAATTTTCAAAGCAGATTGTTCCGTCCAGCGCGCTGATCTTATTCTTGATCATCACCTTCGCGATCACTTGGGGGTTGGTTAGTATCTACATTCTTTTCCCAGAACAGGCGGTGTCTTGGTTTGGCGAAATCAGTGGCGCGCACCCGTTCTTTTTCTTGGCCACTTGGGGCCCCGCCATTTCAGCGTTCATATTGGTTGGCGTTTATGGCGGCGGCGCTGGCCTTCGATCCTTTTTATCGCGACTTTTGCTGTTTAAGTGCCCCCCTGCCTGGATCGCATTTGTATTGGTCGGGCTCCCTCTGGTTTTCGTTGCAGGCTCATTGTTCAAGGGCGGGCCGATACTGGCGCCTTGGCCGCCCGAAGGTGCGGGCCCGATGGTTGCGGTTCTGTTCATGATGCTTTTCCTTGGCCCGATTGAAGAATTCGGCTGGCGGGGCTTTGCCCAACCCCTGTTGCAGCGCCATGTCGCGCCGATTTGGGCAGGGGTGACAATCGGCTCTGTTTGGGGCATCTGGCATTTGCCCGCCTTCTTTTTGGCGGGCACCGTTCAAAGCGGGTGGAATTTCACACCATTCTTTGTGGGCAATGTCGTTCTGGCTGTTTTGGTGACACCGCTGTTCAATAGCACTCGTGGCAGTCTTGTTTGGCCGATGTTGTTTCACTGGCAGCTCATCAACCCGTTTTGGCCAGATGCGCAGCCGTATGACACCTGGATTCTGTTGGTGGTCACGGCGATTGTGGTGTGGCTGAACCGCGACACGATGTTCACCCGCAGTCAGGCTGTAACCACCGTCATTCCCAACACGCAAAGCGCGGGGCAATAACGGGGTTTCTTCGTACTTTCCTGCTGTTCATTGGCCTAGGCGCGACAAGTGTCTTTGCAACCGCGCCTGCATGGTCGGCGACGCTGGAAGACAAGGTTCAAACCCTTCTTGCAGAGTTCCACACGAACTACCGGTTTCCCGGTGCAACGGTGGCTTACGCTTTGGACGACGGTCAGGTCGTTTCCGTCGCAACCGGGTTAGCTGATGTGGAAGCAGAAACGGTAATGATGCCGGATTCCAGAATGTTGGCGGCGAGCATCGGCAAAACCTTTGTTGCAGCTACAATTTTGTCGCTGGAAAGCGACGGCGTTCTTGCAAGGGATGATCTGGTTTCGCAACACCTCAAGGAACGGTCTTGGTTTGACCAATTGCCGAATGGTTCAGCGATCACCGTGAATGACCTGTTGCGCCACAGTTCCGGGCTTGCGGACCATGTCAATCTGCCAGCCTTTGCCGCCGAAATGACCGACCGAGCATCAGACGACCAAGATGCCATGTCACCGGAACAGGCTATTGCATTCATTCTGGGTGAGGAACCGCTTTTCCCGGCGGGGGCTGGTTGGGCCTATTCTGATACGGGGTATCTGTTGCTTGGCCTGGTGATCGAAGAAGCAACCGGACAATCCTACTACGATGTTGTGACACAGCGCTTGCTTGCACCGCTGGGCCTGTTGGCCACATCGCCCTCGAACGGTCGCACCTTTGATGGGCTGGCGGTGGGCTACACCGTCAAAGCCAATCCTTTTGGCCTCCCCCCGCGAACAATGGATGCGAACGGGTCGCTTATTTGGGATCCGGCAATTGAATGGACTGGCGGTGGTTTGGTGTCCACCTCACATGACTTGGCCGTCTGGGGGCACGCGCTTTTCACCGAAGCAGCCCTGCAAGCGCCCTATCTTTCACGTCTGCTGGACGGGGTCAGCGTTTCACCCGAAGCGCCAAGCATCTTCTACGGCGCAGGGGTCGCAATCTACTCCGAAACGCAGCACGGCCCGGTTTATGGACATGGTGGCTGGATTCCCGGCTATGTTTCCAGCCTGCGCCACTATGCTGATTCCGGCGTAACCATCGCGTTTCAGATCAACACGGACGTTGGAATTGTGGATGACAGCACCAACCTGGTGCCAGCACTGGAAGCCGCCCTTGCTGACTTGGTGATCAACCACGCGGCGGAATAACCGTTGCGCGGCCTGCAACATTGAACGCGCGCCACTTCACGCTGCGCGCATCAAAGACCCGATCACGCCTAATCCGGCCGCTATTAGACACTAGGGCAGCTGCCACAAACGTTTTGACGGGTTGAACCTTGCGTCGTTCCTGCACGGGTTGACTGGCGACAGATGATTTGCGTTGGTACTGTTTGAGTGGGGAGGGGAAAACATGTCAATTTATGTGCTTGCCCAAGACGCCAGCCACTGCGACGCTATACATGCACCGCTGGCGACGTTTTTGCATTGTCAAAGCTGTGCACCCCATTCCCTGCCCCAGACCGGGAATACGCCCGGCATCGAGAATTATCCGGGTTGGGTCGGCCCAACCGTCGCCCGTTCGCAAAACATGCGGCACCTGCCGTGCATTACGAGGTAACTCAGAATGATCAGCCAAGAACAGAATGACCTGATGACTCTTACCGGCCCCGATACGCCGTGTGGGAACCTGATGCGGAGTTACTGGCAACCGGCAGCGCTGGTGGATGAGTTGGAGGGCGACCGCAAGGTGATCCCGGTTCGATTGCTTGGCGAGGATCTGGTTCTGTTCAAAACCGGCACAGATGAGAACGGGCAAACCACCTACGGCATGTTGCGTCGGGATTGCCCCCACCGGGGCGCCGACTTGGCATATGGTCGCGTGGAACAGGGCGGAATCCGGTGTGCCTTTCACGGCTGGAAGTTCGACGCAGACGGCAACTGTCTGGATACGCCGGCAGAACCGGTGAATTCGCGCCTATGTGCGGGCATCCACCAGCCCGCTTACAAGGTTATGGTCAAAGCCGGCATTATCTGGGCCTATCTTGGCGAAGGCGAACCACCGGTCATGCCGCAGCTGGATGCCTTTGCCGCGCCTGACACTCATGTTTTTGCTTTCAAAGGCATGTGGGAGTGTAACTGGCTGCAAGCCTTGGAAGTGGGCATCGACCCTGCGCATGCCTCGTTCCTGCACCGCTTCTTTCATGACGAAGACCCCAGCAAGTCTTATGGCAAACAGTTCCGTGCGGCTTCGGCCGACAGTGAACTGCCCATGACAATGGTCCTGCGCGAATATGACCGCCCGATCATCAATGTAGAAACCACAGAATACGGTCTTCGGCTGATTGCCCTGCGCGAAATTGACGACCAGCGCACGCATGTGCGGGTCACCAATCAGGTTTTTCCGCACGGGTTTGCCATTCCGATGAGCAGTGAAATGACGATCACCCAATGGCATGTCCCGGTCGATGACGAAACCTGCTACTGGTACGCGATCTTCACCAGCTACACAGACCCGGTCGACAAGGACAAAATGCGCGCACAGCGTTTGGCGATGCATGAAGGCCCGCTGTATAAATCCCGCCGCAACAAATCCAACGAATATGGATTTGACCCACAGGAACAAGAGAACGACACCTATACCGGCATGGGGCAGGACATTAATGTGCATGACCAATGGGCCTGCGAGAGCATGGGCCGGATACAAGACCGCACGCGCGAACATCTAGGCAAATCCGACAAAGGCATCATCGCCTATCGCCGTATGCTGCGTGAACAGATCAAAAAGGTCCAAGACGGTGAAACCCCGATGATGATCTTTGATGAACGCACGCATAAATCAGTGCAAGGCCCGGCCACGATGGATGGGATCGGCCCGACCCAAGGATGGGAATTATACTGGATGGAAGTCGATGTCCGGCGGCGCCGAAATGCGTCATGGGGTGTCGAAGTTCCTCAGGAAATTGCCGAAGCGGCCCCGCATCTGTTGGTTGGCGAATAAGCGAACAAGTCTGCGGGTACAGGCCCGTATTCCCATAAAACATGGATCGGAGCAGGCCATGGAAGATCTGTCAAAAACGGCGGCCGGCCGCGTCAATGCTGAAACCGCGCAATGGCCTGGGCAGGATCGCGCCCGGCTGAGCGCCGAAGTTGCACGGATCATTCAAGCCGAAGGGTTGGAAACGGTCAGGTTGGTTTTTGCTGACCAGCACGGTGTAATGCGGGGTAAGACACTTGTCGCGGCTGAGGCGATCTCGTTGCTGGACAAAGGATGTTCGGTCACCACCACTTTGCTGCTGAAGGACACATCGCACCGAACCGTCTTTCCCATCTGGTCCGAGGGTGGTGGCTTCAACATGCCAGAGCTTCAGGGCGCAGCTGACCTGATGATGATGCCCGATCCTTCTACCTTTCGAATTCTGCCGTGGAGCCCGCGTTCAGGCTGGTTGCAATGCGATTTGCTCTTTCAAGACGGGCGCAGTGTACCGTTCTCAACCCGGCAGGTGATGCGCGATGCACTGGCTGGGCTGGATGCACGTGGCATGGATTTTGTCGCCGGTCTGGAGGTGGAATTTCATCTGTTCCGGCAAGAGGACGCCCGTATGGCGCTGCAAGATGCCGGGCAACCGGGCACTCCGCCCGATGTCAGCCTAACCTCGCGCGGGTATCAGTATCTGACCGAACAGCGATACGATGCTGTTGAGCCCATACTGGACATATTGCGACGCAATATTCAGGCGCTTGGCCTGCCGCTGGTGTCTGTCGAAGTGGAATATGGGCCCAGCCAATTTGAATTTACCTTTGCGCCCACTGAAAATCTGGTGCCGGCGGATTTGATGGTGCTGTTCCGTGCAGCCATAAAGCAGATCGCCGCCCGGCACGGATACCATGCCACGTTCATGTGTCGGCCACAGATGACCAATGGCATGGCATCGGGCTGGCACCTGCACCAAAGTTTGCGACAACGCAGCGATGGCGCCAACCTGTTCATCGCCGATGCTGGTGCCAAAGACCCGCTATCACCGCTGGGTATGGGCTATCTGGCCGGGTTGCTGAAACACGCCCGTGCCGGGGCGCTTTTTACCACACCCACATTGAACGGCTACAAACGCTATCGCAGCTTTTCTTTGGCGCCGGACAGGGCGATTTGGGGGCGCGACAATCGTGGCGTCATGGCGCGGGTTTTGGGCGGGCCGGGGGATAAGGCCTCGCGCATCGAAAACCGTGTTGGGGAACCGCTCGCCAATCCATACCTGTACATGGCATCGCAAATCCATGCCGGTTTGGACGGAATAGACACCAGCGCAGACCCCGGTCCTTCGGCCGATAGCCCTTATGATACAGACGCGCCGTTTTTGCCAAAATCGCTGGACGTCGCGCTGGATGCGCTTAGATCAGATCGCTTTTTCGCCGATAAGATCGGCGCCGGATTTATCGAGTATTATTGCCAGATCAAACAGGCAGAGCTGGACCGGTTCCACAGCGAAGTGTCCAACTGGGAACAGCGCGAATATTTTGACATCTTCTAACGACCACCAAGGGGTTTTAAGCAAACTGCCCGCTTGTATTTGCCAAACAGATGCACACGGCCAATCGCACTGTTCGCCGACCAAGAGACGCAGGGAAAGGTCAAATTTTTCAGCGGCATATGCTGGGCCAATTGTGCTATGGTCGCGCCGAAATGAAATCTGAAACGCCATTCACGCTGAATACTGTCAGCACGATCCTGACGCCGGATGCGCCGGGGCTGGGAACATTGCTGGATGGCTTAACCGCCAAGGCAACGATCATTGCACGCCAATCAGACACAGACCCAATTGCGCTGCAATACGACGATCATCAATGGCTGTTGTGCCAAACTTCGGGCAGCAGCGGGCAACCCAAAACGATCCGGCGACGCCCGGCGACATGGATTGCTAGCTTTGACATCTCGCACACCACGTTTTCTATTTCGTCTAAGGACACCTACGCGACCTTTGGCGCGCTTGGTCACTCTCTGACACTATACGCAACGTTAGAAGCACTGCACTTGGGCGCGGACCTTTGCGCCATGGATCGGATGGGTCCGACCCGGCAGATACGGATGCTACAAGACCGGTCCGTCAGCGTGCTGTACGCCACCCCCACCCAACTGCGGCTATTGATATCCGGTGCGCGCGCAGGCCAGGTTACGACCATCCAAAGTGTCCGGCATGTGTTTACAGGCGGCGGAAAGCTGGATCACGGCTTGCAAGGCGACTTGGTCACCTTGTTTCCTCAGGCGCAGGTGCATGAGTTCTTCGGGGCCAGCGAAACCAGTTTCATCGCGTTGTCCGATGCAAACACACCGCAGGGCGCTGTGGGCCGCCCCTACCCCGGCGTGGGGCTGCGTATCGGGAAGACCGGCCAACTGCTGCTCGGTCAAACCGGCGAAATTTGGGTGAGCAGCCCATATCTTTTTGACGGTTATGCGCTTGGTTCGGCGCAGGAAACGCGGTGGGACGGTGCCTTTCTGAGTATCGGTGAAATGGGGTATGTCGATGCCCAAGGGTATCTGTTTCTGAAGGGACGCAAGAACCGAATGGTGACCGTTGCCGACAAAAACGTCTTCCCGGAAGAGATAGAACAGGCTGTCGGGCAGCTGTCAGGGGTGGCTCACTGCGCCGCTCTGGGCGTGCCTGACCCTGCGCGCGGCAACAGGGTTGTGTGCTTCGTGCAAAGTGATGACTTGGCGCTAACCCCGGCAGTATTGCGGCGCCATTGCCGCGCTGTTTTGGGACACGCGTCAGTGCCCAAGGAGTTCGTTTTTGTGACGGCCATGCCATTGCTGCCCGCCGGAAAACCGGATTTGGAAGCCCTGAGCAGACGATTGGCAGACCTGTAATGACAAAGACCTACCTGATATCCGCGCGCCGCAGCGCTGTGGCCCCGCGAAACGGAGCATTGGCGGGCCTGTCGTTGCACGGCTTGGCAGCGCCCGTGTTGCGCGCCGCCTTGCACGATGCCGGGCTTTCGCCAGACGCGGTGGGTGAACTGATCGTGGCCAACGCCTTGGGCGCTGGCGGCAATCCGGCCAGAATACTTGCTTTGGCCGCCGACGTGCCGGAACGCGTTGCTGGCCTGTCTATTGACCGCCAATGTGCGGGCGGCTTGGATGCGTTGGTTTTGGCGGATGCAATGATCCAATCCGGGCAGCACCACGTTGTTGTGGCAGGCGGTGTTGAAAGTTATTCTCGCAGGCCACTGCGGTTTCACACCTTCGCCGATGGCACCGCCCCTGTCGAATATCAGCAGGCACCATTTACCCCGTGGCCAGACCGTGATCCGGATATGGCTGATGCCGCCGATACACTGGCACGGGAATTGAGTATTGAAAAATCCGAACAGGATGATTGGGCCATCCACAGCCATGCCAAGGCGATGGCCGCGCGCCCTGCAAATCAGAGCGATGAAATCGTCTCCGTTGCAGGCGTTACGAAGGATAGTTTTACGCGCAACCTGACGCAAAAGCACTGTCAGCGCGCACCAATTGCCAGTGGCAGTATCACCGCTGCAAACATGGCCGTTGCAGCAGATGGCGCTGCCTTTTGCGTGATGGTCTCAGAGGATTTTGTTAAGGCGCATCGCCTGCCTGCGGTTCAATTTGTCGCCGGGCGGACAGTGGGCGGACGCCCTGACCTCCCCGGATTGGCCCCTGTCGAGGCGATCCGACATGTGCTCAACGCTGCAGCACTTGACCCAACGGACCTGACAACAGCCGAGATTATGGAAGCCTTTGCCGTTCAGGCCATCGCCTGTCAGCGGGGCGCGAAAATTCCACGCGATATCGTTAATCCCCAAGGCGGGGCATTGGCGCGCGGACATCCGATTGGGGCATCGGGTGCCATTCTGGCCGTTCGTCTGTTCCACGATCTGCGCCGCACCAAGGGAACGGGCCTGGCCGCCATTGCCGCTGCCGGGGGGCTTGGCACTGCGGTGGTGCTGCAATCCGAGTAATAGCCGTGGGGCTTGCGGTGCCGTCTCTCGCTACTCTTCAAACCCACGAAAGGTTGTAAAGCTGGACACGTCCTGACGTTCGGTCTGAAACTGGTTCACTTTGGCCATTCGGTCTGCCACCCCAAGGGCAATGCCACAAACAACCAATTCGTCCTTTGGCAGCCCCAAGTTATCGTGAACGATACTGCCGTAGTTGGCCAAAGCACCGATACCTGTGGCGCCCAGACCTTCGTCTTCGGCGGCCAGCAGAAAGGACATGATCGCCATGCCAAGGTCCATGAAACAGCCCTTGCCCATATTGCGGTCAATCGTCACCACAATGCCAACGGGGGCGCCAAAGAAGGCGTAGTTTCTTGCGAACTGATCGCGCCGCCCAGCCACATCACGGCGCGCAATGCCAAGCGCTTCGTACAGCGCGAAACCAGCCTTTCGTTGCCGGTCTTTCAGATCGGGCGACATCGGCTTGGGGAAATAGGAATACTGATGCTCGATCGGTGCATTGTCTGCGGCGGCTTGCAGCAGTCGATCTGTCAATCCAGTCAACGCATCGCCGGTCAGCACATGGAACTGACCGGGCTGCAAATTCGCACCACTTGGGGCCCGACGCGCTGCGCGGCAAATGCGTTCCACTGTGGTGCGATCTACCGGATCATCGGTATAGGCCCGAATAGAACGTCGCCGCGCAAGGATATCGGCAAAGCTAGATGACATCGGCGCGCGACAAAACGCTTGCCGGGCGCGCCTTGGCCAAGGCCGCTGTCAGCATTCCGGCAATGCCGGCTTTGATCACATCCCCCAACACGAAGGCAGACACCAAACCGGCGGCTTCGATCAAGGTTTTGTCCAGGCTGACGGACAGGCCCACGATGCCAAACGCATACATCAAGAAAATTCCGCCAATGATGGATGCAACACCCGCAACCAGCGTCAACGGCGCGCTACGCCAGTTTTCAACGATCCAGCCCGTGACAAAGGCCGCAAATGGCCACCCGATCAAAAATCCTGCCGAAGGGGACACAAAGACACCCAATCCACCGCGCCCGCCAGACAACAACGGCAGGCCAATCGCGACCAACAACAAGAACAACAACACCGCCAAAGCACCGCGTTTGGAGCCGAGAATGGTGCCGCACAGCATAACGCCCAGGCTTTGCGCTGTGATCGGAACACCAAAGCCCAATGTGATTTTCGGGATCAACCCCAGCGCCGCAATCAATGCAGCGAACAGGGCGATAAGGGCTACGTTTTTTTCCATCAAAGTGTCTTCCTAAGTGTTGAACCCGCCGCGCGCGCGCAGCGCTTCTGCGACCTGATCTGCGTCATCCAACGCAAGAATAGTGAATGGGAGAATGATCCGCCATCCCGCGCGCCGACGCGAGCGAGCACGCCAGGCTTGCGAGAGCAGATTGCCTTTTTGAATTAGAACCGGCGTCAGGCGAATGACCAAGGCAATCGCCAGTTCCAAGATATCGGAGCGCAAGCCAAAACGCGCGAAGGGCCGCGCCAGAAAGCGCACCACATCAATCATATCCGTCAGGCGCGTGGTCATGGTAACGAGGTTTGCCAAAGCAACTGCCGACATCAATCGCAAGATCACCGCAGCGCCTTCGGCCATCTGCCCGCTCCAGACATGCCAGATTGCGACAATCAAGATGAACGGCCAAAGCAGCTGAAGTTTGCGAAGCCCCGAAACAAAGAAAGCACGCCCAGGCAGCGCATAAAGACCAAGAACCACAGCAAATACGGCCGCATGCACGGGCACGCTTTGCAAAAAGAACAGACCCAGCGTCGCGATACATAGCCCGGCCAGTTTTGCCCCTGCAGGCCAACTGTGCGCCCAGGTCTTAGTGGGAGAGGTCAGAGATATCATCTGATCCTCCCAGCGTGTTCATTTGGGCGACATAGGCGGGGATGACCACATCCGCAGCGCCGGATTGTTCGACAGCGCCCTGTTCCAACCAAACCACATCATCGTACCCCGACAAATCACTTGGGTCATGCGTGATGTGCAGCAACGCCCCCTGATACCGCGACAGATATCGGGTCAACTGGTGCTTGGTGGGAATGTCGAGGCCGGAATAGGGCTCATCCAGAATGATCATACGCGGCTGCATGGCGACAACCGCCATCAAACACACCAAGTGTTTTTGCCCTTGGGACAGGTTGTTGACATAGGCGTCTGCCCAATGCGCTTTGCCAAATGCGTCCAGCGTTTTTCTTGCGTTTTCCTCGGCCGTTTTCTTGGCCTGACCTAACTGGCGCAAGCCAAAGCTGACTTCTTCCAGCACGGTCGGGAAAATGATTTGGTGATCGGGGTTTTGAAACAAGATCCCAACTTCTGCCAAAGCCGCCTTGCGGTCTTTCGCCAGGTTATGCCCGTTTACCAAGGCCGAGCCTGACGTTGGCTCAATCAGCCCCGCCAATATGCGTGCCAACGTCGATTTCCCTGACCCGTTGCGCCCGACAATGCCAATTCTTGGCGCAGATGTCTTCAGGGTTATGCCCTGCAAAATGCCCTTACCATCGACGCTATAGCACAAGTCGGTCAGCACAATCTGGCTGCCACTTGCGTTGGGCGTTTCAATGTTAAGACGTTCCAAAGTCATCATTCGCTCATGACAGTTTCAACAGCGGCCCGTCAGGTGCCATGGCCAAGGGCGTTTACCAACACCGTGCGGCGTTGAAGTGGCCTTGGATAAGAGTTTCACGGCGAGAATGCAAAAACATAAATGTCGCTGGCGCGCGCAGCCTCTGCGCCAGCTTGGCGCGAGGCAAAAGCAGCCCGGCGCGCGTTACCCGATGGCATCTTCTACTGCTTCTGCCCCCGCCGTTACAAAGACGGCTTTCTTGTCAAAATCACCCGGCATGACCGCGTTCAGCCGTTCAGCAAGGGAAATGGCGGAGTCTCGACGGATGCTGATTACAGAATTCAGCACGGGAAGACCCCTGTTCAGATTTGAAGACATGGTAGCCCGGCATTTTCCGGCTCAAGACTGCGCCGGTCTGCTGAACACTATTGGCCACTTAGAATGAAGCGATAGCGCATCTGATCAAAGATCACCGCCAGAATCAGAAGCGCCCCTAGCAAGACCATCTGCATGTAAGAACTGACCTGGGCGAGGTTCATCCCGTTTTGGACCAGAACAATAAAAAATGCCCCCAAGACAACGTTCTCGACACGCCCGATCCCCCCACGCAGCGAGACCCCGGCAATCACACATGCCGCGATGGACTCCATTGCGATTGTGGCGCCAAGATTCGCCTCTCCAGACTCAACCCGTGCCGTCAGCAAAAGCCCCGTCAATGATGCGATCAAGGCGCAGATTGTATAGGCCAGCATCAAGGTTCGTTTGGTGTTGATTGCGGAAAGACGGGCCGCCTTGATGTTGCCGCCAACGGCATAAACCTGTGTTCCCAGCCGCGTGCGCGACATGAAAACCCACATCACAATTATGCAGATCACCGCAATGATCACTGGCACCGGTATGCCCCACAGCCTGCCAAACCCGAACGTATCGCCAAATGTGTACGGCAGGCCAGAAACCGGGACGCCACCGGTCAGAAACAATGCCAACCCTGCCCCAACCGAGGACACGCCCAACGTCATGATAAAGGGTGAAACGTCAAAATATGCGACGCCAATGCCATTCACCATTCCAACAAGAATGGCAGCGCCAAAGCCCATGAACGCCCCCAGTACAATTGCCAGCCAGATGGCTTCGGGGAAGATACCGGCGAACCACACCATGCCCAGCGCGGATACAACGGATGTCAACGCAATCGCGGTGCCAACCGACAAATCAAAGCCGCCAGATATCAGCACGATCATCTGCCCCATAGACACCAACACCAGATAAACCGATTGCCGGGCCACATTGACCAGGTTCTGCGTCGTCAGAAACTTTGGCGACAAGATTGTGAATATTATCAATGCCCCAACAAGGAAGAAGGGCAGCACACCGACCTTTATGAAGACCTTGCGTATCAACGCCACGGGGCCATTTGCAGTGGTTTCGGGTGTCATAGTTTAGCTCCGCTTTCGTCGAAGAAGTATTTTAGAACCTGATCTTCGGTCATTTGCTCACCGCTTAACTCTGCGGTGATGTGGCCATGCGCCAAAACGATCATGCGATGTGCCAGGTTCATCACCTCGGGCAAGTCAGATGAGATGATGACAACGCCCTTGCCCGCTTCGGCCAATTCCTTGATCAGCAAATACAGTGCCGCGCGGGTGCCCATATCGACGCCCACGGTGGGTTCGTCAAAAATGATAATCTCGGCATCTTGTCCGAAGCATTTTCCAAACAGCACTTTTTGCTGGTTCCCGCCCGACAATTGAGAGACGGGTTTGCCGCGATAGGATTGCTGCAACTGAACGTGGTCTGAAATTGTGCCGGTCTCGGCGATAACCTCGGCCCATTTGACGAATTGCGCGTTGCCGCCAACCTTGCCGCCCATGATCAGATTGATCGCCAGATTGTCCCGCGAGGGCTTGGCCAAATCCAAACCTTCGGCTTTGCGGTCAGGCGAAAGGTAGTAAATGCCAGAGGTGATGATCTTTCTGGTCGGCTGGGCGCTGATATCTTTGCCGCGGAATGTCACCTTGCCATCCAGCCGCGTGCCCAGCCCCATAATGCTGCGGAACAAGCGTGATTTCCCGGAACCGACCAACCCGGCGACGCCCAACACCTCGCCAGCACGCACCTGGAATGATGCGTTGGAGATACCTGGGGTTTTCAGCCCCTCAACCTCTAGCAAGACATCACACGAACCGATGTCGATGGGCGGATAAATCTCATCTATCGCGCGCCCGGTCATCATTTCGATCAGCGCGTCTTCACTGGTCTGCGCCATGTCGACGGTGCCAATCTTGGCCCCATCACGCAAAACGGTGACACGATCAGCGATCCGTTTGAATTCTTGAATGCGGTGCGAGATGTAGATGATCCCAACACCTTTGTCCTTCAGCTCTTGTACGAACTCAAAAAGGTGATCCACCTCTTTGTCTGTCAATGAAGCTGTGGGCTCGTCCAGAATAAGAGCTTTCAGATTTCCATGAAACGCTTTGGTAATTTCCACCATTTGTTGCTGGGCCCGCGACAGGCGAGCGACAATCTGATTGGGGTCAATGTCAAAACCCAGCTCATGCAGCATCTCACGCGCGCGCTTGCGCATGGATTTATTGTCGATGAACGGGCCAAAGCCGGGTTCCCAACCCAGAAAAATGTTTTGCGCGACGGTCAATGTCGGGATCAGCGAAAATTCCTGAAATACGGTATAAATACCCTTGGCCTGCGCATCAGCGACGTTGTCGAACTGAACCACCTGGCCATTCAAAAACATTTCGCCGCTGGTGGGGCTATTGGACCCGGCCAGCATCGAAATCAGGGTCGACTTTCCAGCCCCGTTTTCCCCAAACAGCACGTGAACTTCGCCTGACTTCAAGTCAAAATCCATCGGCGACAGCGCCAGAACACCTGGATACTGCTTTGTTAGAGATTTGGTTTCGATCAAGGGCGCTGACATGGAAGATGTCTCCAAGGAATATGCTGGCCGAAGAGAGCCTCCCTTCGGCCAGCAAACCTGAGGTGGGATTTAGTTGCTCACTGTGAACACAGGTGAGAAACCCTCAGGTGGTAAAATGTTTTCGCGCGACACGTCCTCAATGTTGGACGGATCAACCACAAAAATCTTGGGACCAACGTGTTTCACGTATTCTTTGCCTTCCAGAATACGCACGGCTTGGTCAATTGCGACACGGCCCTGAATAACCATGCTGTCGGCAGGTGCCGCCAGAATGAAGCCCCGCTTGATACCGGTGTAAACGCCGGGGGTCATATAGAAGGCCAGCAGGTCAACTTTGCCTTTCAGGCCCCGTTCCCGGATAAGCCCCTGCGCAGCCTCAGCTGTCACTGCTGTTCCGGCCAGATACCGTACTTCGGGGTTCGCTTGCAGAACGTCTTCAACCAGTTTCAGCTGAGTTTCCTTGCCGGTATCGCCAAAGCGCGGCTCCAACACTTCAACCGCTGATCCTTCGACCGCTTCCATGAAACCTGCATGGGCGGCTTCAACCCAGCCTGCACCGGCTGGGCCAGGAAACCAGCCTACTTTGACCGGGTCAGAGCCCGCCGGGTGGTTTGCAGCCAGATAAGCGCCCGTTTCAAACCCCATGGTGCGGAAAGACACCAAGGATTTGGCCGAAATATCGGTGGACGACACGCCATTGATCACGTCGATCACGGGAATGCCCTTGGATGTGACTTCACCGATCACATTGTTCAGACCATCATAAGAAATTGCGCCCACAACCACGGCGTCAGCACCGCTGGACACACAGTCTTCGATCTGGCTGAGCTGACGGTTCAGTTCGGTATAACCGCCTGCTTCTACGATATTCAGGTTAACGCCCAGGCGGGCTGCCTCATCCGCCACTCCGTAATCAACACCCAGCCAATAGGCGTCTTTCATATGCGGGAAGGAGACACAGATGTTCCAGGCCTTCTCGGCCGCCTCAAGCGGCGTATAGACCACAGGTGACACGCTGCCATCGGCGGAAAATGCCGGCGTTACTTCTTCTGCGTCGTACGGATACCACGCCCCCTCTGCCAGGGCTGACAGTGGAATGGAGGCGGTGATCGCCAGCACCGTGGCTGTTTTCAAGACAAGTCTCATTGTTCTGACCTCCTAGTCAGTTCATTTAGATCAAAGCGGTAAACCGCTATTTTGGTTTAAGGTTCAGGCTCTTAGACGAGCTCTTGTCGTATTTTTTCCAGCATTGCCTTGCGGTCTTTTCGTGCCGCTGTGGCTTGGGCCATATCGACCTTCTCAAACTTTACGGCCGTGTGCGGTTGCAACTGCCCAATCAAATCCATGTCGGCTGAAATAACGGCGCCCAGCGTGAAATACCCGCCGCCAGACACCGCATCCCGATGCAGCACGATAGGCTCTGTACCGCCGGGCACTTGGATCGACCCGTAGGAATAACAGCCATCCACAATGTTCGACGGGTCAGCCCCTGCACCGAATGGTTGTTCTCGATCTTCGAACTCCAGCGGACGCCCGCCTTTGAAGCGATACCCCATGCGATCCGCCTCAGGAGCCACTGTCCACTCGTCCTCAAAGAAACCAGCGCCTGCGGCGGGTGTCAGGCGATGCCAATACAGGCCCGGCAGCACACGCAATATGGCCGGGCTGCCCGGTGTTCGACGCAGCGCATCGGGCACCATGCGACCAGCGCCTGGCCCTTCGGCGCCGCCTGTCGGCAAATCATCACCGGCTTGAACAGCACGGCCTTCAACGCCGCCCAGTGCCCCGATGGGATAGGTCGACCGACTGCCCAGCGCTGGCGGCGTGGTGATGCCACCGCTGACCGCAATATACAGCCGCGCCCCCGCTTGCAGGAAACCAAAGCTAAGGGTTTGCCCCGCCGTCACAACGAATGATGTCCAGGGGGCTTGTTCCTTTCCATCCACTTTGATGGGCAGGGTCGCGCCGGTGACGGCAACGGTTGCAGTTTGCGTAAATTCAATCTCTGGGCCCATAAACACGGCCTCTAGGCAGGCTGCACCTTCATCATTGCCCACCAGCATGTTTGCGGCCCGAAGTGCGAACCGGTCCATGGCGCCGCTTTGCGGAATACCAAGGTGAAAATAGCCTGGACGACCGAGGTCTTGGATGGACGTGGCCAAACCCGGATTTTTGATTTTAAGCGTCATTTAGGGCCTCCAACATCTTCGCATTGGTGCCGCGCATGTCGGCATTGAAATCGTCAAGATCAAACTCAACTTCAGCGATTTTGGGCACATAGGTGTCATTCTCGACGGCGGCGATGATCCTGTCATACTCCGCACGGTCGATCGGCTTCCATTTCACGATGTCGCCGGGTTTGAAAAAGACCATGAAGTCTTTGAGATAGCTGACGCTTTGTTCAGGATCATAGATCGGCATCGGTGTTACGCCGAACATCTGATAGCCCCCTGCGCCGCGAACCGAATAGATGCATGAGAAACAACCGCCATACCCGACCGTCAGTTTTGGCGTGTCTGTACGGGGGCTTAAATACTTGGGCACTTCCAGCTGCTTGTCCCGTTCAACCAACTGATAAAGAAACGGCAGCCCCGCCACGAAGCCAACCATCGACACGAACCAGGGCTGCGAGTGATGCGCCTCGATAAAACTGTCGACACTGTCAAAGCCGTTGATGCGGGCCGCGTATTCCAGATCAGTTCCATTGGGGTCCTGATGGCGTTCGCGAAAGCGCATCAAGGTCTCGTGTGTCCAAGGGTCTTGGTAATACACCGGGATTTCAATGATCCGCGTTTTCAAACGTTTCTCGGCAACATCTGCCTTGTGCTCTAAGTCTTTGATTTTTGACATGATGGCATCCGGGTCGATGACATCCGGGTCAAACCGCACTTGGAACGAAGCGTTGGCAGGGCAAATTTCGGTCACACCTTCGATATTGGCGTCACGCACTGCATTGCTCATCGACAGCGATTTGAAGAAGGCATCGAGCGACATCTCATCGTCCATCTCAACATAGACGTGCTCATCGCCCCCATATGTGTATCTGGTCTTCATAATGACGTCCTCATAGGTTCTCAGGCGTTAGATTTCCGGCGGCCAACCAAGGCTCCAGCCACTGGGTATGGAAGTTGCCCGATGCCACCTCCGCATCCGCAGCCAGTGCCTGATGCAGGGGCGCCGTTGTCTTTAGCCCCCCAATTTCCAGGTCGTTCAGGGCAGCCGCGATTTTGGCAATGGCGTCGGCGCGGTCCGTGCCATGCACGATCAACTTGCCGATAAGAGAGTCGTAAAAGGGCGGGATCTGATAGCCTTCGTACATGAAGTGATCAAAGCGTATCCCCGCCCCTTCGGGTATTTGCAGGCGTTCGACAGTTCCGGGAAACGGGAGAAACTGCATAAACGGGTCTTCCGCGTTCAGCCGCACTTCGATGGCGTGGCCGGTTTTCTTGATATCGCTCTGCGACATGCTGAGCGGTGCACCACCGCAAACCAGCAGCATTTCCTGCACCAGATCATACCCGGTGATCATTTCAGTCACGGGATGTTCAACCTGAATCCGCGTGTTCATTTCTATGAAGAAAAACTCTTTGGTCTTGTCGTCATAGAGGTATTCCAGCGTCCCTGCTCCGCAGTAATTGACGGCTTCGGCCAAGGCGACGGCGGTTTGGCACAGATGGTCACGCGTTGCGTCATCCAGGCATTCTGCGCCCGCTTCTTCCCAGACCTTTTGACGGCGTCTTTGCAACGAACATTCGCGTTCAAAGAAATGAACGGCCCTGGAACCATCACCAACAATCTGCACTTCAATATGGCGCGGCGATTGAATGGACCGCTCCACATATAATCCGCCATCGCCAAAGGCGGCTGTCGCTTCGGCCTGTGCCTGTGGCGCAAGCGTGCGCAGCTCTTCTTCGGTGTTGGCAATCCGGATCCCGCGCCCACCGCCTCCAGCAGCGGCTTTTACCATCACTGGATAGCCGACTTCTGCTGCGATGCGCGCGGCATCATCGACGGATTCGATCCGGTCTTTTGATCCCGGAACCACAGGCACCCCTGCCGCCTGCGCAGCCTGACGCGCCGAGACCTTGTCGCCCATCCGTTCGATCGTGTCGGCAGACGGCCCAACAAAGATCATACCTGCGTCCACAACAGCGCGTGCAAAATCTGGGCTTTCGGCCAAAAATCCATAGCCGGGATGCACCGCATCGGCTTCAGCGTCTTTGGCCGCAGCCACCACCTTCTCAATGTTCAAATATGAGTCTTTGGCCGGGGCAGGACCAATACAGACAGAGGCATCAGCCATTCTTACCGCCATCATATCCGCATCAGCTTCGGAGTAGGCTTGGATCGTTGTGATCCCAAGCTTCTGAGCCGCATGGATAATGCGGACCGCAATTTCTCCGCGATTGGCAATAAAGAGTTTGGCGATTGCCATTTTAGCTCTCCACCTGCGCCAGGATCTGCCCTGCGGACACCGGGCATGCATCTGCAGCCTCGTAACGCGTGAATGTGCCAGCAATTTCCGATTTCACTTCGATGAAAGTCTTCATCACCTCGATCAGACCGACCACATCACCGACAGCGACTTGATCGCCCGCAGTCTTGAACGGTTCGGCTTCGGGCGATGGTTTTTCGTAGAACGTGCCAGGAAGCGGCGAGAGCACTTGTGCCATTGTTGTTCCTTTCTCAGGTTTTTCAGAGGCCCAGCACCGTGGTGGCTGGTGCGATTGTTATGCCTGCTTCTGTCAGGCCCTTGCGGATGGCAGTGCCGATTTCCAGCGCGCCGGGTGTGTCAGAGTGAAAGCAGATCGATTCAAATTCGATTTCAATGTCCTTGCCCTGAACGGTGGTCACCACGCCTTCTTTGCAGGCACGCACACATTTGGCGGCAATCTCTTCCGGTTTTGGGCGCGATACTTTGCGCGCAAATACGATGGAGCCTGACTCATCATAGTCGCGATCGGCATAGAACTCTCGGGCAACCGGATGGCCTGCGCGCTTGGCGGCCTCATAGGTTTTTGAAATACCCATGCAGAACACAATTGCCGTGCTGCAGGTTTTGCCCAACGTGTTGATCAGCAGTTCAGAAAGCTCTTCGTTTACGGCGGCCTCCATGTAGAGCGCCCCGTGTGGCTTCACGTGTTGCAACCGCGCGCCATAACGGCGACCAAACTCGCGCAGTGCGCCGATTTGGTAGACGATATCGTTCACCAGTTCTTCTGCCCCGGTCTTGATGTATCGCCGGCCAAATCCCTGCAGATCCCGATAGCCAGGGTGCGCCCCCAGCCCCACCCCATAGGATTGGGCCAGCCGCACGACGCGGTCCATCGAGTTGGGATCACCAGCGTGAAAACCGGTTGCGATATTGGCAGAACTGACAAGGGCCATGATCTCTTCGTCGGGCGCATCTCCCAGGGACCAATGGCCGAAACCTTCGCCCATATCGCAGTTGAGATCGACAATGTCTTTCATGGCGTGCATCCCTGTGTTCGTTGTCAGGAGGCTTCCAAAAAATCCATGAGATTGAAAATTCTTTAAATTGATGATCTAATATCGAAAAACTCGATACCACTGTTTTGCACCATATCGGATAAGCACATAGTCAAAGGCGATATTTTTTTCACCGGCAAAACGTAAACTTTAAGCACATCGTTTTTTTTGATACAAAATGATAAATATTCTGTATAGCCGATAATCATGAATCTCAGACACTTGAAATACTTCGTCGCCACGGCGGAATCAGGCCAGGTCTCTCGGGCGGCCAGCATTCTGTCGATCTCACAGTCCTCGGTGACCAGCGCCATCAAAGAGCTGGAAGCCGAACTGGGCTCTGACCTTTTCATCCGTACGTCCCACGGAATGGAGATGACAAATTCCGGGCGTGAGTTTTTATCTGCGTCCCGCGAAATTCTGGAAAAGGTTGAAGAGGCCAAAAAGCTAACCAAGCGGCGCTCTGACGTTGGCGGGCAGATCACCATCGCGGCAACGTACACGGTGATCGGGTATTTCCTACCGTTTCACATTGATCGCCTGGCCCGGCTTCATCCGGGGCTGGACATTCAGATCAGCGAATTGAACCGCGAAAGCATAGAAGACGGGCTGCTGTCGAACCGCTTCGACTTGGCCGTTTTGCTGACGTCGAATTTAAGCAATCCAGATTTGGAATCTGAAACCTTGCTAAAGTCCTCTCGTCGGTTGTGGGTGCCCAACGGGCACGCGTTTTTGGACAAGGGCAAAGCCAAGTTCGAGGATATCTCGAAAGAAGATTACATCATGCTGACAGTGGACGAGGCAGCCCATACCACCATGAAGTATTGGGGGCCCACCAATTTTCGCCCCAAAACCGCGCTGCGCACGTCTTCTGTTGAGGCGGTTCGCTCTATGGTCGCGAATGGGCAGGGCATCACCATTTTGTCCGACATGGTCTATCGTCCTTGGTCGCTTGAGGGCAAACGACTGGAAACCGTATCGACGGATATCGAAATTCCAACCATGGATGTGGGCATGGCCTGGCGCAAAGGCACAGAGTTCACACCTGCCATGAACGTGCTGTTCGACTACTTCAAACAAAGCTTTGCATCGCCGCATATGACGCAGTTTAACAGCCGCAAATAGCCGCCACGCCATTCTTGCGTCGGCACTGTCTTGTCCCTATGCGGGACCGAATATCAAAGACGTGGATTCACCGTGTTTCTGTATCGCATCTTGCTTAGCCTGTTCGCGCTGGTCATTCTGACCGGCCTGATCCTGCGTGGGCGATGGAAGACAATCAGCGCCCGTTTGGGCGGCGGCACACCTGAAACCGGCGAACCGTACGTCTGGCTTCACGCCGCCTCTAACGGAGAGCTGACTTCTGCGCGACCGCTGGTGGATGGGCTGCTGAACAGTGATCCGGCCCTGCACCTGCTGATTACTTGTAACAGCGAAACCGGCGTCGCGCTGGCGCAATCATGGAAGCATCCGCGTATTCAAGCGCAGTTGGCACCGCTTGATCTGGTTTGGACAACGCGGCGCATTTACCGGAAATGGGCAGTGCGCTCTCTGATTTTGCTAGAGTCAGAGCTTTGGCCAAATCGAGTATTGCTATGCCCAGGGTCTGTGATGTTGATCGGGGCCCGGCTGACGGAACGCACCGCCAAAGGCTGGCGCAAGCTGGGGGGTTTGGTCCCGCGTGTGCTGTCAAAGGTTGCGTATATGTCTGCACAAGATGCGGGTTCACGACAACGCCTGATTGCGCTGGGGCTTCCAGCATCAGCGTGCGGACCCGATGCGAACCTTAAGGCATTGTACACCGCAAGCCCCCTGCCTGACACAGCAGACGTCAAGGCCCTTCAGGCGCAATTTGATCGCTCGCGTACTTGGCTGGCAGGCTCGACCCACGAGGGCGAAGACATTTTCGTGCTAACTGCGCATAAGGCTTTGCTAGAAAAAGACCCTGACCTGCGCCTGATATTGGCCCCGCGCCACCCCAAGCGCGCAGCCGAGATCAAACAGATTGGCGAAAGTCTTGGCCTGTCGGTCGCCATGCGCAGCGCCGGGGATGCACCAGACGGACACGATGTTTACCTGGCTGATACGCTTGGCGAAATGGCCCTGTGGTATACCCTTTCCGGGATTGTCTTTGTGGGCGGGTCATTGGTGGACAAGGGTGGACACACCCCGTTCGAACCCGCCGCGTACGGCTGCGCCATTCTTCACGGCCCGTATACCCGCAATTTCGCAGCGGCCTATCAAGACCTGGCCCAAAACCATGCTGGCCTTCACGTAGAAAACGCACAAGATATCGCGGATGCCGTCAACGACCTTGTTTCAAATGGCAATCAGCCTGCAAAAGGTGCAACCGCCAAGGCAACTTTGGCTCAGGCAACAGACTTCCCAAAGGTGATGCAATCTGTAGTTGTTAATCTTCACATTTGATTTACAAAAAATAGCCTAAATCACTGTGTATTGGACCTTTGGGACCAGCTACTATATAAACGTCCCTCAAATTTACAAAAAGAATACCTGCGCCGGTGAGCATCGGTCAAAAATATGAAGAAAACATTGTCGAGCACAGCTTTGATTGAGGAAGCAACGAAAATCGGAAACGGCGCACAGTTTGCAGCCCTCTGTTATCGTGTGCGCAAGAAAAAAGTTCAAATCCTGATGATCACCAGCCGCCGCACCAAGCGGTGGATCATCCCCAAGGGATGGCCAATGGACGACAAAACGCCGGCAGAAGCCGCGGCGCAAGAAGCTTGGGAAGAAGCGGGCGTGAAAGGCAGTGTTCAGCAGACTGCCGAAGGACTGTTCACCTATACCAAGGAAGGCGAAAATGGCGCGCCCAACTTGCCTTGTATGACCTGGGTGTTTCCGTTGCGTGTGGCCTCTTTGAAATCTGATTTCCCGGAACGCCGTCAGCGCCGCCGCAAATGGATGAGCCGCAAAAAAGCGGCAGCATCCGTAAATGAGCCTGAATTGGCCGCACTGATCAAGGGTTTCACCCCGAAAGACTGATCCGCGACTTGCACTGACAGGCGGGTTGGATACATAATGTCTGACCCTTTTGGACAGATTGAACAGATGATCCACTATGCACTGAAATGTGCCGATGGGCACGGTTTTGAAAGCTGGTTCCAATCCGCCAGCGCCTTCGACAAACTGCTGAGCGCAGGTATGTTGACCTGTGCCGTGTGCGGTTCCAGTGACGTGAAAAAGGCGATCATGGCACCGCGTGTCGGCGCGAATACCGCCAATCCAAAGGTGGAAGAACAGCCCGCAGCGGAAAATACACGCCCTTTGACGGGTGAAAAAACGCCAGCCGAACAGGCGCTGGCCGCGCTGAAATCGCATATCGAGAAAAACTCTGACTATGTCGGCAAGGATTTTGCAGACGAAGCACGGGCGATTCATGAGGGCACCGCCCCCGAGCGCCCGATTCACGGCGAAGCCAACCGCGAAGAGGCCAAAAAGCTGATCGACGAAGGTGTGCCTGTCGCCCCCCTGCCCTTTACGCCCAATCGCAAGACCAATTGAAAGGCCGCTGTATGAAGGTTTTGATAACCGGTGCAAACCGGGGAATCGGTGCTGCCCTGTGCGATGTTTTTGCGTCCCAAGGGCATGATGCACTGGGCACCTCACGTGGGGCCGATGGGTTGCTGCCGCTGGACGTTACGGATCCAACTTCGCATCAGGCGCTGGCAACGCGTTTGGGCGATACACCCATCGATGCGTTGGTGTGCAATGCCGGTGTGTATTTCGACAAAGGCCAGTCTTTGGAAACAGGCTACCCCGCCCAGATGTGGCAGGACATGTTCGCCACAAATGTCACCGGCGCTTTCCTGACGATCCAAGCCCTGCTGCCAAACCTGCGCCGTGGCCATGCACCGCGAATCGCGATCATCAGCAGTCAGATGGCGTCACACACGCGGGCACCTGGCGGCAGCTATATCTACCGCGCTTCGAAAGCCGCTGTTTTGAATCTGGGCCGTAACCTGGCAACCGATCTGAAACCTGAAGGCATTGCCGTGGGCATTTATCATCCTGGATGGGTACGCACGGACATGGGTGGCGATGCTGCTGATATCTCGGTGCATGACGCAGCCACCGGCTTGGCGGCGCGCATCAGCAGCCTGACATTGGACCAGACAGGTTGCTTTCAAACCTGGGATGGGAAAGATCATCCCTATTAAATTCATTTAAGCGCTTTGGCACGTTCCTTTGGCATTTTTGACGTCTTGCCCTTTGGGCAGGCGCAGCTTACACCGCCTCCGCTAAGACGACCCGAGGATAGACCATGCCCATTCTGGTGATGAAATTCGGTGGAACTTCTGTTGCGACGCTGGACCGTATCCGGCGCGCGGCAAAACGCGTGGGCGTTGAAGTGGCCAAAGGCTATGACGTGATCGTCATCGTATCCGCCATGTCAGGCGAAACGAACAAGCTGGTTGGGTATGTCGGCGAAACCTCTCCGCTGTATGACGCGCGCGAATATGATGCGGTCGTCAGCTCGGGCGAAAACGTGACTGCTGGTCTGATGGCGCTGACCTTGCAGGAAATGAATGTTCCCGCACGCAGCTGGCAAGGTTGGCAAGTGCCTGTACGCACCACCAGCGCACATGCGTCTGCCCGGATCGAAGAAATTCCGCCAGAAAACATTCTGCGGAAATTCGAAGAAGGTATGAAGGTGGCCGTGGTCGCTGGGTTTCAGGGCATTTCGCCCGAGGACCGGATCACCACGTTGGGACGCGGCGGGTCTGACACCACGGCCGTGGCTTTTGCCGCTGCATTCAATGCCGAACGTTGCGATATTTATACTGACGTTAATGGCGTCTACACCACCGACCCACGCATTTCGGAAAAAGCCCGCAAGCTGGACAAGATCGCGTTTGAAGAAATGCTGGAGCTGGCAAGCCTTGGCGCGAAGGTTCTGCAAACGCGCTCTGTCGAACTGGCTATGCGTTACGGTGTAAAGCTGCGTGTGCTATCAAGTTTTGAAGAACAGTCCGACGATGCGGGAACGCTTGTCTGCGACGAGGAGGAAGTGATGGAAAACCGTCCTGTATCCGGCATTGCCTATAGCCGTGACGAAGCCAAGATGACCTTGATTGGTGTTTCAGACACGCCCGGCATTGCCGCGGCAATCTTTGGCCCGCTGTCCGAAGCCGGCGTCAATGTTGACATGATCATCCAGAACATCGCCGAAGACGGTCTGACAGATATGACCTTTTCCTGCCCCACCGATCAGGTGAAGCGCGCAGAGAAAGCACTGGAAGATGCGCAGTCGGCTGGCAGCATCTCGTATCGCGAATTGGTCGCCGATACCGGGGTCGCAAAAATCTCGGCTGTGGGCATTGGAATGCGCAGCCAATCCGGTGTTGCAGCCAAAATGTTCAAGACACTCTCGGATGAGGGGATAAACATTAAGGTGATTTCAACCTCTGAGATAAAAATTTCCGTTCTTATCGACCGAAAATACATGGAACTCGCCGTTCAGGCACTGCATGATACCTTTGAACTGGAAAAGGCGGCCTAAGCGCAAATTGATGCGCCCTGTCCGCCCAGAAAGATGGCGGAGCCATGCCTGACGGGTTGGAATCTGAAAGCCGCAAGCTGCTTGGTCGGCTGCGCGACACGATGGCCGAAGAGGCCGCAGGTCAGGAGCGTCTGGACAAGATTACGCATCTGACGGCGGATTCGATGGGTACCGAAGTGTGCTCGATCTACCTGTTCCGCGATGATGATACGTTAGAGCTGTGCGCGACCGAAGGTCTGAAGCAAGAAGCCGTTCACGAAACCCGCATGAAGCTGGGCGAAGGCCTGGTTGGCCGTGTCGCACGCACCGGCAAAATGGTGAACACAGCTGACGCGCCATCAGAACCCGGTTTCCGGTATATGCCAGAAACCGGCGAAGAAATTTTCTCGTCTTTCTTGGGTGTGCCCGTTCAACGGTTGGGCGAAAAACTGGGCGTCCTTGTTGTTCAAACGAAGGACAAACGCGAATTCACGGCTGACGAAGTTTATGCGCTGGAAGTTGTTGCGATGGTTCTGGCCGAAATGGCCGAACTGGGTGCCTTTGTTGGGGAAGGTGCTGCACTAAAGGCCCGCCACACCCAACCAGTTTTGTTCCGGGGCACCGCAGCGCAGGAAAGCGCGGCCGAAGGGCATGTCTGGCTGCATGAACCCCGTGTTGTGGTGACAAACTTTGCCTCAGACGATCCAGATCGAGAGCGCGAGAAGCTAAAAACGGCGGTCGACACGCTGCGGGTGTCTGTCGAAGAGTTGCTGTCCACATCGCAAGATGCCGAAGAGATTCAGGTTCTGGAAGCTTATCGGATGTTTGCCACCTCAAAAGGTTGGATGCGTCGGATGGAGGAAGACATTGCGCGCGGCATGACGGCCGAAGCGGCTGTCGAAAAAGAGCAGTCTTCAGCCCGTGCACGGATGAGCCAGATCGCCGATGCGTATTTGCGTGATCGCCTGAATGACCTGGACGACCTGTCGAACCGGTTGTTGCGCATTTTGACCGGCCAAGGCAGCCAGACCGGCGCGCAAATCCCCGATGATCCTATTCTGATTGCTCGCAACATCGGGCCGGGAGAGCTTTTGGAGTATGGGCGTAGCCTGAAGGGCATCGTGCTGGAAGAAGGCTCTGTGGGCAGCCATGCGGCTATTGTCGCCCGTGCGCTGGCCATTCCGCTGGTGATCAACGCAGAACGCATTACGAACGAGGCCTTGAACGGCGATCACATCATGGTTGATGGGGATCAGGGCGTGGTGCACCTGCGCCCCGACGATACCGTTGTCAGCGCCTTCCGTGATAAAATCGCGATGATGGCACAGGCCCAGGAACGCTATGTCTCGATCCGCAACACGCCCTGCGTAACCGCAGACGGGGAAGCGCTGTCTTTGCAGATGAATGCCGGCTTGATGGCGGATCTGCCCTCGCTGGAAAATTCTGGTGCCGAAGGCGTTGGTCTGTTTCGGACCGAGCTGCAGTTTCTTGTCCGCAATAAAATGCCGCGCCGGACAGAATTGGCAGAGCTTTACAAACGCGTTCTGGATGCCGCCAAGGGCAAACGCGTGGCGTTTCGCACGCTCGATATCGGGTCAGATAAAGTTCTGCCCTATATGAAGCCGCATGATGAGCCCAACCCCGCTATGGGGTGGCGCGCCATCCGCGTTGGGTTGGACAAGCCCGGTGTGATGCGGATGCAGCTACAGGCGCTGCTGCGCGCGGCAGAGGGCCGCCCGTTGACCATCATGTTCCCGTTTGTTGCCCAGTACAGCGAATTCCAGCAAGCCAGACTGGAATTGGACAAGACAATCGCCCGCGAACAGCGGCTGGGGCATGTCTTGCCCGAGACGGTGGAAGTTGGCGCGATGCTGGAAACCCCGTCACTTGCGTTTGCGTCAGACAAGTTTTTCGAAGAGGTGGAGTTTCTGTCGATTGGCGGCAACGACCTAAAGCAATTTTTCTTTGCCGCAGACCGCGAAAATGAACGTGTGCGCCGCCGGTATGATACGTTGAATGTTAGTTTTCTGAGCTTCATCGAACAGGTGGCTAATCGTTGTAAAACCAGCGGTACGCCCGTGTCGTTTTGTGGCGAGGACGCAGGCCGCCCTGTTGAAGCATTGTGCTTGGCCGCCATCGGGTTGCGCAGCTTTTCCATGCGCCCGGCATCCATCGGGCCTGTGAAGCATTTACTGATGCGCAGCAATCTGGCGGAAGTGAAAGCTGTAATCGACAAGGCCCGCAACGAAGGAAGCCAGTCGGTTCGTCCGGCCGTGATGGAATACCTTCGCGGCCAGACGTTTTAGTTTACACACACAGCCATTCTGGCCATCAATCCGCCTTTTGGCGGGAGACTTCGGTCGAAATACAACTTGTGAACCTGATAAGCACCGAAGTTAGTCGGGACGTTAGATCGTTCTGACCATCCTTCCCGCTAACTATGAGGTTAACCTTTACGTCAGGTTAAAGCAGGGCAGGCCAGCGCGAAATTTTAGGCGTTTTTGAGATATATCTCAAAATCTTCTAGCACTGCACTTCTTTGCAAGTTGAACTCCCGCGAAACGCGAGCGATGCCAAAATGCACTTTGGCCATTTCCTGGTAGTAGCTTGTGTAGGCATAATTGGTGGCAGCACCGGCCGCCGCACCCAGAATCGGCACGGTCTGCGCTGCCAGTTTTTGGCCCATCACTGTCGCCAGTCTGGGTGCCACCCGCGCGATGACACCATGCACCGTTGCCCCAGTTAATGTCACCCGCGCAGACAGAAACCCCATATCTGCCCCATCATCGGCTGCCAAAGGCCCGGCTGACGCAAATACCGTCAAACATTCTTTCTTAATTTCCGGATCGTCCGGATCAAACCCATGCTCCTGCGCGATCCCCTGGATGGCGCGTAACAAGACCGTGGTAGTAACCGGCAGCTCTGCCAAAGCTGTTGGCAACCCACCTGCCCCGCCTGCAGCCCCCATGGCAGTGGTCAACGCCGTGTTAAGCCAACTGCGCTGATCTGGCACCACTGTGCGCGACCGGCCAGCTGCATCCATCGCGGCTTCCAACGCGCGCTGGGTGGCGCTTTCCAATCGATCCTTAACTGCGTCTGGAAGGCGCTCCAGCAAGTTTTCCGTTTGCCCGCCAATTACGTTCAGGACCTGGATACCGATACCGCCTGCGTTCTTGTGACGCCGGGCCAGTGCGCGGATTTCTTTTTCCAGTTCAACTTTGGAGTTCAGGGCAACGGGCAATGTCGTGGTCATGGCTATCCTCTCGCTATTGAACATGGTCGTCAAATCTGCGGATTCAAGCAATAGGTGTGACGGTTCCTGTTACGCCATCCCATGCGCCTGGCACCAGTTCATAGCCCAAAACACGGTCAGGGTTTGTGGGCGGCGGCATTTCCACGCCAGTCAATGGCTTGAAACCAAATCGTTTGTAATAGGGGTAATCCCCCACCAGCAACACCCGCTCCCAGCGTCCGACCGCATCGCCCAGACTGTCGCGGATCAGTGCAGCCCCCAAACCCGCACCTTGCGCGGTGGGGTGCACAGCGACCGGCCCCAAAAGCAATGCCGTATGCTCTCCAATCCGTATCGGCCAATAGCGGATCGCGCCGCCAACGATGCCGCGCTCGTCCCGTGCAACACGGGACAAGTCATGAATTGGGTCTACACCATCGCGCAAACGATAGGACGACAAAGCCGTTCGCCCCGGCGCAAAGCAGGTGTCGTAGAGGACTTCCACCTCCCACCAATCTTCCGGCTTTTCACGCTCTAGCGTGTACACCCGCGCCCCCGTCTTTCCACTTGGCTTCTGCCGTAGCACGGTGCAAACCCGGCTTCAAACAGGAGACACGCAATGTTTTACAAACCGCAAGACGGGCATGGCCTGCCGCACAACCCATTTAATGCAATTGTAACGCCACGCCCCATCGGTTGGATCTCAACGCGTGGTGCCGACGGGCAAGACAATCTGGCGCCCTATTCCTTCTTCAATGCGGTCGCCTATGTGCCACCTCAGGTGATGTTTGCCTCAACTTCCAGCAAAGAAGACCGCGGCGACACCAAAGACAGCGTGGCCAATATTCGTGAAACCGGCGTGTTCTGTGTAAATGTTGTGGAATACGCCATGAAGGACGTGATGAACGAATCCAGCGGACCGTGGGCCAAAGAGGTTGATGAATTTGAAAAGGCCGCGATCGAAAAAGCCGATTGCAAAACCATTGCGTGCTCTCGTGTCGCCCAGGCGCCCGCCAACCTGGAATGCAAGCTGACACAGATCGTTCAGTTGCCAGGAGAAGCCAACTTTGCAGTGTTCGGCGAAGTGGTCGGCATCCACATGCGCGACGACTGCATGAAAGACGGGCAGTTCGACATTCTGTCATTCAACCCGCTTAGCCGATTGGGCTATCGCGATTATGCAACCGTTCGAGAAACGTTCAGCCTAAAACGGCCGGGCGAATAAACACCCAGCCGCCAGAATTTACATTGCAAAGATGGGCGGTGCGCAGAACTGGGCACCGCCTGTTTTTTTGATCAGTGCCCGCCCAGAATACCGGTGCGCACGTTGTAATCGACCGCCAGTTCGTAATCGGGGTCATCATCACTGTCGATCACCAGATGCCCGGCCTTTGTCAGCATCTTGTGGCAATCGCGGCTCAGATGGCGCAACGACAGCGTCTTGCCAGCTGCATCATATTTTGCGGCCACAGCTTCGATCGCCTGCAAGGCAGATTGGTCAACAACGCGGCTATCGGCGAAATCGACGATCACCGTGCTGGGGTCACCTGCTGGATCAAACAGTTCCGCAAAACCTTCTGACGAACCAAAGAACAAGGGGCCCTGTACTTGATAGACACGGGCCCCTTCGGGCGTTGTGTAGGTTTTGGCATGGATACGACGCGCATTGTTCCACGCATAAGCCAGAGCAGAAACGATCACACCAACCACCACGGCAACGGCAAGGTCTTCCATCACGGTGACGACGGTTACCAGAATAATCACGAACGCATCCGTCAACGGCACGCGGCGCAGAATCGTCAGTGAGTTCCAGGCAAATGTGCCAATCACAACCATGAACATCACCCCAACCAGCGCGGCCAGTGGGATCATTTCGATCAGCGGTGATGCCACCAGAATGAACAGCAACAAGAACAAGGCCGCTGCAAGACCAGCGATACGGGTGCGCGCGCCAGACTTCACGTTGATCATGGACTGACCGATCATTGCGCAACCGCCCATGCCGCCAAAGAAGCCTGTCAGCGTGTTGGCCAAGCCCTGTGCGATACATTCTTGGCTGGCACCGCCACGCTTGCCGGTCATTTCGCCCACAAGGTTCAACGTCAGCAAGCTTTCGATCAGACCAATAGCCGCAAGGATCACAGCGTAGGGAACGATAATTTCAAGCGTTTCAAATGTCAGAGGCACCATTGGCAAATGGAAGGGCGGCAGACCGCCCTTGATGGAAGCCATGTCGCCAACGCGCGGCACGTCCAGCCCAAAGCCAATCACAATGGCCGCCACAATACCGATCCCGGCCAATGGCGCGGGAATAAACCGGGTAATACGCGGCATCACCCAGATGATCGCCATGGTCAGAACAACCAGCCCCAGCATCAGCATCAGTGGTACACCGGTCAGCCATTCGCCACCCGTGGTACCGTGGCCAGAAACGTCGGCACTGCCGGGCACTTTGAATTGCGTCAGCTGGGCCAGGAAAATCACAATCGCAAGGCCGTTCACAAACCCCAGCATCACCGGATGCGGCACCAGTCGGATGAACTTCCCCCACTGCAAAACGCCTGCTGTGATCTGCAAAATCCCCATCAGAACAACAGTGGCAAACAGGTATTCCACCCCGTGTTCCGCGACCAGCGCAACCATCACAACCGCCAAAGCGCCGGTTGCACCTGAAATCATACCCGGACGCCCCCCAATCAGAGAGGTTACCAAACCGACCAGAAACGCCGCATAAAGACCAACCAGCGGGTTCACACCGGCGACAAATGCAAAGGCAACAGCCTCTGGCACCAGTGCAAGGGCAACTGTCAGACCGGCCAAAAGCTCAATTCTTAAGCGTCCAACGGTTAATTTTTCATCGGGCATAAGGCTAAGGTCAGGCATTGCAAGACGTCTAGCGAACGAGGCCAAAATGGCTCGGGGCATGTAGGTATCCTTGGGGAAAATGTGTTTGCGCTCACGCCCGGTTACTTCACTGACGCCCGGAAGGCCACGGCGTCAGACGCATACCCGGTATGCGCTCAGCGGGACGCTTGCTGCAAAATTGAGCGAAAACTTGCGGTTAGATGAACATCAGTCCACAAATTCCACAGTGGCAAATCGGAGCACCCATGTCCAAAACAGTAATCGGCATCGTGGGCGGATCGGGCGTCTATCAAATAGATGGACTGGAAGATGCGCGTTGGCAAGCAGTAGAATCCCCTTGGGGTCAGCCGTCAGATGACATTTTGACCGGCACATTGGGCGGTGTGCAGATGGCGTTTTTGCCACGCCACGGACGTGGCCATATCCACAGCCCATCTGACGTGCCCTATCGCGCCAACATAGACGCGCTAAAGAGGTTGGGCGTGACCGATGTGATCAGCGTTTCGGCCTGTGGGTCGTTCCGCGATGAGATGGCACCGGGAGATTTCGTGATCGTTGATCAATTCATCGACCGAACATTTGCGCGGCCCAAATCCTTCTTTGGCAGCGGGTGCGTGGCGCATGTCAGTCTTGCCCACCCAACCTGCCCCCGGCTTGGCGCAGCCTGTGCCGCCGCTGCGCAAGACGCCGGGATCACCGTACACAAGGGCGGCACCTATTTGGCAATGGAGGGCCCGCAGTTTTCGACCTTGGCGGAATCCAAAATGTATCGCGATGTCTGGGGTTGCGATGTGATTGGCATGACAAACATGCCAGAGGCGAAATTGGCCCGCGAAGCAGAGCTTTGTTATGCATCTGTGGCCATGATCACGGATTATGACTGTTGGCACCCAGATCACGATGCCGTGGATGTGGCCGAGGTGATCCGCGTGCTGACCGGCAATGCCGACAAAGCCCGGCAACTGGTGCGCCGCTTGCCCGCCCTGTTGGGCACAGACCGCACCCCCTGCCCGCATGGCTGTGATCGGGCGCTGGACAATGCGCTGATGACTGCCCCTGACCAACGTGATTCGGCGCTGCTGGCAAAACTGACGGCCGTTGCAGGCCGGGTTCTGTAAAGGCAGTTGACCCGACTTGAACCGCCGTTAACCTGCTGGCAACCAGCGCTGAAAAGGAGCGACGATGACATTTGAAATTTGGCTGACCTTTGTCGCTGCAACCATCGCGCTTTTGCTTTTGCCGGGGCCAACTGTCTTGTTGGTTCTGTCTTATGCCCTGTCCAAGGGGCGCAGCGTGGCTATCGCTTCGGCAACCGGCGTCGCCTTGGGAGATTTCATTGCGATGAGCTTGTCTTTGGCGGGTCTGGGCGCTGTTGTTCTGGCGTCGGCAGAAATGTTTACCCTGCTGAAATGGGTTGGGGCGATCTATCTGGTTTACCTTGGTGTGAAACTGTTGCGGTCCGCACCAACCACGCTGTCGATGCCGCAGGCAGAAATATCGGCGCGCGGTGTCTTTTCGCATGCGGCGCTTGTCACGGCGCTGAACCCGAAATCCATCGCGTTCTTCATCGCCTTCGTGCCGCAGTTTTTGAACACGCAGGCACCATTGCTCCCTCAATTCGCGATTTTGATCGCCACTTTCGTCAGCTTGGCGGCTTTGAACGCATTGGCCTATGCGCTGGCTGCAGATCGTTTGCGCAGCACAATCGCCCGCCCTTCTGTCATTGCGTGGTTGACACGTGCAGGCGGAGCGACCCTGATCGGCATGGGTCTGCTGACTGCCACACTCCGCCGCGCCAACTGAGGGTTACCATGAAACCGGTTAAAAAAGACGTCAAAGACTATATCCGTACGATTGTGGATTTCCCGCATGAGGGCATTCTGTTTCGCGATGTGACCACGCTGTTTGCGGATCCCCGTGGATTTCGGATGGCCATTGATCAGCTGTTGCACCCCTATGCAGGTATCCGTTTTGACAAGGTGGTGGGGTTGGAAGCGCGCGGTTTCATCTTGGGTGGCGCGATCGCTCATCAATTGTCGGTTGGATTTGTGCCTGTCCGCAAAAAGGGCAAGCTTCCCGGTGCTGTGATTTCTGAAGAATACACCCTGGAATACGGCGAGGCGATTGTAGAAATTCACGACGATGCCATTCAACCGGGCGAGCGGATTTTGGTTGTTGATGACCTGCTGGCCACCGGTGGTACGGCAGAAGCAGGCATCAAACTGATCGAACGTCTGGGGGGCGAGATTATCGGCTGTGCCTTTGTGATCGATCTGCCCGATCTGGGCGGACGGCAAAAGCTGGAAGCCATGGGCATGGATGTGCACGCCCTGTGCGCGTTTGAAGGGCTGTAAACCGCCCCGGTTACACCGCCAGCAACTGTTCAATATGGCGCGGCCCAGAGGGAACAATGCCTGTCGGGTTCAAGGCCTTGATCGAATAGTAGCCTTGCGTGATGTGATCCATATTCACTGTCTCACGGACGCCGGGCAACGCCAATATGCGGGCCATGTAGGCTGACAAGCGCGGATAATCCGCGATTTGGCGACGGTTGGTTTTGAAGAGCCCATGATAGGCCGCGTCAAACCGGATCAGCGTTACAAATGTGCGAATATCCGTTTCGGTAAAACGGTCGCCGAACAAGAAATCGCCTGTCAGCTGGTCTTCCAACGCGTCCAACATCGCAAAGACACCCTCTACAGCCTCGTCATAGGCGAGTTGGGAGGAGGCGAAACCGGCTTTGTAAACGCCGTTGTTCAACTGAGTATAGATAAGCGGGTTCAGCGCATCGATCTGTTCTGACAGATCATCTGGATACAAACGTATGTTCGACGGCACGATATGTTCAAAAGCGGTGTCCAACATTCGTAGGATGTCAGCGCTTTCGTTGTTCACCATTTTGTCTTGCACCATATCCCACAGAACCGGCACTGTTGCCCGCCCGGTGAAGTGAGGATCAGCGCGGGTGTATAGCTGATGCATGTAGCGATACCCGAACTGCGGCTCTTCATCGGCGCCCGGATATCCGCCAAATTGCCAACCCTCGTCCGTCAGCTTTGGTGCCACAACAGTGACAGGGATGATGTCTTGCAATCCTTTGAGGCTGCGAACCATCAATGCCCGCGATGCCCATGGGCAAATGAATGCGACATACAGTCGGTATCGGCCCGGCTCTGCCTTGAACCCTCCTTCGCCCGTCGGACCGGCTGTTCCATCTGGTGTGATCCAATTGCGAAAGCTGGACACCTGCCGAACAAAGCGCCCTTTCTTGTCTGCTTTTTGTACCGGGTTCCAATCCTTGGCCCATGTTCCGTCCACTAGCATTTCAATACCTCAATAGTAGACAAAGCTGCGCATCGAAATCGATCCGATGTCAATTTTATCATTCATGAACAACAGATTATCTTTAGAATCCGACGCCCCAGCGATGGTCAGCGCAGGCAAGTAATGGTCAACTGACGGATGCGCCTTGCGCAACAAAGCCCCCAAATCCTGACGGTCAGACAAAGCTTTGAAATCTCGGTCACCCAAGCGGTCAGCAAACAGCGCATCAAACTCAACAGCCCAGCTGATCGGCTGCCCACCAAAACGCATTTCACGCAAGTTATGCACGATGTTGCCTGACCCCAGGATCAGTACGCCGCGATCACGCAGTTCCTTTAGCGCCTCGCCGATTTCAAGATGGTGCGGCAGGTCTTTGGACATGTCGATGGACAGCTGGAACACCGGCACATCTGCATCCGGATACAAAAACTTCAGAACACTCCATGCGCCGTGATCAAGCCCCCAGGTATCATCGCCCTGCGCGTGGTGACTGGCCAACAGCGACACAACCTCTGCCGCAACATCCGGCGCGCCGGGAGCGGGGTATTGCTGTGCAAACAGCTCGGGCGGGAAACCGTAGAAATCATGAATCGTTTGGGGCGTTTTAGACACGTTCACCAAGGTGGAGCCGCGTGTCATCCAATGTGCTGACACAACGAGTATCGCCTGCGGACGCGGTAGGTTTTTCCCCAATGCCGCCCAGCTACGCCCGTATTCCGTGTCTTCTATGGCGTTCATCGGGCTGCCGTGCCCCAAGAACACAACAGGCATTCTTCCCGATGCGCGCAACTGGCCCTTCAGTTGATTTAGCTGTTGCTTGACGCTCATGACATGTCCCGCCTTTTCCCGGTTTCTGTGTTTAGGAAAATGAGGCCAACCGCAAACGAATGAAATGGTGATTTTTCGGAATGACTATCAACAATTCATTCGCAATTACCGTCAGCACACGCGCGCACCGGCCCTGCACGCCAGCAAACGCCGAAAGGCATGAACATAGTCTATCGATTTTGGGAATGATGCGTGTCTGTCTGCACGTCAGGCAGATGCAGCGCGCCAACCTACTTGGGGCGGCGCGCTGTGATATTAGGAAACGATTGTCGCCTCAGTCGCGGCGCGCAGTTCTTCTTCGGTCACGCCGTCGGCCAATTGAACGATCTTCAGACCACCCTCGACAACATCCAGAACGCCCAGATTGGTGATGATACGATCCACAACACCTTTACCGGTCAGCGGCAAAGTGCAGTCTTTCAAAACCTTGCTGACACCATGCTTGTTGGTGTGATCCATCACAACAACCACGCGGCCAACACCGGCAACCAAGTCCATTGCGCCGCCCATGCCTTTGACCAGTTTCCCTGGGATCATCCAGTTCGCCAGATCGCCGTTTTCAGCCACTTCCATAGCGCCCAGAATCGCCGCAGCGATCTTGCCGCCACGGATCATGCCAAAGCTGGTCGCACTGTCAAAATACGACGTGCGCGACAGTTCGGTGATGGTTTGCTTACCTGCGTTGATCAGGTCTGCGTCTTCTTCGCCTTCAAACGGGAATGGGCCCATGCCCAACATGCCGTTTTCCGACTGCAAAGTGATATCCTTGTCACCAACATAGTTGGCCACCAGCGTCGGAATCCCGATGCCAAGGTTCACATACATGCCGTCTTCCAGCTCTTCTGCGGCCCGTGCCGCCATCTGGTTACGATCCCAAGGCATTATGCTTCCTCCCGCTTGCGCACGGTGCGCTGTTCGATCCGCTTCTCGTGAGTGCCTTTGATCAGGCGATTCACGTAAATTCCGGGCAAGTGAATCAGATCAGGGTCCAGCTCGCCGGGTTCGACGATCTCTTCCACTTCCATCACACAGATTTTGCCACACATCGCAGCAGGTGGATTGAAGTTGCGGGCGGTTTTGCGGAAAATCGCGTTACCAGTGGTGTCGGCTTTCCACGCTTTGACGATGGACAGATCAGCAAAGATACCCTCTTCCAGGATATAGTCCTGACCGTTCCAGGATTTCACTTCTTTGCCTTCGGCAATCACGGTGCCAACACCGGTTTTGGTGTAAAAGCCCGGAATACCTGCGCCACCGGCGCGCATACGCTCGGCCAATGTGCCCTGAGGGTTAAATTCCAGTTCCAGTTCATTCGAAAGATACTGACGCATGAATTCCGCGTTTTCGCCAACATAAGACGACATCATTTTTTTGATCTGGCGCGTGTCCAGCAGCTTGCCCAACCCAAAACCGTCAACGCCGGCATTGTTGGAAGCAACGGTCAAATCTTTCACGCCACTTTCCACAATGGCGTCGATCAGCAATTCAGGTATACCGCAAAGGCCAAATCCCCCTGCCGCGATCAGCATTCCGTCGCTCAAAAGCCCATCCAAGGCCTCCTGCGCGCTGCCGTAAACTTTCTTCATGGAACTCTCCCTGTGAAACAGTTCATACGGTTTTGCCGCGCTGCCGCAGGAGAGTCAACGAAAGCGCGGGCCGCAGTACGTGCCACGGGAACAGATGCGTGCGATCTGCCCTCAGGTTTCAATAAATCCGGTTCGACCAACGCCAAGCCGCCGCAAAATTGCTTTCGCGGCGGCTTTTGGTACTGCGCAATCAATCGCGCTGATGTCAGGTTTTCTTGGCTGCGGGCTTTTTCTTGGCGGCTGTTTTCTTGGCGGCGGGTTTCTTGGCTGGCGCCTTCTTCTTTTTTGCACCCGCTTTACCGGCTTTTTCGGCCAACAATTCAACAGCCATTTCGACAGTTACATCAGCGGGTTCCACACCTTTGGCCAAGGTAGCGTTGATCTTTTCCCACTTCACGTACGGTCCATACCGCCCGTCCATCACGCTCATCGCGCCGCCGTCCGGGTGATCGCCCAGTTCCTTCAGCGCCTTGGCAGCAGCTCTGCCGCGCCGACCGGGATTGGCACGTTTTTCGGCCAGCACTTCGACAGCGCGGTTCATGCCAATTTCGAACACGTCGGCCGGGTCTTTCAGGTTGGCGTAGACGGGTTTGGCCTCATCAGCCAGCTGGTGCATGATGTAAGGGCCGAACCGGCCAAAGTTCGAACTGATCATTCCGCCTTCTGGATGCTCACCAATTTCGCGCGGCAAGCTGAGCAATGTCAGCGCCTTATCCAGCGTCATGTCGTCTTTGTCCCAACCGCGCGGCAACGAGGCCCGTGGTGGCTTCTTGTTTTCAGGTGTCGGCTCTCCACGCTGAACATAGGGGCCAAACCGGCCAGCCTTCAGCCAGATTTCATCGCCGTCATCTTCGCCCAGCAAACGTTCGTCGCCCTCGGCGCCTTCACCGGCAATCGGCCGCGTGTAGGTACATTCAGGATAATTGCCACAGCCGACAAAACCACCGGTACGGGATGTTTTGAGGTGCAGGTTCCCTGCCCCGCATTTCGGACAGATGCGCGGATCGGAACCGTCTTCGCGTGGCGGATACAGTTGCGGTGCAAGCGCTGCATCCAGCACATCCAACACTTCGGTGATCCGCAACTCAGAGGTTTCCGAAATCGCGGCACTGAAGTCGCGCCAGAACCGGCTAAGAATATCTTTGTAGTCTTTTTCACCGGCACTGACATCATCCAGCTCGGATTCCAGCGCGGCAGTGAAATCGTATTCAACATAGCGCTTAAAGAAATTGAGCAGGAAGATCGTAACGATCCGCCCCTTATCTTCGGGGATCAGGCGGTTTTTGTCCCGGCGCACATATTCGCGATCCTGGATCGTGCCGATGATGCTGGCATAGGTCGATGGACGACCAATGCCCAGCTCTTCCATCCTTTTGACCAGCGACGCTTCTGTATAGCGGGGGGGCGGCTGGGTGAAATGCTGCTCGGGTGTCACAGACCGCTTGTCGGCGTTTTCGCCCTGCATAACCTGTGGCAGACGGTTTTCATCATCATCGACGACGGCATCGTCGCGGCCTTCTTCGTAGACACGCAGGAAGCCGTCAAACAGCACAACTTGTCCGGTGGCACGCAGACCAACCTGACCATCCGCGCTGCCAATCTCGACCGTGGTGCGTTCCAGACGCGCGCCTTCCATTTGGCACGCGATGGTCCGTTTCCAGATCAGATCATACAGCTTGCGCTGGTCATCATCTTTCAACTTCAGCGCCGCCGCATCCTTGGTCAATTCGGTTGGGCGGATACATTCGTGCGCTTCTTGCGCGTTCTTGGCCTTGTTCTTGTAGATGCGCGGGCTGCCCGGCACATATTCGGCACCGTAACGATCCTTGATCGCATCGCGTGTCGCTTGAACAGCTTCGGGCGCCATATCAATGCCGTCTGTCCGCATATATGTAATGTGACCGGCCTCATAAAGCCGCTGTGCCGCGTTCATTGTCTGGCGCGCGCCCATACCGAATTTTCGGCTGGCTTCCTGTTGCAAGGTAGATGTCATGAACGGGGCCGAAGGGTTTCGGCTGGCCGGTTTCGCCTCTACCGACTGAATCGTCAGATCACGGCTGCTGATCGCCTGCGCGGCCATCTCGGCCTGAGTGCCATTTTCAATGTCATATTTGTCCAGCTTTTTGCCGGCCAGTGTGACAAGGCGCGCCTCATACTCTTGTCCACGCGGTGTGGCCATCAACGCTTTGACGGTCCAGTATTCACGCGGATTGAACGCTTCGATCTCCATCTCACGTTCAACGATCAAACGCAGACAAACAGATTGCACCCGTCCGGCAGACCGGGCTCCGGGCAATTTGCGCCACAGAACGGGCGACAGGTTAAAGCCAACCAAATAGTCCAACGCACGGCGGGCCAGATAGGCCTCAACCAGCGGCGCATCAATGTCACGCGGGTTGGCCATTGCCTCTGTCACGGCGGCTTTGGTGATAGCATTGAAGGTCACGCGCTTCACGTCTGTCGACTTCTTGATCGACCGGCGTTTGGTCAACGCTTCTTTCAGGTGCCACGAAATGGCTTCGCCTTCGCGATCCGGGTCAGTCGCGAGGATCAGTGCGTCATCTGTTTTCAACGCTTCTGCGATGGCGGCCACGTGTTTGCGGGAATCGTTTGCGATCTCCCACTTCATCTCAAAATCGCTTTCCGTATCAACCGAACCGTTTTTGGCCGGCAAGTCACGGACGTGACCATAGGATGCCAATACCGTGTAATCGGACCCTAAATACTTGTTAATTGTCTTGGCTTTAGCCGGAGATTCGACAACGACAACGGGCATGAAATACCTGCACCTTCTGGAAAATGATTGGTTGCCGATATGGCTGCGGATCGCCCCTTCTGCAAGCGGCAATTGCGAAACAGGTCCTGGCAAGTGGCCTGATCCACCCAGTTTTTCAGCGCGTCTTCCGCAACTTAACCTGTCCCGCGAATTGTTTTGAACCCATCGTCGCAGCGCTTTTCAGCGGCAATCAGACAGCGCGCGACAGCAATCCGCCGGGCTGGCGAACGATCTGGCCGTCCAATTCAAGGTCGGTCAAAACGGGCGAAACGTCCTTTGCAGCGACCCCCAAATCACGGATCAGTTGGTCTTCTGCCAGCGGTGACGGGCTGATGCGGTCAAGGATTTGCCGGTGCAACGCAGCCACAGCGCGCAGGTTCGGAGAGGGTGCAGGTTTGGCGGGCACCACAAGCGGCTTTGGTGCGGCCCTTGGGGTATTGGGATGGTCTGCAAGAACCTCCATCACGTCTTGCGCGCCACGCACCAGAACCGCCCCATCGCGGATCAACAGGTTGCACCCACCGGACCGCGCGTCAAACGGATGCCCCGGCACGGCCAGAACATCCCGGCCTTGATCCAATGCGCAGCGCGCAGTGATCAGGGAGCCGGATCGCGCGGCGGCTTCAACCACCACGACGGCGCGCGCCAACCCGGAAATGATCCTGTTGCGCACGGGAAAGTGCCGGGCCATCGGTTGCAAGCCCATCGGCTTTTCTGAAATCCGCACACCGCCCTGACGAACAATATCCTGGGCCAGTCCAGCATTTTCGGCAGGATACAAGACGTCGACCCCACCAGCCTGAACAGCGATGGTGCCTGTGGCCAGTGCAGCCATGTGGGCAGCGGTATCAACTCCGCGGGCCAAACCCGACACTATTATGTGCCCTTCTGCGCCCAAGTCCTGCACCAAACTACGCGTCATTCGCGCGCCAAGGGATGATGCGTTCCGAGCCCCGACGATGGCCACCATCTTACGCTGCAAAACCGCCGTGTCCCCAATGGCCCAAAACAAGGGCGGCGCGTCGGGTATTTCGGCCAACAGTGACGGATAGTTGGCATCGCCCCGGCAGATCAGCTGTGCGCCGGCCCGTTTACCTGCGCGCAGCTCCCCTTCGACAACCCCAATCGGACAAGGCACATAGTTGCTCACCCCGGCCTTTGACGCCACATCCGGCAACGCCGCCAATGCAGCGCCTGCATCACCATGTTCGGCCATCAGCCGATAAAATGTGGTCACCCCAACCCTGCGAGAGCGCAAGAGGCGAAGCCAGGACAGACGATCATCTTCCGTGGTGGGTGGGAGTAGGGGGTGGGTGGAAGAAAATTGGTCTTCGGTCATCCTGCCTTCACTCTCTTGCAAAGACAGGACTAGATCAAAAGCGATTAACGAGAGGTGAACAAGCGTGGTTAATTTCTCGTAATCGGGGAAAACTTTAACCGGTTGATGCGCCGCCAACTGTCAGGCCACCAATCATCACAGTCGGTTGCCCCACGCCAACGGGCACCCATTGCCCCTGCTTTCCGCAATTGCCCATGCCCGGATCCAGGGCCATATCGTTGCCAAGCGCCTTGATCCGTTTCAGCGCAGAAGCACCATCACCGATCAACGTTGCCCCCTTGACCGGCGCACCCACTTTGCCATTTTTGACGCGATAGGCTTCGGTACAAGAAAAGACGAACTTGCCGCTGGTGATATCAACCTGCCCACCACCAAAGCCGACAGCCCAGATTCCATCTTTCAGATCGGCCACAATATCACCCGGATCGGATGTGCCACCCATCATCAATGTGTTGGTCATACGCGGCATTGGAATATGTGCATAGCTTTCGCGCCGCCCGTTTCCGGTGGGCTCTACCCCCATCAGACGGGCATTCTGCCTATCCTGCATGTATCCGACCAACACACCGTCTTCGATCAGAACATTCTTTCCAGACGGTGTGCCTTCGTCATCCACGGTTATTGACCCGCGTCGATCTGGGATGGTGCCATCATCCAGAACAGTCACCCCCTTGGCAGCAACCTGTTGTCCCATCAGCCCGGCAAAGGCACTGCTGCCCTTACGGTTAAAGTCACCTTCCAACCCGTGCCCAATGGCTTCGTGAAGCAAAATACCAGGCCACCCCGGCCCAAGCACAATATCCATTGCCCCCGCCGGGGCCGGTTCAGCGTCCAGATTGACAAGCGCGACCCGCAGCGCCTCTTTCGCCTTGGATTGCCAAGCTTGCGGCTCCAGCAAACCATCCAACGTCACGCGCCCGCCGCCACCGGCGGTACCGGATTCGCGGCGACCCTCCTGTTCGACAATCACACTAACATTCACACGGGTCATCGGGCGAGTATCAGTTACCAAGGTGCCATCGGGGCGCAAAATGGCCACCTCCTGCAACGATGCAGCGATTGTTGCACTAACTTGCACCACGCGGCTGTCCAAATCCCGCGCAAAGGCATCAATCTCTTTCAGAGTCTCGACCTTGACCGGAAAGCTGTGACCCGCAATCGGGTCTTCATCCGTATATAGCTTGGAATTCGTGCCCTTGGGCGGCGGCGCCATCGTGCCGCCACCATCGCCGATTGCCAACCGAGCCGTTTCTGCCGCGCGCCGGATGGCTTTTTCGCTAATCTCGGTCGCGTGGGCATAGCCAGCCACCTCACCTTTCACGGCGCGCAGGCCGAATCCCTCGGATGCGTCGTAGCTGGCGTTTTTAATCCGACCATCATCCAAAACCAGCGCCTCTGACCGGCGGCGTTCCAAGAACAGCTCACCATCTTCGGCCCCTGACAGCGTATCACGCAGTAAAGAAAGCGTTTTTTCCTGATCCAGTGCGGTTTCAAAGGGGCGAAATGCGGGGTCTGACATCAACTGTCCTCTCAACGAATTTGATTCAGATCAAGAAAAGCGCCGTTTTGCCGCAACGCGCATTCTTTATCTGCTCCTCAGAATATGGTTTTAAGCGTCGACAACACAATGGGGAGGCAAGGTGCGCGCGTTCATTCGATTCGTGCTGCTACTGTTTCCCCTTTACGACTAGACGCAACCGATCAGGGTGAGAAATGCGACGTAACTCCATGCTCATGGGCATCTTGGGTGCCTTCTTTGCCGCCCCCGCAGTCGCGCAGGATGCGCTTGAAGTGATCGGCAAGCCGATTCAGGGGAAAATGGGTTTCCAACCCGCCGGGACCGAATTGGCCCGTGACCTGCAGTGGCTTGATGGCATGATTTTGATCATCATCACCGCAATCTGCATTTTTGTAACAGGGCTGCTCCTATGGGTGATCTTCCGTTACAACTCCAAAAAGAACGCAACGCCGTCCTCGTTCACGCATAACACGCCGATCGAGATTGCCTGGACAGTGGTTCCTATCGTGATCCTGCTGTTCATTGGTGTCTTCTCTTTGCCGGTTCTGTTCAAACAGCAGGAAATTCCTGAAGGCGAAATCAACATCAAGGTAACCGGCTACCAGTGGTACTGGGGTTACGAATACACCGATCACGAATTCGGCTTTGACAGCTTTATGCTGGGCAAGGACGAACTGGCTGACCACGGTTATTCGGATGATCTGTACCTTCTGGCAACCGACACCGCAGTTGTTGTGCCCGTTGGCAAAACCGTTGTTATGCAAGTCACTGGCGCAGACGTGATCCACTCGTGGACCATCCCTGCATTCGGTGTGAAGCAAGACGCTGTTCCCGGTCGCCTGGCCCAGCTTTGGTTCAAGGCCGAGAAAGAAGGCGTTTACTTTGGCCAGTGTTCCGAACTGTGCGGCAAAGATCACTCTTACATGCCGATCACTGTGAAGGTTGTCAGCGAAGAAGCATATGAAGCGTGGCTGAAAGGCGCCATCGACGAGTATGCTGGCACGCCGCTGCCTTTCCAGGTCGCTTCGGCGAACTAAATATCAGGCCGCGCGAGTTTCGCGCGGCTCCTTCGGACCAAAGTAGGGTGCGCGTCATCGCGTGCCCTGCGTTAGGAAAACGGCATGACCGATACAAGCATCAACACCAAAGGCTATGAGGGCGAGGCGCAGTTTGGCGACTATTTCGCACTGTTGAAGCCACGTGTGATGACGTTGGTCGTATTCACTGCCTTTGTCGGCTTGTTGGCTGCGCCTGTGCCAATGCACCCGTTCCTTGCCTTCTGCGCGGTCTTGTTTATCGCCGTTGGCGGCGGAGCGTCGGGCGCGCTGAATATGTGGTGGGACGCGGATATTGATGCCGTGATGCGCCGCACGCAAAAGCGGCCAATCCCTTCGGGCAAAGTGACACCGGATGAAGCACTGGCCATCGGCCTGGCGCTGTCTGGTTTCTCTGTTGTGCTGCTGGGCTTGGCGGCAAACTGGTTTGCGGCTGGATTGCTGGCCTTCACCATCTTTTTCTACGTGGTCATCTATACGATGTGGCTGAAGCGCTGGACGCCGCAGAACATTGTTATCGGTGGTGCCGCCGGGGCTTTCCCCCCGATGATCGGCTGGGCCGCGGCCACAGGAACCGTCAGTGTTGAATCTGTACTGATGTTCTGCCTGACATTCATGTGGACCCCACCCCATTTCTGGGCGTTGGCCTTGTTCATGCGCAACGACTACGACGAAGCCAAAGTGCCGATGCTGACCGTGACCCATGGTCGCCGTGCCACGCGCGTTCATATTTTGGTTTACACGCTTCTGCTGGCAGTTCTGGCGATTGCTGCCGGGTTCACCTCGATCGGCGGGCCTGTTTATCTGGCGATTGCCGTTGTTCTGAACCTTCTGTTCATCAAGGGGGCCATCGCGATCTGGCGCCGCGATGAAGAAGACAGCGAAACAGACAACTTTGCCGTAGAGCGGAAGTTCTTCAAACTGTCATTGATTTACCTCTTTGCGCATTTCGGTGCGATCTTGGTTGAAGCGGGCCTGGCCCAATTCGGCATGGGAGGTTGGTCATGATCGGCAAGCAGCACGAATTGCACAAACGCCGTTTCGGCCGGAATATGGGCGTTGGCCTGGTTCTGGGCGCGATGATTGCGATCATCTTTGGCATGACCATTGTCAAAGTGAACCGCGGCGACTTTGCCATGAAACCGGCAGAGGTGCAGCAGTGAGCCGAATGAACGGAAAACAGCGCACTGTTGCCGCAACAGTCAGCGTGGTTCTGTTTTTCGGAGCCATGGCATGGGCTGCTGTGCCGCTGTACGATCTGTTCTGCCGGGTCACCGGATTTGGCGGAGAGCCGATTACAACCGATGCCGACAGCGACGTAATCTTGGATCAGACGATCAAAGTGCGCTTTGATGGGTCGAAGGAACGCGGCATGCCGTGGGAATTCAAACCCGTCGTGCATGAGATGGAGCTGCGTATCGGCGAGACCGGCTTGGCGTTTTTCGAAGCGTATAACCCAACCGACGAAGTCGTCGCCGGGTCAGCCAGCTACAACATTACGCCGTATCAGGCGGGTGGCTTCTTCTACAAAATCCAGTGTTTCTGCTTTGAAGAGCAAGTTTTGCAGCCCGGTGAGCGGGTTCAGATGCCGGTGACATTTTATGTCGATCCGGAAATTGTCACAGACCGTGACGGCAAGTATGTTCACACTATTACACTGTCCTACACCTTCCATCAGATTGACCTGCCCGAAACGCAGGCTTCGTTGGAAGTTGAGGGCAAGACAGACGTCTACTGACGCCAGCCAATGAGGGACCAATAAATGGCGCATGCGAAAAACCATGACTATCACATTCTGAGCCCGTCGATCTGGCCCTTAATCGCCTCTGTATCAGCATTTATCATGCTGTTTGGTGCCGTTTTGTGGTTCCACGGAAGCGGTCCATGGATGTTCCTGATCGGCTTTGTTGGCGTACTTTACGTAATGTTCGCGTGGTGGGCCGAAGTGATTGCTGAAAGCAAAGTCGGTGATCATACACCGGTTGTCAGCATCGGCCTGCGCTATGGCTTCATTCTGTTCATCATGTCCGAGGTTATGTTCTTCTCGGCTTGGTTCTGGAGCTTTTTCAAGCACGCCATTTTCCCAATGGGCCCAATGAGCCCGATTGTGGATGGCGCTTGGCCACCAGCGGGTATCGAAACCTTTGATCCTTGGCACCTGCCCCTGATCAACACGCTGATCCTGCTGTGTTCTGGTGCGGCGGCAACTTGGGCACACCATGCCTTGGTGCACGAGGATAACCGTGAAGACGTGAAGTGGGGCTTGATCATTGCCATCGCTTTGGGTGCGATCTTCACAGTCTTCCAGGTGTACGAATACAGCCACGCGGCCTTTGGCTTCTCTGGCAACATTTATGGTGCGAACTTCTTCATGGCGACCGGTTTCCACGGTTTCCACGTGGTCGTCGGAACGATCTTCCTGTTCATCTGCCTGATGCGTTTGTTGGCCGGACACTTCACGCCAAAACAACACATCGGCTTTGAGGCGGCTGCCTGGTACTGGCACTTCGTTGACGTTGTATGGTTGTTCCTGTTTGCCGCAGTCTACGTCTGGGGCGGCTAAACGCCCATTTGGGCCAGAGTGCTTGCACCTGCGCCCCGATACGATAAAGCAAAGCGCGCGGTTTTCCGCGCGCTTTTTCTATGTTGAAAAGGAATCGGCTGTGTCGCGCTACATCGTCCCTTTGCTGTTCGGCCTGATCGGTGCCGCCATTCTGGTGAGCCTGGGCACGTGGCAAGTCCGGCGACTGGAATGGAAGCAAGACATACTGGCACAAATAGAGGCACGCATTCACGGCGACCCGCGCCCCCTGCCCGCCCCGGACGCTGCTGATCCAGAGCGCGACAAATACCAACCAGTGGCTTTATCCGGCGAAATCGCTGAAGGCGAAATACATGTGCTGGTTTCGGTCAAACAAGTTGGTGCGGGCTACCGGATTATTGCGCCCTACGTCACAACGGATGGGCGCCGCCTTCTGCTGGATCGCGGTTTCGTTTTGGCGGATAGCAAAGCGGCCCAGCGCCAAGTCGGACCGACCGAGGTTCTGGGCAATTTACACTGGCCCGATGACCGCAGCAGTTCCACGCCTGAAAACGACATGACGGCGAATATCTGGTTCGCCCGTGACATCGCAGATATGGCGCAATCCCTGAACACTGAACCGATGCTGGTGATTGCACGCTCTGTTTCCCCCATGCCCGAAGGTGTTACACCATTGCCTGTAGCCACGGCCGGCATTCCCAACGATCACTTACAATACGCTATTACTTGGTTTTCACTGGCTGTAATCTGGCTGTTGATGACCGGCGCCTTTGTCTGGCGCATGCGGCAAACGAAGGAGGGCGCGCGCCCATGATGTATGTCTCAACCCGCGGTCAATCACCAAAGCTGACCTTTGAAGAAGCCATGTTGTCTGGGCTTGCACGTGACGGTGGCCTTTACGTGCCCGAATCCATTCCGCAGATGAGCGCTGATGAAATTCGTGCGCTGAACGGTCTGTCATATGAGGAAGTGGCCTTTCGCGTGATGCGCCCATTTGTTGGGAATGGTTTCACCGACGAGGTTTTTGCCGACCTGATCGCCAAGGCCTATGCCGGTTTTGGGCATGGTGCGCGGGCCCCGCTGGTGCAATTGGCGCCGGGGCATTTCTTGCTTGAACTGTTTCATGGACCAACATTAGCGTTCAAAGATTTTGCGATGCAGCTGATCGGCCAGTTGTTCCAAGAAGCGCTGACCCGGCGCGGTGAACGCGTGACCATTGTCGGCGCGACCAGCGGCGATACAGGCAGCGCGGCCATCGAAGCCTTTAAGGGGCTGGATGCGGTGGATGTCTTTATTCTGTTTCCGCATGGGCGTGTGTCCGAAGTTCAGCGCCGTCAGATGACGACCCCCACCGAATCCAATGTCCACGCTCTGGCCGTTGATGGCACGTTCGATGACTGCCAAGCCAAACTGAAAGACATGTTCAATCACTTTGAATTCCGTGATGAGGTCCGTCTGGCCGGGGTAAACAGCATCAACTGGGCGCGGGTTCTGGCACAGGTGGTCTACTACTTTAGCTCGGCCGTCTCCTTGGGCGTGCCGGATCGCACGGTCAGCTTCACAGTGCCCACCGGCAATTTCGGAGACATTTTTGCCGGGTATATCGCCAAGCGCATGGGCCTGCCGATTGACCGTCTGGTGGTCGCAACCAACCAAAACGACATTCTGCACCGCTGCCTGACTGGCGGTGACTATCAGACCGATACGGTTATTCCGTCGATGTCTCCTTCGATGGACATTCAGGTATCCTCCAATTTCGAACGTGCGTTGTTTGACGCTTACGATCGCGATGGTCAGGCCGTGGCGCAATTGATGGATGAATTGAAATCCGGCGGCGGGTTCCATGTAAGCCAAGGCGCGCTGCAAACCTTGCGTGAAAACTTCGACAGTGGTCGTGCCAGCGAAGACGAAACACTGGCCATGATCACACAGGCGCACAAATCGATGGGCGAATTGCTGTGTCCGCATTCCGCCATTGGCGTGAAGGTGGCAGAGGATCAGCGCGATCCGGCTGTGCCCATGATCACCCTTGCAACAGCACATCCAGCGAAGTTTCCCGATGCCGTCGAAAAGGCAAGCGGCTTGCGTCCGCCCTTGCCCCATCGTATGGGCGACCTGTATGAGCGTTCAGAACGCGTCACGCGGGTAGATAATGACCTAGAGACGTTGGAGCTGTTGATTAAGGAGCGCATGGCACCGTGACGGTAGAGCAGACAACCCTGTCCAATGGGTTCCGCATTGTAACCGAAAATATGCCCAGCCTTCAGTCGGCGGCAGTCGGTGTTTGGGTGACGGCAGGTGGCCGCCACGAACGGCCAGAGCAGAACGGTATTGCGCACTTCCTTGAACATATGGCGTTCAAAGGCACCGAGACACGCAACTCTCGTGAAATCGCAGAAGCGATTGAGAATGTCGGCGGATATATAAACGCCTACACCAGCCGCGAAGTGACGGCCTACTATGCACGTGTGCTGAAGAACGACGTTGCCTTGGCGTTGGACGTGATTGCCGACATTCTGATGAACCCGGTGTTTGACCCCAAAGAGATCGAGACAGAGCGCCATGTCATTTTGCAGGAGATCGGCCAAGCGCTGGATACTCCTGATGATGTGATCTTTGATTGGTTGCAGGAAAAGGCCTACCCCGAGCAACCATTGGGCCGCACTATTCTGGGTGAAGAGATCAACGTTCGTAATTTCAGCCGCGAGGATCTTTCGGGGTTTGTGTCTGAACATTACGGTCCCGATCAATTGATCCTGTCGGCGGCCGGTGCCGTTGACCATGGGCAAATGGTCAAAGCTGCTGAGCGCCTGTTTGGTCATCTGACGCCACGCGAACAAAAAGCGCCTTTGGCCGCACGCTTCTCTGGTGGTGAAAGCCGCCATAACAAGAAGCTGGAACAGGTTCATATGGCCTTGGCCTTTGAAAGCCCCGGCTATCGCGACCCACAGTTTTATACCGCGCAAATCTATTCGGTTGCTCTTGGCGGCGGGATGTCCAGCCGCCTGTTTCAGGAAATCCGCGAAAAGCGTGGCCTGTGTTATACGATATTTGCGCAAACCGGCGCTTATTCTGATACCGGTATGACAACGATCTACGCCGGAACCGGCGCTGACGATATTGCCGATCTGGCGGTACTGACAGTTGATGAGCTGAAACGCTGTGCCAGCGATATGTCTGCCGAAGAAATCGCCCGCGCACGTGCCCAGATGAAAGCCGGATTGCTGATGGGGCTGGAAAGCCCGTCATCACGCGCCGAACGTTTGGCCCGGATGGTTCAGATTTGGGGTGATGTTCCGCCTTTGTCAGAAACCGTGGCCAAGATTGATGCGGTTACTGGCGCGCAGGTTCGCGACTTCTCTGAATATATTGCGGCGCAGGCGCCTTCTGCCTTGGCGCTATATGGTCCGATCGACAATGCGCCTGACCTGCAAGCCTTGCAGGCACGCCGGGTTGCGTAATGCTGCCGCTTCGCAAGCGGCTGCGGCTTGAAACCGAACGGCTGACGCTGCGCCCTCCGGCGCACGCAGATTTCAACGGTTGGGTTGCGCTTCGTCAGTCCAGTTCTGAATTCCTGACGCCGTGGGAACCAACCTGGGCATCAGATCACTTGTCGCGTCGGGCGTTTACCAACCGGATTTATTGGGCGAACCGCTCAATCTCGGCTGGAACTGGCGTACCGTTGTTTTTGATCCGTCGCGAAGATAATCAACTGATCGGGGCGATCACGTTGGACAATATCCGCCGCGGCCCGGCCCAATCGGGCACATTGGGGTATTGGGTGGGTCAACCCTTTGCGCGCCACGGTTATATGGGAGAGGCCATAGCCGCCGTTGTCCATCATGCGTTCGAAACGTTGGACCTGTCCCGTGTCGAAGCCGCCTGTCTGCCGGAAAACGCCGCCTCACGCGGACTGCTGGAACGTAGCGGTTTCAAATATGAAGGCGTTGCGCAAAGCTACCTTCAGATCAACGGACGCTGGCGAACGCATGTTCTTTATGCATCTTTGCGGATGGATCGGCGTGGGCGCACAGATGTTGGCTGACTGACGCAGCCGTGACTTTGCCAATTTCCAAAGGCGGGCTACCTTCGTAGGCAGGAGGTGCTGATATGCTGCGATTGATCCTTGCCTTTGTACTTGCCGTTGCCACCCTGCCCGTTGGGGCATTGGCCCAAAATACGCGCAGCCCCAGTCACTGTATTGCCATTGCCGATGCGATGCCGGGCGCATCCTACGTGCACAGGGCAGCGTGGCATGAACCCGTGCCGCAGTATTCCGTTCGCATCAGCTACCTGGCCCATGCCTCCTTCCTGATCCAGACAGAAGGCGGCATCAATGCCGTCACGGATTTCACCGGATTTTTCGGAAACGCGCCGCTGATCCCCGATATCGTCACCATGAACCACGCACATGAGACCCATTGGACAGCCTACCCCGACCCCGCCATTCCGCATGTTCTGCCCGGCTGGGGAGAATTTGGCCAAGGCATTCAACATCACCTGGATTTGGGTGAAATCCTGGTGCGCAACGTTTCAACCGATATTCGGTCGCGCTTTGGCGGTGAAGAGCCACTTGGGAATTCCATTTTCATTTTTGAAACAGCGGGTCTGTGTATTGGGCACCTAGGCCACCTGCACCAAGAACCCACAGCCCAGCAATACGCGCTGATTGGCAGACTGGATGTGGTTATGGTTCCCGTCGATGGCGGTTATACGCTGGATACGCCCACCATGACGCGGATCGTCGAGCGGTTAAAATCCTCTATCGTGATCCCGATGCATTGGTTTTCGGACACCGCACTTGCCCGTTTTCTGACCGGTGTATCCGACACGTTTCACGTTCAGCACACCGGCACCAGCGAACTGGTTTTATCGTTGCGGGATCTGCCGTCGCGCCCAACGGTTATGGTCCTGCAACCACGCCTTCTGCGACCAGCCCCATAACGGGCTTGGGTTCGTCGCCGTCACATCGTACACAATGCGGGTGACAGAGGAGAGGAATCGTGCCGCTATCACCTGCCGACGACCGATTTGCGAAGGCCCTTGGCCAGAAGCTGCCGGAAGGTACCCTTTTTGAGGCTGAACCACGGTATCTGGAAGAGCCGCGCGGACAGTGGCACGGCATTGCACGCTGGGTTGCGCGCCCCCGCACGACCCAAGAGGTTGCTGAGATCGTGCGCAGCTGCACCGAGGCCCGTGTAGGCCTTGTGCCATATTCCGGCGGAACAGGGCTGGTTGGCGGCCAAGTCGCCCCGGCACCCTATATCCCGCTGTTGATATCGCTAGAGCGCATGGCGAAAATCCGCAGTGTTCATGCGGAAGAGTTTTCCATAGTCGCTGAAGCCGGGGCCATTCTGGCGGATGTACAAGCCGCAGCGGCTGATGTCGGGCGCTTGTTTCCGCTGTCATTGGCGTCCGAAGGGTCAGCCCGGATCGGGGGGTTGCTGTCAACGAATGCCGGCGGTTTGAATGTTCTGCGTTACGGCAACGCGCGCGACCTATGTTTGGGGATCGAGGCTGTCTTGCCAGATGGGCAGATCATGAACGGGCTAAAGCGCCTGAGAAAAGACAACACCGGATACGATCTGCGGCACCTGATGATCGGGGCCGAAGGGACGCTGGGCGTGATCACCGCCGCCGTTTTAAAACTGGCGCCCCAGCCAGCACGTGCCGGCACCGCGATGATGGTTGTTCGCAGCCCCAACGACGCATTGCGCCTGCTGTCCATTGCGCGCGAACTGGTGGGGGATGGGATCAATGCCTTCGAACTGATTGGCGGGACCGGCTTTCGGTTTTTGTCCGAAGTATTGCCCGAGGTTCGATTGCCCTTTGCTGACATTCCAGATTGGTCCGTTCTGATCGACCTTGGGATGATGTCAGCGCAAGACCCCGCCGAGGCGTTGGAGCAGATATTTGCCGCAGCTTTGGAAATGGGGTTGGTCAAAGACGGTGTTATTGCCCAAACCCAAGCTCAGGCTAACGAGTTCTGGACTGTCCGCGAACGCATACCAGATGCGAACCGAATGATCGGCGCCATCTCCAGCCACGATATCTCGGTTCCGCTAGGCGCCATCGATGAGTTCATCGCGAAAGGCCGCGATATGATCCGCGCGATGGGCCCGTTCCGGCTGAATTGTTTCGGCCACCTGGGCGACGGCAATCTGCATTTCAACGTGTTCCCTGAAAAAGGCGGCAACCGCAAAACCTATGCCGACCAGCGAGAGCTGATCAAACGCGCGGTGCATGATCTGGTGCAGACCTTTGATGGATCTTTCAGCGCTGAACATGGCGTTGGACGTTTGAAGGTTGCGGATTTGGAGCGCTACGGTGATCCGGCCAAGCTGTCTGCCATGCGCGCGATCAAAACCGCGCTAGACCCTGCCGGCATAATGAATCCGGGCGCGGTATTGCGCACTGCGATGTAACCTTCCTCTGTTCAGCGAGACGCCAAACGGAAAGCACAACCGTCCGAGACCAGCTCTGGCGGGGTCAGGCACATGCCCTTGGCCACTTGGAACGCCGCCAGCACCTTTGGCACATAGTCACGCGTTTCGGCAAAGGGAGGTACACCGTCATGATCTGCAATGGCCGTTTCACCAGCGTTGTAACCTGCCAGCACCATAATTGGGTCGCCGTCGAACCGCGCCATCAGCACGTCCAGAAATCGCACGCCGCCCGCGATGTTGTCAGCCGGATCAAAACTATCGGTAACACCGAACTTGCCAGCGGTGGCCGGCATCAATTGCATCAGGCCTTGAGCCCCTGTGCGGCTGACAGCATCCGCCTGCCCTCCGCTTTCCACCGCGATCACGGCCAACGCCAAGGCTGGTGAAACGCGTGTGCCAATGGTGGCGCGCAGAATATCCACGCCATACTTGTGGGCAATATCCTGCATGGATTGCAATCTCGGGCCGCTGACCCCTTGGCCAACCGGCGGATTGTCCAGACGGATCAACGCCGGTTCCAGCCGACCCGGCCCACTGTCCCCCAGTTTGGGGGAAACGGTTTCCCAAAACCAACCATAGCGCGCGGCAGGGCTTGCCGACGGGGTATTTGGCGAAGCTGCTTCACTTGGCTTCGCATATACCGGCGTTTGTGATGGTTCTATCTGTACGGTGATCCGCTTCTTCGATCCGCGCGAAGGCGGCTTTATGCGCTTCGCCGAAAACTCAGGAAACGGTTTGGGCGCTTCTGCCAAGGCAGGCGCGGCCAGCGCTGAAACGCATAGCCCTATGACAAAAACCATTCGCATGGGGCACCTGTATTTTTTTACTCTGCTCTTTTTGTCAGTATCGCATGAAGTGCCTGCTTGCGGAAGCCAGACAGGGCAACATTATAAAATGCGAAAAAAATAGACAAAACGCTGTGTTTCCAAAATTTCATTCTTCGACACGTTTTCGGCATAGTCGTGTCCAGATTGAGCCCCAATTCTCCATCAAAACACTCGTCATGCCACAGCGGACGTGTGTCTGGGACAACCAACAAACACCGCGGTGGGCAAGAGTGAGCAAATGTAAATGTTAATATTACGGAGACCGACGATGATCAAATTTATTCAAAACTTCCGCAAAGACGAAGATGGCGCAGTAACCGTTGACTGGGTTGTGCTGACCGCCGCCGTCGTTGGCTTGGCAATCGCTGCATATTCGACAATCGAAAAGCAGTCCAACAAGCTGATCAAAGCCGCAGCTGGCGCAGTTGCAGCAGAAAACGACTTCTAAGTTACAGTCGACTTACTGCAAAGAAAATTGGTGGCCCCTTCGTGGGCCACTTTTATTTTGTGAAATGCACGTCAACTGACCCCAATCAGACCCATGAGACGGCATTGTTTCGACACATTCATTCTGCAAATTAAATCATCAAAAACCAAAGCCAGAGAGTCCGGCTTTGGCACTAAAGCAAAGGAATGGACATGAGACTAATTTTCGGATTGGTCATGGTAGTGGGTTTGGCCCTTGCGGGTGGTGCTGTTTACATGGCGCAAACATATATTGGTTCCTACGAAGACGCTTTGGCGGCAGAACGCAGCAAACCGGAAGAAAACATTCCGGTTACCAAGATCTTTTTGGCCAAGCGCACCATCAATTACGGTGAACCTATTACAAAGGAAGATGTCTTCCTTGCGAATTATCCAAAAGAATTCCTTCCGAACGGTGTCTATTCGCCTGACCAACCGCTCTTCATCGAAAACGAAGAACGCCGTGTTGCGCTGCGAGTCATCGAAGGAAATACCCCGGTTCTGGCCGCAATGTTGAGCGAGCCCGGCGCCGAGGCCGGCCTGACCTCCAGATTGCAACCGGGTCAACGCGCCTTCACCATCGAAGTGGACGTGGCCTCTGGTGTTTCGGGCTTCCTGCGCACCGGCGACCGTGTTGAAGTTTACTGGACAGGGCGTCCACCAAATGTTGACCCCAGCGTGCGACGTGGTGATGTGACCCGTCTCATCGAAAGTGGGGTTCGCTTGATCGCGATTGACCAAAGCTCCAGTGCGACCCAAGCCGGACAAGCCGCAATTGCCCGTACGGTTACAGTTGCCGCAACACCCAGCCAGGTTGCCGCTTTGGCAACGGCGCAGTCCACTGGCAAACTGACATTGTCATTGATGGGGCTGAACGACGAAAGCGTTGTTGAAGCAATCGAAGTGGACCAAAGCACACTTTTGGGCATCGTTGAGCAAGAAATCGCAGTGGAAGAGAAGAAACCTGAAGTCTGCACCATACGGACACGCCGTGGTTCCGAGGTGGTAAATCTGGAAATTCCCTGCACCAACTGACATAAAATCAGTTACTTAGCCAATTTTGATGCGTCACATCCGTGGCGCACCAAAAGGGTATTTATGTCGCGCTGTTGCCGCCTGCCCACATAAAGATACAGCCAACCCCTCTGATTCCTTGCAAAAATTGTTCTTTTGCAGCAGGGTATTACGAAAGACAGGCATAAGACCTGTTCCCGAGGCGTGATCAAGAGGCAGGTCACAATGAAAATTGATAGATTTTTGAAAGCAGCTTTGCTTGGGCTGAGCTTAGTGTCTGTACCGTTTATCGCGGGACCGACGCAGGCAGAAACCTTGCGAATTGTGAATGGCAGTACCTCCTCTACTTTGAATGTCCCGATGAACCGGGCTGTTGTGGTGGAAAGTGAGGTTCCGTTTGCGGAATTGAGCATCGCGAACCCCGCGATTGCCGATATTTCGTCTCTGTCAGAGCGATCCATCTACGTTTTGGGCAAAACGCCCGGAATCACGACGTTGACCATTCTTGATGGCAACGGGCAGCTGATCACGAACGTTGATGTGCGCGTGGCATCAGATGTGACGGAATTCAAAGAACGCCTGCAACAGATTTTGCCCGGCGAAAAAATTGAAGTCCGCACAGCCAATGACGGTATCGTATTATCCGGCACCGTATCCAGCGCACAAAAACTGCAACGCGCACTGGATCTGGCAGAGCGTTATGCGCCAGAGCGGGTATCTAATTTGATGTCGGTTGGTGGAGTTCAGCAGGTGATGCTGAAAGTACGCTTCGCTGAGATGCAGCGCACCGTGTCCAAGAATCTACAAGCGTCGCTTGCGACGGGCGGGTCGGTTCTTAGCGGCGATCTGGGCCTTGAACTGGGTACTGGTAACGCCACAAGCAGCGCTGCGGTTGACGCGGTATCCGACAAATTGTCGTCCTCTTTACAAGCCGGCGGCGCGATGCTTCTGGGTTTCAACTCTTCTGGTCTGGAAATCGGAATTCTGCTGGAAGCGCTTGAAACTAAAGGCGTTGTTCGCACCTTGGCCGAACCAAACCTGACCGCATTATCCGGGCAGCAAGCCAGCTTTTTGGCAGGTGGCGAATATCCGGTGCCCGTACCGCAGGGTGACGGAACGGTATCCATCGAATTCCGGCCTTTCGGCATCGAGCTGGACTTCACACCGCGTGTTATTGATGGAGACCTGATCAACCTTGAACTGGATGCCGCGGTTTCGTCGCTGGATACATCCAACGGGATTGACCTGGACAACCTGCGGATTGACGCCTTCCGTCGTCGGCAAACCTCCACAACTGTGGAGCTTCGTGACGGCGAAAGCTTTGCGATTGCCGGGCTGTTGCAGGACGATTTCCGCGATAACTCTGGTCAGGTGCCTTGGCTGGGCGATATCCCGATTTTGGGTGCCCTGTTCCGCAGCGCAGACTATGCGCGCCAGCAATCTGAACTGGTGGTGATCATTACACCGCATCTGGTCACTCCGACCAAAGGCGATGTGCTGACCCTGCCAACAGACCGTGTTAGCCCCCCGAGCGAGAAAGACTTGTTCCTGTTCGGTCGTGTGGCTGGCGACACTCGCAAGAAAAGCGGTGCAGCGGGCGAAGTTGCCCAACAGGACTTCACCGGTTCCTATGGCTATGTGATGGACTAAGGCGATGCAGGGGCACATGAAATATACAAGCATTCTCCTCACTGGTGCCCTGGCATTGGGCGCCTGTGGCAAGTCTGACGATCTGATCATGTCGCAGTTTCATCGCGAAGCTGGCGCCGTTGTCGACAACGGAGATTTCGGCAACGCCACGATGAACAACACCCAAATCATGTCGGGCGAAAAGAACTATACCATTGATTTAGCTCGACGTTTCGCCGAAGAAGTCGCGTCTACCGTCACCTTTGAATTCAACAGCGCCCGGCTGGATGCAACGGCACAGACCGTGCTGCGACAGCAAGCCGACTGGATTCGTCAGTTCCCCGAAGTGCGCTTTCGCGTATATGGCCACACAGACGCGGTGGGATCGGAGTCGTACAACAAACGCCTCGGTATGATGCGGGCTCGAGCCGTGGTCAGCTACCTCGCGACGCAAGGCATTAGCCGGTCCCGTCTGGAAGCTGTGGTGTCCTATGGTGAAACACAGCCCTTGGTCGTATCCGAAGGCCGCGAACGGCGGAACCGTCGCACCGTGACCGAAGTTTCAGGCTTTGTAAAAAATCACCCGGCCCTGCTGGATGGTAAATACGCCGAAGTTATCTATCGTGAATACATATCCAGCGCCATTCCACAATCGACACTCGAAACGAGTGGCAGCGTTGGTAGCAGCGAGTAGTGATCGTCCGTCAATAACGCACAATTTGGGGTTTTCGGCCCAAATGTTGCCTACATTTCGCATCAGGTTCCTAGTGAGGAGACCTGTGACCCGACTCAGCGCAGGCTTCCTTGGTGTAGGAGGTTCATGCCTGACAGTCCTTTGACTGCTTACGCCAATAATCGCGTAGTCGGAAAAGGAATGTAAGGCGCATGACGAGCAACGTGGAATCCGCTGCGGAAACAGACGCCATCTTGGCGTGCACCATCAGCCGCGACGTCCAGAACTTTGATCTCTTGATCGAAGACATGGAAGCGGTCATGGGCGAAGCTTGGGGAGACCTGAGTTTCGACGAAGCCTTTGCTTTTCTAGGACAACCTGACGCCGACGGCCTTGAATTCGTGGCCATCGCCATCGACAGCGTTGACGAAGAAAACCTGACGCAACTGACACAGATCATCGCCGCCGCCAAAGTGCGTGAGGTCAAGGTGATCCTGATCGCCGAAGATGTGAGCCCAACCTCTTTGCATCAATTGTTGCGCAATGGTGCAGATGAATTTGTGCCTTACCCCCTGCCCGAAGGAGAGCTGGCCGCGGCTGTTGATCGTATTCGCCAGGAGCCCGTGGTTCCGGCGGCCCCTGCACATGCCGCCCCCTCATTGGAAAAGCAAACCAACGGTGACGGCGCAATCATTGCCGTACAGGGTATGGCGGGTGGTGTCGGCGCAACGACATTCGCAGTCAACCTGGCATGGGAACTGGCCACCTCGAAAAAAGAAGGCAACCCGAGCGTCTGTGTACTGGATCTGGGCCTCCAATTCGGCTCGGTATCCACTTATCTGGACTTACCGCGGCGCGATGCGATTTTCGAATTCTTATCAGACATCGAACATTCGGATGAAGACACGTTTGCCGGGGCGCTATCCAGCTTCGAAGACAAGCTTCAAGTCTTTACCGCACCAGCGGATATTCTGCCCCTTGACCTTATCCAACCGCATGAATTGCAAAAAGTTCTGGATATGGCTGTTGCGCATTTTGACTTTGTCATCGTTGATTTGCCGCCCTCCATGGTCAATTGGTCCGAAGTCGTTCTGGACCGCGCCAACGTCTACTTCGCGTTGATGGAGCTGGACATGCGGTCTGCCCAGAACGTGCTGCGCCTGCGCCGTGCTTTGGAAAACGAAAATTTGCCGTTCGACAAAATTCGCTTCTTGTTGAACCGGGCCCCGAAATTTACCGATTTACACGGCAAAAGCCGCGTAAAGCGTATGGCCGAAAGTCTTGGCGTTGCCATCGACGTACTGCTGCCTGATGGCGGCAAACCGGTCACGCAGGCTTGTGATCACGGCCTGCCTCTTGCCAGCCAGGCCGCGAAAAACCCGCTGCGCAAGGAAATCACGAAACTGGCGGCCTCTATCTTGGCCGTCGATGAATCAGCAACAAAAGCAGCTTGAAGCCATAGGCCATGTTCTCACGCTATAAAAAAACACCGGACACGCCGGACGCAACGACAGAGAAAACGAAATCCGCCGCGCCGACCAAATCGGTTTCCGCGCTGGCCAAAGAGTTGCCCAAGTCGATGACCAAGGAACCGCGCAAGGCCATGCCCAAGCGCGCCGCCCTTGTTGAGCCCACTGAAAAAGAACAAAAGCGCAAGAACAAGCTGAACGAGTTGAAGGTCGAGCTTCACCGGTCGCTTCTTGAAAACCTAAACCTGTCGGCCCTTGAACATGCCACCGAGGCAGATCTGCGGCGCGAAATCGCGGCGATCACCTCTGAAGTGTTGAATGAGCGCGGCATTACGTTGAACCGAGACCTGCGCGAATTACTGCATGGCGAGCTTTATGACGAAGTGAAGGGCCTCGGCCCGCTAGAAGCGCTTCTGAAAGACGAAACCGTTTCGGATATTTTGGTTAACGGCCCGCATCAGATTTTCATTGAACGTGAAGGTAAGCTTACGCTTTCCGAAATCACGTTTAAGGATGAAAAGCACCTGATGCGGATCATCGACAAAATCGTTACGGCGGTTGGCCGGCGCGTCGATGAATCAAACCCCTATGTCGACGCCCGTTTGCAGGACGGCTCTCGCTTTAACGCGATGGTTCCGCCTATTGCGATCGATGGCTCGCTGGTTTCGATCCGGAAATTCAAAAAAGACAAACTTGGCATCGACGATCTGGTGCAGTTTGGCGCCTTTTCAGAAGAGATGGCCGTCTATTTGCAGGCCGCTGTGGCCACACGTTTGAACGTAATCGTGTCGGGCGGTACCGGTTCTGGTAAAACGACCACGCTGAACGCGCTTTCCAGCTTTATCGACGATAGCGAACGCATCCTGACAATCGAGGATACCGCGGAACTTCAGCTGCAACAGACCCACGTGGGCCGGATGGAAAGCCGCCCGCCGAACGTGGAAGGCAAAGGTGCCGTTACCCCAAGGGATTGTTTGAAAAACGCTCTGCGGATGCGCCCTGACCGGATCATCGTTGGGGAAACGCGTGGCGAGGAAGTGATTGATATGTTGCAGGCCATGAACACTGGCCACGACGGATCAATGACAACCATTCACGCCAACAGTGCCCGCGACGGGGTTGCCCGTCTGGAAAACATGATCGCCATGGCCGGGATCGAAATGCCGCTGAAAGCTATGCGGTCACAGATCGCATCGGCGGCCAACCTGATCGTGCAGGCCAGTCGTTTGCAGGATGGCTCCCGCCGCATGACATCAATCACAGAAATCACCGGGATGGAGGGCGATGTGATCTCGATGCAGGAACTGTTCAAGTTTCAGCGCACTGGCCTGACCCCGGACAACAAGATCATTGGCCATTTCACGGCAACTGGCGTGCGTAGCCACTTTTCGGAACGGTTCCGGATGTGGGGCTATGACCTTCCAGCCTCGATCTTTGAACCCATGCGGATGGAGTAACCCATGTCCATTGGCATAGAACCATTCATCTACGGCGGCATCTTCATCGGCGTCCTTTTGTTGGTCGAAGGCCTGTATCTGGCCTTCTTCGGCAAGTCTATTTCAGCGCACAACAAGGTTAATCGCCGGTTGGAAATGCTGAACAAGGGCGACCAGCGCGACGCCGTACTGGCCCAACTCCGCAAGGAAATGGACCAACACATGGAAAGCCGGAATATTCCGCTGTTTTCCATGCTGTCGGACCGCGCGCAAAAGGCCGCCATTGCCTTCTCGCCCAAACAGCTGATCATGATCATGATTGGCCTGTCCTTTGTGGCCTTTATGGGCCTGACAATTGGCACGGAAGCCAGCCTACCCATTCGCGGTGCGATGGGTGTGGTGATGGGCATTGGCAGCGTGTTCATGTGGGTGAACCACAAGGCCAAGAAACGCATGTCCATGATCGAAGAACAGCTGCCTGATGCAGTTGAGCTGATGGTCCGGTCGTTGCGCGTTGGCTATCCGTTCACGTCTGGCATTTCGATTGTCTCGAAAGAAATCAAAGACCCATTGGCCACTGAATTTGGTGTGATCGCGGATGAGGCCACCTATGGCCGTGATGTCGGTGAATCCCTGAAACACATGGCCGAACGGCTGGATATGCAGGATTTGCGCTTCCTTGCCGTGGCCGTGACGATCCAACAGCAATCCGGCGGTAACCTCGCCGAGATTCTAGAGGGACTCGCCAAGGTAATCCGCGCGCGGTTCCGTCTGTTCCGGCGTGTCAAAGCGATTACAGCCGAAGCACAGTGGTCTGGTAAATTTTTATCTGGTTTCCCTGTGGCCGCGCTGATTTTCATCAATGTTGCAAAGCCCAATTACTATGACGGCGTGAAGGACCATCCATGGTTCATACCAGCCTGTATCGTGGTCGCTGTCATGCTGGCACTGAACCTGATGGTTATGCGCAAGCTGGTGGATATTAAGGTTTAGGGGGAATTGTGATGAGTATTATCGAAGCTTTGAACCTGATGTTAACCGACATGTTGGGGCCGTTTGGCCCCCTCTTTGCCGTTGGCGGAATGGGGTTGTTGTTGATCCTCGGTGCCCTTCCCATGATGTTTCGTGGTCAAAAGGATCCGCTGGACAAGCTGAAGAAAGAAGCTGCCCGCAGCCAAAGCAAAGGCAGCACAAAGGAAGCGCTCCGCGAAAAAGCCGGCAACGATAAACTGAACAAATATGCCCAGTTCCTGGAACCGCAGGACGAAGAGCAACTGGGCGAGATGCGTCAAAAGCTGATGCGCGCCGGATATCGAACACGCGATGCGGTACGATATTATTTCTTTGCCCAGTTCAGCCTGGCGCTGGCCGGGTTGCTGCTGGGTCTGGCCTATTTCTTTGGGTTTGTGAAAGACGATCAAACAACGACGCAGCAGATGCTGATGTATATTCTGGGACCGCTGGTTGTTGGCTATATGGGCCCAAAATACTGGGTCAACAAACGGGCCGAGCAACGCAAAGAAGAAATCACCTCAGGTTTTCCAGATGCGCTGGACATGATGTTGGTCTGCGTCGAAGCTGGGCAATCCATGGATCAGGCCATCGTGCGCGTTGGTATGGAAATGCGTGCCTCATATCCTGCTTTGGCAGATGAATATGAAATGGTCGCGCATGAGATGAAGGCCGGTAAGGACAAAAGCATTGTTCTGAACGACATGGCCGACCGCTGTGGCGTCCAGGATATTTCCTCTTTCGTGACCGTTCTGAACCAGTCTCAGACATTCGGTACACCGGTTTCTGACGCGCTGCGTGTCTATGCATCTGAGATGCGTGACAAACGGGTCATGCGCGCCGAAGAAAAGGCCAACAAACTTCCAACCAAGATGACTTTGACCACCATGATGCTTACCGTTCCGCCATTGTTGATAATTTTGGTGGGTCCCTCTGTTGTTGGGATTTCGAACATGGGGTCTATGGGTGGCGGTACATCTACAGTGGGTAACTACGACAACTAAATCGGCACTGGCCATTTTCGGCTTAGCTGTGTTGGCTGCCTGTGGATCAGGCGGCCAAGACGCGTTGGATGATCAGGTTTACGCCCCTGCGCTGGACCCATCGGCAGAGGCGGTAGACGGCCTGCTGGTGGGGCATCGTCTGTTGGCTGCCGGGCAGCACGAACTGGCGCTAGATGCCTTTACACGGGCCGCAGGCGAGCAAGGGCTGACGCCTGAGGTGCTAAGCGCCCTTGGCAGTGCCAATTTGGGGCTGGGCCGGTTGAACCAGGCTGAGAAACTGTTGCGCCGCGCCGCTGAGGCAGAGCCGGAGTGGCCTGAAATCTGGAACAACCTTGGCGTTGTTCTGATGGAACGGGGCAAAACAGCCGAGGCGGAACAGATTTTCCGCCGCGCGTATGCCCTTGATAATGGCCAAAGTGACTCAATTCGCGACAATTTAAGATTGGTACTCCAAAAACTTGACGAAACCGCGTATAGTGCCCCCATAAAACAAGAATATAAGCTGGTGCGGCGGGGAAGCAGCGACTTCCTAATTGCACGTACCGGGTCATGAGGCAGAGCAGAACAAGGACGCAGAAATATGCGCCATTCAATCTTGGTTTCCCTGTGCGCGGCAGGCGCGCTGACCGTTTCGGCATGTGAAAAGAACGCAAGCGACGTGCAACGTAAGATGCAGGACGTGAACGTTGTTGATGAAACCGATCTGAACGACGTCATGTTGACGGTCGCCGATCCGAACGAAGCTGTGCAGTATTTCCAGCGGTCCCTTCGCACGCATCCTGACCGTATTGATTTGCAACGTGGCCTTGCAGCGTCATTGATTCGAGCCAAACGCACCCCAGAGGCCGTGGCCGCTTGGGTCAAAGTCATTCAAAATGAAGAGTCCACCAATGGCGACCGCGTTGAACTGGCCGATGCCCTGATCCGCGCCAACGAATGGGACCGTGCAGCGGAAACGCTGATGGCCATTCCACCAACCTACGAAACCCACAAACGGTATCGGTTGGAAGCCATGATTGCGGATAGCCGTAAAGATTGGAAAAAAGCGGACAGCTTCTATGAAACCGCTGTTGGCTTGACCACAAAACCAGCTTCCACGTTGAACAACTGGGGTTATTCAAAACTGACACGCGGCGACTACCCCGGCGCGGAACGTCTGTTCTTCCAGGCAATCCGTCAGGATTCCACGATGTTCACAGCCAAGAACAACATCGCTTTGGCACGTGGCGCGCAGGGCAATTACACCCTGCCAGTCGTCCAGATGACACAAACCGAGCGCGCACAATTGCTGCACACCTTGGGGCTGGCAGCTGTCAAACGCGGGGATGTAACGATTGGTCGTGGCCTGTTCCGCGAAGCCATCGAAGCCCACCCTCAGCATTTCGCAGAAGCATCGCGTAGCCTTGCCGCGCTAGAAACCAGCATCTCGAACTGAGAAGAATAATGGCAATCTCTTCCCTCGCGGCGATGTGGTTTCTACCCTTCGTCCTGCCGATCTGTGTTTACATTTGCTACACAGATATGTCGCAGATGCGCATCCCGAACCACGCGGTCGCCGCGTTGTTCTTTGTGTTTGTGATTGTTGGATTTTTTGTTCTTCCCTTTGATGCATATCTTTGGCGTTTTTCCCATCTGATCATTGTGTTGATCGCAGGCATGGCCCTGAACGCAGCTGGGGCCCTGGGCGCCGGTGATGCCAAGTTTACGGCGGCAGCAGCCCCCTTCATCCATATTGGTGATCTGCGTTTCTTGATGGCGCTTTTCGCGGCCACGGTTGTGGCGGCCTATGTCACGCACCGATTGGGCAAACACAGCTTCTTGCGCAAGCTGGCCCCCAATTGGGTCAGCTGGTCCTCGGGCACTCGGTTCCCTATGGGGATGGCACTGGGGGGCACTCTGGCGCTGTACCTATGGATCGGCATGCAATACGGCCATTGATCCAACGCAGACAAACGCAAAAAGGCCCCGCATTCATACCGAATGCGGGGCCTAAAAATTACCGGCTGCGGCTTAGGCGGTTGCCTGTGCCTTAGCAATCTCTTTTTTGATCTTCAGCGCGTTCGGGCTCAGCTCAACGTCCTTGGCTTTTTCCAAGAACTTGTCCAGGCCACCACGGTGGTCAACAGACCGCAGGGCGTGCGCCGAAATACGCATTTTGATGCCGCGGCCCAGAACTTCGGACTGCAACGTTACATCATTCAGGTTCGGCAAAAACCGACGTCTGGTTCTGTTCTTGGCATGGCTCACGTTGTTGCCTACCATCGGGCCCTTACCGGTCAGTTCGCATACGCGCGACATGGGTGTATCCTCGTCTTATTTGGGGGCGAAAGCGGCCTTCCGCCAACATCAAAGGGCGCCGCTGGCGCAGCGCCCGAAATCTGGTCTCGCTGCGTTTACGCAGTTGTGGCCTTACCGTCAAGCCCCGGTAATTGCAGATATTGCGTCAGAAGCTGATCCGCTGCTGCACTAACGGCCATATCCCCGCGTTCCACCTGATCGGCCAAAGCCTGCATGGCGCCGCGGACAGGTTCACGCCGCAAACGGGCCAAAAGGCCCTCGCGCACCTCTGCTTCGAACCAAAAACGGGCCTGTGCGGCCCTGCGAGAGGTCCAATGGCCCTGTTCCCGGCGCCATTCGACCAGTTTCTGCATGTCGTCCCATGCCCCGTCCAACCCGTCTTCTTGGATCGCAGAGACGGTCAGCGCCTTGGGAAAGCCATCTGGGTCTTGCGGGCGGCGGCGCAACAGACGCAACGCACCCGCATAATCCGCACACGTGCGAATCGCCGTTGGCTTCAAATCACCATCCGCCTTGTTGATCAGAATCATGTCTGCGATCTCCATGATTCCCCGTTTCACGCCCTGCAGTTCATCCCCACCTGCAGGGGCAAGCAGCAGCATGAACAGGTCGCACATCTCGGCCACCATGGTTTCAGACTGTCCCACACCAACAGTTTCGATGAGGACGATGTCAAAACCTGCCGCTTCACACAGGGCGATCGCTTCGCGCGTTCGGCGGGCAACACCCCCCAAATGGGTTTGTGAAGGAGAAGGTCGAATGAACGCATTCTTGTCTCGTGACAGGCGCTCCATCCGCGTTTTATCACCCAGAATAGATCCGCCTGACCGGGCCGAACTGGGATCAACCGCTAAAACCGCAACTTTGAGGTCTTGTGCCGTCAGAAAACAGCCAAAGGATTCAACAAAAGTAGATTTGCCGACACCCGGTGTGCCAGACAGGCCAATGCGCAATGCTTGGCGCCCACTGGCACGCAAAATCTCTAGCAATTCAATGGCCTGTGCCCGGTGATCAGCGCGACCGCTTTCAACAAGGGTGATACCCCGCGCCAATGCGCGCCGTTCACCTGCCAAAATGCGTTCTGCCATTTCCTGGATCGTCATAACGGGCACCTCCTGCCGGGAGTAAATGCCCCGCCTGCGGGGGGAAAGTCCAGCCCCGCACGGCGTCGCAGATCACTCCCACCAAGGCCCATGGTGTTCATCGATTCCGTCGATACGATCAAAGCCATGATGCCCAAAGAAATCACGCTGGGCCTGTATCAAACCTGCAGTACCACGCGGCTGGCGCATGGTATCAAACCAAGACAATGCCGAAGACAATACCGGCACCGGGAAACCGGCGGCGATGGCCATCGACACGATCTTGCGCAAGCGTGGCACACCGGTTTTGACGATCTGTTCGATATACGGGGCCATCAGCAATTGATGGTGCGGCAAATCACTGCCAAATGCGTCAGCAATATCGTCCAGCATCTTGGCCCGAATGATACAGCCTGCACGCCAGATTTCGGCGATGCGCTTATGATCTAGTTCCCAATCATAGGTCTGCGATGCGGCTTCCAGAATACGGAAGCCTTGGGCATATTCCATCACACGTGCGGCCATCAGCGCAGGTTCCAGATCATCCATATCGAATTCGATGGTTTTGCGCTGACTGCCAAAAGCCTCGGCCACGCTTTTGCGGGTCTCTTTCTCGGATGACCAGCTACGCGCCGCAATGGCCGCTTCGATCATCGTGGCGGACTGACCCAGCTTGACCGCTTCGATCACGGTCCAGCGCCCTGTCCCTTTTTGCCCGGCCGCATCGCGGATCACATCCACCATGGCCTGACCGGTGTGAGAATCAGAATACCCCAGAACCTTGCCCGTGATTTCGAACAGGTAAGACCCCAACGGCCCGTCGTTCCATGTTGTGAACTGTTGGGCGATCTGTGTCGTCGGCCAGCACAACCCGTTGCGCAACAGGTCAAACACTTCGGCGATCAGTTGCATATCTGCGTATTCGATCCCGTTATGGACCGTCTTCACAAAATGCCCCGCCCCATCGGCCCCCAAATGCGCAACGCAGGGGACGTTGTCGTATTTGGCCGCAATCGGCTGCAATATCGGGCGCAGCTGTTTCCAGCTTTCTTCGGCGCCACCCACCATGATGGATGGCCCGTGGCGCGCGCCGGCCTCTCCACCAGAAACGCCGATACCCACAAAATGCAGGCCGTGCTGTTCCAGTCGGCGGGTGCGGCGACGGGTGTCATGAAAATCGGCGTTACCGGCGTCAATCACGGTGTCGCCCGGTGCCAACAGCGGGATCACCTTGTCCAGCAGCGAATCCATCGGGCCTGTTGAGGGGATCATCGCCAACAATACCCGTGGCACCGGCAGGGCCGCGACCAATGCTTCGAATGTGGTATAGCCGGTTATCGTGTCCGCCAGCGGACCAGCTTCGGTCAAAAATGCCGTTACCGCGTCTGGCGACCGGTTGGAAACAGCCACGCGAATGCCGTTTTCGGCCATGTTCAGCGCCAATGCACTGCCCATGGTCCCCAGGCCGTAAACGCCGATTTGTGGGTCTGCCATGCTCGCCTCCTCGATTATATTTACAGTAGAGTTAGGCGTTACACTGGCAGGCGCAAGCCCTGTATCAGACGCCCAGACACCAACGCATGACCGCTTTCTGCGCGTGCAGGCGGTTTTCTGCCTCATCAAAGATCACCGATTGCGGCCCGTCCATCACTTGCGATGTCGCTTCTTCACCACGGTGTGCGGGCAAGCAGTGCATGAACAACGCGTCTGGCTTGGCATGGCGCATCAGCTCTTCGTTTACCTGAAACGGGCGCAACATATTATGGCGCCGCTCACGCGAGGATTGCGCATCGTGCATCGACACCCATGTGTCTGTCACGATCAGGTCAGCGTCCTGTACCGCCTTGGCCGGATCACGTTCGATCGCAACAGTCACGCCGGATTTGCGCGCCAACCCGACAAACTCCATCTCGGGATCCATCTGCACGGGGCCAGAAAAGGTCAGATCAAATCCGAACTGACCGGCGGCATGCAAGAAGGATGAACAGACATTGTTGCCATCGCCCAGCCAAACAACCTTTTTGCCACCAATCGGGCCGCGATGCTCTTCAAACGTCATGATATCAGCCATGATTTGGCACGGATGCGTCCGGTCGGTAAGCCCGTTGATAACGGGAACGCTGGCGTATTCCGCCATTTCCAACAGAATTGATTCATCGAACGTCCGGATCATGATCAGATCGACAAACCGCGACAGAACACGCGCCGTATCGGCGATGGTTTCACCGTGGCCCAGCTGCATTTCCGACCCAGACAGCAACAACGTTGTGCCGCCCATCTGGCGCACGCCCACGTCAAAAGACACACGCGTCCGTGTTGATGGTTTTTCAAAAACCAGCGCCACGACATAGCCTGTCAAAGGCGCATGGTCATCCAGCGTACCCTTTGGGCGATCACCGCGCGCGTTTTTCATGTCTTTCGCCTGCTCGATGATCTGGCGCAGGGCGGTTTTATCGGTCGTGTGAATGTCTAAGAAATGGTTCATCGTTTCGATCTTTTTTTGAGCGCGGCAAAAGGGACTCCCATTTGCCCGCTGGTATCATTCAGAAAATTCGTGGCGAGCCTTGTGCCATCACGCGGTCACCGCGACCTGAGCAGCTGCGGTGTCCAACCGGTTTACGGCTTCGGTTGCTTCATCGTCGGTCAAGTTCAGGGGGGGTAACAAACGCACAACATTTTCGGCCGCAGGCACCGTGATCAGCCCGGCGTCATAGCACGCCTGAACCACATCGGTATTTGGCAGCTTACACTTTAGCCCAATCATCAGACCAGCGCCGCGCACCTCTTCAAACACAGAAGGATGCGCCGCCACCAAGCCTTCCAACTTTTGGCGCAAGGAACCAGACAGGCGATTTACGCCATCCAAGAACCCAGGCGCTGTAACAGCATCCAATACAGCGGCCCCAACGGCACAACCCAGCGGGTTGCCGCCATAGGTGGACCCATGTGTGCCCGCTGTCATTCCGCTGGCCGCGTCCTCGGTTGCCAGAACCGCCCCCAGCGGGAAGCCCCCGCCGATCCCTTTGGCGACCATCATGATATCTGGCTCTATACCAGCCCATTCATGCGCAAACAGTTTGCCCGTCCGGCCAACGCCGCATTGCACTTCGTCCAGGATCAACAGAACATTCTGGCTGTCGCACAGATCGCGCAGACCTTTCAGGCACACATCCGGCAACGTGCGTATACCGCCTTCGCCTTGCACCGGTTCGACCAGAATCGCTGCGGTTTTGTCCGTTATCGCGGCCTTCAGCGCTTCGTGATCGCCCCATTCCAGATGAACAAACCCATCCAGAACAGGCCCAAAGCCTTTGACCATTTTCTCTGAACCAGACGCCGCAATCGCGGCAGAGGACCGGCCATGAAAACAGCCCGAGAAGGTGATGATCTCTACCTTTTCCGGTTGGTCTTTTTCATACCAATGCTTGCGCGCCATCTTCACAGCCAATTCGCAGCTTTCTGTGCCCGAATTGGTGAAAAAGACAGTATCCGCAAAGCTGTTATCAACCAGCTTGTCGGCCAAAGCCTGTTGTTGCGGAATTTCATACAGGTTGGACACATGCCACAGGTTCTGAGCCTGATCAGTCAGCGCCTTTACCAAGGTTGGGTTCGCATGGCCCAGCGCATTCACGGCAATACCCGCACCCATGTCCAGGAATCGGCGGCCGTCCTGTTCGATCAGCCAAGCGCCTTCGCCTTTGACGAAGTGCAGTGGAGCGCGATTATAGGTCGGCAAAACGGATGGGATCATGGCTATGCCCTTTGTAAGAAGCCCACTCTGTGCCAAGCGGCACGGGGGAAAGTCAAGTTTTCAGGGTAAATTGAGTAACAGACACGCGAAAACAGCCGCACCGAAAGGCACAGGCGTTATTGGATTCGTCGCAGGGTGGCTGTCATACTCATGGCGCTGCTTTTAGGGTCGGCGCACAAAAACGCAAGAGAATTGTTTGATTTCATGTGCCGCGCCGTTTGGCCCGCAGGGTTGGATCCGCCTGGGTCGGGTCTTCGGGCCAGGGATGTCTGGGGTAGCGCGCGCGCATATCCTTGCGCACATCTGCATAGCTGCCAGCCCAGAATCCGGGCAAATCCATCGTTGTTTGGACAGGTCGCTGTGCGGGGGAGAGCAACGTCACACGCAACGGCTGCCCGGCGACGGAAGGATGCGTGGTCTGGCCGAACAATTCCTGCAAACGCAGGGTGATTTCCGGCGCCTCACCAGAATAATCGATCGGAATTTTGCGCCCAAGCGGCGTTGTGAAATGTGCCGGTGTTGCGGTGTCCAACGCTTGGGTCTGCGACCAGTCTAACATCGCACGCAATGCTGGCAGCGGGTCAAACCGGCGCCAGTGATCCGCAGTGGTGACCCCATCCAGATAGGGCAGCAACCATGTTTCGAGCGTTGCCATCAACTGATCAACCGACATGTCAGGAAAGTCTTTGCCATCATCGCGGGCCAGTGCCACACGGGCCAAAAACCGCTTTGCCGCATCCGGCAGGTTAAAGCCCAGATCGCGCACGCCATCCAGCATGGCACGAGCTTGAATGGCAGCAGGTGCATCTTTCCAGATTCGGTCATCCAGCGCGATCGCACCCAGTTTTTCCTGACTGCGCGAAACAACACGGCGGTCGCGCTTGGACCATGCGCAGCTGTCATCCCATGTGATCTGATCGGCATACACTTCGCGCAGCTCAGCCTCGGTAATTTGAATGGCTTGGCGTATGCGCGCCTCTCGTGGGTTACCATCTGTATTGGTCACCACGATCAGCCGCGCGCCTGCCAGAACATCATCATCGGGCAAGACTGCGCCTTTGCCGCCAGACAACTGATAGCGGGGCGCATCTCCTTTGCGGCGCAGGGCGATTTGATCAGGATAGGCCAACGCCGCCATTTGAGCAGGTGTAAGCGCTGTCTTAGGAGGCGAAATTTTGCGCGTCAGCCGTTTGGCTTCATCCCTGATACGGTGCAAGGCGCCCCGGTTCACCCCATAGGGGCGGGTTTCAGTGAACCGACGCAGATCCTCCAGCGCTTCCAACCGCAGGGTTAAATCGCTGGGCGCGCCAATCAACGGATCACGATCCGCCAGCAATGCCGCCAGCGGACCGGCCGCCGGCCCGCCACGGGCCAGCATGTGCCCAAGACGCGGATGCAATGGCATTGCCGCCAATTGCCGCCCATGTTCTGTGATGCGCCCGCCATCATCCAGGGCGCCCAGCATGACAAGCAGCGCTTGGGCTTCGGCCAGTGCGGCTTCTGGTGGCGGGGTCAAAAACGGCATGTCAGCCGCAGCCCCACCCCACAGCGCCAAATCCAGCGCCAATCCTGCCAGATCAGCGGTTTCAATTTCTGCCGGGGGGAAGGCTGCCAGCGCCCCTTCTTCGCCCTTGGTCCATAGCCGATAGCCTGCGCCTGGCGCCACGCGCCCTGCCCGGCCCGCCCTCTGCACCGCTTCTGCACGAGTAACCCGTTCAGTAACCAAACGCGACATGCCCGAGCCAGGATCAAACCGCGCCCGCCGCGCCTTACCGCCGTCCACAACCACACGAATGTCTTCAATTGTCAGCGATGTTTCTGCGATGGATGTGGCCAAAACCACTTTGCGCCCGGTTTTCGCAGGCGCGATTGCCGCCCGCTGCGCTGCAAAATCCATGGCACCGAAAAGCGGGTGGATATGATGATCCGCTGGCAACCGCTTGGCCAGAATTGCCTGAGTGCGACGGATTTCGCCCTCTCCGGGCAAAAACACAAGGATGCCGCCAGTTGTTTGTGCCGCAGCTTGCACAACCAGATCAGCTATGGCCTCTTCCAAGCGGCGGGTTTTCGGAATTGGTTTGTCCAGCCAGTGCGTTTGCACCGGATAGGCCTGCCCTTGCGACGTCAGAATCGATGCTTCCATCAATTCGGCCACTGGTTCAGCATCCAACGTGGCTGACATGGCCACCAGGATCAGATCATCCCGCAGCGCGCCTGCAATCTCTAGACACAGAGCCAACCCCATATCGGCATTCAGGGATCTTTCATGAAATTCATCAAAGATAACCGCGCCAACACCGGATAGTTCCGGATCAGACTGGATCATTCGCGTCAGGATGCCCTCGGTCACAACCTCAACCTTGGTGGTTTTCCCAACCTTTGCCTCGCCACGAATACGATAGCCGATCGTTTCTCCAACGCTTTGACCCACGGTGTGGGCCATACGCTCTGCCGCGGCGCGGGCTGCCAGGCGGCGCGGTTCCAGCATCAAAATGCGGCCTTTGGTTAAATTTGCCTGCAACATCGCCAAGGGCACACGCGTGGTTTTGCCCGCCCCTGGGGGCGCTTGCAGAACCGCGCGGCCCGATTGGCGCAACACATCAATCAGATCGGGCAGGATATCATCAACGGGCAGAAACATAGCCGTGTTATGTCGGGCGCGGCGCGGTTTGCCAAGCGTGCGCCCGCGGGGGCCAGCCCCCGCACCCCCGAGGTATTTTCAAACAGAAGAAATGGACGCAGACGCCACGGGGGAATGGTGGCGAAAATCAGGAAGCGGCAAAGGGATCGTCGGGGTAACCGACGCCGACAAGATACAGACCCTGCGGCGGGCAGACCGGACCACAGGCCGCGCGTTTGCGGGCGCGCAACGCGGTTTGAACATCCACAGGCTGCCATGACCCGGCCCCGACCCGTTCGAGCGTTCCGACAAAGCTGCGCACTTGATTGTGAAGGAACGAGCGCGCGCGCACATCGAAGTGGATTTCGGGTCCGGCCGGGCCGGACGCTGCGCGGACATCCAACCGATCCAGCGTTTTTACCGGGCTTTCGGCCTGGCAATGGGTGGAGCGGAAGGTCGTGAAATCATGGTTCCCGATCAGATATTGAGCCCCCGCCTGCATGGCGGAAATATCCAGCGCATGCCGAACCTGCCAGACATGACCGGCTTCCAGCGTCAACGGCGCGCGACGCGAGATGAGGCGGAACAGGTATCGCCGCTCTGTGGCCGAAAACCGGGCATGCCATTCTTCGCCGGTCTTGGCAGCGTCGACGATGGCCACTGGGAGCGGCTTCAGATGGTGGTTCAGCGCTTCGGACAGTCGGAACGGATCCCAGTCGCGCGTCAGATCACAATGGCAGACCTGGGCACGCGCATGTACGCCTGCATCGGTGCGCCCCGCCGCCGCGATGGTGTGGGGCCCCGGTTCAAGCCGTGCCAGCGCCGTCTCGATCGCGGCCTGCACCGATGGTTGATCGGCCTGCCGCTGCCATCCGGCGAAGGGGCGGCCATCGTATTCAACTTTGAGAGCAAATCTGGGCATGCGCGCGCTCTACTCTGACAGTTGGACGCGGGCAATCCCCGATCGACCACTAGCGCTGCGCGCCGGGCTTGCCTATCTTGACCATAAGAAAAAATATGGGGGCAGGTGCCTTGGTAATTTCGACGTTGGCCGACACCCTGACACGGGGCGTCGAAAACGTGACTGGCACGGTGTCAGAAACACTGTTTGAGCCCGTGATCAGGGTGGGCGTGACCGGTTTGGCACGGGCAGGCAAAACCGTATTCATCACCTCTCTGGTGGCCAATCTGATGGATCGGGGTCGGATGCCACAGCTGGTGGCCGCGTCCGAAGGGCGGATTTCGGCGGCGTTTTTGCAGCCGCAACCCGACGACACCTTGCCACGCTTTGAATATGAAACCCATTTATCCGCTTTAACTGCACCGGAACCGCATTGGCCGGGCAGCACACGGGCGATCTCGGAATTGCGCCTGTCGTTGCGGGTAAAACCCGACGGGTTGCTTGCCGGATTACAGGGGCCACGGACGATCCATCTGGATATTGTGGACTATCCAGGCGAATGGTTGCTGGATTTGGGGCTTTTGGACAAAAGCTATACCGAATGGTCGCAAGACACGCTGACCCGGCTGGCCGACCGACCGCAGGCGGAGCAATTTCTGGCGATGGCCCAAGCGGAGGATGCGCAGGCCCCACTGGACGAGCCACGGGCCAAAGCGCTGGCTGATACATTTGCCAGCTACCTAACAGCAGCACGCGCCGCAGGGTTCAGCGATTGCACGCCGGGGCGGTTTTTGCTGCCGGGCGATCTGGCTGGCAGCCCGGTGCTGACCTTTGCGCCTTTGCCACCGGATAGCGCTGCGCCGCGCAAATCCTTGTGGCGCGAATTCGAGCGTCGGTTTGATGCCTACAAATCTCGTGTTGTGAAACCGTTTTTCCGCGATCACTTCTCGCGTATTGACCGCCAGGTCGTACTGGTGGATGCGTTGGGCGCCATTCATGCGGGCCCGCAAGCGGTGGAGGATATGCGCCGCGCAATGGCTGACATTCTGTCGGCGTTTCGGCCGGGCTCTAACGCCTTCCTCAACCGGCTGTTCATGGGCCGACGCGTGGAGAAGATATTGTTTGCCGCCACCAAGGCGGATCATCTGCATCACAGCCAGCATGGGCGATTGACCGCAATCATGGAAGCACTGACACGAGAAGCGCGGGACCGGGCCCGGTTTGCCGGGGCCGAGACCTATGCCATGTCGCTGGCGTCTTTACGCGCGACGGTGGAGCAGACCTTACCCCATGACGGGGAGATGCTGGATTGCGTACGCGGACGGTTGTTGGACACAGGGCGCGAGGCGGCGTTTTATCCGGGGGACTTGCCCGAAGACCCGGCCCATCTGTTGGTTCCGGCACGTAACGGGGCAGCAAAATGGCTGGGGCAGGATTACCAGATCATGCGCTTTGCCCCTGCGCGTTTGACACAACGGCCCGGCGAAGGACCGCCGCATATTCGGCTGGATCGGGCCGCGCAGTTCTTGATCGGGGATCGGTTGTGACTGTGCATTTGCGCCCCGCCAGACCCACAGATGCTGGCCATGTTGCTGCAATCCTGTCGGGGTATGTCGATGAAACCCCTTGGTTGCCTCGACAGTTCACGCGGGCAGAAGAGCTGTCTTTTGCCGGCAAAATGGTAGACCTTGGCTGGGTGACCGTGGCCGAACAGGATGAGGTGTGCGGGTTTGTGGCGCGCCGCGAGGCAGAGATTTTGGCCCTCTATGTGGCCCCTGATGCGCGGTGTTCAGGGTTGGGGCGCACTTTGCTGGCCTACGCCAAGACCTGTGCCCCGCGCCTGACGCTTTGGACATATCAAGCAAACACGGCGGCCCAGCGATTTTACCTTCGCCACGGGTTTCGCGAAACTGGGCGCACGGATGGGCCCGACAATGACGCCCGATTGCCGGACGTCCATTTTTCTTGGCAAGACGAGGGATCGACATGAGCAAACAAAAGGGACCCGTATTGTTTGATCTGGAGCCGGACAAAACATCATCGTCTTCCAAGGGCCCTGAGGGCGCGGACAAGGGTGCAACAAACCCGCCGGACGCATCTGCCCAAGCCAGCGCCACACGAAAAAGCGGGCCGGCGCGGCTGATCCCCGACCAACCTTTGCCCCCTGCTCCGTCTGTCTCAGATGCCCCACCGGTGCCAGATGTTACCGATCCTGCCCCGACCGGCCGGGCGATGACATCAGTGGTCAATCTGGCCGCGCGACGCCCCTCAAAGCTGGCGCGTTGGTTCTGGGGGCTGCTGTTGGGGCTGATCTCGACAGTTGTTTCGATCACTGCGTGGAATTTCGTGACAGGCTTGATCACTGCGAACCCCATCTTGGGGGGCGCTGTTGCCGTTCTGTTTGGTGCGTTTGTGGTTGTGATGCTGCTGATCGTGATCAAGGAATTGTCTGTTTTTTCCCGACTGAAACGTATCGATAAATTGCACCACGCCGCCGCCGAAGCCTTGGCGAACGAGGATCTGGGCGCGGCCCGCAAGGTGGTGGACGGCATTTCCGCAATTTATGCCGGGCGCGAAGAAACGCGTTGGGGTCGTGAACGGCTGGCCGATCTGAAGGGCGACGTTTTCGACGCCAAAGGGTTGTTTGATGTCACAGAGGCCGAGGTTCTGGCACCGCTCGACAAAATGGCCCGCAAAGAAGTGGAAGCCGCCGCGCGCCAGGTTGCCACGGTTACGGCTCTGGTTCCGCTGGCACTGGCCGATGTATTTGCCGCGCTGACCGCCAACATTCGCATGATCCGGCGCATCGGTGAAATCTACGGTGGCCGCTCTGGCACCTTTGGCAGTTGGCGCTTGTTACGGGCGGTGATGTCTCATCTGGTTGCCACCGGCGCAGTGGCCGTTGGCGACGATATGCTGGAACCCTTTTTGGGGGGCGGATTGCTGGGGAAATTGTCTCGTCGCTTTGGAGAGGGGCTGGTCAATGGTGCCCTGACAGCGCGTGTGGGGGTTGCCGCGATGGAGGTTTGCCGCCCACTGCCGTTTTCGCGCCAAGCCCGCCCTTCGGTGCGCGGGATCGTATCCACCGCGTTGGGTGGTTTGTTCAGCAAAACCAAATAGGTCGCCAGAATGGATGTAGACGAGATTGAACACGGCCATTCGCAGGAAGAAATCGAACGCCGTATGGGCCAGCCACCCGGCCGTGGCTACCTGCGTGATATCGTCTACGGGGCAATCGACGGATCAGTGACAACCTTTGCCATTGTTGCCGGGGTCGCTGGTGCAGGGCTGTCCCCGCTGATCATCGTGGCTCTTGGGTTGGCCAACGTGCTGGCCGATGGGTTTTCCATGGCCGCAGGCAACTATTCCGGCACCAAGGCAGAGCTGGACGATATCATGCGCTTGCGCCGGATTGAGGAGCGCCACATCGCCAAAGATCCCGAAGGCGAGCGCCGCGAGCTGCGCCATATCCTGCACCTGAAGGGGCTTTCGGGTGATGCGCTGGATCAGGCGGTGACCCAGATCAGTGCAGACAAAGATATGTGGATCCAAATGATGCTAGAGGGCGAATACGGCTTGGCCTCGGTTGATCCGCACCCAATGCGTGCGGCGATTGCCACGTTCACTGCGTTTCTGATTGCTGGAATGGTTCCGCTGCTGCCGTTTATCATTGGCGTGCCGCATGCGTTTACATGGTCCAGTGCGCTGACCGGGATCACGTTTTTCGCCATAGGCACTTATAAAAGCCAATGGTCGTTGGCGCCGTGGTGGCGGTCTGGGCTGGAAACTTTGGCAATTGGCGGAGTTGCGGCCAGTATCGCCTATTTCGTTGGGACACTGTTCAACTAGGAACGTGGAACGAATCCAATGGCTGTAGCAGCGGCCAATAATTTGAACGCTGCTACATGATTGTCTTGTCTTAGAACGTCATCGTTACCGTGGGATAGCCCCAGATATCTTTGGTCTTGTCGCGGCTGTCGGCTTGACCTGCGGTGACAAGCGCACCAATCAAACCCAAGCCAACCAGCATATGTCCGACTGCCTGGGTTTGGTACGCTTGCGCGGTCAGGTTAATCGCCGTGACCGATCGCGAAATTTCCTTGTCGTTGTAGGTACAGGTCACGGTCATGGGCGGGGTCGTAGGGCCATAGCCCGGCAAGGTCAGAGTTGTGGTTGCCGTAAAGCTTACATCAAACGTTTCGGCACTCATCTTGCAGGTTGCGTCTTTGACAAAACGGCTGCTGGAATGTGTCTTTGCGTTGATTTTCGTCGGAAAGACGTTCTTCAGGTCGCGCGTGCGCCCGGCTTTCGTCAAAACAAGGTTGTCTGTCAGCTGCTTGTCCAATGGCATATGCACAATCGGCTTTTCAGATTGCGGGGTACAACCCGCCACGATAGCGGCTACTCCAAGGCCCAGAACCGCCTTGGCGAAAAAAGTGCGCATAATTCAACTCCAGATACACTAATCACTTTCTAAGTATCTGAACTGGCGCATGTTACAACCAGCTACAAAGGTCTTTTCATGGTCTTTTAAGGGCGCTTTACCCCCGCGGGGGACAGAGGTATACCCCCGCCATGGCATATCGAGTAGCGATCATTATTCGAATTATCTACCCGGCGCTCTGACCTGAGTGGCCGGGACAAGGCGTATGGACCTTCGCGCCGTCTCTTCTTATCACACATTCCAAAGACGCTGGCCAAAGGACGCCCCAGATGTGCTCTGACACGCCCGAATACCCTGACTACAAAGAAACGCTGAATCTTCCAAAAACCAACTTCCCGATGCGCGCAGGACTTCCCAAGCGCGAGCCCGGCTGGCTGGAACGTTGGGAAAAGATCGGTATCTATGACCGCTTGCGCGCCACCGCCAAGGGTCGGACGCCATTTACCCTGCATGACGGCCCACCCTATGCCAACGGGCACCTGCACATTGGTCACGCGTTGAACAAGACGATCAAAGACATGATCGTCCGCTCGCATCAGATGATGGGCCACGAGGCCCGGTATGTTCCGGGTTGGGACTGTCATGGCCTGCCGATCGAATGGAAAATCGAAGAGCAGTACCGCGCGAAGGGCAAAAACAAAGACGAAGTCGATGTTGTCGACTTCCGTCAGGAATGCCGCAAGTTCGCCGAAGGCTGGGTGGATATCCAGCGCGAGGAATTCAAACGTCTGGGTGTCACCGGTAATTGGAATGACCCCTATTTGACGATGAACTTCCACGCCGAACGTGTGATCGCTGAAGAGTTCATGAAGTTTCTGACCAACGGCACGCTGTATCAAGGCTCTAAGCCTGTGATGTGGTCGCCGGTGGAAAAGACCGCGTTGGCAGAAGCTGAAATCGAATACCACGACCACCAATCCCACACGATCTGGGTGCCGTTCAAAGTTCGTAGCATCGTCGAAGAAGGTGCCGAGCCGGTTAACAAAGATTTGCAGAACGCTCGCGTGGTGATCTGGACGACAACACCTTGGACGATCCCATCGAACAAGGCCGTCGCGTATAACCCCAAAATTGCCTATGGCCTGTATCGCGTAGACGCCACCGAAGAGGAAAGCTGGACCAATCCCGGCGATCTTTACCTCTTTGCGGATGCCTTGGCCGAGGATGCGCTGACGAAATCGCGTGTGACCGAATTTACCCGCGTGCGCGACGTGGCCGCCAGCGAATTTGAAGGCATGGTCTTGGATCACCCCTTTGCAGGGATCGAAGGTGCCGATGGGTTTTGGGACTATGCTGTGCCCATGATCGACGGTGATCACGTCACCGATGACGCCGGTACTGGCTTTGTGCACACCGCGCCCAGCCACGGTGCTGACGACTATGAATGCTTCGTCAAGCGCAACTGGATCGACCGGATGACCCACAACGTGGGCGAGGATAGTGAATTCCTGCCCCATGTGCCGTTCTTTGCTGGCCAGCGCGTGTTCAACCGCAAAGGCAAGGAAGACAAGGCCAACACGGCCGTGATCGCCAAACTGGTCGAAGCAGGCGGCATTATCGCGCGTGGCCGGGTGAAACATTCATACCCACACAGCTGGCGGTCCAAAGCGCCGGTGATTTTCCGCAACACACCGCAGTGGTTTGCCGCCATCGACCGCAAGATCGACGATGGTCAGAGCAGCTATGGCGACACGATCCGCGAACGGGCGCTGACCTCGATCGATCAGTTGGTGAAATTCACGCCGCAGACCGGACGCAACCGTCTGTTTTCGATGATCGAAACACGCCCTGACTGGGTACTGTCACGCCAGCGCGCCTGGGGTGTGCCGTTGACATGTTTCACCAAGAAAGACGCCTTGCCGACGGACCCGGATTTCCTGTTGCGTGATCCGGCGGTTAACGCCCGCATTGCCGAAGCGTTTGAAGTTGAAGGCGCCGATTGCTGGTACGCTGACGGTGCGAAAGAACGTTTCCTGGGCGATGACTATTCCGCCGATGACTGGGTTCAGGTCTTTGACGTACTGGACGTTTGGTTTGACAGCGGGTCAACCCATGCCTTTGTCCTGCGCGACCGCGAAGATGGCACCGAAGACGGCATTGCCGATGTGTATATGGAAGGCACCGACCAACACCGCGGCTGGTTCCATTCCTCCTTGTTGCAGGCCTGTGGCACCAAGGGGCGCGCGCCTTATCGCAACGTGGTCACACATGGGTTCACGCTGGATGCCAAGGGCAACAAGATGTCCAAATCACTGGGCAATACCATCGTGCCGGAAGCGGTCATCAAACAATATGGCGCGGATATTCTGCGCCTGTGGGTGGCACAAACGGACTATACCGCCGACCAGCGGATTGGCCCGGAAATCCTGAAAGGTGTCGCCGACAGCTATCGCCGTTTGCGCAACACAATGCGTTTCATGTTGGGCGCGCTGACCTCGTTTGAGGAATCGGATCGTACCGCCCCGGAAGATATGCCGGAACTGGAACGCTGGGTTCTGCATCGCCTGGCAGAGCTGGATAGCGAGGTTCGCCAAGGGTACCGCAACTTCAACTTCCAAGAAGTGTTCCAAGCTGTGTTCACCTTCTGCACCGTTGATTTGTCGGCCTTCTACTTCGATATCCGCAAGGACGCGTTGTATTGCGATGGGGATACCGCCCGCCGCCGTGCTGCGCGAACTGTCATGGATATTTTGTTTGAACGTATCACCACTTGGCTGGCACCGATCCTTGTTTTCACAATGGAAGAGGTCTGGCTGGAGCGGAATCCGGGTGACGACAGCTCTGTTCACTTGGTTGATATGCCTGAAACGCCGGAAGCATGGCTGGATGCGCCGTTGGCTGCAAAATGGGCCGAGGTTCGCCGCGCCCGTCGTGCGGTAACAGCAGCGCTGGAAATCCAGCGAACAGACAAGGTGATCGGCGCTTCGCTGGAAGCCGCGCCAGTGGTGCATATCGAAGACGCAGACACATTGGCGGCCCTGAAATCGGTCAGCTTTGACGACATCTGCATCACATCTGGTGTGGTGCTGACGTCTGACCCGGCACCGGCCGAGGCGTTCCGCCTGCCAGAAATTGCTGGTGTGTCGGTGGTATTTGAAACCGCCGACGGCGAAAAATGCCAACGGTGCTGGAAGATCCTGCCGGATGTTGGCCGCCATGCGCATGCCGGCACTTGCGCCCGCTGCGACGAAGCCTTGGGCTAAAACACAACCGCCCGCCGAATTTTGGCGGGCGGTTTGCTGATAGCACTATCGGATCATACGGCTTAGTCCCGGCGTGGATCGCGTGGGTAAACGCCCAAAATCTCAAGCTTTTCCGTGAAATAATCCAGTTCTTCCAAAGCACGTTTTACCGCTGGCTCGTCAGGGTGCCCTTCGATATCAGCGTAAAACTGCGTGGCCGTAAAAGACCCGCCAACCATGTAGCTTTCCAGCTTTGTCATGTTGACGCCGTTGGTCGCAAAGCCCCCCATCCCTTTGTAAAGAGCGGCGGGAATGTTGCGAACCTGAAAGATGAAAGTCGTCATCATGCCCGTGTCACCACGACGCGACAGGTCGGCCTTGGGTGACATGATCAAGAACCGCGTGGTGTTGTGCGCATGGTCTTCGATGTGGCGCGCCAAAATGTTCAGCCCGTTGATTTCCGCTGCCAAATCCGACGCCAAAGCGCCAACTGCGCGGTCATCATTTCGGGCGATATCAGCTGCTGCACCGGCGCTGTCAGCTGCCGCTTCGCCCTCGATTCCGTAACGGGCCAAAAACTCTTGGCATTGCGGTAAAAGAACCAGGTGAGCGCGGACTTTCTTGATATCTTCGATCTTCACACCGGGCAAAGCCATCAGGCTGATATGCACCCGCACGAAAGCTTCGTCGACAATGTGCAATCCGCTGGCGGGCAACATTCGGTGAATATCCGCCACGCGGCCGTAGGTTGTGTTTTCGACCGGCACCATGGCCAAATCAGCCTTGCCCGTCTTTACCGCGTCAATCACATCTTCGAAGGTTCGGCAGGCCAGCGCCTCCATTTCCGGCCGCGCATTGCGGCAGGCTTCATGAGAATAAGCACCAAGGTCGCCCTGAAACGCGATGCGGTTGGTCATTTTGTAGGTCTTTCTCGTATTTTGGACCCGGATGGGCGTTTCGTCGCGGCTTCTACACCTTGCCTCTTGCGAGGGGAAGCAATAGTAACTCGCCGAAAGTTCTTAGACGGAAACGCGAGCCATGCTTGACACGATGACCCTTACCAAGGTTCTTGGCGGCCTATGCGGCGCGCTGCTGATTTTCCTGCTGGGCAAATGGGCTGCAGAAGTCCTGTACCACACCGGCGCTGACGGGCACGGCGGCGAACACGCCCAAGCCTATGTCATTGACACCGGTGAGGATGACCACGGCGGCGAAGAAGAAGAAGTTGTTGATTTTGCAACCGTGCTGGCCGAAGCCGATGCCGACAAAGGCAAAAAGGTTTTTGGCAAATGCAAAGCCTGCCACAAGCTGGAAGACGGCGCGAACAGCACCGGTCCACATTTGTTCGGCTTGGTTGACCGTGAAATCGCATCTGTTGGCGGATTTGGCTATTCGGACGCGATTACCGGCCTTGGCGGCACATGGAATGCCGATGCGCTGAACGGCTTCTTGGAAAGCCCCAAAGGCTACGCACCTGGCACCAAGATGAGCTTTTCGGGCCTTCCCAAGCTTCAGGACCGTGCAAACCTGATTGCATATCTGAGCACAATCGGCGGCTAATCCCCCGATCAGGCCAGAAATTTGAACCGTCGTTCCTTTGGAACGGCGGTTTTTCTTTTGTAATCACGTAAAATCCCTTTTGATCACATATTCTCAACTTGAACATGGCGGAACGCGCCGATTAGCTTACATTGGGAACAAGTACAGAAACCGAGCAATGTCAGGGGAGCCGACGCATATGTCGAATTCACAAGCCGCTTCAGTGTCTTTTTCAGAAACGCTTTTTGGAAAGGCGCTGATAAGCGGGCTGATGGCCATGGGTGCCATATGGGCCGCAGACACGGCGGTGGGTCAGGAAGACAATGTGATCCAATCCCATGGCTACTCGTACTTCGGCAATCTGGATTACCCGGCAGATTTCCCCTATTTTGATTTTGTGAACCCGGACGCACCAAAGGGCGGTGAAATCTCGCTGGGTGCCTCCGGAACCTTCGACAGCATGAACCCCTATTCGCGCAAGGGTCGTTCGGGCGTTCTGACCTCGATCCAATATGATTCTTTGATCGAGTCATCCGAAGATTCTGTTGGTCAGTACTACGGCATTTTGGCTGAAAGCCTGGAGTATCCGGCCAGCAAGGACTGGGTGATCTTCCACATGCGCCCCGAAGCCGAGTTTTGGGATGGCACACCAGTGACAGCAGAGGATGTGGTTTACAGCCACAAACTGTTCATCACGCAGGGCCTGCCGTCTTACGCGCAGGCCGTCAGCAACATGGTGACCGGCGCCGAAGCCCTAGACACAAATACCGTGAAGTTCACGTTTAACCCCGAAGTGTCACGGCGCAGCTTGATCGAAACCGTCGGTTCCACGCCGGTGTTTTCCAAAACCTGGTTTGAAGCGGATGAAACCCGTCGCCTGGACGAACCGCGTTTGGAAGTTGCCGTCGGCTCTGGCCCCTACAAGCTGGACAGTTTCGAAATCAACCGCCAGATCGTCTATAAGCGGCGTGCCGATTATTGGGGACAGGACCTGCCGTTCAACAAGGGGCGCTACAACTACGAGACAATCCGGGTTGAGTATTTCTCGGATCAGACAGCGTCATTTGAGGCCTTCAAGGCTGGCGAATACACAATCCGCGTCGAAAGCGACCCCAAGCTCTGGGCAAGCGGCTATGACTTCCCCAAGACCGAAGACGGCACTGTGGTGAAGATGGAATTGCCAGATGGCAACCCGCCCAACCCCACTGGCTTTGTTTTCAACCTGTCCAAACCACAGTTTCAGGACAAGCGCGTAAGACAGGCGCTGGCGTTGGCCTATAACTTTGAATGGACCAACGAGTCGCTGCTGTTTGGCCACTACTCGCCTCGCAGCTCATTTGTGCAGGGTACAAATCTGGAAGCGACAGACGTACCAGAGGGCAAAGAATTGGCCTTCCTGCAATCACTGGGTGACGTGGTGCCGGACATCTTGCTGACAGAACCAGTCTGGACGATGCACACGTCCGGCGCACAGCGCTTGGGAGACCGCAGAAACATGCGTAGCGCCAGCGCGCTGTTGACCGATGCTGGCTGGGAAGTGGGTGACGACGGAATTCGCCGGAACAGCGAAGGTCAGCGCCTTTCGGTGACAATGCTCTACCCAACAAACATTCAGGATTCGGTCGATGCCATGCATGAGACCTATTCCCAAAACCTTCAAACACTGGGCGTGGACGTCAAATTGGAAAAGGTTGATCCCAGCCAATATACCGAGCGTCGCCGCGAACGTCAGTTCGACATGTTGTATTCCACGATCTACGATCCGTTCCTGTCGACCGGTGGCGGTTTGACCCAGATGTACGGTTCAAAGGAATCCGAATTCAGCCTGTTTAACCCTGCCGGTCTGGCCAGCCCTGTTGTGGACGCCATCATCGAAGCCTCTTTTGATACCGACAATCAAGAAGATCAGGATATCGCCTTGAAGGCGCTGGACCGGGCATTGCGCCATGAGTTCATCATGATCCCGACAGGCTACATCGCCGACAGATGGGTCGCCGCGTATAACATGTACGCCCACCCAGAAACGCTGCCGCCGTTTGCCTTGGGGTATCTGGATTTCTGGTGGATCGACCCAGACCGGGAGGCAGCATTGAAGGACGGCGGCGTTCTGAAATAAATGGCAGCCTATATCCTTCGACGCATTTTGCTGATCATTCCCACGTTGCTGGGGATCATGATCGTCAATTTTGCACTGACTCAATTTGTCCCCGGCGGGCCAATCGAACAATATATCGCCCAGTATGAGGGCGAAGGAGACGTGTTCGGCGGGTTTGCGGGCAATGCGGACGCCGGCGCGCAGGTGGATCAAGAAGATGACTACGCAGGTAGCCGTGGTCTGCCCAAAGAGTTTCTGGAAAAGCTGGAGATTGAGTTCGGCTTTTCCCGGATCGTCTGCGAAGAAGGATTTGAAGGCACACCCAAAATCGAAGACCCGGCCTGTTCCAAAGAAGAAATCGGGATCGGCGAACGGTTCTTGATTATGATGTGGAACTATTTGCGGCTGGATTTCGGGGAAAGCTATTTCCGATCCATCGGTGTGATCGATCTGGTGCTGGAAAAGATGCCGGTGTCTATCTCGCTTGGATTGTGGTCCACGCTGATCGCCTATGTCGTCTCTATCCCACTGGGCATTCGCAAAGCGGTGAAGGACGGCAGCAGCTTTGACACGTGGACATCCGGCGCGATCATCGTGGCCTATGCCATTCCGGGGTTCTTGTTTGCCATTTTGCTGTTGGTTTTGTTTGCTGGCGGCTCTTACTGGCAAGTCTTCCCGTTACGAGGGCTAACCAGCGAAAACTGGGATGAATTGGGGCTGTTTGCGAAGATCGCGGACTATTTCTGGCACATTGCCTTGCCGGTTTTAGCCTCTACCATTTCTGCCTTTGCAACGCTGACCTTGCTGACCAAGAACAGCTTTCTGGACGAAATCAAAAAACAATACGTGATAACCGCCCGCGCCAAGGGGTTGCCCGAACGGCGTGTGCTGTACGGCCATGTGTTTCGCAATGCGATGTTGATTGTGATCGCCGGGTTTCCAGCGGTTTTCATTGGTGTTTTCTTTTCCGGCAGCCTGATCATTGAAACGATCTTTTCGCTGGATGGCCTGGGCCGGTTGGGGTTTGAAGCCGCCGTGGCGCGCGATTACCCGGTGATCTTTGGAACGCTGTTCATCTTTGGTTTGATGGGTCTGTTGGTGGGGATCATCTCTGATCTGATGTACGTATTCGTCGATCCTCGGATCGACTTTGAAAAACGGGAGGGATGAGACATGAGCACCGTCCCTGATATGCCCTCCGCGCCAACTCCGGTCGTTAAACCGCGCAAAGGGTGGTTTCGCCTTTCGCCGCTAAACCAACGACGTTGGAGCAATTTCAAGAAGAACCGCCGGGCCCTGTGGTCGCTTTGGATATTCCTGTTTTTGTTCGGCCTGTCCTTGATTGCGGAGTTCATCGCAAACGACAAGCCGATCCTGGCAAGCTATCGCGGTGAAATTTACGCCCCGATTTTCAACTTCTACCCTGAAACGGCGTTTGGCGGGGATTTCCGAACCGAAGCCGTCTATCGCGACCCGGAAGTGCGCTGTTTGATCCGCACAGGCGGATTGGAAGAGTGCTTTGACCGCCCCGACGAATTGCTGGAAGAGGTCAAGAACGGCATGGTCCCCGACGGGGATTTTGAAAAGGGTTGGATACTGTGGCCCGTCATTCCTTATGACTATCAAACTCCGGTGGACCGCCCCGGCGCGGCCCCCCTGCCCCCGAACAGCCAGAACTGGCTGGGTACAGATGATACAAAGCGGGATGTGGTTGCACGGGTGATCTATGGTTTCAGGCTGTCGATCCTGTTCACCCTGATCGTAACCGTGTGCGCCAGCTTGGTCGGCATTGTTGCGGGTGCCATACAGGGCTTTTTTGGCGGCTGGCTGGATCTGATTTTTCAGCGTGTGATCGAAATTTGGTCATCGACGCCCAGCCTGTACATCATCATCATTCTATTCGCGATTTTGGGCCGAAGTTTCTGGTTGTTGGTCTTCCTGACCGTTCTGTTTGGCTGGACATCTCTGGTGGGTGTGGTGCGGGCCGAATTCTTGCGCGCCCGGAATCTGGAATATGTGCGTGCGGCCAAGGCACTGGGCGTTGGCAACGCGACAATCATGTTCCGCCACATGCTGCCCAATGCGATGGTGGCCACGCTGACAATGCTGCCCTTCATCGTGACCGGCACAATTTCCACCTTGGCCAGCTTGGATTTCCTGGGTTTCGGCCTGCCGTCTTCGTCCCCCTCTTTGGGGGAGCTGACGCTTCAAGCGAAACAGAACTTGCAAGCGCCTTGGCTGGCATTCACCTCTTTCACGGTTTTTGCGGTGATGCTTTCGCTTCTGGTGTTCATTTTTGAAGGCGTTCGAGATGCCTTCGACCCAAGAAAGACGTTCTCATGAGTGCTTTGCTGGAAGTGCGGGATCTGCATGTTTCGTTCAAACAGGACGGTGCCCTGACCAAAGCCGTGCGCGGCGTGTCTTTTGACCTGAAAGCCGGGGAAACCGTGGCGTTGGTGGGGGAATCCGGGTCAGGCAAATCTGTCAGTGCGCTTTCTACCGTGTCCCTGTTGGGCGATGCGGCGGTTGTCGAAGGGTCTGTCACCTATAAAGGTGAAGAGATGATCGGCGCGCCCGAACGGAAGCTGCGCGCGATCCGCGGCAATGACATCAGCTTTATCTTCCAAGAGCCAATGACCTCGCTTAATCCGCTGCACACATTGGAAAAGCAGTTGGGCGAAGCGCTGGCACTGCACCAGGGATTGGTCGGTCCTGCCGCACGCACACGCATTATCGAGCTGTTGAACAAAGTCGGCATTCGCGACCCGGAAACACGGCTGGGCGGGTACCCCCATCAATTGTCAGGCGGGCAACGCCAGCGCGTGATGATCGCAATGGCGTTGGCCAATAAGCCAGAGTTGCTGATTGCAGATGAGCCGACAACCGCACTGGATGTTACGATTCAGGCCCAGATCTTGGAACTGCTGGCCGAGTTGAAGCGCTCCGAAAACATGAGCCTGCTGTTCATCACCCATGATCTGGGAATCGTGCGCAAATTTGCCGACCGTGTCTGCGTGATGAAAGATGGCGAGATCGTCGAGACAGGCGATACGAACACCATCTTTTCGGCTCCCCAGCATCCCTACACCAAAATGCTGCTCAGCGCGGAATCCACCGGCAGCCCTGATCCCATTGCGCCCGGTGCCGTTGATGTTGCGCATACCGAAAACCTGAAAATCTGGTTTCCTATTCAGCGCGGCTTGCTGAAACGCACCGTTGGCCATGTAAAGGCTGTTAACGACGCAACAATTTCGGTGAAATCCGGCGAAACGCTGGGCATCGTTGGGGAAAGCGGCTCTGGCAAAACGACTTTGGCACTGGCGATCATGCGGCTGATCCAATCTGAGGGTGGAATCTTTTTCCGCGGCGAAGATTTGCGGCAATGGTCAACGAGTGAGCTGCGCCGCCTGCGCCGGGAAATGCAGATCGTTTTCCAAGATCCTTTCGGATCGCTTTCACCGCGTATGACCTGTGAACAGATTATCGCCGAAGGTCTGGCCATTCACGGCTCGCCAGACGGAAAATCACACCATGATGCGGTGTATGAGGTGATGGAGGAAGTCGGGCTGGATCCAACCACCATGCACCGATATCCGCATGAATTTTCGGGCGGTCAGCGGCAACGGATCGCTATTGCCCGTGCCATGGTTCTACGTCCGCGCCTTTTGGTGTTGGATGAACCAACATCGGCGTTAGACATGACTGTGCAGGTACAAATCGTCGACCTACTGCGAAAACTGCAACAGAAATACGATCTGGCGTATCTGTTTATCAGCCATGATCTGAAAGTTGTGCGCGCGATGAGCCACCGTGTGGTGGTGATGCAGCAGGGTGACGTTGTTGAAACCGGTACTGCGGAACAGATTTTTACGAACCCGCAGTCTGAATACACCCGCACATTGCTGGCGGCCGCTCTGGATCAGACAGCAGTGGCGTAGGAAGTCACCCGGCAATTTGCCGGGCAGCCTATTCAGATGGCAGAGCTGTGCCCAGCGCGGCTAAGATCGTAGGCATCAAAGCTTCGCGCGATAATCCGCGTCAGGGGACGTGCCGCAAATGGAATGAACAAACCGTCTTCGGTGATCTGAAGAATGTTATCAAAGGCGGCGTTGGTCTCTTTGAACAACGCGTCCAGCTTTGCGGCCGAGATGTCGTAATCGCGCAGAATTTCGGCCCGATCTATTCTGAAGTCGCACATCAGCGCTTCGATCAATCTAGCGCGCAGCAGATCGTCCCCTTGGAAAGCATGACCTTTGATCGCGCTGAATTTATTGCCGCGAATGGCCTGAATATAGGTCGACGTGCCCGGTGCGTTTTGCGTGTACCCTTGCGGGAACCGCGAAATTGAGGACGCACCAACACCAATCAGGGCCGACGCTGTGTCGTCTGTGTAGCCTTGGAAATTGCGGCGCAGTTTGCCAGTGCGCTGTGCAACTTCCAGCCCGTCCCCTTTGATGGCGAAATGGTCGATGCCGATCTCGGCGTAATTGTCCCACATGAACAAGCGGCGCGCGGTATCAAACAGGTCTAGCCGTTCGCTGGGCGTGGGCAGCGCATCAGACGGGATCATTTGCTGGCGCTTGGCCATCCACGGCACATGGGCGTAACCATAAAGCGCCACGCGGTCTGGACCCAGCGACAACAGCTTTTGGACGGATTCGGTGATCCGTTCTTTGGTCTGATGTGGCAGGCCGAACAGGATATCTGCGTTCAAGCTTGTCACACCGCGCGCGCGAATCATGTCCACGGCTTTGCGTGTGATGTCGAAACCTTGGATTCGGCCGATCGTCTTTTGGATTTCGTGATCGAAGTCTTGCACCCCAATCGACGCACGATTCATGCCGGCTTCAGCCAAAGCATCCATCCGCTCTTCTTCGATTTCATTTGGGTCAATCTCGACCGAAAACTCGGCGTTGGGCGCAAAGGGCGCCACGTCCTTGATCGCTTCGGACAAAGAACGAATCATCTCTGGGCTGAGCAAAGTTGGGGTTCCGCCGCCCCAGTGCAGACGCGACAAAGTGATTCCCTGAGGCAAAATTTCGGAAAGCAGGGCCAATTCCTGCTTTAAAACCTCAACATAAGCCGCCACTGGGCCAGCGGTTTGGGTACCTTGCGTACGGCACGCGCAAAACCAACACAGGCGCCGACAGAATGGCACATGTATGTAAAGAGAGACCTGCCCCCCTATTGGAAGCGCTTTGATCCAGTTGGAATAGTCGTCCGCCCCAACATTTCCCGAGAAGTGGGGCGATGTGGGGTAGCTCGTATAGCGGGGCACTTTAGCGTCAAAGAGCCCCAGCCGGGAAAGTTGTGTTCGCGTCACCATGCGCTTACGTTTATGAAGAACATAGCCTTGCGGCATTGACCCAGATCAAAACGGTGAAATCGACATGCTGAACGAACGAAGCCTTGCCGTATCGCAAGAGTGCGGAGAATGCCCCATCCGGCATCGTGCAGTTTGTGCACGGTGCGAAAGCGACGAGCTGGAGCGGCTGGAAGAGATCAAATACTATCGCAAATTCGAAGCCGGCCAGACCGTGATCTGGTCAGGCGACCGTATGGATTTTGTTGGGTCTGTTGTTTCGGGCATCGCGACCCTGACTCAGACAATGGAAGACGGCCGGACTCAAATGGTGGGATTGTTGCTGCCGTCTGATTTTGTTGGCCGTCCGGGCAGATCTTCGGCCGCGTATGATGTCGTGGCGACAACCGATCTGGTGATGTGCTGTTTCCGTAAAGCCCCGTTCGAAGAACTGATGGGCCGCACGCCTCATATTGCAGAACGTCTTTTGGAAATGACGTTGGATGAACTGGACGCAGCGCGCGAATGGATGCTTGTGCTGGGCCGGAAAACCGCGCGGGAAAAGATTGCTTCGCTGCTGACCATCTTTGCCCGTCGTGATGCAACACTGCATCTGCAGGGCACTGATGGGCCGATGGTTTTTGACCTGCCGCTGACGCGAGAGGCCATGGCTGACTACCTGGGATTGACGCTGGAAACCGTAAGCCGCCAGATTTCTGCCCTGCGCAAGGATGGGGTGATCGAATTGGAAGGCAAACGTCATGTGACCGTTCCAGACATGGAGCGCCTGCTGGAAGAAGCAGGGGACGATGCCGATGGTGGCATGCTGATCTAAGCCGGTGTTTTTGCACTACGGCTGAATATCCCAACATCCTGTTAGACAAAAAAACAACCGGGGGCCTTTTGGCCCCCGGTTGCGTTTTGCGAACAGCTGGTCGCTAAGGTTAGTGCGCCATGAATACAGGAACTGTGGATTGTTCCAACATATAACGGGTGGCACCGCCCAAAATTGCCTCGCGGAAGCGAGAGTGACCATAAGCCCCCATCACCACCATATCGGCACTGACATCCTGCACGTGACGCATCAGAACATCAGACACACGCGGCATGGTTTTTGACAACACGTCCACCTCGCAGCGCACGCCATGACGCGCCAGGAATTGAGACAATTGACCACCTGGGTCAGACCGGTTGGGTCCGTGCTGCGGCGGATCAATCACCACGATATGGACAATTTCCGCCTGCGACAGCAGCGGCATAGACGCCCGAACGGCCCGCAATGCTTCGTTACTTTCGTTCCACCCCAAAACAATGCGATTGGGATTGGGCGTTGGGTCAACCCGATCAGGCACAACCATGACCGAACACTGCCCGTCAAACAAAGCGCCTTCCACAACCGGTTCCAGCTCACTTCCGTGGCCTTCGCCGTAAGGCATTGGCATCACAGCCAGATCGCAGAACCGAGCATGGCTTGCCACATGGCGCCCGACATCCGCCAATTGGCTGACCCCGGTTTCGACATTCCAACGAACGTCTTGTTTTTCCAAGTAATTACGGGCCATTTCGCCCAGTTCCGACGCTTCTTCAGTGGCGCGCTTTAGCGTTTCCTGCAGGACCATCGCGTTCGCCCCGGCGTAATAGTAACCGGTTTGCGTTCGATCGACCCCTAGACAGTGCACTTCAAGGTGCGCATCAAGTGCGCTGGCAACTGAAACCGCATGAGCAAGCGAAGATTTCGCCAGATTTTCGTCTGTTACGACCGTGTAGAGTGATTTGTAGGCCATTTCGGAAGCCTCCTCCTGAACCTTTTTCCAATTACAAGCTAGCCCGGTCAGCAGGTTCAACACTTTGACCTTGGTCAAGACACTGCAACCAATCTCTTGATGCAGATCAAGGATATGACTGCGTTCTCAGCGCATTAACCCAGCAGTCTAAAACCGTCCGCGCGGGGTAGAATCATGCGGGACAGACGAAGGGACGAAAAATGTTGAACTATATCAAGCTGATCGTGCTTGGTTTGGTCACGATCTTTGCAATGATCGCGATCAATTATGCACGAGACCTTAGCTACCAGGTTCACGCGATCATAATAATGCTCGTGGCTGGTGGGCTGTTTTTGTGGACTTTACGCCATACCGATGAACCGGTTCCGGCGGCAGAGCTCCAATCTTCTTATATGGATGGTGTTGTACGTGCGGGTGTGATCGCCACGGCCCTGTGGGGCGTCGTTGGTTTCTTGGCCGGTACGTTTATTGCCTTCCAGCTGGCTTTTCCAGCACTGAACTTTGAGTGGGCACAAGGCTTTGCAAACTTTGGGCGCCTGCGTCCGCTGCACACATCCGCAGTGATTTTTGCCTTTGGCGGGAACGCTCTGATCGCCACGTCGTTTTACGTGGTTCAGCGCACCAGCGCGGCGCGCCTTTGGGGTGGTAACACAGGTTGGTTTGTCTTTTGGGGCTACCAGTTGTTTATCGTTCTGGCGGCAACCGGCTATCTGCTGGGCGGCACTCAATCTAAAGAATATGCAGAACCAGAATGGTACGTAGACTTGTGGCTGACAATTGTCTGGCTTGCCTATCTGGCTGTTTTCGTTGGTACACTTGTTCGGCGCAAAGAGCCGCACATCTACGTGGCCAACTGGTTCTATCTTTCATTCATCATCACCGTCGCCATGCTGCACGTGTTTAACAACCTGTCGATTCCGGTCTCCATCTGGGGTTCCAAATCGGTTCAGGTGTTCTCTGGCGTGCAAGATGCAATGGTGCAGTGGTGGTATGGTCACAACGCGGTGGGCTTCTTCCTGACAGCTGGTTTCCTTGGCATGATGTACTACTTCGTGCCCAAGCAAGCCGAACGTCCGGTCTTCTCCTACAAGCTGTCGATCATTCACTTCTGGGCGCTGATCTTCCTGTATATCTGGGCTGGTCCGCACCACTTGCACTACACCGCGCTGCCTGACTGGGCCTCGACCCTGGGCATGGTGTTCTCGATCGTGCTTTGGATGCCGTCGTGGGGTGGTATGATCAACGGTCTGATGACCCTTTCGGGCGCATGGGACAAACTGCGTACCGATCCGATCATCCGTATGATGGTGATTTCCATCGGCTTTTACGGCATGTCGACCTTTGAAGGTCCGATGATGTCGATCCGGGCTGTGAACTCCCTGTCGCACTACACTGACTGGACAATCGGGCACGTTCACTCTGGTGCATTGGGCTGGAACGGTATGATCACCTTTGGCGCGCTGTACTTCTTGGTGCCAAAACTGTGGAACCGTGAGCGTTTGTACTCACTCTCCATGGTGTCCTGGCACTTCTGGCTCGCCACGATCGGTATCGTTCTTTACGCCGCATCCATGTGGGTAACCGGTATCATGGAAGGCCTGATGTGGCGCGAAGTGGATGCCAATGGCTTCTTGGTGAACGCGTTTGCTGACACTGTTGCCGCCAAACTTCCAATGTATGTGGTGCGTGGTCTGGGTGGTGTGATGTATCTCACCGGCGCTCTGATCATGGTCTACAACCTTTGGATGACCGTGAAGCGTAGCCCGGCTGTTGAAGCCAGCGCTGCCGCATCTCACGCCACACCGGCCGAATAAGGAGGGACGGTATAATGGCTCTTATTAACAAACACGCGATCCTTGAACGGAACGTTACTCTTCTGGCCATCTTCGCCTTCTTGGTCGTGACCATCGGCGGGTTGGTGCAGATTGTACCGCTGTTCTACCTCGACAATACGATCGAAGAGGTAGAGGGCATGCGCCCCTATACGCCACTGGAACTGGCCGGGCGCGACGTTTATCTGCGCGAAGGCTGCTATGTCTGCCACAGCCAGATGATCCGCCCAATGCGGGATGAAGTCGAACGCTACGGCCACTACTCGCTGGCAGCGGAATCCATGTACGATCACCCGTTCCAGTGGGGTTCCAAGCGGACCGGACCGGATCTGGCTCGTGTTGGCGGCCGCTACTCGGACGAGTGGCATGTTGATCACCTGCGCAGCCCGCAATCGGTTGTGCCGGAATCGGTGATGCCAAAGTACGGCTTTCTTGAAGCCAAGCTGATCGACGGGAAGTACATCGAAGATCTGTTGGGCACCCACAAGTTTCTGGGCGTCCCCTACACAGAAGAAATGATCGAAAACGGTCAGATGGACTTCATGGCGCAAGCTGACCCCGACAGTGACTATGATGGTCTGCTGGAGCGGTACGGCGAGGCGATCAACGTTCGCAACTTTGACGGCCAACCGGGCGTCTCGGAAGCGGATGCACTGATTGCTTACCTGCAAATGCTGGGCACGTTGGTTGATTTCTCGACCTTCACGCCTGACGCACACCGCTAAGGAGGGGATTGGACATGGAAACCTATTCTCTTCTGAGACAGTTCGCCGACAGCTGGATGCTATTGCTCTTGTTTGCTTTCTTCGTCGGGGTGGTCATTTGGGCCTTCCGACCGGGCAGCAACAAGGTGCATGCGGAAACCGCAAGCATTCCGTTCCGTCACGACGATAAACCCGCCGAAGATTGAGGAGGCGAGGACAATGGCTGACAAAAAGAACGACGATCTCGACCATGAGACAACGGGCCATTCCTGGGACGGTATTCAGGAATATAACAAACCACTTCCTAAGTGGTGGCTCTACACCTTCTATCTGTGCATCATCTGGGGCATTGGCTACAGTATCGCCTACCCCGCATGGCCAGGTATCAAGAGCAGTTCGGCAGGCCTGATTGGCTTTTCCACCCGTGGCGATGTTGCAGATGACATCGCTGCTCAGGAAGCCAAGCTGGGTCCGATCAACGAAAAACTGGCAGCTGCAGAGCTGACCGAGATTTCGGCTGATCCAGAACTGCAGAACTTTGCTCTGAACGCAGGGGCCGCGGTTTTCCGCACCTGGTGTGCGCAGTGCCACGGTTCTGGTGCGGCAGGCGCCGTCGGTTATCCCAACCTGTTGGATGATGACTGGCTGTGGGGCGGCTCGATCGAGGATATTCACACCACGATCACCGTTGGCATCCGCAACCCCGAAGTTGATGAGGACTATGTTCGTCAATCTGAAATGCCCGCCTTTGGCCGCGATGAGCTGCTGGAAGACGAGCAAATCGATCAGGTTGTGAACTATGTCATGTCCCTGTCGGGTGATCCCATGGATGCGTCCAAAGTTGCAGAAGGTGCTGTTGTTTTCGAAGACAACTGTTCCTCCTGCCACGCAGAAGACGGTACGGGTGACCGTATGCAGGGCGCGCCAAACCTGACGGATGCGATCTGGTTGTATGGTGGCGATTACACCTCTGTTCATGAAACCGTGGCCAACGCGCGCTATGGCGTTATGCCGAACTGGAATGAACGCTTGTCAGAAGCTGAAATCCGGGCGGTTGCCAGTTATGTTCACAGCCTTGGTGGCGGTGAATAAAACGACCCTTTCGTCCCTTTTATGACTTGCGCCGCCCTTCGGGGCGGCGTTTTTTTTGCCCGTATTCCACCCCGACAAAACGCGAAATAAATGTGGATTTTTGTGAATTGCTTCGGCCCGTTTGACACAAATCAAAGTGCGCGCAGACAAATCAGATAAATTGAATTTAACAGGTGTCGGTGGGCAAAGCGATTTCAGGCTCCACGGCACCAACGAATTCCAGCTCGATCAGTCAGGCTGGATTATGCGCCGATGTCCCGTCCTGTTCGCGCGTTTCCTGGGGCGTCGGCGCCATAAATCAAAAAGCCGGGTCACTGCGACCCGGCTTTTACGTTTTTAAAATGTGCACCAGCCTGACCTGGCTTGAACGACTCACTGATCAGTGGAGAGCTTAACATCATCCACCAGATGGGATGGCACGTCGGCTTTGGTCCAATTGATCTTGGGCAGCTCATTGGGATGACGCACGCGGTTGTCGGTCCGGGTGGCGGTCATGAAAGATTTTGCAAATATTCCGAACATGGGCTTTTCCTTTCCCTTGCATGTTTTGTGCAACCATACTTGCGCCAACTGCGCGCACATGCGAGTCAGGAAAAAAGCAATCATGTAATCTGAGCTTACATATGGACTGGACAAAATTACCCCCGTTATCCGCCCTGCGCGCCTTTTCAGCCTATGCTGACAGCGGTTCGGTTGCCGTGGCTGGGGATCGGTTGAATGTAACCCACGCCGCAATCAGCCAACAAATCCGCAAGTTAGAACAACATATGGGGATCAGCCTGCTGGACCGGCGCGCACGGTCTATGCAGCTGACGGCCGAGGGGCACCAGCTGGCGGCCGGGCTGCATGATGGTTTCACCACGATTCAGGCCACAATAGACGCGTTGACCGAAATGGACGCCCAACGCGCGTTGCAAATCTCTGTCACTCCGGGATTCGCCTCTGGCTGGCTAATGCCGCGTTTGGCCCATTTCCGTGCCAAGCATCCTGACTTTGATCTGATGATCGACCCCTCGGCAGACTTGAAGGTGTTGGAGCCGGGCGGAATAGACGTTGCCCTGCGGTATGGCGCTGGTGAGTGGACGGGAGTGGACTGTGAATTGCTACTGCGGTCCCCGCTGGTGATTGTTGCGGCGCGCACGCTGGTGGGCGACGCCCCGTTTCACGATCTGAAGGCCATCGGCCAATATCCATGGCTGCAAGAGCTGGGCACCAACGAGGCCAGCAACTGGCTGAAAAAATACGGAATCGAACGCAACATCGCCCATGGCATCACCGCCCTACCCGGAAATCTGATGCTAGAGGCTGTTCGTGACGGCCAAGGTGTGGCGATTGCGGCGCGAACCTTTGTTGAAAACGATCTACAGGCCGGGCGGTTGCGGCTGTTGTTCGAAGATGACCCACACAAAGGGTATTATATCGTCACACGACCCGGTGCTCAGCGCCCGCCTTTGCGGTCCTTTGTGCAGTGGCTGCGGCGGGAAGCTGCAAAAAGCTGAATGTCAGACTCAGAAATTGACACACATCAAAGCCCCAACGCCATCCAATTGAGAAAACGGCTACAAATCCACCAATGGGAATCGGAGCGATTCTGCCGTGTCCAATGCTGACCAACCTGCACCGCAACTCTACAAATCCCGAGAGCCGATCTTTCCTCGCCGGGTAAGCGGTAACTTTCGTTCGCTCAAATGGCTGATCATGATCGTCACTTTGGGTATCTATTATCTGACACCCTGGATTCGCTGGGATCGCGGCCCAGAGCTGCCTGATCAAGCTGTCTTGATGGATATGGCTGGGCGTCGGTTCTTTTTCTTCTGGATCGAAATTTGGCCGCACGAATTTTACTTTGTTGCCGGGCTGTTGATCATGGCCGGTCTCGGCCTGTTCCTGTTCACGTCGGCCCTAGGTCGGGTTTGGTGCGGCTACGCTTGCCCACAAACTGTCTGGACCGATCTGTTTATTCTGGTTGAGCGTTGGGTCGAGGGCGACAGAAACGCACGTTTGCGTTTGCATCGGCAAAAGAAAATGGACTTTCGGAAAGCCCGTTTGCGCGTAACCAAATGGGTTTTGTGGTTCCTGATCGCATTGGCCACCGGCGGTGCGTGGGTCTTTTACTTCACAGATGCGCCGACACTATTCGTCGATCTGTTTACGTTGAACGCCCATCCCATTGCCTACACGACCATGCTGATCCTGACGGCAACGACCTTCTTCTTTGGTGGTTTTGCGCGCGAACAAATCTGTATTTACGCTTGCCCGTGGCCACGCATTCAAGCCGCAATGATGGATGAAGACACGTTGACCGTTGGTTACCGTGACTGGCGTGGAGAGCCGCGTGGCAAGCACCGCAAGAAGGAAGGTGCCGACAATCTGGGCGACTGTATCGACTGTATGGCTTGTGTGAATGTGTGCCCTGTTGGAATCGATATCCGCGATGGTCAGCAGTTGGAATGCATCACATGTGCGCTGTGTATCGACGCCTGCGACGACATGATGGCCAAGATCGGCAAGCCGCGGGGTTTGATCGACTATCTGGCGCTTTCTGACGAAGATCGGGAACGCGCAGGCGGTGCGCCGCGCTCTGTCTGGAAGCATATCTTCCGTGTTCGCACGATCATGTACACTACGCTGTGGACATTGGTTGGCGTCGGCTTGGTGTTCGCGCTGTTTATTCGGCCCGAAATTGAGATGACAGTGGCACCGGTGCGCAATCCAACCTTTGTCACATTGTCTGACGGATCTATTCGCAACACCTATGACGTGCGGTTGTTGAACAAGCACGGCGAAGACCGCCCCTTCCGTGTTACGCTGACGGGGGATCCGATGTTGCATATCTCGTTGGAGGGTTCGCCGTATGAAACGGTCACTGTCCCGGCCAATGAAATCTATCTGCAACGGGTGTATGTCGTGGCTCCCAAAGGCACAGAGCCTGCGAATTCTGAACGTACCGAATTCCGCTTCTGGGTCGAAGACCTGACAAATGGCGACCGCACTCACAACGACACAGTGTTCAACGGAAAGGCGAACTAATGGCCAAGACAGAACGCAAATTAACCGGCTGGCATGTTCTGGCGATCTTTGGTGGCGCGTTTGGCGTGATTATCGGCGTGAACGTTGTGCTGGCTGTATCTGCCGTCAAGACGTTCCCCGGACTAGAGGTAAAGAACTCTTACGTCGCCAGCCAAACCTTCGACACGCGCCGCGATGCCCAAGAAGCCTTGGGCTGGAATGTGTGGGCATCTGCCGAAGGTGATCGGGTGGTGCTGTCGATCACGGATAGTGACGGCAAACCTGTTCAAGTTGGAAACCTGCATGCCACCTTGGGGCGCGCCACAAATGTTAAAGATGACACCAATCCTAAGTTCGCCTTTGACGGCAAGGCCTATATCGCGAACCAAAAGCTGGCTGATGGCAACTGGAACATCCGCATGACGGCAACGTCGTTGGACGGAATTCAATTTCAACAACGAGTCATCTTGCACGTGAAAGGCTAAGGCCATGACTATGACGATGCGTCCTCAGGCCAGTGCCTGCCCTGCGTGTTCTGCTGCGCCTGCAGCCGAAGACCTGGCCAAGATGGAACAGACCCAGGACGCAAACGTCACCTTGTCGTTGCCAACCATTCATTGCGCGGCCTGCATCGCCACGGTCGAACGGGCCCTAAACGCGCATCCGGATGTGCACAGTGCACGGGTCAATCTGACACTGAAACGTGCACAAATCGACGCGGAACCCGACACCACGGCCGCCGATATGATCGCCGTTTTGGACGGTATCGGCTATGAAGCGCATGAGTTGGACGCCGGCGCGTTGACAGCCACACAAACCGACCGCGCCGGGCGCGATCTGTTGATGCGGCTGGCCGTGGCCGGGTTTGCCTCCATGAACGTCATGTTGCTTTCGGTAGCTGTCTGGTCCGGGGCCGAAGGTGTGACCCGTGACATGTTCCACTGGATTTCGGCAGCGATCACCTTGCCGACAATTGCCTTTTCCGGGCAGCCCTTCTTTCGCAATGCATGGAAGGCCCTGCGCGCCGGGCAGCTGAACATGGATGTGCCCATTTCGCTGGCCATCCTGTTGGCAATCGCCACGTCGCTTTGGGAAACATCACTGTCTGGGGAGCATGCTTATTTCGACGCGGCGATTGCGTTGACGTTTTTCTTGTTGGCCGGTCGGTATCTGGATCACCGCACCCGTGCGATTGCCCGATCCGCTGCAGAGGAGCTGGCCGCACTGGAAGTTCCGCGTGCATGGAAGGTGACGGATGATGAAGACGTGCAAGTTCCCGTTGCGGAACTGATCGTTGGGGATGTGATCCGGGTACGCCCCGGTGGGCGCATGCCTGTCGACGGCACCATCATAGACGGCATGTCAGAGCTGGATCGGTCACTTCTGACCGGGGAAACAGTGCCTGTTTATGCTGAACCGGGCCTGAATGTCAGTGCCGGAGAGGTCAACCTGACGGGCCCACTGACGGTGCGTGCCAGCGCCGTTGGGCGCGACACCTCTTTGCATCGCATGGCTGATCTGGTTGCCGTGGCCGAATCCGGTCGCTCGCGCTACACATCGTTGGCTGATAAAGCGGCCAAGCTCTATGCGCCTGGCGTTCATATTTTGTCGGCGTTGGCTTTTGTCGGCTGGTACGTTTATTCCGGCGACTTGCGCATTGCGCTGAACATCGCCGCTGCCGTTCTGATTATCACCTGTCCCTGCGCCTTGGGTTTGGCTGTTCCGGCCGTCACCACCGCAGCATCTGGGCGCCTGTTTCGCAAGGGTTTGCTGATCAAGCACGAGACCGCGCTGGAACGCCTGGCACAGGTTGATACTGTGGTGTTTGACAAGACCGGCACACTGACCGCTGGAACCCCCGAAGTGACCAATCTGGGTGACTTCACGCGCGCCGAACTGGAAGTGGCCATGGCGCTGGCGGAAGGCTCGTCTCATCCACTGTCGGTTTCCCTGACACAGGCTGCTCGCGCCGCTGGCATCAGCCCCGCCCCTGTCTCGGACCTGCAAGAAGCCCCTGGCTTTGGCAGCGAAGGTATGTGGAAGGGCCAAGCCGTGCGCTTGGGCCGTGCCGCTTGGGTTGGTGGCGGGCAAACTGCACAAACCTCCGCTTGGCTAAAAGTTGGCAGCGGCGATGCGCGCGCGTTTCATTTCATAGATCATCTGCGCGATGGTGCCGAGGCGGCCGTACAGTCCCTGCAAGACGCGGGTAAAGACGTGATTTTGCTATCTGGTGATACGCCTGCGGCGGTTGAAGAATTGGCCGCGCGCCTGAATATCAAGCGCTGGGAGGCCGAGTGTCTGCCACAAGACAAGGCGTCCCGGATCAGTAAACTCTCTGCTGATGGTCGCCGTGTTCTGATGGTTGGCGACGGGTTGAATGATACCGCGGCGCTGGCAGGCGCGCATGTGTCCATTTCTCCGGCCACAGCGCTAGACGCCGCACGTGTTGCATCCGACATCGTGTTGCTGGGCGGGGATCTGTCGCCGCTGGCAGATGCGCTGCGCACAGCACAATCCGCCACCCGACGCATCCGAGAGAATTTTACCATCGCAACGTGGTACAACTTGATCGCCGTACCACTTGCCATCGCCGGGTTGTGCTCTCCACTGATTGCCGCATTGGCGATGTCTGCGTCTTCGATTACCGTGTCGCTGAATGCTCTGCGACTAAGGTGATCAGATGAACGTACTGGCCTATTTAATTCCGATCTCTTTGATCTTAGGGGGTTTGGGGTTGGCGTTCTTTGTCTTTACGGTCAAGTCCAGCCAATACGATGACCCCGAAGGCGATGCCCGGCGCATTTTGTCGGATGAATACGACGACAAGCCCAAGCAATAAAAAAAGGCGCCCGATCAGGCGCCCTTTTTTGTTGTGTCTGCGGAAGCCTAATCAGCTGGGGCCAATCATAAAGCACTGCACCTGGCGGGCTTGCAACCTGCGACAGGCAAGATCAGCAGTTTCGCGTGACAGACCAAAGAAATTGGCATCATACCCCCCGCTACGCTTTGCGACCTTGCGCAGAGAGCCGTCCAGCGTTTCCATTTCCAGCAACGCGGTCTTCAGCAAGGCCTTTTCAGCTGAGAACTTGTTTTTGAACCTGCCAACGTTGATGCCCCAATGACGCCCGCCGCTGGTGGACATACGTGTGACAACGCGCGGCTCTGGTGTTTTGGGCGCAACGACGGCCCCATTCCCCGCCAGCACCAGATCATCAGGCCGCATCTGCGGCTTAACCCGTGCAACTGTCGTTGTCGTGGTTGAGGTGCTGGTATCCTGTGCCTGCGCCATCAGTGCGGACAGGTCTTTCTGAACCGCCTCAGCGATCATTTCGCTGGGCACGGCTGGTCCGGGGCGCATACGGGGCCGCAGGCTGCGGTTCACAGCGGCAGAAGCCACACGGATAGATTTCGCCGTACCACGCAGATTGGGGGACGCATCGGCTTTCTTTACAACTGTCGCGGCGTTGCCCTGATAAGACGGCTTGCCTGGGGCCACAAAGGAAACTCGTGTTGGCGCCCGCTTGAAGCCCAGATCCAAAAGTTCGGAAATACGTGCGTTCCGGGTTGCCGTTGAACGACCGCCGAAGACGGTTGCAATGACCCGTTCCTGACCACGTTCAGCCGAGGCAACCAGATTGAACCCTGCCGCGCGCGTGTAGCCTGTTTTGATCCCATCTGCGCCCGAATAGCTTTCCAGCAGGCGGCGGTTGGTATGGGAAACTGTGCGCATTCCGGCATCGGTCGTTTTGCGACCGAAAAGGTTATAATACTGCGGGTAGTCATAGATAACATGCCGACCAAGGATGGACATGTCACGTGCCGTCGATAAGTGACCGGTCTCTGTCAGACCATGAGCGTTCTTGAACGTGGTGCGTGACATACCCAGCGCTTTGGCAGTGCGGTTCATCCGGCGCGCAAATGCGGCTTCTGACCCAGAGATCGCCTCGCCCAAGGCCGTGGCTGCGTCATTTGCAGATTTGACCGCAGCAGCCCGCACCAGATAGCGCAGCTTGATCTTCTGCCCTTTGCGCAGCCCCAGTCGCGACGGTGGTTCACTTGCCGCGTGCGAGGAAATACGCACCTGAGTATCCATGGAAATTTCGCCGTTCTGCACGGCCTCGAACACAATGTAGAGCGTCATCATCTTGGTTAATGATGCCGGATGAAGCCGCGAATCCGCATTGCGTGATCGCAAAACCTCGCCACTTCGCGCGTCCATCACCATCTCAGCGTACGGCGCAGCCGCAACACTAAGCGGTAACAAAACCGCAACCCACACAAGTGCTATTATATACAGGCCCAATCGGCCCGGCTGCCTACGCCGTCCCGTCACAAGTTCCGCCTTTTCTGCCTCAGACCCCCGTTCTATTTTTTTTGCGGGTGGCCATTTATTTTGAGAAAAGACTAGCACAAAGACCCGTCAAAATAAAGATTGTGATTTCCGTGTGTTACAGGAAAATCACGGCCTAAATTCACTACATATGGGTGATATGCGCGCCCGCACCCCTACATGGGCAATCATGGCAGAAATGTGGCGAATCCTCAAATCAGCGATTGAAGCAAATTTGGCAACAATCCGATGTCGTCGATCTGTCTGAATCGTGGGTGGTGCTCTGGCAGGTCTGCTTTCTCGATATCCCAAACCAATTCATGCGGAACATGCACACCCCAAGCCCCGGTTTCCAGAGCGGGGATCACATCAGATTTCACCGAATTTCCGACCATGACCGCGGATCTGGCATTTCCCGGACAGGCCGAAAATATGCGACTGTAGGCACTTGGCGTCTTGTCCGACACGATCTGAACCGTATCAAACAGGTCTCCCAATCCGGACTGGGCGATTTTCCGTTCCTGATCCAACAAGTCCCCCTTGGTGATCACGGCCAGATGAAAGTCATCCGCCAGTGAACGCACGGTTTGCTCAACCTGTGGCAACAGCTCTATTGGATGGCGCAGCATCTCTTGCCCCATGTCCAGAAGCTGCTTGATCACGGCCCCAGAAACGCGGGCATCCGTCACCTCGATCGCGGTTTCGATCATGGACAGGGTGAAGCCCTTTATCCCAAAACCATAGTGGCCCAGGTTCCGCCGCTCTGCTGCAAGCAGCCGCGCATCCAGATGCTCAGGATCGGTGTAGTCGCGCAAAAGATCACCAAACCGGCGTTGCGACATGGCAAAAACACGCTCATTATGCCAAAGCGTATCGTCTGCATCGAAGGCAATGGTGCGTATTTCGCAAGATCCGTCCGAATTGTGCATGACCTTGCCCCTTTTCCTATCGCCAGAGAACGTTATATACACCAATCAGACCGAACCTCATCCGAAACATTTGGCGACACTCCCGCTCTGACATGATCGACAGTAGTTCTCATATCACCCTTACACCCGTTGCTGCGCTTCCGCCCGGCAATGATGATGGCGATGTGGGGATTGCGATTGAAACGCGCCCCAAAACCAAACGCCCGCCCTTGTACAAAGTCTTGTTACTGAACGATGACTACACTCCGATGGAGTTCGTCGTTCATGTGCTGGAGCGTTTCTTTGGTTTGACCCATGCGCAATCGTTCGAGATTATGCTGACGGTCCACAAGAAAGGTGTCGCCGTTGTCGGTGTGTTCAGCCACGAGATTGCCGAAACCAAAGTGGGTCAGGTAATGGATTTTGCGCGGCGGCATCAACACCCGCTGCAATGCACAATGGAAAAGGAATGATCCGTTTCTTGCCCATGCAATAACGGATTACCTCAATATGACATCTGGTCGTTTTTCTTTCGCCGTTGAACACGGTGGTTTGACCTTGCCGGAAGACGGCAAGATCGTTGCGTTTGGCCCAACGGGCGATGCGGACTTTGCTGGGATTGATCCCGCACGTCTGGACATTGTTCAGCCTTTCCTCCCTGATTTTGAGCGTCTTTCAGCGCGCGGCTTCACCTGTCTGACAGCCCCCCAAGGCCCTTATACAGCAGCCATAATTTGCCTTCCACGCACCCGTGGCCTGGCCGAAGCGTGGATTGCGCATGCGACGCGGGTTTGCCCCGAAGGCCTGATCATTGCGGATGGCAGCAAGACGGACGGTATCGAAAGCCTGCTCAAAGCCACGCGCAAGCGCATTGACGTAGCAGGCCAAGTGTCCAAGGCGCATGGGCGCGTGTTCTGGTTTGACAGCAGCAACGTGTTTGAAGACTGGGCTGCAAAACCACGCGTTTTGGAGAATGGATTTCAAACCGCACCCGGTGTGTTTTCGGCCGATGGCCCTGACCCTGCTTCTGTGGCTCTGGCACAGGCACTGCCCACCAAGCTGGGCAAACAGGTAGCAGACCTTGGCGGTGGCTGGGGCTATCTTGCAGCACAGGCCCTACAAGGCGACGGTGTCGAAACCGTGCATGTGGTCGAAGCTGACGCCATCGCGCTGGATTGCGCGCGTGCGAATTTAGTCGATTCGCGTGTGGCCTTTCACTGGGCGGATGCAACACAATGGTCAGCACCAGAGCCGCTGGACACCATCATCATGAACCCTCCGTTCCACAACAGCCGGAAAGGCGAACCCAGCTTGGGCCAGGCTTTCATCAGGAATGCCGCACGAAACCTGAAACCGTCCGGCAATCTGTGGATGGTGGCCAACCGCCATTTGCCTTACGAGACGACGCTTGCCGCATCTTTTCGCAATGTTGCTGAACTTCCCGGCACTGGCGGCTTCAAAATATTCCACGCCACGCACCCTACTCGCCTTAAGCGCTAACATTCGGTAATCTGCACCGAAGTTCGGGGACGGAGATTCTCTATGTCGTTTTCTATCGAAGGCAAAACCGCCATCGTTACAGGCGCTGCCAATGGCATCGGTCTGGCTATTGCGCGCCATTTCGCCAAGCATGGCGCCAACGTTATGTTGGCTGATATGGATGATGTTCGTCTGCAAGACGAATGCGGCCCGGCCGAAACACAGGACAATATCCGTTTCTTTGTCGGTGATCTGCGAGAACGGCTGACAGTGGCCAACTTGCTGTCTGCCACGCTGGATGCGTTTGATCGTGTGGATATCCTGATCAATGCCAGCCGTCAGATCATGCCGTCTGATCCGCTGGATGTTGACGACACGTCCGTGGCCCAAATGCTGGATCAGAACCTGATGACGGCGTTGCGCCTGTCGCAAATGGTGGCCAAGCGGATGATCAAACAATCCAAGGATCAGGAAGAAGGCCCCTGTGGCACCATCGTCAACCTGTCCTCTATCGCAGCGCGACGCACGCATCCGGATCTGTTGGGATATTCCGTAGCCTCTGCAGCGCTGGATCAAATGACACGGTCTTTGGCGGTTGCTCTGGCACCACATCGCATTCGGGTGAATGCTGTTGCGTTTGGTTCGGTCATGTCAGCCAGTTTGCAAGGTGCGTTGAAGGAAAATACCGAATACCGCATGGATATCGAAGATCACACGCCGCTTGGGCGCATCGCCGCGCCACGCGAGCTGGCAGAGGCCGTGCAATATCTGGCCTCAGACGGTGCGGGCTTCATGACCGGACAAATCATGACACTGGATGGCGGCCGTACGCTTCTGGATCCGGTTGCAGCCCCGGCGCACTGACAAGTTACGCATCTGCGCCAAAACTTGCCCATTGGACTGCTGGACGTGCAAAGCACCCGCGTCAATCATACCCTTAGAAAAGACAAACCCCCGAAAGGCCGATGCCCCGGGGGTCGTCAGATAGACTATCGTGAAGATGCTGCTTAGAGCATACCTTCGCGCTGAGCCTTTTTACGCGCCAGCTTGCGGGCACGCCGAATTGCTTCGGCTTTTTCGCGCGCTTTTTTCTCGGACGGCTTCTCGAAATGTTGCTTAAGCTTCATTTCGCGGAAAACGCCTTCGCGCTGCAGCTTCTTTTTCAGGGCACGAAGCGCCTGATCGACATTGTTGTCGCGAACACTGACCTGCATGTGGTTGTCACCACCTTCCTAGGTTTGAGTTGCATGAAAATTGCAGGAGGTGGCCATATAGCAAAGCCCCCATATTTTGTCTAGTGTAACTGCAACAGACGTTCGGAGATGACATGAGCACGCAAACCATCAATGACATACTGGATGCAGCCCTTTTGCATGTGCCGTTCGACGGCTGGTCAGAAACCACGTTGAACGCCGCTTTGGAGGAAACAGGCATCGATTCGATTGTGGCCCACAGCCTTTTGCCGCGTGGGCCCGTTGATTTGGCGCTGGCCTATCACCAACGGGGTGATGCGCTGATGTCCAAGGCCCTCAGCGAGGCAGACCTAAGCGACATGCGGTTCCGCGATCGCGTCGCCTTTGCCGTGCGGACACGGCTGGAGGTTGTTGACGACAAAGAAGCGGTTCGCCGGGGAACAACGCTTTTCGCCCTGCCCTTGCACGCCGCTGATGGCGCCAAGGCTGTTTGGGGCACTGCGGATCGCATCTGGAATGACCTTGGCGATACGTCCGAGGATTACAATTGGTACACAAAGCGCGCCACATTGTCGGGCGTCTACTCTTCAACCCTGCTGTACTGGCTTGGCGACGATTCGCTGGACCATCAGGCGACATGGGCGTTCCTGGATCGCCGCATTGATGACGTTATGCAATTTGAGAAGTTCAAAGGGCAGGTCCGCAAAACTCCGGGGTTGGGTGCACTGTTTCAGGGGGCCGAAAAGCTGTTCAGCGGTGTGCGCGCGCCCAACAAAGCAGATGATTTGCCCGGACATGTGACCGGGCGATAGGCGGCCAAATAAACTCTCTGGCGTCACCTCGCCAAGGCGGTCGCTTCTGGCGGAACTGCGCATTGGCGTGTATTCCTTAGCGACACATTCAAAGGAGCTGTTCATGACATTGCCAGCCACAATGCGCGCCGTCGAAATCACTCAACCGGGTGGACCAGATGTTTTGGTGACGGGTACACGCCCGGTGCCGCAGCCCGCACATGGGCAAGTCGTGATCCGTGTGGCCTATGCTGGCGTGAACCGTCCCGATGCCCTGCAACGCGCGGGGAAGTATAATCCGCCCCCCACCGCCAGTGACCTGCCCGGACTAGAAGCCTCTGGCACCATTGTGGCCTTGGGCAGTGGTGTTGAAAACGTCGCGTTGGGCGATCAGGTCTGCGCTTTGTTGCCGGGCGGAGGCTATGCCGAATACGTCGCCACCCCGGCAGCTCATTGTCTGCCAGTGCCTGCCGGATTGAGCTTAAAAGAAGCCGCCTGTTTACCGGAAAACTACTACACCGTTTGGTCCAACGTCTTCATGCGGGGGGGATTGCAGGCCGGCGAAAAGTTTCTGATCCACGGTGGATCATCGGGGATTGGCACAACGGCTATTCAATTGGCTGCGCATTTTGGGGCCCGCGTGTTCGCGACGGCCGGGTCAGATGACAAGTGCAAAGCCTGTAGCGATCTGGGCGCAGAACGCACGATCAACTACAAGTCTGAAGACTTTGTTGATGTCTTACGTTCCGAAGGCGGTGCGAACCTTATTTTAGATATGGTCGGCGGCAGCTATATTCCCAGAAACATCAAAAGTCTGGCTGATGACGGGCGTCTGGTTCAAATCGCGTTCCTGGAAGGCCCGATTGTCGAGATGAACTTTGTGCAGGTCATGGCACGTCGACTCACGATAACAGGGTCCACCCTGCGCCCACAAAGCGACTTGGCCAAAGCGGCGATAGCCGACGAATTACGTGAAAAGGTTTGGCCCTTGCTGGATGCCGGTAAAATCGCGCCGGTAATGGATTCAGAGTTCAAGCTGGACGATGCTGCCAAAGCACATGCCCGGATGGAGAGTTCCGCGCATATCGGGAAAATCGTTCTTTCGGTTGCTCCGGAAGCCTAAAAGCTTGCTGCGCGGTAACAGATTGGGCATATGTTACCGCAAACATTTCTAGGAAGGATAGCCAATGATCCTGTGTTGTGGCGAAGCGTTGATCGACATGTTGCCGCGCGAAACCCGCGCAGGCGAACCGGCTTTTGCCCCGTTCGCAGGAGGTGCGGTTTTCAATACATCCATCGCGCTCGGGCGGCTTGGCGCCCCTGCCGGGTATTTTGGCGGCTTGTCGGACGATCTGTTCGGCCAACAGTTGACCCAGGTTCTAACCGACAGCCATGTGAACAGCGATTTGGCGGCGCGGTCTTCGCGACCAACGACCTTGGCTTTTGTGACATTGACAGATGGCCACGCGAAATACGCGTTTTATGATGAAAACACTGCAGGCCGTATGCTGAGCGACGACGATCTTCCCAATCTGGGAGACGAGGTTTCGGCGCTGTTCTTTGGTGGCATCAGCCTGGTGGCGGAACCCGCAGCCAACGCATATGCCGCATTGTGCCAGCGCGAGGCCGGACAGCGGCTGATCATGATTGACCCGAACATCCGCCCCGGCTTCATCACAGATGAAGACAGCTATCGTACACGACTGACGGCCATGTTGCGCCATTCGGATATTGTAAAACTCTCGGACGAAGACATGGATTGGCTGGGCGAAACCCCAGAAACTCTGATTGATCAAGGTGTTGCCTTGGTATTGATCACACGTGGTGCCGAAGGTGCCAGCGTTTATCGGCCCGGTGGCACCTTCGCGGTTCCTGCACGCAAAGCCGAAGTTGTTGATACCGTTGGCGCAGGTGATACGTTCAACGCCGGTGTTTTGGCCGGGCTTCAGCGCAGCGGGTTGCTCAACCGTGCGGCGCTGGACAGCGCAACAGATGCCGATCTGATCCCTGCAATAGAGCTGGGTGCTCGCGTGGCAGCAATCACAGTGGCCCGCGCCGGGGCAAACCCACCTTGGGATCACGAATTGTGAGAGCGCTGATTCAACGGGTTACGTCAGCCACTGTAACGGTAGATGGCGAAACGATTGGCACGATTGACCAAGGCCTGTTGATTTTGGTTTGCGCCATGACCGGAGACAGCGAAAGTGCGGCTGAAAAGCTTGCCGCAAAAATCGCAAAGCTGCGCATCTTCGCGGATGCAGATGGCAAGATGAACCGATCGCTCAAAGATATCGGTGGCAGTGCGTTGATTGTGAGCCAATTTACGCTGGCCGCCGACACCCGGCGCGGCAATCGCCCCGGCTTTTCCGCTGCCGCCCGCCCAGAGGACGGGGAAAAGCTGTATCACTATTTTACTGAACAAATCGCCAATCTGGAAATCCCAGTGCAGAATGGCAAGTTCGGCGCGGATATGCAGGTTGCCTTGGTAAACGACGGCCCTGTCACAATCTGGATCGACACAGACGCCGCATAAAAAAACCGCCCCCAATGGTTTGGGGGGCGGTTTTAGCTGTCATTTTCTACGTATTACATCAAGAACACTTCGGTTCCATCCGAGACATAGCCCGTGTCTTGGGTATCGTCACCGATCACACCAAAGATGAAACCGTTGCCCAAGTCTTCCAGGTCTTCATAGCGGACGCGCGTACGCTCATCCTGTTCGGTTTCACCGCCACGCAGCAGACCATGATTGTCTGTATCCAGCAGAACGGCGCTTTCTTCTTCGAAGCGATCTGTTTCGCTCCAATACAGCTTGGTTTGGGTGGACCAGACATCCTTTTGACCGGCGTTGGTAACATCCAGATAGACAAAGGTGTCGTCGCCATCTTCCAAGTTGGACTGTGACAAGCGCAGACGCGTGATCTGCAGGTCAGATTCAGCCTCATCGGCAACCGAAATCGCGATGGCTTCAGAAACGTTGTTCGTTTCGTCGTCCTCGGCCACAACATCAGCGTCGTCCACAACCGCAAAGACAAAACCGTCTCCAAGTTCGGCCAATTTCTCGAACTTGATTTCTTCGGTTTCATTCCCTTCGGTCGCACCAGCGCGCACACGGCCCTGGTGATCATTGTCCAGAAGAACGGCGGTCGACGCATCAAACGTGTCTGTCGCACTCCAGTAGAACGAAGTCGCCACGCTGCGCGCATCGCTTTCGCCTTGGTTAGTAATGTCTGTCGTCACAACGAGGTCTTCACCATAAGACAGGCTGGCGGATTTCACTGAGAAGTCGCTGACAATCAGGTCAGGACCAGCAACCGTTTCCAAGGTTACGGCCAACGCATCAGATACGTTGTTTTCCTCGTTTCCTTCTTCGGTCAGGTTGTCCGCGTCGATCACGCCAAAGATGAAACCGTCGCCATTGGCGGCGATATCTTCATACCGTACGCGCTCAATCTCATTGGTGTCGGTTTCGCCAATCTTCAGCGAACCATGATTGTCGGCATCGATTTTAACGGCAGTTTCCGCGTCAAAGGTGTCCGTCGCGCTCCAATAGAACGTCGTGCGTGTATTTTCGGCCTCAGCAAAGCCCATGTTACTGACATGAAGCTGAACAAACAGGTCTTCACCATCGGACAATTCAGTGTCACCGGCAAAAATCTTGTCGATTTTCAGATCGGCCAGACCTGTCCAGTTTGCGACAGTGATCGGAACACCGTCAGACAGGTTGTTGGTTTCATCTTCTTCTTTGACCGCATCATTCGGGTCGATTTTGGCAAAGATATAACCTGAACCCAGCTCAGAGAAAGATTCGTAGCGCAGGCGTTTCGTTTCACCATAGTCAACTTCGAAGGCTTTCATCGTACCGTGACCATCGCTGGTCAGTTCAACAGCTGTATCTTCGTCAAACTCTTCGGTCGGCGACCAGTAGAAGGTCGACGAGGTGTCTGTTGCGTCTTTGTGGCCGTTATTTTCAACGTCCAGTTTTACAAAAATGTCCTGACCCAGGTCTGGGCTGGTGTCATCAATACGAATGCGCGAGATCAGCAGGTCTGCATCACCCAGCTGCTTTTCAACAGCGGCAAGGTTGGCCGGACCAAGATCGACGGAAAACATCGTATCGTCGTAGTCTTTGTCGCCACCGTTATACAGGTCTTCAAAACCCATACGCAGGTATTTGATGCCCTCTTCGTTGGCGAGCGTGAAGCGCGTGTGCGAAATTCCGTCAGCGTTCAGGCCGTAGCCCGCTTCTTCCGAACCAATAGAATGCCAGGACACGCCGCCAGAGATTGCGGAAAGCTTTGTCGCTTTGCCTGCTTCATCGATGTGCCACATGTAGGTCGGGCCAACATAATCCGTTCCTACAGCGTTACCTTCGGCATCGCGGAACTCGTATGTGGCTGCGTCTGCACCTTCGACCAGATATTTGGCGTTTGTGCCATTATAGCCGTTTGGCAGGATGAAAAATCCGATTTGTGTACCACCGGTCAGATCAACATTTGCGGTCGATACACCGGGCACAAGATCGCCACCGCTGCCAACAGCGGAAGAGTTGGCAAAAAGGATGGTGACGTTCGAAATCTCGCCCTTGTCACCAATTTCGTACATACCCAAGACGTTCCGGTAACCGGCGCCCTCATACTCGAACGTAACCGTACCATTGTAATCGGCAACGATTTCGAAGCCGGGCAAGTGGGTAGATTTCGCGTCGCCCGCGAGGTTTTGTTCGTTACTAACACTGGCCATTAATGGCGCTCCATTCCAAGTTCGCGCAAAGTGCTTTCTGAAATTACAACTCAGAATGCGCATTCTACGCGGCAGACCCCCGTCCGGAGATGGTTAATGAATGGCAAATGTGGCGGGTTCTGGGCTGGATTTCGCCAAAACGGTCAAATTTGACCAAAAAGCAGCGAAACCCCTCGAAATAAGACGCAAAAACGGTTTGTTTCCGATTTGCGTCCAATTCCAATGGCTTTTTTTCGGGTCTGCGCCCCTTAGACGGTCAAAATCGTTTGGCCTGTGGTCAATCTGGCTTCCAAAGCGCGATGTGCATCGGCCACCGCATCCAGTTCGAACACCTGTGACACCCTGATTTTCACAGCGCCGCTGACAACCTTGTCAAAAAGTGTCTTGGCCATGTCCTGGCAGGTCTGGTGATCAGCGATATGGGTAAACAAAGTGGGCCGGGTGATTTTCAATGACCCTTTCCCAGCCAGCGTTGCCAACGAAACCGGCGGCACAGGGCCGGACGCATTGCCAAATGAGATCATCATGCCCAGTGGCTTTAGACAATCCAGCGATCCTTCGAATGTGGCCGCCCCGACGGAATCCATAACCGCGTCTACGCCTTTGCCACCTGTCAGCGCCTTGACCTGAGCTGGCCAGTCTTCCTCACTGTAGTTGATGCAATGCGTGGCCCCATGTTCCAAAGCCAATTTGCACTTCTCTTCACTGCCAGCAGTGCCGATCAAGGTTATCCCTTCGGACTTGGCCCATTGGCATGCGATCAACCCAACACCGCCAGCGGCCGCGTGGAACAAGACAGTATCCCCTGCCTTCAATGGTGTGGTGCGATGAAACAGGTAATTAACCGTCAGCCCCTTCAGCATCATCGCCGCGCCCTCTTCGAAAGAGATGGCGTCAGGCAGCGGGCACACTTGGGCCGCGGGCATCACCCGCGCTTCGCAATACGCGCCAGACGGCGCTGCGGCATAGGCGGCGCGATCACCGGGTTTCAGATGCGTCACCCCTTCGCCAACGGCTTCGATCACACCGGCGGCTTCCATCCCCAACGCGTGAGGCAGCTCCATCGGATAAAGACCGGAGCGTTGATAGACGTCGATGAAGTTCAACCCGCAGGCATGATGGCGAATGCATACTTCGCCTTTGCCCGGCTGCCCAACCTCACGGTCTACAACCAACAACTTCTCGGGACCGCCATGTTCATTGATCACAACCGTTTTCGACATCTTGTTCTCCCCCTGCGATACAGCCCGTGACCGAGCCTGTTAATTTGTCTGCGTCTGGTTCGTTGCGACAAGGTAGCCGACACCGGCTGCCACGATCAGCCCTAAAATCACAGCAATCGTGATCTTCCAAGCAGACCAAGGCCGCTCTCCTTGGACCTGCCCAGTGCGACCGTTGACAACGAAGCGATAGGTTTTGCCCCGGTATTTATAGGCGGCCAGCCAAACAGGTAACAAAACATGTTTGAAGGTCACGTCGCTGATCTGTGTTTCGATATTGCTAATCCGCTGGCGATCGCCGCCAATGTCGAATTTCACGTCCCGTTCGATGACTCTATCCATCTGGACACGGGCTTCGCTGTAGCCTTGATCCAGATCCACAGAATAACCCTCTGCCCGAAACCCTGCCAAAAATTCGGGGCGATAAGGCTCCAGCGCGGCCAAGTCCCAAGGTTCCAAGGCGGTGGTAAACCGTTTGGGCAACGACGTTGAGGCCAGAACCAGAACATCGTCAAAAAAGCGTGCAACACGGCCCGAGACGGGGCGCCAGTCAACTTTCTGTACGGTCACGGTTTCGGATTTTCCGTTCCGGGTGACTTGTTTGCTTTCATGAGAAACTGTGCCCCGCTGCCCGCGGTAACGTGACTTTGTATCTGCATCAAAGGTCCAGTAGGGCACATAGATACCCTGCATGCGCCGCCCCTTGCGGGCGTATTCCTGCAGGCCATTTGGCGCGAACCACAGACGCCCCAACCAAACGTTCATAGCGTCGCGCGCTGCGTCTTCGTTCAGCCCGAACGGCAGAAGCCCTTTTGGCTTGATATGACGATGTGTCCCTGTGTCCGTCACTACAGGGGTCGCACAAAACGGACAGTCCTGTGCGTGAACATCGGGGTCGAATTCTACCTGCGCACCGCAATTGGGGCATTTGGATACGCGGACTTCTTCCAACTCTTGCAGCGGCAGCAAATCCCGCATCGCCGCATCAAAACCCAATTCGCGGATTGATCCGTTCCAGGGCCCCGCCGCGCTGATGGTATCTGTGGCCCCGCAGTGGTCGCAAACCAGCATGGACTGTTCCGGATCAAACCGAAAGTCAGCGCCGCAGTTCGGACAGGGGAACCGGTGGTTTTCTACGGTTGTGATTTCAACCGACATGGCAAGCTCCGCGTTTGCGCGGGTTAAGCAAAAGCACGCTGGCGTGGTGCAAACAAGCACCAACGCCATTTTCTTCGGGACTTAACCAGCTGTCGGTGGGGGCGGAGGCAGAACCGTAAATAGTTGAGCCAGTTCCACAACATCTCCGGCCAGCATCCAGCCATCTTGACCAGCGGTCCAGACATAGGTGGTGCGCAACAACTCACCCGATCCAGCCTTGCGGCCCATATCGGCCTTGGAAAACGGGCCGGTGGTCTCACCATTCACTGCGATGTGCCAAACGTGCTCAACAGGTGGCGGCGGTGGGGCCTGAATTGCAGCGGGTGCGCCCCAAGGACCGGCTTGCGCGGTGGCTTGCTGACCCAGCTGAATACCCAGCCCGGCGCCCAGACCTGTCTGAATAGCGGCAGCACCGGCGCCATCCCGGCCCAGGGATTCAGCCGCCTGAAACTGCATGTATTCACGCAGGTTCCCGACCACACCCATAGATGTACGTTTGTCCAAAACCTCTTCGACAGCGGGCGGCAAAGAGATGTTTTCGATATACAGCTCTGGCACGGCCAATCCATATTCTGCCAGTTTCGGCGCAATCTCTCGGCCAACCAGTTGCCCCAGCTCACGGGTGTTGGCGGCCATGTCCAGCACAGGGATCCCGGACCGCGCAATGACGCGCGAAAATTCCTGCACGATGATGTTGCGGATTTGATAGCTGATCTCATCCATGGTGAATTCGCCGTCAGTTCCGACAATTTCCACCAAGAACTTCGCGGGGTTGGACACTTTAACCGAATAGGCGCCGAATGCACGCAACCGCACCGGACCGAATTCTGGATCACGACAGATAATTGGGTTCTTCGTCCCCCATTTCAGATCGTTAAACCGGGTGGTGTTTACGTAGTAGATTTCGGATTTGAAAGGCGATTCAAAGCCGTGATCCCAGTGGTTGAGCGTGGTCAGGATCGGCATGTTGTTGGTCTCAAGCATGTAGAGACCCGGTGTAAACACATCTGCCAATTGGCCTTCGTGCACAAAAACAGCCGCCTGTCCTTCGCGCACTGTCAGCTTGGCGCCATACTTTATCTCATGCCCTTCGCGCTCAAAGCGCCAGACCATGGTGTCGCGGGTGTCATCGACCCAGTCGATCACGTCAATGAACTGTCCGCTTAGAAAATCAAGAATGCCCATGTTTCAGGCTCCCCCTTGGTTAATCAGCTCGGCCCACCAGAAAGGCGGGCGGCCAGGTCTGCAATAATTGGTTCGGCGGTTTGCGCAGTCATACCCGCTGTCAGACGCGGGCTATACAAAATGCGCAGCAGTAATTCGTCATGTGTCGTCAACAACGCAAATTCATCATCATCGTTGAAAATCGACGGGCGTGCATAGGGGCTGTCATTGGCCAGGCCCAACCCTTGCGCCACTTCCTCGTGAATGCAGGTGGTTCGCATCAGATCGGGGTGTTCGGCCCGGATGACAGCGATCGCGGTGGTATAGGCGTGGCTATTGGGCGAATCCGCAAAGGCCACAACCAAACAATGGATCGACCGTGGCATATCCCGGATCACAGACAGCGACCCGGCATCCACATTGGGCGCCAGCTGCAGAACGCGGCTGACCAATTCGCTTCGGTCATCCACCCCCATGAACAGGACGTGGAAATTGGCGTTGTCGCGCGTGGTCCTGATAGAGTGCCCTGTGACTCGCGACAGCCGCGCAACATAGCTGTTCAGCGTATCGGTGGCCTTTTGCTGAACCTCGGCTGTAACGCTGGCACCAAATTCGGCCTGCACGCGCACGGGGCGCACCCATTTTCGTACCGGGCCGGGAACGGCGGGCGCCACGGTCAGACCAGCGCCGCGATGGTATTCATCCGTCAATGCGATCCGCTGAAAATTGCGCGTCAATTCCCTTGCGCCAAATGGTGTATCCGGGCCACCGCCGTCTTGGCGCAGCAATCCCTGTGCCAAAAGGTCTGCCTGAACGCGCGCATAATACCGTGCCAAGCTAAGGCTGGCATCAGATGGCGCGCCCGGTGTTGCCAGGTCGGGCTGGATGTCCGCGGGAATGGAACCGGGCGATTGCGCAACAGGGCGCGTGCCGACTGGGGGCCAGTCTGTACAAGCCCCCAGAGCACAAAGCGCCAGTAGACCTGCCGCAAAACCGCCAATCGCCCGAGCCATCGTTTACCCGGCAGGAACGGCCGTAGCCGCGTTGTCGCCAACACCATCACGGCGCGCCGAGGCCGCAGCCAGAGTATCGCGCAATTCGGCTTCCATCTTCTTGAGCTCGGTTTCCGCTTCTGCACGGCGACGCTTGCCCTCATCTGCGATTTGCAGGCTTTCTTCGATGGTTCCGATCAGATCAGCGTTGGCCTGTTTGACCGCCTCGATGTCAAAGACACCACGCTCCATTTCGGTGCGAATGATCTTGTTGCTGTCACGCAGGTTCTTGGCATTAGCTGTCAGCAATTCGTTCGTCAGGTCGTTGGCTTCGCGCACGGCCTTGGCCGCCTCTGCAGAACGCTGGATGGTCACCGCCTGTGCCAACTGCGTTTCCCACAATGGCACGGTGTTGACCAAAGTAGAGTTGATCTTTGTCACCAGGGATTTGTCGTTTTCCTGCACCAACCGGATGGACGGCAACGACTGCATGGTGACCTGGCGTGTCAGTTTCAGGTCGTGAACCCGGCGTTCCAGATCATCACGCGCAGCGCGCAGATCGCGCAATTCCTGCGCTTTCATCACCTGTTCGCCTTCGGGTGCGGCCTGAACCGCAGCTTCTTTGGCCGGAATATCCGTGGCGTCCAGAACGCTCAGCTTTTCTTCACCGGCAGAGATATACAGTGCCAGTTCGTCGTAAAACTGCAGCGTCTTGTCATACAGCAGGTCCAGCGACTTGATGTCCTTCAGCAGCTTGTGTTCGTGCGTCAACAAATCTTCGGTGACCATGTCGATCTGGCCCTGAACCTTTTCGAAACGCGCTGTGAACTTGGCAAAAGGTGCGGCCCGGCCCAACAGCTTTTCCCACCATGTCCGTTTGCGGCGCACATCCAATTCGGACACAGCAAAACCGCGAATGGTTGTCACGATACCACGCAGGCTATCACCCGCAGGGCCAACATCCTTGTTGCGCACATCTGCCAGCATCGCTTGACTGATTTCCTGCAATTCTGATTGGGCCGCCGAGCCGAATGAAACGATGGAGTTGGTATCCTCCATGTCGATCTCATCCATACGAGAACGAATCTCTTCGGCGACGGGCGCATCGGCTTCAGTCAGCGCGATCACTGCATCAACCGCCTTTGGTTCTGGCAGGATGACAGCGTTCACCTCTTCGACCAGTGCCAAAGTATCTTCGGCTTTGCTACGAACATTCTGGGACATGTGAACTTCCTTATACTTTTCCTGGCTCAATCGAGCCGCACACCTTCGCGCTGCAGACGATCACGCAGCACTTCGATTTCAACGGTCAGATCGCTGTTGTTGTCCAACAGTAGTTTCTTGGTCTTCTGCCCGAAACTTTCTTCTAGATCGGTCAACAGCATCATGTAGTCACTGCGCGCGCCTGCATCGCGCGTTCGGCTATAGATATCGGCGAATTTGACGGTCGCGTCGCGCGCGCCCATCAAATAGACACCCAAAAACTTGCGCGCAGCAGTCAGGTCGCGCGGATCTTCTTCGACTGTACGGATCAATTCCCGGACTTGAACCTGGAACCGTTCAACACGCCCTTCAACCTGCCGGTCACCGGCACGAAGCGCTGCGTCCTTCATCGCCGTCAGATGGCGTTCTGCCTCATCCACAACACGTGCAACGCGGTCTTGCTGGAAGGTATCAATCCCCTCCATGCCCTTGTCCTTCATCGGATCGAACCCGAATGCGGCCAAATGCAACGCCGTCGCCGCCCCGCCAAAAAGGATTGGCGCAATGAGACCCGGATCATTTTTCCAAGCGGCAACCGCAATACCAAGCCCCGTCAGGATAGACGATGCCAGCTTTCGCGGAAAACCCGGACGCCGGGCAACACGGCGATCTTTATACGCTGCTTCAGCCCTCAAGCCTTCGCGCAACAGCCATGCACCAGCAACCAACAGGCCAGCGCCGGCCAAGCCAACGGCCAAGCCAACCGCCCCATCGTTGATGGATGTTGCAGCCAACACGATGGCTGGCGCGAACAAGATGTTTGAACGCGCACCTGCAGCATCGACGCGCGCGCCTTGATAGGCAGGACGTTCGCCTACAGTTTCTGAAAGATTACCATCGGGGCTATGCTTTCCGCCGTACCGTTGAGCCATATTATAGCCCCCCGAGCCAGCCGCTGGTCACCCCAAACAGTAGTATGATTAGCAGCACATAGGCTGTTTTTTGCAAACCGGTCCCGGACATGGCCCCTCTCACGCTCGGACATTTCATCTGAAACGTAGGAGAAACCTGCAACCCTTACTAGGGGGAAGGAAAAAAGAGTTTTATCAGGCGACGTGCCGCTGATCATAGCCGCTGAAAATAGCGTCTTCCTCGGCATATTCCGGCAGCTCATCCGGCTGGGACAGCTCGATCAAACAGCCTTCCAGTGCTTCTGCCAGTTCTCTTAGAAGCTGCATGTACCGACGGCGGAACCGTGGATCAGGGTCTTCGCCGAAATCTTCGACAAAAAGATCTGTCGCCTCGGCTGCTTCATTCAAAACGTGATGCAGCTCTGCCGTGGTGTCTTCCAGGGCATCCGGGTATTTGGCCATCATGTCCAGCATTGTGTGCCGAAAGGCCTGCGCTTGCAGAAATGACGCTTCATCGTCAATTTCCGCTAGCCGTTCTGGAATGGCTGCAAGCACTCTTTCGGCTGCCCCAATCAGTTTGCGCACTTCTTTCGGGGACCCTTTGCGTACCGGCGTCTTCATCGTCACGCGCGCATCTATGCCGAAGGCGACAACACTTAGACCAAGCGCCAAAGCACCCATAGCCAAGGCCATCGTGAATGTTCCCATCTGAATCAGCGCCAACAAAAACGAAGCCAGACCAATCATGGCCGACCCAACCAGTTTGCGCGGAATTCGGCCGGTCAACACGATACCGACTTCTTCATCTTCCAGTGCGGCGACGATCAAATGCGCCGCATAGCCGTAGATGCCCAACAGGATAATTCCGGCAACCAGACTGCCCATATCACCACGCAACATCCAAAAGATCAGCGGACACAAAGCAACAAAGAGATAGTTCACAGCCTGAGGGCTGCGCGGTTGAGGCTGTGATCGGTCCGTGTTGGGGTTATCTGTCATAGCATCACCCAAAGCTCAAAAAGAACAACAAGAGCCAAAGCGCGATCAACGCAACATTTGCCGCCAAATGATCAGAGAAACGCGCACCTACAACCGAGGCCACAACAACATCATAGATATCCCGCAGCACCATCCGAAGATTGCTGAGGATCAATAAGGTGGACCCGAAGAGAATGAATATCGCGAGTATTGACATAAGCATGTCATCTGGCTTCTGCCGAAAACCCGGCGAAAACTAGGCGACAGGCGGGAATTTTGGAGAATGGTTAATCACAACCAACCATGCCAAGCCAGATTCTATGGCTTGGTTCTGCGGCGTCGCTGCGGTTTCGGACGATCTGCCTTGGACCCATCCAATCCCAATTGGTCACGCATGACACGGGAACGGACTTCTTCCACCTCACCGGGTTTCAGGTTGCCCAATTGAAACGGCCCATAGCTGATTCGGATCAGCCGGTTCACCGACAGACCAACATCTGCCATGGCACGCCGAATTTCACGGTTTTTGCCTTCGCGAATGCCAACCGTCAACCAAGCATTGGCGCCTTGCTGGCGATCCAGAGCAACAATCATCGGCAAGAATTTCTGCCGATCAACCACCAAACCCTCGCGCAATGGCGCCAAAACTTCATCCGTTGGACGCCCATTGACCCGCACGCGATACCGACGCAACCAACCCGTGCTGGGCAGCTCCATCTGTCGCTTCAGCCCTCCGTCATTGGTCATCAGAAGCAAGCCTTCGGAATTAAGATCAAGGCGGCCCACGGTCATGACCCGCGGCAGTTCTTCGGGCAGGTCATCATAGATTGTCGGGCGGCCCTGCTCGTCTTTCGTGGTGGTCACCAGACCGGTCGGCTTGTGGTACAACCAAAGCCTGGGCGCTTCCGGCGCGCCCACCAGCTTGCCATCCACAACAATTTTGTCGCTTTCGGTCACGTTCAGTGCGGCACGGTCAATCAACTTGCCGTTGACGGCAACGCGCCCGGCTTCAATCATCCGTTCTGCTTCACGTCGGCTGGCAATGCCGGCGCGTGCCAAAACTTTTGCGATCCGATCGCCTGGAGGGGTGGGTTTGCTCATGCGCAGGGCCATACCGGAACCGCCCGCACAAGGGAACCAAATTCGCAACCTCTGTGCTTTCAGGCCCAGCCTCACCAAGGTATGAACCCCCATGACATTTCGCAGTTTCATGGATATTGCCCTCAGTGAGGCCAAGGCGGCCGCCCAGCGCGGGGAAGTTCCCGTTGGAGCGGTCGTCGTATCGTCCACAGGGCAGATCATTGCGCAGGCCGGCAACCGCACACGTGAATTGAATGATCCGACGGCCCATGCCGAAATACTGGCGATCCGTGCTGCTTGCACGCACCTTGGGCAAGAACGCCTGCCCGATCATGATCTCTACGTCACCCTCGAGCCATGCCCAATGTGCGCCGCAGCAACGTCTTTCGCCCGCATCCGGCGTCTCTATTTTGGCGCTTCAGACCCAAAATCCGGCGGTGTCTCCCATGGGGCACGTGTATTTTCACATCCGCAATGTCATCATAGCCCACAAGTCTTTGACGGTCTAGGAGAGCAGGCCGCCACAGAGCTTTTGAAACGGTTTTTCAAGGAGCGGCGCTAAATGGCGCGGGTAATCATCTTTAACAAACCCATGAATGTCTTGTCGCAATTCACCGACAAGGGCACTCAAGGCACCGCCCGTCAAACGCTGTCGGACTACATCGATGTGCCAGGTGTTTACCCGGCAGGTAGATTGGACCTGGACAGCGAGGGCCTATTGATCCTAACCGACAATGGGCGCCTGCAGGCCCAAATCTCCAACCCCAAATTCCGACGCCCGAAGACATATTTCGTTCAAGTCGAAGGCGAAGCAAATGACTCTCAGCTCCGCGCGCTACGCAACGGAGTAACACTCAAAGACGGCCCAACCCGCCCGGCCAAAGCCGAATTGCTTCCCACTCCAGACCTTTGGCCACGCGACCCGCCGGTTCGGTTCCGCAAAACGGTACCGGATTGTTGGATTAAGCTTTCCATCACCGAAGGGCGCAACAGGCAGGTCCGACGAATGACCGCTCATGTCGGTTTGCCTTGCTTGAGGCTGGTGCGCTGGGCAGTTGGGGATTGGACCCTGGAAGGTTTGGCCTCCGGCACTTGGCGCGAAATAAACACGAATGGTTCCGGCTAAGAGGACTGAAAGCGTATTTGAAAAGAAAAGAATTGCAGGAACACGCCTGGTTGGTAACCGCGCGTTAAGGTTAATGCGTTGATAAAGACATGCGGTACAGGCTGGCGAGCCGATGACCGCAAGAGAAGAAGCCCCACTGTCCCGCTTGTCTTTTCAATCCGGATAGTGGGGTGGACCTCTTTAAGCTTCTTTTCTTTCTAAATACGCAAAAAAGCGTTGTCTCAAGTCGCTTCGCGAGTGGTCAAACCCATTTTGCCAAAGGTGGCAAGCTCATCAATACAGCATTTGCATCATGGCCTGTTTCTAGTCCGAATTTCGTGCCACGGTCGTAGACCAGATTGTATTCGGCATAGAGACCGCGGTGAATGAGTTGTGTGTCTTTCTCTGCGTCGCCAAAGGGTTGGGCGCGGCGTTTTTCGACCAAGGGTACAAAAGCCGGCAGGAACGCGCGCCCAATGTCTTGTGTCAGGGCAAAATCAGCCTCCCAATTCCCAGAATTTTGATCATCCATGAAAATGCCGCCAACACCCCGTGCCCTGTTGCGATGCGGGATAAAAAAGTATTCGTCAGCCCATTTTTTCAAGCGCGGGTATTTGTCCGGGCCATGCGGATCCAGATGGGCTTTTTGTGTTGCGTGGAAATGGTCGGTGTCTTCAGCGTATTCGATGCAAGGGTTCAGGTCTGATCCGCCTCCAAACCACCACGCATGTGGTGTCCAGAACATTCGCGTGTTCATATGCACCGCAGGAACCTGCGGATTTCGCATATGCGCAACCAAGGAAATGCCCGAAGCCCAAAATCTGGGATCGTCTTTCATTCCTGGAATACCTTTGCGCGCTGCCATTGCCATCTGCGCGCGCTCACCCAGTTCGCCGTAAACCGTTGAAATATTTACGCCGACTTTTTCAAATACCCGACCACCGCGCATCACGCTCATCAGCCCGCCACCTGCATCAGACCCGTCGTCAGCGCGGCGTTTTGTTTTCGAGACGTCAAACTTACCCGGGGCCATTTCAGCGAATGGGCCGGTGTCATGCGTGTTTTCAAGTTGCTCAAAGGCTGCAACAATCTGGTCACGCAATTCGCGGAACCATGTTGAGGCGCGTTGTTTTTCCGCGTCGAATGCGTCAGGCATGCCAGCCCCCCTGTTTTGCACTGCGCCTTAGCCCGTCTTGCACCATTTGCGCAATGGCGTGTTATGCCGCGCTTTGACGACGCGCCTGTTGCAAAATCATGTCTGCGGCTTTTTCAGCGATCATTATGGTTGGCGAATTGGTATTGCCGCTGGTGATTGTGGGCATCACCGATGCATCCACCACCCGCAAACCGCTAAGCCCCTTCAGCCGCAGTTCGCTATCCAAAGGCGCTGTAGCGTCTGTACCCATCCGGACGGTTGAGACCGGGTGAAAGATTGTTGTACCAACATCACCCGCGGCCCTGACCAAATCCTCCTCCGTGTCAAACTGCGGGCCCGGCTTCATCTCTTGGGGAAGATACTTTTGCACGGCAGTTTGCGTCATGATGCGCCGCGCCAATCGAATGGAGTCCACAGCGACAGATCGATCCCCCTCTGTTGACAAATAATTTGGCGAAATCCGCGGAGCATCGTGAAAATCGCCAGACACAATCTGAACCCGCCCCCGGCTTTCAGGCCTCAAGTTACACACGCTTGCCGTGACCGCAGGGAAATTGTGCAAAGGTTCGCCAAACGCCTCCAGAGACAGCGGTTGCACGTGGAATTCCAAATTTGGAGTGGCCAAATCAGGGCGTGATTTCGCGAACGCGCCCAGTTGCGAGGGGGCCATCGACATTGGGCCGGTGCGCCGCAACGCGTATTCTAATCCAATCTTCGCCTTACCTAGCAACGAATTGGCCATGGTGTTCAGCGTTTTGCCTTGGCTTAGCCTCCATGCGCAGCGCAATTGCAAATGATCTTGCAGGTTTTCACCGACACCGGGCGCGTCGATGGCCACATCAAGTCCATACATTTTGAGTAAGGTCGCCGGGCCGATACCCGAAAGCTGCAGGAGTTGCGGGGAGTTGATTGCCCCTGCGCTGACGATCACCTCTGCCCCGGCGCGCGCCTCATGGATTTGACCGTCTTTTTCGTAACGCACCCCAACAACGCGTTTGCCCTCAAGGACCAGTTCCTTGGCGTGCGCTTTGGTTTCAACCTTCAGCTTGTCACCGGATGTGGTGCGCAAAAACGCCTTGGCGGTATTCATGCGCCATCCATTGCGTTGGTTCACCCGGAAATATCCGACGCCCTCGTTGTTGCCAGTGTTGAAGTCGGTCGTCTTGGGAAGGCCCGCTTGATGGGCCGCCTCCATCCAATCGTCCAGAACATCCCAGTGAAGACGCTGATCATCCACCCGCCATTCACCGCCAACGCCGTGAAGCTCCGACGGGCCGTCAACATAGTCTTCGGATTTCTTGAAATAGGGCAAGACATCTTCCCAACCCCAACCGCTTAAGCCCATTTGACGCCAGCCGTCGTAATCCGCCGCTTGCCCGCGCAAGTAGAGCATTCCGTTGATCGAACTGCAGCCGCCCAACACTTTTCCACGCGGATAAAGCAGGCTGCGACCGTTCAATCCGGCGTCTTCGGCGGTGCGATACATCCAATCTGTGCGCGGATTATCGATGCAATACAGATACCCCATCGGAATGTGGACCCAATGATAATTGTCCTTACCGCCAGCTTCCAGAAGCAGTGTCTTATGTCCTGCCTCGCTTAAACGTTTGGCCAAAACACAGCCTGCACTGCCCGCACCAACAATCACATAGTCCCACATTGGCATTCCTCCTGCAGATAGCGTAACGCAGGGGAATTCAGGCGCAAGTCATAGCGGTAGCGCAGTTGTCTTGAAAACGGTCCGCAAGGCAAAGGACGATTGCATCTGAGCAACTCCGGGCAAGCGGGTCAGGTATTGGCGGTGAATGCGGGCGAAGTCATCGGTGTCTTCGGCAACGACCTTCAAAATATAATCTGCACTTCCAGCCATTAGGTGACACTCCAAAACTGCAGGCACGCGGGCCACAGCTTTTTCAAAGGCGTCCAGCACTTCATCAGCCTGGGTCGATAGTTTGATTTCGACGAAAACGGTGGTGGGCAGACCAATTTCGCGCGCATTCAGCAGGGCCACATGCTGCCGGATAACCCCCGCCGCTTCCAATCGTTGTACACGGCGGTGGCAGGCAGAGGCAGACAGGTTGATCTGCTCTGCTAGGTCAGCATTCGAAATCCGGCCGTTGCGTTGCAACACGTTCAAAATGCGGCGGTCTGTATCATCCAATTGCACGGTCGGCGCGTCCTTTTGCTGCTGCAGGCGGCGTACCGACAATGGCATCGACCTACGCCCCCAACATCCAAGAGGTTTGGGCCAAGGGCAAGGCGCTTGGAGTCAGGCGTCCTGACGCGCCAAATCTGTCAGCAACACGTCGCTAACCTCGGGCCCAAGGACACGGCGGGCAACAAGCGTCAACTCATCGCGCAATGGCCGCAGGTTGGCGGCACTGGCGAAATCACCACTAAAACGGCCCTGACTGGCGTGATCAAACAGGGTTTGCAGGAACAGATCACGTAGCTTCGGCTCTCGTGCATAGACGACTTCGGACTTGCCGACCTGCGTCTCAATCGTAATCGACAACACAACCAAAGCGGCCACTCGGGTGTCGGTTATGACCGGCAGAACGAACTGGTTGCTTAGCTTGATGAACTCCCGATCTTCCAACTGGGCCGCGTCCACTCTAACCGGTGGCACATCACCTGCTTCAACAATCGGCACAACCGGGCAATCAACTGCTTCAGCGTTTTCCGTTTCAGGGGCGGGCTTCAGCATCAAGCCGGCCCCGATACCTGCACCAACGCCCAGAACCGCCAATAAAATAGGTAGGATTAGTCGCATCATCGATTCATCTCTTCACACTAAAACGGAAGCACACGGTCCAGGATTTGCTGCCCATACCGCGGTTGCTGAACATCCGTGATATGTCCACGTCCGCCATAGGACACGCGTGCAGAAGCTATTTTGTCATATGTAATCTCGTTCTTTCTAGTAATGTCGGCCGGTCGGACATAGCCAGTGACCAGCAATTCGCGCAGTTCAAAATTCACCCGCACTTCTTGGTTGCCTTCAATCGCCAAAACGCCATTGGGCAGGACATCCACAACCGTTGCGGCAACGCGCAAGGTCAGTTTCTCATTCCGGCGCACGCTGCCGTCTCCGGATGAATCAGACTGCCCGTCCAACGCAACAGCCGACCCCATAGAGGCGCCATCGGTGATGCCCTGATTGATGCGTTGTGGCACGCCAAACAAATCTGGCACCGACATACTCTGCGACCCGCTTCGCGACCGCGATGTGGCATTTGAGATCTCAGCCTTGTCGTCAATCTCAATGACAACCGTCAGGATGTCGCCACGCCCCATCGCCCGGCGATCCCCCAGAAGCGACGATCGTTCCCTGCTCCAAAGCGATGCATGGTCCGCCGCACGGGCAGGTAGTGCCCGCGTGGGCATTCCTGAATACACCATCGCACTGTGCCCGCGTGTCTCTTCCGGTGCGCTGAAGCTAGGTGCCTTGCCCAAATGATCAATCTCGCTGCATCCAGCCATCGCCAATAAGAAAACGAAAATTCTCTTCAACCACTTCACTCCACAATAACGCGACCATCCGGCTGCACCCGCCCCATCACCCGGTTGCGCGAACTGGTGTTCAGCACTGAAATCAAATCCCCCACCGCCCCCCTATCTAACGCTCGGCCCTCGGCACTGATTTCCAAACCACCTTGGCTGTACACCAGGGCAACCAAGGCATTTCGCCCAACCACTGCTGGTGTACGCACATCGCCACGACGGATCGGGCGGCCTGCATATAAAACCACCCGCGCCTCTTGCCCGATGACGTCACTCTCTAAACCATAGGCGCCCGGCGAATTGGCGGTGCTCAGCACAATATCGCTGGCCGTGACGATTTCTTCCGGGCGGATTGTGCGCGCCGCAACCACCGTATCGGCATAGGCGGGCAAGGCCGCCAGCAGACATATCAGCCGAAACATCAGCGGACCTGCGTTGTTGCCGCCAACATCTGGTCAACCGCTGAAATCACTTTTGCGTTCAGTTCGTAGCCGCGCTGTGCCTCGATCAATTCCGTGATTTCACGCACGGCATCAACGGAGCTGTCTTCCAAATATCCTTGGCGCAAAGTCCCTAACCCGTCTTGCCCCGGAGCACCGGTGATGGCCGGTCCGGAGGCCTCCGTCTCAAGGAACATATTGCCGCCGACAGCTTCTAACCCTTTGGCATTTGTGAAGTTCACCAAAGATAACTGCCCCAGGAGTTGCCCTTCAGCCCCTTCCAGAAAATAGGCATAAATTTCGCCCTCCGCGTTGATCGAAATGCTGCGCGTGTCGGCAGGAATTGTAATGTCGGGCGCAACCGGGAACCCATCTGAACTGATGATCTGCCCATCGCCAGAGCGTTTCAACGCTCCGTCACGCGTATAGGCCGCCTGACCGGATGGCAGAGTCACTTCAAGGTAGCCAGCACCGTCGATCGCCACATCTAGGTCACCACCAGTTGCGCTAAGCGCGCCTTGTGCCAAGTGAACATTTATTGCGGCAGGGCGCACACCCAACCCAAGCTGAACACCGGTGGGCAAAACCGTGCCGTCTGCTGCGTTTACAGCCCCTGCACGGGCGATTTGTTGATAATGCAGGTCGGCAAACTCTGCGCGCCGCGCATTGTATCCCGTGGTGCTCATATTGGATAAATTGTTCGATATAACCTCGACGCGCATTTGCTGCGCGCTCATGCCGGTCGCGGCGATAGCCAGGGCTCGCATTTCAGTATTCCTTGCCTGTTTTTCTCTGCTCTATTTCACGAAAGTTTGGATTGCACCGCGTACCCTTTGGTCTTCGGCATCCAGAAAACTTTGGCCAATTTCATAGGCACGTTGCACTTCGATCATCCGCGCCATCTGCGACACCGCGTCGACGTTCGAGCGTTCCAAAAACCCTTGGACAACAAAAGGTTGTTCAACGGGTTCCCAGCCATCCTCTGCGTCAAAAAGAATGCCACCTTCCCGCGCCATGCTCAAAGGATCTATCGGTGCAACAACGCCAATCTGCCCCAACAGACGCGGGCCAGCGCTGACCGTGCCGTCCCGTGCGATTTCAACGTTTCCCGCATCGGGCGGAACAAAAAGAGGCGCGCCGCCAACATCTAAAACGCGGTACCCATCCGCCGTGACCAGATCGCCCTGTGCATTGGGGGTAAATGCACCGCTACGGGTCAGTCGTTCGCCCGCCGGGGTTTCGATCAAAAAGAAACCGTCCCCTTCAACGGCCAAATCAAACATGCCGCCAGTGGGGTGCAACGCGCCCTGCGCTTGACTGGTGTTGCGAATATGCGCTGCCGTCATCGAGACGCCATTCGTATCAATGCCGTCGCCACGCGCGGCCATGATGTATTCGGAATAGACCAACCCCTCCTGACGGAAACCAGTGGTCCCGGCATTGGCAATATTGTTGGCCAAGACGCGCATTTCACGCAGAAGACCAGATTGGCGGGTCAGAGCTGTGTAACCGGCGACGTCCATATTATCCTCCTGCGATCAGCGGAATGAGTGTTGTTTTCCAGAACGCCACCAAAGTTTGGGTCATGAAGCCCATCGAAAGCCAAAACGTGACAACAATAGCCGCCAATTTAGGAACGAAAGTCAGGGTCATTTCCTGAATGGAGGTCAGAGCCTGAAACAGCCCGACAACGACGCCGGCAAGCAACGCCATCGTCAGAATGGGAAGTGATGTCACCACACTGACCCAAAGCCCTTGCCGGACGATATCAAAGAAGGTGGCCTGATCCATGCGCGGGTCAAATCGGCATGCGCAAGATTTCTTGATACGCTTCCACGACTTTATTGCGCACAGTCACTGCGGCTTCGACTGCCAATTCTGATTGGGCCAAAGCGTGCACCAATGCATGGGGGTCAGCAGTGCCAGCAAGCGCATCCTGGCTTGTCCTGTCCGTCATCTGCAAGGCTTGTTGAAACGAATTGATCGTTTCCCCGACCGATGCGGCCATCCCATCAGGTTGCGGTGTGGCCGCAGTCGCGGCGCGTGTGGCGGCGTATTTTTGTGCCGCGAATATACTCCGGATATCCATTCTGGTCTCCTTTTTCTCACGTCAAATCAACGGCGCAGCAGCCCCATCAACTCTGATGACATTTGCCGTGTCTGGTCAAAAATCTTCAGGTTCGCTTCGTAGCTTCGCTGTGCCTCTCGCGCGTCGGCGATTTCGATCATCAAATTCACGTTGGAACCGTCATAGTGGCCAGTTCCATCCGCCAACGGATGGCTTGGATCAAACACTTGCTCCAACACGGTTTGGTCCAGCTGCACCGGCCCAAGTGAAACAGTTGCCCCGTCTTGAGCCAAACGCACAGGTGCGATTTTTCGCCGGTAGCCCGGCGTATCAGTGTTTGCCAAGTTCTCAGAAATCATCCTGATCCGATTGGCCTGTAATCGCAGTGCGCTGGTTGTTGTTGACAGGGCAGAGGCAAATTCGCTCATCAGATCAAACCTTTCCCAAACTGGTCCGCAGGATAGACAAACCCGCGCGGTAGATGGCCAACGCCCGATCATGCTGACGGCGCGCCTCGACGGAGTTTAGCAACTCCTCCTCCAAGGACACCGCATTCCCATTTGGGCCGAAACCGGACGGTCGAGAAATCGGCCGGACCACAGAGCCGGTATGACCAAAGTCAACATGTGCCGCACGGGTCGCCCGCATTGCTGTTGCGTCGGCACCAAGAGATGCCCGGTCGATAGAAAATTTTGGCAAATCGCGCGGGACGTATCCTGGCGTATCGGCATTGGCCATATTTCGCGCGATAAGCGCCTGACGCTGGCCTGCATGGCGCGCCATTTCATGCGTCCCCTTAAACAGAGGCATCGATTGGAACATCGGGGCTTCTCCCTCGATTGGCTTCAACCAAGGCTTAACTCCGATTCCTTTAGAAACGGTTTTCACAAGATTGCTGGAGAGGCCGATGAGTTCAGAAATGTTTGACGGAATGCGTTCTGGGCTGGCGCAATTGTCCACCATTCACGCGGTGGGACGCGTTTCCTCGGTGGATGGTACCGTGGTTTGGGTATCAGGGTTAAGCCATCGGACGGCGATAGGCGACAGGTTGCGCCTGATCCTGCGTGGCGGTCGGTTTTGCGAAGGTGAAGCCATCCGCATCCGCGACAATCAGGTTGCATTGTTGCCCGATGACGGGCTTGACGGTGTTTCTCTGAATGATCGCGTAGCGCTTGTCGGGCCTGCCTCCATTCGCCCCGGCCACGGCTGGATCGGGCGGATTATTGATCCGTTCGGACGTGCTGTCGACGGTCATCCTCTGTTGCCTGGCCCGAAAGAACGCTCGTTACGCTCACCTGCTCCGGCCCCGGCACAACGGCGCGGATTGGGTGGTAGGCTTCAGACAAAACTCAACATTTTTGACACGATGCTGCCAATTGCCCACGGCCAACGCATAGGCCTGTTTGCGGGGTCAGGAGTGGGGAAATCTCGATTACTGGGGCAATTGGCGCGCAACATGCAAGCCGACGTTGTCGTGTTGGCCTTGGTTGGTGAAAGAGGGCGAGAATTACGCGAATTCGTCACCAAATCTTTGGGGGCGGAAGGAATGGCCCGTAGCGTGGTTGTAACAGCCACATCGGACAAGTCCCCGTTGGAGCGACGGCGCTGTTTGTACTCGGCGATGTCGGTCGCCGAATATTTTCGGGATAGCGGAAAGCACGTTTTATTACTGGCGGATTCAGTGACCCGCTTCGCCGAAGCGCACCGTGAAGTGGCCGTCGCTGCCGGTGAAATACCTGCGTTGCGCGGGTTTCCGGCGTCGGTTTCGCATGAAATCATGGCCTTATGTGAAAGAGCGGGGCCAGGAATCGATGGTCATGGCGATATCACTGCCGTCTTCAGTGTTTTGGTGGCCGGTTCAGATATGGAAGAACCGATCGCTGATATTCTGCGCGGTGTTTTGGACGGGCATGTTGTTTTGGACCGTAAGATCGCAGAACGCGGACGATTTCCAGCGATAGACTTGTTGCGATCTGTCTCGCGCAGCTTGCCGGACGCGGCCAATGAATCAGAGAATAGGGCAATTTCGCAAGCTAGAGCATTATTGACTCTGTACGAATCTTCGGAAAATTTGGTTCGCGCAGGCCTATATCGCAAAGGCTCAGACCCCCAGCTTGATCATGCGGTGGCGATTTGGCCGGAATTTGATGCTTTTCTTGCCGGCGAAAACGCAACCACACCGGAAATTGCCTTTGACAAATTGCGGCTTTTGCTGCGCAGCGGCGCGCCGCAAGGCGGGTCTTTTTCCACAAAGGAGGTTAAAGCCGCGGTGTGAATGTCAATGTCGAACCATCCCGAAATCTCGCATCATCCCGGCTGTTTGAGAAATCAGCGTCAACGCGGTTTGAGAACTGGACGCCGTATTTGCGGCCGAAACCTGTTGCCGTAAAAGAAACCGCTGCACCAAACTTTCCATATTTTCACTCGTTGCGATTTGGTCCAACGCGTCCACGCCAAACAAACCGGTCGCTTTGTCTTTGAACATTCGCACCTGACGATCAACGTCCAATTGCGCCGTCGAAGGTGGCAGGCCGAAAGCCGTTTCAAAAACCTGTCTGACCGGTGCCAGACCGATAACTTTGTACCAAGCTGCCTCATTGGATGCTGTGTTCGCAGCTATTTCCGGCAATAATCTGTGAAACGCCAATCCAAGACGCAAATTTTCATCCGTCTCGCCCACGGCCAGCTCGAACGATACATCTCTGTATTTTTGTGAAATGTCGCTTACGAAATCGTCAGTCGATGTCAAATTCAAAGCAAATTTTTCTGGGCCAAAGTCATCCGCCAACGATTTATAACGTTGATCTTGTAGGCGGTTCGCCAATGCTCGCGTGTCAGACGTCCCTTCAAGTAGAAGTTTCTCAACAAAGAAACGATTATTCAGATCATCTGATAAGTCGAATGCACCCAAAGCAACTTGCAAAGTTGTCCGATCAGAAACCAATTCTGTAGCATTGGTGATATTAGGCATTCTGTCCTGAAATTGATCAACGCGTCTGACAATTTCAGGGCTCTGTGAAAACGCCGCTTTCTGACGAGCCATTGTTGACGTCAGCATTGCCCAGGCCCCAAACCCGGTGCCCACAACCATCGGCTGATAGCTCATAATTCACTCATCGCGAGTAGACGCGCCTCTCTTGGCAACAATCCGCGAATGGCCTTCAGGCATTTATAAAAGTTCTGTTCAGACAATGCTTCGGTCGCTTGCCCCAACAAACTTCGACTATCATGGTCTGTAAACACACGGCTCAGCTCTTCAATCCGAAGCATCGCCTTTTTCTGCGCCTCTTCCGGCCCGGTGTCCCCGGCCAAAACCAATTGGAGCGCGTAACATAAACGACCCACCGGTGTGACTGCCTTGGAAGGATGAATCGCATCCCGCAAGCGCAGAACATTGGCGTTTGGACTCAAAATGTTGATCCGAGTGCGTTTGTCCCCGTTTTCAAGCACAGCACCATTGATCATGATGCGTTCTTTCGGACCGAGTTTTATCACTAGGCCAGTCATTGAACTGCCTCCGGTTTTTTTAGCCCTTTCATTACAGCCAAATTCACTTCGATCAGGGGCCGTACCTTGGCCTGACCGGACAAGATTTTCGCACTGTGTAGCTGTACGAATTGAGACAAATACACGACCCGAGACCGCAAGTCAGACGGCAGCGGATTGTCGATATCCAGAACGTCTGCGGCCAGTGTCGTCCAAAGACGACGATTTTCGTGCAGACACCTAACCAGCGAAGGAAAATCACTTTTCTTGCTTCGCGATGCCAGAGCCAACTGGTGCGTTACACGGGAAAACAGTTCATATTCTACGGACTTGGCACAACGAGTGGCGAAGGGGGTACCGTCGGTCGCACCATAGGCGGTGGACGCGTTTGAAAAAGCAGCCGATGTCAATGAGAGGCTCCTTGCAAAAGCCAGTTTCAAATAGACGGGGCCAGAAAGCCCCGTCATTCAAAATGTGTTTAACGGAACAACGCCAGAAGCGATTGCGGTGCCTGGTTAGCGATTGACAGCGCTTGAACGCCCAACTGCTGTTGCACTTGCAATGCCTGAAGACGCGCCGAAGCTTCTTCCATGTCAGCGTCGACCATGGCCCCGATGCCAGAGCGCAAGGAATCCGCCAACGACGTGATGAAGTTGTTTTGTGTTTCGATCCGGCCTTCAACCGAACCAAAGCTGGCGGCGGCATCGATTGAGCGATCGATCAAGGATTCGATCGTGGCTAGCGCAGAGGTTGCGCCTGCGCCAGTAGACACATCTATTCCGGCCATGGCCCCCAAACCACCCGACCCAGCGTTTGTGAATTGGCCACTTACACTTAGATCAATCGTGCCTGCATTGGTGAAGTCCAGTGTACTGGGTGTGCCGCTGTCATAGTCCACCGTCAGACCCGAAATACCAAGATTGTCGATCTGGTTTTTCAATGCGACGGCAACGATGTCCGCTGTAGTCGTTGCCGCCACGTCATCGGCAGTGACCGAATAGGATACAGTCTGATCACCGACGGTTAGGCTAACCTTGTCGCCAGCGGCAAAAGCGGAACCGTTTTCCAGAATTTCGATCTGTTCATTGCCGCCACCACTGTCCAGAACCAGGGCCACAGTGTCACCGTTGGTGGATGCACCCGTCGAACTGCCAGAGAAGATATCGTTGGCGGTATACCCGCCCGTCGACATATCCCAGGCGGTCACAGAAATAGACGAAGAGGTTACGTTCCCGTTGGAATCCCGGTTCAAAGACGCCAAGACGCTTGCACTTGCGGCAGATCCGTCCACCAAGTTCAGACCATTGAACTGCGCCGCTGCAACAACCGAATTAATCTGATCTTTCAGTGCGGTCACATCGGCGTTGATTTTGGTTCTATCAACGTTATCCTCCTGAGCAGCAACGATTTTTCCTTTCATTTGCGTCAGAAGATCCGTCACCGTTTCCGAGGCTTGGCGCGCCACAGCAACGGTCGATTGGCCCAAGGAAAGGCTGTCGGAAATCGACTTGAAACCTTTCACATCACTTTCCATGACTTTTGAAATTGCCCAGACGGCCGAGTTATCCTTTGCCGTGGCAACCGATTTTCCGGTTGAAATTTGGCTCTGGGTTTGCGTCAAGCTAACATTGATGGACTTCAATGTTTGTAGCGCAACCATGGCGCCGTTGTTCGTCAGAATACTTGACAAGATTTTGCTCCTTCATTGGCGCACCTATTTGGTGCGGCATGTCTCTGTTCGCCCTTTTGGGCCCATTGAAAGACTTTCTGCCCGTGCGACCTGAACGCGGGTCGCGCCATCCGAGGATGCCCGTGCAAGCTATGTGCGCCGCCTGAACAATTCTTTAATGCCGCCAAATCTGTCGAAAGGAACAATTTCAAAATTTTCTATTTAGCGTCGGGGCAACGCTGGAAGTGTCTTTTGCAAAAGGATCGCGCTTTAATTGCCCCCGGCGACGCACAAACCCTGCCAAGAAGGCCGACAACAGACCCGAAAGTTCCGAACTGGCGGTTCGCAACTGCTCTATCTCATGCTTTTGAACCGACTGATCCTCGCCCGCCCGCCGTGCGCGCAGTAGCAAGGCATCAATTTCCAATTCTGGGCACCGACCACTTAGCAGCTCAGCTTTTTGCGCCTCAATCCGACCAAGCAGGGATTTTAACTCACTCATTTTGAATGACCCGCGAACTGTGCCAGCCAATGGTCGTACAGCGCAACGCCCGGCCTTGCCAACTGATCCGCTATCGCGTTGGTCGCCACAAAGCTAAGCCCCGCCGAATACCCAGTGTCGCCGAAGACCTTCTCTACTCCAGTGTATTTCAACATTTCCGACATGTACGCGGCGAACAATGGACGGGCGACATCCCCTGAAGTCGTGCCGGTGGGCGGCGCATGCGCGTCACGCGGCAGAGAAAGGCCAAGGCTGGAGAGCTCCATCATTCTTTAACTCCTGTGTTCTTAAAAAGCCTGCACGTTGACTAAGACGGGGCAGGTTATGAATGGATTAATTTTGGACTTCCTATCCGCTGGCAAAAGCAGCGCGCTGCTTTCTCCTCGGATGGATGCGTCAGTCGAGCCTGCTGAACCGGTCGATGGCGACTCGAAGACAGCCGCCTTGTTCATCGATGTTTTTTTAGGAGCAGACCACGACGCACAAGAAGGGCGCAGCAAGCAACCGCCACTCACTGCTCCTGAAAGCCAGACCGGCGCGGAAAACACTGTTTTGAACGAGGAACACGAACTTCGCGTTTCTCAGGACGAAACATCTGAATTGGAAACGCATCTTCCGCAGGCAGACGAAAATGGCAAAAATGTCCATTATTCAGGTAGCACCCTCAAGAGTGAATGGCCTGACAGCGAAAACCAAGAAGCCCTGTCACACGCATTTGAAGTTGAAAAGGACCCCCTTGAGCACATTCCCACAGACGATCTGAAAAACGTATCTTCTGAAGCGGGTAGGACAACATCCCACACCTTACCCCGGGCAATGCAAGCATCCGGCGCGGAAATATCTTCGCCAGATCAGGGCAGCGTTGACGTCAAAGTTCAACCAATGTCGCAACTCTCCGCCCAAACGATCAACGCCCATTTCGTCCCGACGGTTTCACCGGTTGCTGCCTTGTCGGTCCAAAACGACGGAGTGCCTAAACCGACCGTAAAGGTGGTTCTCGACAAACGAAGTAACGTCACTCCAACGCCGCTGTTTCCCGCGCCATCGCCGAAATCTCACGCGCCTGAGAATCATGGAACGAATGGTGAAGTAAACGAGCCGAGAGGGAATCACGGGCAAGCTCCAAGGCAAGAAGTCGCCTCCACTCCAAAGAAGTTTCAGGCGCCCTCCCCCGCGGATGAGCCGGTCAAGCGGCAAGGCTTGGGAGCCGTTGATCGTACAAATTCGGCTGCAACCCGAAACGGCGCGAGGACGCCCCCTGTGGTGCTTCAGCATGAATTGATACAACAGATGCCTTCTCCAACACCGATTGAAACAAAGCCCAGTATTCGCCTTGAGAAGGACCCTCTCCGCGCCCCGAAACAGCCAACACCCAAAGCTGCACTGCCTTCACAGGATGTAACGGTTGAAACGCGACCTGCGGTTCGTCCCGACGCGCATGCTGAGCCAGAACCAAACCAAGGCAGGGTGCGTCTTCCTTTCGCTGCAAACGACACATCGATGCGGCAGGCAAACGGCCAGCCTGCGCCTTTCGCTATTGACCGCGTGAATGGTCAATTCACGCAACCAGGCCAGCCGAAAACGACATCGCCTGCATCGATTTCGGCGTCCCCCGCCTTAGGCGGCGCGCAAGCTCAGATCGAGATCAGGTCGACAGAGGAAAACGTCAAATCCTCGGCATCGCGACACGCAGATATGCCTGTTCAAACCCATTCTTCTGTTCCGCCAAAGCCAATTTCCCTTGCCCCGCAATCACCAAAGAAACCCCCAGCGCTCAACGTCCCTCAAATGCCGCCGGCGGCAAACGAAATTCGCAAGGTGCATCATGAAGCGTCTGTAAATTCAAAAACCCTCGCTCCCAAAAACGTCCAGAAACCTGAAGCTGTTGTTCCTTTGAATACCAGAGAAGAGGACGCAACTTTGGTCGAAATCAACAGAGTCCGGCCAAAGCCACGCCCCCTTTTCAACCCTTCGAATTATGTTGATAGGCCAGCCGCCGGAGAGGGGCGCACGGTTCAAGAAACAGACCCCGGTCGCCCACCGGGTGCGTCCGAGAAGCCCACTCGTAATGTTCGGACCATTCACCATATTCCGGCAACGCACCTCTTCACGCCTTCCGAAAAGAGTTCCAACGGCACTCAAAAATCCGAGCCGATCCCAATCGCCGTAACAGAGGGCATTGGTGCCCCCCCAACAGCAGTGCACCAAATGCAAGGGACGTCTCACGCCGCCGCCGGGCTAACAGCATCGTCCGCCCCGAACACTGAGGTGCCCAGAATGGTGCATGGGCCACTGCCCGGACAACCGATGAACCTAACCGATCAACTGGCAACGGTTGTCACTCGGGTCAGCCAAGGAACTGTGCGCGTTCAGCTGTCGCCCGAGGAATTGGGCGCTGTCACCATGAACATCGTTCAAGATGGGCGCGGCTTGCACCTAAGTGTTATCGCCGACCGCAGTGATACAGTGGACTTGTTGCACCGGCATCTCTCTCCTCTAACGCAAGAACTGGAACGGATGGGGTTCGAACGCGTATCTGTCGATCTCTCCAACAGTTCGGACCGAAGCGCAGGGCAGCATTCTAATGGCGGGGCCCCTCATCAGACACGGACGCCTGCGCCGCAAGGCGCCTTCCCATCAGGCCCACAAGAAGAGCCACCTTCTACAAAGGAACATACACAGACCGTGCACCCTTCCAACGACAACGAAAAAATGGACATTCGGCTATGATCAGCGAAACGCAAGCCACTCAAACCGGGATAACGAAGGCTGCGACGACACTTGACGAGACCAAGAGTGCATCAGCCCTGTCATCCGATTTCGATACTTTCTTGAAGATGTTGACGGCACAGATGCGCAACCAAGACCCATTGAACCCCGCTGACACGACACAGTTTGCGACCCAACTTGCAACCTTTTCCTCTTTGGAACAGCAGGTTCTGACCAATAATCTGTTAGAAAAGCTCGTCGGCGCAGGAGTATCAGGCAACCAATCAGTCTTCGAAGCTGCCGGTTTGCTGGGGCAAGAGGCACGCGTGACCGGTGCCACCACGTATTTAGGAACGCCTATTGAACTAAGTTTCGACGCAAATGAAACGGCGGTTTCCGCCAGACTGATTGTCGAAAATGCTTTCGGAACTGAGGTGCAAAGCCTGCCGATTGATCCCTCGCAAACTTCTTTGATTTGGTCTGGGACGGACGAAACCGGCGCAAACCTCGCAATTGGCCAGTACAAATTTTTCATGGATACCGTTTTTGAAGACGGCAGCACACATCGCCAAAAAGTGGCACACTATTCCAAGATCACGGAATTGCGCCCAGGTGCCAATGGAACAAATGTATTGCTTGAAAATGGTATGTCTGTCTCTTCGGATCAGGTTGTTGGTTTGCGATCATCATCCGCAATTTCAGGGTAGGTGACTATTGACCTGCGCGACGTTTCATGGCGCTGTCCCTGCATGAACGACGTTGAGCAAATGCTGGATAGGTTGCCACGCCGATTGCGTGCAGCCAGGCGCGACTTGGGGCTATCCTTGGAAGCGGTCGCAAAAGTTTCGGGCGTATCGCGGTCAATGGTTAGCCAAATCGAACGCGGGACTTCCAGCCCCACATTAACCACTCTTTGGCACCTGACCCGCGCACTGGACATGCCGCTGCCAGACCTGCTGGCCCCTGAGACATCGGATCTTGTCGAAGTTTTCACAGTTTCACCGCAGGTAGATGACACTAACGGCGTCGCTCGAACCAATCTGGCACCCGGCGCGATCGATCCGTCTGTCCAGGTCTGCGACATGACCCTTCCCAAAAAAGCAACGCTGACATGCCCGGCAACCCCAAATACGTCGTTTGAATGGTTGGTCGTCCGCAAGGGGGCCGTGACATTAGAGATTGGCAATGTTTCGCGCAGCCTGTCAGTTGGTGAAATTGCAAAATACCCCGCAGATCGCCCGCGTACATTGGTTGCCGGGAAAACAGGCACGACGTTCACCGTGACCTCAATATCACGCTAAACAACTGTAAAACAAAGATAATACACCAAAAACAAGACCATCCAACTGAAGTAGTTTTCCCGCCAGAACTGCGTTTATCAGACCCAAAACACACCGTTTCTCTGTTTCGATGACAAACACACTGCTTGCTTTTACCGCGGTATTGTCCGGGCAACGCCGTAGTCCTGCCTGAATTCCAGTTGATAGCTGATCCTCGCAAAAACGTAAGTTGAGGGTATGCAATGGACCGATTGACCGAGATGGAGGCGTTTGCCACGGTCGTTGATCAAGGGGGGTTCACCGACGCGGCGAAGAAGATGGGAATATCTAAATCAGCCGTATCGAAACACGTGTCTTCGTTGGAGGCGCGTCTAGGTGCCCGTTTGCTGAACCGGACCACTCGCCGTGTCAGCCCGACGGAAATTGGCCTCGCCTACTATGATCGAGCACGGCGTGTTTTGAACGACGCCGGCGAAGCAGATGCGCTTGTAACATCTATGCAGTCAGCCCCTTCGGGTCTGTTGCGTATCAGTGTGGCGACAGACTTTGGCGTCAACCACCTGAGCCCGGTTTTGGGCGAGTTCCTAGCGGAATTTCCGGACATCACCGTGAATATGGTGCTGAACAACCGATATGTGGAACTGATTTCGGAAGGCTTTGATATGGCCGTGCGCATCGGGGAGCTGGAAGACAGCACCTTGCGCGCCCGCAAGCTGACCGAGACTACAAAACGAATGATCGCATCGCCCGCCTATTTCGAAAAGTTTGGGCGACCAGAGCGAATTGATGATCTGAACGAACACAAGCTGCTGCATTATTCAAACCAAGCCAGCGGAAATGTTTGGAAAGTGACGGCGCCATCCGGCGAAAAACGTCAGGTCCGAACAGCCGGGTGGCTTTCTGTTAATGACGGTCAGTCACTGTTGAACGCCTGTATTGCTGGACTGGGGATCGCGAACTTGCCATCCTACCTTTATGCAGACGCGATGAAGGCAGGGTTGGTTGAAGATGCCATTCCTGATTTGCCTGTCGAAACTCAAGGTATTTATGCTGTCTATCCGCCGGGTCGTTTCACCCAGCCGAAAGTTCGAGCATTCATTGACTTTCTTGTCCATGTTTTTGCCGAAAAAGGCCCAAACAACTGGTAGATGAATTTTCCCAAGCGCACCTCAACTGCCGCCCTGTCAAACAGGGCGGCTTTTTCGTCTAAATGCACATCTATGACGCAAATTTTCGAGAAATGGCGTCTGTAAACTAGAATTCCCAGCACCCAAGTCCTACCTTTCACCCTATTATCAGGGTTGCATGCCATTGCGGCATGCGTTGTTTGGGTCATTTGGTATTTTCGTATGCAATCGCTTTTCGTTTGTTTGAATTTTTTGAAATCCATTCCATCGCCCAACCGCGCGCGGAGCGAAGAATGCAGTGAGACTGACGTGTCAGCTGTGGTAGCGGCACATGTCTCGTAATCTGTTTCAACATGATCCCGTCATTGGGTACCGGTTTGTCCCGAACATAAAGGGACGTGTGCGCCATGAAGGTGGCGGCTACCTTGTGCGCGCCAACGCGCAAGGGTTTCGCAATGACCGTCCGTTCCGAAATGCACCAACGCCGGGCAAACGCCGGGTGTTGGTATTTGGAGATTCCAATACGGCCGGTGATGGCGTCAGCAACGGCAAGAGGTTTTCCGATCTGCTGGAAAAGCAAGGGCAAGATCTGGAAGTTTACAATTTTGGCCTTCCCAGTTCTGGCACGGATCAGCAGTATCTGGCGTTCCGCGAGTGCACCAAGGACATGTCGTATGATTTGCTGGTGTTGTGCCCCATGGTTGATAACATCCGCCGCAACCTTCAAGACGCCCGCCTGATCCATTCTGGAATGTCTGGCGAAATGGCGATGCTGCCAAAGCCCTATTTTTCGATTGATGGTGGCGAACTAACGCTGCACAACTCTCCGGTTCCCAAAGGGCATACCCCCGCGTCCAACAACGACGAAGAGGCAGGTTCAGTTGGCACGATGCGAGCCTTGGCACGGCAAGCCATGTCGCGCGCAAACTCACAGTTTCCGGGCCTACGATCTTGGTCACAGCGCGTGCGGCGCCTGGCTTATCCAATGGAATACAACAGAGCGGATCATCCGGGTTGGCAATTGATGCGGGCCATTCTGACCCGTTGGATAGATGAAGCGAAGGCTCCTGTTCTTCTGGCGCCGATCCCCACCTTTGAGCATATTTATGGGAATATGCGGTCAGAACCTTACCGTCGGCGGTTTTCCGAACTGGCGGCAGAAACCAACGTGCCTTTCGCGGACCTTTTGACGGGCTTGCAACGGAAGCATGCGCAAGATCCGGGAAGCCTGCGTTTTCCGAATGATGAACATCCGACAGTGGCCGGACATGCCGCCATTGCAGAGTTGTTGACCCCGCAGGTTGAGGCCGCGCTTTCCGCAACCTCAACTGCGCCTTTTGTAATGAGTGCTGAATGAGTGAACCAAAATATTTTCTGGGGCTATCTGCGTTGTATCATGACAGCGCCGCAGCCCTGATCCGAGACGGTGAAATCATTGCCGCGGCTCAAGAAGAGCGTTTCAGCCGCGTCAAACACGACCGCCGTTTTCCCGTAAACGCGATCAACTATTGCCTCGAAGAGGCAATGATCGAACCTGATGAGATCAGCTCTGTCGTATTTTACGACAATCCGGTCCTGACGCTGGACCGAATTGTCAAAACCTTAGCGCTCAGCGGCGAAAAGGGTCTGGACCAGTGGATGAAAAGCGCGCCCGGTCTGCTTACGGCCAAGATGCGCGTGCCACAGCTGATCGCCACAGAGCTGGGGGAGGGTGTGCCGGTTGCCTTCACTGAACATCACCAAAGCCACGCCGCCAGCGCCTTTTTCCCATCACCGTTTGACGAAGCGGCCATTCTAACGATCGACGGTGTCGGGGAATGGGCCACAACCACCCTGGGCTTCGGTCAGGGGAACCGCATTCGCATCGATCAGGACATCCACTTTCCGCATTCCTTGGGGCTGCTCTACAGCGCGTTTACATCGTTCACCGGCTTCAAGGTCAATTCCGGCGAATACAAATTGATGGGACTGGCCCCTTATGGTCAGCCGGTTTATGCGGACGCCATTCGCGACAACTTGATCGACCTGAAAGCAGATGGGTCGTTCCGTTTGAACATGGACTATTTCGGCTATCTGGACGGCGGCGGAATGACAACAGATCGCTTTGCCGATTTGTTCGACGGGCCTGCCCGTGAAGGCGAAAGCCAGATCACAAAGCGCGAAATGGACTTGGCCGCTTCGATCCAGGCCGTGACGGAGGAAGCGGTGCTGAACACGGCGCGGCACGTCAAGGAAACAACCGGTGCCCGCAACCTATGCTTGGCCGGTGGTGTGGCACTGAACTGCGTGGCCAATGGGCACTTGTTGCGTTCAGGCCTGTTTGACAACATCTGGATTCAACCGGCCGCGGGTGACGCAGGCGGTGCGTTGGGCGCTGCGCTGCTTTACGCGCACCACAAACATGACATTCCGCGTGCAACGACCGTTTCGGGGCGCGATCGCCAAAGCGGCAGTTATCTTGGCCCACAGATTACCAACGAAGAAATCGACGCTTATTTGGATTTCAACAATCTTCCCGCCTACCGCATGGACAATGCGGCGCGGGCAGAACGGGTTGCGGCTGCATTGGCGGACAAGAAAGTTGTTGGCTGGTGCGTTGGACGCATGGAATACGGCCCACGGTCTTTGGGCGCACGCTCCATTCTGGGCGATCCGCGTAGCCCGGAAATGCAATCGGCTATGAATTTGAAAATCAAGTTCCGTGAAAGCTTCCGGCCATTTGCACCGGCGGTCTTGCGTGACAAGGTTTCAGACTGGTTCGAAATGGATGGCGATAGCCCCTATATGCTGCTGGTCGCCCCCGTGAACAAAGAAATTTGCCAGGATCAGGTCATCGACAACTACGAAGACCTGACGGACATCGTGAACAAACCCCGCAGCAGCATTCCGGCGGTCACGCATGTTGACTACAGCGCAAGGGTGCAAACCGTCGATGGCGTTGACAAGCCAGACTATCACGATCTGATCTCTGCGTTCGACGCGCAAACCGGGTGTCCGGTGATTGTAAACACTTCCTTCAATGTGCGTGGCGAACCCATCGTCTGCACCGTTCAGGATGCGTATCGCTGCTTCATGCGTACGAACATGGATGTTCTGGTGTTAGAGAATTTTGTTCTGTTCAAAGAAGAACAGCCTGTCTTTGAAGAAACCCACGATTGGAGGGAAGAATTTGAGCTCGACTGAGGATAGCCTTCGCGCATTCTATCTGGCCGAAATCGCTCCGCTTCAGGGCAAAGTCGAACTGACCATGGCCGGACAAACCCGGACACCGGACAGTTATTATATCGACCGTGACTCGGCGACGAATGTTCAGATGGATTTCGCCGAAAACTTGGTGACACCAGAAGCAATTGGCGCACAGCTTGATGCGATATGGTCAGGGACAGCGCTTGCCGGCATGGGTCAAAAGCTTGCCCATCTATCCAATCAGATTGAAACATCTGAGGATACTGGCGAAGTCTCGGACTTGGTTTACGAAATGTTCTGAGAGAGCGTGAGCGCCTGTCAAACGCAATGCGGCGGCCCAATCCGGCCGCCGCTTTTCTTTTGCACTGTGATCAGATGTCCAGAAAGACAGTCTCGCCTTCGCCTTGCAGACGAATATCGAACCGATATTTGCCCTCACCGATTTTCTTGGCGATCAAAGTATCAACGCGTGGGCGCTGCTCGATCCGGGCCAACAGAGGGTCGGCACTGTTGTCTTCATCTTCAAAGTAGATACGGGTCTGCAGGCCGATATTGATGCCGCGCGCCACAACCCAAAGCGAAATATGAGGCGCATGCGGGCGCCCACCCCGGCCCGCTACGGGCCCTGGCTTTACGGTACGCAAGGTAAATTCACCGGTTTCTGCATCAGCCGCAAAACGGCACAGCCCTGATACCGCCGGGTCTGCGCCCTCTTGTCCGGGGAAACGGCCTGCTGCATCGGGCTGCCAGCTTTCGACCATAGCATCGCGCAAGGCCCAGCCGGTTCCATCGATCACAGCACCGACAATCTCAATCACCTCGCCTTTGACGCCTTCGCCAATGGGGCTGGTTCCGATTTCCTGCTCAAACGCACCGCTGTTGCCAGCGTGTGTCGGCATCAAACCGATATGCACATAAGGCCCCGCCGTTTGCGACGCCGTTTCTGGGGTGTAGTCGAGTTTCTGAACCATCTTACATACCCTCAATTTTGTTTTCGAACATGGTTTGACGACGGCCACGCAGCACGATGTCGAACTTGTACGCTAGGAAATCCAGCGGACGCGACGCGCTCAGGTCCAAGGCCGCAACCAGACGATCCAGCTGAGACCGCTTCTTGATTGTCGCTGCAATCGGGCACTGGTCGATCAACGGATCGCCTTCAAAATACATCTGCGTGATCAGACGCTGCCCATAGCAATGACCAAAAACAGAGACGTGAATGTGCATAGGGCGCCAATCATTGGCCCGGTTCGGCCAAGGATACGCACCGGGGCGAATGGTCAGAAACTGGTAATACCCGTTTTCATCCGTCAACGTCCGTCCGCATCCGCCAAAGTTGGGGTCCAAAGGCGCAAGGTAATCATCTTTCTTGTGACGATACCGGCCACCGGCGTTGGCCTGCCAGATTTCGACCAGCGTATTGGATACAGGGCGGTTGGTTTCATCCAGAACACGACCGTGCATCAGGATACGTTCACCAATGGCCGGGGCCGCGCCCTTGGACCAGTTCAGGATCAGGTTGTTGTCCAGCGCGCCCATCTGGCTGTGCCCGAAGGTTGGGCCGGTTTCTTCGCTAAGGCCTGACTCCATCGACAACAATGGCAGGTTCGGCGACCGCGGCACGCTTGTCTTGTATTCAGTGTCATAGGCTGGTGGGTGCAATTCGCGATTGCGCGGTATCAAAGGTCCTAGATCAGTCATCGGTTGCCGCCTCCATTTCGGTATATGTCTGTTTGGCCAGTTTGATGGCGTGGTTCGCCTTGGGCACGCCAGCGTAAATCGCCACGTGTTGAAAGGCCTCCATGACATCGCGCTTGCTGGCGCCTGTGTTTGCTGTGGCACGAATATGCATCGGAATCTCTTCGAAGTTGCCGGTTGCTGCCAGCAACGCCAGTGTCAGCATAGACCGTTCCCGGTGGCTGATGGCGTCAGACGCCCAAACCGTTCCCCAAGCACTAACAGTGATCAGATCCTGAAATGGAAGGTCTAGGTCAGTTTTATTGGCTTCGGCACGGTTCACATGGGCATCGCCCAAGACCTGCCGGCGCACTTTCATGCCTGTTTCGTGTCGGTCGGGCATCATTTGTCCTTTCGAAGCGTTCCGCGTTTCAATCCCCTCATTGACACGCGACGCATAAACAAAAAAATATAATTATCGGAAATAATCATAACCTATAGGTTATATAATATGGATTCTCGTCTTCGCATGCGGCACTTGCGCTGTTTTCTGGAAACCGCTCGGCTGGGAAGTCTGAGCGCTGCGGCCGATGCCATGCGTGTTAGTCAACCTGCGGCGTCCAAGACCATCAGGGAATTGGAAACCATCCTGCAGACAAGCTTGTTTGACCGTTCCCGCCGCAGATTGCAGCTTACAGCGGCTGGCAAAGTCTTTCAGGAACACTGCGGCACGGCAATGCAGACCCTGCAGCGGGCCGAAGATCTGGTTCGTGTTGCCCCCCGCGCCCGTCAAAGCCTGTCGATCGGCGTATTGCCCACCGCCGCGACAGAACTGATTCCGCTGGCCGCTTTGAAATTTCAGGCCGCCTTCCCCGAATACATGCTGCGTGTGGCAACCGGCCCCAACTGGATGCTGATCTCACAATTGCGGGAAGGGTCGTTGGATGTCGTTGTCGGCCGCATGGGGCCAGCGGACGCGATGGAAGGGCTGTCTTTCCGCCATCTTTTTTCTGATCGGGTTTTACCGGTTGTCCGCCCCGATCATCCGTTGTTGAAAATCGAATGGCAGCCAGATGATCTGGCCCGAATGCCCTTGATGCTGCCCCCGCGCGGAGCGGTTATTGCCCCATTGGTTCGTACCTATTTGCATAGCGTGGGGCTGTCACACATCGAGCCAGCGTTTGAAAACGTATCGCTCGCCTTTGGTCGCCGGGCGGTTCAGGAATCGGACCTTGTTTGGTTCATCTCTCAAGGTGTGGTGCAATCAGAATTGAACGACGGATCATTGGTAGCCCTGCCCTTGCAAGATGATCTTTTAGGGGGCCCTGTGGGCGTTTCGATGCGCAACCAAACTGAAATGACCGATGCGCTAAAGGGGCTGTTGACCACGATGAAAGATGTGGCCAACAGCGCCGAGTTTGATCACGCCCGCGTCTGATACTCAGAGCGGCAGACCGATGTAGTTTTCAGCAAGATCCCGCCGCGCAGTTTCGGAATTGGCCAGGTGGCTAAGATTCGCGCGCCGCATTTGTTGAGCGAAATTATCTTCACCTTCAAACTGGTGCATCATCGTTGTCATCTGCCAAGAGAAGCGCATTGCCTTCCAAATCCGCGCCAGTGCTTTTTCGGAATATGCGTCGATCCCACTTGTGTCAGCCTTTGTCACGGCATCTACCAACGCTTGGTACAGGTAAAAGACATCAGACATGGCCAAGTTCAGCCCCTTGGCGCCGGTTGGCGGCACGATGTGTGCAGCATCCCCAACCAGGAACAGGTTGCCCCAGCGCAACGGCTCTGAGACGAAACTGCGTAGTGGTGCAATGGATTTTTCGATCGAGGGACCGGTTATCAGTTTGGCCGCAGTGTCCGAAGGGAGGCGGCTTTTGAATTCATCCCAAAACGCTTCGTCGCTCCAGTCTTCTACCTTGTCGGTCAGCGGAACCTGAATGTAGTAGCGCGAAAGGGTCGCGTGACGCATGGAGGCCAGGGCAAAACCTCGGCTGGAATTGGCATAAATCAGTTCATGATTTACCGGCGGTGTTTCAGACAGGATACCAAGCCAACCAAACGGATATACCCGTTCAAATTCACGTCGCTTTTCGGCTGGGATCGTCTTGCGGCTCACCCCGTGAAACCCGTCGCATCCGGCAACATAGTCACATGTGATCGTTTGACGAACACCGTCTTTGGTGAAGCTGACAGTGCTCTTGCTCTGATCCAGATCGCCGATTTCAACATCGGACACACTGTGGATGATCTGCGTGCCCAGTTGATCTTGGGCGTCGTAGAGGTCAGCGGTCACTTCGGTCTGGCCATAAACCATAACCTGCTTGCCTGTCAGTTTTTTGAAGTCGATGCGCACCATCATGTCATCGTCGGTCAAGAAGCATCCATCATGTGGAAAGCCTTCCTTGTCCATCCGCGCCGCAACACCAGCTTCGCGCAACAGTTCAACCGTACCCCATTCCAAGATACCTGCACGAATACGCGACAGAACATGTTCGCGTGTCTGTCGTTCGATAACGATGGTGTCCAGACCAGCCTTGTTCAGCAGCTGTGACAACATCAGGCCCGATGGCCCGCCTCCGATGATTGCAACTTGGGTTTTCATGCTGTTTGTTCTTTCCGCGTTTCGTTTCGAACGCCACCCTTACTATTTCGCGGCCTGTCCGAGAATGGACGCCAGCGGCAATCGCTGGTACTTTTCATGCATGGCACCCGCAAATGACATTCCAATCTTCACCCTGTTCGGCGAAACCAGCCGGTTCCCTGACGTTGTCCACCATGAGCGGATAACAGACCGGGCAGGCCAGCATAATTGGGTCATTTCCCCACACAGGCACGCTGAGATGGCCCAAGTTTTCTATCTGGAAACGGGGCGAGCCCAGGTTACTGTGGACGGTCGCGCATCTATTCTGGGCAATCAGTCCTGTCTATATGTGCCTGCACAAATCGTGCACGGATTCACCTTTGACAAAGGCACTGAGGGTGGCGTTATCTCGCTGCCGCTTCCTGTAGTTCATAGCTTGGAGCCGAAATCACCAGCCTTGACGGCTGCGTTGTCGCATCCATTCTCCGGCGTCACATCGCCGGAATTGCAGGCGCTTTTTGACCAACTTTCGCAGGGGTTTTCACGCCCTGGGCAGTTTCGCGCAGCTCTACTGGTCGCGTTGGCCCATGCTGTGTTGGTCAGTGTTTGTGACACCCGATTGCGCGCCACGCGCACGGCAGACCCAACAGCCAACCGTCACATGCCGAAACTGGACGCGATGATTTCGGAAAACATGGGGCGTGGTTGGATGCCGCGAGACTATGCCAGCGCATTGTCGATCACGACTGGGCACCTCAACCGCCTATGTAAACAAGCGACGGGTCAAAGCACCGCGCGATATATTGAACAAGCTGAGATGACCGAGGCCTGTCGCCTTCTGGCCTTTACGCAATTGCCTGTTGCCGAAGTGGCTTATCGCCTTGGAATTGTAGATCCGGCTTACTTTGCGCGTCGGTTTCGCGCAGTTCGAGGCGAGACGCCCACAGCCTACCGCGAGTCGTTTTTGACTTCAGACAGATGAAATCAACCAAACGAGTGACCGCTGTTTGTGTTCAGCAAGTATTTGGCAAAAATCGGTGCTGAAGATGCGCCCATCGCCCGAGCGTTCGGGCCAACTCTTCCGCGTTCGATTCGCGGGACAAGCAGCCCGCGGCTGTCCATATCTCCAATTTCGGCGCGCACTCTTTCAACCAGGCGGTCGCCCACCTCTGCTGGGAAGGCGCCGTCAATCAAAACAGCTTCAAAATCAACAACGGCACATGCCGTAAGCGCCGCACGCGCCAAATAGTGGCCTGTGCTTTCAACCCATTCCGCGACGGAGTCTGAAAAATCCCCCCACCGCAAAGGCTGTGACCACAGGCGGGTGTGATCAATTCCTTCCTGAGCCAGCTTATCTTCCAACAGATATAGCGACGCGACGTCGATCAGTTGTTTGGGCTTTTTCTCTGGGCCGGACACAGGCAGCGACCCCAAAGCCCCGGCGTTTCCTTGTGCGCCATCAAAGACAGAGTTGTTCAGAACGATCCCGCCGCCAACGAATGAGCCGATAAAGAAATAGGCAAAATCGCTAAATTCCCGCCCGCGCCCATAAACATGTTCGGCGCGACAGGCCGCCGTTGCATCATTCTCGATAAACACATCCAAGTTTGTGAAATCACGAACCGCTTCAGCGATGTCAAAGTCTTTCCAGCGCGCCATTTCTTCGGGCGGAGCGCCGATCGTCTCGTGCCAGTTCCAAACCTCAAACGGAATAGCGATACCGATGCCGCTAATACGTTCAGCACTTGATTTCCCTAACTGAGTGTAGAACTCCGCCAGCCCATCTTTCAAAAATTCCATGATCGTGTCTGGTGCCGGATACTTGTAGGTTTTCTGTTTCTCGGCACAGACCTGCCCTGACAAATTTGTCAGAACCAAATCCGCACTTCGGCGTCCAACCTTCAAACCAACCGCAAAACTGCCATTTGCAGCGATGCCCATAGGTATAGAGGGCTTGCCCACGCGACCACGCTGCGGATCACCTCGCTCAAGAAAGCCTTCGCGTTCAAGACCGCGTAGAATCACCGACACTGTCTGAGGCGACAATCCTGCACGCTTTGCGATGTCTGAGCCGGGCATAGGGCCATGGCGCTGAATCATCGACAAAATCAGACGTTCGTTGTGATTTCGCACACCGTGCTGGTTTACCCCCACGGATAGTTGAGCCGCTTCCACCTGCGCCATATGCAAGTCCTCCCTTTAGCAAGTAGGGACCAATCTAATTAATAAATCAAGTAGATTTATTTATTGACGTGGCGTTGAAAGTACGCTTCATTGTACCCACTCGCAGCCCAACGACGGCGCTGCATCCTTTGGGAGGAAACCATGAAAAAACTACTTGCCGGATCCGCATTGGCGCTTGTTACGATGACTGGCGCTGCCTTTGCAGGCAGCCATAGCGTAAGCGCGTGCCTGATCACAAAAACAGACACCAACCCTTTCTTCGTAAAGATGAAAGAAGGCGCGACCGCCAAAGCCGAAGAGATGGGTATTACCCTTAAGACTTTTGCTGGTAAAATTGACGGCGACCACGAAACTCAGGTTCAGGCGATCGAAACCTGCATTCTTGATGGCGCAAGCGGTATTCTGATCACCGCTTCGGACACGTCTTCCATTGTACCAGCCGTCAAGCAAGCTCGTGACGCGGGCCTCGTGGTTATCGCACTCGACACACCGCTGACACCGATTGACGCTGCCGACATGACCTTTGCCACCGACAACTTCCTGGCTGGCGAACTGATCGGCAAATGGGCTGCCGCCCAAGTTGATACAAGCTCTGCCAAAATCGGCATGATGAACATCAACGTTTCGCAGCCGACAGTTGGCGTTCTGCGTAACCAAGGCTTCTTGCAGGGCTTTGGTATTGAACTGGCAGACCCAAACAAGTGGGGCGACGAATCTGATCCACGCATCATCAACAACGAAGTGACCAACGCCAACGAAGAAGGTGGCCGTAAGGCAATGGAAAACTTGTTGACCATGGATGATGGCGTCAACGTTTTGTACACCATCAACGAGCCTGCAGCTGCCGGCGCATATGAAACGCTGAAAGACTTCGGCAAAACCGATGCAGTTTCTGTTGTTTCTGTCGATGGCGGTTGCCCGGGCGTTCAGAACGTAGCGGATGGCGTGATCGGCGCAACATCGCAGCAGTACCCACTGTTGATGGCCGCTCTGGGCATCGAAGCGATTGCAGCATGGGCGAAGGACGGCACGAAGCCTGCTCCGACACCTGGTAAAGAATTCTTCGATACCGGTGTTGCTCTGGTTACAGACAAGCCTGTCGACGGCATTCCTTCGATCTCCTCTGCTGAAGGCCTTGAGCTCTGCTGGGGTTGATCCAAGCAGTCTAACGGAGAGGGCGCCATATGCGCGCCCTCTCTCAACGTCCGCCGAGCACGACAGTTCGGTCTTTTTCTGGCACAAATGATGAAATGACGGATTCGGGCGGATATTCGTTCGGAAGGGGAGAGAGATATGTCACAAAGTCCATCTACCGAAAGTTATGAACAGGCCGCTGTGAACAGTCCCGAAACGGTTGCGGAATTCGATGAACCGCATCGCGGGCTTGTTGGCCAAATTCAACACCTTCTTCACGTAAACCCGGCGCTTGTACCGCTGATCGTTCTGGTCGCGTCCGTCGTGGTTTTCGGATTATTGATTGGTCAGCGCTTCTTTTCGCCTTTCGCGATGACCCTTATCCTGCAGCAGGTCCAGATTGTTGGCATCGTCGCTGCGGCGCAAAGCTTGGTTATCCTGACCGCGGGCATCGACCTAAGCGTCGGCGCGATAATGGTCTTGTCTTCTGTTGTTATGGGACAATTTACATTCCGCTATGGGCTTCCTGTTGAGGTCGCAATCGCGTGTGGCTTGGCAGTGGGTGCTTTTTGCGGTGCCATCAACGGATGGCTCGTCGCTTATATGAAACTGCCCCCCTTCATTGTTACACTGGGGATGTGGCAGATCGTTCTGGCCTCCAACTTCCTTTATTCCGCGAATGAAACCATTCGCAGCCAAGACATTGAGACGAACGCACCTCTTCTGCAGTTTTTTGGCACCAAGTTCCAAATCGGCGGGGCGACAATCACCATCGGTGTGATCTTCATGCTGGTGCTGATATTCACGCTTTCATACTCGCTAAAACACACCGCTTGGGGACGGCATGTCTATGCCGTGGGTGATGATCCGGAAGCCGCCGAACTGTCCGGCGTCAACGTCAAGGGCACTCTCGTTTCTGTCTACGTTTTGTCTGGTCTGATTTGTGCTTTCGCTGGCTGGGCCATGATCGGCCGCATCGGATCAATCTCGCCCACATCCGGCCAATTGGCCAATATCGAAAGCATCACTGCGGTTGTGATTGGCGGTATCTCCCTGTTTGGCGGCCGCGGGTCTATCCTGGGCTCCCTCTTCGGAGCGCTGATTGTTGGTGTGTTTACATTGGGACTGAGACTTTTGGGGGCAGACGCCCAGTGGACGTTCCTTCTTATCGGACTTCTCATCATCGCTGCTGTTGCAGTCGATCAGTGGATCAGAAAGGTGTCGAGCTAATGGAACCTATTCTCAAAGGACGTAACCTGGTCAAACGCTACGGCAAAGTGACCGCTCTGGATAACTGCGACTTCGATCTGTACCCCGGCGAAATCCTTGCAGTCATTGGTGACAACGGGGCCGGCAAATCAACCTTGATCAAGGCTGTGTCCGGTGCCGTTGTCCCGGATGAAGGCGAAGTATGGCTGGAAGGTAAGAAGATCCACTTCACGTCCCCCATCGAGGCACGCGAACACGGGATCGAAACGGTCTACCAGACGCTTGCAATGTCGCCAGCCCTGTCCATCGCCGACAACATGTTCATGGGGCGCGAAATTCGCAAACCGGGCTTCATGGGGTCAGTCTTGCGCAAGCTGGATCGCCCCGCGATGGAAAAGTTCGCCCGTGACAAGCTGACAGAACTTGGGTTGATGACCATCCAGAACATCAACCAAGCTGTTGAAACCCTGTCGGGTGGTCAACGTCAGGGTGTGGCCGTGGCCCGTGCGGCGGCCTTTGGTTCAAAGGTCATCATCTTGGACGAACCCACCGCCGCCTTGGGCGTTAAGGAAAGCCGCAAGGTGCTGGAGCTGATCCAAGACGTGAAATCACGGGGTATTCCGATCATCCTGATCAGCCACAACATGCCACATGTGTTTGAAGTAGCAGATCGGATCCACGTGCACCGTTTGGGCCGCCGCCTGACGGTAATCGATCCCAAAGAGTACAGTATGTCTGATGCGGTTGCTTTGATGACCGGCGCAAAAGAGCCAGATGAAGTGGCACTCGAACCTGCCTGATACGTCCTCCAATCAGGCACTGGAAAGGCCGCGTTATTCATAGCGCGGCCTTTTCCATTTGAAATCCCTCGATATGCCGCTTGCGCCCTACCCCAGCGCCACCCGACGGCGCACCACAAATTGCCGCCAACCCAGCGCAATCAAAAACATAACCGTCAGGACCAAAACGATTGTCGGCGCGGGCGCACTGTCAATCCAGAAGCTGGCAATTATCCCAGCAACGCCAGCCGACAAAGCAACGAGCACCGCGACAATCAGCATGGCGCTGAACTGACGGGTCAACAAAAATGCAATCGCCCCCGGCGCAATCAACAACGCAATCGCAAGAATGATCCCAACCGAGGACAACATCGCAACGATCGTCGCCGACAATATCGCAAGCAACCCGTAGTGAATGGCACCAACGCTTAGCCCGATCATGCGTGCCTGGACCGGATCAAAGGCATGGGCCAGAATATCGCGCCATTTCGTGGCAAGTATCAAAGATACCGCACCCGAAATCAGCCCGGCAATCCAAATATCTTGCGTTCCGACCCCCAGAATATTGCCAAACAGAATGTGATCCAGGTGCAGCTCAGACTCGATCTGTGTGTAGATGACGATCCCGAAACCAAACATGCCCGAAAAGATCACCCCCATCACCGTGTCTTGTTTGACCCGCGAATGATCCTTGATGAAGCCGGTTGAAAGCGCACAAACAAGGCCTGCGAGGAACGCGCCGATAATCAGCGGAATTCCTGCCAGATACGCCAAAACCACACCAGGCAACACAGCGTGGGCCGTTGCATCGCCCATCAAAGACCACCCCTTCAGCACCAAAAAGCACGACAGCATCGCCGCCGCGGGAGCAATCAAAACCGTCACCAGCAAGGCGTTCTGCATAAACGGGAATTGCAAGGGAAGAAGAATAAAATCCATCACGCATGCTCTTTCAAAGCGCGGCGCGCGCGGCGGCGTGCAGCCAGCGTGCCATGTGTTGGTGCGAAAACGAACGCCAGCAGGAACATCGCGGTTTGCAGGCACACAATGATTCCGCCGGTTGCGCCATCCAGAAAATAGCTCAGATAAGCCCCAACCGCCGAGGTGACAGCACCAATCCCGACAGAGAGCATCAAAACGCGCTCAAACCGATCTGTCAGCAGATATGCCGTCGCCCCCGGTGTGACCACCAAGGCGATTACCAAAAACGCACCAACAGTTTGCATCGCGGCAACGGTACAGGCCGACAGCAGCGCAAAAAACAACACGCGCAGCCCGGTGGCGTTCAAACCAATGGTGCGGGCATGTGTTTCGTCAAAGAAGACCGCCAGCAGATCCCGCCATTTGGCCAGAAGTATCACCAGTGACACCCCCCCGATAATCACCAGCTGCAGCGTGTCTTCGGGTGTGATCGCCAGAATATTGCCCATCGTGATCGTCTGAACCGAAACGGACATCGGGTTCAGCGACACCATGAACAGACCAAGGCCAAAGAAAGACGTGAAAATCAGGCCGATCACCGCATCCTCTTTCAGGCCGGACAATTGGCGCAGGAACAGCATCGCAAGCGCAGCAAGCCCACCTGACAGAAACGCGCCAAAGGCAAAGGGCAGACCCAGCATATATGCGCCCGCAACGCCAGGTACGATAGAATGGGACAGCGCATCACCGATCAGCGACCAGCCCTTCAACATCAAATAGGCCGAAAGAAACGCGCAAACGGCACCGACCAAGGCTGAAACCCAGATCGCATTGGTCATGTAGTTGTATGCGAACGGCTCCAGCAAAACGCTCATTCCGGGCGCTCCGCAGTGTGGTGCTGATCATCATAGAAAACCAACGCACGCTCATCATCAGTAAAGACTTCCAAGCGACGCGGATCAGCATCGTCGTGCAACTGCGCGCCTTCCAGCATGAAGTGACGCAAAACGCCGCCAAAGGCTTCGCGCAGATTGTCAGCGGTAAAGGTCTCTTTTGTCAGCCCATACGCCAACACGGTGCCCTTCACTAAGACAACCCGATCACAGAATTCAGGAACCGAACCCAGATTGTGAGTCGCAACCAGCATCACTCGCCCTTCGTCGCGCAATGTGCGCAACAATGCGACAATCTGTTCCTCGGTCTGAACGTCAACGCCGGTAAACGGTTCATCCAGCAGGATCACCTTGGCGTTTTGCGCCAAAGCACGTGCAAGAAAAACACGCTTTTTCTGACCGCCCGACAGTTCGCCGATTTGGCGGTCGTGGAACTCGCTCATATTCACCCGAGCAAGTGCCGCATCAACCGCTTCATGGTCTTGGGCCCGCGCCCGGCGCAGAAATCCCATGTGCCCGTAACGGCCCATCATCACCACGTCGCGCACCAGAACAGGGAATGTCCAATCCACATCCTCTGCCTGCGGGACATAGGCAACGGACTGCGCCTTCAACGCGGCGCGCACCGGCTGGCCCAGAATCTCAACAGTTCCCCGCGCCACCGGGACAAAGCCCATCAGCGCCTTGAACAACGTGGATTTCCCGGCGCCGTTCACCCCAACCAAGGCAGTGATCGTGCCTGTGGGAATGGAAAAAGACGCGTCAACCAAAGCTGTTAACCCGTTGCGATAGGTGACGGTCAGGCCATCGGCACGGATACCCTCGCTCATCGTGAAAGCCCCGTGACAATCGTTTCAGCCGTTACCCGCAGAAGGTCCAAATATGTGGGGACATTGCCGCCCGGCTTGGACAGGCTGTCAACATACAGAACCCCGCCGTAATGCGCGCCGGTTTCCCGTGCGATTTGTTTGGCTGGTTTGTCAGACACGGTGGATTCGGAAAATACCGCGCCAATGTTGTTGTCACGAACCGTGTCTATCACCGCCCGCACTTGTTGGGGCGTTCCTTGTGCATCGGCATTAATTGGCCACAGGTACAATTCCTTGAGCCCAAAATCACGCGCCAGATACGAAAACGCACCTTCGGATGTCACCAGCCAGCGCTGCTCTTCAGGCAAGGTAAGCACAGCCTCCCGCAATGGCGCGATCACTTCGCCGATTTGCGCTTTGTAGCGTTCTGCGTTTTTGGCGTAGACCGATGCATTGTCAGGATCGACCCGGCTTATCGCATCGCGAATATTATCGACGTAGATCAAGGCCGAATCCAACGCCATCCATGCGTGGGGATTAGGCTTACCTTCGTATGCCCCACCGGAAATGGAAATTGGCGCAACCCCGTCACTGATGGTTGCCGCAGGGACGCCCGAAAGATTGGACAAAAATTGTTCAAACCAGCGTTCCAGCCCAAGGCCATTCCACAAGATCAGATCAGCATCATGGGCGCGCAGGATATCACGCGGCGTTGGCTCATACCCGTGGATCTCTGCGCCAGGCTTGGTGATCGAAACCACCTCTGCCGCATCACCAGTAACGTTCCGCGCCATATCGGCAATGACCGTAAACGTTGTGACCACTTTTGGCCGCGAGGTTGCAGCAACCGCCGCCAAAGGACGTGATATGGCGGCAGCCGCCAGAGAGCCCAAAAAGACCCGCCGCCCAATACTATGAGAATGTGTTTTCATACCTTTTTGCATCTAGGAATGAGTTGCAACTGTCAAGTCCAGTTGCAAACGATTCTCATCTAAATCCTTGATGGCGGGGACGACTTGATGCATTTAGATACACATGACGACGGAAAAGCGAACAGAAGGCCTGACCAAGGCATTGCGAGAAGCAGGCGTACGGATCACCCGGCAACGGGCGGCCTTGTTGGATGTAATTGCCAAAGCCGATGACCACCCTGATGCAGTAGAATTACACCGCAGGGCGGAATCCGAAGCGCCCGGTATTTCAATCTCTACCGTATATCGCACCTTGACCGCGCTAGAGGAACAAGGCGTCATCCACCGTCATCTGTTCGAGGGCGCATCAGCCCGTTTTGAACATGCCGAAGCCGAACATCATGACCATATGATCGACGTAGACAGTGGCGAGGTGGTGGAGTTCTGCTCTGACCGGATCGAAACGCTACAAGCCCAGATCGCCAAAGAACTAGGCTACGACATCGTCCACCACCGGATGGAACTATACGTCCGCAAACGGCCGAAAAACTGAAGCGTTACAAAGACACGCCGCGGTCACGCACGCTTTCCATCGACACATAGGTCGAGGTGGAAGAGACATAGGGCAAGCTTGAAATGCTTTCGCTGAGCACCAAGCGATATTCGGCTATGCCGCGGGTGCGGATCTTCACCAGATAGTCGAATCCGCCGGCAATCATGTGACATTCTTCAACCTCAGGAACTTGCCGAATTGCGGTATTGAATTCTTGAAGCGCCTTTTCGCGGGTATCTGACAGACGCACCTCCAAAAAGGCGACGTGATCCAACCCCAGTTTTCGCGCCGACAGTTCCGCCCTGTACCCGGTGATAACGCCTGCCGTTTCCATTCGTTTGACACGTGCCGTTACGGGCGACTTGGACAGCCCCACCTTCTGTCCCAGATCGATCATCGAAATACGGGCATTCCGTGCCAATTCCCGAAGGATGGCATGGTCAATACTGTCTAACGTTTCCTTGGGTGGCAGCGACAATCCGATACTCCTGTTTTGGATGATAAATACAGGAAACTTGCCTTCAATAACAGAAATATCAGACAGAATGGCCGCAAATCTGTCGCTACACTGTACAAAACTGAATGTGGAGCCACGCGCATGATCAATCTGAACCGGAAATGGGATCTCAACAAACGTCGCGATGAAACCGCGTTGATTGAGGAATTGATGGCCACGGCTGCGCTTGGTGCGGACGAACGTGCTGAAATCGTGGAACAGGCCACAGAACTGGTGCGCCGTATCCGTACGGATTCCCGCCCTGGTATGATGGATGTATTTCTGGCGGAATACGGCCTGTCCACCGACGAAGGCGTCGCGCTTATGTGTCTGGCCGAAGCGCTGCTGCGGGTTCCCGATGCGCCCACGATCGACGCCCTAATCGAGGATAAAATTGCCGCGTCAGATTGGTCAAAACACATTGGGCATTCGTCTTCTCCGCTGGTGAACGCCTCGACTTGGGGGTTGCTGCTATCGGGAAAGGTTCTGGAGGATTCTGACCCTGGTATCGTCGGGACACTACGCGGCATGGTGCGCCGTCTGGGCGAACCTGTCATCCGCGCCGCGGTTGGGCAAGCGATGCGCGAAATGGGACGACAGTTTGTTCTGGGCGAAGATATCGACGCTGCGATGAAACGGGCCGCTGGGATGGAGGCCAAGGGCTTTACCTATTCCTATGACATGCTGGGCGAGGCCGCGATGACAGCCGCAGACGCCGATCGCTACGCAGAGGCATATTCTGACGCCATCGCTGCAATTGCTCGCGGGTGCACGTCGCAAGACATCAGCGCCAACCCCGGTATCTCTATCAAACTGTCCGCCCTACACCCGCGTTACGAAGTCGCGAAAACCGACCGTGTCATGGCCGAACTGGTGCCTGTTTTATCCAAGCTGACACGCCAAGCCGCCAAAGCCGGCATGGGCCTGAACATCGATGCGGAAGAAGCTGATCGTTTGGCGCTATCGCTGAAAGTTATTGAAACCGTCATGGCTGACCCGGAACTGGCTGGCTGGGATGGGTTTGGCGTGGTGGTTCAGGCCTACCAGCGCCGCGCATCAGATGTACTGGACGGGCTCTACCACATGGCCCAAACCCATGATCGCCGGATAATGGTGCGGCTGGTCAAAGGCGCGTATTGGGATACCGAGATCAAACTTGCGCAGGTCGAAGGGTTAACCGATTTCCCGGTTTTCACCCGCAAGTCTGCAACCGACATCAGCTATATGGCCAACGCACGCAAATTGCTGGGCATGACGGATCGGATATATCCGCAGTTTGCCACGCATAACGCCCATACGGTTGCGGCCATTTTGAACATGGCCAAAGACCAGCCCAAAACCGCCTACGAATTCCAGCGTTTGCACGGTATGGGCGAAGCCTTGCACAATATCGTTCACCAGTCCTATGAAACGCGTTGCCGGATCTACGCGCCCGTCGGGGCACACCGGGATTTGCTTGCGTATCTGGTGCGGCGTCTGCTGGAAAACGGCGCAAATTCATCATTCGTCAACCAAATCGTAGATGAAGACGTCCCGCCACATGTGGTCGCGACCTGCCCGATCGAAACCATGGCACAAGACACCACGCAGGCAGTGCGTACAGCGCCCGATCTGTTTGAACCGGAACGCCCAAACTCAATTGGGTTCGATCTGTTTGACACGACGGTTCTGGATGAAATCGACCAACAAAGGCCCGCGCCAACGCCATGGCAGTGCGCCCCAATCATTGCGGGCCCCGTTGCGGGCAACGCAGCAGAGCCAGCCACAAACCCGGCCACAGGCGCTGTCATCGGCGAAGTGATCACCGCCAGTTCGGCAGATGTGGAAACTGCGATAAGCGCAGCATTGCCGTGGTCTGTACCGACCGCAGACCGTGCATCCGCCCTGAACAAAGCGGCGGATCTGTTTGAAGCTGATTTCGGCCCGCTCTTCACTTTGCTGGCGACCGAGGCGGGCAAATCGCTACCAGATGCGGTGGCTGAGTTGCGCGAAGCGGTGGATTTTCTGCGATACTATGCGGCCCGTGCGGCAGCGGATACCGCGCCCGCTCGCGGGGTCTTTACCTGCATCAGCCCTTGGAACTTCCCACTGGCCATTTTCACCGGCCAGATCGCCGCCGCGCTGGCTATGGGCAACGCAGTGTTGGCAAAACCGGCAGAAACAACCCCGGCCATTGCGGCTTGGGCCGTTGCGAAACTGCATGCCGCAGGCGTGCCCACCACGGCACTGCAATTGCTGCCGGGCACCGGCGCAACAGTCGGGCGCGCCTTAACATCGGACGAACGGATAAACGGTGTGGCGTTTACCGGTTCAACCGCAACGGCCCGCGCGATTCAGTCTGCCATGGCCAAGCATTGCGCTCCGGGCACACCGTTGATTGCCGAAACCGGTGGCTTAAACGCAATGATCGTGGACAGCACCGCCCTGCCCGAGCAAGCCATTCGCGACATTATCGCCTCGGCCTTTCAATCAGCCGGGCAACGCTGCTCGGCGCTGCGCTGTCTGTACGTACAAAAGGATATCGCGCCAGCGTTTCTGGAAATGCTGCAAGGCGCGATGGATCAGTTGTCGTTGGGTGATCCTTGGCATCTGTCCACCGACATTGGCCCTGTCATTACCCAAACGGCCCAAGCCGATATGCTGGCCTACATTGAAAATGCCGACAAGAACGGGCGCTTGTTGCATCGGTTGCCTACCCCAAAGACCGGAAACTTCGTACCACCCAGCCTGATTGCCGTGGACGGCATTGCCGATCTGGAGAAAGAAGTGTTTGGCCCCGTTCTGCACGTGGCCTTGTTTGGCGCACTAGAGCTGCCAAAGGTTGTCGAAGAGATCAACGCCACCGGCTATGGGCTGACCTTTGGCATCCACACGCGGATTGACGATCGGGTGCAATCAATTGCCGAGACAATTCGCGTCGGCAATATCTATGCCAACCGCAACCAGATTGGTGCGATTGTCGGCAGCCAACCATTTGGTGGTGAGGGCCTTTCCGGGACAGGGCCAAAGGCAGGTGGGCCATTCTATCTGCCGCGATTTGCAGCACATCCGGCTGCGCTGTTGGGCACAGCTGACGGCAATGTTGCGGATGTACGTGACCTGCAACAGCAGTTGAACAACTGGCCCACGGCAGACGTGGTTTCGACCACAACATTGCCCGGCCCAACTGGTGAATTAAACCGCCTGACAACTCTGCCCCGCCGCCCTGTATTGTGCCTTGGCCCCGGCGCAGAAGCCGCTCAGAAACAGGCCGACGCTGTCCAGGAACTGGGCGGTCAGGCGATCATGGTTCCGGGGCAAATATCGGCTGATCACCTGGATAACCTACCCGAATTCGGGGCTGTGATCTGGTGGGGTGACGAAGCCCAAGCGCGCGCGCTGGCAACAGCCTTGGCACAACGTGATGGACCGATCATTCCCCTGATCACCGGCGCGCCGGATGGGGCGCATGTTCTGCATGAACGGCATTTGTGCGTCGACACCACAGCCGCTGGCGGAAATGCACAACTTCTGGCGGGCGAATAGACCCTGAAACAGTTGAGGGCGGCTAAATGCAGCCGCCCTCAACGTCGTTCACATGATTGGCTAATGCGCCGATAGTTTGCTGGATCAGTAACAGGTTCAACGAGCGTGCCGTCTCGCCGGAACACAGCACTTACTTTGTCAGAATCAATTTTCCAGCTCTGGTAATTCGCAGCGTATACAATTGATCATTGTGTCGAATCAACGCTAAGTTGCCACCCTTGGTCAACTCTGTCGCCTCGTGGACTGGTAGCGCCTGAGACATGGCTTCTTCGGGTGTTTCATCCGCAGACATACGCATCACCCCACCTTTCCTTGGCGGGTCGTCTCTGTCTGAATCATTTGAACCGCGCCTTTGACACAAGTCCACAGATCGCTGAGTCCATTCGGTCTCATCGGCCACTCCGTCACTAATTCTGAAAGATGGCTGACCTAAAATGGCAGGCTGGCTGATGACCTATTTCTGAGTGAATGAGTCGGATATGTCAACCCGAGTCTTTTAGTCATCTTTTGGCGACAGAAACTTTTCACCCGTCTTGGTGCCCTTGCGCAGTATTGCACCAACGCTCACATGTGCGAACCCCAGCGGCGGTGGTGGTCATCAATCACCAACGGATGTGCATGTTTCCGTTCCCCCATCAGATGGGGGTGGTCCAGCGGCAAGTTATCATGCTGATGCGCGATCACAGAAGGGTCATCCGCAGGCCACGCCCACCGGGCAACGGCAACACCCATGGCCGCCAAGACCGCAAGCATCACCAGTGCGGGAACCGCACCGAACTGCGTCATCAACCAACCGGACAACGGATAGGTGACCAACCAACAGGCATGCGACAACGCAAATTGCGCAGCAAATAATGCGGGCCGGTCTGGCGCATGTGATGAACGGCGCAACAGCCGTCCCACAGGTGTCAGCACCGCAGAATACCCCAGCCCAATCAACAGCCAAGACACCAACAGAACGCTCCACAGCAGTCCGACAAACTGGATCAACCCTGCCAGCGCAAGCAACACCGCAACCATGCCACCTGCGCCAATCATCATAACCCGGCGGTCTGGCCAAATATCCAAAACCCGTGGCAGGGCCAATGCCGCCGCCATGGACCCGACACCAAAGGCAAACATCAGCCACGCCAGGGCGGATTCACCCAACCCCAGCTGGCCACGCACCAGAACAACCGAATTGACCAAAACCATTGCACCCGCCGAGGCAGCCGCCAGATTCAGTGCCAGCAATCCACGCAATCGCGGCGTTGCCAGATAAATTCGAATACCCCGCAACGTGCGGTCCTGCAGGCTCCCTGTTTGCGCGGGTTTTGCACTGGGCAGCAGCACCGAAAGAACCAGTGCCGCGGATGCGGCAAACCCCGCCAAGGTTCCGATGAACAGCGCGTCGTAAGATAAGAATCCCAATAGAAGCGCCGCAATCGTGGGGCTGACAATGTTTTCCAGATCATAGGCCAGCCGCGACAACGACAAGGCACGGGTATATTGAGTCTCGTCCGGCAAAACGTCCGGAATGGTGGCCTGAAACGTTGGTGTGAACGCGGCAGAGGCAGATTGTAAAACGAAGATCAGTACGTAAACCTGCCAAACCTCGATAACGAAAAGCAAGGCCAGAGCCGCGATTGCCCGGATTATATCCAATGCGACCAACAAGGCGCGTCTGGGCAGCCGGTCGACAAATGCGCCTGCAATGGGGGCGATCCCCACATAGGCCACCATCTTTATGGTGAACACCGCACCCAGAACCATTCCTGCCCCGTCACCGGCTAGATCAAAGGCCAACAGCCCCAGCGCAACAGTCGCCAAGCCGGTTCCCAGCAAAGCGACCACTTGGGCAAGAAACAAATGGCGATAGGTGCGGTTTAACAGAACTTCGAACATTTCAGCGCCAACCTAGCAGTCCACCCGCAATTCCCAAAGGCCCGCAACCTGACATCACGGCAATAGCGCCAACTAATCCACCACCGCATATTTTTCGCTCTTGCAATTCGGATCTATTTTATACATTCATGAAATATGGAATCACTATTGCTCGACCGTTTGTCCACGTTAAGTCATCCGCAACGGATGGCGATCTTCCGTTTGCTTGTCAGGCGGTATCCAAATGCAGTGCCTGCGGGCGAGATTGCCAGTGCGCTATCACTGAAGGCCAGCACCACTTCCGTGTACCTTTCGGCGCTGACGCGCTGTGGCCTGATCCGGCAACAACGTGAGGGCAACTCCTTGCGCTATAGCTTGGACATGGAAGCGGCGCGCGCAGTGGTGAACGGCCTGTTTTTTGACTGCTGCGGCGGACGACCAGATATTTGCCCGCCCGACCTGCTGGACCCGATCGATCTGCCAACGCGCACCACCGATCGCAAACTGAACGTCCTGTTCCTGTGCACCGGGAATTCAGCCCGTTCGATTATGGCAGAGGTTTTGCTGCGCCATATCGCGGGGGATCGGTTTGCCGCCTTCTCGGCTGGCACGAACCCTTATTCAGAAATTCACCCAGCGACCTTGGCCTTGTTGCACAGCAAGGGCCTGCCCACAGAAGGTTTACGCGCCAAGAACATCGGCGAGTTTCAACCGCCCAGCGCCCCAGGAATGGATTTTGTCTTCACGGTCTGTGATCGCGCCGCAAATGAAGACTGCCCGACATGGCCGGGGCACCCAGTTTCGGCGCATTGGGGCATACCTGACCCGGTATTGGCGTTGGGCACGCAGGCGGAACAGCAATTGGCCTTTCAAAACGCATATGGCGCCCTTCACAACCGGATCACAGCGTTCGCACAGCTGCCACTGCCCACGCTGGACCGCCTTCACCTGCAACAAAAGGTCGATCAGATCGGCCAACCGATGGAGATACTATGACCACCTATGCATTAAATGGACTTGGCCGTATCGGGAAATTGGCCCTGCGACCATTGCTGGAACAGGGCGCTCAGATCGCCTTTGTGAATGATGCCGTTGGTGATCCGCATATGCATGCGCATCTGTTGGAATTTGATACCGTACATGGCCGCTGGCCAGCGGCGTTTTCCGCCACAGACAACAGCATCACCATTGACGGCACGACAATTCCGGCACTGTCCACACGGTCTCTGGAAGAGCTTCCGTTGGATGGCGTGGATGTCGTGATCGACTGTACAGGTGCCTTCAAGACCGAAGAAAAACTGGCCCCATACTTTGCCGCTGGCGTGAAAAAGGTTGTTGTCTCCGCACCGGTGAAAGACGAAGGCGTGGCCAATATCGTCTATGGCGTCAACCACCACATCTATGAGCCGAACAAACATCAGATTGTCACAGCCGCCAGCTGCACAACCAATTGCCTGGCACCGGTTGTGAAGGTGATCCACGAAAACCTTGGTATCCGGCACGGGTCCATCACCACGATCCATGACGTGACCAATACGCAAACCATTGTCGACCGCCCCGCCAAAGATTTGCGGCGCGCACGATCTGCGTTGAATTCCCTGATCCCCACAACAACAGGGTCGGCCACTGCAATCACGCTGATTTACCCCGAATTAACTGGCAAGCTAAACGGCCACGCCGTGCGTGTGCCATTGCTGAACGCCTCGTTGACTGACTGTGTGTTTGAAGTAGCGCGTGAAACCAACGTGCAAGAAGTAAACGCGCTTTTCAAAGCAGCGTCTGAAGGGGAGCTGGCTGGCATTCTGGGTTATGAAGAGCGGCCGCTGGTGTCGACTGACTACACGAATGATCCGCGGTCTTCGATTGTCGATGCGCCATCAACCATGGTTGTGAACGGCACGCAGGTGAAGATTTACGCTTGGTATGACAACGAATGGGGCTATGCCAACCGGCTGGTCGACGTGGCGTTTATGGTTGGAAACAGCCTGTGACCCGTCCCGCCGGAATGTCAGCCTATATCGCCGTTACGGCGGCCTATTGGGCGTTTATGCTGACAGACGGCGCCTTGCGTATGCTGGTGCTGTTGCACTTCAACACGCTGGGGTTTTCACCAATTCAGCTGGCCTATTTGTTTGTGCTGTATGAAATCGCGGGTGTGGTGACCAACCTGGCCGCCGGATGGATCGCTGCCAGATTTGGCCTGACCAGCACGCTGTATGCCGGTTTGGGGCTTCAGGTGGTTGCCTTGCTGGCCTTATCCGTACTGGACCCATCCTGGAGTGTTGGAGCCTCTGTTATTTTCGTTATGGCTGTGCAGGGCCTATCTGGTATCGCCAAAGACTTGGCCAAGATGAGCTCAAAGAGCGCGGTCAAACTCTTGGCGCCAACCCAGGACGCAGGCCTGTTCCGGTGGGTGGCTTTGTTGACCGGCTCCAAGAACGCCGTAAAGGGATTTGGCTTTTTGCTAGGGGCCGTAGCATTGGCGTTGATCGGCTTTGTGCCTTCGGTTCTGGCGATGGCCGCCATTCTTGCAGCGATCTTTATTGTTTTGCTTTTACGCATGCCACCGGGCCTACCGGCGGGCAGCAAGTCTGCCAAGTTCAGAGACGTAGTGTCCAAGAACCGCAACGTGAATTGGCTGAGCCTTGCACGGGTATTCCTGTTCGGCGCGCGCGATGTTTGGTTTGTTGTCGGCATTCCGATCTATTTCTATTCTGTCCTGTCCGATGGCAGCCCAGAGGGAAATCGCGCCGCCTTCTTTATGGTTGGCACTTTCATGGCGATCTGGGTCATCCTTTATGGGGTGGTTCAGGCCAATGCCCCCAGACTGCTGCGCGCAAAGGAAAAAACCGAAGAGCAAATTGTCTCTGAAGCCCGGTTTTGGGTTGGCGCACTGTTTTTTGCCCCGTTGGCCCTGGCTGTGCTGACGTGGATTGCCGGCGCACCTGCCCTGTGGCTAACCATTAGTATTGTCGTGGGATTGCTGGTTTTCGGCGCGCTATTTGCGCTCAACTCCTCGCTCCACTCTTACTTGATTCTGGCGTTCACCAGTTCAGCGCGGGTGACGATGGATGTGGGATTTTACTACATGGCCAATGCCGCTGGGCGGCTGATCGGCACGGTATTGTCGGGGATTACGTTTCAGATCGGCGGTCTGCCACTGTGCCTGGGCGTGGCAGCAGGGATGATTGGCCTAAGCTGGCTGAGCATTGGCAATCTGGACAAGACACCAAAACCTGCCACGGCGTGAAGTTTACGCCCAGGCGATGCTAGAACGCCGTTTTTGGCATGCTTAGACACTGTATAGGCTAAGGAAGCGCGCAGATGAGGCACTGCTTTGGGTTTCCATTTGCAGCCTGTCTTTGCGTTCTCTATCGACAAGAACACAAAGATAACTCATCAATACCGTTGCCCAAGCAACAAACAGGCGATCGCAATGGCTTTTCTGGACACAGCACAGACCCGAGCACGCCTTCAAGCCTTGTCAGAGCTGGAAGAGAGACTTTCTTTTCGGATCGCCCGACTTAGTAAATTGCTAGACAACAATGCCAGTCGCATGCTGACCGGATCCCGCCTGAACCTGACGTCTCATCGCATCCTGATGGTGTTGAGCATCTTCAAAGAAACCAGCGCTGCCGACCTTGCCCGCCTTATGGTGATTGATCGCGCGCAGGTCAGCCGATCTGTTGCAGAGTTGATCGATTTTGGAATGTTGACCGACCGGCCCGACCCAACCAACAAGCGGCGCAAGCTATTGCAATTGACTGATGCGGGTCAGGACGAATTGGACTCAGTTGCCGCGCAATTTACAGCGCGCCAACAGGTGTTTGAAGATCTGCTCAGCCCTGAAGAGTTGTCTGGCCTGATTGGCGCGATCGATAAATTGTCCCGCCATTTGGCTCAAGAAATGAACCATCCAGAGGCAATGCCTGCTGCGAAGGAGAAATAGCCATCGGTCCGCGGCGATGGGAAATATCCTTAGCTATCTTCCTCACCAATAACGAAATCATCGCCTCGTTCAGTGATCGGAACTTGATCCAGGCTGCAACCAGCCCCTAGCCCAATGACCCCAGCTCCGCTGCAGGCATCAAATCCGGCTTCATGATTGGAACATCGCAGCACTTTTGCATCGTCGGACAGAATGCTGTTGGAACGCCAATCCAACGGCAAGTATTGATGCGGACAGGCATTTACATACGCCCGCAAACCACTGGCCGCACGCACAAGGATGAGCGGGAACCCATCCATGTCAAAACTCTGGACTGGCCCTGTAAACTCATTGATCCCACACACGCGCGTACCGGGCGCAGGTGCAAAGGGCATGTCTTTCCACGCGTCACTCATGCCAACCACCAAAGAAAAACCTGCCCGATGCGTTCTCCGCGCCGGGCAGGATGCGATGAAGGGTCGTCGCTTTGATCATAGAAATGATGACCCAGCCTTATTCGGCCGCGTCCAGAACGCCGCGCTGAATCTGATCTTCTTCGATCGACTCAAACAACGCTTTGAAGTTCCCCTCGCCAAAGCCATCATCCCCTTTGCGTTGGATGAATTCGAAAAAGATCGGCCCGATGACAGTTTTTGAGAAAATCTGAAGCAAGATACGCGTAACGCCGCCATCCAATACGCCTTCGCCATCAATCAAGATGCCATGCGTCATCATCCGATCCAAAGGCTCGTCATGGCCCTGCACACGTTTGTGCGACATTGCGTAATAGGCTTTCGGCGGCGCAGGCATAAATTCAATGCCGTTCTGCGAAATCTCATCGACCGAGTCATAGATGTTTTCAGTCGCAACGGCGATGTGCTGGATACCCTCGCCCTTGTACTCATGCAGGTATTCTTCGATCTGACTATTCGCGTCTGCGCTTTCGTTGATCGGAATACGGATTTTTCCGTCAGGAGAGGTCAGCGCGCGCGAGAAAAGGCCGGTCTGTTTGCCCTTAATGTCAAAGAAGCGGATCTCGCGGAAATTGAACGCTTTGGAGTAGAAGTCATACCACGTGCTCATATTGCCGCGCATAACGTTGTGCGTCAGGTGGTCTAGGTAGTAGAAGCCGGCGCCCCTTGGTTTTGGGTTCGGCTCACCCAGCCATTCAAACTCATTTTCGTAGCAAGAGCCGCCATCGCCATAAGTTTCAACAAAGTACAGCAGCGATCCGCCGATACCAACCACGGCTGGCACGTCCAGCGTTTTGTCATCGCCAGTGTATTCCTCGGCACCATAGTCCAGTGCGCATTTCAATGCGTGCTGCGCATCAACGACGCGCCACGCCATGGCCGGCGCGCAAGGGCCGTGGTCTTGGACGAAACGCGCCGCATGTGTGTTGGGTTCACGGTTCAGGATGTAGTTGATGTCACCCTGACGATAGAGCGAGATATCGCGGCTTTTGTGCCGGGCAACTTCTTCATACCCCATGCTTTCGAACAAAGCTTCCAGCTTGCCCGTTTCAGGATGTGCAAACTCCACAAACTCAAAGCCGTCTGTGCCGGCCACGTTCACTTTGTCAATTTTCGCTTTTGGTGCGTCATGCGGAAAGGGACCCATGGTCTACCTCCTGTTTTGAATCGCGCTGACGTGCCCTGAACGCGACTAACAAGAACCCGGCCCGCGGGGATCTGCCGTTTGGCTACCAATGGCGCCTCGACTTGATCGGTCCGAGCTATGGCACAAAATTTGATGATTTGTCAACATATAAGATGCCATTGCGATACCCATTTGCCGCTAACACCTGACTTGGCAGCCAGAACCCTGGGTCGTTTCCGGCCCTATTTCAGCAATAAAACACAGGGGCTGCGTGGCACGTGCTGACGCGACAGCCTGCCTTTTCCCATTTCCAATGCGGCCAACTTCGTCAAAAGCTCGCAGCACATATCGGCCGATTGGCCCGAAACAGGGAGCATACCTATGTCTAACAAACTAAGCGCCGAAGTGATCGGCACATTTATTCTTGTCTTCTTTGGCTGCGGATCTGCAGTGTTCATGGGCGAACACATAGGCATGTTGGGGATATCCTTTGCCTTTGGCCTATCCATTGTTGCCGCCGCCTATTCGCTGGGCCCCGTTTCGGGCGCACATTTAAACCCGGCTGTATCGCTGGCGATGATGGTCGCCGGGCGTATGAATTCGACCGAATTCGCAAAATACGCCGTCGCTCAGGTTGTTGGTGCCATTTTGGCGACCTTGGTGATCTTGGTCATTGCAACTGGAACTGACGGTTATAGCGTTGCTGAAAACGGCCTGGGTCAAAATGGATACGGTACTGGATACCTGGGCGAATACGGCGTTCTGGCGGCGTTCGTTTTCGAATTGGTAGCAACCTTTCTGTTCGTGACCGTAATTCTAGGTGCAACCCGTGAAAAGCACGGCGCTGGCGCATTTGCCGGATTGGCCATTGGTCTGACATTGGCGGCAATCCATATGGTCGGCATCAACATCACCGGTGTATCGGTCAACCCTGCGCGCTCGATCGGGCCCGCATTGTTCTCGGGCGGCGCGGCGATGGCCGATCTGTGGCTGTTCATTGCGGCACCAGCTTTGGGCGCGTTTCTGGCAGCCTTGGTCGAGAAATCCGGCTGCACCCAACCGCAAAGCGAGCAGGCTTGATTCGACGCATGTCGCGGCCAAACCAATGCGGGGAAATCGCACATGACTTTCCCGTAACGCTTGGCCGCCTCATATGAGAAAACCATTTCAAGGCGGGTTGTCGGGTTTCATAGTTTCAGTCCCCAACTTTAGTGAGTAGTCGATACCCGCCTTGGCATGCCCCACTTGTTCCCTCGTACCAAGGGCATGTCAGTTTGTTTTTGCCGACTGGGGCCGAGCTTAATCGCTCGGCCCGTTTCCTTTTTGGGGTCCTGAAAACGACAGCGCCTGGTGCGTTCTGGGCGTCATCTTCCACAGCATCCAATCATTCAGCCAAAACCACTGTGTCACCCAAGGTGCGCCCAGCGCCATTAAGCTCACAATTTTTTTGTTGATTGACCCGTTAATTAAAAAGGTCTTACTTAGGTTAAGTGCATCACCAATTGGGGAAGGTCGCGAAGAACGCAAAGGGTGGGATGGAACAACCGGACCTGAAGCTTCGAAACAAGTTCTGACCGCCATGTGACCAAGCTCCTCGCTTCAAAGCGAACCTTCTAACTCTAAGGACAGCAAATGCCCGTTGATCCCAAACCCACAGCCAGCCATTTCATCAACGGCGTTTATGTTGAGGACACCGCAGGCACCCCGATTGATGTGATCTATCCCGCCACCGGCGAATGCATTGCCCGCGTTTTTTCTGCCACCCCGGCCATAGTAGATGCCGCACTCGACAGTGCGCGCGCCGCCCAAACCAAGTGGGCCGCGATGACGGGCACGGAACGTGGGCGCATTTTGCGCAAGGCCGCCGATATCATTCGTGCACGCAACCACGATCTTTCGGTTCTGGAAACCTACGACACCGGCAAGCCTTTGCAGGAAACACTGGTGGCAGATGCAACATCGGGCGCAGACGCGTTGGAATTCTTCGGCGGCTTGGCTGGCAGCTTGACCGGTGAATACATCCCGCAACCCGGCGGCGATTTCGTGTACACCGTGCGCGAAGCACTTGGCGTCTGTGTCGGCATTGGCGCCTGGAATTACCCAACTCAAATTGCTTGCTGGAAGGGCGCGCCCGCGCTGGCCTGTGGCAACACAATGGTCTTCAAACCATCAGAAGCCACACCGCTCTGCGCGCTCAAAGTTGCCGATATCATGATCGAAGCTGGCGCCCCAGCCGGGGTTTTCAACGTCATCCAAGGCTTGGGTGACGTTGGCGCTACGCTCAGCACAGACAGCCGGGTCGACAAAGTATCGCTGACTGGGTCTGTTCCGACAGGGCGCAAAGTCTATGCCGCAGCAGCGGCCAATATGAAACATGTGACAATGGAGCTGGGCGGGAAATCTCCGCTGATCATCTTTGACGATGCGAACCTGGAAAACGCTGTTGGCGGCGCGATTTTGGGGAATTTCTACTCGACTGGTCAAGTTTGCTCCAATGGCACGCGCGTCTTTGTGCAGAAGGGTATCAAAGAGGCGTTCTTGCAGCGGTTATCCGAACGGTTGGACACCGCCGTGATCGGCGACCCGATGGATGAAGCAACCAGTTTCGGCCCGATGGTTTCGGCCCAGCAGCGAGATATTGTTGAAGGCTATATCGCCAAGGGCATCGAAGAAGGTGCACGGCTCACCTATGGCGGCAAGCGGGTTGAACGCGATGGGTTTTTCCTGCAGCCGACAGTTTTTGCCGATGTGACCGACGAGATGACGATTGCACGTGAAGAGATCTTTGGCCCTGTTATGGCTGTCCTAGATTTTGAGGACGAAGAAGAGGTGATCCAACGGGCCAACAACACCGAATTTGGCCTGGCCGGTGGTGTCTTCACCCAAGATCTGACGCGCGCGCATCGGGTAATCCGGCAGATCGAAGCCGGTTCGTGTTATATCAACACCTATAACCTTGCCCCTGTTGAAGCGCCGTTTGGCGGCACCAAGGCTTCGGGCGTCGGGCGAGAGAACTCCAAGGAAGCGATCCACCATTACTCCGAAGTGAAGTCGGTATACGTGGCCATGACAGACGTGGAGGCACCGTTCTGATGAACGCCGAATACGTTATCATTGGCGCGGGCTCGGCAGGCTGTGCCATGGCTTACCGCCTGGCCGAAGCCGGGCGACGCGTTCTGGTGATCGAACATGGCGGCACAGACTGGGGGCCATTCATTCAAATGCCTGCCGCGTTGTCTTACCCGATGAATATGTCGCTGTATGACTGGGGCTTCCGCTCAGAGCCTGAACCGCACTTGAATAACCGCGAATTGGCAACGCCGCGCGGCAAAGTGATTGGCGGGTCATCTTCGATCAACGGCATGGTCTATGTGCGTGGCCATGCGCATGATTTTGATCACTGGGCCGAGAGCGGCGCGCATGGTTGGTCTTTTGCGGATGTGTTGCCTTACTTCCAGCGGATGGAAAACTGGCATGACGGCGGGCATGGCGGTGATCCGTCGTGGCGCGGCACTGACGGTCCGTTGCACGTGACGCGCGGCCCACGCTCCAACCCGCTACACGATGCTTTTGTCACGGCGGGGAAACAGGCGGGTTACGAAACGACCGAGGATTATAACGGCGAGAAGCAAGAAGGCTTCGGACCGATGGAACAAACCGTTTGGAAAGGTCAACGTTGGTCGGCGGCCAATGCATATCTGAAACCGGCTTTATCGGGCAAAAACTGCACCGTTGTGCGCGCGCTGGCCCGCCGGATCGTCATCGAAGACGGACGTGCGGTTGGTGTTGAAATTGAGCGTGGCAGCAAGGTCGAGGTGATCCGCGCCGAAAGTGAAGTTATTGTCGCGGCATCTTCGATCAATTCCCCCAAGCTTTTGATGCTATCTGGCATTGGTCCGGCGGCCCATCTTGCAGAACATAATATTGAGGTGGTCGCTGATCGCGCCGGAGTGGGCCAAAACCTGCAAGACCATCTGGAAATCTACATGCAGATGGCCTCAAAACAGCCGATCACATTGTACAAATACTGGAACTTAATTGGCAAAGGCCTGATCGGTGCGCAATGGCTGTTTACCGGCAAGGGGCTGGGCGCATCCAACCAGTTTGAAAGCGCGGCGTTCATCCGGTCACGGCCCGGCATTCCTTATCCAGACATTCAGTATCACTTCCTGCCAATCGCCGTACGCTATGATGGCAAGGCCGCTTCCGAAGGCCATGGATTTCAGGCCCACGTTGGCCCCATGCGCAGCCCGTCACGCGGAGAAATCACGCTGCGTTCGGCAGACCCCAAAACGCCACCACGCATCTTTTTCAACTACATGTCCACCGAGCAAGACTGGGAAGACTTCCGTGCGTGCATCCGCCTGACACGCGAAGTCTTTGCGCAAGAAGCCTTCGAGCCTTTTGTGAAATCCGAAATCCAGCCCGGTGCGCATTTGGTTTCAGATGACGAGATTGACGGGTTTATCCGTGAACATGCCGAAAGCGCGTATCATCCTTGCGGGACATGCCGCATGGGGGCCGCGGATGATCCGATGTCAGTGGTTGATCCAGAGTGCCGGGTAATTGGCGTCGACGGTCTTCGCCTGGCAGACAGCTCCGTTTTCCCTCGGATCACAAATGGAAACCTGAATGCCCCATCGATCATGGTTGGAGAAAAAGCGGCAGACCATATTTTGGGGCACGCGCCCCTGGCACCTGCAAACGTGCAACCTTGGGTCAACCCAACTTGGGAAAATGCTCAGCGATAAGGTCACCACAAGAAGATAATCAGGATGATCCAAAGTAAATATTTCGCGGCGACGTTGGTAAAAGCGGAGCTGTCAACACCCTGTTTTCAATAAAGATTAATCCTCACGTGCTGCACTTACTGCTTCTGCGCCGCAGGTTTTGGGAAATTAGTTTGTCACACATTGGTCTGTGTGCGTGTCTAATACTGTATGACACATTCACATATCACAGACCGCCACATGCCCCAAATAACCCAATCCATCATCGAACAAGCACAGGACGGTGATCTGTCCGCCCTCGACACCCTCATCCGTGGGGTTCAGGGGCAGGTCTTTCGTCTGGCTGTTCGGATGCTGGCCGACCCGACTACAGCGCAAGACGCGACGCAGGAAATTCTGATCCGCATTGTCACCAAACTGTCCACGTACCAAGGCGACAGCAAGTTTCAGACATGGTGCTACAGGGTTGCGACAAACTATCTTTTGACGGCCAAGAAGGTCATCGCAAATGACCCTGGTTTGTCCTTTCAGATGTTTTCACAGGACCTTTTGAACGGATTGGCCGACGACCAGAACGCGGCGCCGGAAGATCACATCATGCTGAACGAGCTGCGTTTGCGATGCACTATGGCGATGTTGCTGTGTTTGGACCGCGACCATCGTGCTGCTTACGTCTTAGGTGAAATTTTGGAATTTGAGCACGCCGAAGCCGCCAGTGTTCTGGACATATCCCCTGCCAACTTTCGCAAGCGCCTGTCACGGGCACGGCAAAGCGTTCAGGATTTCACAGCTGCGTCTTGCGGCTTGGCCAACAGGTCTGCGGCCTGTTCGTGTCGCAAGCGATTGCCAGCTGCCATGGCCTGTGGCCGCATAGGCGCCGCGCCATCAAACACCTTGTCAGAAGCGCCAAGTTTCAACGAGGTTCAGCAACAGGCCGCCAAGGCCGAAACGGCGCTGGTTGCGGCAAAACTTCAACGTGCAACCGGGCCAATGACCCCGTTGAGGGACTATGCCGATGCAGTCCTGAAACTGGTGGAAACGCCCCACTAACCCACCACCCCGACAAACCAAAGGATTTGATCATGAAGCATGCATTTGCATGGCTGATGGCGCTTGCGCTTTGCCTACCCCAACCCACAACAGCAGAAGGACAGAAAATGACACAAGATCAACAGGATGCGCTGACCCTAGTTCAGAACATGACCGCGGCATTCCAAAGCAATGACATCGCCGCTGTCATGGCCAGTTATGAAAGCCAGGCAACCGTTCTATTTGAACCGAACACCCCGATATCAGACCCAACCCAACTGGAGCAAATGTTCACTGGTATGGCGATGGTCAATCCGGTCTTTGACTATGCCGGTCATGAGGTGATCGTGAACGGTGATATCGCCGTGCATATCGCGCCTTGGAACATGACAGGGCGCACGCCAGACGGGCAAGACATCGCCCAATCCGGGTTATCAATTGCAGTCATGCGCAAGCAGGCAGATGGGGGCTGGAAAATGGTAATCGACAATCCACACGGCGGCCGGCTTTTGACGCAAGAATAGGATAACTTCGGGCCGGGTGATTTGCCCGGCCCACACCATTTGGCTCTGCCTGCAGATGCGTTTTCCTCGACATTCCATATAAATTCAGAATCGACACAGGTCGATTTCAAACGCGAAAACACCCTGCAACACGTCCGAAAGTATCGGTTGTTAAACGCCCCCATTTTCGTTGGTTATTGAACGAGAGCCTAATCAAAAATGGTGGGCTCAGGGAGGAATCGATGTCACGGACCTTTGTTCCGCTACTTGTGGTTTTGCTGCATTTGGGGGTCACGCAACCTGCGTGGGCCTTTAACGCAGATACCGCCCCCGCGCCGACGCTTCCCTCAAATCCTGAATTAGTACCCTGTGCGTTAGATCTGGCCGTCACTGTCCAGACCAAGCATTTGGCCCCCGCTTCATCAGGCCAGATCGTGGCCCGCTCCACTCCTGCCCTGGGTGTGCAGCTGGCAGGGCTTTGGCAATCCCATGGATCGCACCAACATTCATACGCATCGCGCAAGGAGCCCCAATGAAACGTTTGTCTGCTGCCCTACTAGCATGTTGCCTGTCCAGTCCCGCCGTTGCGGCGCCGCTATGTGACGACTTTGGCTTTGCCGGTCTCTTGGCCGCTTGCAACAGGGGTGACCCCATAGAGATCACCTTGGCTTCGGGCGTTCCTTTGGGCGAGGACGTGGTTCTGCAATCCGGCGCTTATTACAAGATGCGCATCACCGCCGATGGCTCTGCCGAACTGGCGCTTCGCGGACCGGACTTCTTCCGTGCGATCTGGATGAACGAAATTGTCATCAACGGTATCGAAATCCGTCCGATGGCCATTGATTCCCTTGAATTTGATGAAGCTGGCACCGCCGAGATTTCTTTCATCGCCATCAAACCGGGCCCCCACACCTTAAGCATTCCCGGCTCAACGGGGCAAACCCAGCAAATCCGCATCAGCATTCAGTAACTGCTCAGGAGGGCAAATCAAATGAACCGTTTTTCCATTGCACTTGCTCTTACCCTTTTGGGCGCACCCGCCCTGGCAGAGGAGTCTGCGATCCCGGCCGAAACCGTCAATCAGATCATGGCGATGCTTTCGGACATCGAATGCCAAATGTCGCCAGACGATATCGAGAAGGACGGCGCTGGCTACGAACTTGACGACGTCATTTGCAAAGGCGGCCACCAGTTTGACATCGAACTTGATGCCGACCTGAAGGAAATCAGCCGCCGTGCTGAATAAAGAACTTGGTCCCAAAAGGGAGGAAACCCAATGAGACTTTTGAAACTCGCCAGCGTCATCGCTACGATCATCGCCGGGCCGGTAATGGCCGACGAGACGCCAACAATCCGCGCCGCGGTTCTGAAAATTGGCACTGTAAATTGGGAACTCGCCACCATCACTGGCAATGGCTTTGACAAGGCCAATGGGTTTGAGCTTGAGGTCATGCCCTATGCCGACAACGGCGCGACACGCGTCGCTGTCGAGGGTGGCGAAGCCGATATGGCCGTTGCAGACTGGATTTGGGTCGCACGGCAACGCGCGGCTGGTAAGGACTATGTCTTTATCCCGTATTCCAAAGCTGTTGGCGGTTTGGTCGCCCCCAAAGGCCAAGGCATTTCTGCACTGACAGACCTGGCTGGCGGCAAGGTTGGTATTGCCGGCGGCCCATTAGACAAATCCTGGCTGATCCTGCGCGCTTATGCGCAACAGGAATACGGCTTTGACCTGAAAGCTGAAACCGAACAGGTTTTTGGTGCGCCGCCCCTGATTTTCAAATCCGCCCTTGGTGGAGAGTTCAAAGGCGCCATCAACTTCTGGCACTTTCTGGCCAAGATGAAAGCTGCCGGAATGGAGGAAGTGATCTCTGTTGCCGATGCCAGCAAAGCGCTTGGCCTGAATCCTGATACGCCCCTGCTTGGCTACTTCATGAAGGAAAGCTTTTTGGCAGAGCACCCGGACTTGGCGCAGGCGTTTTACAATGCCAGCCGCGATGCCAAAGACCTGCTGGCCAGTGATGACACCGCGTGGGACGCAATCCGCCCGCGCATGAATGCAAAGTCAGACGCCCAATTCGCCCAGTTGAAATCAGACTGGTTGGCAGGGGCGCCGGCACGTGGCGCTGTTGATCCAGAGGGCGCCAGCAAGCTGTTGTCGCTGATGAATGATCTTGGCGGTCCCGATCTGGTTGGCAAAGCAACCTCGGTTCCTGAGGGACTGTTTGCGGATTTAGAGTGAGCGAAATTACCAAATGATGATTGGCATGCGCATCACGACTGTCTTGTCGATCATCGGCTTGTTTGGCCTGTGGATCATCGCAGCTATGCTGACGAATGATCCACAGGTTTTGCCGTTTCCATGGGCTTTAAATGCGCCTTTCCGTCAAGAACTCGCCTCGGGTGACTTACTGTTTCATTTGGGGGCAACTCTGGTTCGGGTGGTTTGGGCTTTTACGTTGGCCATGGGTTTGGGCTGTGTTTTGGGTTTCATTATGGGCAGGTGCCCAAAGATCAACCGTTGGCTTGACCCTTGGCTGGTCGTTTTCCTAAACCTGCCTGCCCTTGTCTTGATTGTTTTGTGCTACCTTTGGATCGGCCTAAATGAAACTGCCGCCATTTTGGCGGTGACGTTGAACAAAATCCCCAACGTCGCCACAATGATCCGCGAAGGCGCCCGCGCATTAGATCAAAACCTGGATGCGATGGCACAGGTCTATCGAATGTCTTGGTTCGCCCGCATCCGCCATGTGATTGTGCCGCAGCTGGCCCCTTTCATCACTGCGGCTGCCAGAACCGGCGTTGCGGTGATTTGGAAAATCGTCTTGGTGGTAGAGTTTCTTGGGAGATCATCGGGCGTTGGGTTTCAAATTCATCTGTATTTTCAGTTGTTCGACGTCGCCATGGTGCTTGTCTATGCGCTGTCCTTCATCTCAGTAATGCTGATCGTAGAGTGGGTCTTGCTACAACCTTGGGAACGCCGTGTCCGGCGGTGGAGGTCTGCATGATAAACGTAGATATCCATGCCAAGCATTTCGGACCTGTTCAGGTATTGGGCCGGGTGCAGTTTGACATCGCACCGGGTGAAACCGTTGCGTTGCTAGGCCCATCTGGCGTTGGGAAATCAACCATCCTGCGCATTGTCGCTGGGATCGACACTCAGTTTGAAGGCACCATTGTCAGGCCAGATGCGCTGGCTTTCGTGTTTCAGGAGCCCACGTTGCTGCCCTGGCGCAGTGCGTTGGACAATCTTTTGCTAACGCAATCTGGCCTAGACCGCCAAACCGCGTTGGCCGCGTTAGACCGTGTTGGGCTTGCATCCAAGGAGGATGCCTTCCCTGGACAGATGTCTCTGGGCCAGCAGCGCCGTTTGGCCCTTGCGCGGGCATTTGCCGGGTCGCCCGACTTGTTAATTATGGATGAACCCTTTGTTTCGCTTGATCCGAAAATGGCAGAACAAATGATCAGCCTGACAGAAACCTTGATAAAAGAGGCGCGGCCCGCAACGCTGTTTGTGACCCACGCAAAAGCCGAAGCAGAGCGACTTGCTGACCGGATTCTTGAGGTGAAGGGCCAACCTGCAACTCTTTGCAGCTTACAATAATTGGGAAACGATATGGGTAGGGAGCTTCAAATTTCGATACCGGTCTTCTTCGCTTTGCTTGATGTTCCGGTTGATGGCTGCCCCCCTACCCCATGCGCGCCAGACGGCGGTTACAGACCTGCGCGACACCCCATCCGAAGGAAGCCGACATGAGCAGCGGGTTTTCCGTTTCGGACTTGAGTTTCAGCTACGGCACCAAAAAGGCGCTTCGCAACGTTTCGTTTGAGGTGCCCACCGGGCAGTTTTGCGCACTTTTAGGCCCGAATGGCGCTGGGAAATCGACGCTTGTTTCGTTGCTGACACGGCTTTTGGTTTCCCCCGAAGGGCGGATTGCGATTGCCGGTCATGATTTGCAGCGCGCGCCAGGCAAAGCGCTGGCGGCGCTTGGCGTGGTGTTTCAGCAGCCAACATTGGACCTTGATCTGACCGTGCGTCAGAACCTTGCCTATTTCGCAGCCTTGCACGGGTTAAACCGGCACGATGTACCGCGCCGCATAGATATTGCGTTGGATCGTTTGAACATGCTTGAGCGCGCCGATGAAAAAATCCGCGCACTGAATGGCGGGCATCGCCGCCGAACAGAACTGGCCCGATCCATCCTGCACAATCCCAGTGTCTTGCTGCTGGATGAACCCACGGTGGGGTTGGATGCAGAATCTCGGGCCGCAATCACAGCCCATGTGCATGATCTGGCCGACCAGGGGCTGTGTGTTCTGTGGACCACCCATTTAACTGACGAGGTCCGCGACACAGACCGGCTATTGGTTTTGTGCCAAGGCCAGATCATCGCCGACGGCAATACCGGCGATATTCGCGGGCAAGACAGCCTGTCTGGTTGGTTCTTGAACGCCACGAAAGGCCCCCAGATATGAACGCTTGGCTCAATGTTCTACGCGCGATAGTGGGCCGTGAATTTCTGCGGTTTGTGCATCAGCGCGAAAGGTTCTTGTCGGCGCTGGTACGTCCGTTGGTCTGGTTACTGATTTTTGCGGCAGGGTTTCGGGCCGCCTTGGGGATTTCGATCATCCCCCCCTACCAGACCTACATCACTTACGAGACGTATATCGTCCCCGGATTATGCGCGATGATCTTGTTATTCAATGGAATGCAAAGCTCTCTGTCGCTGGTGTATGACCGTGAAATGGGCTCGATGAAGCTGCTACTGACCAGCCCGCTGCCGCGTTGGTGGCTGCTGTTTTGTCGCCTTATTGGCTCCAGCGCAATTTCGGTTTTGCAGGTCTATACCTTCTTGGCAATCGCCGCTCTTTTCGGGATCACGGTGCCAGTGTTGGGCTACCTTGCCGTGTTACCTGGGCTGGTATTGGGCGGCATAATGCTGGGTGCGCTTGGGTTGGTTTTATCAAGCTTTGTGCGGCAATTGGAAAATTTTGCCGGGGTGATGAACTTTGTCATATTCCCGATGTTCTTCTTGTCTTCGGCACTGTACCCCCTGTGGAAAATGGCCGAAAGTTCAGAGCTCCTTTACAATATCTGCGCCCTAAACCCCTTTACCCAAGCGGTCGAATTGATCCGGTTTTCCCTGTACCTGACACCCAATCTGCCCGCCCTAATGTGGGTCGTCATTGCCGCAACGGTGTTTTGCGTTTTGGCGGCTCGGGGCTATGATCCGGCGCGCGGCCTGAGCTAGCGCACTTCACTTAGGTTGCGGCCTAATCGGCATCCCTCCCCTTTTCTCATACCGCTTTTCCCCCACGGCCAGGCGGCTCTCGGCGCGCAGAAACCTTGTGTGATGTGCGATCGGACGACGACCAATAATCAACCATATTTCCGCGTGTGCATCTTTCATGTGCATCGGTTTCGCCCTTGATTTATCGATTAATCAAATCTGTTGACTCGCAAAGACACGCTGGTTAACCGTTTAATCATGGGTGAACGCGATGAGTAGCATCAAAGAGATTGCAGCAGACTTGGGGGTCTCCTCCGCCACGGTATCTAACGCCTTGTCGGGCAAGGGACGTGTTTCTGAGGCGACCGCCGAACGTATCCGTATACGCGCCAATGAGCTTGGCTTTCATCCTAGTATGACGGCCCGCGCCTTGAAAACCGGGCGATCCGGGATTTTGGGGCTGGTTATGCCAGACCTTACAAACCCGCTTTTCCCCAGACTTGCGCAAAGCGTTGAAACAGCCGCAACCAAGGCCGGTTATGGCGTTTTGATTGCGGACTCACGCGGCAGCGTTGAGGATCAAGGGGCCGCCATCCAAAGGCTTCGCCAGCGCGGCGTTGATGGATTGGTGATTGTCCCACATCGCGGCACTCGCCCGTTGGTCAAGGCGCTACCCACAGCTGTTATTCACACACCCACTGACCCCGCCAATACCGTGTCTTCGGATCACACTGACGGCGGGCGCAAAGCTGCGCAGGCATTGATCGATTTGGGTCATAAAAGCTTTCTGCTGATTGGCGGCGACAACAGTTCTCAGGTTCAAAACGACCGTATCCGCGGCATGATTTCAGCCATCAAGGATGTAGGCCACTATCAGGTGTTCTGGAGCAACGTCGAATTCCCCGATCTGGTCAAATCGGCGGACGCTGGCGTGACTGCGGTGCTGACAACCTCAGACCTCGTTGCGCTGCGAGTTCTGAGCGATGCGCATCAATCGGGGTTGGATGTCCCCGGACGCCTAAGCGTTATGGGGTTTGATGATCTGCCCTTGGGCATGGCCGTTCGCCCAATGCTGTCGACGGTTGAACAAAACGTCACCCAAATTGCCGAAATTGCCATCAGCTTCTTGCAGGCAAAAATCGAAAGCACAGAGCCAGAAGCCGAAGGCGTCGCCGTAAAGATGAAGCTCGTCATGCGAGGTTCCACCGCCAAACCACCCCCATCCCAACAAGGAGAACTGAAATGAAAAATCTGCTACTTTCAGCAACCGCGCTGACGTTTTGTGCAGCCAGTGCCTTTGCCCAAGAAAAAACACTGACAATCTCGGTCTATTCGTTTGCCCAAGACGCTTACAAAGAGGCGCTCTACGATCCGTTCGAAGAACTTTGCGGCTGCGAACTGGTTATTGAAACCGGCAACAGCGTTGAACGGATGGCAAAAATCGAAGCAAACGCGGCCGATCCAGTGATCGACATGGCGGTAATCTCTTCTCATGATGCGCTGGCATTGTCTCAGAAAGGGCTGCTGGCGGAACTTGACCCAACCAAACTCAGCAGCTTTGACGAACTTTATCCATCGGCACAGAATCCGCTCGGCAACAACACGGCCGTTGGATACACATTCTATGCCAGTTCAATTGTCTATCGCTCTGACTTACTGACCGTCGACAGCTGGGGCGACTTGCTGTCACCTGAATTGGCTGGTCGCGTGTCACTGCCAACAATCACTGGCACCCAAGGTCCGCTGACCTTGATGATGCTAAACGCCGCGCTGGACCAAGACCCATCCGACTTCGGGCCAACGATCGATGCGATTGGCGCAAAAGCCGATGATATCGTGACCTTCTATTCGCGCTCTTCGGAACTGGCCCAACTGATGCTTCAGGAAGAGGTCATCGCGGCCCCGGTTGGTCGTTTTGCTTGGAGCCGTTTCAAAGGCACCGATGTGCCATTTGCCTGGGCTGATCCTGTCGAAGGACAAGCGGGCGGCATGAACGTGATGCTGATGACAAAGGGCAACGGCAACGAAGAGTTGGCGTATCAGTTCATGGATTACTGGCTGTCCGCAGAAGTGCAGACCCGTATTGCAATTGCTCAAATCGACAGCCCGGCCAATATGACGGTGACCGTTTCTGACGAAGTCGCCGAAGGTTTGACCTACGGCGCTGATCTGATCAACTCGCTCAAAATCCTGCCACCTGCCGAAATCATCTCTAAGCGGGATGGTTGGGTCGATCAGTGGAACCGCGTCGTCATCCAATAACGCTTACTTGGCGGAGGGCTCGCCCCTCCGCCATACCAAGGGGAAGGGAAACCCATGTTTCAAAATAGACGAGAAGGATGGGCACTTGCGCTTCCTGCCGCGGTCTTCTCTTTTCTGTTGTTTTTGGTACCGGTTGGAATTTTGCTGTCCGAAGCCTTTCGGTTTGAAGGCAGTTGGTCCCTACAGGGCTACATCGACTTTTTCGCCCAACCCCTGAACCAAAAGGTATTCCTACGGACCTTGAAGCTTGGCGTTCTGGTTGCCGGCACGTCCGCAATCATCGGGTATGCCGCCGCCTTTTGTATCGTCAACTTGAACGACAAATCGCGTGGCCAGATTTTTGGGTTGGTCGTTCTTCCCTTAATGATTTCACCGGTTGCACGTACCTATGCATGGATCGTCATTCTGGGGCGCACCGGCATCGTCAACGACACGATTGTAGGCTTAGGCTTGTCGGAAACTCCGATACGTCTGTTATTCACGGAAACGGCTGTGTTTCTGGGCCTGTTGCAGCTGTTCCTGCCTCTGATGATCATCTCGCTTGTCAGCGCGATGGAGAATATCCCGCGCGATGCCATTCCTGCCGCGCGCGTTCTGGGGGCCAACTGGCTTCAGGTGTTCACAAGGGTGATCTTGCCGCTAACCAAAGAGGGGCTCGTGATGGGCGGAACGCTAGTCTTTACAGGCTCCCTAACCGCTTACATCACTCCGGCAATCCTGGGTGGATCAAAGGTGCTGATGCTGGAGACGCTACTCTACCAAAAGGTAAATGTTTCCAATGACTTTGTCAGTGCCAGCGTGATCGCTATGATCCTCATTGTCATGAGTTTTTCTGCGAACCTTTTGCTGAAACGCATAGCAACGGCGAGGAGCTGACATGGCACGCAACTGGCCGACATGGCTTATCTTAGGGCTTACGCTGACTTTCCTTATCGGGCCCTTTTTCATCATTATTTTCGCCGGAATGTCGGCGGGCAATTCGCTGGCGTTTCCACCCGATGGGCTATCGCTGAAATGGTATTACAAGGTTTTCACCATCGAAAGCTTCCGGGCCAGCTTCGCGTTGTCGATGTTCTTGGCCGTATTTGGAACGCTGGCCGCGCTCGTTATGGGAATCCCTGCGGCATATGCCCTGAACCGCTATAAGTTGCCGGGCGCAGAAACCATTCGCACGATCGTCGCCGCGCCCATCATCGTGCCTGGCATCATCGTTGGTCTGGCGCTTTTGCGCTATCTGGTGGTGCCGCTGAACTTCACCATTACAATGGCGCTGTTCTTTTCTCATACAGCGCTGGTTTTGCCATATGCCGTCCGGGTGGTGTCTTCCAGCCTGAACAACCTGCGCTCTGACATGGAGGAGGCCGCAGTCCTGCTGGGATGTTCGCGCCTGCAAGCCTTCTTCAAAGTTGTTTTGCCCAATATCCGCGGTGGTGTTCTGGCCGCTTTCATTCTGGGCTTTGTCACCAGTTTCAATCAGGTCCCTGTCTCATTATTCCTGTCGGGGCCGGGTGTTCGCACACTGCCAATCGACATGCTGTCGTACATGGAAATTACCTACGATCCTTCCGTGGCCGCATTGTCTGCACTTCTTGCCTTCCTCTCTGTCGCGATTGTCTTCATCGCCGAGAAATTCCTGGGGTTTTCACGCTATGTCTGATGCATTTGTCTCTTTGACTGACCTGACGCTCGCTTATGGCGACACTGTCGCCGTCCCCAACCTGAACCTGGATATTCGTGAAGGAGAGCTGATCGCCCTGTTGGGGCCTTCGGGATGCGGAAAAACCACGACAATGCGCGCGATTGCTGGATTGATGACTGCCAAATCAGGGACCATCAAGATTGATAACCGGGACGTGACGCGCGTGGCCGCAAACAAACGTGGCATTGGGTTGGTCTTTCAGTCCTATGCGCTGTTCCCGCATCTGTCGGCGTTTGAAAATGTTGCGTTTGGCCTTCGGCTGAAAAAAATGTCTCAGTCCGATATTACGACCCGAACAGAAGCTGGCCTGAAAACCGTCGGCCTGTCGCATCTGGCGGATCGAAAGCCTGCCGAAATGTCGGGTGGCCAGCAACAGCGTTTGGCATTGGCCCGATCGTTGGTAATGGAACCCAAAGTTTTGTTGCTGGACGAACCCTTGTCCAACCTGGATGCACGGCTGCGGCTAGAAATGCGCAACGAGTTGCAAAGGGTTCAACGCCAGACCGGTGTGACCATGGTTTTCGTAACGCATGACCAAAGTGAGGCCTTGGCGTTGGCTGATCGCATTGTCCTGATGCGCGATGGTCTTATCGAACAAATCGGAACCCCGGACGAGCTGTATAATACACCGAAAACGGCCTTTGCTGCCGACTTCATGGGGTTTGAAAATATCTTTCAGCTGAGCGGGCAGACCCTTTCCAACGACGCTGGCCAATTGCGCGTGCCATACACAGCAGATGCCCCCTATCTGGGCTGGCGTCCGGGTGACGTGACAATCGGCGCTGGCGATCATCAGGGGCATGTCACAGGGGTGGCCTTTGCAGGTCAGCATCGTGAGTATGTGCTGGACACCGCGATAGGGTTTATCCGCGCCGATGCAGATGTTCATATCCCGGCCTATGCTATTGGGGACCCGGTTCAATTTGATTTGCCGCTGCAAACCGCCCGCGCACTTGTGAGTGCTTGATGGGCGTCTGGGTCGACACTGACTTTGGGTTTGACGACCTATGGGCAATTTTGGTGCTGCGCGCCGAAGGCATTGTGATTGATGGCATTTCACTGGTCGCAGGCAACGCTGTGCTGGAGCAGGTTGTACGCAATGCGACCGGTGCGCAAAGCGTCTTTGGCGCCGATTGGCAGCTGTACCAAGGTGCGGCGAACCCTTTGCACAGGCCACAGGAAACGGCGGAACGGATCTTGGGGGCCAAAGGCATGCAGAGCCGTGGGCGTTACCTGCCGACGGTTCTTGACCAGAGTCTGCCACCCGTTGCACCGGCCTTGCGCGACTGGTTATCAAATGGCCAGACCCGGCACGATGTGTTGGCGCTTGGACCTTTGACCAATCTGGCCCAAATGTATGGCGACGCCCCGCAAGACTTTGCCAAAATCAGCCGCATCATTTGGATGGGCGGCGCGTCAGGGCGGGGCAATCACAGCCCACACGCAGAATTCAACGCTCTTGCCGATCCAGAAGCTGTGGCACACGTTTTTTCATCAGGTGTTCAGGTTGACGTTGTTGATCTGGAAATCTGCCGAAAAGTCACCTTTGGCACCGGCAGCCTGCCAACGGATCTGACTCCGTTGCTGGCTGATTTGCTGGGGGGGTATCTGGATATCGCGCTGTCCCGCGGGCGTCAGGAAATGGCCATTTATGATCCCTTGGCAGCCCTTTCATTGGCCTGCCCTGAAAGCGTGGGATTCGCGCCGGTTCATGCTGAGGTTGAGTTAACGCCCCACGAAAAGTATGGCAAAACGACATTCTCTCCGGCAGAGGATAGTTCTGTCTCACTTGCAACGCGCGTCGTATCAACCGCCGCGGACCGCTGCCTGAGCGCTTTAAGAAAGGCATCAAATGATTGAGCCAAATGATCTGAACGATCCTGCCTTGCGGAGCCGCGCCATTGCGGCTGCTCAGGGTCAGGAGCCTTTTGACGTTCTGATCTCGGGCGGTGTTATCGTTGATATGGTCACACTTCGCTTGCGGCATGCAGATGTCGGGATTGTCGGGCCGCTTATTGCCAGCGTGCATGCGCCGGAAAGCGATGTCGCTTACAGCGCGAAAGTCACGATTGATGCCTCCGGCAACTATCTCAGCCCCGGTCTGATCGATATGCATATGCATGTCGAAAGTTCGATGATCATGCCCGATGAATACAGCCGCGCTATCCTGCCACGGGGTGTGACAACCGCCGTCTGGGACCCTCATGAGCTGGCCAATGTAGCTGGGTTAGAGGGTATGGAGTTTGCTTTCGAAGCGGCCCGCTCCAGCGCCATGCGCTTTCTTGTTCTGGCTCCTTCCTGCGTTCCTTCGGCCCCTGGGTTTGAAACAACTGGCGGTAATTTTGATGAACGGGTCATGTCAGACCTATTGGCCCGGCAGGATATAAACGGTGTGGCCGAAGTCATGTCGATGCAATCCGTGCTGGATCGGTCACCACGTATGTCTGGGATCGTCCAAGCCGGTTTGACAGCACAAAAGCGGGTTTGCGGACATGCGCGGGGCCTAGAGGGCGCGGCGCTACAGGGCTACGTGACATCCGGCATTCAGACCGACCATGAACTGACGTCGGGCGAGGATTTGCTGAACAAGCTACAGGCTGGCCTGACAATCGAGATGCGAGGATCGCATGATCACTTGCTGCCTCAGTTTGTTGAGGCTCTGAACACATTGGACACGTTTCCACAGACTCTGACGTTATGCACTGATGATGTGTTTCCAAACGACCTGCACAAAGCAGGCGGGCTGGATGATGTGGTTCGCAGATTGGTACGATACGGATTGTCGCCTCTGAAGGCCTTGCAGGCAGCAACGCTGAATGCCGCAACGCAGTTGGGCCGCCGCGATCTGGGATTGATCGCACCCGGACGCCGGGCCGATATTGTGATGTTCCACGACCTGAAAGAATTTGCGGCAAAAACCGTTTTGCTGAATGGGCAGGACATCTCACATCTGCCCGACGCCCCCACAGAAACCAACGACGAAAAGCGCCATCTAAAACTGCGAAATTCCTTCGACGTCAGTGCGTTACAGGCCAGTGACTTCAAGATCAAAGCAGAAGGGACTTCGGCTAAAATCGCAACCATCAAGCGGCCCAGGTTCACCGAATGGGGCCAGCGAAAAGTCTCGGTTTTCGACGGTGCCGTGGTTTGCCCGGACGATATGATCCAAATGGCCATTGTTAATCGCTTTGGGGCGCATCAGCCGCCGCGCTTGGCGCTTTTGGAGGAATGGGGCACGTGGCGAGGTGTGTTTGCAACAACAGTCTCGCACGACAGCCATAATTTGACTCTGTTCGGAAAGGGCTCGGCCGATATGGCCTTGGCCGCCAACACGATTAGGGCAATGGGCGGGGGGCTTGCCGTTGTGTCTGATGGTGCAGTCTTGGCCAAGATGCCGCTGCCTTTTGGTGGGCTGATGCAAGAGAATGATCTGGCCACCGTCGCCGATGATTTCGATGGAATAATCGCGGCCATGAACAAGATTGTGGACTGGCAACCACCCTACTTGGTTTTCAAAGCCTGTTTCGGCGCCTCATTGGTTTGCAATGCGGGGCCCCATCTGAGCGATATTGGAATTGTCGATACATTCTCCGGCAAAACGCTACCGACCCCTGTATTGGAGTTTACAGATTGAGGCGGGCTTGCCAATAGAGACCACCCCTTCCCGCCCGGCATACATATTAAAGCCCAAACACAGCTGCGGCCCTCGCTAAGAAAGAGGACCGCATGACTTTAAGTTTCCGTGGGATCAGGCCCTTACATCAACAACAACGCGTCCTTTGACCTGCCCCTTCAAGATATCCGCCCCCAACGCCGGCAGATCCGACAGCGTTGCAGGTTGAACCATCGCCTCCAGCTTCTGCATTGGAAGGTCTTTGGCTATCCGGCTCCACGCGCGCACCCGGTTTTCATAGGGTTGCATTACGCTATCGATGCCCAACAAGTTCACACCGCGCAGCAAGAATGGCAGGACAGTTGCCGGCAGGTTGGCGCCGCCTGCCAAACCCACAGAGGCAATACTCGCGCCATACTTCATTTGACCCAGCACGCGCGCCAGCATAGGGCCACCTACGGCATCAATGCAGCCACCCCATGTCTCACTCTCCAGCGGGCGCTTGACGGTTTCAGCAAGCTCTTCACGCGGTACAATTTGTGTTGCGCCAAGCGATGCAAGATAATCGCTGGTGTCGGGGCGCCCGGTGACGCCCGCCACCTGATAGCCCAAATGGGCAAGAATGGCCGTAGCGACGGAACCCACGCCCCCGGCAGCCCCCGTGACCAATACCGGGCCATCCTTGATGCCGTGATCTTCCAGCGCCATGACGGCCAGCATAGCCGTAAAGCCCGCCGTTCCGATGGCCATTGACTGACGGGTCGTCAAACCGTCTGGCAAAGGCACCAGCATATCGGCCTTGACCCGCGCCTTTTCCGCGTAGCCGCCCCAACGGTTTTCACCAACGCGCCAGCCAGTCAGCACCACCTTGTCGCCGGGTTTGTAGCGATCATCATCTGATGCCTCTACTGTGCCTGCAAAGTCGATGCCCGGCACATGCGGATAGGTGCGCACCAAACCGCCGCCAGGACCGATGCAAAGACCATCCTTGTAGTTGACGGTTGAATATTCGACGGCGACTGTCACATCCCCTTCGGGCAGACGATCCTCACTGATTTCGGCAACACTGGCGCTGGTTTTTCCGTCGTCAGATTTTTCTACTAGCAGAGCTTTGAACACGTAATACCCCCTTATTCATTTAGTAATTTTTATCTTTCTCGCTTGAGCACCATGCCATCTGCACAGTTTCAAAACCGACCTGAAAAACGGAACGCCCGCGCCGCACACATTGGCAAATACAGGCGGTTCAGCCGCGAAATCCCCCATGGGGGATGGTCACGGCACCGAACGCAAGACAGTGCGCGCATCCGCCCGATCTGATACCCATTGCATGCAAGCCTCCCCCTTCCTTGCAATGTGATTCACTTAGGCTATAAATGCCTTACATTTAAATGTAAGACAAATGAAAAACGAGAAACAACCCCCAAGGGCGGACCTTCCCGCCCAAATCGCCAAAACGCTTCGAGATGCAATTCTTAGCGGTGAACTGACCGTGGATGACCGCTTGCCGTCAGAATCGGATCTGGCAGAAACATTTGAAGTGTCTCGCCCGACCGTGCGTGAGGCACTCAAAAGATTGGCTGCGCAATCGCTGATCCGTACCGAACGGGGGGCCTTTGGCGGGGCCTTTGTGCGCCGCTTGTCTTACCAAGAAGCGCAAAGTCAGCACGAGACAACATCGACGCTATTGCTATCAATCAACGACGTCGATTTTGCCGTGGCCTGCGAAGCGCGATATGCGATGGAAAAATCGTGCACGACGCTTTCGTGTCTGCGGCGCACCGCTGACGATCTGGCCGCGATGAGAGCGGAAATACACCGCCAAGGCCAACCCAACCTTAGTGACCAGGCCTTCTGCGCCTCTGATGTCGCCCTGCATCGAGCCCTTGTGGATTCTGCGGCCAACCCGATTCTGTCTTACCAGCTGGCAGGCGCTGTCGAAGCGATGCAGCCGTTGATGAATATGATTACCTTCAGCGCACGATCGAGAGAGCGAATTGTTCAAATGCACGCGCGTTTGACCGATGCGATTGAAGACCGTGATCCGATTGAGGCTGATACTGTGCTCGCAGAATTACAGGTCTACACGCTCGAACTGGGTGAGGGTTTCATTGCCTCCCGCGCGAAGGCCAAACAAAACGCTGCAACAAAGAGACGTTGATCGCCTCTCAGTCCTAGGTGCGAAGGCAAAGTGAAAACACTGTCGGTTGATACCGTTCTGTGAGTCTTTGCCGAAAAACGGTATTCGCAGGGTATCAGGCATTGTGCGCCTGGAACGCGGTCTGAAAAACAGCGTTTAACGCGCCGCGCGGCACCAGGTGCTTGGATTCGCCAGAAATACTCAAACAAACTTGTTTTTCGCGCATTTGGTCAACACGCTGCCCCGTACCTCGGAGCCGTGCGGCTCTTACGAGGGTGAAGTGGTAACCACTTGATCCTACTAGGAATAAGTGGTGAGCCGTGCAGGGTTCGAACCTGCGACCCACTGATTAAAAGTCAGTTGCTCTACCAACTGAGCTAACGGCCCACTGGAGGGTGTCTTTAGAAAGTCCGGCCCTGAGGGTCAACCCGGAAAATCGTAAAAAGTGCGATTGGGTGAGGATCATTTGCTTTGGCTCGGCCCGAGGGGCTGGAAAGCGCGACCTGCCCGGCGTATATCGCCTGAATGAGCGCGCGTATGGATCACGGTTTGCCCTTTATGAAAATGCATGGGCTGGGAAACGACTTTGTCGTGCTGGATACCCGTGTGCAAAATATCGATGTGACCCCCGCTTTGGCCGTGGCCTTGGGTGACAGACACTGCGGCGTTGGGTTTGACCAGTTGGCAGTGATCTCTGCCGGAGACGGCGACGCGCATCTGACGTTTTATAATTCCGACGGATCGACATCGGCAGCTTGCGGAAATGCGACACGCTGCATCGCCCGATTCTTGATGGATGAAACCGGCAAACAAGATCTGAAACTGACGACTGATCGCGGCACCCTTCTGGCCAAAGACATGGGCGATGGCATCACCGCTGTGAACATGGGCCAACCGCAATTAAATTGGGATGAGATCCCGTTGGCTGAACAGATGGATACACTGGAACTGCCGATTGAAGGCGGCCCGGTGGCCACGGGCATGGGCAATCCGCACTGCACATTCTTTGTTCCCGACGCCGAAGCCATCCCGCTGGAAAATTTCGGCCCACGCTACGAACATCATCCGCTGTACCCAGAGCGTACAAATGTGCAGGTCGCCAGCCTGATCGGCCCTGATCATCTGCGCATGCGGGTATGGGAGCGCGGTGTCGGTGTAACCTTGGCGTCAGGCTCCTCTTCTTGTGCTACGGCTGTCGCGGCTGCGCGGCGCGGACTGACCGGCAAGAGCGTCCAGATCACCTTGGATGGCGGCACGCTTCAGGTAGATTGGCGCGATGATGGTGTTTGGATGACCGGGGGCACAGCCTATGTGTTTGACGGTGTCTTAAAACCCGAATGGCTGGAGAAAATCCGGTGAGCGCGCCGCGCTTTACCACACTGGGATGTCGCCTGAACGCCTATGAGACCGAAGCGATGAAGGCCCTCGCAGCGGATGCTGGCGTTGAAAACGTTCAGGTTGTGAACACCTGCGCCGTAACAGCCGAAGCCGTGCGCAAAGCCCGGCAGGAAATTCGCAAGCTGCGGCGCGATTTCCCCGAATCCAAGATCGTTGTAACCGGATGCGCTGCGCAAACAGAGCCAGAGACATTTTCGCAAATGGCCGAAGTTGATCTGGTGATTGGCAATACAGAAAAAATGGCCCCCGAAACCTGGCGCGGGATGTCAGCCGATTTTGTGGGCGAGACAGAACGTGTGCGCGTGGACGACATCATGTCGGTCACCGAAACCGCAAGCCATCTGATCGACGGTTTCGGAACGCGCAGCCGGGCCTATGTTCAGGTCCAGAATGGATGTGACCACCGCTGTACGTTTTGCATCATTCCCTTCGGGCGCGGCAATTCCCGCTCTGTTCCGGCAGGTGTGGTGGTAGATCAGATCAAACGGTTGGTCGATAAAGGCTTTCACGAAGTCGTTTTGACAGGTGTGGACCTAACCAGTTGGGGTGCCGATCTGCCCGCGCAGCCGAAACTGGGCGATCTGGTGCTGCGTATTTTGAAGTTGGTCCCGGATTTGGCGCGTTTGCGAATCTCTTCTATCGACTCGATTGAGGTCGACGAGGCATTGTTGGAGGCTATAGCCACAGAGCCACGCTTGATGCCGCATCTTCACCTAAGCCTGCAACACGGCGACAATCTGATTCTGAAACGTATGAAGCGCCGCCATTTGCGCGATGATGCCATACGATTCGCACAGGAGGCCATTCGCCTACGCCCAGACATGACTTTTGGTGCTGATATCATCGCTGGCTTCCCAACAGAGACCGAAGCGCATTTCGAAAACTCTTTGCGGCTTGTCGAAGACTGCCACCTGACGTGGCTGCATGTATTCCCGTACTCGCCCCGCCAAGGCACCCCAGCCGCCCGTATGCCCCAAGTGGACGGGCGGGCGATCAAGGCGCGCGCTGCGCGTTTGCGGGCTGCGGGGGATGCGGCCGTGACGCGGCACCTGACTGCTCAAGTTGGCAAGCAGCACAATGTGCTAATGGAAAACGCGCATATGGGACGGACAGAGCAATTCGCCGAAGTGCATTTCGACCACCCCGAAACCGAAGGCGCAATTGTGAAGGCCACAATCACCGGCACCAATTCGAAAGGGTTGCTGGCATGATCCAGTGTATCGCTATCCAAACCGAAGGGGCGGAAAAATGTTCCTGAAGTACCGCGCGCACTTGGTTCATTTGCTTACGGCGACAGGCGCCATTTTCGCGATGCTGGCACTTTTGTCTGCAGCGCAACAGAATTGGCCCCAAATGTTTCTTTGGCTGGTGGTGGCTTTTGCCGTTGATGGTGTCGATGGCCCCTTGGCCCGCGCCTATCAGGTGAATGTGAACGCACCCCGCTTTGACGGTGTGTTGTTGGATTTGATCATCGACTATCTGACATATGTCTTCATTCCCGCTTTCGCCTTGTTCCGGTCCGGGTTGTTGCACGGGGTAACAAACTGGGCGGCAGTGACGATTATCTGTTTTTTATCAGCGCTTTACTTTGCCGACACACGGATGAAAACTTCCGACAACTCTTTCCACGGGTTCCCCGGTTGCTGGAACATGTTGATTTTGGTGTTTTTCGCTGTGCAACCGCCGGAATGGGTGGTGTTCAGCCTTGTTGTTGTGCTGTCGATCGCAATGTTCCTGCCGCTGAAATTTATCCATCCAGTGCGGACAGAACGCTGGCGCAGCGTATCGCTTGCAGTAGCCTTGGCATGGACCGGCAGCGCAGGTTGGGCTGCTTGGCACGGCTTTGCAGATCAGGCGCTGATCAACTGGCTATTGGTTGCAACGTCGCTATACCTGTTAGGCGTTGGTATCGTTCAACAATTGCTGCCTGACCCAGCGTGATCAGATCGCCAGGCGCACATGCCCGGCGATATTGTGTTTTGTCTATCAAGCCTTCAGGCGCCAACCCGTTTTGAACAATAGCCATGCCATGCCGATCAAAGCGCCCAGCGCAAACAGTGATACGGCCAACCCAAGCCACGGAGAGCTGTCAGATACACCGATCATCCCAAAGCGCACCCCGTCAATCAGATAGAAAATAGGGTTCACATGGGTGATCTTGTTCAGCACCGGTGGAAGCGCTTCGACGGAGTAGAACGTGCCCGACAGAAACGCCAAGGGTGTGACCAAGAAGTTGGTGATAGCGGCCATCTGATCGAACTTATTGGCATACAGCCCCGCAACCACACCAACGGCAGACAGCAAAGCCGCCCCAATCGCCGCAAAGGCCAGCGCCCACAATGGATGGGCCGGAACAATCCCCAAGACCAACGCCAAACCGATGGCTATTGCAATCGCAACAATCAATCCGCGCACCACGCCGCCCGCCAAATAGCCCAGCACCAGTTCCAGCGGAGACAAGGGGGGCATCAGCGTATCCACGATGTTGCCCTGTACTTTGGAAATCACAAGTGAGGACGATGTATTGGCAAACGCGTTTTGAATAACCGTCATCATCATGATGCCCGGTGCGATGAATGTTGTGAACGGAACCCCCATCACTTCGCCGCGCCGTTCCCCGATGGCGATCGAGAAAATCAGCAGGAACAGACCCGCGGTGACCAACGGTGCCAAAATTGTCTGTGTCCAGACGCTGGCGAACCGCATTATTTCGCGTTTGATAAGAGTGTATAAACCCAACCAGTTTATGCGACCAAAATGCCGCGTTCCTGGCGGTGTGACTGTCATTGGGTCCATTGATCGCTCCTGTCGTTGCGCAGCGCTTGTAACTCAGCCGTTAGTGATTAGAATAGGGGACCAATAAAGAATTTTAGGCGGCCCCGTCGCGCGGCCGCTTTTTGCATGAGGATCATCCATGTCCTGGACCGATGAACGCGTCGAACTTCTGAAAAAGATGTGGGGCGAAGGCCAATCAGCCAGCCAGATCGCCAAGGAACTTGGCGGCGTCACACGTAATGCCGTGATCGGCAAGGTTCATCGCCTTGGCCTTTCCAACCGTGCAGGCTCCACCTCGACCTCGGCCAAGGCCGAAGCGAAACCTGCCGCAGAGACGGAAAAGAAGGCAGCGGCCAAGCCCGCAGCCAAGGCAGAGCCGAAAGCTGCTGCGCAGCCAGAGCCTGTTGCAGAGACACGGCCGGTCGTTTTGCCGCCACGCAAACAGATCATTCCGGCCGGACAACCGCTGCCGCCGCAGCCTTCGGCGAATGAAATCAGCCCCGAAGCCTTGGCCAAAGTCTCTGAGATTGAGAAAAAAGCCAAAAAGCTTTCGCTGATGGAATTGACCGAACGGACCTGTAAATGGCCTGTCGGTGATCCGGCGACGGATGATTTCTGGTTCTGTGGTTTGTCCGTACAAACCGGCAAACCCTATTGCGAAGCGCATGTTGGCGTTGCCTTCCAACCGATGAGCGCGCGGCGCGATCGCCGGCGCTGATCTGACGGACCATCGAAAACGTATCAGCCCCGGCCGACAAGCCGGGGCTTTGTCTTTTGCCCTTCCCACACAAAGACCTGCGGGCTAGCAACACATATGACCCAGAATCCACCGAATCTTCGCCCTGACCTGGCCCCGTCCCCAACGATAACGGATCGCTCACGTGATGATCAGCCGAGCATCGGCATGGTCAGTCTGGGGTGCCCCAAGGCATTGGTGGACAGTGAACGCATCCTGACCCGGCTACGGGCCGAAGGGTACGGCATATCGCCGGACTATGCCGGAGCCGACGCGGTTATCGTCAACACCTGCGGATTTCTGGACAGCGCCAAGGCAGAAAGTCTGGACGCGATCGGCGAAGCGCTTTCTGAAAACGGTCGGGTTATTGTGACCGGATGCTTGGGAGCTGAGCCAGAATACATAACAGGCGCCCACCCCAAGGTTTTGGCGGTAACAGGACCACATCAGTACGAACAGGTTCTGGATGCTGTCCACGCTGCTGTACCGCCTTCTCCGGACCCATTCATCGATCTGCTTCCAGCCTCGGGCGTTTCGCTGACACCCCGGCACTTCAGCTATCTGAAGATTTCCGAGGGCTGCAATCACAAGTGCAAGTTCTGCATCATTCCCGATATGCGCGGGAAACTGACAAGCCGCCCCGCACGGGCCATTCTGCGCGAAGCAGAAAAGCTGGTTGAGGCTGGTGTGAAAGAGCTGTTGGTGATCAGTCAGGATACATCGGCCTATGGTACTGATTGGGCCGATCGGCCCAGCAAGTTTCCGATTCTGGACCTGGCCCGCGATTTGGGTTCACTGGGCGCCTGGGTCCGCATGCACTATGTTTACCCCTACCCCCATGTGCGCGACCTGATCCCCTATATGGCAGACGGGGCAATACTGCCGTATTTAGATATCCCGTTCCAACATGCCCACCCTGACACGCTCAAACGCATGGCACGCCCGGCGGCGGCGGCTCGTACGTTGGACGAGATCGCGGCATGGCGCGCTGACTGCCCAGACATCACGCTGCGCTCTACCTTTATTGTTGGCTACCCTGGCGAGACTGAAGCCGAATTCCAAACATTGCTGGATTGGCTGGACGAAGCTCAGTTGGATCGGGTTGGATGTTTTCAATACGAGAACGTGGATGGCGCACGTTCAAATGCTTTGACCAACCATGTACCTGACGAGGTTAAACAGGATCGCTGGAATCGCTTCATGGAAAAGGCGCAGGCCATCTCCGAAGCGAAGCTGGCGGCGAAAGTCGGCAAACGGATGGACGTGATCGTTGATCTGGTCGAAGACGATGCCGCAACCTGCCGCACCAAATCAGACGCGCCGGAAATTGACGGCAATCTCTTTATCGACGAGGGGCATCAAAACCTGACGCCGGGGGACATTGTCACTGTAGAAGTGGACGAGGCCGGCGAATATGATCTGTGGGGCAAACTGGCGGACCAATAAAGCGATCAATTGATCGCATTCGCCGCCTTAGTTTGTTTCGTCTTCCAAGTGCAGTTTCATATCAATCAACACTTTTTGCAGTGCCATGGTTTCCTGCAAGAGGCGCTTGGCCTCGTTCACCGTGATGACTCCATCCAGGATAGACTGGTTGTATTCGGCCATCAGCATTGCAAATCGTTGGCTCAGAACGATCACATCCGTGCTGACCCCACCTTTTCGGCTGTTCTGTCGGCTGCCGTCTAACGACAAAGTCGCGCCTTTCAGCTCGGCCAATGCGGCTGTCACATGAGGAAAGCTGGAAGCCTCTTCCAACATGGCCACAGCGTTGATCGGCATGAACCGATCTGCGTGCTCATCATGGCTGGAATAATATCGCCCCAGAGTCGCTTTTGATTTGCCTGTGATTTCGCAGGCTGGCTCAACCCCGACATCTTTTACCAAAGCTTCTGTGTGCTTTTTCAGGTAGCTTCCAACCGTGTCCATATCTAACCTCACAACCAATCCCTATGAGTTGCCGCAGGCCGCCGAAAAAGGCAAGGATTATGACATATTTCACGCTTAGAAAGTTTCTAATACCCGTGTTGTTATGTTTGATAACACCGTCTTGCGCCCAAGCCCCCAGTTGCGGCATATGACGCGCCATGGCCAAATTATACTTTCACTATTCCACGATGAACGCAGGCAAATCGACCCTGCTGCTGCAAGCGGCGTATAATTACCGTGAACGCGGGATGGATACATTGCTGATGACCGCCTCACTGGACGACCGTGCGGGCGCTGGCAAAATCGGGTCGCGCATCGGTATTTCGGCAGAGGCGGATGTATTCTCTGTGCAAACCGACCTGCTGGCCCACATCGGCGCGGCGGCCAAGCACCGGGACTTTGCTTGCGTCTTTGTTGACGAGGCACAATTCCTGACCCGAGATCAGGTCTGGCAATTGGCGCGCGTGGTTGATGACTTGGGACTGCCCGTTATGTGCTACGGGCTGCGCGTGGATTTCCGTGGCGAACTGTTCCCGGGATCGGCAGCCTTGTTGGCATTGGCCGACGAAATGCGCGAAGTGCGCACCATTTGCCATTGCGGAAAGAAAGCAACGATGGTGATCCGACAGAATGCGGATGGCACGCCTGCGATTGATGGCGCGCAGGTGCAAATCGGCGGCAACGAAACTTACGTTTCACTATGCCGCCGGCATTGGCGCGAAGAGGTTGGGGACAGCGCGTAGCGGCTGGCCTAGCACAAGCGTGCCCCGTCGGGCACTTCATGGTCAGGTGCGCACAGCACCACGGCACCTTCATCGTCCATAAAGCCCAGCACCAAAACTTCGGACATCACCGGGCCAATTTGGCGTGGCGGGAAATTGACCACAGCCATAACCTTGCGGCCCACGATTTCTTCGGGCGAATAATGCACGGTGATCTGCGCTGAGCTTTTCTTTTCGCCAATGTCCGGGCCGAAATCGACCCACAGCTTGATGGCGGGTTTGCGTGCCTCTGGAAAAGGTTCCGCGCGAACGATTGTGCCTGCGCGGATATCGACCTTCATGAAGTCATCGAAAGAAATTTCAGCCACGGCCCAGCACCCGCGATCTGTCCGCCGCCGCAGCGACAGTTTTCTCCATCAAGGGTGTAAGACCGCTGGTTTCGTCCATCAACACCTCAAGCCCGGCCTGTGTGGTTCCATTGGGGCTGGTCACGTTGATCCGCAGCTGTGCGGGGCTGTCTTCGGCTTGCTCTGCCAGCGCGCCAGCGCCTGCCACAGTGGCTTTGGCCAATGTCATCGATAGCTCCGGCGACAGGCCCTGCGCCTCGGCAGCCGCGGCCAGACATTCGATCATATGAAACACATAGGCAGGTCCGGATCCGCTGACGCCTGTTACGGCATCCATCTGCGCCTCTTCGTCCAAACGAACGGTTTGGCCAATTGCACTAAGAAGAGTTTCGGCAAGAACCATCTGTTCTGCGCTGGTCTGAGCATTGCCGAAAAGCGCCGTGATACCTTTTCCAACCGCCGCAGGCGTGTTGGGCATGGCACGAACAATGGGGCTGGCCGCGCCAAAGGCGTCTTCGAATGCGGCAATCGCCGTGCCTGCAGCAACAGAGAGGTATAACGTATCAGTGCCACCAAACGCCGCGACCTGCGGCAATGCCTCGCCCATCATTTGCGGTTTCACGGCCAGCAACACAACCGCCGGGCTGTCAGGCAAAGGTACGTTGATATTCACGCCCTGCTCTTGAAGCCATTCTGACGGTTGTGGGTCAATCACATAGACAGACGAAGACGGAACACCGCGCTTTAACCACCCTGCCAGCATGGCAGAGCCCATTTTTCCGCAGCCCAACAGCACCAGCCCTCGGCGCGCAACAGTTTCTAATGGCATCCCCGTCTCCTGCTTTACAAAACGGGGGCAGTGTTACGCGTGGCCGTAGGCCTCTGCAATGGCGACCTGCATCGCGCTCTCAACAGATTGCTCGCCCCAAGTCATAAGTTGGAAAGCGGGGTAATATTTTTCAGCGCTCAAAACGGCGGCCATGATCATCGTATCGATTTGTTCAGCACCCGCTGTCTGACCGCCGGCCAAAACCAAACCGTAGCGATAAACCATCAGCTTCTGCGCGGCCCAATAGCTGAACGCACCGGTCCAACACTGATCGTTCACCGCGTTCAGCCCCTCATACAAGTCGCCCAAACGCTCTTTCGGAGGCTCCATTTCGAAGGAACAGATCAGCCGCAGCGTTTGATCGTAGTTGGACCAGGCCAACGTTACCGAATATGTGCGCCATTGGCCTTCGACAGCCATGGCAATCTGATCATCCCCAACACGATCAAAGTCCCACGCGTTGTGCTCGGCCAGCGTTTCCACGATGTCGATGGGGTGAATCTCATCCTCAAGGTAATGCTCGGTAACGGCCATTTTGCCACCTCTTATTCCCTAGCAGCGGAAGCCCAAAGGACCCCCCACGTCTAGGCGCCTATCATAGGGTCAGGGGCAGAATACCCATGCCCTACCAGATATGGTGCATTCACACTGGTCATCCGTAAAGCAATATCTTGGGGATAACCGCAATAAGTTGTGGATGAGTCCACCTTGCGCGCAAAATTTGCTCTGGTAAATGTTTAGGCAGAAATCCACGACGACAAATTTTCTTCTCGCAGCGCACAATTTACGGTTGCCTTTTGGTGCAGAGCACCCTCATTTAAAAGGTGCGCCGTCTAAGTAGCTTTCTAGTTCGCGTTGCATGGGGAATTTTTTGCTTCGCGCCCGAAACTTTGGGCATTGTTTGTAAATCGTACAGGCCACCTGGGTCTGACTGTTTTTGGTTTTGCATCCTGGCAATTTCGTTCTGCTCGAAGTTCAGGGATGTCTCGTACGAACATTTATCGCGGCTGGTTGGTTTTACTGGCGACGCAGGAGACTTGATTGAATGGCGAACACGATCGTCAACGTGCCCTTGGGCACGACGGCCGCGCAATTGCAGGCCATGCTGGATGCAGCGAGCAGCAACACAACGTTTCAACTGGAAGCAGGTACATATCACTTTGACCGCACCGTGGTCATTGACAAAAGCTTTGTTTCACTCGTTGGCGCGGGACGTGATCTAACGACGATCACTGTTGCTTCGGGCTTGGGTGACAGCGCGGCCATTCAAGTTGGCCATGAGCTTCATAAGCCAGTGATTGAAACCAGTTTCGCGCTGGCGACCTCCGCTTCTGTTGGCGACACTTCCATCACTTTGGAATCCGGGCACAGCCTGCAGGTCGGTGATTTCATCTACATCTCCCAAGACAACACGTCGGCTTTCTTCTCGGAAATTGGCGATACGCAGTGGAAGAAAGACAAGGATCTTCGGATCCTGATGGCCGAGGTTACCGTCGTAAACGGCGACGATATCACCTTTGACAGCCCGCTGACGTTTGACTTCGATCCGTCCATTACCGAAGTGCAAAAACGCTCTGTTGTGACAGGAAACGAGCTTTCTGGCTTTACCATGACCGGCCTTTACGGAGAGGCCAATCCGGGCACCTTCAGCAACGTGGCGGGCGCGGATCAAGGTCAGACCATGATCATGCTGGGCGGCACAACCGATGCCGTGATCGACAATATCGGCATTGTGGATGGCATTTCGCATGGCATCACCATCGCCGGGTCAACCGATGTCACGATGACCGATTTCTACATGGACGGCACACAGAACAAAGGATCTGGTGGCAATGGCTACGCGGTTTGGTTGCGCGATGTTTTCGACAGCAGTTTTTCCGATTTACACATCGTAGACACCCGTCACGCAGTTGTTTTTGGCTCATACAATACTGCCAGCGGCAATGACGTGCATGTCAGCTACACCAATCGCGATATTAACTTTCACGGCGGCCGGGACCAAAACAACACCGTCGTCGTCGACCAAATGGTCCGCAACACGACAGAACAGGGCTATATGGCCTGGGCAACCTTCTACAACGAAGGTGAAAGCTATGGCGCGCCCACCGACCCAACCACCAATCCTATTGAAATTCGCACGCTGGTCGCCTCTTCCAAGGGAGACAGCGTGGTGTCGCACCACGAAGGCAGTGCGCTTTGGATGGTTAACGGAAACGACACAGTGCGTACCGGTACTGGCGACGACTACGTCAACGGCGGTGGCGGGTCTGACAGTATTTATGCATCGGCTGGTCAAGATACGATCGAAGGCGGCTCTGGCTACGACAAGCTGATTTTCGATGGCGCGTTTTCGGATTACACGGTCACCACAGCGGACGGGGCCTTGTATTTCACCTCTGCCAACGGGCGGACCCGCACAACCAATGTGAACACCTTCGAATTTGCCGGAAGTGGGAGCACGTATTCCGAAAGTGCGCTGTTGTCCTTGGCGACCGCAGAAACCAACCCGACAGCAGACCCGGACCATGCAGCGCCATACTACCTGCAAGATGGAACCGGCAGCGGCCTGAACCCTGATGACGGTAGCGGCGACGACACGACAGGTGGAACAGACGGCACCGGCGGAACAGATGGCAGTGGCGGCACAGACGGAACCGGCGGCACTGGCCCAGCTGCTGTGCCGGGCTCTGACGTGGACTGGTCCCCGATGGATACCACCGGCATGCCTGTGATCAGCGGCGGATCGGGCTGGCAACGCCATACCGACACCCAGTCGTTCGTTATGGGCTCCGATTTGGAAGCGATGCAGTTTTCCGGCTCAAACGATGCTGATGTTGCCGGGAATTCTCTGGAAAACAATATGATCGGCAACGATGGCGACAACCGGATGGAAGCCGGTGCCAGCGATGACCGTGTCTTTGGAAAAAATGGCGACGACACCCTGCTGGGCGATGGCGGCAACGATTACCTGGATGGTGGTTCAGGGGTTGATGCCCTGTTCGGCGGCGACGGCGATGATACGCTGGATGGCGGCAATGGCGATGATGTAATCCTTGCCAGCGCCGGTAACGATCAGGTCAATGGCGAGGGAGACCACGACACAGTCATTTTCGTGGGCGCGTTGACAGACTACGTCATCACCGGTGGCTCGAACACGTTCACCATTTCTGACGCGTCGGGCACCACAACGACCAACAGCGTGGAGTCCTTTGTTTTTGACGGACAAGTTATCGCAGCGGACGATTTGCTGACCGCCTATGCCGATGCCGTGGCAGGTTCCGATACAACCGGCGGATCAGGTGGAACCGATACGACTGACGGATCGGGCGGAACCGATACCACCGGCGGATCGGGCGGAACGGATACCACAGACGGATCGGGCGGAACCGATACCACCGACGGATCGGGCGGAACGGATACCACAGACGGATCGGGCGGAACGGACACCACAGGCGGATCGGGTGGAACGGATACGACCGACGGATCGGGCGGAACGGATACGACCGACGGATCGGGCGGAACGGACACCACAGACGGATCGGGCGGAACCGACACCACTGGCGGATCGGGTGGAACGGACACCACAGGCGGATCGGGTGGAACGGATACCACAGGCGGATCGGGTGGAACGGATACCACAGGCGGATCGGGTGGAACGGATACCACAGGCGGATCGGGTGGAACGGATACCACAGGCGGCGCCGTTTTTGCCGACGACCCCATCTGGATGAACGCTGACACAGCGGGACTGTCGACAATCGCGGGCGAAACCTGGTGGGATCGCCACAGCTCGGATGTGTCATTCGTTATGGGCACAGACTTGGAAGCGATGGAGTTTTCCACGCAATCTGATCTGGATGCCTTTGGCAACGACATGGCGAACAACATGTTGGGCAACAACGCTGCGAACCGTCTGGAAGGTGGCAGTGGCGCCGACCGTATCTTTGGCCGAGAAGGCGATGACACGCTGCTTGGCGACGATGGCAACGACCTGCTGGAAGGTGCCGGTGGCAATGATTTGGCCTGGGGCGGCGCTGGTAACGACACTGTTCAGGGCGGCAATGGCGATGACACATTGCTGGCCAGCGCTGGCAATGACACGCTGGACGGTCAAGGCGATGCGGACACGGCGCTGTTTGCCAATGACTTGGCAAGCTACAGCATCACGGGCAATTCAGGCACATACACTGTCGTCGACGCCAATGGCACAACCGTCGTGAAGAATGTCGAGACATTTGTCTTTGGCACTCAAGTCATTGCCGAAGCAGACCTTTTGACTGCCTACGCTATTGCAAGTGCTGGCGGCACTGACACAACGGATGGCTCAGGTGGAACCGACACTACCGACGGATCGGGTGGAACAGACACCACTAGCGGATCAGGTGGTACAGACACAACTGGCGGATCGGGCGGAACAGACACAACCGACGGATCGGGCGGAACGGACACAACCGACGGATCCGGTGGAACTGACACCACTGGCGGATCGGGCGGAACGGACACAACCGACGGATCGGGCGGAACAGACACTACCGACGGATCGGGCGGAACAGACACCACAGGCGGATCGGGCGGAACGGACACCACCGATGGCTCCGGTGGAACAGACACAACTGGCGGATCTGATAGTGATCCGTTGATTGGCATCTGGTCTGAAACCGACCCCGGTACGATCACAATCGTAGATGGGATCGTCGGCCAAGTGGATTACGGCCGCGCCGACACGTCCTTCATCATGGGACCTGATCTGGACAACGGTCGGTTCGACAATGACAAAGACCTGGATGTTTGGGGCAACGGCCTGAACAACGACATCAACGGGAATGACGGTGACAACCTGATCGAAGGGCGAGGCGGTGACGACACCCTGGATGGTTATGATGGCAATGACACCATCCTTGGCGGTCTGGGCAACGATGACATCGAGGGCGACAAGAACAACGATCTTCTGCACGGTGGCTCTGGCGACGATACGCTGGATGGCGGTGCAGGCAGAGATACGTTTGTTTACCTGACCGGCGGTGGCAGCGACCTGATCAAGGATTTCGGTGACGGGAATGATACGCTGTGGCTTGGCATCACCGGCGTCACAACCGAGGTGGAGGTGCTGAGTTATGCCACCGAGGTCAGCGGCGATGTGGTGTTTAACTTCGGCGCAGGCGATCTTTTGGTGGTTGAAGATGTCGATATTGGCGACCTGTCGGGCAATATCTTGATCCTGTAATCCAACTATTGAACAATAGGTCCGTTCTGGCATCCAGGCTGGAACGGACCTTTTATTTGTCGCCGGATTGGGCCAAAAGCGCGCGCAATTCTGTCTTCAGAACTTTGCCGTAATTGTTTTTTGGCAAAGCGGCGACAAACCGATAGTGCTTTGGCCGTTTGAAGCGGGCGATACGGTCCAGGCAAAGCGCATCCAGTGATGCGCTGTCGACCTTTCCGACAACAAAGGCGACCACCTCTTCTCCCCAATCTGCGTGCGGCGTGCCGACCACGGCCACCTCATGAACAGCGGGATGCTCCAACAAGACTTCTTCGATCTCTCGGGGATAGATGTTGGAACCGCCAGAGATGATCATATCCTTTGATCGGTCCACCATGGTTACATAGCCATCTGCATCCATATGGCCCCTGTCCCCTGTCCACAGCCATCCGTCGCGAATTGTTTCTGCTGTGGCCTTATCGTTTTGCCAATACCCGGCCATCACTGCCCGTCCGCGCACCGTGATCTCACCCGTGTTCCCTGGCGAAAGAGGCTGCCCGTCGTCGCCTACGATGCGCACTTCGGAAATGGATTGCGCCATTCCAACCGACGCCAACCGTTGCCGCCAGCGCGCGTGGGACCGGTCCGCGACATCATGGCGCGACAACGCGGTGATGCCCATTGGGCATTCGCCTTGACCATATATCTGCACAAAGCGTGGACCCATAACGTCTACGGCATCGACGATATCGGCCAAATACATAGGCCCGCCAGCATAAATGATGGTTTTGATCCCAGTACCGGATTGCCCTGTTTCACGCGCCACGTCGACAAGCCGGCGCACCATGGTAGGGGCGGCAAACATGGAAACACCTTTTATAACGGATGAAAGTTCTAATATTTCAGATGGATCAAATACGCCACTTTCAGGCACAACATGCCGTGTACCGCGCATCACGTGCATAAAGTTATATATCCCAGCCCCATGAGACATAGGCGCCGCATATAGCGTTGCATCACCCGCAGAGACATCATCTACATCTTCAAAATACGCCTGCGTCATCGCGGATAAGTTCTCAGACGAAATCATCACGCCCTTAGGCCGCCCTGTCGTGCCTGATGTGTAAAAGAGCCAGGCCATGTCCTGTGCGGCCCGTGGCACGGGTTTGGTCAATGGAGTATGCCGACACAGCGTTTCAAATGCGCTGTTATCGACGCTGATCAACGGGCATGAACTCCGCTCAGACAAACCATCAGCCACATTGTCCGATACAATGCACAGCGACGCCTGAGCGTTTTCAAGTATCCACGCGGCCTCTGCAATGTGCAGCTTGGCGTTGATCGGGATCACCGCAGCGCCACAGTACCAAATGCCATACAAGGCAATCAGATACTCAACACGGTTGGTCATAAAGATGCCCACACGGTCACCGGGGCCCACACCGCGGGCGGCCAAGGCACCGCCCAACGCGGCCGCAGAGGCATTGAAACCAGCATAGTCGGAAACAAGTTTGGTGCCGGACATCAGTGCCGGCGCCTTTGGGCAACGCTGTGCTGTGCGGTAAAGCCACTCACTCAGGTTCATATCGCCTCCTCCTATGTGGCACGCTACGCGAAAGGATTGGTCTGTCAAACCGCCTTGGACTTTGCACCCCTGGTCCTGATGACGTATGCCATGTGCAAATTTGGATTAAAGGACTCCGACATGAGCAAACCCTGCATTATCTGTGTTGCGATCACCGGCTCATTGCCGACCAAAGCCAACAACCCAGCGGTTCCAATCACGGTCGCCGAGCAGGTTGAAAGCACACAGGAAGCGTTCGAAGCGGGGGCCAGCATTGTTCATGCGCATGTGCGAAATGACGATCAAACGCCATCATCAGACCCAGAACGGTTTGCGCAACTGATGGAAGGTCTGAAAAAACATTGCCCAGGAATGATCATCCAACTTTCCACCGGCGGTCGTTCTGGCGCGGGTGAAACCCGTGGCGGGATGCTGCCGCTGAAGCCGGATATGGCGTCGCTATCGGTTGGGTCCAACAACTTTCCAACCCGCGTTTATGAAAATCCGCCCGCTTTGGTCGACTGGCTGGCCAGCGAAATGCTGACCTATGATGTGAAGCCCGAGATCGAAGCTTTTGATCTGTCGCACATCCTTCGCGCCAAAGAGATGGCCGACAACGGACAACTGGCCGGAACACCTTATGTGCAGTTCGTTATGGGGGTCAAAAACGCAATGCCAGCTGATCGCGATGTTTTTGACTACTATATTTACACGGTGAAACGTCTGTTTGGCGAAGATGCCCCGTGGTGCGCCGCTGGTATCGGGCGCAATCAGTATATGCTGAACGAATGGGCCATATCTTCGGGCGGGCATGCGCGCACTGGTCTGGAAGACAACGTACGGATAGACCGTGATACCCTTGCCGCGTCAAATGCAGCGCTTGTCGAACGTGCTGTTGCGTTGTGTGACACCTATGAGCGCCCTGTTGCAACTTGGCAGCAAGCTCGCGACATTCTTGGCCTTAAGGCAGCTTAAAATCAAACCCTTGGCGGCGGGCAATTGCCCGCCCTAAGGATCAATCTCGCGCGCTTCATCCGGCAACATAACCGGAATGCCGTCGCGGATCGGAAAGGCCAGCTTGGCGCGCTTGCTGATCAGTTCTTGTTTGGCCGCGTCATAGTCCAACGACCCATGTGTCAGCGGACAAATCAACGCCTCCAGCATATGGCGATCATATTCTGTCATTGTACGCGTTCCTCTCCGTCCCCGCTGCGCAGGGTGTATTCGATCAACGTGACCAAGGTTTCGCGCCGCGTCTGCAACGACGGCGCCTCCAACAGTGCTTGTTTTTCTTCCGGGTCAAACTCCAGCAGCATCGACAACGAATTGATCAACAACTCATCCTCGGCGTCTGACAAAGTATCCCAATCCGCTGACAACTGCTGCGTATCGAAATAGCGATCCAGCAATTTCATGAACGTGTCGCGGTTGAACAAGAAATCCTGTTCAGAGCTTTCCAGATCAGCGTCAAACCCATCCCACGATACATTGCAACGGCGATAAGGGGTAAACCCCTCCACTTCTGACACGACACGAAAACGCGACACACCAGACAAGGTGATCATGTAGCGCCCATCTTCCGTTTCGGAAAACTGCGTTACACGCCCTGCGCACCCGATCTTGTGCAAGATCTTATCGCTGCGCCCTGGCACCGAAATTGGCTGAATCATACCGATCAACCGCGCTTCTGTTTTCAATGCGTCATCCAGCATTGCCAGATAGCGGGGTTCAAAAACATGTAACGGAAGCCGCGCCCGCGGCAGCAAAAGCGCCCCGGACAACGGGAAAACGGGAAGAACCTCAGGAAGGTCGCGAAGCTGTGCCATAAAGGTAATCTAGTCCGAAGTCAGATTTAGGCAAAGATCATTGAGCTAAGTTTGCGGCGGCCATTCAGCACGACCGGATCATTCGGTTTTAACGCTTCAAAGATCGTAAACAGCTCTGCCTTGGCGGCACCGTTGTTCCATTCGCGGTCACGACGGAACAGTTCCAACAACTGGTTTACGGCCGCTTCACCATCGCCTTGGGCATAGATCGCCTGCGCCAAATCAAAGCGCGCCTGATGGTCATCAGGGTTGGCATCTACCTTGGCTTGCAGCTCTCCGACAGGGCCCGCATCAGCAGCTTGCATTGCCAGCTTCAGCTGCGCATGAGCAGCTTCCAGCTCTGGCGCGTCAGAAATCTCGGCTGGTGCGCCGTTCAGAATTGCTTCGGCCTGCTCCAAATCCCCCAAGGCAATATGAGCACGCACCAATCCGGCATAGGCGACAGCATGGTTCGGCTCTTCGCCCAAAATGGCTGCAAAGGTTTGTGCCGCGTCGGCGACAGCACCCTGCTCCAACATCTCTTCCGCTGCGGCAACGGCTTCGTCCAAACCACCAGAGGCATCGCCGCCAGCCATGCTGACAGCTTTGTCGATAAACGCCTTGATCTGAGATTCAGGAACCGCACCCTGGAACATGTCAACCGGACGGCCATCTACAAAGGCAACAACCGTAGGAATGGATTGCAAGGGCAGCCCCTGCTGCGCCAACGCTTGCGCCAGCTGCTGATTGTCATCAACATTCACTTTGGCCATTTTGACTGCGCCGCGCGCAGCCGTAACAGCCGCTTCCAACATCGGGCCCAACGTTTTGCACGGGCCACACCAAGGTGCCCAGAAATCAACGATGACCGGCGTTGTCATGCTGGCATCCACAACATCTGCCATGAAATCCGCTTCGCCAACGTCCTTGATCAGATCTTGCGCGTTCGGAGCGCCGCCCAGTTCGATCATGTCATGACCTCTTTTTATGATTAGATGTGTTTTCGGTTAGATGGCGTAACAGCCCCAACGTTGCAAGGGCACAGCCCCGCGACAATAGCTTACAAGTCGAATGTTGCGAAGACTGGCGCGTGATCTGAGGGCTGTTCCCAACCGCGCACATCCCTTAAAATCCGGCTGGAATGGGCCGCACTGGACATATCCGCTGTCGCCCAGATGTGATCCAGACGACGCCCTTTGTCAGCGGCGGACCAATCCTTGGCCCGATAGCTCCACCAGCTATACAGCAACCCGTCGGGAATATCCTGCCGGGTGACATCCACCCAATTTCCTGCGTCCTGTACCTGCGCCAGATGTTCCACCTCTATCGGGGTGTGACTGACAATCTTCAGCAACTGCTTGTGATTCCAGACATCGTCTTCACGCGGAGCAATGTTCAGGTCGCCCACTAGAATGGATTTCTTAGGCGTTTCCTGATGAAACCAATCACGCATCTCTGTCAGGTAATCCAGTTTCTGGCCAAACTTTTCATTGATCTCGCGATCCGGCTTGTCACCGCCTGCGGGCACATAAAAATTGTGGATCGTCACGCCATTTTCCAACTGCCCGGCAATGTGGCGCGCGTGCCCAAGGCTGGCAAAATCCTTGCTGTCCACTTCGGTGATCGGCAATTTGGAAAAAATCGCAACGCCGTTGTACCCTTTCTGGCCGCGTGCAACCATGTGGGTGTATCCAAGCGCCTGAAACCCTTCGAGAGGGATTTTCTCAACCGGGCTTTTGCATTCCTGCAGACACAAGACATCCGGCATTTCCTGCGTCATCAGCTGCCGAACCAGACCCTCTCTTAGGCGGACGGAATTGATGTTCCAGGTCGCAAGGGTAAAGGACATGCTGTTCTCCGGTTTTTTAGGTCGCGCGACCCTGCCAAGGGCAGCCGCCAAGCGCAAGCCTCAGGTGGCGTCTTCGACCTGATGAACTTCGATGATGTTACCATCCGGATCATAGAAGAAGATTTGATCCCATCCTTTGACAGCCGCATTTCCCCAATGCGCAAAAGGTATGCCCTGTGATCTAAGATGATCTTTGAACGCAGCCAAGTCATCGGTGCGATAGGCGATATGCCCCCGCTCCAACGGGTTCAGGTGTTGTCCGGCCTTAAACGCAGCGTTCACATCTTTGCGGGCCAAGTGGGTTTGCACCGCACCATCCCAAACAAAGGCGACATCCCCAGAGTATCCTTTGTTCTTTTCCAGCACCGGGATGTCATCTGTGCATTGGTCCAGCCCCATCACATTGCGATAGAACACATCCATTTCCTCAACCCGATCCGTGGACAGGTTAATGTGATGTAAAGTTAGTTTCATGCTTTCCTCCCTCGCGCAGCCGCAAAGCCGCACATATTTTTTTGCGACAATACTCCTGGCACCTGCAGTAACAATGCCAAAGCCCGTCCAGCCCACTGTCTGAAGAATAAAAAAAAGCCCGGGCAAAGCCCGGGCCAGGTCCAACAGGGAGGTTGCATGTGATGACCCGCACATGCGACGGGATAGGAAACCGTATATAGCGCCTATGCTAATGCTACTCTGACACATATCAATGTAGCAATAAGGCCTATGCTACTAAACGATACCCTCCAGATTCGGTCACAAGAAGGCGCGCATTGGATGGATCTGGCTCAATTTTTTGGCGCAACCTGTAGATGTGCGTCTCTAGTGTGTGTGTCGTAACACCTGCATTGTAGCCCCAAACCTCGTGCAACAGCTCATCGCGCGGCACAACACCGGTTGTGGAGCGATAGAGAAATTTCAGGATATTGGTCTCTTTTTCGGTCAAACGGATCTTCCGTTCGTCATCCGTGATCAACATCTTCATTGCGGGCTTGAACGTGTAAGGCCCGACAGCAAAAATGGCATCTTCGGATTGTTCATGTTGACGCAGCTGCGCGCGAATACGTGCCAGCAGGACAGGAAATTTGAAGGGTTTGGAAACATAGTCATTCGCCCCCGCATCCAGACCCAAAATCGTATCTGCGTCTGAATCGTGCCCCGTCAACATTATGATCGGCGATTTGATACCTTGCTTGCGCATCAGGCGGCACAGTTCACGCCCATCTGTATCTGGTAAACCAACGTCCAGAATGATCAGATCGTACAGCTGATCCTTGATGCGCCCCATGGCGTTTGCGCCACTATCCGCTTCAAATACTTCAAAATCTTCAGTCATCACCAGCTGTTCAGCCAATGCGTCGCGCAGGTCGTCATCATCGTCGACCAAAAGAATATTTTTCAACTGAGCCATTGGTTATCTCCTTCGATGACGTTCACATGGGCGCGAGCAGGCCGAGAGGCAAGAAATGCTGCAACCGCCTCACAGTGTCGTGTATCAGAGGCTGATATGTTTCAGAAATCAGTGGAATTGTTGCACCACGACGAGTATGCCACGCGACCATGAGCCTTACACCCACACTATCTGAAATTCTTTCCCGCGCCCGCGCAGATCTGCGCATGGGAGTGCCGGTTGTGTTAGACAGCGCGCTGGGATCAGCTCTGATTGTTCCTGCCGAAACCGTTTCAGCAGAGCGCTTGCGCTTGCTACAGGCACTAAATGCGCCTCTTGATCTGGCCCTGACATCACGACGCGCGGAAACATTGAAGGCACGAGCCTATGATGTGACTGTGGCCCGTGTGATTGTGCCTGAAAACGCCGATATTACCTGGGTTCAATCGGTGGCAGACCCAGCCGATGATTTGACATCCCCCATGAAGGGGCCGCTGCAAACACGGCGCGATGGCGATGCAACCCTGCACTATCTGGCGATTCAACTGTGTAAATCCGCACGACTGTTGCCAGCGGCACTTGTTTGTTCAGTTTCCGACAATACAGGTGACTGGTCCATGCTGACGCGCGTTCCTGCCGATGAAGCAACACCGTTCCTGACCGCGCTGCCAGAACTGCAAGAACTGGTTTCCGCCCGCGTGCCCTTGCGCGCATCAGAACGGGCGCGACTGCATATATTCCGCCCGGAAGACGGAAGCGAAGAACACTATGCTATCGAAATCGGCCGCCCTGATCGGGAAGCACCCGTTTTGGCCAGATTGCATTCGGCGTGCTTTACCGGCGATTTGTTGGGTAGTTTGAAATGCGATTGCGGCCCGCAACTGAATGCCGCGTTGGCGCAAATGGGCGCAGAAGGCAGCGGTGTGCTGCTATATCTGAACCAAGAAGGCCGCGGAATCGGTCTTGCCAATAAAATGCGTGCCTATTCTTTGCAGGATCAGGGTTTTGACACTGTGGAAGCGAACCACCGACTGGGATTTGAGGATGACGAACGCGATTTTAGAATCGGTTCCCAAATTCTGAGTAACATGGGCTTCTCATCTGTCCGGTTGATGACAAACAACCCTGCGAAGATCGCGATGATGGAAAGCTGTCAGCTGACCGTGACCGAACGCGTACCGTTAAAAGTTGGGGAAAACCACCACAACACCAAATACTTGGCCACCAAGGCCAAGAAGTCCGGGCACCTTCTGTGACCCCTGGCGATTTGGTTTTAACTGGTCGTGGTATCCGGTTCATGGGGCAGTATTGGCCCTGCACGGTTGGTCGGAATGGCACAATGGGCAACAAGCGTGAGGGCGATGGCTGCACGCCACGGGGAATACATCATGTGGTTGGCATGCTGTATCGGCCCGACAGACTGCCCTGCCCTGCACCTTGGGCACAGCCAATTCGCAATGGCGATCTGTGGTGCGATGATTCTGCCCACCCGGCTTACAATCAGCTGGTCAGCGCGCCGTTTTCTGGCAGCCACGAACAACTAAGACGCGCCGACCCCCTGTATGACATCGTATTGATTCTAAACTGGAACTACCCGGAAGCGTCCCAGGACCAAGGATCCGCGATATTTGTTCATCAGTGGCGCCGCCCCGGCTATCCCACCGAAGGCTGTATTGCCCTGTCGCGTCGGAATTTACTGCGTATTGCCGGGTTGATAGAGCCGGGAACACGGGTGGTGGTGGCGCATTAAGCCTGCGGCGGCACACGCTCTCCGAAAATGGCAGACCCCACACGCACATGAGTGGCGCCAAAGGCGATTGCCTGCTCGAAATCACTGCTCATTCCCATGGACAGGCCGGTTAGCCCATTGCGCATTGCCAGCTTTCCCAGCAGCGCGAAATGCAAAGACGGCGTCTCATCCACTGGTGGAATACACATCAACCCTTTGAGCGGCAGGCCAAGCTCCCGACATTCGGCCACTAATGCGTCTGTCTCTGCGGGTGTCACCCCTGCTTTTTGTGGTTCTTCACCGGTATTCACTTGAACGAACAGATCAGGGCAATGCCCCAATTCGTCAGCAACACGGGCAATGGTACGGGCCAGTTTTGGGCGGTCAACCGTGTGAATGGCAGTAAACAGCGTCATCGCCTGTCTGACCTTGTTGCTTTGCAACGGGCCGATCAGATGAACCTCTGCATCGGGAAAGCGCGCCTGAAAGTCGGGCCACTTGCCGACAGCTTCCTGAACCCGGTTTTCACCGAACAGGCGATGCCCTTGCTCCAGAACCGCTTCAACCCGGTCTAACGGCTGCACCTTGGACACGGCAATCAGGTGCACGTCAGACATCTGGCGACCTGCTGTTTCGCAGGCTTTGCTCAAACGTTCTTGAATTTCGGATAAACCCATCGCCTTGCACCCTTTTTCGCCAGTTGCGTCTTGGGGTGTAATCGACGGGGTGGTGGGTTTCAAACCCTGAAACGAAAGAGAGCGGGCACTAGGCCCGCTCTCAGCTCAATCAACTATAAGAGTTGATTAGAACTTCATGGTTACGCCGAAGTCAGCGTTGGTGTTGCCGTCAACGGAACCGATACCGCCTGCAACTGCCAGGCCACCGCCCAGGTCGTAGGAAGCGCCGATGCCGTAATCTTCGTCGTCACCAGTGATGTCGGTGCCGCCCATTACCGCAACCAAGGTCAGAGCGCCTGTGGTGTAGGAAGCTGCAACGCCGTATGCGGTGATGTTAGCCGAAGAGTCGGAAACCATTGCTTTCAGAGCAACGTCACCGAAGGAGTAACCCAAGGTCAGAGTTGTAACGTTAACGGTGCCGTTTTCGTTGTAACCCAGAGCAACGTCGAAGCCGCTGAACGAACCGGATGCCATTGCGGCCCAGTCGTCGTTGGACGAGTCAACGGTCAGAGCGAAGGCATAGTCGGAAACGCTATAGTCGAAGCGAACGTCATGCGAACCAGCCGAAGTCAGGCTTTCTGCGTCGTCGTCAACGCCAACGCCGTCATAACCAACGTCAGGCAGGTTGCCGATGTCGTCAGCTTCAGCGATTTCACCAACGGTCAGCTTCATGCCGTTGTAAGCGATGAATGCTTCAGGGTCGTTGACCATGCCACCGGTGGTGGTGGAGTTGTCGGACTGAGTGTCCAGGTCCAGCGATGCGCCGAACTCAACGCCGCCATCGGAAGTACCGGTAGCGGAGATGCCGAAGTCCAGTTCGTTGTGAACTGTGGTGGTGTCGGCGGCACCCATGTATTTGATACCGAAGTTAGCTTCGGCGGTTACATTGATGTCAGCGGATGCGATACCCGCGGTCGCAACCAGCGCAGTGGTAGCAAGGAAGATGCTTTTCATTGTTTTCCCTCATGTGTTCGTAAGGCACGTACCATCCCAGATACCCGGGCTTGATGGAGTTTCTATGCTCTTTCCACCTTACTCTTTGCAAGTGATGGGAAATCCCCCCGCCCAACAAGGCCGTCAGTGATGCGCAATTGCCACAAGACTTTGCCACAATCCGGCCCTGCTTCTCCCTTCTTTATGCAGGATCGTCTTGTCGTCGCGTTTTCAGCCAGCTAATGAGGGTACAAGGCCGGAAAGGCAGGAGACCGACCATGAAGAAATCTCGTTTGACCAGAATCACTTCGATCTGTGTGGCGGCTTTGGTTTTGGCGTCCTGCGGCGCGCGTGAACCAATGTCCGATGAAGAAAAGATCGAACGCGCGTTGCGCGAGGACAGTAAATCCGGTTCTTCGCTGCGCGAATTGTTTGCACCCAAGAAAGACTTTGGTCAGCTGGGTGCCGTGAACAAATACATTTGGGATGCCTCGCTAGACGTTCTGTCATTCCTGCCGGTCCAAAACGTTGATCCCTTCACCGGGGTAATCACAACCGGCTTTGGCACCCCACCCGGTGGTGGACGCGCGTATCGGGCAACAATCTACGTTTCGGACCCGGCTCTGGAAGCCCGGTCATTGAATGTTGCACTGATGACGCGCAGTGGCCCGGCCAGCGAGGCAACACGCCGCGCGGTCGAAGACGCGATTCTAACACGCGCACGTCAGCTGCGTGGTCGTGATTCCCGTCTGTAATAAACAGCCTTATTCAATTGGGTGGTTCGACGTGACTTGTGACAGTGCGTCGACCCACTCCAACTGCCGAGGCAGGCAAACGGACCGCAAATCATAGTTCTTGCGCACAAACTCACGTGCTGCTTCGCCTAGATTGCGCCGTGCTTCTTCGTCTTCCAGCAAATCGTTGACCTGGTCCACCAGCGCGGCCCCATCAAAGAAGTTCACCAATCGCCCATTTTCACCATGGGTCAGAACCTCTTTCACCGGAGACGTGTCACTGGCAACGATTGCGCATTGCGCACTCATGGCTTCCAACAAAGACCACGACAGCACAAAGGGGTAGGTCAGATAAACGTGAACCCGGCTGACCTGAAGCAGCGCGAGGAAACGGTCATACGCAACCCGCCCCAGAAAATGAACGCGCGCCCAATCTTCATCGCTGATCTGGCCGCGCACCTCATCAATATAGATTTGCTTCCACGTTTTTCCCTCGGGCGCACGGGCACCGTAGCTGACCTCATCTCCGCCCAACAACACGATCTGCGCGTTTGGTCGACGTTTCAGCAATTCAGGCAAGGCCCGCATAAAGACATGATAGCCGCGATAGGGCTCTAGGTTACGGTTGATGAAGGTCACAACCTCATCATCGCGCGTCAACACTTTGCCTTCAGCCACTTCCAGCCGCGCATCAGGGTTAAACACCACCGCTTCGGTATTCACGCCATCATGCGAAACGGTGATCCGGTCTTGGTATTTGTCGGGAAAGGTTGATGCCTGAAACCGCGTTGGGCTGATTCCCGCGTCCATGATCTCTTCATGCAACCGATTGTTCAGGTTCTTCATGCGCAGGCGGATTGGATCCAGCTGGGGGCTGCGCGACGGGAATTCAGGATCGAACCCCACAAATTCTGGCGTAACGCGATGATAGAGTTCGCAATAGAGACCCATTTTGGCGTTTGGCCACACATCCTTCAGGAACATGCTTTCGCCCCAACCGTGATGCGCCAGAATCACGTCTGGCTCATAGCCGCGTGATTTCAGCTGCATCGCGCCCGCATAACAGCTTTGACCTCGGATGATCTTGGTTTCGAAATCCGCCAGCCATTGGTGAATGCCTTTGGTAGACGCGCCCTGCACCTTGTAAGGCACAACATGCACACCGTTCCAATTGACCGGCTTGTCCACCTTGGGTGTCAGTGCCAGAACGTGGTGACCCAATTTCACCAACGCGGGAGCCAGATGTTTGTACTGGCCCGGAAAATTCTGGTGAATGCACAAAATACGCATACCAGCCTCTTTTTATTATTTCTGCTCGCGGCAGTTATAGCCCTGCGTGTGCTTATACGCCAACGCGGATTTCATATCGGAACAGAATGATTCTGGCCTTTCGGCGCGTCTGTGGCGGCCTGATGATGCCCGGCGATCAAAACCATTTGACGGGGAAAGCCGGGCACAGGCGACCATTGTTCCGCCAAGAAGGCATCTTGTCAGTCATTCCTGCATTGGGCATGACAGTGCCATAAAGAGCAAAGCGGTTAAAAAGGCACTGGTATGGAATGGGATCTGTCTGAGCAGCCCGAGATTGTCCAAAAGGCACTTGGGTTTGCAAACGAAGGCTGGATGATCGCCAAGGCATGGCTGATCAGCCCTGCTGCGTGGTCACAATTCACCTTACTGATTGTCGCGTTTGGTATCGCGCTACTGGTGTCGCGCCGACTGGCGCCTTTGTTGACCAAACTGCTGACTCCGCCGCCTGACAGCAAACATGTGCTGGCACCAGTGCGTCGCTTTGCGTTGATGTTCTTGCCGCTGCTACTACCGTTAATGGCCTATTTGTTCACCGGAATTGGGGAAGGCATCACCCGAACCCTGTTCGGCTCTGGCGACATCATTGCCTTTGGCAAACGGCTGTTCCTGCTTTTCGCTGCGCGCAGCCTTGTGCGGGAAATGATCACGGACCCGTTCCTGAAACTTCTGGGTCGGTACGTGCTTTTGCCCATCATGGCGGTTTATACGCTTGGGCTGCTGACCCCGTTGACCGAATACTTGTCGGAATCGACAGTACGGATGGGCAATATTTCCTTCTCGATCATGGCACTGATCCGTGGGGTCATTGCCGGATCATTGCTATTTTGGCTGGGCCGATGGTCCAACGATCAAACGGGCGCCTATATCGGACGGCAAGAAACGATGCGCCCGGCCACCCGGCAACTGGCGGCCAAGGCAGCGGAATTTACGATCTTTGGCTTTGCCTTCCTGATGTTGATGAACATCGTCGGCATTCCGCTTACTTCGCTGGCCGTCTTGGGTGGTGCCATCGGTGTTGGTTTGGGTTTCGGGCTTCAGAAAATCGCATCCAACTACATTTCGGGTGTCATTCTGCTGCTTGAGGGCCAGGCCACCGTTGGCGACTACGTTGCGTTGGATAACGGCGAAGAGGGCACCATTGTCAAAACCACCGCCCGCGCGATGATTCTGGAAACCTTCGATGGTCGTTGGATCGTTGTTCCAAACGAAGACTTCATCACGACACGGGTCACAAACTATTCCGACCAAGGCTCAGCAAACCGGTTGTCCGTGGATTTTTCGGTTTCTTATGACACCGATATCAACAAAATTCCTGACCTGATCGGCAAAGCCGTGTCAGCCCATCCCAGTGTTTTGGACAGCCCAGAGCCACCAGATATCGAACTGGCCGGCTTTGGCGAGTCGGGTATCGATTTCGTTGTGGAATTCTGGGTCAACGGGATGGATGACGGGAAAAACAAATACTCCTCGGAAATCCGGTTCATCATCTGGAACGCATTGCAGGATGCCAACATTGAGATTCCATATCCGCATCGCGTGATCGAAATGCGCACCCCCAAGCCCGAGTGACCTATGCCCTGGTCATAGGTGGCGGGCCGGCTGGCTTGATGGCCGCCGATGCATTGCTGTCGAGTGGCGTTCAAACTGTCTTGGCAGACGCCAAACCGTCGGTTGGGCGCAAGTTTTTGATGGCCGGTAAATCCGGTTTGAACCTGACGAAAGCAGAAGACTTCGATCGCTTCATTCAGGCCTTTGGCGCTGACGCCCAGCGTCTGGAACCCATGCTGCGCGCATTTGGACCGGTTCAAGCACAGAACTGGGCCCAAGATTTGGGTATCGAAACATTCGTAGGTTCGTCCAAACGTGTTTTCCCCGTCGCAATGAAAGCGTCACCGCTATTGCGAGCATGGCTGAAACGTTTGGCGGACATGGGTCTTGACCGGCGCACAGGTTGGCGATGGGCTGGATGGGAAGATCAGGCTCTGCGGTTTGAAACGCCTGATGGCGTGCAGCGACTGACCCCGGATGTTGTTGTGTTGGCATTGGGCGGCGCAAGTTGGGCCAGATTGGGTTCTGACGGGCGCTGGACCGATGCATTTCGCAACGCGGGACTAACCCTAATGCCTTTTGCCCCGTCTAACGCCGGGCTGGTGATCCGCTGGTCTGATCACATGGCGCCTTTTTTTGGCCTGCCCATCAAAAACATTGTTCTGCGTGCGGGTGATAGGCAAAATCAGGGCGAAGTCGTCCTGTCATCAAAAGGCTTGGAAGGTGGGGGAATCTATCCTCTATCACCAGCCTTGCGGCAAGGCGCGCCGCTATTCATCGATCTGTACCCAGATACCAGCCAAGACAATCTTGCTGCGCGCTTGTCACGTCCACGCGGCAAGACCAGTTTGCCAAACCATCTGCGCAAGGTGCTGAAACTCGACAAAACGCGTATGGCCTTGCTGAACGAAGTGGCGCGCCCCTTGCCAACCGACCCATCGCAATTGGCCGCGTTACTGAAAGCCGTGCCCATTCCCTATGATGGCTTGCGTCCATTGGACGAAGCGATCTCTACTGTTGGTGGGGTACCGCTGTCGGCGCTGGATGATGGGTTTATGCTACGTGACCGTCCGGGAACGTTCTGTGCCGGCGAAATGATCGACTGGGATGCGCCCACAGGTGGGTATCTGATCACCGCCTGTTTGGCGACGGGTCTATGTGCGGGACAACACGCCGCCGCCTATGTTCGGCAGCAGACAGTGAACGCAACTTAACGGCAGTAAGACCCGCTGCGATAGCGCGCGGTATCAAAGTGGAAATGATCGCGATGAAATGCGTTGGCTTCCGGGCCAAGAACCGTTCCAAATTCGCGGCACGCTTTCTTGTGCGCCTCTTTCAGAATACGCCCTTGTTTACGCTCCCCCCAGCCTTTCAGAACGGTGATATCACTGCCGTTGCGCAGCTGGATCGCCGAGATATCAACAGCGCGCCCCCGACCGTGTTCCGAAATCTTTGCGCCTGGCATGCTATTGCGTGTTCGACACGCATAGTGCGCCGCAATCTTTAACGATTGAACGCCGCCGCCATAGTTGCCGACCGCAGGTTTCAAACCCCGATCAACCCATCGCTTCATCGACTTGGCCGTGGTGCAATCCATCACAGATTTCTGCGAAAGCGTGACACCGGAAATAGACGAAATCTTCACCGCATCATTCAAGCCGCAACCCTTCAGCTTGCCCGGTATATATCCAACTTCTTCGCCTTGAATATTCACATCACCGCACACAGCGCCACTACGTCGGGCCCGTCGTTTGGCCATGGCTTTCTCAACCACGGCATCAGGGCGCAATTGCGGACGCAAGGAAAACGTCAGCCCAGCTGCCATCATCGCAACGGGCAATGATGTATCGCCCTCTTCAATGACCAACCCCACCGGGCGAAGCTTGGGACGAACGCGAACTATCGTTGTTTGCTCCAGATCGCCTCGCGCAACAGGGCGCAGGCTGTGATCGGGCGCCTTGGCCGCCAAAGTGCTGGCGCAGACCGTTGCCAAAATCGCCAGTGCTGCCCGAACCCGCATCATTTCTCTGCCTTTGTACGCCCGAAGTCCGGCGCATCGGTATCTTGCCCGGCTTCAATGATGCCCCGGCGGATGCTTCGCGTGCGGGTGAAATAGTCGTGCAAATGCTCTCCATCGCCCGTGCGAATGGCCCGTTGTAGCGCGAACAGCTCCTCGGTGAACCGGCCCAGAATTTCCAGCGTGGCTTCTTTGTTGTTCAAAAACACATCGCGCCACATCGTGGGATCAGAGGCCGCAATCCGCGTGAAGTCCCGAAAGCCAGCGGCGGAAAACTTGATGATCTCTTGATCCGTCACGCGGCGCAGGTCGTCCGCGACACCCACCATGGTATAGGCAATGAGGTGCGGAATGTGGCTGACGACAGCGCAAACCGTATCGTGGTGGCCCGGCTCCATCCGTTCCACATCTGATCCAAGCGCCTGCCAGAATTCTTCCAGCTTCTTCACTTGGTCCTCATCCGCATTTGCGGGCGGCACAATCAGGCACCAACGGTTGTCGAACAGCTCGGCAAAACCAGACCGCGGGCCGGATTGCTCTGTTCCCGCCATTGGGTGCGCCCCAATGAAATGGGCACTTTTTGGTAAACGCGGCATGACCGCATCGAACACAGCTTCTTTGACGGAACCAACATCCGTCACCACCACACCATCCTTCAGCACCGGTGCGATCTGCTCCATCACATCGGACATCGCGCCAACAGGCACGGCCAAGACAACCAAATCTGCATTCTCGCACGCCTGAGCCGCGTTTTCGCAAACCCGATCAACCAGATTGATCTGAGCAGCGATTGCCCGCGATTCCGGTGAACGGGCATAGCCTGTGATCTCGCGCGCAATACCAGCCCGGCGCATCGCCAAAGACATGGACCCGGCAATCAGGCCCAACCCGATCAGTGCAACACGTTCATACAGAACAGCCATCACCGTATCCCTTTGTAGGTGGCAATCGCATGGACGATCCGTCTGCAGGCCGATTCATCACCTACTGTGATGCGCAAACAGTTGGGCAGATCATAGCCGCCAACGCGGCGCACAATGATGCCATCAGCCTTCAGCGCCGCATCACACGCGGCGGCGTCGTCTTCATCATCGAACCGGGCCAAAATGAAATTGGCCTCGCTTTGATCACAGCCGATACCCATTTGAATCAAAGCATTCGTTAACCATGCCCGCCACTTGGTGTTTTCTGTCTGGCACTTGGCCACAAAGGCAGTATCGCGCACCGCGGCTTCTGCAGCGGCCATCTGAAGATCAGACAAGTTAAAGGGCTGACGGATCCGGTTCATCACGTCAATAATTTCGCGCTGCGCATAGCCCCAGCCAATGCGCAATCCGCCAAGCCCGTAGATCTTGGAAAATGTCCGCGTCATCAGCACATTCGGAAACTCGTCCGCCAAAGATGCCCCACCATCAAAGCCGCTGACAAATTCGGTATACGCCCCGTCATGCACCAGCAAAACGTTGCCGGGCAATCCTTTGATCAGGCGGCGCATATCCTCATCCGAAACCATGTTGCCCGTCGGGTTACCCGGATTGGCCAGAAAAACGATCCGCGTTTTTTCGGTGACTGCATCCAGAATTGCGCCAACATCAATGTTGCGTTCGTTTTCAGGCACGGCGATGGGTTTTGCACCGACGGCCTGTGCCAAAATCGGATAGAGCGAAAACCCGTGCTGCGTGGTGATAACTTCATCACCTGGCCCGGCATAAGCTTGCGCCGCAAATTGCAGCACCTCGTCAGAGCCAACACCGCAAATAATGCGATCAGGGTCCAGACCGTGCACCTCGCCAATTGCTTTGCGCAGGCTGGCGTGATCGGTGCCCGGATAACGATGCAACTTCTGACCAGCCCGCACCACGGCTTCACGCGCCTTGTCGCTACAGCCATAAGGGTTTTCATTTGCCGACAGTTTCAAGACATCGGTCCGGCCATCAACGGTGCTTTCGCCACTGACATACAGGGCGATATCCATGATTCCGGGCTGCGGTGTAAGCGTTGTCATCTAGGCACTCCTTGGCGCCCGTCTTTATCCGCCCGCGCGGACAAGGGAAAGCCCAAGTCGGGCCTCCGGTTGCTCAGACCGGAAACGGGTTTCCGAACGGCAACGGTTTGTACCGGTCGGTTCGCGCAACAGCATCTACCGGTAAATGACCTGGCACCCGCGTCGGACAGGTCGTTCTGGGGATTTGGGGCATCGCAGAAGAACCATTGCCCCTACCAGCCACCCCAAACAAAAGGCCGCGCTTTCAGAAACAGTTCCAAGGGGTTCGTGGCTTGCTCACAACTCAGCAGAGATCACTGGTTTGGCACCTATCAATTGCCTTGGTTTGTTGGAGGTCACGAATTTCCAAACCCCAAACGGCCAGACAAAAGAAAAGGCCGCGCAATCTGCGCGGCCTTTGAAATCTCGATACGAAAAGAACTTAGTTCTGAGCGTAATATTCGATAACCAGATTCGGTTCCATGACAACCGGGTATGGCACGTCGGACAGGCCGGGAGTGCGCACGAACACGGCTTTCAGTTTGTTGGTGTCAACGTCCAGGTAATCAGGCACGTCGCGCTCAGGCAGCTGAACAGCTTCCAGAATGGCAGCCATCTGCTTGGACTTTTCGCGAACCTCAACAACGTCGCCTTCCTTAACACGGTAGGATGGGATGTTGACGCGCTTGCCGTTCACCAGAACGTGGCCGTGGTTCACAAACTGACGCGCCGCAAAGACGGTCGGTACGAACTTGGCACGGTAAACAACGGCGTCCAGACGACGCTCCAGCAGGCCGATCAACTGTTCGCCGGTATCACCGCGCAGACGCTCTGCTTCGGCGTAAATGCGACGGAACTGTTTTTCGGTCAGATCGCCGTAGTAGCCTTTCAGCTTCTGCTTGGCGCGCAGCTGCAGACCAAAGTCAGACAATTTGCCTTTGCGGCGCTGACCGTGCTGGCCGGGGCCATATTCACGACGGTTAACAGGGGATTTCGGACGACCCCAGATGTTTTCACCCATCCGGCGGTCAATTTTGTATTTGGCAGTCGTGCGTTTGGTCACGGCTGATCTCCTTCGTTAGATCGAGGCCAGAATGGCCACTATGAAGGGCGTTGTCCTCTTGACTTGCGTCATGACAGGAATCCCTTTGCAGGGGCCACCAACACCAATGAAGTCGCGCTTCTAACCCCTTTTGTCCCCGAGTCAACCACACGACGCCATGAAAACGACGGGTTGTTTCACCATCTTGTGCGCAAGCATGGCTTTTGTTGCCTCTCCCCAAGGGCCACATTAGGGTCGGGCACAGCAATAAAGGAGATCGTTTTGCGCAAACGGCTGACGACATTCGCCGCCGGACTGATCATTGGTCTGGCAACTTCGGTCAGTGCTGACGGTGGGGCTGGTGCCTATTTGGCAGCCCGCCAGGCATCCATTGGCGGTGACTTCGAAAATGCAGCCGAATATTTTGCCCGATCGATCATGTATGACCCGTCGCGGCCAGAGCTGCTGGAACGCGCGGCCTTTGCCTTTATGGCATCCGGAGAATTTGACCGCGCCTTAGGATATGCCGAGAAGCTGGAACGGGACGGCCACAAAAGCCAGATCGCATTGCTGGCCAAACTGGCCATAGCCGCGCAAGCTGAAGAATTTGAAACAGTCCTGTCGCTGATTGGGCCAAGCAGCGAAGCCAAAGGCATTTCTGACGGAATGGTCCATGCCTGGGCGCTGTTGGGCACAGGCAATATGACCGCCGCCAATGACGCTTTTGAGGCGCTGGAAGGACAAAGCGCATTGGCGCCTTTCGCGTATTACAGCCACGCATTGGCCAAGGCATCTGTAGGCGACTTTGAAGGCGCCGAAGCGCTGATGGCGGATATCGACCTTAATCCTTTGGCAGGGTCCAGACGCGGTGTGGTCGCCCATGCTCAGGTGCTAAGCCAATTGGGCCGCAACGATGATGCGCTGGCGTTGCTTGAACAAGCCTTTGGTCAGCGCAACCTAGATCCGGGTCTTCGCGAGCTGAAACATCGCTTGGCCGAAGGCGAGGCCGTAACATATGACACCGTAAGGGATGCCCGCGAAGGCATCGCAGAGGTCTATTTCGTGCTATCGGGCGCATTGGCCAATGAAGTGGATGATGGCTTCCTGTTGCTCTATGCCCGGATCGCCCAGTTTCTGGATCCCTCGCATATCCAAGCCATTCTTCTTGCAGCGGAGTTGTGGGAACGTTTGGGCCAGCCAGAACAGGCTGTCGAGCTGTACAAAATGGTGCCACAAGATGATCCGACGTTCCACGCTGCTGAACTAGGGCGCGCGGCTGCGTTGCGCGACCTTGGGCGCGATGACACCGCTGTCGAAGTGCTGGAACAATTGGCCAAAACACACGCCGATCTGGCCATCGTGCACACAACCCTTGCAGATATGATGCGCAATGAGGAGCAGTTCGAAAAAGCGATTGCGGCCTATGACAATGCAATCGCGCTCATGGGCGAAGGCAACCGCACTCAGTGGTTCGTCTATTATGCCCGTGGAATCAGTTATGAACGGCTTGGCAACTGGGAACAGGCCGAAGCAGATTTTCGGACAGCGCTAGAAATTCAGCCGGAACAGCCGCAGGTGCTGAACTATCTGGGGTATTCGCTGGTACAAAAGGAAATCAAACTGGATGAAGCGCTGGAAATGATCGAGCGCGCCGTGCGGGCCAGCCCACAAAGTGGCTATATCGTCGATAGCCTTGGCTGGGCTCTGTATCGGTTGGGACGCTATGAAGAAGCTGTCAAACACATGGAACGGGCGGTCGAATTGATGCCGGTGGACCCCATTGTGAATGACCATCTGGGTGATGTGTACTGGGCCGTTGGACGAGAGCTGGAAGCGCGTTTTCAGTGGAGCCGCGCGTTGTCCTTTACAGATTACGGCACAGCCGCTGAAGAGGCCGATCCTGACCGGATTCGCAGCAAACTCCAGATTGGTTTGGACGCAGTTTTAGAAGCAGAAGGCGCGCCGCCGCTGAATATGGCCAATGACAAAAACTGAGGCATTTGCCCCGGCGAAGATCAACCTGACACTGCATGTCACCGGCCAGCGGGAAGATGGTTATCACCTGCTGGATTCACTGGTGGTGTTCCCAGATATTGGTGACACCGTGCAGGCACAGGCCGCCCCTTCCCTTTCACTCTCCGTTTCCGGACCAATGGCCAACGGCGTTCCCACCGATGGGCGCAATTTGGTTATGAAGGCGGCCGCTTTGCTGCCTGGTAATCGCGGCGCTCAGATTACGCTGATAAAACGCCTGCCTACGGCCTCTGGCATTGGTGGAGGCTCTTCGGACGCTGCCAGCGCGTTGCGCGCCCTGGCGCAGCTTTGGCAGGCCGCTACACCCGATCCAGCGGCAGTTTTGTCGCTTGGGGCGGATGTGCCTGTGTGCATGGATGCTGCCCCCGCCCGGATGCAGGGCATTGGCGAAGACCTAAGTCGCCCGCCGACCATACCGGAATGCTATATCGCGCTGGTTAACCCAGGCGTCGAAGTGTCTACACCCGCCGTGTTCAAAGCACTGGCCAGCCGCAACAATCCGGCGATGCCTGCACAACTGCCAAATTGGTCAGACGCGGCGGAGCTTGCATCGTGGCTTCATACCCAGCGCAATGATTTGCAGCCTGCCGCCGAAATCGTAGCGCCTGTCGTTGCCGATGTGATCCACGCGCTGAACAACACCGCCCCCTTAATTACGCGGATGTCTGGTTCTGGGGCCACGTGCTTTGCGTTGTACTCGACGCTGGCAGCGGCCAACGCGGGGGCACAGGCCATTAGCGCTGCACACCCAGACTGGTGGGTGGCAGCAGGATCACTTCAACACGATAGAACCGCAGCGAAAGCTTAGCGAGATCGTTCAGTGAACGCGGGCGACAACGAAATCGGCTAAATCAATCATCAAATCGCGCAGCTCGCTGGCGGGCATCTGACCCATTGATACCTTGGCTTTTTCCGCCCAGGACAGGGCCTCGAGCCGGGTTTCTTCCAATGCGCCATGCTTGTTCAGCAGCTCAAGCGCATGTTCCAGATCGCCGTCTTCTTGGTTGCCCTGTTCAATGACACGTGACCAGAAGGCGCGCTCTGTTTCATCGGCCTTGGACACTGCTTTGATCACCGGCAACGTCAACTTCCTTTCGCGGAAATCATCGCCGATATTCTTACCCGTCGCGTCAGACCCCCAATAGTCCAGCAGGTCATCCACGATCTGAAAGGCCACACCCAGCGAATCGCCGTAGTCAAACAGGGCCCGAATTTCGTTTTCCGGCCGATTGGCAATAACACCGCCAACTTCGGTCGCGGCCGAGAACAGCGCCGCTGTCTTGCCACGGATCACCTGAAAGTAAATCAGCTCATCCGTCGACAAACTCTGCGACGCCATAAGCTGCAGAACTTCACCTTCCGCGATTGTGGCCGAAGCATTGGACAAAATATCCAGAACCCGAAGCGACTGTGCCTCAACCATCAACTGGAAAGACCGCGAGAAAAGATAATCGCCCACCAGAACGCTGGACTTGTTGTCCCACAGCAGATTCGCCGTAGGCCGCCCACGTCGTTGGCTGCTTTCATCCACCACATCATCATGCAGCAACGTGGCCGTGTGAATAAATTCAACCGCCGCGGCGAGGTGAATGTGAAACGGGCCGTCATACTGACACATCTTGGCAGATGCCAAAGTCAGCATAGGGCGCAACCGTTTACCCCCTGCCTCTACAAGGTGGGCCGTAACCTCAGGTATCCGAGGCGCATGTTTAGAGGCCATGCTCTGACGTATTAGGGCATTCACGGCGTCCATTTCTGGTGCCAGCGTTGCCGCCAAACGATCATGCGGTTTGGCCGAAGGGCTGTCCAAGCTCATCACACTCCCGACACAGGACTCGACACGGGCCGCGCCCCATTATTACATCCCGAATATGGAAGAACTTCTGCGAACCACCGACATAACGCTAATCCCGCTGGTCAAAAGCCTTCTTGACGAGCAGGGTATAGTCTCCTTCGAACTGGACGTAAACATGAGCGTCCTAGAAGGTTCGATTGGAATTTTCCCGCGGCGCCTGATGGTGCGGGCAGATCAAGCTGATGATGCACGCCGCATCTTGCGGTTGAGCGGGGTGAAATTTGAGAGCTGAGCCTTTCGCCGAAACCGACCTGACCCGAAATGCGATGCTGGGGGGCCGGGTACATATTTGGCAACCACGTGATGGCTATCGCGCAGGGACAGATCCCGTTTTGCTGGCCGCCAGCATTGACGCGCGCGCCGGTCAAACGGTCTTGGAACTGGGCTGTGGCGGGGCACCTGCGCTGGTTTGTCTGGGCGCGCGCGTCCCAGATTTGGACCTGACAGGTGTTGAATTGCAGCCTGCCTACGCCGCATTGGCCCGCCAAAACCTGGTTGAAAATGGGTTGAACGGGCGGATTTTTGAGGCGGACCTAACCGCCCTGCCTGCCGAAATATTGGAACGCCGGTTCGACCATGTCATTGCAAATCCACCATATTTTTTAAAACCTGACCGAACTGCCGCCCAGGATCGGGGCCGCGAAATTGCCCTTGCCGGTGAAACGCCACTGGCTGACTGGGTCAAAGCGGCCGCCAAACGGTTGGTGCCGGGCGGGTATGCCACGTTTATTCAACGGGCCGAACGATTGCCCGACTTGCTGACACCAATGGCCGCGCAGCTTGGCGCACTGGAATTGCTGCCACTTGCCCCGCGCGCCGGACGACCGCCTAGGTTGATTCTAATTCGCGGACGAAAACTGGGCCGAGCAGCGTTTCGGATGCACCCACCGGTCGTTATGCACCGGTCAGATGCTCATCAAAACCATGGTAGCGACTATTCAACCATCATCGAATTGGTCATGAAGAAAGCAGCAGCGCTGCCTTTTTCGCCTGATTGACGCCAATTGTCACACCTATAGGCGAATGTTGGCGGACCTTTGCGCCTGCAGCGTGACAGGTGGCCAAATATGTGCTGCACTGAAGATCTACATTGCATCAGGAGGATCGTATGAGCCTGCAGACACATCTTGTGGAACTGAAAAAGAAACACCAATTCCTATCAGATGAAGTGGAACGAGCGCAAAGATCGCCAAGTACCGATGATCTGAGCATTGCAGAACTCAAAAAACGAAAACTACGCATTAAAGAAGAAATCAGTCGAATATCACATTCTTTGAACTGATAACGTTAGTAAGGAGGGGCCGAGATTTTCTCGGCTTCTTTCATTTTGACATGACCTGTTCCACCGGAACGATGGTTTTGCCCTCTTCAACAACTGGATACGCGGCGATTTCGTCCTGCATCCAACGAAGAAACGATGCGATTTTCGGTTGGCTTTCCGTGCCTTTCGCGCACAAAAAGCGATACTCAGCCTTAGACGTTAGCACCGTCTGAAACGGGGCTACCAACTGGCCGTCGCTCAACAATCTGGCCAAAACTGATGACCGCGCCAGCAAAACACCTGCCCCACTGAGCGCTGCGTCTATTGCGTGGTCGGCCTGACTGAACCGAGGGCCGGATTTTGGTGTACCTGCCACGTTTGTCGCCGTGAACCATGCTTGCCAATCAACCGGCGGGTTCAAGAACGCTGCGCTGTCGTCATGTAACAATGGCGCTTCGGCCAAGCTTTGCGGCGTGGTGAATTTTGCCGCCAGGGCAGGTGTCATAACCGGCATGGAACATTCACGCATCAAAGGCAGCGCGAACAAGCCTTCGTCTTCGGGGTATCCAAAGCGAATGGCGATATCGACATCATCGCGCATAAAATCCATGCGCCGCAGGCTTGCAGCCAGGCGTAGCTCGATCTCGGGATGTTTCTGTGCAAATTCATACATCCGGGGCGCCAGCCATTTGGCTGTAAACGCGGGACCGGCCGAAACCGTCAGTGATGTTCCCTGCTGCAATCGCAGGGTTGCGCGCCAGGCGGCCGTCAACCGTTCGAACCCGTCTGTCACCCCAGGGGCAAGTGTCTTGCCCGCTTCGGTCAGTTCAACCGCACGATTGAGACGGCGAAAAACCGGTTCCCCCAAGTGTTCTTCCAACGATTTAATCTGAAATGACAGAGCCGCAGGTGTAACCGAAAGCTCATGCGCGGCTTGAGCAAAGGACATGTGGCGCGCCGCCGCCTCAAAGGCGCGCAAAGCTGTCAACGACGGTAGGCGATCGGCCATCGGTTAAATTTTCCTTAACTGAAAGTCTCAAAACTCTCGTTTGTCAGCACTTCAGTCAAGTGAAATATAGGTGTCATCCAATTCAGCCACAGGAGGCCACCATGCACGAGGCAACAACAACCCGCGCCATGCACAATGCAATCAAGGCCGGACGCAAGCACCGTTCCATCGCGTTTACCCAAGCTTGGAGTTGGCTTTTCCACTCGGTTTCCCGCTGACCTGCGCGCGCTGGACTTACGGGAAAAGAAAAGGGCCGGTCTAACGACCAGCCCTTTTCGAAATTCAATTTGAACAGATGTTCAAACGAAGAATTGTGCGCCGTTCGCCGAGATGGTCGAGCCGTTTACAAAACCTGCATCATCAGACGCCAGGAATGCAACGCAGCGTGCAATCTCTTCTGGCTCACCCAGACGACCTGCTGGAATCTGGCTGATGATCGAATCGCGGACCTTCTCAGGAACCGCCATAACCATTTCAGTTGCGATATAGCCTGGGCAAACCGCATTGGCTGTAATGCCAGCGCGCGCGCCTTCTTGTGCCAGCGATTTGATGATGCCCAGATCACCGGCTTTGGTCGCCGCATAGTTAACCTGTGCAAACTGACCCTTCTGACCGTTGATCGAAGAAATCACGATGATACGGCCAAATTTACGCTCACGCATGCCCGGCCAAATCGGATGAACTGTGTTGAAAACACCGGTCAGGTTTGTGTCGATCACCTCTTTCCACTGGTCAGGGGTCATCTTGTGGAATGGCGCATCGCGGGTGATGCCAGCATTGGCAACGACAACATCGATGGGACCAAGATCGGCTTCAACCTTTGCGATACCTTCTTTGCTGGCATCGTAGTCAGCAACGTTCCACTTATAGGTTTTGATGCCTGTCGCGGCAGTAAACTGCGCGGCCTTTTCATCGTTACCGGCGTAGGTCGCTGCGACCTCATAGCCGTCAGCTTTCAGTTTCTTGGAAATGGCTTCACCGATACCGCGGCTACCACCTGTCACAAGCGCTACTCTGGCCATGTTTACCTCCACACTGGCGTTATCTCTTGGGTAATCTTATTACCCTCAACAAACCCCACGCGCAACAAAGTTACAAGGAATTCTGCTGCTTTCTGGGGAAATCTGTCGATATTCTTCCCGTTTAAGGACAGGTCAAACAGGTTTCATGCGTTTTGACGTTCGACACAGCACCAAGTGGATACCAAATAGCTGAAACGGCTACGCTTCTACCTGCAACAATGCATCAGATTCGCCCACAATGGCCGATGATACTGCGCTGTTGATAATGAACTTTTTAAACGGAAAAATAACAGAATCGAATAAGATGAATGGGCCGCCGAAGCGGCCCAATTCAATTAGTCCCGCTCAACACAAACGGCGACGCCCATGCCGCCACCGATGCACAGTGTGGCCAGGCCTTTTTTCGCATCCCGACGCTGCATTTCGAACAGCAGAGTGTTCAGAACACGTGCGCCAGACGCGCCAATTGGGTGCCCAATGGCGATCGCGCCGCCGTTGACGTTCACAATCGCAGGATCCCAGCCCATGTCTTTGTTCACAGCACAGGCTTGCGCAGCAAAGGCTTCATTGGCTTCGACCAGATCAAGGTCTTCGGCCTTCCAGCCCGCCTTTTCCAAGGCTTTGCGGCTGGCGTAGATCGGACCAACGCCCATGATCGACGGGTCCAACCCGGCGGTGGCGTAGGACGCAATACGCGCCAATGGCTGAATGCCACGTTTTTCGGCATTGGCGGCAGACATCAGCAGAACGCCGGCAGCGCCATCATTCAAACCCGAAGCATTAGCCGCTGTGACCGAACCGTCCTTGGTGAACGCAGGGCGCAGCTTTTGCATCGCTTCGATTGTCGCGCCGTAGCGGATGTATTCATCCTTATCGACGATGATTTCGCCCTTGCGGGTTTTGACTGTGAAAGGAATCACTTCATCGTCGAATTTGCCCGCTTTCTGGGCAGCTTCGGCTTTGTTTTGCGACGCAACGGCAAACAAATCCTGCTGCTCGCGAGAAATCTGCCACTGCTCGGCGACGTTTTCAGCGGTCTGGCCCATGTGGTAGCCGTTGAACGCATCCCACAGACCATCGCGGATCATTGTGTCGATGTATTTGACGTCGCCCATTTTGTGGCCTGCACGCAGATGCGCGGCATGGGGGCTTAGCGTCATGTTTTCTTGACCGCCGGCGCAGACGATATCTGCATCACCCAGCTGAATATGCTGAGCAGCAAGGGCAACGGTGCGCAAGCCCGATCCACAAACCTGGTTGATCGACCATGCGGAGCTTTCTTTTGGCAGACCCGCGTTGATATGGGCCTGACGCGCGGGGTTCTGACCCTGCGCAGCGGTCAATACCTGACCAAGAATAGTTTCAGAGACTTCACCCTTTTCGACGCCAGCACGTTCCACCAGTGCTTCTAAAACCGAAGCGCCAAGGTCGTGCGCAGGAGTGTTGGAGAATGCGCCACTAAAGCTTCCGACCGCGGTCCGAGCAGCCGATGCGATTACTACGTTAGTCATGATATTGCCCTCTACCCTATATGGGGGCGAGGCTCCCCGTGGTGTCGTATGACCCGTTGCCCCGCCATTACGCAGGGTCACTAGCGGATAAGCAGGCGACCCGACACCTGACAGGGTGTCTCATGCGCGCTGGCGAGCTTCAAGCTTTTCTAGCCAAGGTGGGTCTAAAGTCGGGGCGCCAAAGTGGTAACCTTGTAAACAATCCGCACCAATCTGCGTCAGATACCGGGCATCGTCGGCGTTTTCGACGTTTTCCGCGACACAGAACATGTCAAACTGTTGGGCCACAGCAACCATAGCACGGGTCAGCACCTGATTGTCCGGATCAGTGGCAACGCTGCGGGTGAACATGCCATCGATCTTCAAAATATCGAACTGAAAGTCCCGAAAGTGGCGAAACGCCGTATACCCTGCCCCGAAATCATCCAATGCAAAGGCGATTCCCTTGTGGCGCAGATCGGTCATGAAGTTGCCCACCAGCTCCGGCACCAGCATGGCCGATTTTTCGGATATTTCCAGAATCAGCCGTTCAGCAATGGTTGGATTACGTTCGAGCGCCCGCGATAACAGCTTGGTCCATTTGCGATAGCCGATCGAGCGGGCAGACATGTTTATCGACAACCGCAAATCCGGGATATGGGCGAGCGTGTGCAACCCCTTTTCCAATGCGATACAGTCCAACATCCGGCCAATTTCGGATTCTTCGACAACCGTTATGAATTCACGCGCCGGAATCACACGACCAGTCGAATCCAGAACGCGGATCAGCCCTTCGTAAAACGCCGCCTGCGACGGGCGACCAGCCAACACAACGGGCTGAAAGGCCAACACCGCCTGACGGCTATGGATGGCCGAACGCACAGTTTCGATGATATCCCCATCGCGCACGGAAACGGCATGATCCAACGCGCTTTCCGGGCCGAAAACGGCATCTGTTCTATCCGACATGGTCTGAAATCCTTTGCCAATATGGAACAAAGGGTGGACCAGTGGGATTTAAGCCGTGCTTAAAGCGAAAGTTTTAGAGGTCTGGTCAGTCGGCTTTCGCTTCAAACGCATCCAGACGCGCCTTGAGCGTCTCGTTCTCTTCGCGTGCTTTTTGCGCCATGGCGCGAACCGCATCAAATTCTTCACGGGTTACGAAATCTCGGTCCGCCAACCAGCGGTCCAACATAGATTTCATTGCGGTTTCCGCTTCGGTGCGCGCGCCTTGCGCCACACCCATCGCATTTGTGAACAATTGCGAAATATCGTCGAAAACCTTGTTACGCGTTTGCATGGAGCTCTCCACCGTTGCCTTGAAACTCTATATGGGGCGCAATTCACCAAGTCACAAGGTTGACTTCCCATCCAGCTAAGCGGCATGAGGCGCATATGCAGTCCGGTATCCCATTTCCCGGGTTCGAGCCCGAAATCTTTTCAGTTTCCCTGTTTGGCATGGAATTTGCCCTGCGTTGGTATGCGCTGGCGTATATCGCGGGCATCCTTATTGGCTGGCGACTGGCTGTTGCAACCGTCAAGCGCCTGAAGCTTTGGCAGGATGATACGCCGCCAATGCGCCCCGAACAAATTGAAGAGCTGATGACAGTGATCATTCTGGGCGTCATCATCGGTGGCCGCTTGGGATTTGTTCTGTTTTATCAACCGGCTTACTACCTATCGCATCCGCAAGACATCTTAAAAGTCTGGCAAGGCGGCATGGCGTTTCATGGTGGCTTTCTGGGCGTTGTTGTTGGCGCGCTGTGGTTCGCGCGCAAGCACGGGATCGCCCTACTGGGCATGGCGGATGTGCTGGCGATTGCCACACCGCCGGGACTGTTGCTTGGCAGATTGGCCAATTTTATTAATGCAGAGCTTTGGGGCCGCGCCACGACACTGCCTTGGGGTGTGATCTTTCCCGGAGAGGCCGCACAATCTTGCGGTCAACCAGCGGGCATGCTTTGCGCGCGCCATCCCTCACAATTGTATGAAGCCGGGCTGGAAGGTCTGCTGCTGGCTGGCCTGCTGCTATGGCTGGCCTATCGGCGGGATATGCTGAAACGGCCAGGCACTATTGTGGGCGTTTTTCTAGCGGGTTACGGGGTTAGCCGCTTCATCGTTGAATTCTTTCGCCAGCCCGACTTTCAATTCGTGACGCCGGACAATCCGGTTGGCTGGGCGGTTCATGCAAACGGTTTTGGCCTGACAATGGGCCAACTGCTGTCTTTGCCCATGATTCTGGTTGGTTTGGCGCTGATCCTGCGGGCAAAAAGGACCAAGCCATGACAGCGCTAAACCAAATCATCGCGTCCCAAATTCACGCCAACGGACCGATGACCATCGCGCAATATATGACGACATGCCTGCTTCACCCGCAGCATGGCTACTACACAACGCGTCAGCCTTTGGGCGCCAAGGGTGATTTCACAACCGCCCCAGAGATCAGCCAGATGTTTGGCGAATTGATCGGCCTGTGCTTGGCACAGACATGGCTGGATCAGGGACGACCTGCCGAATTTATTCTATGTGAGTTGGGACCGGGACGCGGCACGCTGATGGCCGATGTGATGCGTGCAACCCGGTCTGTTCCGGGGTTTCATGACGCCGCGTCCATTGCGCTGGTCGAAGCATCGCCCACCTTGCGCGAAGAACAGGCACAGGCACTGACAGACGCGACACCACATTGGTACGATAGCTTTGATCAAGTCCCGGACGGGCCGATCTACTTGGTCGCCAATGAGTTTTTCGACGCGCTACCCGTTCGCCAGTTCATTCGCGCCGGCGACGGGTGGAGCGAACGTATGGTCGGGTTGGACAGCGACGCGCTGACCTTTGGGCTGACACAGGCCCAGCCTCGGCCAGAACTGGCCCACCGCCTGGAAGATACCAACGAAGGCGATCTGGTAGAGACATGTACCGCCGCCAACACGATTGCCCAATCCATTGCTGCGCGGATCGACACGAATGGCGGAGCCGCCTTGATCATTGACTATGGTGATTGGCGGTCCTTGGGGGACACTCTGCAAGCTGTTTCTGATCATCGTAAGGTCAACCCACTGGACACGCCCGGTCAGGCAGACCTGACAGCCCATGTGGATTTCGAAGCCTTGCTGACGGGTTTACCGTGCTTGCACAGCCGAGTGACACCGCAAGGGGTATTCTTGGAACGGTTGGGAATCACAGCCAGAGCGCAGACCCTGGCCCAAAACCTAAGCGGTCAGGCACGAAACACGCATATCACCGCACATCGCCGCTTGACCCACCCCGACGAAATGGGAACCTTGTTCAAGACATGCGCGCTGTATCCCAAGGGTACAACGCCCCCTCCGGGATTTGAGCCATGACACTGGAAATTATTACTGCCGACAGCCTGGCCCCAACACATCATGGTTTTTTCACCCGTCATGGCGGCGCATCGTCTGGGGTATTCAAGGGGCTTAACTGCGGGCCTGGGTCTTCGGACCAAGCGGAGATCGTTGCCATTAATCGTTCGCGGGTTGCGGGAGCGATGAGTGTCGGGATTTCGCATTTGGTGACAGCGCATCAGGTGCATTCGGCCAATGTGATTACAGTTACCGGACCGTTGCCTTCGCCCAAACCCGAAGCCGACGCGATGGTGACCAACCAGGTCGGTCTCGCGCTTTCGATCCTGACCGCAGATTGTCAGCCAGTTCTGTTTTCTGATCCTGATGCGGGTGTCATCGGTGCCGCGCATGCCGGATGGCGCGGGGCATTGGACGGTGTGCTGGAAGCCACGATCGACGCGATGATCGAGCTGGGCGCAACACGAGATGCGATACAGGCCGTCGTCGGCCCCTGCATAAGCCAACGCGCCTATGAGGTGGGACCAGAGTTTTTTGAGACCTTCATGGCCGAAGATTCAACCTATTCGCGCTTCTTTGCCGGCGGCGAGGGAGATCGGCTGCAATTCGATCTGCCGTCCTTTGGGCTGCACCGTTTGCGGGCAGCAGGGGTTCAAGCAGAATGGACCCGGCATTGCACCTATAGTGATTCCGAAAAGTTCTTTTCATACCGGCGTTCGACTCACGAAAAAGCCGCAGATTACGGCCGTCTCATCTCTTCAATCCGGCTGTAAAAGCGCAATTTTTCATTGTTCTGCCATTGTCTGATGGCCATTTTCGCGCGGCGAACGGCGAATTTCCAAACTTATATGTTAATTATCAATGCCTTAAGCCGTTAACCAATTAAGGCAAAACTCAGACACAAAAAACCATCTATTAACCAATATTCGCCCAAGACCTGCCTCACTTCACTGCGAATTTGTTCAAGTCCGCGCCATCGGGGGATGCGCTTGCCAAGGAGCCGATACAATGAAAACGCGTCGTTTTGTGAAGTCGATCGTTAAAACCTCGAAGACCACCGAAGTTTCCATGCCGTGGGAGCGCGGTGCACGTCGCGCTGCTTTCATCGAAAAGCACACGCAAAAACCACTGCAGCTGAAAAGCGCTTAATCACTCTGAATTGACCGCCGAGCGTCCCTCTGCCAAGGGGCGTGGCGATCCACTCGGGGTGATCCGCGCCGATCTTTCCGGCTTGTACTGGTTACTATTGCCCCGCCGCGCGTTTTAGCGCGCGACACCCATTCGACATGTAGGTTTTACCTCCGACATATGGCGACTTCGTGGCCATTGCCGGGGGTATTTGTGCGTGTAACATGCACACAACATCACATGTAACCTTCTGTTTTAAATAAAAAATATCCATGGATTCCTTGTCTGAGAATCAAAATATGGCAGTTTCGTCCACGTTACAGTGACAATCTGCTGATTTTACCCCGAATTGCCGCTGACTGCTGAACAGGCAGTGCGAAATTTTGACAAATACCCACCTAATCTGGCTATTTGTGCGTGACAGATTACAAAAACCAGTCCTGTCGTCGTTGTTGGTGGGGGCCAGCACGACTGTGACCAACCCTTGGGTGATCACATGACAAGCCTCCTAACTGGCATCTATGCGCCAGCGAACCTGCCAGTCCCATCCTCACGTCCGCAAACCGCTGATCAGCAACCTGCGCGTAAACCGGGACTTATGCGCAAATATGATATTATGGCGCTTCTGCAGGATGGCTCGATCACAGACAGACAAGTTATCGCACCAGCAACTCCGATTTTCGAAGAAACCGCCAGCGCATTTGCCCGCGGCACACTGATAACCACCAAACGTGGCCCAATGTCTGTGGAAGATCTGCTGCCAGGTGATCTGGTGGAAACGGATCGTGGGTACGACACTGTTGTTTGGATCGGGTCAACGGTCTTTGTTCCCGGAGCGGGCGACGACCATTCCTCCCTCAGCAAACTTTACCGCATCACGACCGAGGCTTTTGGCTTCAACCGTCCGATGAGCGACGTTCTGGTGGGCCCTGCGGCACGGATGTCTCTACGTCGCGAGCGGTTGCGATCATTGATCGGCCGCGATTCTGTTTTGGTGCCAGTGCACGAATACTGTGATGGTGATCGAATTTTCGAAGTGAACCCGCCAAGCTCTGTTCAGATGTACCACGTGGCATTGGAACGCCACGGGACACTGAAAGCTGCCGGCTACGAGATGGAATCTTACCATCCCGGACGAAATGCAGGCGCAGAGTTGGGTCAGAACACCCGCGCGCTCTTTTTATCGATGTTTCCCAATCTTGAGACTTTGGATGAATTTGGCGAACTGACCATCACCCGCACCACGCGCGAAGTGCTGGACAGTTTGCTGAACGTCTAACTTCAAGCGTTGCGGCTTAGCCGCTCTTCCAACACATCAAAGGGGACGCCGGGTTCATCCTTGGCGCCCCGAATAACCAGCGATGTCTTCACGCTGCCAACATTCGGCGCTTTCAGCAGCTCTTCGGTCAGAAAGCTCTGAAAGGTACTGAGATCCGGCGCGACGCATTTCAGAATGAAATCCACTTCGCCGTTCAGCATATGGCACTCACGCACCAGCGGCCAAGCACGGCACCTGTCTTCAAAAGCACTCAGATCGGCCTCGGCTTGGCTTTGCAAACCAACCATTGCAAAAACCTGAACTTCGAACCCCAATTCTCGTGCATTGATGTCAGCGTGATATCCGCGGATGAATCCCTGTTCTTCCAACGTACGGACACGGCGCAGACATGGCGGCGCCGAGATCCCCACGCGTTTGGCCAATTCGACGTTGGTCATACGTCCGTCGGTTTGCAGTTCTGACAGAATTTTCCGGTCTATTGGGTCAAGCCGATGACTGGGCATACCAGATACTCCCTTTTCGCGAATGTTATACCATCCAGCACAGTGCGCGCAATAAAGTTTCACATATCAGCAATTATCTTAGGGCATGCGCAAAAAGCGCCCGAAAAACCGGCACCACATCGCATGGCGGTGATTTGATGCAGACCCTCTTTTGAAACCCGATGACAATCGCTATATCAGCGCGACGCGACACCTGCGAAAGGAACCAACCGATGTCCGAGATTCGCCGCACCAAAGTTTTGATTATCGGCTCCGGCCCTGCCGGTTATACGGCGGGTGTCTATGCAAGCCGTGCCATGTTGGACCCAATCCTGGTTCAAGGCCTGGAGCCCGGTGGCCAGTTGACCACCACAACCGAAGTTGAAAACTGGCCCGGTGAGACAGAAGTTCAGGGCCCCGACCTGATGGTGAAGATGGAAGCCCACGCCCGTGCAATGGGTTGCGAGATTGTATCCGACTATATCACCTCATTGGATCTGGACAGCCGACCGCTGAAAGCGTTTGCGGATAGCGGCACAACCTTTGAAGCAGATGCAATCATCCTTGCCACCGGTGCCCGTGCCAAATGGCTGGGTCTGCCATCAGAAGAGAAATTCAAGGGCTTTGGCGTCTCTGCCTGTGCCACCTGCGACGGCTTCTTTTACCGCGGACAGGAAATTGTTGTGATCGGAGGCGGCAACACGGCCGTCGAAGAAGCACTGTTTTTGACCAATTTCGCCTCGAAGGTCACAGTCATTCACCGGCGCGATGAGTTCCGTTCAGAAAAAATCCTGCAGGACCGACTGTTCAAGAACCCCAAAATCGAAGTCATGTGGGACACGGTTTTGGAAGAGGTCATCGGTGCAGAAAACCCGCTGGGCGTCGAAGGTGTGAAGCTGCGCAATGTCAAAACCGACGAAGTCAGCGAACTGGCTTGTAAGGGCGTGTTTGTTGCGATCGGTCATGCCCCAGCCAGCGAACTGGTCAAAGACAAGCTTGAAACCCATATGGGCGGCTACGTCGTCACCCAGCCGGACAGCACAGCAACCAGCATTCCGGGTGTTTTTGCAGCCGGTGATCTGACTGATCATAAATACCGTCAGGCCGTCACCTCGGCCAGCATGGGATGTATGGCGGCGTTGGAGGCAGAGCGCTGGCTGGCCGAAAATGAATTCGACGAAGCGACAACAGAAGATCAAAGCGCGCCAGTCGACGAAAAAGCCTGAAACGGTCGACCAGGTGCTGGCAACGGCATCTGGTCGTCACATCTTTGCTCTTCACGAAAAGGCGAATTTCGTCTGACGTGTCGTTGCGCTACTGACGTGCAATGACAGTTTTTCTTATGACAGCCCTGACCATGGTGGCTTTTGCCGCGAATTCCGTACTGAACCGGCTGGCGCTGGTCGACGGCGGGATGGATGCCATGGCGTTTGGCGCAGTCCGGTTGGCCTCTGGGGCGCTGACCTTGGCGGTGCTAACCATGGTATTGCGCGGGTATATCAATCTGAAAACCTCGTATCGCCCATCGGGGGTCATCTCTCTTCTTGTCTATATTTTTGGGTTTTCTCTTGCCTACTTGGCGTTGGACGCGGGTTTGGGCGCTTTGATCCTGTTTGGAACGGTCCAAATCACAATGTTTGCCGGGGCGCTGATCGGCGGAGAGCGGGTTGCTGCCCTGCGTTGGGTTGGGGCTGTGTTGGCCTTTGCCGGTGTGGTTTGGCTATTGCTGCCTGTTGAAACCGGGTCGGCACGTTTTTCGTCCGTTTTATTGATGGCTGCGGCTGGTGTTGGGTGGGGCGTTTATTCCTTGGTTGGGCGCGTTGCGTCTGATGCATTATCGGCCACGGCGGCAAACTTTGTCATCGCGGCACCGCTGGCGCTTTTGCTTTTGCCGTTTACCGCCGACACCAATCAGATCACGGGGTACGGAATTGCTTTGGCTTGCCTGTCGGGGGCCGTCACGTCCGGTTTGGGCTATGCGCTTTGGTATCACCTGCTGCCCAAACTGCGCGCCACAACTGGCGCTTTGGCGCAATTGACTGTTCCGGCCATCGCACTTGGAGGCGGCATGATATTTCTGGGCGAGGCGCTGACTGCCAAATTCGCCTTTGCTTCACTGCTGATATTGGGCGGAATCGGCGTGTCGCTGCTGGCATCCAAGCGATAAGCTCGACTGTCGGTTAAGTGACAATGACTTCCAACTGGTCGTACACAATCTCATTCGACCAAGCGATTTTCGACAGGCTGTCAGGCTTCAGCCGGAAATCTTCAATCTCATCCCGAGAAACCCAACGACGGCGTGACACAACACCTTCGGGATCTTGCCAATCGTCCGACAAAGCACCGCGCAGCAACTGGCAGCGGAAGAACACTTCGACCTGATGAAAACCAGTCTCTGGGCTGTGAAATTCGTTAACCAGGCATGGTAGACCAACAGAAATTGACAATCCGGTTTCCTCGTGGATTTCCCGTTGCAAATTATCGGTCAGTGAGGCCCCTTTTTCGACCCCGCCACCAGGTGCGCACCACAGATTGCTGCGCCCGTCGGGATAGGCATTGACCAGCAACAATTTGTCGTCGTGTAAGATAACCGCGCGAACCGCCAGTCTTATTGCCTGTTTCACTATTTCACTGCCTCTTTCGGTCGAACCTAAAGAACAGTATCAGGCGCATCATGCAAAACGAAGCGCACAAACATTCTTTCACCCCCCCGGCCCTAACGCTTACTGGCGCTCAGGTCTTGATGCCGGACGGGCTGATTTCGCAATCCGTTTCCTTGTCTGATGGGCAAATCATTGCCGGGCCTGTCGGGCGAGAGGTGGACCTGTCCGGATGTTTGATCTTACCCGGAGTTGTCGACATTCACGGCGATGGGTTTGAACGCCACATGGCCCCGCGCCGTGGTGCGATGCAAGACGCCAAGGGCGGCGTAATCGCCACCGCCGCCGAAATGTCAGCAAACGGAATCACCACAGGAGTCATGGCGCAGTTCTTTAGTTGGGAAGGTGGCATGCGCGGGCCGGAATTTGCCGTTCATGTCTTTGAAACCGTGCAGAAAATCTCTGCCGATCTGGCCACTGATCTGCGCCTGCAATTGCGTCTGGAAACGCACCTGCTGGATGCCTTCGACCTTGTTGTGGAAACCGTTGACAGGTTTGGCATCAAATATGTCGTTTACAATGATCACTTGCAGCATGACCGCTTGGCCAGCGGGCGCCGGCCCAAGCGGCTGACCGGGCAAGCATTAAAGGGTGGACGCAATCCGGAAGACCATTTTGCAATGATGATCGGCTTGCATCAAAGAGGGCCGGACGTGCCCGCAGCCCTGACTGCCCTGTCAGAAAAACTGTTGGCGCGCGGGGTTGTTTTGGGCAGTCATGATGACAGCACCTTGTCTGATCGGGCGAAATGGTCAGCGATGGGCGTCACCATATCGGAGTTTCCCGAAACCTTCGAAGCCGCAGAGGCCGCCAGTGGTTCAAGCGCGCCCGTTATCCTTGGTGCGCCAAATGTTGTGCGCGGGTCCAGTCACGCTGGCAATGTCTCGGCGATGGAGCTGATCGAGGCAGGGTTATGTGATGCGCTGGCGTCGGACTATCACTACCCTGCGTTGCGCGCTGCTGTGGATAGCATCGTCTCGAAAGGGGTCATGGACCTACCTGCCGCATGGCGCTTGGTCTCGACCAACCCCGCCAAAATTCTGGGGCTGACAGATCGTGGGCAGATTGCCCCCGGCATGCGTGGCGATCTGTTGATTCTGGAACCTGAGACAGGACGCGTCGGCGCCACAATCGCCGCAGGCACGCTGACTTACGCGACCGGTATCGTTGGCAACCGGTTCCTAAACGCCACTTAGCCCGTTGTTTTCACGTGATTTACGTGGCCCATTTTACGGCCCGGCTTCACATCGGCCTTACCATACAAATGAATTGCCGCGTTCCGTTGTCCTGCCAGCTCGGGCAAGCGATCCAGATCATCGCCGATCAGGTTTTCCATCACGACATCGCTGTGCCGCTGACCATCCCCCAGCGGCCAGCCAACGACCGCACGGATATGCTGCTCAAACTGATCCACGGCGCAGCCATTTTGCGTCCAGTGACCTGAGTTGTGCACGCGAGGCGCAATCTCGTTCACGATCAAACCGGTCTGGCCCACAAACAATTCCACGCCCAAAACACCGACGTAATCCAGCGTGCTAAGGATCTTGGCCGCGATCAGAACCGCGTCAGTGGCTTGCTTGTTGGTCAAGCGCGCCGGAACAGTAGTCGTGCGCAAAATACCGTCACTATGAACGTTTTCGCCCGGATCAAAGCATGACACTTCTCCCGTTACCCCACGGGCGGCGATCACCGAGACTTCGAAATCGAAATCGACAAACCCTTCCAGGATCGACGGCGCACCCTTCATTTCGGCATAGGCGCTTTGTGCCTGGTCTGCTTGTGTGACCCGCACCTGCCCCTTGCCATCATACCCAAAACGGCGGGTCTTCAGAATGGCTGGAGCGCCAACATCTGCAATGGCCGCCTCCATAGCAGCGGCGTCAGGTACATCTGCAAAGGCCGCCGTTTGCAGCCCCAGATCGCGCAAAAACGTCTTTTCCGTCAGGCGATCCTGGCTGATACGCAGGGCTTCGCGGCCCGGACGAATAGGCGCGCAATCCTGCAGAATGTCCAAGGCTGCTGTCGGGATGTTTTCAAACTCATACGTGATCACATCCACAGCAGCGCCGAAGGCGCGCAATGCCGCCTCGTCCTCGTAGGATGCCGTGGTGACATATTCGGCCACTTGTCCTGCGGGTGGATTGGCCGAAGGTTCAAAAATGTGGCTTCGGTAGCCCAGACGGCTGGCCGCGACAGACAGCATGCGGCCCAATTGCCCGCCGCCGACGATCCCAATAATCGATCCTGCTGGAAGCGCCTCAGTCATCCTTGGGCTCCATCGGGATAGAGGCTGCCAAATCAGCGCGCCATTTGTTCAACCGTTCAGCCAGCGCCGGATCGGCATTGGCCAAAATGCCAGCCGCCATCAAACCCGCGTTGGCCGCGCCCGCAGCACCAATCGCCATCGTGGCAACCGGAAACCCTTTGGGCATCTGAACAATGGAGTAAAGACTGTCGACGCCGGACAAAGCACGCGTCTGAATGGGCACGCCAATCACCGGCACACGGGTTTTTGAGGCCATCATACCCGGCAAATGGGCCGCGCCCCCCGCCCCAGCGATGATGACATACAATCCGCGATCAGCCGCGGTTATCCCATAGTCCCACAGACGGTCCGGAGTACGATGCGCCGATACGATGCGCGTCTCATATGCGACGCCCAGTTCATCCAGAATAATCGTGGCTTCTTTCATTGTCGGCCAGTCGGACTGACTGCCCATAATAATGCCAACACGGATGGTGTCTGAATCGGCCATGACGCCCCCTTCATAACAGAAAGGCGCCTTATAACCTGTTGCGAGCTTTACGCAATAATGTCAGGCAAAAGCCGGTCTTCGATCTGGGCAATTTTGTCTTTCAGGGCCAGCTTGCGCTTTTTCAACCGCTGCACTGTCAACTGATCTGATGTGCCCCGTTCTTGCAAAGCCCGAATCGCTTCATCCAGGTCGCCGTGTTCGCGTTTGAACGTCTGAAGCTCGACGCGCAAAACCTCTTCGGTTTTCATGGAAAGGTCACGTGGCGCATTCATCTTGTGAATTCCTAAAGATACGGGATTTGACCATAGCAAGTTCATTGCTGTCGGCAAAGCCCTTGCGCAGCACGAAACACATTCCCATATTCATTACAGCCGGATCGCCACAATGGGGCCCGGCACCGACGGTCGCTTTTGACAAGGACGTGTCTATGACGAAGCTTACTTTGGGGTCCTATCCCCACATGCTTGGGTTTGAGCAGTTAGAGCGGTTGCTGGAACGCACCGCTAAATCCGGCAACGAGGGGTATCCCCCCTATAATATCGAACAAAAGACTGACAATTCGTATCGTATCACTTTGGCGGTCGCAGGTTTTTCAGAAACCGATCTGTCCGTCACGGTTGAAGATCGGCAGTTGGTTGTTCGTGGACGCCAACAGGACGATGGACAAGACCGCGTGTTTTTACACCGGGGAATCGCGTCGCGCCAATTTCAGCGCAGTTTCGTGCTGGCTGACGGTGTCGAAATTGGCGATGCCACAATGGAAAATGGCTTGTTGCACATAGACTTAGCACTGTCCCGCCCGGAAACCGTAGTCCAATCAATCCAGATAAAGAAAGGGTAACGTCATGAATACGGAAACATCTTTACTCGCGCCTGAGGAAGATCGCATCGTCTACGTTCGCCCGGTTCAAACGCAGGATCTGCCTGCCGATGTTCGCGATCAGATTGGTGATCAGGATACAGTTTACGCAGTTCACAATGCCGACGGGGAACGCCTGGCGCTGGTCAAAGACCGGTCGATGGCCTTTGTTTTGGCCCGCCAAAACGATCTTGCGCCGGTGACCGTGCACTAAGAAAACAGCCACTCTCGCTGGCTTTTCACACAACTTATTGGGGCATGGCGTCCGAAAAACATCCGGCCCGTGCCCTGATACAGCCAATTTTCCGCTTCATTACAACGTCCAACCGCGTACCGCTGCTGGTGCGCGAATCATGAAGACTGCCAAGCGTTGCCGCGTTTTCCCGGATCGTCGCAGTACCAAGTTGGAGCGTTTTGTATGGCAACCTATGTGGTGACTCCGGTCAATTGGCAGACCGTGTCTTTTTGGACCTCAATCAGCGAATCAGGGTCAGGCCACACATTAGACTTCAGCGGCCTTGGCGCGAGTTTTGATGTAGACATTCAATCAGGTTCAGTAACGTTAACAGACGGTGTCGATACCTTCGTTGTTGGCGACGCTGGCTATTCCGGCACGCCGGATGCCTCTTTGGGCGGTACAACGTATTTCTCATATTTTACTGCGCTGGTTGGTGGCGACGGCAACGATACGCTCAGTGGCGATACCGGCAATGACACCATCGATGGCGGCGCCGAAGCAGACGCAATCTCTGGCGGTTCCGGAAACGACAGCTTGTCGGGCGGTAGCGGCGATGATGTTTTCATTCTCGAAGATGGATATGGCAACGACACGATTGATGGCGGCTCAACTGGCGAAACCATTGGCGACACACTGGACCTGTCAGGCATTGTCAGCGATCTGACGGTTGATCTGTCTTCGGGCACATCGGGCACAGGTACTGTCACAGGTGTAGATGGCACCGTTACGTTTACCGATATTGAGCGCGTCATTCTGGGCGGTGCGAACGATACCGTTGTTCTTGCCAGTGGCAGCGGCAACGACGTGGTTGTTGGTTTTAAATCCCCGTCAGATAATGGCGACGGAACCTTCACTGGCAACGACTTGTTAGACCTGTCTGGCCTTGGTGCCGTAACCACCGACGATATCGTGGTCACCGACACCAATGGCGATGGGACAGGCGACACGATCCTGACCTTTCCGGGTGGTGAAACGTTAACCCTTGAGGGTGTGCCACCTGCGCTTGTCGGCAGCCCAGGTCAGCTAAAGGCCATGGGCGTAACCGCCGGGACAAACGACTATCTGGTCGAGGGTACATCCGGTGATGACACAATCGACCTGAGCTACGCAGGCGACCCCGAAGGCGATAAGGTCGACGCCTCGGACAACGCCTCAGGCACAGATTCGGATATGATTGCCGCCGGTGATGGCGATGACAGCATTCTGGCAGTGGATGGCAATGACACCATTTATGGTGGCGACGGCGCTGACACGATCCGCGCGGGCGATGGCATGGACTTGCTGGTTGGTGGTACCGGTAATGACAGCCTGAACGGCGGCGCTGACGAAGATACCTTTCGGTTTGAAGACGGGTTTGGAACGGACGAGGCGGACGGGGGTGAAACCACCGCTACAGGCGAAGATGACGACACCGTTGATCTGTCTGCACTGACAACTGCGGCGATCGGTAGTTTGTCGGGCGATGAACAAGGTGCAATCACCGCCGGAACAGACACGCTGTATTTCGACGAGATGGAGCGGATCATTCTGACCGGCCAAGACGACCAATTTGACACGGGTTCGTCAACGGTTGGATTCGCGGTTTCCGGTGGCGATGGGGATGATACCATTCTGGCCGTCGGCGGCGACGATGCGCTATCAGGTGGCTCTGGCAGCGACCTGTTTTCTTATAGCGCCAATTTCGGTGGCAATGACACGATCACCGGTGGTGAAGACGGCACGGACGTTGACCACATTGACCTAAGCGGTCTGACCGTTGGCGTTCAGGTAGATTTTAACGGCAATGCCTACGGCGACATTGACGACAGCTCGAACCTCACAAGATTCTCCGAAATCGAACAGCTTACGCTTACGGATCAGGCGGATACGGTCGACGCATCAGCCGATACGTTGGGCATCATCCTGGACAGTGCTGATGGCGACGATTCCGTGCTTGGTGGTGATGGTACAGACAGCATTGCGGGCGGAGCCGGATCAGACTCCTTGGCCGGCGGAGATGACAACGACACCCTGCGCGGCGGTACCGAAGGTGACTTGCTGCTTGGTGGTGCCGGGGATGACTCTCTGTACGGCGATGAAGGGGACGACACTGTCTACGGTGGCTCTGGCGCTGACTCCCTGGAATCGGGGACAGGCAACGACTACTACGAAGGCGGCAATGGTGACGACTGGGTCAACGGCGACTACGGCAACGATACGTTGTATGGCGGAAGCGGCGATGACTTTGTACGCGGCAGCTATGACAATGACATACTGTATGGCGGCACGGGCGATGACTATGTCTGGGGCGGCTGGGGCGATGATACAATCGTGCTGGAAGACGACTTCGGCAACGACACGATCAGCGCCGAAGACATGGACCAGACCCTGGGCGATACGCTGGACCTGTCGGCGATAACAACCGATCTGACAATCGATCTGACAGATGTGAACCCGGAAATCGGCACGGTTTCAGACGGCACATCAACAGCGACTTTCGAAGAAATTGAAATCATCTCGCTCAGTTCGGCTGAAGATACGATCATTCTGGCGGACGGTTCCGGCAACGATATCGTCTCGAATTTTGAGGCGCCAACAGACAATGGTGATGGCACCTATTCGGGCAACGATCTGTTGGATGTCACGGGCGTGACCTCTGATGGCTCTACCCCGGTGTTTGCGGCCGATGTCGTTGTGACAGATTCTGTGGGCGACGGCAGCGGTGACGCTATTTTGACCTTCCCCGGCGGTGAAAGCATCAGGCTGGTGGGTGTTCTGTCCAGCGCGGTTTCTTCGCCTGCGCAATTGGCTGCGATGGGCATTCCGATCCAAACACCGGACTTCATCGTCGAAGGTGGCAGTGGCGACGATTCAATCGGGGCCACGTATACCGGTGACCCTGATGGCGATCTGATCGACAATTCTGACCACTCCGACGGAGGCGACGCCGATAGTGTCACGGCGGGTGACGGTAACGACACAATCGACTCTGGCGCAGGAAGAGACACTGTATATGGCGATGCAGGCGATGACGTTATTACCGGCGGTGCAGGTGATGACACAATGTACGGCGAGTCTGGCGACGATACATTTGTGCTTACCGGAAACCATGGCAGCGACCGGATAACTGGCGGTGAAACCGGCGAAACCAACGGTGACACGATCGACGCCACTGGCATCAACCAAACCCAATGGCTTAGCCTGTCGACACCTGAATCCGGCTCTATTGTACGCGGAGCACAAGCGACCGTGTTCAGCGAAATCGAAAGCATCCAATTGGGCAGCGGTGATGATGTCATTGCCGGTTCGACTGGTAATGACTCCGTCAGCACCGGCACAGGTGCAGATTCTGTGGACGGTGGCGCTGGTGATGATGTGTTTGACATTGGCGCGGCAGACGGCGCGGCGGATGAGGTATTACTGGAAGACGGTGATGGTTCTGACACCATAGTCGGCTTCGAAGCACCCACCGATTTGGGCGGCGGCAGCTACGGCGGAAATGACCTGCTGAATGTCAGCAACCTAACCGTGGGCAATGGCGTGACGAGTGTCACAGTCTCTCATGTCACGGTCACTGACACCGTGGGCGACGGCACCGGCGACGCAATTTTGAACTTTGTGGGCGGTGAAACCCTGACATTGGTCGGCGTATTGCCCAGCCAAGTGTCGTCTGATGCCCAATTGCAAGCGATGGGTATTCCCGCCGCTACAGGAGACGACATAGTTGAGGGCACATCCGGCGATGATCTGATCGACAATACCTATGCAGATGATCCTGATGGTGACTTGATCGACTCTGGCGACAACCTGGCTGGAACTGACGACGATGTGGTTCAGGCCGGTGATGGCGATGACACGATTGAAGGCCGCACTGGCGACGACAGCCTGTTGGGTGAAGGTGGAGATGACGTATTCGTTCTGGACACCTCTCCTGGTGACGACACGTTGGTTGGTGGCGAAACAGGTGAGACCACAGGCGATGTACTGGATGCGACGCTATCGGCCAGCAATCTAACGCTGTCTTTGACAAGCGCCGAAGCAGGCACATTGCAAGATGGCAGTGAAACCGTCACGTTCTCCGAGATCGAACAATTCCGGCTTGGCACGCAAAGCGATACTTTGCTTGGCAGCAGTGGCAATGACAGTGTCTCGGGCGGCGGCGCGGGCGACAGCCTGTCCGGCGGCGCCGGCGATGACAGTCTTGCCGGCGACGGTGGCAACGACTTTATTGATGGCGGCACCGGCGCAGATAGTCTGACCGGTGGTGTCGGAGCCGATACGCTGACTGGCGGAACCGGCGATGACACGCTTTCGCTTGGCACGGCTGATGTCGCGGCAGACGTGGTGGTGCTGGCCGACGGCGATGGCAATGATCAAATCATCGGCTTTGAAGTCCCGACAGACTTTGGTGACGGCACATGGGTCGGCAATGACCAGTTGGATGTCTCCGGTCTGACCACCGATGGGTCAACCGGGATCACCGTCAGCAACGTCACGGTCAGTGATACGGTTGGCGATGGATCAGGCGATGCTGTTCTGACCTTCCCGAGTGGCGATAGCATCACGTTGATCGGCGTCTCCGTCACAGCCGTATCCTCGGCAGGCCAACTGGCCGCGATGGGCATTCCAACGGCCACGTTGAACCAGTTGGTGAACGGTACCAGCGGTGACGATTCAATTGACGGCAGCTTCACTGGCGATCCCGAAGGCGACATGGTCGATGCCAATGACAACTTGGCTGGCACAAATGATGACGTGATTGGCGGCGGCGCCGGGAATGACACCATTGATGGTGGTGCCGGGAATGACAATGTCGCAGGCGGCACTGGCAACGATGATCTGTCCGGCGGGACCGGCAATGACACATTGGGCGGTGCAGATGGCGCGGACACGCTGAACAGTGACGCAGGCGATGACTATCTGTCTGGCGGTGCTGACAACGATACTTTCGTTCTGACCGACGGTATGGGCGCTGATACAATCGACGGCGGCGAAACTGTCACAACGGGCAGCGATCTGGACATCATTGATGCCACTGGTCTGACCGGTGCGGTCTCTGTCACCTTTACCAGCACCGAAGCAGGTACGCTGACCGACGGCACCGATACGATCAGCTTCACCGGGATCGAAGAGATCCTGTCGGATACGCAGAATGATACGATTGACGCCAGCAACAGTGGCGGCGACACCTCGCTTGTTGCGGGGGACGGCGACGATACGGTTCTGGGCGGCGTCGGCGGCGACACCATGGAAGGTGGTGACGGCAACGACAGCCTGTTTGGCGGTGCGGGCGATGACAGCCTGGTTGGCGGCGACGGCAACGATTCACTGTTGGGCGGCACCGGGAGTGATACGCTGGATGGCGGCGCGGGCAATGATGTCTTTGGGTTCCTGAGTTCGGGCGACTCTGCTTCGGGCGGGGATGGCGACGATACATTCACCGTGCGCATGTCTGATATGGCGGGCGGGTCTTCCACCATTGATGGCGGCGAAACCGGCGAAGTTTTGGGCGATGTCCTGAATATCTTTGGCGAAGCCACAATCAGCATGTCCAGTGCCGAAGACGGCGTCGTAAACTGGGTAGACGGCTCATCGCTGACCTTCTCCAACATCGAATCCGTGACCTATGCTGCCTGCTTCACCAGCGGCACCATGATCAAAGCATTGGGCGGCGACATCCCGGTAGAAATGATCGCCCCCGGACAACGGATTTTGACCCGCGACAACGGTTTCAAACCTGTGGAATGGGCCGGTGGTCGGCATTACAGCGCCGCAGAGCTGCAGGATCAGCCACATCTGGCACCAATTCGCATACGTGCTGGTGCCTTGGGGCCAAACAACCCGGCTGCGGATTTGATGGTATCGCCCCAACACCGCATGCTGATTGCCCAAGAAGCCTGCGCCATTCTGTTTGAAGCCGCCGAAGTCTTGGTGGCCGCAAAAGACTTGCTTCATTTGGATGGCGTGGACCGGATCGTGCCTGAAGATGGGGCCGAGTATTTTCACATCCTGTTTGATCGACACGAAATCATCATGGGCAACGGCGCTTGGAGCGAAAGCTTCCAACCGGGTGATCTGTCACTTTCCGGATTGGACATTGCGCAAAGACGTGAGATTTTCGACATCTTCCCAGAGCTGTTAACTGCCTCGGGCGATGACGTTTTCGAGCCTGCGCGCCTTGCTTTGCGCGAACATCAGGCCGCCGTATTGCGTACATAACCCAAAGCTGCGGGTCGGAAATATCTGCCCGCAGCTGAACGAAGTCTTTCGTTTTGCGTTCGAAGCGCCTAGCCTCTTGCATCGGAGACAGCCGATGCAATTCGACATAGATAAACTTACCCAAAACATGGGCGCTGGTCTGAACGACGCAGTGTGGGTCGACGTGCTGGAAGCGGTCGACAAAACCTATGCCGAGTTGGTCGATTACCAAGAACAGTTGGAAGCCCGAAACACCGAATTGACGGCTTTGCGGGGGTTCCTGGGCTCGATCATGAGCTCTCTTAGCGATTATCTGGTCGTGATCGAGAAAGACGGGCGGATCACTGACGCCAGCACCTCTTTCTGCACCGCAGTTGGTGCCGAAAAAGACGCATTGGTGGGCCGCTTCCTAGGCGATTTTTTTGATGACGCCCAGCGCACAATATTGATGGATACTGTGGCCCAAACCATCGGGTCACGTCAGGAATGCAGGGTCGAAGTTTCGCTGATCACCACCGAAGGGTCCGACCCTGTGGAGTTTCGGCTGGCACCTCGGCTGGACCGGCGGCGCAAAAGCGCAGGGGTCATTCTAACCGGGCGGACCTTGGGTGCCCTGCGCAAAGCCTATGCCGAGCTTGAGAAAAGCCATACCGAGCTGAAACAGACCCAAACACAGCTGGTTCGTAACGAAAAGCTGGCGTCACTGGGTCGCTTGCTGGCAGGTGTTGCACACGAGCTGAACAACCCAATCAGCTTCGTCTATGCCAACACGCATTCATTGGAAAAATACCTTGATCGGTTCGAAACCTATTTCGAACGGGTGCAAGACGGTGCGTCGCGTGAAGAGCTGATCGCGTTGCGGCAAGAGCTGAAACTGGAGCGCGATTTACGCAACTTGCGCGTTGCCATCGAAGGCGCGCGTGATGGCTCCGAACGCGTGCGCAGTATCGTCGAAGATTTGCGCCGCTTGTCTGCCGAAGGGTCGGGTGAACTGACCCGCTTTGATTTGGCAGATACTGCACGCACAGCGGCCAGCTGGGTGAAACGCGGTACGAAAAGTGATCTGTCTATTGTGTTTGAAGGTGATACGCCCTGCATGGCCATTGGCCGGCCTGGCCACGTACAGCAAGTGGTGATGAACCTTGTCCAAAACGCCGTGGATGCGCTTGGCGATATGCCAGACCCCACGGTGCGCGTCGGGCTCTCAAGCACAGATGAACATTCGGTTTTAACTGTATGCGACAATGGCCCCGGCATTCCCGATGACCAAATGACAGCGGTATTTGATCCGTTTTTCACGACCAAGGATGTGGGCAAGGGCACGGGTTTAGGCTTGTCGATTTCGCATAAAATCGCCGAAGAACATGGCGGCACGCTGACATTGGACAAAAGTGACCTGGGCGGCGCTTGTTTCCGGCTGACACTCCAAAAAGGGGAACCCGCTTGAATATTCTATGGCTGCAATCGGCCGGGTGCGGCGGCTGCACTATGTCCTTGCTGTGCGCGGAAAGCCCCGGCGTTATTGAGCTGTTGGAAGGTGCGGGACTGAATTTGCTTTGGCACCCGTCCCTCAGTCTGGAAACCGGGGCCGAGGTGCGACGGTTGCTGGATGACATCGAAACCGGCAAACGTGCATTGGACATTCTGTGCGTTGAAGGTGCCATTCCTCGTGGCCCGCGCGGAACAGGGCGGTATCACATGCTGGCAGGCACGGGCCGCTCGATGCTGGATTGGGTTCAAACGCTTGCCCCACTGGCTGAACACGTGGTCGCCGTAGGCACATGCGCCACATATGGAGGCGTGACAACAGCCGGGGAAAACCCATCAGATGCGGTTGGTCTGCAATATGATGGCATGCATCGCGGCGGTATCTTTCCGGCAGACTTCGTTGGCCGTGCTGGACTGCCGGTGGTGAATATCGCGGGCTGCCCCACTCATCCGGATTGGGTGACAGAAACACTGTTGCTGCTGAAAGCCGGTATGCTGACCGAAGCTTCGCTGGATGGCTATGGCCGCCCTCGGTTCTATGCAGACCATCTAGTGCACCATGCCTGCCCCAAGAACGAATTTTATGAATACAAAGCCAGCGCAACGCATCTGTCGGAAATTGGCTGTATGATGGAGCATCTAGGCTGTGTCGGCACTCAGGCCGTGGGGGATTGCAATATTCGCACCTGGAACGGCGAAGGCAGCTGCACCCGCGCGGGCTATCCCTGCATCAACTGCACAGCCCCCGAATTTGAAGAGCCAGGCCACACTTTTACCGAAACACCGAAGTTTGCGGGCATTCCGGTTGGATTGCCGTCGGACATGCCCAAGGCCTGGTTCATGGCCTTGGCCAGCCTTTCCAAGGCAGCAACGCCCAAGCGGATTGGCCAGAATGCCACCGCCGACCGGATAGAAGTGCCCCCCAGTTTGAAGAAGCCCAAAGCATGAGTGATAGACAATTGTTAGTCGGCCCCTTCAACAGGGTGGAAGGGGATTTGGAAATCCGGTTGGATATTGCGGACGGGCGGGTTCAATCAGCCTATGCCAATTCGCCCCTGTTTCGCGGGTTTGAACGGATCATGTTGGGCAAACCGCCTCAAGACGCGCTGACCATTACGCCTCGGATTTGTGGAATATGCTCGATCAGTCAATCAATGGCGGCGGCCTTGGCCTTGGCAGATGCGGCTGGCGTTGAGCCTGCACCAGAAGGCGGTCGCGTGGCAGCGTTGCTGCATGCCGTAGAAAATCTGGCCGATCACATCACCCATTTTAACTTATTTTTCATGCCCGATTTTGCCCGCCAAGCCTATGCTGCGCGCCCATGGCATGACCGTGCTGTTCGCCGGTTCACCGCACTTGAGGGGTCTGCCTTGCGCACAGCAACCGAAGCCCGCGCAAGGTTGCTGCACATCGTGGGTTTGCTGGGGGGGAAGTGGCCGCACACACTGGCAATTCAGCCCGGTGGCGTCACCCGCGCGCCTAGCCCACGTGACAAAATTCGCATTCAAACCGACCTGCGCGCCTTTCGCAGCTATTTGGAACGCGATCTATTTGGTGGCCCGGTCGAAGCATTTGCCGAACTGACAACAATCGAAGCGCTGGATAACTGGCGGCATGGCGATGCCGGTCTGTTTCTGGAAATCGCGCAAGATACAGAGTTGCAGCTACTGGGCCGCAGCGGCGGCAAGTATCTGTCCTTTGGGGCATACCCCAACCCGGACGGGCTGTTGTTCGGACGCGGCACATGGGCAGATGGGCAAACCGGGCCATTGGACACTTCTGCTATCACCGAAGACGTCAGCCATGCATGGATGCTGGGCGACACAGCCCATCCAGCCCAAGGGCAAACGCTGCCAGATGAGGAAATGCGCGACGCCGCGTATAGTTGGTGCAAAGCGCCGCGCCTTGATGGGCAGGTCTATGAGACCGGCGCACTGGCCCGTCAGATCATCGACGGACATCCGCTGGCCGTTCAGCTGGCGCAAGAAGCCAGCGTTCGAGCACGCGTTGTCGGGCGGCTGCTAGAAGTCGCCCGCACGCAGATCTTGCTGGAGGAGATGGCAGGCCGTATCGATCCTTCGCAACGCTTTATGCGCGATGTTGTGCTGCCCAAAGATGGAGAAGGCATTGGGCTGGTCGAAGCCGCGCGCGGCGCCTTGGGGCACTGGTTGCGGTTTGAAAATGGGCAAATCTCTTCCTACCAAATCGTGGCACCAACGACATGGAACTTCAGCCCCCGTGACAGCGCAGGCCTGCCCGGCCCAGTAGAGGCCGCATTGTTTGGCGCGCCAGTACAAGATGGTGAAGATACCCCAGTCAGCGTGCAACATGTGGTGCGCAGCTTTGACCCTTGTATGGTCTGCACGGTGCACTGATGCACGGTCTGCGCATCCGTGTACGCGGTCAGGTCCAAGGTGTTGGCTTTCGCCCGTTTGTTTGGGCCTTGGCCCGTGATCTGGAATTGCACGGTGATGTTCGCAATGATCCCGAAGGCGTTTTGATCCGTGTCGCAGGGGATCGGGCAGCCGAGCTAGCAGAGCTGATCCAAAGCAAAGCCCCGCCTTTGGCGCGCGTCGATGCGATAGAAACCTCGCCTTTGACAGGCCCTTTGGGTGCGGGGTTTGAGATTGTCGCGTCATCGGGAACCGGTTCGCAAACACGGATCACACCAGATGCTGCCACTTGCCCCGCCTGCCTGTCTGACATTCAAGATCCGAAAGACCGGCGATACGGGTATGCCTTCACAAATTGTACCCACTGCGGGCCCCGCTATACCGTCTTAACCAGTATGCCATACGACCGCGGTCACACCACCATGGCCGCGTTCGACATGTGCCAAGACTGCGCTACAGAATATGCGGATCCCGGCGACCGCCGTTTTCATGCGCAACCCGTTGCCTGCCCCGCATGTGGCCCGCATGTATGGATCGAGCCTGCCGCCGAAGACCCTATCGCCGCAGCTGCGGATCATTTGGTGCAGGGCCGGATCATCGCAATCAAAGGGCTGGGCGGGTTTCACTTGGCTTGTGACGCCACAAACCCGATGGCCGTTCAGACATTGCGCGACAGAAAGCGCCGCCCGTCAAAGCCATTTGCCCTGATGGGCACACCTGAAATGATCGCCCGCTACAGCCCCATCAGCACAGCAGAAGCCACCCTTTTGGAAGACCCCGCCGCGCCGATTGTCTTGTTGCAGCAGGCCGGTGCGCCGCTTCCAGACAGTGTTGCGCCAGGGCAGGCGACACTGGGCTGGATGCTGCCCTATACGCCGTTGCATCACCTGTTGATGGATCGTGTGAAGCGACCACTGGTTATGACATCAGGCAATTTGTCTGGCGAGCCGCAGGTTATTGGCAATGATGAAGCGCGCGCCAAACTGGGTGCTTTTGCCGACGCTTTTGTGATGCACAACCGCGATATCGCGCGGCGTCTGGACGATAGTGTGGAGCGTGTAACCCCTCAGGGCCCGATGGTTCTGCGTCGGGCGCGTGGTCGTGTGCCCGGCACCCTCCCCCTACCACCCGGTTTTGAAGAGGCGCCCCAGATCGCCGCCTATGGTGGGCAGATGAAAGCGGCGCTTTGCCTGACAAAGAACGGCCAGGCCTTGCTTGGCCACCATCTGGGGGAATTGGAAGACGCTTTAACGTGGGATGCATTTGTTCAGGCCGATGCTGATTATGCAGAGCTGTTTGACCACAAACCAGAGATCGTTGCCTGCGATCTGCACCCTGATTTTCGCGCGACGCGCCATGCTCATGGCAAAGGGTTGCCGGTGATCGAGGTGCAGCATCACCACGCGCATTTGGCCGCTTGTCTGGCCGAAAACCTTTGGCCCCTTTCTGACGGCCCTGTAGCCGGGATAATTCTGGATGGTCTTGGCCTAGGTCCGGATGGCACTGTTTGGGGCGGCGAGGTTCTGTTGGGTGATTACCTTGGCTATGAACGCTTTGCTTGGTTGCAACCCGCGCCTTTGATTGGGGGCGACCGGGCGCAGGCGGAACCTTGGCGCAATGCGCTGGTCCGGCTGGATGCCGCCGATCAATCATCGCTGGCGGATCATCTGTTCCCAGACGCCCCGCGTGACTTGGCGCGCATGGCCGCCGCCAATGGTATCAATGCCCCGATGTCGTCCAGCGCAGGGCGGTTGTTTGATGCGGTTGCCGCCTGCCTGGGCCTGGTTCCCATGCGCCAAAGCTATGAAGGGGAAGCCGCCATTCAGCTTGAGGTTTTGGCCCGACAGGCCCCACTCAGCGAAGCAGAACAGGCCTATCCCTTGGCACGCACCCGTGCGGGCGATTTGGACGTGACACCGCTGATCCGGGCCGTGACAGCAGACATGGCCGACGGGGTGCAGCCGATGGTTATCGCGCTGCGGTTCCATGCTGCACTCGCAGCCGGATTCGCCGAACAGGCGCGCGTGCTGGTTGATCGAGGCCAAGCCAAAGCCGTAGCCTTGTCTGGCGGCTGTTTTCAGAACGCACTGCTGCTTGATTTGATGCTTCAGGCACTAAAGGGGCTGCCCGTTCTTATCCATCGCAAGACCCCGGCCAATGATGGCGGGTTGGCGTTGGGCCAAGCGATGGTGGCCGCGGCACAGATGGTTACGCGCTGACCACCCGCTTGCCACCCCCGGTTATTGAATAACCGGGCCGATCCCCCCGCTGCGCTGTTTTTTGGCCCCTACCCTTCTGATTCATTTACGAAATCCCAAAGCGAGGACCAATCACCGGATTTCCCTTCGCATACTCCTGCATACCGCCATGCTGTCTGAAAGGCCGGTGTTTGAGGTTCAAACCAGGCTTTGCAGAGACACCAGAAACGCGGAGGAGGGAAACACTTGGACCACATCGAAACCTTTTACGACGTTATGCGCCGACAGGGCATCACACGTCGTAGCTTCATGAAATATTGCTCTTTGACGGCGGCGGCCCTTGGCCTGTCGCCCAGCTTCGTTCCCAAGATTGCGCATGCGATGGAAACCAAACCACGCACGCCAGTTATTTGGGTTCACGGCCTTGAATGCACATGCTGTTCAGAAAGCTTTATCCGGTCGGCCCATCCGCTGGCCAAAGATGTTGTTCTGTCGATGATCAGCCTTGATTACGATGACACACTCATGGCGGCAGCCGGTCATCAGGCCGAAGCGGCTCTGGAAGAGACGATCCAGAAATACAAAGGCAATTATATCCTTGCCGTCGAAGGCAACCCGCCACTGAACGAGGACGGGATGTTCTGTATCGTTGGCGGCAAACCGTTTGTGGAACAATTGCGCCACGCCGCAGAACACGCCAAGGCCATCATCAGCTGGGGCGCCTGTGCCTCTTATGGCTGTGTACAAGCCGCCAAGCCAAACCCAACCCGCGCCACCCCGGTACACAAGGTCATCACCGACAAGCCGATCATCAAGGTGCCTGGGTGCCCCCCGATTGCAGAGGTCATGACCGGTGTCATCACCTATATGCTGACCTTTGATCGCATGCCCGAACTGGACCGTCAGGGCCGCCCGGCCATGTTCTATGGTCAGCGTATTCACGACAAATGCTACCGCCGTCCGCATTTCGACGCAGGCCAGTTCGTAGAAACCTGGGATGATGAGAACGCCCGCAAAGGCTATTGCCTGTACAAAATGGGGTGCAAGGGGCCCACGACCTACAACGCCTGTTCCACTGTGCGTTGGAACGAAGGCACGTCGTTTCCCATTCAATCGGGCCATGGTTGTATCGGCTGTTCAGAAGATGGGTTCTGGGATCAGGGCTCATTCTACAACCGCGTTACCGACCTGACCCAGTTTGGTGTTGAAGCCAACGCCGACAAAATCGGCATGGCCGCCGCCGGTGTGGTGGGTGCAAGCGTCGCCGCCCATGCGGCTGTCAGCGCACTGAAGGCCGCACAGAAGAAAACTCAATCAAAAGAGGAGGCATAAGTCATGGTGTCCACCCCAAACGGCTATGACCTCGACACGTCAGGCCAACGCATTGTTGTTGACCCGGTCACCCGGATCGAAGGTCACATGCGCTGTGAAGTGAACGTTGACGAAGACGGTTTCATCCGCAACGCCGTGTCCACCGGCACCATGTGGCGCGGATTGGAAGTGATCCTGAAAGGCCGCGATCCACGCGATGCCTGGGCCTTTACCGAACGGATCTGTGGTGTGTGCACGGGCACGCACGCGCTGACATCGGTGCGCGCGGTCGAAGATGCGCTGCAAATCAAGATTCCCGACAACGCCAATTCCATCCGCAACATCATGCAGCTGAACTTGGAAATCCACGACCACGTCGTGCATTTCTACCACTTGCACGCGCTGGATTGGGTAAACCCGATCAACGCCCTGCGCGCAGACCCCAAAGCCACCAGCGAGTTGCAGCAAGCCGTTTCGCCCAGCCACCCGCTGTCATCGCCCGGATATTTTCGGGATGTGCAGAACCGGCTGAAGAAGTTCGTGGAATCCGGTCAGTTGGGCCTGTTCAAGAACGGATACTGGGACAACCCGGCCTATCTGTTGCCACCCGAGGCAGACTTGATGGCCACGACCCACTATCTGGAAGCGCTGGACCTACAGAAAGAAATCGTGAAGGTTCACACGATCTTTGGCGGCAAGAACCCGCATCCAAACTGGTTGGTCGGTGGTGTCCCTTGTCCCATCAACGTGCACAGCACCGGCGCCGTTGGCGCGATCAACATGGAACGGCTGAATCTGGTCAGTTCCATCATCGACAAGTGCATCGAATTTAATCGCAATGTCTATCTGCCCGATGTGAAGGCGATCGGCGGCTTTTATAAGAATTGGCTATATGGCGGCGGTTTGTCATCTCAGGCATGTTTGGCTTATGGCGATATTCCGGAAAACCCCAACGACTTCTCGCCAGAACAATTGCACCTGCCGCGCGGCGCGATCATCAACGGCAACCTGAATGAAGTTCTGGATGTCGACATGCGCGACCCAGAGCAGATTCAGGAATACGTGGATCACTCTTGGTACACCTATGGCGAAGCGGGCAAGGGCCTGCACCCTTGGGACGGCGTGACCGAAGCCAACTATGAGCTGGGTCCCAATGCCAAAGGGACAAAGACCAACATCGTCGAGTTGGATGAGGCCGGAAAATACTCGTGGATCAAAGCACCACGCTGGCGTGGGCATGCCATGGAAGTGGGACCATTGGCCCGCTATGTCGTGGGCTATGCCAAAGGCCACGAAGACATCAAAAATCAGGTCGACGGTCTGTTGGGTGATATGGGGCTTCCGTTTGATGCCTTGTTCTCGACCTTGGGCAGAACTGCGGCGCGGGCGCTGGAATCTGAGTATTGTGGCCGTCTGCAAAAGCACTTCTTCGACAAACTGGTGCAGAACATCAAAAACGGCGATGAAAGCACCGCCAATGTTGAGAAGTGGGATCCGTCCACTTGGCCCAAGGAAGCCAAGGGCGTTGGTGCCACGGAAGCACCGCGTGGCGCATTGGGTCATTGGATCAAAATCAAGGATGGTCGGATCGAAAACTACCAGTGCGTGGTGCCCACCACCTGGAACGGGTCGCCACGGGATACGGCCGGCAACATCGGTGCTTTCGAAGCAAGCCTGATGAACACCAAAATGGAACGCCCCGAAGAACCGGTGGAAATTCTGCGCACATTGCACAGCTTCGACCCGTGCCTGGCCTGTTCAACCCATGTGATGTCGCCTGATGGCGAAGAGCTGACCACCGTCAAGGTCCGTTAAGGGAGGGAAACCAAAATGAAAAAGCTGAGTTTTGCCGCGATTATCCTATCTACGCCCGCTATGGCGCATGAAGGTCACGCCACATTGCCGGGACCATCCGGGCATGGTTTGACCCACCTTTTGATTGGATTGGCCGTTATCGCGACGGCCGCTCTGATCGGCGCTGCGTTGCACAAGCGCCGCACGGAGGAATGAGCCATGTCAGATCAGACGATTCACGCCCCAAACCCAAATGCGCCGGAACCCCTGGAAGCGGCGCGCCTGACCGGGGACGCAACCCAATCTGATATTGAAAGCCTGCGTAAACGCACCTCTGTCTATGTGTACGAGGCACCAGTGCGGCTGTGGCATTGGATCAACGCATTCGCCATCGTTGTTTTGGCAGTGACCGGATATTTCATCGGGTCACCGCCGCCTTCAATGCAGATCGCCGAAGCCACGCATCAATTTGTGTTCGGCTATATCCGGTTTGCGCATTTTGCAGCGGGAATGATCCTGACAGTCGGGTTTCTGGGGCGCATCTATTGGGCCTTTGTCGGCAACCATCACTCACGGCAGCTGTTTTATGTGCCCATCTTCAATCGCCGCTGGTGGTCTGAGGTGGTGTTTGAATTGCGTTGGTATCTGTTTTTGGAACGCGAGCCCAAGAAATATGTAGGGCACAACCCATTGGCACAGTCAGCCATGTTCTTTTTCATGACACTGGGTTTGACTTTCATGATCGTGACTGGCTTCGCGCTTTACGCAGAAGGTCAGGGTCAGGGCGGGTTCTTTGATACATTGTTCGGCTGGGTCATCCCGCTGGTCGGCAACAGCCAGACGCTGCATTCATTGCACCATTTGGGTATGTGGACGATCGTTGTTTTCGTGATCATTCACATCTACGCCGCCATCCGCGAAGATATCATGTCGCGGCAATCCATGGTGTCTACCATGATTTCTGGTCATCGTACGTTCAAGGATGATCGCGTCGAGTGAGGAATCATATACTCAAAATGAATCAAAGGGCGGGGAGCAATCCTCGCCCTTTCTGCATAGTAAATATCCATTTTTTCTAAAAAATGGATACCTATATTCCACCTCACGATTGACCGTGTGGCCCTGAAACACATTTTTTACAAGCGTTTTCAAACCTTAACGGCATACAGCAGTATTCCGAATTTCTGATGAACGCCTGAAAAACTGCTGCCCTATGATCAGTTTCCAAGGCGACTGGAAAGAAATCTACCAGTCCACGCAAGAGGGAGGGGACCGAACATGTCACGACGTGTTCTGATACTGGGCATCGGAAACGTGCTTTGGGCAGATGAAGGTTTTGGCGTACGTTGCGTCGAAGATCTGGCGGCCTCTTATAACTTTGGACCTGAGGTTAAGCTGCTGGATGGCGGGACGCAGGGTTTGTACCTGTTGCCGTTTCTGGAAGAGGCCGACACGCTTTTGGTTTTTGATGCGGTCGACTATGGGCTGACACCCGGAACCCTGAAAGTGGTCGAAAACGACGAAGTACCCGCCTTTATGGGCGCTAAGAAAATGAGCCTGCACCAAACCGGGTTCCAAGACGTAATCGCCACTGCCCAGTTGATGGGCTACTGCCCAGATACGCTGATCCTGATTGGCTGCCAGCCCGTTGAGCTGGAAGATTACGGCGGCGGATTGCGCGCAGAGACAGCAGCGCAAATTCCGGTGGCGATTGATATCGCCTTGGGCAAATTGGCTGAACTGGGCGTTTCCTTCACCAAAGGTCAGACACACACCGGCGATCTGGCAGATGCGGCGATCTTGCGGGAAGCCTATGAGGCTGGCCGTCCAACAGAACAAGATGCCTGCCGCACCGGCGATGACCGCTTCTTCCCGGCGGCGGACTAGGCCATGTGCGTTGGCATCCCCATGCAGATCATCCGGGTCGACGGTATCGCGGCCCAAGCCACAGACGGGCGCGAAGAAACAACGATTGATCTGTCGCTGACCGGACCACTGGCACCCGGCACTTGGGTACTGACCTTTCTGGGGGCAGCACGTGAGGTCATCGAAGCAGAGGATGCCCAAAAGATCACTGCTGCGCTGAATGGCCTGCGCGCGCTGATGCGTGGCGAAGATTTGGGCGACGCCTTTGCCGATTTGGATGCGCGCAGCCCACGCCTGCCCGCCCATCTGCAAGCTGCCTTAGACAGAGGAGAAACACAGGCATGACACACCCCTTGATCGACAGGTTGATCGGCGAAATGGGCTGGCCAAATCTTACCACGATGGCAGAGGCCGAAGCCTTTTTCAGCCAGCCGGGCGCGCATGTGCTGTTTATTCCCGGCGATCCCGCCCGGAACCTGGAAACTGCAGATGTGGCTGTGATTTTGCCAGAACTGAAGCTGGCGTTTCAGGGCAAGTTCGACTGCGCGGTTGTGAACAACGCCATCGAAACCCAGCTGCGTGAAAGCACCGGCGTTCTGAAAGCCCCCAGCCTGATTTTTTACCGCGATGGGTCGTTCATCGGCGGCATACCGCGGGTCCGTGACTGGGATGAATACATGCAGCGCATTGCGCAGCTTCTGGCACGCCCTGTTGCGGCCTGACACAAGGATTGGAGAGACAGATGGTCGGTAACTTTGTCATGCCCCCCACCGGATTTGGCCCCGGCTCGCAACCCGCCGAAGAAGGTGGCGAAGAACTGGAATATCTGACGATGCCGCAGGATATGCGGGCCTATTCCCCCCATATCCCCGACATCCAAGATACAACGCCGCTGGAGCCAGCAATGACCCTGATGCGCAAGGTCGCCGATGCGGCAGACGCCAGTGCGGCGGGGGCGGCAAACCAGCAATTTGACCTTTCGACACTGAATGCTGAAAACCGCGCGCTTGTGGCCGAGACAATGGGCGAAGGCGAAGTGGCCATTCGGATGCACGGCATTCCCGCGGTCGCCGCGCAAGAAAGCGTTTTTGCAGGCGTCTGGGTGCTGCACGGTGCCAATGTTGATTTGATCGAAGTTGGCAATGTTCCGGATCTGGCCTTTGAACGCGCATTTCATCCCAAACGAGCCGCCCAAGGGACCAAGGCCCCCAAAACACCGGCCGTTGTGAATGCGCCGCCCTTGGTGATCGAATTGATCGACAAGTCGCGCAGCTACACCAAGGGGATCGAACCGCATGTTGTGAACCTGACGTTGCTGCCACATACCGAAGATGATCTGGCTTGGCTGGACATAGCGATGGGTCAGGGCTGTGTTGATATTTTATCGCGGGGATATGGCAATTGCCGCGTTACGGCGACGGCAACGGCACATGTCTGGCGGGTGCAGTTCTTCAATTCTATGGACACGTTGATCCTTGATACGTTCGAGGTGACAGATATGCCCGAGGTGACGCTGGCCGCAGATGAAGACCTGACCGACAGCGCCGAACGCATCCGCGAAGTGCTTGAGGCAATCCGATGAGCGGTTTTGAAGGGTCATATTTGGGCGCGAATGACAAGATCAGCCCACTGGCGATCATGGAGTGCAAGATTTGCTGGACACCCTATGACCCGGCCGAAGGGGATGACACCCGGCAGGTCATGCCCGGCACATCCTTTCTTGACCTGCCCGAAGACTGGTCCTGCCCAAACTGTACGGCCCCCAAGGAACAGTTTCTGGTTAGCGAAGACCCCGGTGCGGACAGCGTGATGGAGGCCGCACTGCTATCCAAGCGGACCAGTGCGCTTGTCACCGATTTTACCGAAGTTTGGCACGGCAAAATGCGGGACGTGCCGATTGTGAACAAGGCTTTGCACGTACAGGCTGTTGGCTTTGTAATGCACCAGGGACGCCCATTGGGGGTTTTGATTTCTCCATGGTTCATGAACCTGATTCAGTTGCCCGCCGAGGGGGAAGATTGGTCGCAGTTGGTTCCCGGCGCCAAAGAAACCATCGGCTTTCCATCAGGCGACTATGAATTCATCCATAATTCGCGCGAACAAACCGGCGGTTACAAAGCCTGTTCATTGTTTTCACCGATGGGGGATTTCAGCACACAATTGCAAGCTTCCGAAGTGGCCGAAGCGGTAATGCAGGCTCTGTTTCAGGAAGAGCATCGTGCCGAAACAGACCGAAGCGCAGACATCCGCGCCACCCGAGAAGCAGAACTGGCCGCAATTGCAGAGGCTGAAGCCGCACAAGAAGCTCAAGACATCGAAACCGAAAAAGAGCCGCCCGTGCTGACGGAAGCCCCAACACGACGACAGGTGATTTCTGCCGGATTGGCAGAGCCCGTGGACACGGCGGATTAGAGACATGCTGAAACGGGTTCATACGCCTTTTCGCACCGAAGCTGGGCCGCAAATTGCGGTTCAGAAATTGGTGCTGGGCAAACCCGTTGAGGAGGCCGCCGCGCTGTTGCCACGCGTGTTTAACCTGTGCCGCACCGCACAAAGCGCCTGTGCCCGGCTGGCTTTTGGCCTTCCGCTGCCTGATACCATTCAGGCCGATCTGGCGCGGGATATCGCGCGTGAGCACTGCTTGCACCTGGCCATTCTGTTGCCCAGCGCATTGAACACCACGCCACTTGATCCGGCCCAAACAATGCAGCCGGTGCGGTTTCCCGACACCGTGGATGGGTTTGAAGCCTTGCTGAAAGGGCACACCCTGTTTGCGCCGCTGTTGCGCCACCTGACACAGACTTTTGGTCCGGGCGAGGCCAGCGCTTGTGCTTTGCCGCTTCCCAGCGCGCAAAATGTCTTTTCCGGTCGCCCGCTGGAAAACTCGGTTGCTGCGCGCCATGAAATGCACCCGGTGATGCAACACATCGCGGCCCGTGCCGGGCGTGGCCCCCTTTGGCGGGTTGTGGGACGTATTTTGGACCTGAAGGCCTGTCAGGCAGGGGTGATCCCAGCACCAAGCATTGAAAACGGCGTTGCCGTGGTGCCTGCAGCGCGGGGACTTTATGCCATACGCGCCACCATTCTAGACGGGTGTGTCAGCACGTTTGAACGACGCACCCCAACAGACCATTTGCAGGCCTCAGGTGGTGTTCTGCAACAATCGATGGCAACATTGGCTCCCGCAGACCGAGCATCGGCAACGGCCCTGCTCAGCATTCTGGATCCATGCTATCCATTGACCCTGAAGGAAGGGCCAACTGATGCATGAAATGTCGCTGTGCGAAGGGATACGCCAGATCATCGACACGCAGGCGCAAAAACATGGCGTCGCGGCGTTTTCCTGCGTGCGTCTGGAAATCGGGCGTTTTGCGGGGGTGGAAAAACCCGCCTTGGAATTTGCCTTTGATGTGGTGATGCGCGGGTCAGCCGCCGAAGGCGCGCAATTGATCATGCTTGATCTGCCCGGACGGGCCATGTGCTATGACTGCGCAAAGGAAGTCGAGATCGAAGAACGTTTATCGCCCTGCCCAGAATGTGGTGGTGGCAAGCTGCTCCCTATTGGTGGGGATGAAATGCGGATCAAGGATTTGGAGGTGGCATAATGTGCACAGTATGCGGTTGCGGTACATCATCAATCGAAGGGCATGCGCATAGCCATGATCATGCCCACAGCCATCATCACCATCATCACGGACAGGATTTACACTTTGGTCAGGGCGCTGCGGGCGTCGAAGTTCCTGGCATGTCCCAAGAACGGCTGATTGAAATCGAAACAGACATTCTGGTGAAGAATGACCGGTATGCCGATGCAAACCGCGCAAAACTGGCGGCTTTGAACGCACTGGCGCTGAACTTGGTGTCGTCTCCGGGATCAGGGAAAACCACGCTTCTATGCAAAACCATCGAGGCACTTGGGGATCAGCCTCTGGCTGTGATCGAAGGGGATCAGCAAACCGCCAATGATGCCGACCGCATTCGCGCCACCGGCGCGGCCGCCGTTCAGGTGAACACCGGCAAAGGGTGCCATCTGGATGGCCACATGGTGGGCCACGCCATGGCGCATCTGGACCTGCCGACCGGTGCAATGCTGTTTATCGAAAACGTCGGCAATCTTGTTTGCCCAGCTGGGTTTGATTTGGGCGAAGATGCCAAGGTGGCGATCCTGTCGGTGACCGAGGGCGAAGACAAACCACTGAAGTACCCCGATATGTTCACAGCAGCGCGGATCGCGATCCTGAACAAGGTCGATCTGGCACCCTATTGCGACGTGGACATGGAACTGTACGAAGCCAACCTGCGCCGTGTGAACCCCCATATCGAAATCATCCGTCTGTCGGCACGAACCGGTGAAGGCATGGAAAACTGGTTGGCTTGGCTACGATCGGAGCTAACAGCGAAAACAACAGCGAACGCGGCGGAATAGACCATGTCGGACGCCCTTCCCACAATCCTGCTGGTCGATGACGAAGAGCATTCGCTCGCGGCGATGCGCATGGCGTTGGAAGACGAGTTTGAATGCCTGATTGCCCCAGAAGCCGATACGGCCATGGCCATCATGGAAGAGCACTTCGTACAGGTTATTTTCTGCGATCAACGAATGCCAGGAAAGTCCGGCGTTGCCTTTCTGACAGAGGTACGGGACCGGTGGCCGGACACTGTGCGCATCATCATCACCGGCTACACCGAAACCAACGATATGATCGCAGCCATCAATGATGCAGGCATCTACCAATTCCTGACCAAGCCCTGGCATCCAGATCAATTGCTGATGGCCGCCAAAAACGCCGCAGACCTGTTTCGACTGTCTCGTGAACACGATCGGATGTCGCTGGAAATGCGGTTTCTGTCACGCACCGTAGAAAGCAGGCTGGAAGATCAGCGCCGCGCCCTGCGTGAGGGATTGGGCTTTGAAAAGGTTCTGCGCGCGCCCAATTCGCCCATGAACGCTGTGGTCGATCAGGCCCGTCAGTTTGCCGGTTTCGATGTGCCGGTGATCATCTCTGGCGAAACGGGCACTGGCAAAACCGCGCTGGCACGGGCCATGCATTACAGCTCTTTGCGCTCAGACAAGCCGTTTCATGAAATCAACTGCACCGGCATCAACGATGACGTGCTTGAGGTTGAGCTGTTCGGCGCGCGCCGCGGCGCCTATCCCGGACTTCAGACCAACAAGATTGGCCTGTTGCAGAAGGCAGATCGTGGCACGCTGTTTTTGAATGGCGTGGCCAGCCTATCGCCCAAAATGCAGCTGTCTTTGGTGCGCGCTGCGATGGAGGGTGCATTCCGGCCCTTGGGCGGCCGTGAAATGATGCGCACCGATGTCCGGCTGTTGGTTGGCACTGACCGGGATTTGCGGGCCGACGTTGCCCATGGGCGTTTCCGGTCTGATCTGTTTTACGCACTTGGCAAAGCCACACTGAATGTCCCGCCGCTGCGCCAACGGCTGAGTGATCTGCCGATCCTGGCGCAAAGTCTGCTGTTTGATGCCGCCAATGCGCATAGCAAACCCGTGCGCGGGCTGTCGGATGACGCGCTGCAATTTCTGGAAAGCTATGATTGGCCCGGAAACCTGCGCGAATTGGAAAATGAGATCGTGCGTATGCTGATCTTTTCCCAAGACAGCCTATTGGGCCCTGAACTGATCAGCCGTCATATTCTGCAGTCCAGCCCTGTGCCCGAACGCAATGACACTGCTGTGGATGCCGTGCTGGCCATCGAAGGCACGTTGAAGGGCCGGGTGGAAGAGATTGAATTCCGCATTCTGCGAGAAACGCTGACGCGCCTGAAGTGGAACAAAAGCCGCGCTGCCGCGGAGCTGGGTCTGTCACGCGTTGGCTTGCGGGCCAAGATCGAACGATACGGCATTGTCGAACCGGGTAAAGACCCGGCCAATTCGGAACAGGAGGACTGATCCATGTGTTTGGGAATACCCGGACAGATCGTCGAAGTAACTGACCCTGCGCGTATGATGGCCATGGCCGAAGTGTCGGGTGTTCGGCGCGAGGTTAATGTCGCCTGTATCGCAGTTGGAACAGACATTTCAGAGGTGGTGGGCAAGTGGGCACTGATCCACGTTGGTTTCGCGATGAGCGTCATCGATGAAGACGAAGCCGCCAAAACCCTTGAAGCACTTCGAGGGTTAGGTGAAGCGCAGGAAACGCTGGAGGCCATGGCCGCCGGTGACGCCGCATTGGAGAAGCAGACATGAAATTTGCAGATGAGTTCCGTGATCCGATCGCTGCGAAATCAGTGCTGTCAGAGATTGCCCATGTCGTTGATCAGATCGGTGCAACGGCCGAAAACCCGGTTCGGATCATGGAAATTTGCGGCGGACATACCCATGCGATTTTCCGCTATGGCCTGGACAAGCTGACGCCGGACGGGATTGAATTTATTCACGGCCCCGGTTGTCCGGTTTGCGTGCTGCCGATGAGCCGGGTTGACGAATGCGTCCAGCTGGCCGAGCTGCCTGACGTTATATTCACCACGTTTGGCGATGCGATGCGCGTGCCCGGCACCCGCAAAAGCCTGCTGCAAACCAAGGCGGACGGTGCCGACATTCGCATGGTCTATTCCCCGCTGGACGCCTTGGAACTGGCCCGGCGGAACCCTGATCGACAGGTCGTTTTCTTTGGATTGGGGTTTGAAACCACGACCCCCTCAACCGCCCTTTCCATTCAGCAGGCCGCGCGTGAGGGGCTGACCAACTTCACCGTATTTTGCAATCACATCACCGTGCCGCCGCCCATAAAAGCACTGCTTGATGACCCGTATATGGTGTTGGACGGCTTTGTCGGGCCGGGCCATGTGTCTATGGTGATTGGTGTACATCCTTATGATTTCATTGCACAGGACTATGGCAAACCCATTGTCGTGGCCGGGTTTGAACCGCTGGATCTGTTGCAATCCGTTCTGATGGTCTTGCGCCAAATCAGGGATGGTCGGGCCGAGGTTGAAAATCAATATGCGCGTGTCGTACCCGAACACGGCAATCCGGTGTCAATCGCCGCCATCGCTGATGTGTACCAAGCGCGCCCCAGCTTTGAATGGCGCGGTCTCGGCGAGATTGACAACAGTGGCCTAAGCATTCGTCCAGCCTATGCCGCATTTGATGCAGAACAGAAGTTCGGTATCGGCTATGCCGCCGGGCCGCGCAACGTGCAAGAACCCGAAGGCTGCGCCTGTGGCAGCGTGATGACCGGACGCATGAAGCCCGTGCAATGCCCGCAATTTGGCATGGGCTGCACACCAGAGATGCCGCTGGGCGCGCTGATGGTCAGCTCCGAAGGTGCCTGCGCGGCATATTATCAATACGGTGGTGTCCGCGCGGAAGCCGCTGAATAACCCCCTTAACAAGCAAGGCATGACAATGGCACTGACAGATGACCTGGTGACGCTGTCTCATGGCGGCGGCGGCAAGGCGATGCGCGACCTGATCGAAGAGGTTTTCACCTCTGTCTTTGGTCCCGATGGGATGGAGGACCAAGCGCGCCTACAAAACGACGCGCTGATGCAGCCCGGCGCGCGTTTGGCTTTCACAACCGACAGTTTCGTGGTCTCGCCGGTTGAATTTCCAGGCGGGGATATTGGCAAGATTGCCGTATGTGGAACCGTGAATGATCTGGCCGTCGGCGGTGCAACCCCGCTATGGCTATCAGCTGCGTTCATCCTGGAAGAAGGTACCGCGATCGCGCTGGTGCGCCGGATCGTGGCCTCGATGGCCGATGAAGCGCAAAAAGCCGGGGTACGTATTGTCACCGGAGATACCAAGGTCGTTGGGCGCGGACAGGCCGATACCATTTTTGTCACCACGGCGGGTGTCGGAGTGATCGCCCCCGGCCGTGATCTGGGTGCCCACAAGGTACAGCCGGGTGACGTGGCCATCGTGAATGGTGTTTTGGGGGATCATGGCGCGGCTATTCTGGCAGCGCGTGGCGAGATGGCCTTGCTCTCAGACATTCAATCGGACTGCCAAAGTTTGGGCCATCTAATGGCTGCTGCCATGGATGCGGCACCCGATCTGCGGGCTGCACGGGACGCGACGCGCGGCGGTTTGGCCTCTGCCCTGAACGAAATCGCCGAAGCGGCGGGCCTGTGTATCGAAATTGACGAAACGTCGCTGCCGTTGCGGGATGAAGTGAAGGGCGTGTGCGAAATTCTGGGGTTGGACCCACTGTATTTGGCCAATGAAGGAACGCTGGTAATGTTTGTTCCCGAAGATCAGGCCGACGCGGCCTTAACGGCTATTCGCGCCACACAGGCAGGTCGTGAGGCCAAGATCATCGGTCGCGCCCAAACCGGAATTGCCGGGCGTGTCCAAATGCGCACCTTGTTTGGCGGCGCGCGGATCGTCGATATGCTGGTGGGCGAACAGCTGCCGCGCATTTGTTAGCACAGCGCGTTACAAATACCCCTGCACCAAACTGCCCGCAACCAAAGACCATCCATCGGCCACAACAAAGAACGCAAGTTTGAACGGCAGCGACACAATCGCCGGCGGAACCATCATCATGCCCATCGACATCAAGATCGCCGCCACCACCAGATCGATGATCAAGAATGGCAAGAAGATCAAGAACCCCACCTCAAAAGCATGGCTCAATTCGCTGAGCATAAAGCTGGGCACCAATAACGACAGTTCAGCATTCGGGTTGAGCCCCGTGGCATCGGCCTGACGCAGGTCGGCAAGCGCTGCGAAGGTATTCGGATCAGCCCGTACCGCCATAAATTCCCGAAACGGCTCTGCCGCGCGAACAAAGGCATCCGACAAGGGCAGTTGCCCCGCGGAATACGGACCGATCCCGTTTGCCCAAGCGGATTGAAAGACCGGGTCCATCACAAAATAGGTCAAGATCAGCGCCAAACTGATCAACAGCATATTCGGCGGTGATTGTTGCAACCCGATGGCTTGCCGCAAAATGGCCAAGACTGTCACGATGAACGGAAAGCAAGTCACCATCACCAAGAGCCCGGGCGCAATGCCCAGCAAGGTGATCAATGCAATCAGTTGAACGCTGACCTGCGCCAACCCTTGCTCGTCACCCAGCGATATCGTGACATCTTGAGCCAGCACCGCATTCGGAACCGACAAAACAACAACGGACAGCGCAACCGTCAGGCCCTGCGAGTATCGCCAAACCTGTTCCAAGTTATATCGGCGCTTTCAAGGAGACGACCTCGATCAAACGCACGGCCAGTCGGTTGGACTGCTCCCCTTCGACCACCTCCAGCGTTCCGACACCGATTAGCTTGTCGCCCACAAAAAGCTCCACCGGATCATCGACCCGTTTATCAAGCGTCAGCACCGAATCCTGTTCAAGATCAAGAAGTTCGCGCACCGTTGGACGCGCCCTACCAACGGCGACAGTCACCTCTATTGGCACCCCAATCAGCGGGTTCGATTCATCAGAAGTCGCAGAAAACTGAGGGGGAGATTCAACCATGTTTCATTGCCTTGCTGTTCTCAAAAAGAAAGCCTTGAATCAGTTCGCCGATCCCTTCGACAACTTCATCCAGATCGATTTGTGTTTCATTTTCTGCAAAACGAAGCTCTGCCTGACCAGGCTTTAGATCAGCCAGCGGAACAACCTGAACCGGAAAGCCAAAGTCCCGATCCATCAACGCATTGACAGCGTCGTAGTTGCCTTCCCAAACATTGATCTGAACCTGAGCGGTGGCCACATCACGCAGCTTCACTTGCAATTGCTCGATAATCTGAAGCCCCAGCGCGTGGCGGGCAATTTCGGGCAACAACAGATTGACCATCTGCTCTAACAGTGGCGATGTTGATTTGACCACATGGGCAACGGCCTCCTGAAACGTGAATGACAGGTCCTGCAAATGTTGGGCGAAATCACTGGAAATATGCCTGAAGTCCTCATTCTTAGCGGCAACGGCGTCATCCCAACCGGCTTTATAGCCATCCTCAAAAGACGCCAGTTTCTCAGATTGCAAATCGCCATCACCACCCATCAGCCCAGTCTCAGACACGGGTAATGACGCAAAGTCCTCAAACATTTCAATAAGTTCTGCGCTCATGCCTGTTCCTTTTCGTCCAGCCAACTACGCAGCACTTCAACCGTTTCTTCACGGCGAGAGTCGATCAATCCACGCAATCGATCTATCGGGTCTTCCTGTCCTTCGGCGGCGAATCCGAATTCGCTGTCAAACCCGTCCGCGCTGACCAAAACAGGCAGTTCTTCGGCCCCATCCCCATCCAAAGGTCCGGCATCAAAACCCTCTGCTTCAATGTCTGGCAATTCGGCAAGGGATGACGTGTCATCAGGCGCTGGCAATCCAACCGGCTGGGCAGAACCTGACGCCAGGATCGGCCGCAGAACAAACATCCCAATCAGCAGTGCCACAAACCCCAGGATCGCCAATTGCGCCAAGGTCATCAAATCGAATTGCCCGTGGTACCAAGGCGGAGAAACTGCGGATGTCCCGCTGGCCAATCTTTCTTCGAATGCCATGGATCGAATTGTAATTTGGTCTCCGCGTGTATCGTCAAATCCAACGGCGGACTCCACAAGCGCCCGCAGCGCATCTATTTCTGGCTCTGGCAGCGGAACAAAGCTCTCAACACCGTTTTCGTCGACCGATTTGGTACCGTTGACCAACACAGCCACGGTCAGCCGGCGCACAGCGCCTGCCGCACGGGTGATTTCACGCGTGGTTTCAGAGACTTCGTAATTTACCCGCTCTCGAGTTTCATTGTTCTGGCTGCTTGTGCCTGCCCCGCCGGCAGCATCGCCATCCGGTAAATTCGAGGCCACTGTGACCCCTGCCCCACCATCATTTGATTGGCTGGTGCGCTCTTCAGTATCTGTACTAATCGCCACACGTCCGGCCGGATCGAACCGGCGTTCCAGAATAGACTCGCTTTCTGTGGCCGTATCCACGCTGACTTCGACAACTGCATTGCCAAACCCGACACGTGCTTCGACCAGCCGCTGGACACGTTCGCGCAATTGATTGGCGCGATCTTCGCCATGTGCGATCGGTGTGTCTTCGACATCTGACGACACGAGGCGGCCGGTACTATCGATGATCGATACATCTGTCGGGTCCAACCGGGGTACGGCAGAGGCCACCAGAAACCGCATTGCACGGGCCAAGTCGGCATCAATCGTTCCTGTTGCACTGGTCAAGAAAACCGAAGCAGTTATCCCCTGATCTCGCTGAAATGGTGAGTTTTCTCCGTACCCAATGTGAACACGAGCACCAGACACTCCCGAACTGGATAAGATCGTACGCGCCAACTCTCCTTCTTTGGCTCGCCAGTATGCCGCATCAAACATCTGTGCCGTAGTGCCAAACCCGCTGAGCGAATCCAGCAGTTCATAGCCTTTCGGACCGTTTGCAGGCAGGCCCTCACTGGCCAATGACAGCCGCAATTCATCGCGCTGGGTGGCAGGTACGAAAATTGAGCCGCCTCTCACCTCATACGCGACTCCCATCTGCTCCAGCACACGCACAACATCACCTGCTGCGCCGTCTTGCATCTGCGCATACAGCAAGCTCATGCGCGGCTGGCTTGCCACCTGCGCCATCAACAGCACGGCGCCAAAAACAGCGATTGCGGAAACCACGCTGATGATACGCTTGCGCGGCTCAAGGCCGGTCCACAGGGCAACAATTTGATTCAATGAAGGTCCTCCGGTTTCTCCAGAAGAGAGATGTCCCTGATTAGGCCGAGGGCGCTTAACAATCGGTTAGTCCATCCCTGCGATAAGAAAGAAAGTTTCAGGACAAATGGCGATGAGCAACGAAAACACTGTCGAAGATGAAGAACCGGTCAAGAAGGCATCAAAACTGCCGCTCATCTTGGGCTTTCTGCTTGCTCTGGTTGGCGGCGGCGGCGCCTTTTTTGCCGTGCAAAGCGGACTATTGTTAGGAAGCGAAGTCGATGACGCAAAGGCCACCTCTGCCGAACCCGAGGTTGAGAGCGCCGATCCATTGTCAGACCTGGCCTTTGTATCGGTTCCGCCCATTGTGGTGACGCTTGGCTCTGCCTCTGACAGTCGGCATTTGCGATTCTCTGCGTCACTGGAAGTTCCAAGTCAGCATCAATCGGACGTTGAACATCTGATGCCGCGCATCACCGACGCATTGAACAGTTTTTTACAGGCCGTGGACGAAGGCGATGTTGCCAACCGCGATGCACTGTTGCGCCTGCGGGTTCAAATGCTGCATCGCGTGCGATTGGTGGTTGGAGAAGACCGCGTGCGCGACTTGTTGGTTTCCGAATTTATTCTGAATTGAGGCTCAACAATGACTCTGATCGCTGACATTCTTTTGGTTTCCGGCGCGATAGGTGCAGGATTCTATTGCTTTATTCTTGCACGCCGACTGTCACGGTTTTCTGATCTGGATAGCGGAATGGGTGCGGCGGTGGCGATCTTGTCCAAGCAAGTTGATGAGTTGGAAACTGTGCTGCAGAACGCGCAAAACCGCGCGACAACCGGCGCTGAAACGTTGCAAGACCTGACCGAACAAGCCGATGCAGTCGCGAACCGGTTGGAGCTTTTGGTGGCATCGATGCATGACATTCCGGAAGCACAGCGGCGCAAGAAAACCACCGCGCCACCGCCCGAACCAGACGCGACCTTTGTCCGCCACACCCGAAAAAGGGCCTGATATGCCATCGAAAAAGCAGCACTCCGCAAGACCAATCCGACGTAGCTTTCGCGCAATGGGACCGATCAGTGTCGTCGGCTCTCTGTTAATTGCATCGGCGATTCTTCGACTTTTGGGATATGCACCGGAGGCTATTGCAGCAGCCTCGACAAAACCGGAAGAGAGTGCCCCGCTACCCGTGGCACCTGATGCGATTGCCCCATTGTGCACCGCCGATTCGGACCTGCAGCGCGTGCTGGACGCACTACGTGAACGTGAAAAAAGAATTTTGGACACCGAAGCAGAGCTAGAACGCCGGTTGCAAGAGGTTGCCGCGCAGGAAGATGAAGCGAAGGCAAGGCTGAAAGACGCTGTCGCCGCCGAAGCATCCCTGAAGGCGACAATCGCCGTGGCTGACAGTGCTTCCGAAAACGACCTCAACCAATTGACCGAAGTTTACGAACAGATGAAACCGGTCAAAACGGCGGCACTGTTTGACGCTATGGAACCACAGTTTGCCGCGGGTTTTCTTGGCCGAATGCGTCCAGAGGCTGCGGCCCAAGTCATGGCTACGATGTCCGCCGAGAGAGCCTATGCCGTTAGCGCAATTCTCGCGGGGCGCAATGCCAAGGCAGGCCAGGTATCTTGGCGTGACAAATAAAAAAGCCCGCGAAACTCGCGGGCTTTCTAACAATATGTGAAGCTATCAGCCGCGTTTCAATGAATCACGGATTTCCAGCAAGACATCCAGTTCGGATGGGCCTTTATCTTCTTCCGGTGCCGCCTCTTCAGCCGCTTCCGACGCTTCTTTGACGCGGTTCACCATTTTGACCAGCATGAACACAACAAAGGCGATGATCAGGAAATTGATGATGGCCATGATGAAATTACCAATCGCAAATACGGGTGCACCAGCTTCCTGTGCTGCTGCAAGCGAAGCGTATTCTTCACCGTTCAGCGCATAGAACCATCCCGAAAAATCCATGCCGCCAGTGAACAAGGCAATCAGCGGATTGATCAAATCGCCAACCAGCGATGTGACGATTGCGGTAAATGCCGCCCCGATGATGATACCAACTGCCATGTCCATGACATTGCCCTTGGCTATAAAATCTTTGAACTCTTGAATCATGTCTGTCCCTTCCATTTATCGGCGATCTGCGTCGCCGAATCTTGCACGCGTTAATGTTCAGCCGGTCGTATAGCCGAAAAATCATGTCCAGAAGCGGGGAAAAACCCGAAATCGTCCACAATTTCGAAACAATGAGTCAGCTAGGGAGTTTTCCAGAAAGAACGTATGTCAGAATTTGCACCACCTGATCAGGGCTGCGCGCAACGGCCAGCGCTGCGGCGTCTACCTCTTTCAAAGCGTGGTCATGCTCAGGAGGTTGCAATATAATCAATGACTTACCCAGTGCCGCCGCATAACCTGCGTCAAACGCTGCGTTCCATTGTTTGTATTTATCGCCAAAGCGCACAACGACAATATCGCAATCCTGAATGCCCTTTCGCGTTCGCACGGCGTTGACCATGGCGCCTTTGCGATCGTGCCAAAACTTGTCGGGCTCCGCTCCTAAAATAGACACGCCGCAATCATCGCTGGCTGCGTGGTCGGTTACAGGAGCTGAAAACGTGATCTCCAGCTCAGAGGCTCCAGCAATAATTTGCTCGCGCCAATCGGTGTGAATTTCACCAGACAAATAGACATTCAGTTTCATAGTATCCTCCACATAATCAAAGGGCACCCGAAGGCGCCCTTTGTGAATTGCCAATGCGCCGGACAAAAACTCAGCCGCGCAGGGTTCCGCCGGTTGCCTTTTCGACCTTGGCGACGATCTTTTCTGCGACGCCTTCAATCTCTTTTTCGGTCAACGTCTTGTCTTGCGGTTGCAGGCGTACAGTGATCGCCAGCGATTTTTGACCATCGCCCAGGCTGCCGCCAACAAATTCGTCAAACACACGCACGTCTTCGATCAACGCTTTGTCGGCACCGGCTGCAGCATTCACCACCTTCGTCGCTTCGACATCGGCATCGACCACAAAGGCAAAATCACGTTCCACCGCCTGCAGGTCTTTCAGCTGAAGTGCACCGCGATTGGCAGACGATTTCCGCGGCAGCGGGATTTCGGCTGGCCATAAGGTGAAGGCGACAGCCGGTCCCTTGACATCAAGCGCTTGCAGCACTTTGGGGTGCAATTCGCCAAAAATACCCATGACTTTTTTCGGACCAAGGCAAATTTTGCCGTGCCGCCCCGGATGCCACCAAGCGTCGGCACCGCGCAGGATTTGCGTTTTGGCAGGTGCCCCGATAGCTGCAAGCACCGCTTCGGCATCAGCTTTTGCGTCAAACACATCCACAGCACGCGACGCGCCATGCACATCTTTTGGCCCGGTGCGACCGACCAACAAACCACTGACTTGCAAATGCTGTTCTTCGGGTTCTCCACCGTGGAAAGCGGCCCCTACTTCGAACAATGCCAAATCCATGAAGCCACGCGCCTGATTGCGCGCAGCGGCCTGTAGCAACCCAGGCAACAAGGCCGGGCGCATGTGGCTCAATTCCGACGAAATCGGATTGGCCAGCATCGTCGCATCATCGCCACCGCCAAATAGGCTGGCCGCGGCCTGATCGATAAAGCTGTAGGTGACGCATTCATTGTAGCCCAACTGCGCACAGGTCCGACGGGCAATCTGTTCGCGCCGCTGCATCGGCAGCAGGATAGGCTTTGGCACACCAGCATCGACACGAGCCAAGGGTTTGCCTTGCAATTTGGTTAACGACGCGATGCGCGCCACTTCCTCTACCAGATCAGCCTCACCCATTACGTCCGGCCGCCATGTCGGCACCTGCGCCATGTCGCCATCCAAGGTAAAGCCCAATGCCTGCAACGTGGCGCGTTGCTGCGCGGCTGGAATATCCATTCCGACCAGCGAAATAACGCGATCCGTATCCAGTTTGTAGGCGCGGCTGACATCTGGCACTTGCCCGGCCACAACCACTTCGGACGCTTCACCACCACAGAGATCAAGGATCATCTGCGCGGCGTCTTCGATGGCTTGCATATTATAAGCCGGGTCAATGCCACGCTCGTTGCGATAACGGGCATCAGAATTGATTTTCAGTGCACGGCCTGTCAGCGCGATCTGGATATGGTCCCAAACCGCTGCCTCGACGAAAACGCTTGTGGTTTCCTCGGTGCAGCCGGTTTCCAAACCGCCCATGATGCCCGCAATGCTTTCCACACCGGCGTCATCAGAAATCACGATCTGACCATCCGTCAGGGTGTAGGTCTTGTCATCTAAGGCCACCATAGTTTGACCAGAGGTGGCGCGATGAACACGCAGGTTACCTTGCACCTTGTCAGCATCAAACACGTGCAGCGGGCGGTTACGGTCATAGGTGAAAAAGTTGGTCACATCGACCAGCGCCGAGATTGGGCGCAAACCAATGGCGCGCAAGCGGTCCTGCAGCCACTGCGGGCTTGGGCCGTTCTTGACACCACGGATCAAGCGACCGGCAAACACATAGCAGCCATCGCGTGTGTCTTCATCAATGGTAACCGTGATCGGGCTGGCAAAGCTGCCAGCAACCTTTGCTGCACTCAGTGGCTTCAGCGTACCCAGCCCACGTGCGGCCAGATCGCGGGCAATACCGTGTACACCCAGCGCATCCTGACGGTTTGGCGTGATCGCAATCTCGATCACCAGGTCCACCTTGGCAGGATCGTTTTCAGCCAGCCAATCGATGAACTTCTGACCTACCTCGCCAGACGCCAATTCGATAATGCCGTCATGCTCGTCTGACAGTTCCAACTCTCGTTCCGAGGCCATCATGCCGTGGCTTTCAACACCACGAATGTTGCCGACCGACAGGGTAACGTCGATGCCCGGCACATAATCGCCCGGTTTGGCCAAGACCACCGTGATACCAGCCCGCGCATTAGGGGCACCACAAACGATCTGTTTGTCGCCTTCATTCGTTTCCACGGTGCAAACGCGCAAACGGTCAGCATCGGGATGCTGTTCGGCGGTTTTCACTTTGGCCAAGGTAAAGGCAGCCAATTTGGCAGCGGGGTTTTCAATACCTTCGACTTCCAACCCAAGGTCGGTCAGGGCCTCGGCGATTTCATCGACCGATGCTGTGGTGTCGAGATGCTCTTTGAGCCAGGAGAAGGTGAATTTCATAGGATAGTCTCCACCGTGTTCATACGGTTGGTCAAAACAACAAGCGTCGCGTTCAGCCTTTGCGCCTGCACTGCGCTCATTTGGGCGGAGGCTCCGCGTATCTTCGAACCGGCGCTCACCGGTTCAGCCCGCCATGCAGCGTCGGCATGTCCAGCGAAGCAAAGCCATAGTGGCGCAGCCAGCGCAAATCACTGTCAAAGAACGCGCGCAGATCAGGGATGCCGTATTTCAGCATCGCCATCCGGTCGATCCCCATGCCAAAGGCAAAGCCCTGCCATTCATTGGGATCCACACCGGCTGCGGCCAGCACTTTGGGGTGCACCATGCCAGAGCCCAGAACTTCAAGCCAGTCGTCGCCCTCGCCCACTTTTACCGTGCCGCCTTCCCAGGAACATTGGATGTCGACTTCAGCCGACGGTTCGGTGAAGGGAAAGTGCGACGCCCGGAAACGGGTTTTGACGGAGGTGCCAAAAAATGCGCTGAAGAACTCTTCCAGCACCCATTTCAGATTGGCCATCGAGATATCGCGATCAATCGCCAGACCTTCCACCTGATGGAACATAGGCGTGTGCGTTTGATCATAGTCGGCACGGTACACCCGCCCCGGCGCGATGATACGGCATGGCGCGCCGAACTTTTCCATATGACGGATCTGCACCGGGCTGGTGTGTGTGCGCAAAACATGCGGCGGACGGTCATCGTTCGCGTCGCGGTGCATGTAGAACGTGTCCATCTCGGCACGGGCAGGGTGATGCCCGGGGATGTTCAACGCATCAAAGTTGTACCAGTCGCTGTCAATTTGCGGGCCTTCCGCCACAGCAAATCCCATGTCCGCCAGAATCGCGGTCACTTCTTCAGCCACCTGGCTAACCGGGTGAATGGTGCCTTGCGGACGTTGGCGCCCTGGCAATGTCACATCCAGCCACTCTGCGCGCAGCCGTTCATCCAGCGCCGCGTCAGCCAGCGCCGTTTTTCTGGCTGCCAGCGCGCTGTTGATTTCGTCTTTCAAGGCATTCAATCGCGGCCCCATGACCTGCCGTTCTTCGGCGGTCATCTTGCCCAAGCTGCGCATTTGCAGGCTTACTTCGCCTTTTTTGCCAACGGCCTGTACACGCAGGTCTTCCAGCGCGGATTCATCCGCGGCGTCGGCAATCAAGCCAATGTATTTGTCACGCAAGTCGTCCATGACGGTCTCCGGTCAGTTCTGGCCGCATTGCTAGCCGTACAAGCCCGGAACCGCAACCGCCTGCCGCGTCTCCAAGGGCCCGGCACAGGTCGATTTACGGCATGTATCGACAGTACACCGGCTGGCCTGCAAAATTGTGGGCCTGTAAAAACAAAACCGCCCGGCGCGTTGGCCAGGCGGTTTCGCGTTTTTCGGTTTTAACTCCGCTTATGCGGGCAGTGCGGCTTTCGCCTGATCCACGATGGCTTTGAATGCCTCGGGCTCATGAACGGCCAGATCGGCCAGCACTTTGCGGTCCACTTCAATACCGGCCAAGGTCAGGCCGTTGATGAAGCGCGAGTATGTCAAAACATCATCATGCAGACGAACTGCTGCGTTGATCCGCTGAATCCACAACGCGCGGAAATTCCGCTTACGATTCTTGCGGTCACGGGTTGCGTACTGGTTGGCCTTATCGACGGCCTGGCGTGCAACGCGGAAGGTATTTTTACGACGGCCGTAATAGCCTTTGGCGGCTTTGACGACTTTCTTGTGACGGGCGTGGGTAACGGTTCCACCTTTGACGCGGGACATTGGCGTTCTCCTTCAGGCTGGCTTAGCGGTCGTAGGGCATATAGCCCTTGACGATCTTGGCATCGGGGGCGGACAGCGTGGTGTTGCCACGCGCGTCGCGGATGAATTTCTTCGTCCGTTTGATCATTCCGTGCCGCTTGCCGGCCTGACCAGCAAGTACTTTGCCGGTTGCCGTCACTTTGAAGCGCTTTTTGGCGCTCGACTTTGTCTTCATCTTGGGCATTTCGTTCTCCTGAATCTTCGAACATTTTACGCGCGACTCGGCATGCCACACTGGCCGGTCCCGCAGTTAGAGCGCGCCGTATACGAACAGGCTGCTCCGGAATCAAGTGCTGTCGTTAGAAAAGCGCGTCCCGCATGGCCGCAATCCCGGAATAAAACGCGTTTGGTATGTCCGACAGGCCATATCCACCCCGTGCGTCATAGGCATACGCCAATAACCCAGCGGCCACGATCGCCAGAACGACAGACACCGTTGGTAACCGCCGATCCAGAATCGCCGACAGAAGCGAGGGGAGAGCCAAAACGCCAAAGAACAATCCCAGCGTCAGTGCAACGTCAGGGTCCATATTGTCGGCTCCCACCTTTTATTATCTACGGACAGGTTATTCCGGATCAGTGCGCCAGATCAAACGTTCGTCACACGGGGCAACGCGCAAGATGTTGGTTGTTCCGGGAATATTGAACGGAACACCTGCTACAACCAGAATCTGGTCCTGATCATCGGCATAGCCCAGCACACGTGCCGCACGCGCGGCGTTCACCACCGCTTGTTTAAAGCGCACCAGCTCTCCGGTCATCACAGTCTGGGTTCCCCAGACCAGCGCCAGCCGACGTGCGGTGCCCTGTAGCGGAGACATAGCCACAATCGGAACACGCGGACGTTCGCGCGCCACCAAGCTTGCCGTCGTGCCCGACTGGGTGAAACAGCAGATCGCCTTAATATCTGTGGTTTCCGCAATTTCCCGTGCCGCAGCAACGATACCGTCTGCAACCGTCACACCTTTGGATTTGCGCGATGCCTCAATCACATCACGATAGGTCGAATCGCTTTCCACTTCGACAGCAACGTTGTTCATCGTGGTCACGGCTTCGATCGGGTACTTGCCTGCCGCCGATTCGGCCGACAGCATGATCGCGTCTGCGCCTTCATAAATCGCGGTTGCCACGTCAGAAACCTCTGCCCGTGTCGGCATTGGGCTTTCGATCATCGATTCCAGCATCTGTGTTGCCACGATCACCGGCTTGGCCGCAGCGCGACACTTGCGGATCAGGCGCTTCTGAATTGGCGGTACGTTCTGAACTGGCAACTCCACACCCAAATCGCCACGTGCAACCATGACACCGTCACTGACGGCCAAAATTTCATCAAAGGATGTAACGGCTGACGGCTTCTCGATCTTGGATAAGATCGCAGCCCGTCCGCCACACAACTCTCTGGCTTCGGCGACATCTTCGGGACGCTGAACAAAAGACAGCGCCATCCAATCCACGCCAAGTGCGGCTGCAAATTCCAGATCAGCACGGTCTTTTTCGGACAGCGCTTTCAGTGGCAGCATCACATCAGGCACGTTCACGCCCTTGCGGTTTGAAATCACACCACCGGTAACAACGGTACAATCGGCAAAGTCCTTGCCGCATTTATTGACCTTCAACCGGATTTTACCATCGTTCACCAACAATGATGCGCCCGGCTCCAGCGCTTCGAAAATCTCGGGGTGCGGCAGGTTCACCCGGTCGACGGTGCCCAGCTCTTCGGACAGGTCCAGACGGAAATCCGCTCCCTCTTTCAGGGTTTCGTGGCCGTCTTCAAACGTGCCTACGCGCAGCTTTGGTCCCTGCAAATCGGCCAGAATGCCAATTGGGCTGTCCAAATCTTTTTCGACCTGTCGAATAATCGCGTGCCGAACACGGATTTCGTCATGGGTCCCGTGGCTCATGTTCAGGCGGAACACATCCGCCCCAGCTTCGTGCAAGGCACGGATCGTTTCATAGTCGTTTGAAGCCGGGCCAAGCGTGGCCACGATTTTCACATTCCGCAAACGTCGCATTGTCATCCTTCGGCAACGCGCACTATTTCATCGCGTCGCATCTATCTGAGGGGCATGTTATCGCTATCAGTCGATAACTCTTATGGCCTAATTCCCTTCGTTCCACAACTGCACTATTGAAGGCACAAATGAAAGACGAGCAGATGACATTCAGCCCATATTTCACAGAAGCCGCCCATAATAGCAGCCGTTGGCTGATCACATGTGACCATGCGTTCAACACTGTGCCCCCGGATCTGGGCGGTACATTGGGCCTATCTGATGCCGATATGGCGCGTCATATCGCGTTTGATCCCGGTGCCGCCGGGGTGACACGCGCCCTGGCCAAGGCCCTGAATGGCACTGCGCTTTTGTCGAACTTTTCCAGACTTGTAATTGACCCGAACCGCGGTGAAGACGACCCTACCCTGCTGATGCGGCTGTATGACGGATCAATCATTCCGGGCAACCGCGACGCCGATGTGGTCGAACGCGAACGCCGGTTAACGGCCTATTATCGCCCCTACCACGCCGAGCTGGAACGGCTTGCGGCACAGCGCGATGACACTGTGATTGTCGCGGTGCACAGCTATACCCGGCAATTGCGCGCAAGACCCAGCCGCCCGTGGCATGTTGGTGTGTTACACGCCTATGACAGCCGGCTGGCCGATCCGTTTATCGAGTCTCTGGAACAAGAACCCGATCTGGTGGTGGGCCGGAATGAACCCTATCCCGGCCATTTGCCCGGCGATTCGATTGACCGTCATGCGTTGCATCACGGCCGGTTGAACGTGTTGATCGAGCTGCGCAATGACCTGATCGAAGATCCGCATCACCAAGAAGCCTGGGGCCAACGTTTGGCGCCACTTCTGGAAAAAGCGCTGGCACAAGTCGCCGAATGATCCAAAACTGCACCATGCCCAAATGGCCAATTTGAAGGACACCCCCATGGACGAGAAGACTCAAATCGAATTGGAAGCTGCTGCCTTTCGCCGTTTGCGCAAGCACTTGATGGAAGACCGCACCGATGTTCAGAACATCGACATGATGAACTTGGCCGGGTTCTGCCGCAACTGCCTGTCTCGCTGGTATCAGGAAGCGGCAGCGGAACGCGGGATCGACATGTCGAAAGAAGACGGACGTCAGGCCTTTTACGGCATGCCCTATGACGACTGGAAAGCACAGTTTCAAACGGATGCTTCAGACGACAAGAAGGCGGCCTTTGAGACCGCCTTCAAAGAGAATGTTCTGGACAAGAAAGACTAAGGCATCAGCCTTAGATCGCTTTCTTGCGGCTTTCATCCAGGTAGATTTCCCGCAAACGGGCGGCACGCGGACCCGGCGTGCCGTCGCCAAGGGCAACACCATCAATATCCACAACCGGCATCACAAAGGTTGAGGCAGAGGTGATGAACGCCTCGTCAGCGGCCTGCGCTTCTTCGATGGTAAAGTTGCGCTCTTCCACATCCATCTGCGCTTCTTGTGCAAATCGCAGAACGGCAGCGCGGGTGATGCCATGCAGAATGTCGTTGGACAGCGCGCGGGTGACAATCTTGTTGCCTTTGATGAAATAAGCGTTGTTCGAGGTGCCCTCGGTCACAAACCCATCTTCAACCATCCACGCATCATCGGCACCGGCCTTTTTGGCCATCATCTTGCCCATCGACGGGTACAGCAGCTGTACCGTTTTAATATCGCGGCGGTGCCAACGGATATCCTCAATCGAAATAACCTTGATGCCTTTTTGCGCAGCTGGGCTGTTGGCCAGCCCCGGTTTGTTTTGGGTGAACAACACGATGGTTGACGGCACCTTGTCCGGGTCCGGAAACGCGAAATCACGATCATCGGGCGCACCACGTGTGATCTGCAGATAGATCATACCCTCGTTGATCTCGTTCAACGTAACCAGTTCACGATGAATATTCAGCAGTTCGTCCGTGGTCACCGGATTACGCATGTCCAATTCGTTCAAGGACCGCTCTAACCGAACAGCATGACCTTCGAAGTCGATCAGTTTGCCATCCAGAACGCTGGTCACTTCGTAAACGCCATCCGCCATCAGAAAGCCGCGGTCAAAGATCGATACTTTGGCTTCGGTCTCGGGCAGATATTCTCCGTTTACGTACACGGTGCGGGTCATCAGGTTTTCCTTCCCTTGGGGTCTGGTGCCCCACCCCTTTGGAATAAAGGGCCGGGGTGGCGGGGTGATCAGCCCCAAAGCGCCTGCTCTGGTGGGTACACACCCGCCTCGTCAAATAACAAAGGCTGCGCCCGGTCTTGGGCCAACAGCAGCGGGCCGTCAAGATCCGTCACCAATGCGCCCTGCGCAACCAGCGTGGCTGGGGCCATGGCCAGCGAACTGCCCACCATACAGCCAACCATGATCTGAAATCCGTCAGCCAGCGCTGCCTTCCGCAACGCCAAAGCCTCTGTCAGACCGCCGGTTTTATCCAGCTTGATGTTGACCACATCATATTTCCCTTTCAACGCAGGCAAGCTTTCCCGGTCATGGCAGCTTTCATCTGCGCAGACGGGCACAGGCCGGTCCATGCCGATCAGCGCCTCATCCTCCCCCGCGGGCAGAGGTTGTTCGACTAAGGCAACGCCCAGTCGTTTCATATGCGGAGCCAGATCGGCATAGGTTTGTGCCGTCCATCCCTCATTCGCATCGACAATGATCTTGGCGTTCGGCGCCCCCCGACACACGGCTTCCAACCGTGGCATGTCATCTGGAGTGCCCAATTTGATCTTCAGCAAGGGGCGATGGGCGTTGCGACGCGCCGATGCTTCCATTTGATCCGGCTCGGCCAAAGACAAGGTATAAGCCGTCAGTTCCGGACCCGGTGCAGGCAAACCTGCCAAATCCCACACGCGACGTCCGGTTCGTTTGGCTTCCAAATCCCACAGCGCACAATCCAGCGCATTCCGCGCTGCGCCGGCGGGCAGCAATGTTTGCAATTCCGCGCGCGTTACACCGGTAGGAACAGAGGCGATCTGCGCCTCCACACTGTCCAGCGTTTCACCATAGCGGGCGTAGGGCACGCATTCGCCCCAGCCTCTATGCGGACCATCTTCGACTGAAACCGTAAGAACCAAAGCTTCGGTGCGGGAACCACGGCTGATGGTAAAGACCTCAGCCAATGGAAAGGTATCGCGGCAGGTGGTGATGCGCACGGCATTCTCCCTTTAGTTGGCTGCAAGAACGTTTTAGATCTGTTCCAGTGCATCCACCAGCGGCCCTGCCCCAAAGCGGAACGGGTCAGTTGCGGGCAACTCCAATCGCGCGGAAACCTCTGCCAGATAGGCACGCGCCTCATCTTCAGACATGTGGCGGGTGTTGACCGAAATCCCCACGACCTGACACGCCGGGTTCGCGACCTGCGCCAACGGCAAAGCAGTGTCACGCAACTGTTCCAGAGATGGCAGGGAATAGCCCGGCAATCCGCGCATATGAGTGCGCGTTGGTTCGTGGCACAGGATCAGCGCATCGGGCTGCCCACCGTGGATCAGCGCCATTGTCACGCCTGAAAAGCTGACGTGAAACAGGCTTCCCTGCCCTTCGATCAGATCCCAATGATTTTCATCATTGTCCGGCGTCAGCCACTCAACCGAGCCAGCCATAAAATCGGCGATTACAGCGTCCAGTGGAATGCCGTCACCGGTGATAAGAATCCCGGTCTGACCGGTTGCCCGGAAAGTTGCATTCATTTTGCGTGCGCGCATTTCGCGCTCCATGCAAAGTGCTGTGTACATTTTGCCAACCGAACAATCCGTACCAACAGCAAGACACCGTTTGCCGCTTCGCTTTACACCGTTGGCGATAGGGAATTCCTGTTCTGGAATGCGAACATCGTGAAGACTGCGGCCCAGCTTTTCTGCCAGCTCGACAAGGTCTTCTTCATCACTCAGAAGGTTGTGCAGACCGCTTGCCAGGTCCATGCCCGCGTCCAACGCGCCTTTCAAAACCGCCTTCCAAGATGGGGAAATCACACCGCCACGGTTGGCCACGCCAATCACCATCGTTTTGGCACCCGCGGCAATGGCTTCGGACACGGACATATCCGTCAGCCCCATATCAGCCTGACAGCCGGGCAGACGAAGCTGCCCAACACAGTTTTCAGGTCGCCAGTCCTTGATGCCTTGTGCGACCTTGGCGGCCAAAGCGTCTGGTGCGTCGCCCAGAAACAGAAGATATGGTGTTTCGATCATGGTCATCCCCGGAATGCATGTGTTCCAGGGAAGAATGGCGCGAATTTCATGAAATTTTGTTCGTTAATCCGCATAATATCGCCACTCGGCGCTAGTTTTGTCCGGCCAAGCTTGGCTTTTCGCGAAGATTCTTGCGCAACACGAAATCCAAATGCCGCAGGTGCGAAATCAGCTTGCACTTTGCAGCGTAATTTAATAACGATTTACGCAGCAAAATCGTAATTTCATTACCTCGAGGCTTACATGTCCTTCCGTATCCAGCCCACCGCGCCTGCCCGTCCAAACCGTTGTCAGCTCTTTGGGCCGGGGTCTCGCGTGGCACTGTTTGAAAAAATGGCCACCAGCGCCGCTGACGTGATCAACCTTGATCTGGAAGACAGTGTTGCCCCCAGCGACAAAGACAGCGCCCGCGCCAATATCATCCAAGCCATTGGTGACATTGATTGGGGCAACAAGTCCTTGTCTGTGCGTATAAACGGCCTGGACACACCGTATTGGTACAAGGACGTGGTTGATCTGCTGGAAAACGCATCAGAGCGTTTGGACCAGATCATGATCCCCAAAGTGGGCTGCGCTGCAGATATCTATGCTGTGGATGCATTGGTCACGGCGATTGAAACCGCCAAGGGCCGCAAAAAGAAGATCGCGTTTGAAGTGATCATCGAATCTGCCGCGGGCATTGCGCATGTCGAAGAGATCGCCGCTGCATCGCCGCGTCTGGAGGCGATGAGCCTTGGTGCAGCCGATTTCGCGGCATCAATGGGCATGGCGACAACCGGCATCGGCGGTACGCAGGAAAACTACTATATGCTGCGCGAAGGCCAGAAACACTGGTCGGACCCATGGCATTGGGCACAAGCGGCAATCGTTGCGGCCTGCCGCACCCATGGTGTTTTGCCAGTCGACGGTCCTTTCGGCGATTTCTCGGATGACGAAGGCTATCGCGCACAGGCATTGCGTTCCGCGACCTTGGGCATGGTTGGAAAATGGGCCATCCACCCTAAGCAAATCGCCTTGGCGAACGAGGTTTTCACCCCGTCTGAAAAAGCCGTGAACGAAGCGCGTGAAATCCTTGCCGCGATGGAAACCGCCAAGGCCAATGGCGAAGGCGCAACCGTTTACAAAGGCCGCCTGGTCGATATCGCCAGCATCAAGCAAGCCGAAGTGATTGTGCGTCAGTATGAAATGATCACTGGCTGATACGAAGAATTTAACGGGGTCGTCCGGCGACCCCGTTAAAATTTAGGCGGCGTAGTAGACCGGAAAAACCGATTTCTGTTCTTCCGTTTCATTGTAACTTACGACGCGAGGCTGAGGGGTGTAATAGGCCCAAGCCTGATCCAGCGCCTCAAGTGCTTGCCGCGCCTTTTCGGCCCGTTCTTTAGAAGTTGTCATGGTTCTACCTTTTGGTCAGAGCTTTGCCCCTCCCTTGCCATGACCCTAGACCTTTCGTGACAGGCACACATCGCCTATTCCTGCATGGCCGAGAACCGGTGCCTGCATAGCGAACGTAAGGTCAAGCATCGGCTGTGGAGGCTATTGGCAGACATACTCACCGTCGCAAATATCTACGCTACAGCGTTGCCAGATGCCCGGCCAATCCCAAACCAAACCCCAGAACTGCCCCCAATGGTGGCCCGCCAGATTTGCTGGTGCGGGCCTGTGGCGCAATGTCTTGAAACAGCAGATACAAAATGCCCCCGGCGGCAAAGCTCATCACGCCACCTAAAATTTCAGGGTGGTCCGCCAAAAAGGAAAAGCCAATCCAAGCCGAAAGCGGCCCTACCGGGATCATCAGACCAAACAACAATAGCAAACGTCGCGACGTTGCATGGCCACCTAAAATCATTTCGCGATATGCGCTGAAGCCTTCGGGGATGTTCTGCAGGGCGATCAGCCCGGCGGTCAGCAACGCCACATCAGCCCGCCCAACGATCAAGGCGCCCAGCGCCATGGCCTCAGGCACGTAGTCCAGCAGCATGGCCACGAACTGCGCACCGCCACCGCCCGCTTTGCGCAGCATAGCGTCGACCACAAAGAAAGTTAGACCGCCCCCAGCAAACAACGCCATCAGCGGCAAGGCCGATATCCGCGCCACAGCTTCAGGGATCAGAACCAACGCGATAGCAGAAAACAAAGCACCGCCACCAAACGCGGTGACGGTGTGTTGAATGGGGTCTTTTACGCGACCCGGCAACCGATCCTCTAACACTGCAAGCAGCGCGCCAACCGGAATGCTGGCCCCGGCCAGCGCAGCAAGCAACAAGCCGGTGCCGAAGGTTTCCATCGCTTATACGCGACGCTCCAGCATCATCTGCTTGATTTCGGAAATCGCCTTGGCCGGGTTCAACCCTTTGGGGCAGGTTTTGGCGCAGTTCATGATGGTGTGACAGCGGTACAGCTTGAAGGGATCTTCAAGCTCATCCAAACGCTCACCCGTCGCCTCATCCCGGCTATCAATGATCCAACGATATGCATGCAGCAAAGCGGCTGGTCCAAGGTAACGATCGCCATTCCACCAGTAGCTGGGGCAAGACGTGGAACAAGAGGCGCACATCACGCATTCATACAGACCATCAAGCTTCTTGCGGTCATCGATGGACTGACGCCACTCTTTTGCCGGACGGTTTGTCTTAGTTTCCAGCCACGGCATGATCGACGCGTGTTGCGCGTAGAAATGCGTCAAGTCGGGGATCAAATCCTTGACCACAGGCATGTGTGGCAGCGGATAGATTTTGACGTCGCCTTTGACCTCATCCAGCCCATAGATACAGGCCAGCGTGTTGATCCCATCGATATTCATGGCGCAAGAGCCGCAAATACCTTCGCGGCAGGACCGGCGGAATGTCAGCGTTGGATCAATCTCGTTCTTGATCTTGATCAGCGCGTCCAAAATCATCGGGCCGCATTTGTCCATATCCAGGAAATACGTATCAACCCGCGGGTTTTCCCCATCATCGGGGCTCCAGCGATAGATGCTGAACTTGCGCACGTTGGTTGCGCCTTCCGGCTTGGGCCAGGTTTTGCCCGTACGGATGCGAGAGTTCTTGGGAAGGGTCAGCTGTACCATTTCGTCCTCCTCAGAACGTCCGCGCCTTGGGCGCGATTTTCTTCAGGCTAATGCCGCCTTCGGCTTCTGTTGACAGCGGGTCCACGATGACCGGGCGATACGTCAGATCAACCTTGTTGCCTTCAACACGGCTGATGGTGTGAACGCGCCAGTTTTCATCGTCACGAGTAGAGAAATCTTCGTGCGCGTGAGCACCGCGAGATTCTTTACGCGCTTCGGCACCAACAATCGTGGCCAGTGCGTTTGGCATCAGGTTCGTCAGTTCCAGCGTTTCCATCAGGTCGCTGTTCCAAACCAGGCTGCGGTCTGTGACTTTCAGATCATCCAACTTGGCTGCGATATCGGTCATCTTGTCGACGCCTTCGGCCAAGGTTTTTGATGTCCGGAACACGGCGGCGTCCGATTGCATGGTCTTTTGCATCTCAAGCCGCAGGTCCGCGGTTGAAATACCGCCCGACGCGTTGCGCAAACCATCAAACCGGTCAAAGGCGCCATCGACAGAGGCTTGGTTCAGCTCTGGGTTGGCACCTTCTGGGTCAACCACTTTACCGGCGCGGATCGCAGCGGCGCGTCCAAAGACCACAAGGTCAATCAAGGAGTTTGATCCCAAACGGTTGGCACCGTGTACCGACGCACAACCCGCTTCACCAACGGCCATCAGGCCAGGCACAACGGCGGTAGGATCATCGGCGGATGGGTTCAGCACCTCACCCCAATAGTTGGTCGGGATACCGCCCATGTTATAGTGAACCGTCGGCAGAACCGGGATCGGTTCCTTGGTCACGTCAACACCAGCGAAAATCTTGGCGCTTTCCGAAATGCCGGGCAGGCGCTCGGCCAGTGCTTCGGGTGGCAAGTGCGATAGGTTCAGGTGAATGTGATCACCCTCATCGCCAACACCGCGACCTTCGCGAATTTCCATTGTCATGGAACGGCTGACATAATCGCGCGGTGCCAGGTCTTTGTACTGGGGCGCGTAACGCTCCATGAACCGTTCACCTTCGGAGTTTGTCAGGTAGCCACCTTCACCGCGCGCACCTTCGGTGATCAGACAGCCTGATCCGTAGATACCGGTTGGGTGGAACTGCACAAATTCCATATCCTGCAATGGCAGGCCCGCACGGGCCACCATGCCGCCGCCGTCGCCGGTGCAGGTGTGGGCCGATGTGGCGCTGAAATAGGCGCGCCCGTATCCACCAGTGGCCAAGACAACCATCTTCGCATTGAAGACATGCATCGTGCCGTCATCCAGCTTCCAGCAGACAACACCCTGACACTGACCGTCTTCGCTCATGATCAGATCGATGGCGAAATATTCGATGTAGAATTCGGCGTTGTTCTTTAGCGACTGCCCATACAGCGTGTGCAGGATCGCGTGACCGGTCCGGTCAGCGGCGGCACATGTGCGCTGCACAGCCGGGCCTTCGCCAAATTCGGTGGTGTGACCGCCAAAGGGACGCTGATAGATTTTGCCTTCTTCGGTACGGCTGAATGGAACGCCGTAGTGTTCCAGCTCGTAAACCGCCTTGGGGGCTTCGCGCGCCAGGTATTCCATGGCATCTGTGTCGCCCAACCAGTCAGAGCCTTTGACTGTGTCATACATATGCCACTGCCAGTTATCCGGGCCCATGTTCGACAACGAGGCCGCGATGCCGCCCTGTGCCGCAACAGTGTGTGACCGGGTTGGGAAAACCTTTGTCACACAGGCCGTGCGCAGGCCTTGTTCGGCCATGCCCAGTGTGGCGCGCAGACCCGCGCCACCAGCGCCGACAACCACCACGTCATATTCGTGTGTTTCGTATTCGTAAGCAGCCATTGTGTTCCTCGGGTCTTAGAGTGCCAGCCGGATCAGCGAGAAAATGCCAACCCCCGCGATGCCATAGGCCAGGCAAGTCACAAAGATAATCGTCAGGCGGCCTTTCAGACCATGTACGTAATCTTCGATCGCCATTTGCGCACCGTTCTTGAAGTGCATCATGCCGATGGCGAGTGTCAGCGCCGCAATAGCCGCAGGCCATGGACGCGAATAATAAGCGATAACTTCTTCGTAGGTTCCGCCCAGGATCGGGCCGAAGGTGAAGACAAACAGGGGAACAAGAATGATCAAGCCGATCGAGCTGATCTGCATCGACCAGTGATGTTCTGTTCCGGTCTTGGCAGAGCCTAGGCCCAGGGCGCGCTTGCGGTCAGTCAGAAAACTCATGGCTGGCTCCTTAGACGAAGATGATTGTGATGATGGTCAGAACAACCGAACCGCCGATGACAACCCAGCTAAGTTTGTCAGCGCTTTCCACGTCCAGCATATAGCCGTTGTCCCAGATCAGATGACGAATGCCCGCCAGCGCGTGGAACCAAAGCCCCAAGGTTGACAGAAGCAGGATCAAATCGCCGATCCACGACGTCACGATATAGTCGACTGTGGCAAAGTATTCCGGCCCAGATGCCGCCGCCAGGAACCACCACGCGATCAGGAAGGCTTGTACGACAAGCGCGTTTCCGGTGATCCGCGTCAGGATGGAAGTGACGGAGTTGAGCTGAAACCGGTAGTATTGGCCCAGCATGAATGGTGACAGTGGGCGGTTGCCCCGGTTGACATCGGCCATAGATCTGTCCTTTTGCTTCACTTGGATTTCTTCTAACCGTTTTTTCCCCGCTGTCACCGCTGTGATCGCAAGAATTTTGATGTTTTTTCATTCAATCGGGCAGAAAATTGGTTTTGTGATCACACCCAGCAATGCTGTGATCACATATTTTGCGCTAACATACCGGCACGCGTTTCTGCACTGCAAAATGAGCGCCCGTCTTCAGACTCAGCCCTGTGAGTCCCGATACAGCTCTCTTAGATGTGGCGCAAACTCTTCACATACAGTCACCGATAACCGCTCTGGATCATAAAAGGCATTGGCTTCGCCGCATTCATCGGTCTCAACCAACAAAGGCTCTGCCCACGACATACGATCGTTCAACGCATCAACCTCTTCGGCAATCAGCTGGGCTGTTTCGGTTTGCCCGGCCTTTGCGGTGAACGTCGCCTTGGCCCCATCTGATTGGGTCATTTCATCCAGTACCGGACCCCAGCTATCAATCGCCAACTGGAATTCTTCTTCGCAGCTTTCTGCACGTTCTTCGGGCAGCTCCATGTCAGACGCGAAATCATCCCGCGCGTCGGGATCACCGCCGTAAAAGATGCAGACTGTGTTGTAAAACCGCTGCTCATCCGGGCCATGTACGTCCCAAAACGGGATTTCGTCACTGTCGGCTGACATCATTGCTTCGGCGGCAAAGCCAAACGCAGCGTCATACGCCAATTCCAGCGCGGCATCTGGCTCCCATAACTCATCGATCAACAAGATAGACGCGACATCGGCTGCATCTTCTTCTTGGCCAAAGACCGGCAAGCCTTGGATGTCGATCATCGCATGGCCCAGTTCGTGATAGAAAATGCCCAACAGGTTGGCGCGCACAAACGCATCTTCTGCTTCATCTGCTGTCGCAGTGCCCGACGCCAGCAAGGCGCAAAATATCAGAATAAACCGCATGAATTTACACCGGCATAAGGGCCCAATAATCCAAGTCCAGCAGGACCTGTGGCAAATACTTACCATCGTCGCCCTTCAACTGGAACGGATCGCCGCCTTTTGTCGCCACCAGCCGCAACCTGATCGCCCCGACACCCGGCGCATCTGTTTCGGCCTTGTCCAGCACCTCGGTCCAGGCCTTGATCGTATCGCCCGAAAAACACGGGTTTGCATGTGCGCCGCCGTTCAGACCGACAATCATCTGCGCATTGGCCAAACCGTTGAACGACAATGCACGTGCCATGCTGATAACGTGCCCACCGTAAATCAACCGCTGACCATCAGGCCGGAATGTCGCGTCGAAATGCACCTTGGCTGTATTCTGCCACAGGCGCGTCGCCAGCATATGTTCGGCCTCTTCAATGGTGACACCGTCAACATGGTCGATCACCTCGCCAACGTCATAGTCACCCCAGCGATGTGTCTCCCCCGCCAAAGTGAAATCGTATTTGGTAAAGTCCAACCCGGCAGGAATTGTCAGATCCTCAACAGCGAGAGTCTTCTTCAGTTCAGGAACCACCGTTTCCGGCGCGGCTGCATCCAGATTGTTTTTGCGCACCATGACCCAGCGCACATAGTCCATCACGGTTTCGTCGCGCTGGTTTGTACCTTTGGTGCGCACATAAACCACACCGGTTTTACCGTTAGAGTTTTGCTTGAGCCCAATCACCTCAGATGACGACCGCAGCGTGTCGCCCGCGTATACAGGCAGGCGCCAGCGCCCTTCGGCATAGCCCAAGTTCGCCACAGCGTTCAGCGACACATCCGGTACGGTTTTGCCAAAGACCACGTGGAATGCCGCCAGATCATCAATAGGAGACGCCGGCAAACCACAAGAGCGGGCAAATTCGTCCGAAGAATACAGCGCATGGCGCGCCGGGTAGAGCGCCTGGTACAGCGCGCGCTCCCCGCCCGAAACCGTCCGCGGTACCGCATGGTCAATCACCTGACCAATAGAATAATCTTCGAAAAACCGGCCCGGATTGGTCTTGGCCATATTACTGCTCTCCTAGCTTCGTATCGGGGGTGTAGGTGCCTTCGGCCTCTTTTGTTACGGCCTGCCCGCAACGCATGACGCCATTGGCAGAGTCAAAGGCATATTGCGGATCGCCGTGCAGCTCCCACCCTTTGTTCAGCGCTGCCGTTACCTTGTGGCAAAAGGCCGATGTGTCGTCGGCGGTCAGAAATCGATAGAGCTTCATGGATTATCCTGGAAATGGGCTGGGGCCGATCAGGCCGTGTACGTAACCAATGACAAACAGCAACACTGCTGAAATCGCCAAGAACATGCCGTCTTTCGCCAAGCTCCCCTTGGCCGGTGCTGTCCAACCATGCTCTGCCCGGTTGATGACTGCGATCTGAATTGGAACCCACAACAGCAAGCCCCCAAACAAAACGACTGAGGCCAGATCACCGTTGACCAACAGATGCGAAAAGGCCCACAGACCAAAGCCAAACAACATTGGATGACGCATCTTGTAAAACAGTGCGCCCTTGCTGGGGCCGGGGCTGGTGAAGTACAGCGCAATCAGCACAAGCAGGTTATTGGCATGCCACATGAATTGCGGCGGGAACCACAGGTCTGTCACCTCTGCCCCGCGATAACCGATCACCATCAACAGTATTGAAACCGCCAGCACCAAAGCGACCAAGCCTTTGCCGCGGTCGCCCAAACCGGCACGTGCTTCTGGCATCAAACGTTTAAACAGATGCGCCAGCCACCACAGGGCCACGCCAAGGATTAGAAAGAACATTGCGATTACTCCGCAGTCAGGGCCTCTATAGCCTCTGACTTTGCCAGTATTTCGCGGGCAGTTACAACGTGAAGGTTTTCAACGATCTTGCCGTCAACCACCGCCACACCCTGACCTTCGGCTTCAGCCGCCTCGAATGCTGCGATTTGGCGACGCGCCAGATCAATCTCGGCGTCCGTCGGGGCAAAGGCCGCATTGGCCACATCGACCTGCGCCGGATGGATCAGGGTTTTTCCGTCAAAGCCCATATCGCGCCCTTGATCGCACTCGACCTTCAGGCCGTCTGCGTCTTTGAACGCGTTGTAGACCCCATCAACGATTACAATGCTTTCGGCTTTTGCCGCTAGCAGGCACAATTGCAGCGATGTCAGCATAGGCAAACGGTCTGGACGAAACCGGCATTGCAGCTCTTTGGCCAAATCGTTGGTGCCCATGACAAAACCCGCCATCCGGGAATGTGCGGCAATCGCTGCAGCGTTCAACATGCCGCGCGGCGTTTCCATCATGGCCCAGATCGGTTTGTCGCCAACCAAAGCCGCCAATGCATCTAACTGCGCAGTGCTTTCCACTTTTGGCAGCAAAACAGCGTCGCAATCCATCTGTGCGGCAGCCTTTGCATCGTCCTCCCCCCAGACGGTGTCTAGCCCGTTAATGCGCACGATGCGCGTCCGGTTTCCGTAGCCTCCTGCGGCCAGCGCGTTTTTCAACGTCTCACGAGCGGCGGGTTTTTCATCAACGGCCACAGCGTCTTCCAGATCAAAGATGATCGCGTCCACGGGCAAAGTCTTGGCCTTTTCCAACGCCCGTTCTTTTGAACCCGGAATATAAAGAACAGACCGATAAGGCCGCGCGCGCATGTCCATGGGAATCTCTCCGCCTAATAATATTGCGCGGAGAGGGCCATTTTTTGAGGAAAAGTTCAAGGGCAGATTTGCCGCAGTGCAGAAATTCTAAACAATTTGCGCATTAACCTTTTTCTAAGAGCGAACAGAACACAGTGAGCCTGCGCCAAATGCCTGCCGCTGTTTACGGGGTCTTTGGCAGTTGGGCCTAAGACGCAGATTGGGGGCACCGGATGAAAAAATTTGCCAGCCTGGTTCTGATGCAACTGATGTTGCTGATATGCGGCGCCACGATTGGTCAAGCTCAGGGGCTTTGCGCCCCACGCGATCAAGTGGTGCAACGTTTGGCCAATCAATACGGCGAAACGCAACAATCCATTGGCTTAGATGCCTCCAATCGCGTGATGGAGCTTTTTGCCTCGCTCGACAAAGGAACGTGGACAATCACAATTACACTGCCTTCCGGGGTAAGTTGCCTGATTGCTTCGGGCCAATCTTATGAAACACTGAACACGCCCCCCCAACAGACCAAAAGCGATGCGTAAACCCAATCAGAATCGTTTTTCGGCAAGCCGTTACACCATTTGGAACGCACTGAGATAACAGCACAGACGGCCATGTGGGCGCTAACGGCAAAAAATGTCCCTTGGCCAATTGACTGCACCAAAGTTTCGAAAAAGCACCGTAAGGCAAAAGACTTACCCGTTCTGGCGGCCTCAAAAATCGGCCTTTCAAGGCAACGCCGCGGCGCAGCACTCTTGCACGAACGGTCTTAAGCTACTAAGCCCTCGGCAAAATTCACTTCGGACCGGAGATACATTCCATGGCCAGACCTAAGATTGCCCTCATCGGCGCAGGACAGATTGGCGGCACGCTCGCTCACCTTGTAGCCCTGAAGGAACTTGGAGATGTTGTTCTTTTCGACATCGCCGAAGGTACACCGGAAGGCAAAGCGCTCGACATCGCGGAATCCGGCCCATCAGAAGGTTTTGACGCCAAGCTGAAAGGCACGCAGGATTATGCTGATATCGCGGGTGCAGACGTTTGCATCGTCACCGCCGGTGTTCCACGCAAACCAGGCATGAGCCGTGATGACCTGTTGGGCATCAACTTGAAGGTCATGAAGTCGGTTGGCGAAGGCATCGCCGCCAACGCACCTGACGCGTTTGTTATCTGCATCACCAACCCGCTGGACGCGATGGTTTGGGCACTGCAGAAATTCTCGGGCATGCCCACAAACAAAGTTTGCGGCATGGCTGGCGTTCTGGACTCCGCCCGTTTCCGCCACTTCTTGTCGGTTGAATTTGACGTATCCATGAAGGACGTCACCGCGTTCGTTCTGGGCGGCCACGGCGACACCATGGTTCCATCGGTACGGTATTCGACCGTTGCCGGTATCCCACTGCCTGACCTGATCGAAATGGGCTGGACCACGCAAGAGAAACTGGACGCCATCGTTCAGCGCACCCGTGACGGCGGCGCCGAAATCGTTGGTTTGCTGAAAACAGGTTCGGCCTTCTACGCGCCTGCAACCTCGGCCATCGAAATGGCGGAAGCCTATTTGAAAGACCAGAAGCGCGTTCTGCCTTGCGCCGCATATTGCGATGGCGAACTGGGTCTTAAAGACACCTATGTTGGCGTACCCACCGTAATCGGTGCCGGTGGCGTCGAACGTGTCGTCAACATCAAGTTGAACAAAGACGAACAGGCGATGTTCGACAACTCCGTCAACGCCGTTAAAGGCCTGGTTGACGCCTGCAAAGCCATCGACAACTCGTTGGTATAAGCAAATGAGCCGGGGTTACTGCCCCGGCACACCGCGAATAAGCCCGGCCAAATCGGCCGGGCTTTTGTATGTCCGGCTTCCTTCAAATGACGGCGATTGATTCAACCCGTCCCCCTGCAGCAGATGGTAATAGTACTTACCCCCGTCTGCGTGTTGACCACGCTTGGCAATGTATTCAACACCCGCCCGGCCGCGTGTGAACGCATAGTGCAAGAAAGCGGCGATACTTTCGGACACTTGGATAGGTTGATCCACTTTGTGGGCCCCGCCGTTGAAACGCAGACCCGCCTGCCAACGGATCAATCCCAGTTTCGTACAGTTCAACCGCCCCGACAAATACCGCCGACCCACCCGACCAACCACAGATCGCTGCCAAGGCGCAAGCTGGCGATTGATGGGCCCGTCCATGTGCATCCAGTTGCGCACCGTCCAGTTTGCAATCGGCCCCAAACGGTCCAACGCCGGATAAAACAGCCGGTCCCGTGCGCCACCAGTAAACGTGATTGGGGGGGCCGGATATTTGCGCTGCATCGCACGCGAGATCGGCCGCATTGTGTAGCCACCCGGAAAATTCTGCGGGCCATCAAACAGCGGGAATCGAATGTTTAGCGGTATTTCGGCGTCTTCAGGGTGGATATGTTCTGCCAAAGGGGCATCGGCATACATGTCGATCATCAAGGTTGGCACGGCCTGCGCGCCTTCTCCCTCTAGCTGCGTGACGTACTCTTGCAGCGACATCGTCGGCTGACCGAAAAACACGAAATGCTCATCCAAATCCGGCACAAGACACCAGCGCCCATCTGCGAATTGGTCCAGCAGATCAGACCGCCATTGAGCTTTGTCCTTACTGTAGGTTGACCCGTTTGCAGGGTGAAACACCGTCACATCCGGCGCTTCGGCAAGCAGACGGGCGGTATCATCGCTAGAACGATCATCGACAATCAGAAAACTGGCTTTGCACAGCTTGCGGTAGTGATCCAGAAAATCGGGCAGAATATTCGCCTCGTTGTGAGCCAGCGCAACAACGGGCACACCATCGGGGTCAAACTTGTCTGGTCCGGCAAGTTGCAATTTCTGCATGGTGATCCCTGTTTTCAAACGGTCTGTACCCGGATTACCCGCCCGGAAAGACCACTGCAACTGATGCAATAGCCATTGATTCTGGATTGAAAAGCGACATTTGTGATCACACGTTTTTCAGGTGTGATCACAAATGTCGCTTTTTTGGCGGAAAACACTCCCCTGCGGCAAAATTGCCTTTAACGTGACGGTAAATACAGGGGTATACCACCCGCAATCGCAGCAATACGGGACAGTTGATCCATGAACATCCACGAGTATCAGGCAAAAGCCCTGCTGCGCAGCTACGGCGCCCCGGTGTCAGATGGCCGCGCGGTTCTTAAAGCTGAAGAAGCCAAAACCGCCGCTGGCGCGTTGGACGGGCCGCTTTGGGTTGTTAAAGCGCAAATCCACGCAGGTGGTCGCGGCAAAGGGTCTTTTAAAGAGGCCGATGCCGGTGAAAAGGGCGGTGTACGCCTGGCCAAATCGGTAGAAGAAGCCGCCGAAGAAGCCAAGAAAATGCTGGGCCGCACGTTGGTTACGCATCAGACCGGCCCAGTGGGCAAGCAGGTCAACCGGATCTACATCGAAGATGGTTCGGATATTGATCGCGAACTTTACCTGGCGCTTTTGGTTGATCGTCAGTCATCGCGCGTTTCTTTTGTCTGCTCGACCGAAGGCGGCATGGACATTGAAGAGGTTGCAGCCTCTACCCCAGAAAAAATCCTGTCGTTCAGCGTTGATCCAGCCACTGGTTACCAGCCGTTCCACGGCCGCCGTGTTGCCTTTGCCCTAGGGCTTGAAGGCGCGGCCATGAAGCAGTGCGTCAAGCTGATGGGCATTCTGTACAAAGCGTTTCTGGAAAAAGACATGGAGATGCTGGAAATCAACCCGCTGATCCTGATGCCAAGTGGCGATCTGAAAGTTCTGGATGCCAAGGTCAGCTTTGACGGCAACGCGATGTATCGCCAGCCGGAAATCGCTGAACTGCGCGACACCACCGAGGAAGATTCCAAAGAGCTGGAAGCCTCCAAGTATGATCTGAACTACATCGCGCTGGATGGTGAAATTGGCTGCATGGTCAACGGTGCGGGTCTGGCAATGGCAACGATGGACATCATCAAGCTGTACGGCGCAGAACCTGCCAACTTCCTGGACGTTGGTGGCGGCGCCACCAAGGAAAAGGTGACCGAAGCGTTTAAGATCATCACCTCCGATCCCAACGTCAAAGGCATTCTGGTCAACATCTTTGGTGGCATCATGCGCTGTGACGTCATTGCCGAAGGCGTGATCGCCGCGGTTAAAGAGGTTGGCCTGCAAGTTCCGCTGGTTGTGCGTCTGGAAGGCACGAATGTTGAACAGGGCAAAGCGATCATCAACAACTCTGATGTTGATGTGATTGCAGCAGATGACCTGAAGGACGGTGCTCAGAAGATCGTTAAGGCGGTTAAGGGCTGATGAATTTCGTTGTCGTAAGCACACTCGGCGCTTTGGCCGGACTATTTGGTCTTGCCTTGACCGGGTTTGCCTACGCGCAATTGAAAGCTGATCCAAATAAGGACGCAAACATGTCACTTAGGTCTGAATTTGCGGCCAGCATGGGCGCCGACGCGTCTGGCTGGGCAGAAACTCAGAACTCGGCGACTGTGCGCTTACTTTCATTTCTCTTTGCTCTCGCCTTCACCGTTTCGGCCTTTGCCGTTTCCGTGTGGAGCATTTGGCAAACACTTAGTTAAGGAGACTCCAAAAATGGCAGTCCTCGTAGACGAAAACACCAAAGTGATCTGTCAGGGCCTTACTGGCTCGCAGGGTACTTTTCACACTGAACAAGCCATCGCATATGGCACCAAAATGGTTGGTGGCGTCACGCCAGGTAAAGGTGGCATGACCCATCTGGACCTGCCGGTCTTCAACTCGGTCCACGAAGCCAAGCATGTCACCGAAGCAAACGCATCGGTCATCTATGTACCCCCGCCCTTTGCTGCGGATTCGATCCTGGAGGCGATTGACGCCGAAATGGAACTGATCGTCTGCATCACCGAAGGCATTCCGGTTCTGGACATGATGAAGGTCAAGCGCGCGCTGGAGGATTCCAAATCTCGCCTGATCGGACCAAACTGCCCCGGCGTGATCACACCTGACGCTTGTAAAATCGGCATTATGCCTGGCCACATTCACAAGCGCGGCAGCTGTGGTGTTGTCAGCCGCTCTGGCACACTGACCTATGAGGCCGTGAAACAGACCACTGATCTGGGTCTGGGTCAGTCCTCGGCTGTTGGTATCGGCGGTGACCCCATCAAAGGCACAGAGCATATCGACGTGCTGGAAATGTTCCTGGCGGACCCTGAAACCACATCGATCATCATGATCGGTGAGATCGGCGGCAGCGCCGAAGAAGAAGCCGCACAGTTCCTGGCTGATGAGAAGAAAAAAGGCCGCTGGAAGCCAACCGCTGGTTTCATCGCCGGCCGCACGGCCCCTCCGGGCCGCCGCATGGGCCACGCTGGCGCGATTGTTGCTGGCGGCAAAGGCGGTGCAGAAGACAAGATCGAAGCCATGCGTGCCGCAGGTATCGTGGTTGCAGACAGCCCGGCCACTTTGGGCGAAGCTGTTCTGGAAGCGATCAAGGGCTAAAGCCCACACCCGGAAGCAAAATTTTGCCGCCGGGGTACCAAAAAAAGAAGACCGGGCATATGTCCGGTCTTCACTGCAAATCAAAGCAGCCCGATAGCGGGTTACGGCCAACCTGCTTTCCAGCTGCTTTACCGATCGGTCGGGAGAATCGACAAAATGACGGATCAAAGTCCAAACGACGGATTCCACGCTTCCAGCTTTATGCAGGGGCACAACGCGGAATATCTTGAACAGATGTACGCCCGCTATGCGTCAGACCCGAATGCGGTTGACGCCTCTTGGCAAGAGTTCTTTCGCCAGTTGGGTGATGATGAGGCCAGCGTCCGCAAAGAAGCGGATGGCCCATCGTGGATGCGGTCCGATTGGCCGCCGGTTCCTGCAGATGATCTGACTGCCGCCCTGACCGGAGAATGGCCAGAGACGCCAGCCGCAGAAAGCAAGGCAGCTGGCAAGAAAATCGTTGAGAAGGCCGCCGAAAAAGGTGTGACCCTGACCGATGATCAGGTCCAACGTGCCGTTCTGGACAGTATCCGCGCGCTGATGTTGATCCGGGCATATCGTATCCGGGGCCACCTGGCTGCTGATCTGGACCCGCTTGGCTTGCATGGTCAGGAACCGCATCCAGAGCTTGACCCCAAATCCTATGGCTTCACCGAAGCGGATATGGATCGCCCGATCTTTATCGACAATGTTTTGGGTCTGCAGATCGCCTCGATGCGCCAGATTGTTGACATTGTGAAGCGCACGTATTGCGGCACGTTTGCCCTGCAATACATGCACATCTCTGATCCCGAACAGGCCGCATGGCTGAAAGAACGGATCGAAGGTTACGGCAAAGAAGTCCGCTTTACCCGCGAAGGCCGCAAGGCGATCCTGAACAAAATGGTCGAGGCCGAAGGCTTTGAGAAATTCCTGCATGTGAAATACATGGGAACCAAGCGTTTTGGTCTGGATGGTGGTGAATCGCTGATCCCAGCGATGGAACAGATCATCAAACGCGGTGGTGCCCTGGGGATCCAGGAAGTGATCATCGGCATGCCTCACCGTGGCCGTTTGAACATTTTGGCCAACGTGATGGGCAAGCCCTATCGCGCGATTTTCAATGAGTTTCAGGGCGGTAGCTTTAAGCCCGAGGATGTGGATGGTTCGGGTGATGTGAAGTATCACCTCGGTGCCTCCTCTGACCGCAGCTTTGACGACAACAAAGTGCACCTGTCACTTACCGCAAACCCCTCGCACCTTGAGGCGGTCAACCCTGTGGTTCTGGGCAAAGTGCGCGCCAAGCAGGATCAATTGAAAGATCCGCAGCGCCGTACGGTACTGCCGGTTCTGCTGCACGGTGATGCGGCCTTTGCCGGTCAGGGTGTTGTTGCGGAATGTTTTGCATTGTCAGGCCTGCGTGGTCACCGCACCGGTGGCACAATCCATATCGTTGTGAACAACCAGATTGGTTTCACCACGGCACCGCACTTCTCGCGCTCTTCGCCCTATCCCACTGACAACGCACTGGTGGTTGAGGCGCCGATTTTCCACGTGAACGGCGATGACCCAGAGGCTGTGGTTCACGCAGCCAAGGTTGCCATCGAGTTCCGCCAGAAATTCGGTAAAGACGCTGTCATCGATATGTTCTGCTATCGTCGTTTTGGTCACAACGAAGGTGACGAGCCGATGTTCACCAACCCGATCATGTACAAGCAGATCAAGGGCCACAAAACGACCCTGTCTTTGTACACAGAACGGTTGGTCAAAGACGGCCTGATCCCCGAAGGGGAGATCGAGGATATGAAAGCCTCGTTCCAGGCACAGCTGAACGAAGAATTCGAAGCCGGCAAAACCTTTAAGCCAAACAAGGCGGATTGGCTGGATGGTCGTTGGTCTCATCTGGATCGTCAGAAAGAGGGCAACTATCAGCGCGGCCAAACCGCTATCAGCACCGATACGCTGAACGAAGTCGGCGGCGCATTGGCTCGTGCACCAGAGGGAATTCCAATCCACCGCACGGTGGGTCGTTTCCTGAATTCGCGCGGCAAAATGATGGAAACCGGCACCGGGTTTGATTGGGCCACCGCAGAAGCATTGGCCTTTGGCTCGCTTCTGACCGAGGGCTACCCTGTCCGACTGTCTGGTCAGGACAGCACACGCGGCACCTTTTCGCAGCGCCATTCCGGCCTGATCAATCAGGACACCGAAGAGCGTTACTACCCGCTGAACAACATCCGCGAAGGCCAGGCCCGGTACGAAGTGATCGACAGCGCCTTGTCGGAATATGCTGTGCTTGGGTTTGAATACGGCTACTCGCTGGCGGAACCCAATGCTCTGACATTGTGGGAAGCGCAGTTTGGTGACTTTGCCAACGGTGCGCAGATCATGTTCGATCAGTTCATCAGTTCGGGTGAAAGCAAGTGGCTGCGGATGTCCGGTCTGGTCTGCCTGCTGCCGCACGGTTTTGAGGGGCAAGGGCCAGAGCACAGCTCTGCCCGTCTGGAACGTTTCTTGCAGCAATGTGGTCAGGACAACTGGATCGTGGCAAATTGCTCGACCCCAGCCAACTATTTCCACATTCTGCGGCGCCAGTTGCACCGCAGCTTCCGTAAACCACTGATCATGATGACGCCGAAGTCGCTGTTGCGGCACAAGCTGTGCATCTCGGATGCGACTGACTTCACCGAAGGGTCTTCGTTCCACCGTGTATTGTGGGATGATGCCGAGAAAGGCCATTCGGACACCACGCTGACGGCGGATGACAAGATCAAGCGCGTCGTCATGTGTTCGGGCAAAGTATACTATGATCTGCTGGAAGAGCGGGACGCACGCGGTATTGACGATGTTTACCTGCTGCGGATCGAACAGTTCTATCCATTCCCGGCGATGTCGCTGGTCAAGGAACTGGAACGTTTCCCGCAGGCCGAAATGGTCTGGTGTCAGGAAGAACCCAAGAACCAGGGCGGCTGGACCTTTATCGAGCCGAACCTGGAATGGGTTCTGGGACGTATCAAAGCCAAAAATTCGCGCCCGATCTACGTAGGTCGCGCAACCTCTGCCTCGCCTGCAACGGGCCTGGCCAGTATGCACAAAGCACAGCAAGCAGCGCTCGTTGACGAGGCGCTGACGGTCGAAGGGAAATAGAGACAATGACGATCGAAGTACGCGTTCCGACGCTTGGCGAATCCGTAACCGAAGCCACGGTCGCCACATGGTTCAAAAAGCCCGGCGATGCCGTGGCTGTTGATGAAATGCTGTGCGAGCTGGAAACCGATAAGGTGACAGTCGAAGTGCCCTCCCCCGGTGCTGGCACATTGGGCGAAATCGTCGCCGCCGAAGGCGAAACCGTTGGTGTTGACGCTTTGTTGGCAACCTTGGTTGAGGGCGGTCAAGCCGCCGCAGCGCCTGCCGCTGCTCCTGCACCCAAAGCCGCACCAGCACCCGCCGCTGCTGGTGGTGACACCGTCGATGTCATGGTCCCAACGCTGGGAGAGTCGGTAACCGAAGCTTCGGTTTCGACTTGGTTCAAAAAGGTTGGTGATACAGTCGCACAAGACGAAATGCTGTGTGAGCTGGAAACCGACAAGGTATCTGTCGAAGTGCCCGCCCCTGCCGCAGGCACACTGGTCGAGATCATCGCGCCCGAAGGCACAACCGTGGATGCAACTGCGAAACTGGCCGTTCTGTCCTCTTCTGGTGCCGCGGCGCCTTCGGCTGCGCCAGCCGCCGTTACAGCCCCAGCGGCAGCACCTGCTGGTGGCCGCGATGTCGAAGATGCGCCAAGCGCCAAGAAAGCGATGGCCGAAGCGGGCATCAGCCGTGATCAGGTCACAGGCACTGGTCGTGATGGCCGCGCAATGAAAGCCGATGTTTCGGCCGCCTTGGCCGCAGCAGCAACAGCGCCCAAGGCAGCACCAGCCGCCGCACCGCGCGCACCAGTTCCGGCCGATGACGCTGCACGTGAAGAGCGCGTGAAGATGACGCGTTTGCGCCAGACCATCGCCCGTCGTCTGAAAGATGCGCAGAACACCGCCGCGATCCTGACCACCTACAACGAGGTGGACATGACCGAGGTTATGGCCTTGCGGAACACCTACAAAGCAGACTTCGAGAAGAAACACGGCGTGCGCCTTGGCTTCATGTCTTTCTTCACCAAAGCTTGCTGCCATGCGCTGAAAGAAGTGCCTGAGGTGAACGCCGAGATCGATGGCACAGACATCGTGTACAAAAACTTTGTGCACATGGGCATTGCTGCGGGTACGCCGCAGGGCTTGGTGGTTCCGGTTATCCGCGACACTGACAAGATGTCCTTTGCCGAAATCGAAGGCGCTATTGCCGAAAAGGGCCGACGCGCTCGTGATGGCAAACTGTCCATGGCAGAAATGCAGGGCGGCACCTTCACCATCTCGAATGGTGGTGTCTATGGCTCTCTGATGTCCTCGCCCATCCTGAACCCTCCGCAGTCCGGCATTTTGGGCATGCACAAAATTCAGGATCGTCCGATGGTCATCAACGGCGAAATCAAAATCCGCCCAATGATGTACCTGGCCCTGTCCTATGACCACCGCATCGTTGACGGCAAAGGCGCTGTAACCTTCCTGGTCCGCGTAAAGGAAGCGCTGGAAGACCCACGCCGCTTGCTGATGGATCTGTAATCAAAGCGGGCGGCTTACGGGCCGCCCTTTTTTCAATAGGGCGCATCGTGATTTGGTTTCGACGCGTCCCGTTGCCTAGGGTACGGAACGGTCCGACCCCATACTTCAAGGCCCCATTGTGCGATGACGATCGAGCTCACCATCCTGACTTTGGCCGCGTTGTGGCAGGTGGTGCATTTCGTGCTTTTCTCTGTTGCCGCACAGCGACAGGTCGGATGGAAATACGCCGCCTCGCCAAGAGACGAGCCGCGCGAATTAACCGGCATGGCCGGAAGATTGAAGCGTGCCAAGGTTAACCATTTTGAAGCGCTGATCCTGTTCGCCATCGCCGTGTTGATCACCGTTTATGCAGACAAGGGCGATGCAACCTCGGCGCTGTGCGCGCTGACTTTTCTGGGCGCGCGGGTGCTTTACCTACCGGCCTACGCCTTTGGACTTGCACCTTGGCGATCACTGATTTGGTTGGTTGGCCTTGGGGCCACCGTTACAATGTTGGTACAGGCGTTGCTATGATCAACCTGTGCCCCCCTTCCCAGGCTTGCCGCACGCAAGCCGCCGCAATATTTCGATAGGAGAAGACCATGGCAAACTATGATGTCATCGTGATCGGCGCAGGCCCCGGCGGCTATGTCGCCGCTATTCGTTGCGCCCAGCTGGGCCTGAAAACCGCCTGTGTCGAAGGGCGTGAAACCCTGGGCGGCACCTGCCTGAACGTGGGGTGCATCCCCTCTAAGGCGCTGCTGCATGCCAGCCACCAGTTGCATGAGGCCGAGCATAACTTTGCCAAGATGGGTCTGAAGGGTAAAACGCCCACTGTCGATTGGAAGCAAATGCTGGCCTACAAAGACGACGTGATCGGCCAGAACACCAAGGGCATCGAATTTTTGTTCAAGAAGAACAAAATTGACTGGCTGAAGGGCTGGGGCTCGATCCCGGCGGTTGGCAAGGTTCAGGTTGGTGATGAGGTTCACGAGGCGAAAAACATCATTATCGCATCTGGCTCTGTTCCGTCCTCCCTGCCCGGTATCGAGATTGACGAGAAAGTTGTCGTCACCTCCACCGGCGCGCTGGAACTGGGCAAAATCCCCAAAAAGATGGTCGTGATTGGCGCTGGCGTCATTGGTCTGGAAATGGGCTCTGTCTATGCCCGTCTGGGCACCGAAGTTCAGGTTGTTGAGTTCTTGGATGCCATCACCCCAGGCATGGACAGCGAAGTTCAAAAGACCTTCCAGCGGATCCTGTCAAAGCAAGGCATCGGGTTCACTATGGGCGCAGCCGTGCAGAAGGTAGACGCAACCAAGACCAAGGCCAAAGTCACCTACAAACTGCGCAAGGATGACAGCGAACACACGCTGGACGCCGATGTTGTGCTGGTGGCAACTGGTCGCAAGCCATTCACTGATGGTTTGGGTCTGGCGGAACTGGGTGTCGAGATCAGCCCTCGCGGCCAGATCAAGACCGACGCGCATTGGCAGACCAATGTGAAGGGCATCTATGCCATTGGTGATGCCATCGACGGCCCGATGCTGGCGCATAAAGCCGAAGACGAAGGCATGGCCGCCGCCGAGGTTGTTGCCGGTAAACATGGGCACGTGAACTATGATGTCATCCCCGGTGTCATCTATACCGCGCCAGAAGTGGCCTCTGTCGGCAAGACAGAGCAGCAGCTGAAGGAAGAGGGCCGTGCCTACAAGGTTGGCAAATTCAGCTTCATGGGCAATGGCCGGGCCAAGGCGGTGTTTCAGGGCGAGGGCTTTGTTAAGCTGCTGGCAGACAAGGATACGGACCGTATTCTTGGCGCACATATCATTGGACCGGGCGCTGGCGATCTGATCCACGAAGTCTGCGTTGCTATGGAGTTCGGTGCTTCGGCAGAAGATCTGGCACTGACCTGCCACGCGCACCCAACATACTCGGAAGCCGTGCGCGAAGCCGCGCTGGCATGTGGTGACGGCGCGATTCACATGTGATCAGGGCTGCGGCCTAGTCGAACGCCTCGGCCCTGTGGGGCAGAGGAACAGCGCGTCCGGTTTCGGGCGCGCTATTTTTATGTGCATTGGGCAAGCGCCTGTCGTCAGAAACACGCGGCGGCATGATGGAACGTTGGGTCGGGCCGTGAATTACTGTGGTGCCTTGTGTCCGGCTTCGGCCATCAGTTGATCGGACCCCGTCTCAACCTCATCTTCCAGACGCTTCAGAAACTCTCTGTGCGCCAGACCTTTTTCGAGCCGAGGCAAAAACTCAACCACGGCCAGACCGGGCGTGCGGTACATGCTGCGACGCGGCCAGAACAGCCCAACGTTTGTCGCCGCGGGCACGCAATCCTGATTCAGCTCTGAATACAGGACGGCAGAGCCGACCTTGTAGGGCTTGTGCTGACCCGGTGGAACACGCGTTCCCTGCGGATAAATGATCAACTGCCCCGGCTTGGATGCCCCGCGCTCAACATCCTTGACCATCTTCTGAATGGCCTGTCCGCGCTTGCCACGATCTACCGGAATGCACCCAAGGCGCCACGCGTATTGGCCCAGAAACGGCGTGTACAGCAGCTCACGCTTCATAATGAATTTGGCCGCCGGAAGGGCCGCGAAAATCATGATGATGTCCAGAAACGACTGGTGCTTGGCGGCCACCACAACTTGGTCAGTTGGCACCGTGCCGCGAATTTCTGTCCGGATTCCCACCATCCAGCGCGCCGTCCACAAAACCCAATAGCAAAACGCTTTGCAGGCGATGCGCGCCCCGTTGCGGTGAAGCAGCGCAAACGGGAAGAACCCAATGCCAATAATCGCCATCATCAGGTACATCTGGCCGACAAACAGCACTGACCGCACCCATTGGATCGCTCTACCCATCAGCGTTGCCCTTCCAAAACACGGCGCGCCGCCGTAAAAGTTGCCAAGAATGCCACCGTTGCCGCCAGAAATGGCAACAACACAGGCCACACCCAACCAAACCCGCCAAAACCGATATTTGACAAGAAACTCGTCGTACCGTCACCATTCGGAAGTAACAGAACTGCCGCAACCCCGACAATTGTTCCGGCAACAGCGCCGGCAAAGGTCCGCAGCGTAAAGCGCCGCACAAAGGCAGAGGCAATATAACTGTCCGTCGCCCCGATCAGCCGCAGGGTTTTAATGACCTGCTCATTGGCGGCCAAAGCAGCATGAGCCGCAAGCGTCACCATGGCCGCCGATGTGGCTGCGATCAGGATGATCGACACCCACCCCAACATGCGCAACCGGCCAGCAGCCTGTAACAAGGGGCGCCGCCAACGGCCATGATCATCCAGCACCGCTGCTGGCACTTCTGCTGACAAACGCAGGGTAAGCCCGGCGCTGTCATACCCGTCGGAGGATTCGATCACTTCTATCAGGCGCGGTATCGGCAATTGATCTACCGGCAAACCGGGCCCGAACCATGGTTCCAGCAAGGCGCGCTGCTCTTCATCTGTCAGAGCGCGCGCGGTTTCGATACCGGGGGTTGTCTGCAACACGCGCAACGCAGCCTCTGTCTGCGCGGCCATTTCGCCAACTGGCGCAGAAATCCGCACCGTGGATGCGCGGGCCAGTTCTTCGCCCCAGCGGTTGGCAATGCGCCCCGTGGTTAACGACAGTGCCAGCGCAAAGACCGCCAGAAAGGACATGGCCGCCGCACTCAGCAAGGTCAGGCGCACGGTAAAGCCAGCCGGCGGCACTACACGGTCGGCGGCCACGTCGCGCGATGTAACCGCGCGCACCATTTCCAAAAGCGCGCTCACAGGTCTGCCCCGGCCAATTGCACTTGCCGATCCCGAATTCGCAGAACACGTGCCTGAACTTGGCTTTTGGCGGCCCGGATCAGGCCCAAATCATGTGTGGCAATCACCACTGTTTTTCCCATGCGGTTCAATTCGATCAACAACTGTAGCAGCCGCTGCGACATGTCCCAATCCACATTGCCTGTCGGCTCATCCGCCAAAATAACATCGGGGGACAATATCACCGCCCGCGCCAGCGCTGCACGTTGCCGTTCGCCGCCAGACAATTCTGGCGGCACTGCCTGCGCCCGATTGCTAAGTCCGACCCAATTGATCAGCTCTTGCAAGTTTTCGCTGTTCTCGTCGAAATCATGCCCGGAAACTGTCATGGGCAACGCGATGTTTTCAGCCAACGGCAGGTGATCCAGGAACTGGCAATCCTGATGAACAACGCCAATTCGACGCCGCGTCAGGGCAATATCATCCCTGCTCAGCGAGCGAACATCGCGGCTGAAAAGGCTCACATGCCCCGAAGTTGGCACCAATGCGCCGTAGCACAGTCGTAAAAACGTGGTTTTACCTGCACCAGAAGGCCCCGTCAGGAAATGAAAGGTACCCGGCGCCAATTTTAGCGAAATGTCAGACAACAACTCACCACCACCGTAGCTATAGGCCACGTTTTCGAACTCGATCACAGCCAGATCCGCCCTTCATCCGCCTCAGACCCTTGTTGTGCCGCAGCATCGCACAGGATTCAATGCGGCGCCTGCGGCGAAACTGGACTTTTCCACAGACGATCAACCGCCTATGGTACAAAAGACAGAATGTTTTAGGCTATTAGCCGCAACTAACAGGACATTGACTCACATGCGTCTCACCTGCCCCAATTGCGAGGCACAGTATGAAGTACCGGACGATGCGATTCCTGCAGAAGGTCGCGACGTTCAATGTTCCAGCTGTGGTCACACGTGGTTTCAACTGCACCCTGAGCAAGAAGCAGCGATTGCCGCTTCTCGCGAAGCTATTGGTGCAGAAAATGGCTGGGATATTGCGCCCGAGACGCCAGCATCTGCGCCAGAACCGGCCATGCCGCGCCGTCCTGTGGCCGTCGAAGATGATTATGAGACCGAAGACGAAGCCCTGACAGACGACGCTCCCGAAACTTCGGGAAGTGGCAATCTGGTTCCGGATTTTGAGGCTGCGGCCCCGGAAGAGCCCGAAGCGGAAATTGTCGAAGACCTCGCTATGGAAGAACCGGACGAGGCTGAAGCCCCGTTCGAGCAGGATGCCGAGGAAGAAGACGCCCCTGTTCCACCACCTGTCCAAGCGAAACCGCGCCAGATGGATAAGCGTGTGATGGATGTGCTGCGGGCAGAAGCCACGCACGAAGCACAGGTGCGCGCCGCAGAGCAATCTGCACTGGAAAGCCAACCTGATCTTGGAATTGAGTCCTCGATCGAGCGTAATTCCGTGCTTTCTGCACAAGACAGCGAAGAGCCAGCAGCAAAGCCAGAGCCCGCCGAGCCAGTGGCCGTTGCCGCCGCAACAACCGCCCGGAAAGATGCTCTGCCTGATATCGACCAGATCAACTCTACCCTTCGGTCGGCGTCTGACCGGCGAGAGATGGAGCGGTCAACCGAAAGCGGTGACGCCGAAGGTTCGGCAAAGCGCGGTGGATTTGGCCGTGGATTTATATGGGCCGTTGCACTGATTGTTCTGTTGATCGTGCTTTATCTTATTGCGCCCCCACTGGCTGAGTCAGTTCCGGCACTGGCCGGGCCCTTGGGCAGCTACACCGATGCGGTCGGGTCGCTGTGGGTTTGGCTGGATGGAATGTTTGCTGGCGTTCTGGGCATGATGGACGGTCTCAGTTCAGAAACGCCTAGCGAGTAATTCCCCCACTTTCCGTTTTCATTCTGTGTGCTAGCATGCGTCTGTAACCGGAGTCGGCCTGTGTCGCTCCGGCCTATTTGATTCAAGGAGCTTTGCCATGCACGGCACGTTCAACGAAAACGATCTGACCCATGTGGTAGAGGCGGATAAGGCGCATGTCTGGCATCACCTTGTCCAGCACAAAGCGTTTGAAACCAGCGATCCGCGTATCATCGTGGAAGGCAAGGGAATACGTGTCTGGGATCAGAACGGCAAAGAGCTTCTGGATGCCGTTTCGGGTGCAGTCTGGACAGTTAACGTGGGTTATGGCCGCGAAAGCATTGTGAAGGCCATTTCTGACCAGCTGATCAAGCTGAACTATTTCGCTGGGGCCGCGGGTTCGATCCCCGGTGCGTTGTTCGCGGAAAAACTGATCGACAAGATGCCGGGGATGCATCGGGTCTACTATTGCAACTCTGGTTCAGAGGCGAACGAGAAGGCGTTCAAGATGGTTCGCCAGATCGCCCACAAACGCTATGGCGGCAAGAAGACAAAAATCCTGTATCGCGACCGTGATTATCACGGCACCACGATCGCATGTTTGTCGGCTGGCGGACAGGATGAGCGGAACGCTCAATATGGCCCATTCACTCCGGATTTTGTACGAGTGCCCCATTGCCTGGAATACCGTGCTCAATGGGACCTTTCGGGTGAGGCCTATGGCAAACGTGCGGCGGATGCCATTGAAGAGGTCATTCTGCGCGAAGGGCCGGACACTGTTGGTGCCCTGTGCCTGGAGCCTGTGACAGCCGGCGGCGCTGTTATCGCCCCTCCTCCGGGGTATTGGGAGCGCGTTCAGGAAATCTGCACGAAGTATGATATTCTGCTGCATATTGACGAAGTTGTTTGCGGTCTTGGACGGACAGGAACGTGGTTCGGATATCAGCAGTATGGCGTGAAGCCTGATATGGTGACCATGGCCAAGGGTGTGGCGTCTGGCTATGCCGCGATTGCCTGCTTGGTCACTACGGAAGAAGTGTTTGATCTGTTCAAAGACAACTCTGACGATCCGATGAACTATTTCCGTGATATTTCGACCTTTGGCGGCTGCACAGCAGGTCCCGCGGCGGCGCTGGAAAACATGCGGATCATTGAGGATGAAGACCTTCTCGATAACTGCACGCAGATGAGCGACTATATGATGGATCGGCTGCAAGAGCTGCAAGACAAGCATCAGGTCATCGGTGATGTACGCGGCAAGGGCTTGTTTCTTGGGGCTGAACTGGTTGCGGATCGCACCAGCAAAGAGCCGGTTGACGAAAAACTGGTGCAGGCTGTTGTGGCAGATTGCGGTGCCCAGGGTGTTATCATCGGCGCCACAAATCGGTCGGTGCCAGGCTTTAACAATACCTTGTGCTATGCACCTGCATTGATTGCCACCAAAGACGACATTGACCAGATCATCGACGCCACAGATCAGGCGTTGGGGCGTGTTTTCGGATAGAACAAACAGAAACAGGCGGGCAGAGATGCCTGCCTGTTTCGTTGCTCACTCTGGCAGCAAGATCGCCTCAACCCGGCGATTGATCTCTCGGCCCTCTACGGTGCCATTGGTGGCGATTGGGGAAAGATACCCAGCGCCTTCGGACCCAAGCTGTTCTTTGGGAACATTGAATTGTCCGATCAACCGTTTCAGGACTGAATTCGCACGCTTGCGCGACAAATTGCGGTTCCCCTCCAACGACCCAACAGCATCTGTATGCCCCACCAAAACCACCCGACGGTTTGTGTTGTCTTGCAAGAATTTTGCCAAATCTTGTAACGACTGAAAATCGCCATCGCCCAGCTCGGCAGAGCCGCTTTCGAAGGCCAGGTCAGACAGCACCACATGGCCATGCGCGACCAATTGCTGTGCAACCCCGCCCGATACGGTTGGAACGGACTGAGTGGTCACCACAGCGGTCGTCGTGATCGGGTCCGCCTGTGTGTAATCGGCAGTAATCACCTGAACGAAAGCAGCGGCGCTGTTTCTGCTGACCAGAATACTGACATGATCATTGCGCAGACCTCGGGCAGACAAGAAGTGATAATCAGACAGGTCCACATACATCGCCGGTGCGGCTAAAACTTCGGCAGCGAAGCGAAAGTCAAACCCGCCGCACCCTGTATCCGAACACTCAAATAGGATTTCGTAGCCCTGCTGTTCCAACTGCGCACGCAGCGGCAGTAACACTTGCAATGTGGTGGCTGTTTGGTTCGGAATCCGCCACGCTGATTGGGTGATGCGCCCTTCTTCCAACTGGGTCGGGAAAGCATCGGGCGTCCAAGGACCAACAGGCAGCTGGTAGCTGCCCGGATCCCGGACCCGGTTCGCTGTCTGCTTGGCGCCATCGGGCATTTGCAACTGAGCGGCCTCTGCAAAAGAGGCCAACCCGATCAACGCGCCTAACAGACCAAGTTTAGCGCGATTGCGCGTGATACTCGTCATTGGGTCGCATATCTGTGGCGCTGGCCACGCGGTTGGTCATGTTGAAAAACGCAGCTACGTTGGCAATGTCCCAAATCTCGCGATCAGAAAACCCTGCGTCGCGCAGCACTTGGCGGTCAGCCTCAATGATTTCGGCACTGGCTTTCGTGATCTTTTCGGCAAACGCCAGCATGGCGCGCTGCCTGTCTGGCAAGTCTGCCACGCGCCAGTTCATCACCAGCATTTCCCCCAGTTTCGGATCGCCCGACAACTGCCGAACAGCCGCGCCATGCGCAGTCAGACAGTAAAAACACTTGTTGATCGAAGAAACGACAACCGCGATCATCTCGCGTTCCAGCTTGGTGATGCCAGAATCCGCCAACATCAGGTCATTGTACAACGCGGTAAAGACGTTCAGCTTGTCGATGTCAAAAGCATGCGCCTTCAGGACATTTGGGACCATGCCCAATTTTTCCTGACAGATGTCGAAGTATTTTTGCGTCTCAGGTGGCAAAGGGTCCACGATCGGCAGATTCAATGCCGAAGGTAAGTCATCATGGCTCATGTCAGGTCTCCTCCCCGAGCAGGATGCGATAGTGGTACGACCCGACGCGCTGCATCCCAAGCGCGGCGTAAAAGGCATTGGCACCGGCGTTGTCCTCAGTACACAAAACAGAAAGCCAGCGCGCATCCCAATCGGCGGCCCAATGCGCCGCCACACGCATCATCCAATTGCCCAGACCATGCCTCTGGTGAGGCTCGGAAATCTCTAGCGCGTGCACCATGGCCACGTCTTTGTGCAAACCGCAAAACCCAACACCAGCAGGCTGATCATTGATCCGGCCGAACAGTCCGGTCTTGGGCCCTTTGGCGCGGTGCATGACTTGCAGGCGCGCATCGTCAATTCCTGCCGCTGCCCATAATTCGTTCATGATCGCCAGCGGCTCCCACATAGTGAATGCGCACACCAAAGGGATCCGCTGATCAGTCAGAAGATCGACAGGGCAGACATACATATTCGTCTTGTCGATCAGGCGATAGCCGCGCGCTGCCAGTGTCTGATCCAGCGCGTCTTCGCCTTGACGGATCATAAACAGCGGATCCTGACCAAGAATGCGCATCGCCTCTTCGGCGGCAGGGACATCAACGTCAGCGTCAAAAGCCGCCCGTTGGGTGGCTGCCGAAACACGTTTTCCGCCCCCGGCGCCATCTCGCAATGTCCATGGGCCTGCCTCAACCGCCTCACGTGGGGGCCATGTTCTTTCACACACTTTGTGCAAACGTCGTTGATCAGGCTTCATTCGGGGAAGATCCCTGCCAGTCTGGTCATTGCGCTGTCTACCTGTGCGCCGTCCGATCCGCGGATCACGATATTTGCGCCGTAAACGCCATCTTTCTGAAATGGATAGGACCCGATGGAAAGCTCAGGAAAACTTTCTGCCAGATCCGAAAGTGGGCCGGCAATTTCGCCTTCACCCCGGTTGATCCGCAACGATTGGCTCAGCAGCGGCGCGCCGCCTGTCAGGGTGGGTAAAACACTGGCGACCATTGCCTGAAACACGGTGGGCACACCGGCCATCACGTGCACATTTCCAATGGTGAATCCCGGCGCAATTGAGACCGGATTTTCGATCAGCGCCGCACTGTCAGGGATGCGTGCCATCCGTTGTCGCGCCGCGTTGAACTCTGCCCCTTGGCGTTCGTAATGCGCCGCCAAAAGTGCGCGCGCGTCATCGCGCACGCCGATCCCAACATCAAAGGCCGCCGCCATGCAATCGGCGGTGATATCATCATGGGTCGGCCCAATGCCGCCGCTGGAAAAGACATGATCATAGGCGTTGGACAACGCCCGGACCGCCCCGACAATCGCCGCACGGTCATCGCTGATCACCCGCGCTTCTTTCAGGTCGATCCCAACTTTCGTCAGTTCCTGCGCCAGATGGTGCATGTTTGAATCCCGCGTGCGCCCAGAGAGGATCTCGTCACCTATCACCAGAATTGCAGCAGTTGGGTTGGCCATTTTGTCATTCCTTGCGTGCCTGTTAGGACAGGTATAGGGCTTGGCCCATGCGCTTTCCATCCCCTCTTGTACCGGCGCGTCTTGTACGCCGCTATAAACGCTTTCTTGCCGATGCCATTCTAGATGATGGGCGCGAGGTGACCGCCCATTGCGCCAACCCCGGTTCGATGATGGGTCTGGCAGACCCCGGCACTCGGATTTGGCTGGAACCAAACGATGACCCAAAGAAAAAGCTGAAATGGGGATGGCGGCTGGTTGATCATGAGAATGGTCATTTCACGGGTGTGGACACATCTGTTCCCAATCGTGCGCTGAAAACGGCCCTGGCCGCGCAACAGATTGTGGGATTGGACATGTATGACACTGTCCGCGCAGAAGTGCCCTATGGCCAAAAAAGCCGCGTGGATTTTTTGATGTCCGGCGACGGATTGCCGGATTTGTTTCTGGAAGTGAAATCCGTCACGCTATCCCGGCAATCCGGGCTTGCAGAGTTTCCGGATTCCCGAACGGCGCGCGGCTTGAAACATCTGGAAGAGCTGACAGACGTTGTGCGCCAAGGGCATCGCGCCATGATGCTGTATCTGGTGCAGCGCACCGATTGTGATCGGTTCGATTTGGCCGCCGATATTGACCCGGCTTACAGTGAAGGGTTCGTAAAAGCACGGGCCGGTGGTGTGGAGGTGATGGCGCTGCGCTGCGACATCTCACCCGACGGCGTAACGCCGGGCAGCCCGGTCAGAGTGATCGCCGGTTAATCGGCAGGACGCTCTAACTTGATTGAAGGGTCGTAGGTATAGACTGTCACCTGTTTGTCAGTGCTGGGCACGGCAGCCCAACTGGCAACCTGCGCTGTCATCTCCAGGCGCGTGATCAGATTGGTCGCCATATCCACATACACAGTCTTTTGCCCCCCAAACCAAGAATTTCCGCGGTCAGGATGTGGCAGCGTTTTCGTGAAAAATCGGTAGGCCATGTGCGGTTTGCCATCCAGATCGACCTGACCCAGACATTCGGGCGTGGCGACGTTCTGTTGCTCGTCATCAATCACCGCCTGCTGCGCCGCACCGGCGTCGTCGTGCTGCATCCGCCCGCCAAAGGTCCACGGCCCGGTCGGTGTGGTGCCGATCCAGGTTTCCAGATCGATGGCCAACAAAAACTGGCCACTGCCGCGCACGCCGCTGACAATGCGTGTCGGCGTTTCAACGATCATATCGGTGACTTGCTTCAACGTGCCGTCGGCCAGGTACTGCGCTGACACCGCCAAGTAAGGCGGCTGGGCAAAACTGTCTAACGGACCGTCGTCATACAATCCGACAATTGTGTCCATGCACGGATCGGCTTGTGCCATGCCCGTAGCGGCAATGGCACCGGCAGCCACTATTGCGAAAATGCCTTTCATCACTGATCCTAACCCACCCTTTGTGCGCAGCTTAGGCCAAGAGTTTGCTTTCGGGCAAATCCCGCCCGCATGACAAATGACTGACACAGCCCAAACTGCATCTTTTGCGCTACACATCCCCCAAGGTGGCAATCACGCCAAGCAACGCCATTTGTTATATCGAAACGACATTAAAGCGCAGGTTCCACGCGTTTTTCCGGCACAAACCACCATGTCCAGCTCTGGTCCTTTGGCGCATTCCGGGCTACATAAAGCACCCTATCGGCATGGAGCTGGACATTGATGAACGAAAGTCGTGGCCGCCTGACACGAGACGGCATCCGAATTTACGAAACCGGCGATTTCGCAGGAATGCATGTGGCAGGCAAAATGGCCGCCCAGATCCTGGATGAAGTGACGGAGCATGTGTTCCCCGGCCAAACCACCGGAGCGATTGAGGACGTCATTCGCAACCGGGTGATCGAGCTGGGCGCTGTTTCTGCCACCATCGGTTACAAGGGCTACAATCATGCCAGCTGTATCAGTGTGAACCATGTGGTTTGCCACGGTATTCCGGGTGAGAAAAAGCTGAAGGATGGCGACATCCTGAACATCGACGTGACTGTCATTGTTGATGGTTGGTTCGGTGATACCAGCCGGATGTATGTTGCCGGGAAACTAAGCCGAAAAGCAGAACGCCTGATTCAGGTGACGCATGATGCGCTGATGATGGGGATCGAAGCCGTCAAACCCGGCAACACCTTTGGCGACATTGGCAACACCATCCAAAGCTATGTTGAAAGCCAGCGCATGTCCGTGGTGCGTGATTTTTGCGGGCACGGGTTGGGCCGGGTCTTTCACGCCCCGCCGAACGTGCTTCACTATGGCAAAAAAGGCTCTGGTGCGGTGCTGGAAGAAGGCATGTTTTTCACCATCGAACCGATGGTAAACCTTGGCCGCCCGGAAACCAAAGTTCTGGCCGATGACTGGACAGCGGTCACTCGTGACAAATCCTTGTCGGCGCAGTTTGAACATTCGGTTGGGGTAACAGCGGACGGGGTGGATATCTTTACTCTGTCGCCAGCAGGAACGTTCCACCCGACCTGGGGCTGAACTCACTTCTTTAGAACAGATGTTTCGACATTTGCGGCGCGCCGGTTAAGGCGCGCCCTTTTTGTTATTCCAGGTGTTGCCACAGCGCCGGAACAAACTGATAGGCGCCGCCATCGCGCATCACATGCCCGACCCCCGGAAATGGGAAGTGGTAGCCCAGCACCGCCATTCGATCGGCAGCGGCCATATCCAGCAGGCGCGACCGCGTTGCGACGGTTTGCTCGCCGTCTGTATCAACACCATTGAACCACTCTGGATGGGCGAAGTTCATATAGGCGTGAGTCATGCTGTCACCCAGGGCGATCAACTGTTGACCATTGCTTTCGATCACAACGCTCATATGGCCCGGCGTGTGCCCCGGTGTGTCGATCACGCGAATGCCCGGCGCAATCACCTGTTCATTGCCAACCAGCGTCCATTCCGCGCCTTCCACCATAATGGAGTTTTGTGCGCCAACGACAAATTGCTGCATGTCGACAGGAACCCGGCTGGCCAGCCCGTCTTGCATCCAATAGGCGTGCTCTGCCTCTCCCAGAAAATACTCGACGTCGGGAAAGATCGCCTCATCAAAATCGTCACGAATGCCCCAGATGTGATCTGGGTGCGCATGGGTGATGACCACATGGGTGATGTCCGCCGCGTCAATGCCGGCCGCATCCAGGTTGTCTATCAGGCGCCCGGCAGTCGGTAAGAACCGCGACCCAGAGCCGACATCAACCAGAACCCGCGCATCCCCCAGCTCTACGAAAAGGTGGTTCGTGTGTGAATAGCTGGTGTCTGGTGACAAGAAATGTGCGGTCAGAAAGGCTTTGACCTGCTCCGGGTCCGCGTTCACGCCCATCCCACTTGTTGGAAGCTGCAGATAGCCATCCGACAGGACGGTGATCTGCGCATCGCCCAATGAAAAGCGGAAATGTGTGGGGTTATCCAAAGACGGGGCGCCCAGCTTGGCCTGTGCGGCCCCCGGCAGGGCAAAGGCAGGCATGGCCGCCGCGATTTTCAGTAGTTCGCGCCGTGTAGGCCGGTTGAATTGCATGGCGTCCTCACTCGCATGTTATTCACGTTCGTGAATGCGAAGATACAGCACCAGCGGTCTTTGGCAATGGCCCACAAAAAAACCCGGGCGCGAACGCCCGGGCAGGTTTTCTAAAAGGCTGCAGGAAGGAGAAGATCAGCCCTTAGAGAATTCAGGATAGGCTTCCATGCCCAGCTCGGCCATGTCCAGACCAGTGATCTCGGCTTCTTCGGATACCCGCAGACCCATGATCATGTTCAGGATGAACCAAACCACACCCGAGGATACGACGGTGAAGATACCGACAACCAGGATGGAGTACAGCTGAGTACCCAGCGATGCGTCAGAGTTGGTGAAGACAACCGCGATGGTGCCCCAGATACCGCAGATCAGGTGAACCGGGATCGCGCCAACAACGTCGTCGATCTTCAGTTTGTCCAGCAGCGGAACTGTCAGAACCACGATCACACCACCCAGTGCACCGATCAGCGTTGCGCCACCCAGACCTGGGGTCAGAGGTTCAGCAGTGATCGACACCAGACCAGCAAGAGCGCCGTTCAGAACCATGGTCAGGTCAGGCTTCTTGTACAGGATTTGCGTCAGCAGCAGGGCCGCGATGGCACCACCAGCAGCAGCAGTGTTGGTGTTAGCAAAGATGCGCGATACGTCAGCAACGTCACCTACAGTGCCCATCGCCAGCTGCGAGCCACCGTTGAAGCCGAACCAACCCAGCCACAGGATAAACGTACCCAGGGTAGCAAGTGTCAGGTTCGAACCTGGCATAGGAACAACACGGCCTTCTTTGTATTTACCGATACGTGGTCCAAGGATCAGGGCACCAGTCAGAGCCGCCCAGCCACCTACGGAGTGCACAACGGTCGAACCGGCGAAGTCCAGGAAGCCCATTTCGTCCAGGAAGCCACCGCCCCATTTCCACGACGCTTGCAGCGGGTAGATGATGGCAGTCAGAATGATCGTGAAGATCAGGAAAGGCCACAGTTTGATGCGTTCAGCCAGCGTACCGGAAACGATGGATGCGGTGGTTGCACAGAACATCAGCTGGAAGAAGAAGTCAGAACCGGTCGACGCATAGGAATAGTCGTCCGCGCCGTCTGCGGCTACGCCAACAGCTTCCAGAACACCTGGGCCCCAGACGCCGGACAGGATGCCGTCAACCGACCATGTGCCCAGTGGGTACATCAGGTTGTAGCCGATCAGGTAGTAGAAGATTGCCGCCAACGAGAACAATGCGACGTTCTTCATCAGCTGCATGGTTACGTTCTTGCCGCGAACCAAGCCAGCTTCGAGCATGGCAAAACCAGCTGCCATCCAGAAAACCAGGAAGCCGCCGACAAGGAACAGCAATGAGTTAAGAATGAAGACGGTGTCTGTCGAAGCGTTGACACCAGGTACGGGGCCATCGTCTTGAGCAAGCCCGATGCAAGGCAGCGCGATCAGCGCGGCAGCCGGTGCGAGCGTTTTGAGCAGTTTCATATGTTCGTATCCCTCTGGATTCGCCGCGCCGTTAAAGGGCGTCTGCGTTGGTTTCGCCGGTGCGCACGCGAATTGCTTGCTGCACATCCAAGACAAAGAGTTTGCCATCACCGATTTTGCCGGTTTGAGCCGTCTTGGTGATGGTTTCGACCACTTGGTCGGCCATCGAAGACGCTACAACGATTTCCAGCTTGATCTTGGGCACGAAATTAACCGCGTATTCAGCGCCGCGATAAATTTCAGTATGGCCCGATTGAGAGCCAAAGCCCTTGATCTCGGTAACCATCATGCCGCGCACGCCGATGTCGGTCAGCGCCTCGCGGACCTCCTCCAGCTTGAACGGTTTGATTGTTGCAATGATAAGTTTCACCTTAGTCCCCTTCGGTCGGTTTTCCGTTGCAGGTCGTACAGGACGGTGCCCGCGATTTGCATCGGCAGGAAGACGCCGTACGCCGCGGATTTTGAAGGGAGGGAATGCGTATTTCAGGGGCGAAATCGTCGAAAGTTGCACAAAATTTGCACAAAAATGGGTGTTTGTCTAAATTTTAGGCGGAATATAAACTCAAAATTATGGCGGTTTCCGGTCAACACTCGTCATTAAAATCTATAAACAGAAGAAAAAGAGCAGATTTCGGGCAATTCAGAATGAGTGATTCAAAACGGCCCAAGCAGCGGCTGGTTGCGGACAAGCGCTACCCTAAATCCAAGGGATCGAAAGCGGCGAGTCGGCCTCGCAAGAAAGCACCTGCGCGCAAGAAACGCCGGTCGCGCAATCCTATTGCACGGTTCTTTGGCGCGATCTTCCGCTGGATCATGCGGCTTGTCTGGACGATCGTCTCACGCGTTGCCTTGGTTATGGCGTTGGTGCTGGGATTGGCCGTGGCCTATTTTTATACCCAGCTGCCAGATGTCACCGAACTGCTGGACGGACGAGCGCGGGGCTCAGTCACTCTGCTGGACCGGAATAACGAGGTGTTCGCTTGGCGCGGAGACCAGTTTGGCGGTGCAGTAACAGCCTCAAGTGTCTCACCTCATTTGAAAAATGCCATTGTCGCGACGGAAGACAAACGCTTCTATCGGCACTTTGGTGTCAGCCCACGTGGTGTTGCCAGTGCCGTTCGCATCAACCTGAGCGAAGGGCGCGGCCCGCTCTCCGGGCACGGCGGTTCTACCATCACACAGCAAACAGCCAAGCTGATGTGCCTGGGTGTGGAGTTCGATCCGAACGCCTGGAAAGATGAACAAGAGTATGTCGCGGACTGTCGGCGCGGCTCTATGGGGCGCAAGATCAAAGAAGCGCTCTACGCCATGGCGATGGAAGCCAAGTTCAGCAAAGATGAGATTCTGTCGATCTATCTGAACCGCGCATATATGGGCGGCGGCGCTTACGGTGCCGAGGCCGCTGCAGAGCGATATTTCGGCAAACACGCGGCGGAACTGACCGCCGCCGAATCGGCAATCATTGCCGGATTGCTGACAGCTCCGACCAGACTTGCCCCAACGACCAACCTAGAGCGCAGCCAAGCGCGTGCAGCCACCGTTCTTCGATTGATGCGTGAACAGGGTTATCTGACACCTGAAGAAGAGCGTGCAGCCCAACAGAACCCCGCCACCCTGTCCCAAGAGGCCGAGGTGATGCGTGCCGGGTACTTTGCTGATTGGGTGATGACCAGCGGGCCTGAATTCTTCACCCGGAACACAACAGAAGACGTGATCATCAGCACAACGCTGGACCCGCGCATTCAGGCCGCTGCCGAAGATGCGATGACAGAGGTTTTTGAGAATCAGGTCCGTGAAGGATCAGAAGCACAGGCCGCAATCGTCATTATGTCGGCCGATGGTGCCGTGCGTGGCATGGTGGGCGGGCGCAAAGTGAATGCGGCAGGTGTTTTCAACCGCGCCACACAGGCCAAGCGTCAAACCGGCTCTTCCTTCAAACCCTTCATCTATGCCACTGCGCTTGAGCTGGGATACAGCCCGTTGGATACGGTCGAAGACGCACCTTATTGCCTGGATGTGCCCGGATCGGGCGAATGGTGCCCCAAGAACTACACCAGTGAGTTCAAGGGAACCGTTACACTGACCGACGCGCTGAAATGGTCGCTCAACATTCCGGCCATCAAGATTTCGGAAAGCGTTGGCCGAAAACTGGTGCACCGCGTCGCCTATGATTTCGGCATTCGCAGTGAGTTGAACGACACACCGGCCATGGCGCTGGGTAGCTCCGAAGCCAGCCTGCTGGAAATGACCGGCGCCTATGCCGGCATTCTAAATGGCGGGTCGTCCGTTACCCCATACGGGCTGACTGCGCTGCGTCTACAGGGCGACTCAGAACCATTGATGGATACGGCAGGCGGCATTGGTGAACGGGTGATCAACGAAAGCGCCGCGCGTCAGTTGATCTGGATGATGGAAAAGGTTGTCAGCGAAGGATCCGGGCGCCGTGCACAGCTGGCAGACCGTCCTGCAGCGGGCAAAACCGGCACCAGCCAATCAGCACGTGACGCTTGGTTCATCGGCTTCACCGCCGATTACGTTGCGGGTGTCTGGATGGGGTATGACGACAACACCCCCCTGACCGGCGTAACCGGCGGCGGGCTGCCAGCGCAAATCTGGCATGAGGCGATGGTTCGTGTGAACGAAGGGCTGCCTGTGCGGCCTCTGCCATCCGAAGCACCGATTCCCCCAGCGCCAAAGCCGGACCCCAAGCCGCGCAATGGCGGCGGCGGCCTGGAACAGCTGCTGCGGAATATCTTTGGAGGTGGCGGCCGGTCTAACTGACCGGCCCTGCCCAACGGTTTGGTTAGCCCGATTTCTTCAAGTCGGCGATCATCGCGTCAATATCTCCGCGATTGCGATCCAACAACGCACCAACTTCTGTACGTTCCGTCTGCATCATGTTGATGCCTTCGATAAACATATTGAAGAACAGGTCTTTGCCGCTGCGATCTGACACAAGGAACGTGATGTCGAACGGCGCCTGCCCCTTTAGGTAGGCCATCGTTGTCACTTCGTAGTAGGTTTTCACTTTGCGAACAGATTGCACTTCCAACCGTCCGCCAACGAATTCCTGAAAACGGCTACCGTACTTTCGGGACAAATACTTGATGAACGCATCAGAAAACGCGCGCTTTTGCGCTGACGTGGCGCGGCGTCCGTCAACACCCATTGCATATGCGGCAACATAAGAGGTGTCCGCATAATTGCGGAAAATACGCTCAAACTCTGCGTACATCGCCGAATTCGACTTGGCCGTCTTAATGATGCTGTTGATCTTGACCACCAGCTTTTCGATCAGATCGCCAGCCTGCCCTTCGGTCAGCGCCCAGGCAAACCCCGGTGAGGCGATCAAGGCGGTGGAGCCAAACAGAAAGTCACGTCGCTTCATATTCATTACTTTTAAAAACCTTCGGTATCCAACTCAAACGGATCAACCTCCTCTGCCTCGGCAGATTTGGTATCGCCCAACTCAAAACGCCGGTTCTGTAGAAATACCAAGCGTGACTGCGCGTAGCTGTCGGCGCTTTCGTACAAAACGGAATCAACCGTTCCGGCAAACTGGCCACGATCACCGACCTTGTCGGCCAACTTGATCGCGGTACCATAGTATTTTTCGGGTGAGGGCAGAACATAGCCCACAGGGTCCAAGACCAAATCGACCAAGCCACCAGCACGATCACGTTGTGTTTTCGGCCCGGTGAACCGCGATTCGTGATACGCACCTTCCGGCACGCCCCAAGCATACAGTGTTTCGCCAAAATCACTGGGATCGGCGGGAAGGCCCAGACCTGTTGCCGCATCGGCCAGCCCGGCAAAGCCCAAGGTCGCGTTGACCGTAAACCGCAGTGTATTTCGGCCCGCGCCCTTCAAATCCCCTTGTAAAACCTGGTTCACAATGGATTTCGGCGTCCCCAGAAAATCAGCCAAGCTGGTCACGTTGTAGCGCATCGGCTCGGGTACAACCTTCACATAGGTCACCGCTACAGGGCGCAGCAGCTTTTTATCCAGGCTTTTATTGAATTCATGGCGTTTGCGGTTTGCTTCTTCGTTCGGGTCCCAGATTCCATCAGGCGCTTGGCCCGGTCCCGGAGTTGAACAGGCCGCAAGGGCCACTAAAATCGCAGTCGCAAATAAATTGCGCGAAAATTTGCTATGCAAAATAACTTCCCCAAATTTCGGCTGGCGCAGACACAGCCGCAGTCGTATGGCCTTAGATAGGCCTATTTTTTTTAATGCCCAAGGTCACGTGCACAAAACCGTGTCCTTGTGGCGTATCCGCGACATCCCGCTTATAGAGCGACAAATTGCTAATAATGTCGCCATATTTTGGACAAAGAACTGCGAAAGGTGGCATCGTCGCCCGTACGGAAACACTAATCCAAGTGGAACGCTAACACATGGCATCACCAAATCTGTCAAATGGCATCGCTGAGCTGCGCGCTGCACGGCGGGAAAGCCGACCCTACTATTGGTTCGTTGGTATCTTCAGCTTTATCGTAAACCTGCTGATGTTGACCGGTCCAATCTACATGCTTCAGGTCTATGACCGAGTGCTTGGGTCTCGGTCTGTGGCGACGTTGATCGCCTTAACGGTTATTGTTGCCTTCCTGTACGGCATGATGGGCTTGTTGGATTATGTCCGTGGCCGTGTCATGGGGCGCGTCGCGGCGCGTTTTCAATCCAAACTGGATACCCGTGTTTTTGATGCCGTGATGCGCCGCGCCGCGATCAAGCCGGATGAACTATCCGCCAGTGGACTGCGCGACTTGGAATCTGTGCAGCGGCTGATGTCCTCTCCGGTTTTGTTGTCGATTTTCGATATTCCGTGGACGCCATTCTTCCTGATCGGGATTATGGCCTTCCACCCTTGGCTTGGCTATCTGGCCATCATCGGCGGCACAATTTTGATTGTCGTTACGGTGATCAACCAATTAGTGACGAAAAGCCCGACCCTAAAATCCAACGTAAACGCGATGCGCGCCAACACCATCTCGGACCAAATCCGGACAGAGGCGGAAATGGTGCAAAGCATGGGTATGCGCGACGCTGCATTCAAACGCTGGCATCATGCACGCAATGATTCACTGAAAAGTCAGATTGCGTCAGCTGATCTGGTGGGTACGTTTTCATCTGCAACCAAAACATTCAGGCTGTTCTTGCAGTCTGCCATGCTGGGCCTTGGTGCCTTTCTGGTTTTGCAGGGCGAACTGTCACCTGGTGCCATGATCGCTGGTTCCATTCTTATGGGCCGGGCCTTGGCTCCGATCGAAATGGCAATTGGCCAGTGGCCCCTGGTTCAGGCGGCACGACGCGGCTGGAACAACCTGTCACGACTGCTTTCAGAACTTCCACCAGAAGCCGCGCGGACACCTTTGCCAAAACCACGTGCCAAGCTGGACATTCAGCAATTGACCGTTGTGCCCCCCGGCGAACAGCAGGCCGCGTTGCGGATTGTCAGCTTCACCCTGGAGCCCGGCAAAGCACTTGGCGTGATCGGACCGTCTGGTGCGGGTAAATCTACTCTGGCGCGCGCATTGACCGGTGTCTGGCGCCCAGCTGGCGGGAAAATTCGTCTGGATGGGGCAACACTGGACCAATACGGATCAGAAGCGCTTGGTCGGCATATCGGCTACTTGCCACAGAGGGTCACGCTTTTTGAAGGCACCATTGCCGAAAACATTGCCAAGCTATCTGAAAACCCCGATCCGGAAAAAATCGTAGAGGCGGCCAAAAAAGCCGATGCTCACGAAATGATCCTTCGGTTGCCTGATGGCTATGACACCCGTGTCAGCGCCGCTGGTGGCCGTCTGTCTGGCGGTCAAATGCAGCGCATTGGTTTGGCCCGTGCCATGTTTGGCGACCCGGTTCTGCTGGTTTTGGATGAACCGAACTCGAACCTCGATAACGAGGGCAGCGATGCTGTGAACCTTGCAATTCGACGTATGAAGAAAGAAGGCAAATCCGTGCTGATCATGGCGCACCGTCCTGCCGCGATCAAAGAATGCGATCTGCTGCTGATGCTTGAAGGTGGCGCACGCGTGGCCTTTGGACCAAAAGACGAAGTTCTGAAACAAGTGGTTCAAAACCACAAACAAATTCAAACCGCCAGCGGTGGTGGAGGGGTACGATGAACAGCGTCAACAAAACCTTTTCCATGCGGGTCCCCATGACATTGGGACTGATCGTTGTACTGATCCTGCTGGGTGGTTTCGGATATTGGGCAGCGACCACCAACATTTCCGGTGCGATTGTGGCCTCTGGCCAGATCGAAGTGGATCAGAACCGGCAAGTCGTTCAGCACTTGGATGGCGGCGTTGTCGCTGAAATCTTGGTTGATGAAGGTGACACCGTAGAAATCGGCCAAACGCTACTGCGGCTTGACCCAACTGTACTTCAGTCCGAATTGGTCATCGTCGAAGGGCAATATTACGAAATGGTCGCCCGCCGTGCCCGGCTGGTTGCCGAACGCGATGGCGAGGATGAGATCGTTTTTTCCAATGAACTGTTGGAACTGGCCCAGAAAGACCCCGAAATCTCTGATCTGGTTGATGGCCAGTTGCGCTTGTTCTCGGCCCGGCAAGATACATATTCCCGTGAAGTCGAGCAGCTGAATAAGCGCTCTGACCAGATTGCAGATCAGGTTCTGGGCATCGAAGCTCAGCAAGTGGCTTTGAACCGTCAATTGGATCTGATCGAAGAGGAATTGGGCGATCAACAGTCCCTGTTGGACCGCGGTCTGGCCCAAGCCAGCCGAGTTTCTGCTCTGCAACGCGATCAGGCATCCCTTGCAGGCAGCGTTGGGGAATTGGCGGCGGAAAAGGCACAAGCCGAAGGCCGCATGACCGAGATCGATATCGAAATTCTGAAGCTGGAAACCACGCGCCGCGAAGATGCCATCACAACGTTGCGTGACCTTCAGTTCCGTGAACGCGAGATGGCCGAACAGCGCCGTGCGCTGACCGAGCAATTGTCCCGTCTGGACATCACAGCGCCTGTGTCTGGTGTGGTGTATGGCCTACAGGTGTTTACGCCCCGCTCGGTTATCCGCGCCGCAGATCCGCTGCTGTATATCGTGCCACAAGACCGTCCGCTTGTGATTGCGGCACAAGTTGAGCCAATCCACATTGACCAGCTTCATATTGATCAAGAAGTGGTGCTGCGCTTTTCAGCTTTGGATCAGCGTGAGACGCCAGAATTGTTTGGACAAGTTGTGCAGATTTCGGCGGATGCGTTCACCGATGAAGCATCGCGCGTCAGCTATTACCGCGCCGAAATCCGACTGTCAGAGGGTGAAATCAGCCGTTTGCCTGAAAACGTTGTTCTGATCCCCGGCATGCCGGTTGAGACGTTCATTCAGACGGCCGATCGCACTCCGCTGGAGTATCTGGTGAAGCCGTTTTCAGATTACTTCGCCAAGGCATTCCGCGAGTAGCGGACAGGATTGCATTTCCCGTCAGACCGCCTAACGTGCCGTCAAACATCGGAGATGCGACATGACAAATATGATTGAGACACGCCTGAATGAATTGGGCGTGTCCCTGCCAGACGCCCCTGCCCCCGCAGCCAATTACGTGCCCTTCGTGCGGACCGGCAACACATTGTATGTGTCCGGCCAAATCTCGATGGATGAGAACGGGCTGATATTGGGCAAGCTTGGCGACACGCTATCTGTTGAGCAAGGGGCCGATGCGGCCCGCCGTTGCGCTATGGCCTTGCTGGCACAGGTTCGTACAGCATGCGACGGTGATCTGACACGCCTGAAACGGGTGGTAAAACTGGTCGGATTTGTCAATTCCACCGCAGATTTCACGGATCAGCCAAAGGTTATCAACGGCGCGTCTGACTTTATGGTCGACGTTCTGGGCGACACGGGCCGGCACGCCCGATCGGCGGTTTCCGCCGCATCGTTGCCTCTGGGCGTAGCCGTTGAAATCGAAGGTATTTTTGAGGTCGAATGACCCTGCCCGCCGATTTTTTGAAACGTCCTATCGCGCATCGCGCCCTGCATGACCTGCGCGTTGGGCGGCCCGAAAACAGTTTATCCGCTGTTCGGGCCGCGCGGGATGCAGGGTATGGGATCGAGATTGACCTGCAACTGTCCCGCGATGGCGTGGCCATGGTGTTTCATGACTATGACCTGAAACGCCTGGCCGGACAGAACGGCCCGATCCGACAGCAAAGCGCGGCTGACTTGGCACAATTGACCCTACTTGGGTCGGAGGAGGCCGTGCCAACCCTGGCGCAGGTCTTGAATGCCGTGGATCGGCAGGTTCCGATATTGATCGAACTGAAGGATCAAGACGGCGGTATGGGGCCAAATATAGGGGCGCTGGAAAAGGCCGTAGCGCAGGATGTGCACGACTATGGCGGGCCTGTCGCGTTGATGTCCTTTAACCCGTACAGCGTGGCATACCTGCACGAATTGCTGCCCGATATTCCCCGTGGCCTGACAACGGATGGGTTTGAACAGGCGAGCTGGCCAACACTGTCCGCCGCCCGCCAAGAAGAACTGCGCCGCATTCCTGATTATGATCGCACCGGCGCAAGCTTTATCAGCCATAACTGGCGCGATCTTGAACGTGGGCGTGTGTCTGATCTGAAGAAACAGGGCGCAACTGTCTTGTGCTGGACGGTCAGATCGCCCGAAGAAGAAGCGAAGGCGCGCCAGATCGCCCAGAACATCACCTTTGAAGGTTATGCCGCTTGAACCCTGCGGACCCGGTGCCAGATAGAGGTAACAAGGAGCCGAGATGACAGACGCGACCGAGGGACCGATAACAACCATCACCGCTTATTCCTCTTTGTCAGAGGTTTCCGCGGCGGATTGGGATACCTGCGCGTGCCCGGAAACAGCGGACGGCGGCGCCCCAATAGATCCGTTCACCACCTATCGGTTTTTGGTGGCTCTGGAACAATCCGGTTCAGTGGGGCACGGCACAGGCTGGGACCCGCGCTATTTGGTGGCCCGGCAAGATGATCAGATCATCGCCGTTGCGCCGATGTACGCCAAAAGCCACAGTCAGGGCGAGTATATCTTTGATCACAACTGGGCCCACGCATACGAGCGGGCGGGCGGGCGATATTACCCCAAGCTGCAAATCGCCGTACCCTTTACCCCCGCATCGGGCCGCCGGTTTCTGACAAGACCCGGATTCGAATTGGCCGGAATGTCAGCGCTTGTCCAAGGGGCCGTTCAGCTGGCGTCGGAAAACCAGCTATCATCGCTCCACGCCACGTTTTGCACCGAGGCCGAGGCTTTGGCCGGCGCGCAAATGGGTCTGATGCATCGCATCACACAACAGTATCATTGGATGAATGATGGCTATGATCGTTTCGACGATTTCCTTGCATCGCTGTCGTCCCGAAAACGCAAGGCTATCCGAAAAGAGCGCCAACGCGCGCAGGCATTTGGCGGCCAGATTGTCACCCTGACGGGCGATGACATTCAGCCCGAGCATTGGGATGCGTTCTGGGTGTTTTATCAGGACACTGGCGCGCGGAAATGGGGGCAACCCTATCTGACGCGCGAATTCTTCGATATCGCCCAGGAAACCATGCGCGATGATATTGCGCTGGTCATGGCCCAACGCGACGGGCTTGAAGTTGCTGGCGCGCTAAACTTCATCGGCCGAGAGGCGCTTTATGGCCGATATTGGGGCTGTGTCGAAGATCATCCCTGCCTGCACTTCGAAGCGTGTTATTATCAGGCCATAGACTTTGCCATCCGGCACAAACTGCAACGGGTCGAAGCCGGGGCGCAGGGCGATCACAAACTGGCGCGCGGGTACTTGCCCGCCCCCACTCATAGCCTGCACTGGATTGGTGATCCGGGGTTTGCAGACGCCGTGCGCCGTTATCTGGAGGAGGAGCGGAACGCCGTTTCGCAAGATATCGAAGTGCTCACCGCCTACGGCCCATTTCGCAAAACTGAGCAGGAGGAACAGCAATGACTGACCGACTAAGCGATGCGGCGCGCAAAGCGTCTTTGGGCCCGTTGATCGAAAATGGCTGGACGCTAAGAACAGACCGCGATGCGCTGTCAAAAACCTTTGAATTTGATAGCTTCGTCGACGCCTTTTCCTGGATGACCCGCGCGGCACTATGGGCCGAAAAATGGGATCACCATCCAGAATGGCGCAATGTCTACAACAAGGTTGATGTGGTGCTGACAACGCATGACGTGAGCGGGCTGACAGCGCTGGATGTGAAACTGGCCCGAAAACTGGATTCGATTTAGGCGTCTGTATTCAAGGCGTTTCGCGTAAGGCACAGTGGGCTGGCGTATCAACGCCAGCCCCATTTCATCAGACTGCTTCCAGCAGTGTTTCGCCTGCCGAAATTTCGCAGGTGCCGGGGCTTTCCTCGATATTCAATGCGGTCACAACGCCATCATCCACAATCATGGCATAACGCTTTGAACGGGCAATCAAACCTGCAGGGGGCGCGGTAAAATTCATACCGATGGCCGTTGTGAAATCACTTTCGGCGTCACCCAACATGGTGATGCCGGCATCAATTGCGCCAGTGTCGATTCCCCATGATTTCATAACAAATGGGTCATTGACCGAGATGCAGATGATTTCGTCCACACCCTTTGCTGTGAACTGATCTTTTGTCCGGATAAAACTTGGTACATGCGCTGAGCTACATGTTGGCGTGTATGCGCCTGGCACAGCAAACAGCACGACTTTTCTGCCTTTTAGCTTGGCAGACAGTTCAACCTGCTCAGGACCATTTTCACCAATTACCACCAGCGTTGCGTTCGGGAGCTGGTCTCCCTTAGAAATCGTCATTTATTTTCTTGTCCCTGAATTGCGTTTCCCGTGCAGCGCCATATAGGTTGGTCGCAAAGATTGCCAAGAGCGGGATTGGGGAACAATGGAACAAGTCATCGTGATAGGGGCCGGTCAAGCCGGCGCAAGCTGCGTTGCGCGCCTTCGTGCAAAAGGTTTCACCGGAAAAATTACGCTGATTGGCGAAGAACCCGTTCCCCCGTACCAGCGCCCACCGCTGTCCAAGGCCTATTTGCTGGGCGACATGGCGCAGGAACGTTTGTATCTGCGGCCCGAAGCATACTATGGCGAAAACGACATTGATCTGCACCTGAATGAAACCGTAACCGCGATTGATTGCGCCGATAAAAAGGTCATCGCAGGCGGAAAATCCGTGCCGTATGACCATCTGGTTCTGGCGACTGGCTCCGTGCCTCGGCGCTTGCCACCTGCCATTGGCGGCACATTGCAGAACGTCTTTGTGGTGCGCACCTTGGCCGATGTCGATGAAATGGCCCCGCAGTTCACCGAAGGCAAACGCGTTCTGATCATTGGTGGCGGCTACATTGGCTTGGAAGCTGCCGCAGTTTCCGCAAAACTGGGCTTGAAGGCAACGCTGGTCGAAATGGCCCCACGCATTTTGCAGCGTGTCGCGTCGGAACACACCTCGGACTATTTCCGCAATGTGCATACCGAACACGGTGTCGACATCCGCGAAGGTGTCGGCCTGACCCGGCTGATTGGTGACACAGCCGTAACCGGCGCCGAACTTAGCGATGGGTCTAAGATTGATCTGGATTTCGCGATTGTGGGTGTTGGGATTACCCCGGCCAGTGAGCTGGCCGAAGCCGCAGGGCTGACAATCGACAATGGTATCGCCGTTGATGACCAGTGTCGCACCAGTGACCCATCGATCTGGGCCGCTGGCGATTGCGCGTCCTTCCCGTATCAAGGCCAACAGATGCGGTTGGAGAGCGTTGGCAACGCCATCGACATGGGTGAACTGGTTGCAGACAATATCATGGGGGCAGATGCCAGCTATGCGCCCAAGCCTTGGTTCTGGTCTGATCAATACGACGTCAAGCTACAGATCGCGGGCCTGTCGACCGGGTTTGACAAGGTGGTCACGCGGCAAGGCGACGATAAAACCGTATCATTCTGGTACTACAATGGTGATCAGCTGATCGCGCTGGATGCCATGAACGATCCGCGCGCCTACATGGTTGGCAAGCGGTTGATCGAGGCGGGCAAATCCCCATCGCCGGAAGACATTGCCAACACGGATGTCGCCCTGAAAGATCTGTTGAAAAAGTGAGAATTGTCGCCGGACGATTCCGAGGACGTCGTCTTGCCGCTGTTGGCAAAGGTGATGCCGCTGCGCATTTGCGCCCAACCACGGACCGCGTGCGCGAGGCCTTGTTTGGCATGCTGGATGGTGGCCGGTTCGGCGATGTTCTTGAGGATGTCCGGGTTTTGGATTTGTTTGCGGGCACTGGCGCACTGGGGCTGGAAGCCCTGTCGCGTGGCGCAAGCCATGTGACCTTTGCCGATGATGGCCGCAAGGCACAGTCCCTACTGCGCGAAAACATCCAAACTTTGGGCATTGAAAGCGAAACCCGCGTTTTGCCGCGCGACGCAAGGCGTTTGCCGCCGGCCGAACAGCCATGCGATCTGGTGTTTCTGGATCCGCCCTATGGCAAGGGAATGGGTGAACCGGCTTTGGCGGCCGCGTTGAAACAGGGCTGGATTGCCCCCGATGCCCTGATCGTGTGGGAAGAAAGCGCCGCGCAACTACCACCTGCGGGCTTTGTCCTGCTGGAGACACGCAGCTACGGCGATACGGTTGTGACCCTTCTGCGGGCGTTGGCCCCGTCAAACGCGGGTCTGAATGCTGGGATGCGTGATTTGCGTTGAATGGGCGCAATGCACAGACCTTGGGCAGTTGCCCGATGATCAACCGTTTCTCGGGATTTCATGGTTCCCTCTTATCCCGTGGCCGGTATAGCGTAGCGATAATAATGATCGAAAGGGCAAGACGATGTACGACGCGGCGTTGATGATGGCTTGGGTCGAATTTGCGGTGCGTTGGCTGCACGTGATTACGGCCATCGCCTGGATCGGTTCATCGTTTTATTTCATTGCGCTGGATCTGGGCCTGCATCGTGATCGCAACCTGGCAACAGGCGCGGATGGCGAGGAATGGCAGGTTCACGGCGGCGGGTTCTACCACATCCAGAAATACTTGGTGGCACCCTCGCAGATGCCCGATGATCTGGTGTGGTTCAAATGGGAAAGCTACTGGACTTGGATTTCAGGCTTCGCCCTTATGGTTCTGGTCTATTATTTTGGGGCCGAATTCTACCTGATCGACACAAACGTCGCTGATCTGGCCGCATGGCAGGCCATTGGTATTTCTTTTGCATCGTTGGTGCTGGGCTGGTTGGCTTATGATTTTCTGTGCAAATCCAAACTGGGAAACAACAGCACCACGTTGATGTTGGCACTGTTTGTTATCCTGGTGATCTTGGCGTGGTTCTACACCCAAGTGTTCACCGGGCGGGCGGCAATGCTCCATCTGGGTGCCTTTACCGCCACTATCATGACCGGCAACGTGGCAATGGTCATCATTCCCAACCAAAAGGTTGTGGTGGCTGATCTGATTGCCGGGCAGACACCGGACCCAAAGTACGGCAAGATCGCCAAACAGCGCTCAACCCATAACAACTACCTGACTTTGCCTGTCATTTTCCTGATGCTGTCCAACCACTATCCGCTGGCATTTGCCACGGAATACAACTGGATCATCGCAGCACTGGTCTTTTTGATGGGCGTCACCATCCGGCATTTTTTCAATTCGATGCATGCTCGCAAAGGTCGCCCCTATTGGGCCTGGGCTGCAACAGCTGTTCTGTTCGTGTTGATCATGTGGCTGTCCACTGCGCCAATGTTCCAGCAGGACGCATCGGAAGAAGCCAACGCCAGCCTGGCCCGGTATGCGCAGGCTGAAGGATTTGAGGATGTGCATGACATCATTTTGGGGCGTTGCTCGATGTGCCATGCGGCAGAGCCTGTGTGGGATGGTGTCTTGTGGCCCCCCAAAGGTGTGATGCTGGAAACCGAAGCACAGATCGCGCAAAACGCCCTTGCCATCTACCTGCAAGCTGGCGCCACCCACGCAATGCCTCCGGGTAATTTGACATGGGTGGAAGAGGAAGAGCGCGCGCTGATCCGCAATTGGTACACCGCAGCCCAAGAAGGCTAGCCCAACCGCTCTGCGCCCGCTGAACCCGCGTAATTGCAGGTAGGGGCACGATGGTTCTGCCTTGCTTGATCTACGGCCAGATAGAATGGCCAAACTTTGCCTGTATTGGCGCCCCGCAGCTTCCAGAATCGGGATGCTGATGCTAAGTGTGGTAGGATGAACACACACAGCCCCAATATGCGCCCGGAAATCCGCCAATTGGACGAAACCGCGATCAACCGTATCGCGGCGGGTGAGGTGGTGGAACGTCCAGCCTCCGCTGTAAAGGAGCTGGTCGAAAATGCCGTAGATGCCGGGGCCAGCCGCATCACCATTGATGTGGCGGACGGTGGCAAAACCCTGATCCGGATCACAGATGACGGCTGCGGAATGACGGCGGCGGATCTACCGTTGGCCCTGTCCCGCCATGCCACATCAAAAATCGATGGCTCTGACCTACTGGACATTCACAGCTTTGGGTTTCGTGGCGAGGCATTGCCATCTCTGGGCGCGGTTGGTCGATTGACCATCGCGTCTCGTTCTGCGGGTCATGACGCAGCCGAGATCAGCGTGAATGGCGGCAAAATGGGGCCGGTGAAACCCTGCGCTTTGTCCGCTGGAACCACAGTTACGCTGCGGGATTTGTTTTTTGCCACCCCTGCCCGGCTGAAGTTTCTACGCACAGACCGGGCTGAAATGCAGGCGATCTCGGACGTGGTAAAGCGCCTGTCCATGGCCGAGCCTTCGATTGGCTTCACTCTGCGGGATGTTTCGAATGGGAATGCGCGCGTAACCTTCCGCGCCGATGCGGAAACAGGGGATCTGTTCGATGCGTTGCGCGGGCGTTTGACCACCGTCATGGGCCGCGAATTTACCGAGAATGCCCTGGCAATTGATGCCGAACGCGAAGGGTTTCGTCTGACAGGCTATGCCGCGCTGCCAACCTATTCGCGCGGTTCTGCGGTAGCACAATATCTGTTCGTGAATGGCCGACCGGTGCGTGACAAGCTGTTGATCGGGGCTTTGCGCGGGGCCTATGCCGATTTTCTGAGCCGTGATCGCCATCCGGCCGTGGCATTGTTTGTAGATTGTGATCCGCATCTGGTGGACGTGAACGTGCACCCCGCCAAATCAGAAGTCCGCTTTCGCGACCCCGGTCTGGTTCGTGGATTGATCGTATCTGCCCTGCGCCATGCCCTGGCCGACGCGGGGCATCGCGCCTCCTCAACCGTCAGCGCAGCCACGTTGGGCGCTTTTCAACCTGAACCACTGGGCAATGCCGCACCACCGCGTGTGTATCAGATGGACCGGCCTTCGGTATCCGCACGGGACTCTGCTTATCGCGCCCAAGCACCTGGGTTTGCCGATATGGCGCAAGCCTATTCGGCGCGGGTTGAACCGGTCATCGAAGACGAACAACAGGTCGACGCCCCGGCAGAGGCCTTGCCACTGGGTGCTGCGCGGGCGCAGGTGCACGAAAACTACATTATCGCCCAGACCGAAGACGGCATTGTGATCGTGGATCAACACGCGGCGCATGAACGGTTGGTCTATGAAAAGCTAAAGCACCAAATGGCCGAAAACGGCGTTGCGGCGCAGGCGCTGTTGATCCCCGAAGTGATTGAACTGTCCGAAGGTGATGCGTCGCGTCTGCTGTCTGTGTCCGAGGACCTGTCCCGAATGGGTTTGACGCTGGAACCCTTTGGTGGAGGTGCCGTTGCCGTGCGCGAAACGCCTGCCATTCTGGGGGAAGTGAACGCCAAGGCCCTGATCGACGACATTTTGGACGAGATGGCCGACATGGGCTCGACGCAGCTGGTTCAAGAAAAGATCGAGGCGATCCTGTCACGCGTGGCCTGTCACGGGTCAATCCGGTCAGGGCGGCGCATGCGTGGTGAAGAGATGAATGCGCTCCTCCGCGAAATGGAGGCAACTCCACATTCCGGCCAATGCAACCACGGGCGGCCAACTTATGTGTCGCTGAAACTGTCAGATATTGAGCGGTTGTTCGGGCGTACATGATCCAGATTGGTTCCTATTCTTTCGCCTTGGACGACCCATTGGTTGTGGCAGGGTTGGCTGGCGCATTTCTGGTGTTGGTCTTTTTCATCTTGCTGATCCTTGCGCTGCGCGCAGCGGGTCGGTCTGCCAGACTGACCGCCCCTTTGGCCGCGCATATCGGGCAGCTGGGGCAGCGGGTTCAGGCCTTGTCTGACGGTCAGGAACGTTTGACCGGCGGCTTAAACCATGTCTCGGAAGCGCAAGCGCAAAGCCAAACCGCCATGTTGCAGCTGATGGAACGTCGCCTGGCCGAAGTTCAGGAACGGATGTCAGAAAACCTGCACGGATCTGCCCGCCGCACCGCACATTCGCTGGGTGAATTGCATGAGAGGCTGGCTTCTATCGACAAGGCCCAAGACAACATCACCAAGCTGTCCGGCGACGTATTATCCCTGCAAGACATTCTGTCCAACAAACAGACGCGCGGGGCTTTTGGCGAAATTCAGCTGCATGATATCGTCTCCAAAGCCATGCCCGCAGACAGTTACACCATGCAGGCCACCCTTTCGAACGGGCGGCGGCCCGACTGCATGATCCATCTGCCCAATCCGCCGGGGCCCATTGCGATTGACAGTAAGTTTCCCTTGGAAGCCTACGAACAATTGCGCCGTGCCGAAACGCAGGACATGATCAACCGTGCCGGCCAATCGTTGCGCCTGGCCCTGCGCAAACACATCCGCGATATTGCAGAGCGCTATATTATCGAAGGCGAAACAGCCGACGGTGCCTTGATGTTTCTGCCTTCCGAGTCTGTTTACGCTGAACTGCATGCCAATTTCCCCGAGGTGGTACGCGAAGGGTTCAAGGCACGGGTCTGGATCGTATCTCCCACCACTTGCATGGCCACACTGAACACGATGCGGGCAATTCTGAAGGATGCCCGGATGCGGGAACAGGCCGGTGCAATCCGTAAGGAATTGGGACTGCTCTATTCTGATGTGGATCGGCTGGGTGCGCGCGTTCAAAATCTGGACCGGCATTTTGGACAGGCTTCAAAGGATCTCGCCGATATCAAGGTCAGTGCAGACAAAGCCGGACGGCGCGCCAAACGGTTGGACAATTTCGATTTCGAGGAGCTTTCCACCGAGGTCGCGCCGCCGGTTCCCCAATTGAAAGACGAAGGTCTGGCCTGACCCTTCGCCGCAGGTGCGAAGGCGGTGGGTGACAAGGCCTGCGCACGCTCCTATAAGCGCGGCAAAATCCCTTGGGACAGTTTTTAAGGAATATGGATATGACGACGCTGGTTTTTGGCCATAAATCCCCCGACACCGACTCTACCGGAAGCCCGATTATCTGGGCGTGGTACCTGAATGAGGTAAAGGGCGTGGCCGCCAAACCTGTTCTTCTGGGCGAGCCGAACACCGAAGCGGCCTTTGTTCTGGAACGCTGGAATCTGGACAAGCCAGAAATCATCTCTGCAGTCGCGGCCGACACGCCGGTTGTCATCGTAGACACAAACAACCCTGCGGAATTGCCCGACGATATCAATGATGCCGATATTCAAGCCATCATCGACCACCACAAACTGGTCGGCGGCCTGGAAACCAAAGGTCCGATCGACATCACCGTACGCCCGCTGGCCTGCACGGCGACCATTATGTGCGATCTGATGGGCGCGGATGCTGCAAAAATGCCTGAAGCAATCAAAGGCGCGGCGCTGTCCTGCATCCTGTCGGACACACTGGAATTCCGCAGCCCCACCACAACGGACCATGACAAGGCCGTGGCCGAACAGTTGGCTGCAGACTTGGGTGTTTCCATCGCAGATTTCGCCGCAGAAATGTTCGCCGCGAAATCCGATGTCTCGGCGTTTTCCGACGCCGATCTGATCCGTATGGACTCAAAGAAATACGAAGTTGATGGCACCAATTTCCGCGTGTCGGTTCTGGAAACCACCGCGCCGTCCATCCCGCTGGATCGCAAAGACAGCCTGATGGCAAGCTACGCTGATGTGTGTGCCGAAGATGGTGTTGATGAAGTTCTGCTGTTCATCGTGGATATCATCAAGGAAGAAGCCACATTGCTGGTGCCAAACGATCTGGTCAAAGGTCTGGCCGAAAAGAGCTTTGGTGCAACCGTATCCGGCGATACAGTTGTGCTGCCCGGCGTGATGAGCCGCAAGAAGCAGATCATCCCGAACCTGAAGGTCTGAACCTGACGGACAGAGGTTTGAAAAGGGGCGCTGGACGGCGCCCCTTTTTTCATGTTTGACCAGTATTGCCAGAACAGGAGCCCCCAGCATGACCCAGATCGTTTCCGCCCTTTCGGATATTTCCGGCAAATACCGCGCCTTGTTTGTGGATCTATGGGGATGCGTTCACAACGGTGTCACCGCCCATGCCGCTGCCGTGGCCGCGCTGCAAACATACCGCAAGACGGGTGGTGTTGTTGTGTTGCTGACCAATGCACCGCGATCCCGCCATATGGTCAAATTGCAGCTGGAAAAGCTGGGCGTTCCCGAAGACGCGTATGACGTCATCGCCACCAGCGGGGATTCAGCCCGAGCAGCTATGTTCCGCGGTGTTGTCGGATCAAAAGTGTGGTTCATGGGCGAAAAGCATGACCATTCATTCTTTGAACCGCTGGCGCTGATCGAAGACCCGGTTTCTATCACGCCGGTTGACCTGAAAGAGGCGGATGGCATCGTTTGCTGCGGCCCGTTTGATTCCAAGGCCGACCCCGATGTGAACCGGCCGGAATTTCTGTATGCAAAACAAAAGGGCCTGAAACTGCTCTGCGCGAACCCCGATATTGTTGTTGATCGCGGCGAAAGCCGTGAATGGTGCGCCGGTGCCTTGGCCAAGCTGTACACCGAAATGGGCGGTGAGAGCCTGTACTTTGGCAAGCCGCATCCACCAATCTATGATCTGGCCCGGCGTCGTTTGGCAGCGATCGATTCCACCATTGGCGACGGCGAGGTTTTGGCCATCGGTGATGGCCCTGCCACCGACATTTCCGGCGCGATGGGTGAAGACATTGATTCCCTGTTCATCAGTGGTGGTTTGGCCGCGAATGAGACAAAAACCGCGCATCAGCCCGACCCCCAGGCCCTAACCGCCTATCTGGAAAGCGAAAACATCGCGCCAACCTATACTATAGGACAACTTCGCTAACACAGATTTGCCTTGATTTTGCTGCAGCTGCGAAGTAATAATATTACCCAACGAGTGACCTTGGGCACTTATTATTACTCAGCCGTCTCATGGAGGCCAAAGTGTTGGACAATCTGCCACGCGGAACAATCTGCATCGAAGACATCGAAATGGGTATGTCCCGGCACCTGCGCAAGCAGGTCACCGATCAGGACATCGAGATGTTTGCCGAAGTTTCGACGGATCGCAATCCAGTGCATCTGGATGATGATTACGCCCAAGACACCATCTTTGAAGGGCGCATCGCCCATGGGATGCTGACGGCCGGTCTGATTTCAGCGGTCATTGGCGAACAGCTTCCCGGTCACGGCACGGTTTATATGGGCCAGACGCTGAAGTTTCTGGCACCTGTCCGCCCCGGTGATACGGTTTATGCGGAAGTCAAAGTGGTTGATATTGACCACGCCAAACGCCGCGTGACGCTGGATTGCCACTGTGCCGTCGATGGCAAAAAGGTTCTGATTGGCGAAGCCAAGGTACTGGCCCCGTCACGCAAGTTCGACTGACACCATCCTCGGCGGGCTGCTTGGGTTTGCCCTCTCTGTGGCAGATGGTCAATTTCTGTATCATTAACCTTCATGCGGGGATTGCGGTTGCTTGGGCGCAACGCTAACCCTCTGGCATGCGTATTATCCGTGACTATCAATTCGTCGAACCCCAAGACCGTGGCGCCACCGCCGCCATCGGTAATTTCGACGGCGTGCACCTTGGCCATCAGTCTGTCATCGACATCGCCCGCAAGGCCGTGCCGGGTGCCCCATTGGGGGTAATGACGTTTGAGCCGCACCCTCGTCAGTACTTTGCCCCCGACGCTCCGCCCTTTCGGCTGATGGATCGGCGCGCCAGGGCCACGCGTTTGGAAAAGCTTGGCGTTCAGAAACTCTATGAGCTGAACTTCAACGCCGCCCTGGCTGGGCTTAGCCCCGAAGCCTTTGCGAAACGTGTGATCGCCGATGGCTTGGGATTAACCCATGTGGTGGTTGGCGCTGATTTTTGTTTCGGAAACAAACGCGCAGGCACGGCAGACGATCTTGTCCGGTTTGGTAAGGACATGGGGTTTGGTGTCACTGTTTCAGAACTTCTGGAAGGTCAGACCGGGTTGGTGTCGTCAACAGCAATCCGCCAAGCACTGAGCGATGGTGACCCCCGCAACGCGGCCGCGATGCTGGGCCATTGGCACCGCATAGAGGGTGCCGTGATCGGCGGAGAGCAGCGCGGGCGCGAACTGGGTTATCCTACTGCGAACATGTCAATCGACGGGCTGCATCCGCCACGCTTTGGTGTTTATGCGGTTCTGGTCGAGGTCATAACTGGCCCACATGCCGGGTCGTATATTGGCGCGGCTTCCATGGGCGTGCGTCCGATGTTTAATGGACAGGCCCCGAACTTGGAAACTTTCCTGTTTGATTTTCAGGGCGATCTTTACGGTGAAACCCTGTCTATCGGGTTGGTCGAATTTTTGCGCCCCGAGGAAAAGTTCGATAGTTTGGATGACTTGATCCAACAGATGAATGCCGATTGCGTTCAAGCACGTCAGATACTGGCCACGGTATGACAGATCCGATCGAGCGCACTGGTTTTGCGCCCAGATTCTGGGAAAAGAAATCGCTCGACAAGATGTCTCCGGATGAATGGGAAGCCCTGTGTGATGGGTGCGGTAAGTGCTGTCTGAACAAGCTGGAAGACGAGGAAACGGGCGATGTCGCTCTGACGCGGGTCGCGTGCCGATTGTTTGATGACAGCACATGCCGCTGTGCCCAATACGAGATTCGCCACCAATTTGTGCCCGAATGCATTGTCATGACTCCGGCCACCATTGACCAACACGCCTATTGGCTTCCCGAAACCTGCGCCTACCGATTGCTGCGCGAAGGGAAACCCTTGTTCAACTGGCATCCGTTGATATCTGGCACTCCAGACAGCGTGCATCAGGCGCGGGTTTCCGTTCAGCATCGAACTGTGCCAGAGTTCGAAGTGGATGACGACGACTGGGAAGACTACATTATAGAAGAGCCGACCTAATGCATTTCGCTTCTGACAATGCGGGCCCTGCCCACCCCAAAGTGATGGATGCCCTGATCGAGGCAAACAGCGGCTATGCCATGGGCTATGGCGCAGATCGGTACATGGATGAGGTACGCGACAGGATGCGCGCGTTGCTGGAAGCGCCCGACGCCACCGTCTACCTGACAGCGACCGGCACATCAGCCAATGTTCTGGCATTGGCCTCCGTCTGTCAGCCGTTTCAAACTGTGTTTTGCACACCCGTCGCTCATATCAATGTCGATGAGTGTAACGCGCCAGAGTTCTATACCGGTGGCGCCAAGCTGACGTTGGTTGGCGAGGGCGATGTGATGACACCCAATGCCCTGCGACAGTCGATTGACGCAGAAGGCACACGTGGTGTCCACGGACCGGCCCGTGGACCTGTTTCCTTGTCCAACGTCACTGAACGCGGAAATGTTTATACGGCTCAGCAGGTCACAGACCTGTGCAGTGTCGCCCATAGCTATGACTTACCGGTCCATTTGGATGGTGCGCGTTTTGCCAATGCCGTTGTGGCAACCGAAAGCACACCGGCAGAGATGAGCTGGAAAGCTGGCGTTGATGTTCTGGTGTTTGGCGGCACCAAAAATGGCCTGATGGGCGTGGAAGCCGTGATCTTTTTTAACCCTGACCATGCCGCCAGCTTTGAACACCGGCGCAAGCGGGGCGGGCACCTGTTTTCTAAGCACCGGTTTCTTTCTGCGCAAATGGCTGCGTATTTGCGCGATGACTTGTGGCGTGATCTGGCGACGCAGGCGAACGCAAATATGGCGCGTCTGGCAAAAGGTCTGCAGGCCTCAAATCAGGTCAGTTTCACAACTGGTGCATTTCCTGATGCCAATATGCTGTATTTTGATGCACCGCGGGCCGTGCACCGCCATGCGTTGGAAAACGGGGCCACTTACTATATCGAAGCTGGCCGAATTGACGGTTCCGACCCCGATGAAATTCTGACAGGTCGGCTTGTTACGGACTGGTCGCAGACCGACCAACAGATTGATGAGTTCATTGGGCTGATCTCGCAAAAACAATCTTAGGTTGATTTTGGCCGCAAAATAATCGCAATCTCGCCGTGTATTCGTCGACCAACTCTCTGAGAGTTGCGCAAATTGTTGATGCGAGTTTTCCATGGGTCCGATCGAAGCAGTTCAAACCGCCTTCCTGAAATACGCCAGATTTCGTGGGCGCGCATCACGCGCTGAATACTGGTGGTTCATGCTTTTCTACATGGCCCTTTGGGTCGGGGCCGTCGCTGCAGACGCGCAAAAGGTATATTCCGCATATCAGTCCGGTCAGATCGTCATGGATATGCGCATTGCCTCTTGGTGGACACCCTGGGTCAGCATTTTGATGTTTATCCCACTACATTCCATCAGCGTGCGCCGTTTGCATGACGTTGGCTTGTCTGGCTGGTGGATGTTTGGGCTGCTTTACTTACCGGCGTTTCTGTTTCCGGTGGCCATCATTGGCGGCGCATCACAGCCCGTGGCAACCGCTGGCGGCGCGCTAATTGGTCTGCAAATTCTTTCTGCCCTGACATCACTGGTGTTTTTCATCCTGATGATGTGGCCAACACAACGATGCGACAATCGCCATGGCCCCGGCCCATACGAACATCACCCGGTTGGCGGTGCAAACTTCATGGCAGGTCCAAATGCGGCCCAAGGTGACCGGAAAGCTGCGCCATCAACCAGTGCCAAGCACGACCCATGGGCGGCCTATCTGCAACTAGACAAGGCCGATGTCTACGCAACGCCCGAAGGCCAAGCCGCGCGCAAAGCAGAGGTCAACTCGCTCTACCGACAGAAAATCCTGGGCGAAAAACCGGCTGATACGCTGGACGATGGGCAGACAGCTTAATAGCTATAGTCGGCGTAAATCCGGCTAAGATCCCCGTTCCAATCGCCGTGGTAACGCTCCAACAACTCGTCAGCCGGAACTTGACCACTGTCTACGCTTTCTTTCAGCGCATTCAGAAAATGGGTTTCGTCCGGCACCATACCACCTGCACCCGGACACGCGCGGGCCTTCAGCCCTGCTTCTGCAATATTTACAGCTTCGCGCGCCAACTCATGCATGGACAAGCCACGAACCTTGGCATGCAGCCCGTCGATTGAAGCCGCTACGCGCAGTTCGTCACGTGTTTCTGCATCCCAATCCTTCACCATATCCCAAGCAGCATCCAGCGCGGTTTGATCATAGGTCAAACCAACCCAGAACGCCGGCAAGGCGCACAGCCGCCGCCATGGGCCGCCGTCGGCCCCACGCATTTCGATGAACTTTTTCAAGCGTGCTTCGGGGAACAGAGTTGTCAGATGGTCGGCCCAATCGCTGAGCGTGGGCTTTTCACCGGGCAAGGCCGGCAATTCGCCCTTCAGGAAATCGCGAAAGGATTGGCCAAGCGCATTGATGTACTGCCCATTGCGATAGACAAAATACATCGGCACATCCAACGCATATTCGACCCAGGCGTCAAAACCGAATCCGTCTTCGAACACAAACGGCAGCATGCCGGTGCGTGCTTCATCCAGATCGCGCCAAATGCGTGCACGCCAGGATTTGTGCCCGTTTGGCTTGCCCTCAAAAAACGGGGAATTGGCAAATAACGCTGTTGCGACAGGCTGCAGAGCCAATGCCACACGCAGTTTTTGAACCATGTCAGGCTCGGATGCGAAATCCAGATTCACCTGCACGGTGCATGTCCGGTACATCATTGCTGTGCCCAGCGTACCAACGCTTTCCATATAGGGCGTCATCAGCTTGTAACGCCCTTTGGGCATCATCGACATGTCTTCGTGCTTCCAGATTGGCGCAGCGCCCAACCCGATGAATCCCACACCAACCTCATCGGCGATGTCTTTCACATCGCGCAGGTGCTCGTTCACCTCGTCACAAGTTTGATGGATGGTTTCCAATGGCGCACCTGACAGTTCCAGCTGTCCGCCCGGCTCTAGCGAGATATTGGCTCCGTCTTTTTCAAGGCCGATGATGCTGTCGCCTTCCATGATTGGCGCCCAATCATGTCGGTTCTGCAATCCTTCCAGCATGGCACGCACAGAGCGTGGGCCATCATATGGCAAAGGCTTCAACGTATCTTTGCAATAGCCAAACTTTTCGTGCTCGGTTCCGATGCGCCAGTCGGCTTTCGGTTTGCACCCATCTGACAGGTATTCAGCAAGTTGTTCGTAACGCTCGATCGGCCCGCCGCCGGACTGTGGGATAGACATCTGCGATTGGCTCCGAATGTGTTCTGCTCAGTTGGCTGGTGACAGCCTCCAAGGGATGCTTGGTTCTGGCGCAGGTGTCAATGCAGCCGCGGCAGCGAATCTAACGCGCCGCCTTTGCGCCAGATGACAATCGGGTGATCGGCTTTTCGGTTCAACGCCGCAACCAACCGGCCTGTTTCCAAGCCGGGGACTGTGGCAAAGGCGTCAAACAAGGCCTCTGCGCCCTCGGCATTTGTAGGAATCGCCAAAGATGGCACGCCCGGTTGATCCAGCAACCAATGGGGTGGTTTGGCGCCCTGGTCCAAACGCAGCGCTGTCAAGTTGCTGACATCAACAACACCACCGGTCAGCGGCCCGAAATAACTGATCCGCCCTTCGATGATCTGCACCAATCCAGGACCGCCGCCGCCTGTGCGAAAGCGGCCGCGCTGAACACCGATCACAATCAATGCGACCCCTGCCAGAGTTACCGGAAATCCAAGCCAGTAGATCAAACCGAACGTTTGCGTCACCCAGTACAGCCCAAGCGCAAACACCACCAAACCGATGATCGCCTCGCGCCAGCGCAGAATCGCTGCCTTTGCTTCGGGCCGAAATAGGCTCATGCGCGGCCTCCTTGGTTGGTGTTGAACAAGACCAATGAAAACGTTCCGATCCTCTGGAACCCCAAAGCGCGATAGGCCCGCGCCGCAGGCTCATTGGCCGCAAATAAGATAGCGTCGGTGCAGGTGGATTTGCTTAGCTCTGCCAAAAGCAATGCAACGCCCGTTCTGCCATATCCCTGCCCGCGCAATTCGGGCGGGGTATAAACGCCGCCAATTTGCACCACGTTATCGACCAGCGCATTCCAACCGGCAAAAGACACTGGCGTTTCACCACTCATCAAAATCCGATGGCTGCCGGTTTTTAGGTATCTATCTATGCTCTCGGCGGCTTCATCACGTGCGACGTCAGGTGCTGCGCCCAATGCCTCAACGTTGTAGGCCGTACGCCACGACACCAAAAGGTCTCGGTCTGTTTGATCCGGGCGGCGCAGCGATAATCCGTCAAGCTGGGGCATTTTCAGGTCGCCCAAAGCCAAGTGAAAATGCGGCTCGTCCTTTTCCAGCCGGCAGGCCTGATCCGTTAGGCCCAAGCCCTCGCGCGCAATCTTGACTTGCCGCTCTTCGCCCAAGATTCCAATGGGTGGGCGGGGCAGCGAAATCCCTTCGTAATCCTGCACTGTCGCGGCAGGGCTGACAGGCATGATCATACCGCCAAAGGTTTGGCACAGGACACCGTCCGCCAATTGCCACACATACATGGCGTGGTCCGGGTTTGACGCGGCGGTTAGATCGACCAAGCCGTGCAGGCGCAAATTGAACAGTGGAAAGATCGCGAAATGTCTTTGCCGGTTCAAAATTGCGCGGATTTCAGGCAGGTCTGTGTGTTGACACAGGGGTGGCATCTACCAATCTCCCAAATGCGTCTGCCACAATGTCATTGCCGCCACGGCCGCGGTTTCCGCCCGAAGGATTCGCGGCCCCAAACTGACGGTATAAGAAAAGTCGAGCGCACTCAGCCGATCCCTTTCTGCGGGTGAAAAACCGCCTTCTGGCCCAATAAGAATGGCCCATGGTCCCTTGGGCGCATCCCCCAACGTGTATTGCGCCCCGGCGGCGGTTTCATCACAGAACATCAGGTTCCGATCAGCAGGCCAGTCAGACAGTAACGCCGAAAGCTTCACCAGCGGCGCCACTTCTGGCACATAGACCCCACCACATTGTTCGGCTGCTTCGACAGCATGTGCCTGCTGGCGATCCTGCCGTATCCGTTCCGAATTGGTGTAGTCGGTGGCCACGGGTACAATCCGACGCGCGCCCATCTCTACTGCTTTTTCGACGATGAAATCCGTACGGGCTTTCTTCACAGGTGCGAACAACAACCACAAATCGGGGGGTTCCGTTTGTGGGGCAATCAGCGTTTCACACACCAGAATGCCGCCGCGTTTACCCGCTTCGGCCACTTTGGCTTGCCACGCGCCGTCCTGCCCGTTGAACAATGCCACCGCATCCCCCACCGACAGGCGCATGACGCCGAACAGATAATGCGCCTGTTCCCGCGTCAGCGGGACAGGTTGTGTCGCCCCCAAGGGGTGATCTACATACAGACGAACCTTAGCACTCATGGGGCGCACCATATGACCGGACCGAACACAACGCCAGAGGCGCAAGGCCAAGTCTCGGACGCAGTCAAAGGCAATTGGGTCGACACCCGCGCGCCCGCCTTTGCCCGCCCGTATTTGCGCCTGTCGCGGGCTGATCGACCGATCGGCACGTGGCTGTTGTTGCTGCCGTGCTGGTGGGGCCTGTTGCTGGCCATGCTCTATGACGGGCACGCCAGCCTGTATGACGCCTGGGTGTTTGTTGGATGCGGCATCGGTGCAATTTTGATGCGCGGCGCTGGCTGCACGTGGAATGACATCACCGATCGTGACATTGACGGTTCGGTTGAACGAACGGCATCTCGCCCCATTCCTTCGGGTCAGGTCACGACTAAAAAAGCTTTGGCGTGGGCTGTGGCTCAATCTCTTGTCGCGCTGTTGATTTTGCTGACGTTCCACCCGGCCGCCATTTTGCTGGGTGTCATCTCTCTGGTGCCGCTGGCCATCTATCCCTTTGCCAAGCGGTTTACTTGGTGGCCCCAAGTGTTTTTGGGCATCGCGTTCAATTGGGGGGCTTTGCTGGCTTGGGCGGCGCATACGGGCAGCTTGGGCTGGCCTGCCGTGGTTTTGTATATCTCGGGCATGGCATGGACACTTTTTTACGACACGATCTATGCCCATCAAGATGCCGATGATGATGCCTTGATCGGTGTAAAATCAACCGCTCGCCTGTTCGGCAATCAGACCCCGCGTTGGTTGCGCAGGTTTTTGGTCGCCTCGGTATCGCTTATGGGGATCGCCGTGATTATGGCTGTGTCCAGCGACAATCCTTTGGTTTTGATCGTAGCCTTGGTGGGGCCTTGGGCATTTGGCTGGCACCTTGTCTGGCAATTGCGTCAGGTTGATCTGGACGATGGGGCCGTTTTGCTGCGGCTGTTTCGGGCAAACCGGGATGCCGGGTTGATACCTGTGCTGTTTTTCGCCGCTGCGCTTTTGCTTGCGTTGCGCTGACCGCGCACCCAGCGTATCAGACTAAAGCCGAAATAGCCTTGGAACGCCTATGCGCTTGTCATCTTCAATTTTGACCTTTGGTGTATTTGCCGCTGCCTCGGTATTGGCGATCGGCAGTGCGTATTTGTCGTCCCGCGTTGTTGAGAAAGCCTCCATCGCAGGTGTCCGCAAAGAGTTGGACCGCGAGGCCATGAACTGGGCAACGGTCGATGCGAACGGGCTACAGGTTTTTCTAGCGGGTGACTCCCCGGATGAGGCGGTTCGTTTTCGCGCCGTGACGGCAGCTGGCCGCGCTGTAGATACTGCCCGGATCATTGACCAGATGACAGTGGCCGAAGGCGCAGCGCTGGCAAAGCCGCGATTTTCGGTTGAACTGCTGCGCAACGATTCCGGTGTGTCCATCCACGGATTGGTGCCTGTCGCCTCTGATGTAGAGGCACTGGTCAGCGATGTGCAGGACGCGGTTGGCCGCGATGTGCCTGTCTCCAACTTTCTGGAAACGGCAGATTTCGAACCACCCGAATACTGGGATGACGCGCTGTATTTCGCTATCGCCAACTTGGATGATTTGGTGCGCTCACAGATTTCGGTGGAAGCCGGCGCTGTCCGCATTCGCGCCACCTCTCCTGATCGGGCGGCCAAACGGAAACTGGAAGCTGATCTTACCAGACGCGCGCCCGAAAACGTTTCGCTGACGCTTAGCCTGACTGCACCACGCCCCGTGATTTCACCCTTCACCATGCGGTTCGTCGCAGATGATAGCGGTGCTGTGTTTGATGCCTGCTCTGCCCCGGATGAGGACAGCCGCCAAACCATCCTGCAAGCCGCCAGCGAGGCCGGATTGGATGGGCAGGCGAACTGCCGCATTGGTCTGGGCGTTCCATCGCCACGCTGGGCCGAGGCCATTCAAATGGGTCTGGGCGCGGTGGCCGAACTGGGCGGCGGCACGCTGACCTTCACCGATACGGATGTGTCGCTGATTGCCCTGGACGGCACGGATCAGGGAACGTTCGATCGTATTACCGGTCAGTTTGAAAACGACCTTCCATCGGCGTTTGCCCTCACAGCCGTACTGCCTGACACGCCAGAAGAGGGCGAAGTTGGACCAATTGAATTCGTGGCAACGCTTAGTCCCGAAGGCAGCGTACAACTGCGTGGCAATCTTTCATCTGATTTGGCGGTCGTCACAACCGAAAGCTATGCACAGGCACGGTTCGGATCTGGCGTTGTGCGCATGGCCGCCCATGCCACCGAAGACCTGCCAACCAACTGGTCGCACCGGGTTTTGGCCGGACTGGACGCTTTATCGAGCCTGTCAAACGGTGCAATGATTGTTACCGCCGACTCTGTCAAACTGTCCGGCAATACAGGTGAGCAGAACGCGCGCGCGGCTTTGTCTGGTCTGTTGTCTGAAAAACTGGGCAAGGGCGAAGAATTCGATATCGACGTTCAATATCTGGAACGGCTGGATCCGACACTGGCCATCCCAACCCCCGAAGAATGTGTGGCGAAAATTGTAGAGATTATCGGCGACCGCAAAATCACGTTTGAGCCCAGTTCTGCGACATTGGATGAATCCGCCAAGGATATCATGGATGAAATCGCCGAATTGCTGAAAATCTGCGGTGATATCCCGCTGGAAATTCAGGGCCACACAGATAGCCAGGGCCGCGAGATCATGAACCAAGAGCTTAGCCAGGCCCGCGCTGAATCCGTTCTGGATGCCTTGCGCCAGCGCCGTGTTCTGACCTCGGCCTATGACGCAACCGGGTACGGCGAAGCAAATCCGATTGCAGACAATGAGACCGAAGAGGGACGTGAGGCGAACCGGCGGATCGAATTCCGCTTGATCAAGCCAGAACCTGTGGTCGAAGAACAGACAACGCTGGAAACCATCCAAGACGCAGGTGATGCCATCGTCGAAGGATCAGACACGCCCGCCCCAGACGATCAGGAAGACAAAAGCAATGAATAGAACCGAATTCATCATCGCCACAGCGATTGTTCTGATGGTCGCCTTTTGTTTGGGTTGGTTTGCGCATTGGCTGGTGACCCGCTTTACACGGGTCAGTCAGGCCGATGTGAACGAACTGGAAAAGATGAGCCAGGAACTGCACGAAGCCGAAGAAACCCGTGATCAGGCAATCACCTATCTGCAACAACGCGAAGCGGAACTGACCAATCAGTTGGCACAGACCGAGGCAGAGCTTGCCGCCACAATGGAAGGGTTGCGTGATGCCCGCCAAGAAGCAGAATCCCTACGGACCAGCGCGCACCGTTAAGCGCTCGTGGCTACGGGCCACCCTGAACCAAGAGCAAATCTGACAAGATTATTCAAAACAGGCTGCTCGGCCATCCCGCGCGATCGTCGCCGCGCCGTCGGCAATGCTGGCCGCACGTTTGCGCACCATGGGGCCGGGCTCGGAAGCTGAGCGCGTTTTGGGTGACGGTAAGATCGCCGCCAACCGTGCCGCCTGCGTTGCGGTTAACCTAGATGGCGCGGTTCCGAAATAATGGCGCGCTGCAGCTTTGACCCCAAACACCCCTTCGTCGAACTCTGCGACATTCAGATAGACCTCCAGAATACGGCGCTTGGGCCATACGGCCTCTACCAATGGCGTCAACAAGGCTTCCATCACTTTGCGGCTATAGGTACGCCCGTGCCAAAGGAAGACATTCTTGACGGTTTGCTGGCTGATGGTCGATGCGCCCCGAGTGCCCCCATCGGCAATGGCTGCACGCAGGGCGCGCATATCAAAGCCCCAATGGGTGCAATAATTGGCATCCTCAGCCGCAACTACAGAACGAAACATCACAGGCGCAATATCGTCCGCATCGACCCATTCTCTGTCTGCAGAATGGCCCAAGCGGCGTTCTTCGCTCCAGATGTAATAGGTCGTAGGGGGGGCAACCACGCGATACAGGATCACCCAAAGCAACGCCAACACCGCAAAAACCATTGCGGCGCGAAACAACCAGCGCAGAACAAACGGCATCACGCGCGCGCGGCGTTTGCTGCCTTTGCCCTTGGCGGACTTACGTTTTCTAGATGATGTCTGCTCGACGGTCATTAGGACGCTTTATAAGGTTCCAATTGCAACCAAGCCAGTAACTTCGGTGGGCGGGGTCTGCAATAAACAGAAAGATGCAGACCCCAAGGTACTGTCCCAAGTGAGCACGAGGGCAACGGGATGACGTTGTATGTACCGGATAACCACACCTGTCTAACGGAGACCAAGCCGTTCGACCTGTACCCAACATTCAACCCAAACGGGTCAGATTCGAGATGACAATTGGGCGAATATCAGGCCAAGGCATTTTTTTTTGCATAATCCGGGAATGAACAACAAAAAAACGGGCGATTGTCGCCGCCCGTTTTTCAAGTTTTCGCGATTTCGTCAGCTTATTCAGCCGGTATCGCCTTGTCTTCGATGCCAATCGGATAGCCCAGCTTCCCCAACATTTCGATTGGACAGACTTGGACAAACTTGTCGAGCTCAAGATCCCAGTGCTGCAAGATATCCTTGGCACGCAAGCTACCGGTTTCCTTGGCATGACGTTCGATCAAGCCTTTCAGCTGACCTTTCCAATGGTCCACTGTGACCGGGCAGGTCACAAGCGTTTCCATATTCATCATGCTTTCGGCGGCACCCTCTGGATCATAGAGATATGCCATACCTCCGGTCATCCCGGCACCGAAGTTTGCGCCGATGCTGCCCAAGATCACCGCAACACCGCCAGTCATGTATTCACAACCGTTGGAGCCACAGCCTTCGACAACAACTTTCGCGCCAGAATTGCGAACAGCAAAGCGTTCGCCCGCGCGACCTGCAGCAAACAGGTGACCGTCGGTCGCGCCATACAACACTGTGTTGCCGATGATGGTGTTGTCAGCCGCTGTCAGTGGTGAATCCATTGGTGGACGAACCACAACAGTACCGCCGGACAGGCCCTTACCAACATAGTCATTGGCGTCACCAGAGACTTCGATCTTCAGCCCCGGTGCAGCAAAGGCCCCCAACGATTGTCCCGCGCTGCCCTTCAGCTTCACTGTCAGGTGATCAGGCTGCAGCGCGTTGCGCATACCAAACCGGCTGACAATATGGCTAGAGGTACGTGTACCCACTGTCCGGTGCGTGTTTTGCACGGAATAGGACAGTTGCATCTTTTCACCATCCTCAAGGAAACGATGACCATCGCGCACGATTTCAGCGTCCAAAGTATCTGGAACAGCATTCCGATCTTTGTAGCGGTCATACACAATGTCATCAGCGCCATCGACGCGGATCAACAAGGGGTTGAGATCCAGATCATCCAGATTGTCGGCCCCACGGCTGACCTGGCGCAGCAAATCGGCACGACCGATCACTTCGTCCAGCGAACGCGCGCCGATGGATGCCAGAATTTCCTGCACCTCTTGGGCGTAGAAAGTGATAAGGTTCACAACCTTGTCCGCATTGCCGGTGAACCGGGCACGCAGGTCTTCGTCTTGTGTACAGACCCCAACAGGGCATGTGTTTGACTGACACTGACGGACCATGATGCAGCCCATCGCGATCAGGGCAGCGGTGCCGATACCGTATTCTTCGGCACCCATCATCGCAGCCATAACAATATCACGCCCCGTCCGCAGGCCACCATCGGTCCGCAGAGTTACGCGACTGCGCAGGTTGTTCATTGCCAGAACCTGATGCGCTTCTGTCAGACCCATTTCCCACGGCAAACCCGCGAACTTGATCGAGGTGGCCGGCGATGCCCCGGTGCCACCGTTATGGCCCGAGATCAGGATCACATCGGCTTTCGCCTTTGCGACACCTGCTGCAATGGTACCCACGCCAGAAGACGCCACCAGCTTGACCGTCACCTTGCAGCGCGGGTTGATCTGTTTGAGATCATAAATCAGCTGCGCGAGGTCTTCGATCGAGTAGATATCATGGTGCGGCGGAGGTGAGATCAACGTCACGCCCTTGGTCGAGTGACGCAAACGCGCGATCAGGTCTGTCACCTTCATACCGGGCAACTGGCCACCCTCGCCGGGCTTGGCACCCTGGGCCACCTTGATTTCCAGCTCTTCGCAGTGGTTCAGGTATTCTGCGGTCACGCCGAACCGGCCAGATGCCACCTGCTTGATCTTTGCGGATGGGTTATCGCCATTGGGTTCGGGCACGAAATGCGCCGGGTCTTCACCACCTTCACCAGAGTCGGATTTGGCACCGATCCGGTTCATCGCGACGTTCAGCGTTTTATGCGCTTCGGGCGACAAAGCCCCCAGCGACATACCAGGCGTCACGAACCGCTTGCGGATCGAGGTGATGCTTTCCACTTCCTCCAGCGGAATTGCTTCGCCAATCGGTTTGATCGCCAAAAGGTCACGCAAATGAATCGGTGGGTTGGACTGCATCGCCTTGGAATAAGTCTTCCACAGCTCATAGCTGGCCTTGTTACAGGCCGCTTGCATCAGGTGCATGGATTGCGCACCCCAAGCATGGGTTTCGCCGGACTTACGCGATTTGTAAAAACCGCCAATGGGCAACACGTCTTGGCCATTCAGGAAGCCAAGTGCATGAATGTCTTCGGCTTTCTTTTGAACGCCAGACACCCCAATACCCGATATACGGCTTAGCATACCCGGAAAATACTCCGCGCACATCGCACGTGACAATCCAACGGCCTCAAAGTTCAGCCCGCCACGATAGGACGAGATGACAGAGATACCCATCTTGGACATGATTTTCAGCAAACCAGCATCCACCGCCTCGCGGTATTTGGCGACGGCTTCGGTCAGGGTCATCTCTAACAAGCCACGGCGAATACGATCCGCAAGGCTGTCTTCGGCCAGATAGGGGTTCACCACGGTGGCGCCTGCCCCGATCAAAACCGCAAAGTAATGCGGATCGATACATTCGGCTGACCGAACGTTCAGGCTGCAGAACGTGCGCAGACCCTTGCGCGTCAGGTGGCTGTGCACCGCGCTGGTGGCCAGGATCATCGGCATCGAAACGTTTTCTTCGTTACAGCCCTGATCCGTCAGAATGACATGTCCCGCACCGGAACGAACGGCATCTTCTGCCTCGCTCCGAATTCGTGCCAGACCTTCGCGCAGTGCCCATTTGCCGCCGTTCACCGGGAACGTACAGTCAATCTCAACGCTGGTCGCGTTGAACTGTTTTCTCAGCTCTACAAACTGGGCGTTGCCCACAAAGGGACTATCCAAAACAAAGATTTCGGTCTGAGCGCTGGATTCATCCAAAACGTTTTTCAGGTTACCGAACCGTGTTTTCAGGCTCATCACCCGGTATTCGCGCAAACTGTCGATTGGCGGGTTCGTCACCTGGCTGAAGTTCTGGCGGAAGTAATGGCTGAGAGGGCGATACTTCTTGGAAAGAACCGCTGGCGGCGTGTCATCGCCCATGGATGCCAGGGATTCCTTGCCGTCTTCGGCCATTGGCGACAGAATCTGCTCAAGCTCTTCAACAGTGAAGCCCGCAGCAATCTGACGACGGCGCAATTCGCCGGCTTCATAGATCGGGGTTTCCTCGATCTTGGCCATTGCATCATCAAGTTCGTTGATCTTGCCAACCCAATCGCCAAAGGGCTGTGCTGCGGAGAGACGATCTTTGATTTCGGTGTCGTGGTACAGTTTGCCTTCGGCCATATCGACAGCAATGATCTGCCCCGGCCCCAACGCGCCTTTTTCACGAACGGTGGATTCATCGACCGTAACCATGCCCGCTTCGGAGCCCGCGATCAGAAGGTTGTCACCGGTTACGACATAGCGCATCGGCCGCAGACCGTTACGGTCCAGACCACCGCAAACCCAACGACCATCAGTCATTGCCAATGCGGCAGGGCCATCCCATGGCTCCATCACAGAGTTGCAATAGGAGTACATATCGCGCCACGCCTGCGGCAGCTCAACCGCTTGCTTGGACCAGCTTTCCGGCACCAGCATGGTTTTGGCCATTGGTGCATTTCGCCCGGCGCGCACCAGAACCTCGAACACGGCATCCAGCGCTGCCGAGTCAGACGACCCGTTGGGGATGATCGGTTTGATGTCTTCGGCCAGATCACCAAATGTCGAAGACGCCATACGAATTTCGTGGCTCTTCATCCAATTGACGTTGCCTTTCAGCGTGTTGATCTCGCCGTTATGCGCCAGCATGCGGAACGGCTGGGCCAGCCACCACTGCGGGAACGTGTTGGTCGAATACCGCTGGTGATAGATGGCGAACGCGGATTCAAAGCGTTCATCCTGCAGGTCAGGATAAAACTCTGAAACCTGCTCGGCCAGCATCATGCCTTTGTAGATGATCGACCGGCATGAAAGCGATGCAATATACAGCCCGCCAATGCCAGCAGCACCGGCCGCTTTTTCAATGCGCCGACGGATAACATACAGTTCCCGCTCAAAGGTCTCTTCATCCACACCCTTCGCGTTAGAGATCAGGATCTGTTCGATCTCGGGGCGGGTCGCGTTGGCCTTTTCGCCCAGGCACCCTACGGAAACCGGCACATGGCGCCAGCCGTAAATGTAATAGCCCATGCGCAGAACTTCGGTTTCAACAATCGTCCGGCATGCCTCTTGTGCGCCGAAATCAGTGCGCGGCAGAAAGACCTGACCAACGGCCAGCGTTTCGTCCATGCGCGGCTTGTGGCCAGTGCGGTCAATCTGGTCGTAGAAAAAGGCCACCGGGATTTGCACGTGAATACCAGCGCCGTCACCGGTCTTACCATCGGCATCAACGGCCCCACGGTGCCAGATCGCCTTCAGGGCCGAGATACCCGCATCCACAACTTTGCGTGACGGCTTGCCGTCGATCGCGACGACCAGACCAACACCACAGGACGAATGCTCGTCCTCTTCGGAATACAATCCGTTTTCCGCCATCCACTTGCGCTTGGCTTCTTCGGCAGCGGCCCAATTCGCGTCATACTTGGTCATCACAGGTCTCCCTCATCCGAGATCCCGAACTTTGCCAGCGTCTCTTTCCGCGTCAGACGCGGATGATCACCGGTATAGGCAAAGCCATCGGGTTTGTGGTCGATGTAGATTTCATTTGTCAGTGTCATTCCGGATGCATCGTCAAGCAGCCCTATCGGCATTTCGATATTGGCCTGCATCGGCCCATCCATCGTGACGTGGTAATACAAAGGCGTGCCGCATTCACGGCACCATGCCCGCTCAGCCCAGGGTGAGCTTTGCAGCTTCGCGATGTGTTCGGCGCCTGTCCAGTGCACGTTTTCTTGCGGCACTGTGACGCCCAACAACGCCGACCCTGTCCAGCGGCGGCACATTTCACAATGGCACGCGCCAAATTCCGACGGCACATCAGACGCAGTAAAGCGCACAGCGCCGCACATGCATTGTCCCGTCTTCTCTGACATTCTGCGTCCCTTGTTCGCTTGGTGTTTTCGCACCCGCCTGAACGGCGGGGCTGTCCGTTAAGAATTGATTTTCAGTAGGCTGGGTATCGGAGGCCCGCTTGGGCCCCGACCTGCCCGGATCGCCCCTACTCAGCAGCCACTGCCGCAGCGCCATTCAGATCTGACAACACCGCCTCGGCGCAATCACGACCATCACGGATCGCCCAGACAACCAGCGATGCACCGCGCACAATGTCGCCGACAGCATAAACGCCCGGCAGAGCTGTGCGACCTGAGGAAAACTCAGCCTTGATTGTGCCCCAACGGGTCACGCTCAGTTCTTCTGTGTCCCATAGCGTGGGCAGATCCTCTGGCGAAAAGCCCAATGCGGTAATCACCAGATCGGCCTCTTCGGTATAGTCGGACCCCTCGATAATCTCAGGGCTTTGACGGCCGCTGGCATCAGGTGCGCCCAAACGCATGCGCTGAACGATCGCGCCTGTGACTGGCTCGCCCACAAAACCCTTGGGGGCGGTCAGCCACTCAAATACCACGCCTTCTTCCTCGGCGTTCTGAACTTCACGTTGCGAACCGGGCATATTGGCGCGATCGCGACGGTACAGACATTTTACGCTTTCCGCGCCCTGACGAATGGCTGTGCGCACACAATCCATTGCCGTGTCACCGCCGCCAATCACAACGATCTTTTTGCCTTTGGCATTCAACGCACCGCTTTCGAACTCGGCAACCGTATCACCGAAGTTGGACGACTTGTTGGAGGCGGTCAGATAGTCGAGTGCCTGAACAATGCCCTGCGCGCCGCTGCCTGGCCCGGCCAAGTCACGGCTCTTGTAAACACCGGTGGCAATAATGACCGCGTCATGCGCGCTGCGGATGTCATCAAAACTGATGTCTTCACCAACGTTGCAATTCAGCTTGAAGGTCACGCCGCTGTCTTCCAGCAACTTGTTGCGGCGCATGACAACGTCTTTTTCCAATTTGAAACCGGGGATGCCGTAGGTCAGCAGGCCACCTGCGCGGTCGTAACGATCATATACAGTAACCTGCACACCGGCTTTGCGCAGCATGTCAGCCGCGGCCAATCCACCTGGACCCGCGCCGATGATACCAACGCTTTCCTTGCGCTCACTTGACGGGGTTGAAGGCAGGACCCAGCCCTTTTCCCATGCCGTGTCGGTAATGTACTTTTCGACGCTGCCGATCGTCACTGTGCCGTGGCCAGACTGTTCAATCACACAGTTGCCTTCACAAAGACGATCCTGTGGGCAGATGCGTCCGCAAATTTCGGGGAAGGTATTGGTCGCTTGGCTGACGCGATACGCTTCTTCCAGACGGCCGGTCGCGGTCAGGCGCAGCCAGTCGGGGATATTGTTGTGCAACGGGCAATGGCTTTGGCAGTATGGAACACCACACTGGCTACAGCGGCTTGCCTGCTCTTCAGCTTTCGCAGCTGCGTATTCAGCATAAATTTCGTCGAAATCTTTGTTCCGGACATCTGCTTCCCGTTTTTGGGGCATGTCTCTTTCAACGTTCACGAATTTTAGCATCGGCTGCTTTGCCATGGGCAGGACCTCCGGAGGGGATTACTGTCTGAGCAGCCCTGATACGCGATGCAATTCGGAAAGAAAAGTCACACGTACTGACCTATTTTTGAAATATGCGGCCATTTTGGAAAAAAAATCGCTGCAATACAGCATTTTTAAGTCCGAATCGGACTTAAATTATCGCTTCCCTTTGAATCTTATGGATTTATACCGAAGGCGTATCAGATTGATGAAAGTGCCAACATGCCTTTGACTCAGCTCGTTATTCTGGCCCTCATCCAAGGGGTTACAGAGTTTTTGCCTATTTCTTCATCAGGACACCTGATTCTCTTGCCGAATCTAACGGGGATGCAAGACCAGGGACAAGTCCTAGACGTCGCGGTGCATGTGGGCACCTTGTTCGCCGTTATCCTGTATTTCTGGCGTGATGTGCGCGACGCCGCTATCGGAACGCTACGGCTCATGACCGGCAAGATGGATACGCCCGGCGCGAAACTGGCGTTTCTGCTGATCATGGCGACAATCCCGGTCATCATTATTGGCCTTATCCTCAAAATCACCGGGCTGGATGACGCGATGCGTTCTGTCGCGGTGATTGGCTGGGCCATGTTGATTTTTGGCCTCGTTCTGTATTGGGCTGACCAGAAAGGCGCGACCGAAAAAACCGACACCAATTGGTCCTTGAAAGATGCGCTGATCATGGGGCTTTGGCAGGCGGTCGCGTTGATCCCAGGCACGTCTCGTTCGGGCATCACCATAACGGCGGCACGTCAGCTGGGATATGAACGCGCCGGTGGCGCCAAGCTGGCCATGCTGATGTCGATCCCGACAATCATCGCCTCTGCAACCCTGCTGGGACTAGAGGTTGTTGCAACAGCCGATGCCGCTGCAGCGCGAGACGGGGCAATCGCAGCATTCCTGTCCTTCCTCGCAGCCCTGGTCGCACTGACACTGATGATGCGCTTGCTGAAGTCTGTCAGCTTTACGCCATATGTCATCTATAGGGTGATTTTGGGTGTGATCTTGCTGATCTTGGCATATGGCGGCTGGGCACCAGGTGCGGCGGTTTAATCACCGCCGTCTAAACCCGGTGGTACGGGCTTCCTGCCAAAATAGAGGCCGCGCGATACAATTGCTCGGCCAGCATGACGCGCACCAACTTATGCGGCCACACCATGCGCCCGAAAGAGATCAGTGCGTCAGCCTCGGCACGCAATGACGGATCAATGCCGTCTGCGCCGCCGATCACAAAGGCCACATCCGGGCGACCCTGATCGGCCCAACCCCGTAGTTTTTCTGAGAATTCAGGAGAGCTGAGCATCTTGCCGCGCTCATCCAGGCAGACGAGAACGGCGCCCTTGGGCAAGGCTTTGCGCAGCAGGGTGGCTTCTGATGACATGCCACCACCCTTTTTATCTTCGACCTCGACCTCGGTTATCCCGCCCCATCCCAATCCACGACTGGTTTGGTTGAAGCGGGCCATATAATCATCGGTCAGCGCACGTTCTTCGCTGCGACCCTGAAGCCGCCCTACAGCCCGAACGTGAATGCGCATGTCAGACCCGAGTGTCAGCCGCGGTCGGCATCCACATTTTTTCCAACTGATAGAACTCGCGCACTTCCGGGCGGAACACGTGCACAATCACATCACCGGAGTCGATCAACACCCAGTCGCCAGTTTCTTTGCCTTCGACTTTGCACAGAACGCCGTAGTCCTGCTTTAGCCGGTCGACAATCTTTTCAGACAAGGCTGCAACCTGGCGCGATGAACGCCCCGAGCAAACGACCATATAGTCGCCAATGGATGACTTGCCACGCAGGTCAATCTGGACGACTTCCTCGGCCTTCATGTCTTCGATTTCAGAGAGAATGGCAGACAGCAGAATTTCGCTTGTCAGTGCCATGGGTGCGGTGCCCGTCATGGGCATACCCGGTTCAACGGCAACGGCCGTGTCGACGGTAAGAGACAGATCATTGTCCTCCTTGGAACGCGTCGTCATGGCCCCGACGCTAGGCATAGTACGACTGAATTTAGCACCTGATGCGTGAAATCTCAATGACAGCGCGTGGCGGTATTGCAACATGGGGCATTATTGCCAATTTCTTCAGCGCAATTTGGTCAGGATGTTCAGCGAGGCATAGCCGTCTGGCACCGTGCCGATAGACCGCTGATAGGCCCTGACAGCATCAATTGTCAGTGGTCCGATCTTACCATCCACACCGTGCGTATCGAAGCCCTTTGCCGTCAATCGCCGCTGCAATTCCTGCCGTTCATCAAAGGTCAGCGCGCGGTCACCGCGCGGCCAATTGGCCTGGATTTCCCGACCACCAATGATGCGATCCGCCAAATGCCCAACCCCAATCACATAGGCGTCGGCTGTATTGTATCGCTCGATCACATCGAAGTTCTCAAAAATCAAAAAGGCAGCACCCTGCGCACCGGCAGGCAGCAGTACCGACGCGGCACCAAAATCCTTCACCGAGGCGCCATCAATGCCTAAAACACCCTGTTTTGCCCATTCAGAGGGCTTTTTCTTGATCCGCCGATTGGCTTGTTCGTAGTCAAAACCGCGTGGCAAACGCACCTCAACGCCCCAAGGAATTCCCGTCTTCCAACCGTTCTTTGCCAAGTAATTCGCGGTTGAGGCCAATGCATCGGTCGGGTCATCAGACCAGATATCGCGGCGCCCATCCCCGTTGAAATCCACCGCAAGCGACTGGTGGCTGCTTGGCATGAATTGGGTATGCCCCATCGCACCGGCCCAGCTGCCTTTCATGTTGCGGCTGCGGGTATCACCGTTCTGCAAAATTTTGAGCGCATCCAGCAATTGGGCCTCGAAAAACGCACCACGGCGGCCGTCATATGCCAAGGTCGCAAGCGAGCCGATAACCGGCTTGCTGCCGCGAAATGTCCCATAGGCAGATTCCAGCCCCCAGATGGCCACGACCACCTGTTTTTCCACGCCATATTTGGCCTCTATCCGCTCAAGCAAAGCGCGATTCGCGGCCAGTGCTTTTGCGCCGTTGGCCACCCGCGTCGCAGAAGCCGCGCTGTCCAAATACTCCCAGATGGTTTTGGTGAATTCTGACTGCTTACTGTCGCGCTCAATAACCTCGGCATCGTAGCGGACATCCCGAAAGGCGCTGTCAAAAACCTGCGGGGTGATGCCTGCGGCAAAGGCGCGGTTTCGAAAGCCTGCGATCCATTTCGCAAACCCGGCCTGCGCCGAGGCGGATTTGGCTTTTACGGCGACCAGATTTCCAGGCCGCAAACGCGGCCGCACCAAATTCTTTGGCGCTGACACCGATGAGGCCGTGACCGGGGCGATGGATTCGATGGCCCGCAAAATATGCGGCGTCGCCGGCCGCATTTTGGGTCTGACCATGGGTTCAACAGGGTTTGCCCAAGCTGGCGCAGATAGGGCCAGCAGGATCAGTATCGCTGCTCTTGTGTTCATTCCGCGCCTCTTCGGACTGCTGTTGTCCAACAGCTTAGCCCGGATCGGCTTTGCTCTGAACCCGCCAATTCTGAGGGCTGCAGTTTTCCGCCGGCGTTGTTATTCGTGCCAAATACGTGCGCAGCATGGCTGCACGTTTGGGCCGAAAACTGGTTTTGGTCACCGAAAGCGTGGCCATACGGTCCAGCCGGAACGCACGGAAATCATCGCGCAACAGGCACCAGGCCAAAAGACAATGCGCGTTGTCCATAAAGACAATCCCCAATGGCTGCACTTCGCGCCGTGTCGAGGCCTGAAATTTGTCGATGTAGTCAAAACTGACCTGCATCTCATCCCATGCGGCCTTGCGCAGAATGCTGGCATCCACGCCCGGTTGTGGAATGCGTTCAAACCGGTGCGCGCTTAGCACGGCATGTTGCATGCGCCGGGCCTGCGCGTCTGGAAGACGAGATTGCAATTTGGCCAAAGCACTGGCGGCCGATTTGGCCAAAGCAGGGTCTGCTACGGCCTGAACCTCTCGCAACCCGACAACCAGCGCTTCGATCTCTTCATCATCAAAGGTCAATGGCGGCAGGCTGGCATCTTCGATCAGCGTATATCCAAAACCGGTGGCCCCATCGATGACCGCGCCCATGCCGCGCAACGTTTCAATATCGCGGTACAACGTGCGCTTGGACACACCTGTTTCTTCGGCCAACAGCTCTGCTGTGACGGGCGGTGCGGATCGACGCAAGACTTGCATCAGTTGGAGCAGGCGGTGTGATCGGCTCATAATGTAATCATGCTGCCACATGCTGACAGAAACTGGCAATAGCCGGTCATATCAAACCAGCATCCCAACCAAGGAAATACACGATGCTGACCCTAATGACCTTTCCCGAAACCGCTGATGATTTCAGTGCCAGTCCCTTTTGCAACAAAGCGGCATGCCTGCTGAACCTGTCTGGTCTGCCATGGGAACGTGAGAACCACGTGACCCCCTTCAAAATGCCACTTCGCCGACTGCCAGTGTTACGTGACAATGGCACCCTGATACCGGATTCCAGCTTTATCCAATCGCATCTAGAAGCGCTTGGCGCAGATTTTCATGCAGGATTATCGGCGGCGCAAAAGGCGCAGTCTCATGCCTTGATCCGTTTGACAGAAGACAGCCTGCGATACGGGTTGGTTTATGACCGGTGGTTAGACGAAAACTGCTGGCCCTTGGTGAAGGAAGAGCTGTTCGCCGCGATGCCCCTGCCCTTGCAGATGATTGTCCCCAAGATGATACGTCGAAAGATACGTCGCATGTTGTTCTCTCATGGACTGGCGCAATTCTCTCCGCAGGATCGTTTACGCCGCATGCAGGCCGACCTGAACGCCATCCGTGATACCTTGGGCGACAAACCTTATCTGTTCGGCGCGCATCCAACCGCTGCGGATGCGACTGTGGTGCCAATGTTGTCGATGATCCGCACATTGCTGGCGGATACAGCACTGCGCCAAGCCGTCAGGTCAGACGCAGTGCTTTGCGCCTATATTGACCGTGGTCGCGCAGCAATGTTTGCGCCAGCTAGCGGCGGTTTGTCCGCTGCCGCTTGACCTTCACCTTGGCCTTGGCGTCTTTCTTTTTGGCACGAGACAGTTTGCGGCGTGGGTTTTTGCCTGCGCCGCTGCGGTTTCCGCCACCCTTGCGGAAAGACCCGCGCCCCTGTGGCATTTCCTCGTCTTCAAGCGTCAAAAGCTCCAAGCCGATACCACCAGTCACTGGGGCGGCATCCACCAAGCGCACGGTGACCTTTTGGCCAAGCTGAATTAGCGTACCAGTATCGGCCCCCATCAGCGTGCCGCTGTCACGATCAAAGTGGAAATACTCACTGCCCAGATTGCGCATCGGGATCAAACCATCAGCGCCGGTTTCTTCCAGTTTTACAAACACACCAAACTTGGCAATGCCGCTGATCCGGCCCGCAAACTCTGCGCCGATCCGTTCAGACAAATAGGCCGCCAAGTACCGATCTGTTGTGTCTCGCTCTGCCATCATCGAACGGCGTTCCGTGTCGCTGATGTGTTGCCCTGTGGTTTCCAGGTTTTGCTTGTCCCATTCGTCCAGCCCGTCATCGCCCCAACCATGCGCAGTGATCAGGCCACGATGGACGATCAGATCGGCATAGCGTCGAATAGGAGATGTGAAATGCGCATAGGATTTTAGCGCCAATCCGAAATGGCCGAAATTGGCTGGGCTGTAATAGGCCTGCGTCATGCTGCGCAGGGTTGCCAAATGGATCAGTTCTGCATCATCGGAACCGGCCGCATCGTGCAACAGGCGATTCAAATGCGCTGTTTTCAGAACCTGCCCCTTTGCCAGCGTCAGACCAGCTGACTCTGCTGTTGTGCGAAGCGTATCCAGTTTTTCCTCGGGTGGCTCTTCGTGCACACGAAACAACAAAGGAACCGACTTCTTTGACAGGGTTTCTGATGCCGCCACATTGGCGAGGACCATGAATTCTTCAATCAGCCGGTGCGCATCTAAGCGATCACTGAAATTAACCGACGTAACCTTGCCGTCTTCACCCAGCACAACTTTGCGTTCCGGCAGGTCCAAATCCAAAGGCTGGCGTTCGTTGCGCGCCTTTTTCAAAGCCTGATAGGCGGCATAAAGCGGGCGCAGAACAGGCTCCAGCAAGGGGCCTGTCTTGTCATTCGGATCGCCATCAATGGCGGCTTGCACTTCTTGGTAGTTCAATGAGGCAGGCGACCGCATCAAACCACGAACAAACTTGTGGCGCAGCTTGTGACCGTTCGCATCCACAACCATCCGCACCGCAATACAGGCGCGCGGCACGCCTTCGTGCAAGCTGCACAAATCGCCCGACAACCTGTCCGGCAGCATTGGCACCACGCGGTCAGGAAAGTAGCTGGAATTGCCGCGCTTGCGTGCTTCACGGTCCAGCGCACTGCCGGATGTCACGTAATGCGCCACATCCGCAATGGCGACCCAGATAATATGCCCGCCTTCGTTTTTTGGATCTGTGTCTGGTTCAGCAAAACAGGCGTCATCGTGATCGCGCGCATCTGCCGGATCAATCGTGATCAACGGCATATCACGCAGGTCTTCGCGGCCAGACAAATCTGCCGGCTTCATACTATCAGCTTCTGCAATCACATCGTCGGGAAAGCTGTCAGGAATCCCGTGCTGATGAATTGCAATCAGCGAAACTGCCTTTGGCGCACTGGGGTCCCCTAGCCGTGCAACAATGCGCGCCCGCGGCAGACCCATACGGCCCTTGGGCCCGGCCTGTTCTGCCTCGACCAGCTCCCCATCCTTGGCACCGCCCGTAGCATCGTGGGCGACCATCCATTCCTTGTCTGCGCCTTTGTCGATGGGCGAAATGCGCCCGCCTTCGGCAGCTTTGCGAAACACGCCAACGATCCGTTTCGGATTGACACCAATCCGCCGGATCAACCGTGCTTCGTAATTGTGATCAGCTTCATGAACGACTGTCAGCCGCGCCAGAATGCGGTCTCCCTCCCCCAGAGCGGGATCGCTGGCGCGCGGGATGATCAACACAACAGGTTCTACCCCTTCGCCGTGCCATTCCATGGGCTGCGCAAACAAATCCCCGCTGGAATCCGGCGCTTTGACTTGCAGAACACTGACAGGCGGCAACCGGTCTGGGTCACGATAACTTTTGTTTCGCTTTTCCAGATGACCTTCACCCTCCAGCTCTCGCAGGATTTGTTTCAGGTCGATCCGCAGGGCGCCCTTTATGCCAAAAGCTTTGGCAATATCGCGCTTTGCGTTTTTGGTGGGGTTCGCCGCGATCCAGTCAAGGATCTCGGCCTTCGTAGGCAGCTGGCTCATGTCGCAGACCTATCATGCCGCCACAGCGCCGTCACCGGCAAAACGCTGGTTTTTCACTGTTCCACGTGTATGTCACGACAGCACAGCCTCGACCGCCAGGGCCAGGCGCAGCAATCCCGCCTCCTGATACGGGGCCGCCATCAGCAAAACACCACAACTTGGCACACCTGTGGGCAACGTAATTGCGCAGAGGCCCAGCAGATTACCGACCCGCGTGTTGCGCAATGTCAGAAGGTTTTCAGTGACGTAATAATCCCCCTGCTCCATCAACTGATCCAGATTGGGGGGCAAATTCGGGGCCGTCGGGCACAGCACCGCGTCAAACCCTGCAGTCTGTTCTTGCCATTGGGAGCGCGTTTCCTCCAGCCGCTGCCACGCTGCAACATACTCCATCGCCTTAGGCGCTGCGCCGCCGCGAAACCGCTCAAGGATCGGTGGGAACATAACGTCAGGGTTGGCCTCAATCGCATCTGACCACGTGCCATATGCTTCGGCAGCAAACAGCGTGCCTGCATCTGCCATCGCGCCATCCAACGCCGGAAACTCCAATTCTTCGACATGTGCACCGGCTGCTTTCATGCGTTCAACTGCCGAAAAATACGCCGCCTGTGGTGCATCGCGCAGGTCGTCCATCACTTGTGTTTGCAGAACCGCAAAACGCCGTCCTTCCAGCCCACCGGCACCGCGTATATCGATGGGCTTTTGCCCTTCAAGCACGCCCAGCATCAGGGCGGCGTCCTCAACCGAGCGGGTCAGCGGCCCAATGGTATCAAACCGCGCGGCCAGCGGCACAACACCGCTCAAGGGCAAACGACCCGAGGTGGTTTTCAAACCAACAAGGTCATTCCAAGCTGCAGGAATACGCACAGACCCACCCGTATCAGACCCGACTGCTGCGGCGGCCAGGCCATAGGCAACCGATGCCGCAGCACCCGATGAAGACCCACCCGAAACAGCAGCTTCGTCATTCACACATGGCGAGGTTTCAGTGACAGGATTCAGACCCAGCCCCGAAAAGGCCAATTCGGACATGTGTGTTTTACCAAGACAGACCAAGCCCAATGCCGTTGCTCTGCGCAAGACCGTGGCATCCGTTGCAGGAATGCGCCCTTTCAGCAGCGTTGATCCCGCCTCAGTTGCCGTGCCTGCTGTGTCAAACAGGTCTTTCCAACTAACGGGCACCCCGTCTAGCGCCGATAAGCGCAACCCATCTTTGGCACGCTTTGCCGCTGCCTTGGCTTCGGCCCGCGCTCTGTCGGGGGTCAGACGCGCATAGATTCTGCCCGCCATCGGATGTTGATTGATACGTTCCAGAAAGGCTTCGGTCACATCTACCGGATCTGCCTGCCCTGCGCCTATCGCCCGCCCCAAATCTGCGGCGGTCATTGTGGTCCATTCACTCATGGTGCCCTCGTCGTGTTTTTTTCAGACGGTAGCGGCAGGCGGGCGCATGGACAATGGCGTACAACGGAGCATATTCATCTGCATGAACATCAAGACCGATATCGCCATCGTCGGCGGAGGCCTGAATGGCCCTGCTTTTGCCCTTGCCGCTGCGCAGGCGGGCCTGACCGTTGCGTTGATCGACGCACTGCCCTTGGACACCCGGCAAGACGCCAGTTTTGATGGGCGCGCCTATGCGCTGGCCCGTTCATCACAGCGTATGCTGGACGCGCTTGGGGTGTGGGAAAAGGTGGCGGAACGGTCTCAGCCGATGCATGAAATCAAAGTCAGCGACGGAAACATCGGGGACAGTGCGGCGTTTCTGGGTTTGCATTTCGATAGCGCTGAAATCGAAGATGGCCCAATGGGCACGATGCTGGAAGACCGGTATCTGCGCCGCGCATTGATGCAGGCAATGACGCATGAACGCATCACGCACCTTTCGGAAGAAACCGTGATCGGTCAGGAAATTGACGCCGGTTCAGCACAGTTGGCACTTGCTTCGGGCAACACGGTTCAGGCGCGTTTGATTGTTGGCGCAGACGGGCGGAAAAGCGGCACTGCTGAACGTGCAGGCATCCGGCGCACAGGTTGGGATTATGGCCAGACAGCGCTGGTTTGTGCGATTGCGCATGAAAAACCGCACAACGGAATCGCGCATCAGTTCTTTATGCCCCCCGGCCCTTTGGCGATCTTGCCGCTGCCGGGCAACCGCAGCTCTATCGTTTGGAGCGAGCGCACAGACATGGCCCACAAGATAAACGCCTTGCCTGATGAAGACTATCTGGCAGTTCTGCGTCCCAGATTCGGTGATTTTCTTGGTGAGATCACACTGGAAGGCGCGCGATACACATATCCACTCAACCTAACTCTGGCCAATTCCTTTGTGTCTCAGCGGCTTGCCCTGATTGGTGACGCTGCCCACGGGATGCACCCGATTGCGGGCCAAGGGTTGAATGCCGGATTGCGTGATGTGGCCGCGCTGGCGCATGTCATCAGCCACGCGCTGCGGCGGGGCGAAGATTTTGCCAGCCCCCAAGTGCTGGAACGCTATGCCCAATGGCGCCGGTTTGATACGGCGACATTGGCAGCAGGGACGGATCTGTTCAATCGGCTGTTTTCGAACGACAATCCCTTGTTGCGGCTGGGACGTGATATTGGCATGCGCGCGGTTCAATCCATGCCTGCACTTCGGCGTGGCTTCATGCGCGAAGCGGCCGGTTTGACGGGCGATCTGCCAGACCTGATGCGATAGAGGCCGATTGCAGGCCTGTCTTTCATCTTTGGATGTCAGGTATGTTGCGAGCATAGACGGAACACGTCGTTTTGCCCCGGCTGTTCGCCGTGTCGCGCTGCATAACCGCCCTTAGCGCCGTTCATCCTTTGGGGACCCCATCACGACATAGCTGGTTATCGCATGGACCTGCGGCAGCGTGCCCAAAACTTCGGTATGGAAGTGTTTGTACGCCGCAAGGTCTGTCGCTTCGACCCGCAGCAAATATTCTACTGCGCCGGTGATGTTGTGAACCTCGCGCACCTCCGGTGCTTGGATCATGGCGCGTTCGAACGCCTGTTGGGCCGATTTGGTGTGAAGGTTCAGACCAACAGTGACATAAGCTACAAAACCGATGCCTTGTGCCTCTGCCGACAGTATCGCGCGATAGCCCTTTATTACACCGCTTCGCTCAAGCGTGGATACGCGGCGCAGGCAAGCAGAGGGGGACAGGCCCACCTTTTCGGCAAGCGCAAGATTGCTGATACGCCCGTCTTGCACCAATACTTGCAATATCTTGCGGTCTATCGCGTCAAAATCCACCATACATTGCAAATTCTGCGCGATACCTTCTATTTTTGCAACCATTGAGCAGATTTTTCCCGCTAATTATTGCGGCATGACTTTAGAACATTTCCTCGCGTTATTCGCCTTTGCCTTTGTGGCCGGAACCACCCCAGGCCCGAACAACCTGATGCTGATGGCATCGGGCGCCAATTTCGGCTTTCGCCGAACCATACCGCATATGCTGGGCGTTGGATTGGGGTTCCCGATTATGGTGCTGCTGGTGGGTTTCGGTGCGATGGAACTGTTTGAGTTATGGCCGCTCAGCCTGACAATCCTGCAGGTGGTTTCCGTGGCATATATCTTGTGGCTGGGTTGGAAAATCGCCAATGCAGCGGCACCTGGCCACGGGGATGCAGGGGCTACGCCGCTAACCTTTCTGCAGGCAGCGCTGTTTCAATGGGTGAACCCCAAAGGTTGGACCATGTCCCTCAGCACGATCACGCTGTTTGCACAGGGCCGAGAAGGCGCAGCGGTGTTTTGGGTGGCCGGAACCTTTGTTGCAACATCCGTCATTTCTTGCACCAGTTGGACTTTGGCCGGAAAGCAACTGCGGCGCTGGCTGACCAATCCGAAACGGTTGCGGCTGTTTAACTGGACAATGGCAGGCCTACTGGTGGCCTCGATGGGTATGGTTTTGATCTGATCTTTGGGCCTTGCTTTGTTGCATCCTTGCCTGTGCCACGCCATATACGGCCAACACCGGCAGAAGGATGTGGCCATGACGCATTACCTCGACTTTGAAAAACCGCTGGCCGAGATTGAAGGCAAAGCGGAAGAACTGCGCGCGATGGCGCAGCAGAACGAGGATATGGATATTGAGGATGAAGCTGTTGCGTTGGATCGCAAAGCCGACACCTTACTTAAGGATTTATACAAAAAGCTGACGCCATGGCGGAAATGCCAAGTTGCGCGCCACCCCGAGCGTCCGCATTGCAAAGATTACATCGAAGCCTTGTTCACCGAGTACACACCACTGGCTGGCGACCGGAACTTTGCGGATGATCACGCCGTCATGGGGGGGCTTGCCCGCTTCAATGATCGGCCGGTTGTGGTGATCGGACATGAAAAAGGCCATGACACCCAAAGCCGCATCGAGCGCAACTTTGGAATGGCGCGGCCCGAGGGGTATCGCAAGGCTGTTCGTCTAATGGATTTAGCGGATCGGTTCGGCCTGCCCGTGATCACCTTGGTGGACACACCCGGTGCCTATCCCGGCAAAGGCGCCGAAGAACGCGGCCAGTCCGAAGCAATTGCCCGTGCGACAGAGAAGAGCCTGCAGGTGGGAACGCCTGTGGTGTCCATTATCATCGGCGAAGGTGGCTCTGGCGGCGCGGTGGCGTTTGCAACAGCGAACCGGGTGGCGATGCTGGAACACTCCGTCTATTCGGTCATCTCGCCCGAAGGCTGCGCATCGATCCTTTGGAAAGATTCCGAAAAGATGCGTGAAGCCGCAGAAGCGTTGCGCCTGACGGCACAAGATTTGCGTCAACTGAATGTGGTGGACCGGGTTATCCCAGAGCCATTGGGCGGCGCGCATCGTGACGGGCCAGCCTCGATTGCGGCGGTTGGGGCAGCGATTTCGTCGATGCTGTCAGAATTGGCCGAAGAATCGGCAGCAGATTTGATCCACAATCGGCGCGCCAAATTTCTGTCTATGGGTATGGAAGGGCTGGCTGCGTAAGACGCGGACAGCCTTAGCCCACCAGCAGCCGAAGCCCCTGCGTGACATCAGACCGAACAGCCAAGCGCAGACCGGGTTCATCCCCGGCCTTCAGCGCAGCTATGATCAGCTTGTGAAAGCGCGGCGGTTCAGTACGCCGCAAACGGCCATATAGTGATCGCATGGTTGGGCCCAGTTGCAGCCAAACCGTTTCGCACATGGCCAACATCGCCGGGGCTTGGGCCCGCAGGTATAGCGTTCGGTGAAATTCAAGATTTGTACGGATATATCCGACGGCGTCGTGGTTAGACACGGCATTAGCAATTGTGCCGTTGATGGTTTGCATCCGATCAATCAGCGCCATGTGCGCACGCGGCAAGGCCCGACTGGCCAGCTCAACTTCGATCAACGCGCGCAGGGCGGCCAACTCTTCGATCCGTTCATTTGAAAGCTCGGGGGTAGAAACACGCCCAGAGCTGGATAGGCTCAGCGCCCCTTCAGCGGCCAAGCGGCGCACTGCTTCGCGGGCTGGGGTCATCGACACATCGTACTCTGCACCGATTCCGCGCAGGGTAAACGCATGGCCGGGGCTGATTTCACCCAACATGATCCGAGACCGCAATCCGCGATAAACGCGATCATGGGCCGAGGTCGATAGGTCGATCTGAGGTTTCATGGACAGCATCGGTTATGTGTGATCACAAAACCAATGCGGGTCAATCGCCAAATCTGTAGCGATGCAGGCTTGCGCCATGCGTACGCAACCAATTTCTGGGGGCCTCCCAGTCACCGTATAGGTCCGTCACTGTGTTCCAGAACGCGCGGCTATGGTCCATATGGCGCAAGTGAGCAACTTCATGCGCAGCGACGTAGTCCAACACTTCGGGCGGAGACAGGATCAGCCGCCATGAATACATCAGCCCCCCATCTGACGTGCATGAGCCCCAGCGAGACCTTGTATCACGCAGCGTCAGGCGCGCGTAGGGACGGCCCAGAGCGGCGCTGTAGCGATCTGACGCCTCTGCCAGCACGCCGCGCGCCTGTTCGCGCAGGTGCCCCCGCAGGCGGGCTGCCAGCCTACCCTCTGGTCCGGGCACGGCCAGGGTTTCGTCCGTTTCAAGAACTTTTCGGCCCGTTCCGGGCACAATGGTTACAGAGCGCCCACGCAGGGGAATCACCGCACCCGCAGCGACCTCAACCGGCCCTTCTTGCCGAGACAGATGTTGCCGCAGCCAAGTCTCTTTCGAACGGGCAAAATCCAAGGCCTCTGATTCGCGCAGAGATTGGGGCAATGTCAGCGTAACCCGGCCATCTAACTGCGAGATCCGCAAACTAATCCGCCGTGCGCGGGCTGACCGCCGAAGGGTCACTGAAATTGGCGGGTTGCCGTCCAACCAGAACTGCCCCATATCACTTGCCTTACCTAGTTATGCACCAAAGCCTTTGACACCTGCCACGTCTTATGGCAGTTGGCCGCGATCGTCGATATGACCAATGGATTCAAAAGGGGATCTCCCATGCCCAAAGAAGAATGGGGCGTCAAACGCGTTTGCCCGACCACCGGAAAGCGATTCTACGACCTAAACCGCGTTCCAATCGTCAGCCCTTACACGGGTGAAACGATGACAGTGGACACCAGCAAGAACCGTATGATCGCCGCTGATGCCGCTGATGCGTCTGCCAAAGAGGCCAAAGCTTCGACCGAACCAGAAGAAGAAGTGCTGGAAGACGAAGTCGATGTCGATCTGGATGATGATCTGCTGGATGATGACGATGACGACAGCGTATCGCTGGACGAGATCGCAGATGTCCCAGCGGACGATGACGATAGCTAAGCTACAAAATCGTTTCGGGCGGGTTTTTTCGACTTGAACCTGCCCGCACGCTTGCGTAAACGAACGCACGGTTTGGGGCCTTAGCTCAGCTGGGAGAGCGCTACAATGGCATTGTAGAGGTCAGGGGTTCGATCCCCCTAGGCTCCACCAAACCCCCCACAATTTACGTATGTGCCACGGCAGTCGCAAACGCGCTGCCGTTTTGTTTTGGCAAAGACGATCACGCCGAACCGGCAATCCGCCTTACCATTTGGCCACTTACTTTGTCAGAATCAGCTTTCCAGCGCGGGTAATCCGCAGGGTGTATTCCTGTGTGCCCAGTTTGATCAGCGCGGTTCCGCCGCCCTGCATCAGCTCTGTAGCCTGATAAATAGGAACAGAGGGATCATCGGTCTTATCGTCATTGGTGGGCATTAATACTGTCCTTCATACCCAGCGCAGGCGGGCGGCAATGCTTTGGCACCGTTCGGTGCAGAATGAATTAAGGGCTGGCCAAAATCCAAACCAAACCCTGTGGAATTGCGTTTCAAATACCAGTCTCACTTGTCAAAATGAGCCGGCCGCATAAAGTTGATAAAAAAGTTCAGGATTGTCAATCCGACTTTTTCTGTCTGGTATTTTTCCACATAGGCAACAACGACTTTGGCGCGGAAAAACCGCGCGCAAAAATTTTATATACCAATGGCTTACCCCAAAATCAGGCACATACCAGGAAAACCACCCGGACCCCAATGTCTCTAAGGTAGCGAAGAACCCGCCTAAAAATACGTTGGAAATTTCAGGTTAAACGCTTGTCGCTGGAACGATATATCAAACCCAGAAACAGACCGAAGACCGTGAATTGCACAAAGCTGACTGTTGCTTCCGTTATTGACCAAGTCAGCATGTCACTGACCAGATATTTGGACGGCTCAGCCAGCGCGATATACGCCCCAAGAAACAGCCCCATGGTCCAGGAAAAAACAACCGCGCCCCACACGCCGGAAAAATTATCACGAACGCGCGCATAAAATATGCTGAGCAGAAGGCCCTGAACGATGATCACAATGACCCCGCCGTAAATGACCGGATGAGGGTCGATAATGGGTTCAGAGGCGTAGTGTTCTGTATTCAAAACAAAATGGTTTGTCGCCTGCACACCAAAGGAAGCGACAAAATAAGCAATAAGAGTAGCAACGTGTTTCAACATAAGTCCTCACATATCGGGGATATGATTGAACTGTTGGCACGCGATCTGCGGTACAATTGGGCTCATTCATTCCCGCCAAGAAACAACCCGTCGCAGATTGCGACGATGCCCCAAGAACGGAAATGAACACCCTATTCGGACTGGTCGCGCAGATTTTTTTCCAGCCGCGCGATTTGTGCCTTGCAATAGGTAAGTTCCTGAATGGAAGGATCACACTCCATCGCGCAGCGGTAGGCGCGTATCGCAGCGTTGTGATCTCCGTCTCTTTCACTAAGGCCCGCGTAAACGGCGTGGAACGGCAAATAGTTGGACAGTGGCTCTGTCAGCCCCTGCAGCGCCGCAAGCGCAGGCTTTGCCCCTTGCACCTCAGCCAAAGCGACAATTCGGTTCAAACGTATCACATCTGTTGGCTGTAGCTCTGCTAGCACATCGTACAACCGCAGAATTTCAGACCAATTGGTGTCTTCCGCCCGTCTGGCCGAATTGTGCGTTGCACAAATCGCCGCCTGAACAACCAGTGTGCCGCGCCTAGGTTTCAACATCGCCTTTTGCAGAAAAAACTGCGCTTGATCGATCATGTTGCTGTCCCACAGGCTACGATCTTGATCCGCCAAGGTGACAAGCTGACCATCGGCGTCCAGCCGCGCCGGAAATCGTGCCGATTGGCCCAGCATCAATGATAGCAACCCTAGGGTTTCGGGTTCCTCCGGAAAGACCCGTATCAGCAGGCGCGTCAGCCGGATCGCCTCGCGCGTCAGCAGTGGCTGAACGTGGGCTTCACCACGGGCAGCCGCATACCCCTTGTTGAACATTAGATACAGCACCGCCCGGATTTGGCTGATCTGATCCGCACGGGCGGCTGGGGTCAGTCCGCCATCGTCCGGCGTGCCGATCTGTGCCGCGCGCTGACGTGCGCGCGTAATCCGTTTTTGCAGGGTGTCCGGTGTGATCAGGAACGCTTTGGCAATGTCAGGAACATCCAGCCCCAAAACATAGCGCATCGAAAGAATAATCTGATCACCATTGGACAGCGACGGGTGACAACACAAAAACAACAGGCGCAGATGATCATCCTGAAAGGCGGCGCGGTCCAACGCGTCTTCAATATCTTCGGCCATACCGTCCGGATGGTTTTCTGGTTCTGACACTTCGACCATGCGATTTTGTTTGCGAAGGACATCGATCAAAGCATTATGCCCAACGCGAACAAGCCAACCTTCAGGGTTGCGAGGTAGGCCCTTTGCTGGCCATGTCTGCAACGCACGAACCGTGGCTGCCTGATATCCATCCTCTGCCAATTCCAGATTGCGGAACCGGCGCATTAGCGCCGCCAGAACAGCCGGTCGTGCTGCCGTCAAAACAGCCCCCATGGCTGCATCGCCGTCTGGACGATTTGATGGTACCTGTGGCCCTGTCACAATCCGCCCGACCAGTTGACTGCCCGCACTTCCATTTTCGCAACACCCTGTGGCAACTCTTTGGCGGCCTGTATCGCGTAGTCCAGCGTTTCACACTCGATCAGGTAGAAACCAAGAAACTGCTCTTTGGATTCGGCGAAAGGGCCATCCATCAATATCGCATCGCGGCCTTGCTGACTGACATGAACAGCGCTGGAAGGGGGCATCAGTTGCACAGCGCCCCGATATGTCCCCTCTCGCTCCAACCGCTCCTGAAGGGCGCGGTGCTTGTCCAGCAGGGCTTCGTGTTCTTTTTCACCAAGGGCATCCACCACCCCCTCAACACCAAATATCAGGATTGAATATAGCACGATGCTGTCTCCGCCGTTCACTGCTTTAGGTTATGACGTGCAACGTACAGCGTTTCGGACAGGTCCCTTAGGATTTTCGCGCAATGTTGCTGATGGCTCCGCTAGATGCAGCGCAAAACTTTTTCAAACAACCTAGCCCAAGCCTGTCCTAAACTTGGATACGTATGCGTCCTAGTTTGGACCAACACAAATGGAGGGCACAATGGCCGTGGATGAAGACCTGTCAAATCACTTCAGAGAGCAGTTGGAAGGCTTACCGGGCGTCTCAGACAAAAAGATGATGGGTGGCACCTGCTTTTTTGTAAACGGCCACATGGTTGGCGGCGCGCATCGCGAAAAAGACGGGCGAGGCCTATTCATGTTTCGTGTTGGCGTAGACAATGTAGAACAGGCTGACGCTATTGGTGGCGGCGAGAAGTTGGTTCAAGGCGGGCGGTTGATGCGTGGCTTCTACTTTGTTGAAGCCGATGATTGCCCAGATGAGTTGTTTGGCGCGTGGAAATCACTGGCGGTTGGAAATGCCCTGTCCCTGCCCCCGAAATGAGGCCTGATATGTTCAACACGGAAACCGTCGCATTTCTTTGCGATTTGAAAGCCAACAACACGCGGGATTGGTTTGCCGCCAACAAACCGCGCTATGAAACGGCCATGAAACGCCCGGCCAAGACGTTTGCAGACGCGCTGGCCGCAAAGTTGGGTGAAACATACCAGACAGATGCCCGTGCCAAAGTGTTTCGGGTAAACCGTGACTTGCGGTTCGCAAAGGACAAGACGCCATACAATGCCCACATCCACATTGCCGTCGGCGATGGGATGACGGGAAACGCATGGATGTTCGGGTTAGAGCCTGATCGTCTGGTTTTGGGCTATGGGAACTTTGGTTTCACGAAAAGCGCGCTAGAGGCCTATCGGAAAGCCGTTGCTGCCGACGGCGATATGTTGGCTGCGGCAGTTCGCGATTTTCGACTGGACATGCCAGAGCTGAAACGTGTGCCTTCCCCCCATCCGCAAGACCACCCCCATGGGCAGTTATTGCGCCGCAAGGGGCTTTGCGCCTGGATTGATACGGTGCCGCTGGAAACCAGCTTTCACGATCAGGCGGTGGATAAGATCGCCGCCGAGTTAAGCCGCCTGGATGCCTTGCGCGCGTGGTTCATGCTACATCTGGACTAAAGTTCTGCTGGATTAGACACTGTATTTCCGCACCCAACGCACCGATGAGGCACCACTGCCATTTGAATGCGGCAGTGGTGTTGTGGCGTTTCGATCAGTTTTCGATGGGTGACAGCAGATCTGGATTCATGACCAAATTTCGCACCCCGTGAGCGTGATCTTCGTCAAACATATTGTCAGACAGCCAAGCCGCAACAGAGTTGATATCCAGCTTTATAACCTGTGGCCGAACGCTCCACGTCACTTGATATGGCGAACCTTTTTCGTTGTACCCTGGACCAGTGGTCGACCCATCGTAGGTTACGGGCGTGCCGGGCCCGGTTGGCAGGTTCGGCACCTGATACAGGCCATCAACCTGCTCAACCCCGGCCAATTCAGTGAGGCTGGCAGCGTTTTGATCATTCACCAGAACCGCTACAACGGTTTCTACGCGCAGCTGTGGATTGACGATGGCCTCACTGACGCAAGACCCCAATGTCGGCCCTGGGGTCACCTGCGCAGACGAGTGGACAAAGTGAATTTCGATTGTGTCGCCAGGAGCCAGATCACCGTGTTCGCTAGCCCCGACCTTCATATCAATCGGCGCCAACTCTGCCGCTGTCAGCGATCCGTTATACTTGAAACCTGTGCCGTATCCGTGCCCGTCACCATGGCCCGCAAAGGTCGTGAACTGGCCACCCTTGTGTTCTGCATTTTCATGAAAGTGAATGTTGCACAGGTTCATTTCAACATAGTCGGGCGCTGATCCGAATGCGCGAAGATTGTTGCCTTCCCGGGACGAAATATCGCGCGGCGATTGCGGGCCAAACCCGGCCCCTTCTGTGGCTGCGGCCAGTGTGGCGCGTTGTTGCATGATCATGCTGCCAGCCACAGGTTCACGCGTTTCGGATGCCGCCACTGGAACACTGCCAAGCAAAATAGCAGATGCGATCGCCGCAGAAAAAATCGAATATGGATTGGTCATCGTTTCCCTTGTCATGCTTTTAATTGAGGACGTCGGTCGGTAGTCGGAACATGACGCTCAAAAGTTAATAGAAAACGACCAGTGCACAGGATTTGACTCGGTTACTTTTCCAACCGAAGCCCCCCCCCTGAACGATCAAGATCGCGGAGCAATGCAGAACCAATGCCACCGCAATCTTGCAAAAATGTCTCGAAACTGTGCAATTTTGATGTGCTCGGCGAAGGGGCGCGCCATCAACGCCCCTCCGTTTAGCGACGGAGGATCACGGCATACTGAACTTGGGCACGCCAGGACACACCAACGACGTCTTGGGCGGCCAGAACACCAGCATCCTAGGTGTTAGCTAACGGGCGCTAACCGAAAAGGATGATCAGTGGTATCCAGCCAGGCTTTGATCCCCGCCACAGCCAGGGTGATATCGCCCACGCCACCCATGCCGGCATCGTTTAGACCGCCCTTCACCACGGAAACATCAACCGTTCCAAACGGCAGCGCGTCTGCAACGGCGGCCTGATCAACCTGTTCAGGTTCCTGAACGCCAATCGTCACCTCGACCCGCATTTTGGATGGATGTTCGTAGCTGTAAAACACCGTAAGCGAACTGTGGCGGATCGCGTCCGAGACGGCACGTAAAGCGGCCTTGGTGTAGTCATGCCCGTGGACATCAGCGCCCATTCCAAGTTCCAGGATAAGTGGTCGCATATCTCAGCCCTCCTGCGTTACGTTGTAGGACACGCTGACAATCGCATTCGCGACAATCGTCTGATGACCCATCATTTCTACCTCAAGCCCGCCTTGAACGGCTTCTGCCGTCACTATGCCGACAGGGGCCTGTTTTCGAACGGCATCCAGGTCCACCTGATCCGGTTGAGTGACACCAACGCGGATATCCACCAGCATCGCATCCAAAGGCAGATCAAAGGCCGCGCCAATGGTCAGAAAATTTCGGTGCAGCGCATCATGTACGGCGCGGCAAGCGGCTTTGGTGTAATCCTGCCCCTTCAAATCCGTGCCCATTCCCATTTCGACAGCAAATTGTGTTTTTGGCATTGATCCATCCCTGTGCTTTGTTCCTGATTTGAACGATAGGTTAGCGACCAGCGGTTGCTGTATGTCTGATTGCCTTAAGCCGTTCGAAATCTTCGGTTGCGTGATAACTTGACCGCGTCAGGGGGCTCGCCGCTACCATGGCAAACCCCTTGCCCAATGCCCGGCTTTTCAACTTGTCGAACTCTTCTGGCGGCACAAAACGTGCAACCGGGTGGTGTTTGGGCGTTGGCTGTAAATATTGACCGATGGTGACAAAGTCGACATCTGCCGCTTTCAGATCATCTAGGACCTGACAAACCTGATCAAAAGTTTCACCCAGACCCACCATCAAGCCGGATTTGGTGACAATATCCGGGTCCATCGCTTTGACCTGTTTCAGCAAATGCAACGAGCTAAAATATCGCGCTCCCGGCCGCACTTGTGGATATAGGCCAGGCACTGTTTCGATATTGTGGTTGAAAACATCCGGGCGGGCCTCAACCACCGTTGCCAAGGCTGTGTCCTCGCTAAGTCTGAAATCCGGCGTCAGAACCTCAATCGTGGTGCCCGGAGATTTGCGGCGGATCGCATGGATGGTGCGGGCAAGATGCTCTGCGCCGCCGTCTGCCAGATCATCGCGATCGACAGAGGTCACAACCACATGTGCCAACCCCATATCGGCAACAGCGGCGGCCACGCGGGCCGGTTCAAACACATCCAACGCATCAGGTTTCCCGGTCGCCACATTACAAAAGGCGCATCCACGCGTGCAAATTTCCCCCATGATCATGAATGTGGCATGAGATTTCGCCCAACACTCACCGATGTTAGGGCACGCCGCCTCTTCGCAAACTGTCACAAGACGATTGCGGCGCATCCGCGTTTGGGTTTGCTCAAAGATCTCGCCAGAAGGTGCTTTGACGCGCAACCACGGTGGTTTTGGCAGCGATGGCAACGTTCGGCGTTTTGCCTTTTCCGGATGGCGCACCGCAATGTCTGATACCTTGGTCATGGCGCTGTCTTCCTATACTTCGTGGTTGCTGGTTACGTCTTGGGTTCGTGCAGTCATTCGCCTGCAATGCCCTGCAGCTTCTTGCGTCGTTCTTCGACGCGGCGTTCAAGCTCCTCGACCACGCGCCGCTGGACCGTGTTGGATTGAACCTCGGACACGGCATCGGGCATCGTGGCATACGGGTCATCAAAACTGGTGCTCAGCACCTGACCATAACGGTCCAAGATTGCCTCTAACCGCCCATCGTCGCGCATTTGGGCCAGCACTTCCTGAAAATCCGCCTCGCCCAGCGCATCGGATTTGCGCAGACCAATGGTCATTGGATATTGGCTGGTGACGCCCAAAATATCGGTCGAAACCGAAAACAATTCCTGATCCGGATTTTGATGGCGAAACCAATTCAAAGCGACGCTGCTGACAACGCCGCCATCCAAAGTGCCATCGGCGATTGCTGTCAGGATCGACACCTCGGATTTATAGGCGACCCGTGGATCAGCCCCCAGATCAATCAGCTTGAAATGCGCCAAAGAGGCGCTGGGCACGGCTATCACCCTGCTCCGCAATTCCTGGGGTGTAATGCTTCGTGGGGGTCCTGCAAAAACCAAGCCGATATCGACATCGCTTATCGCCTGTAGATAGCGCAAATGCCCCCCCGGCTTTGGGTCTCGGGCTACGCCAAGGATCATGTCGCAGTCTGTGTAGCGGACCTGATAATCGGCCCAGACCCATTCGATATGAAGCCGAACTCCGATGTCTTTGGCGATCTCGCGCGCGATTTCCAGCTGATAACCGCCCGGTTCGCCCTTGCCCGAGACCGGCATCGCCTTGCTATTGGCGCAAACGCTTAGGTTGCCTGCGCGCTGAATCTCTTCAATGTCCAGGGCAGCAGCGGGTCCAGCGGCGCAAAGCGCTGCGAACAAGAACGCGCGCATCAGCATGAATCAAGCTTTCCAAGCGACAGGATAAAGGCGACCAATTCCCAACGTTGGTTTTCTGAGAAGTGATCCCAAGGTGGCATGAAATAAGCGCCGCCTTCCAAACCATTGGTAATGGTGTCGAACACGTAGTCAGGTTTGAAATCGCGGCACTGCAATTTCTTGTGCTTGCCGCCGATACCGTTTGAGCCATGGCAATAGTTGCAGTTTTGCGCAAACCGCAGACTGCCATTGGCGATGGCCGTGTCATCTGCGAACAAGGTTTCTGGCGAAGTAGCCGCGCCGGTCATTGCTGCACTGAGAGTGACACTTGCAGTCAACAATCCGGCTGCGGTCACAGCGAGGGTTCGTTTGAACATCGGTTTCATGGGATCTCCGTGACGGCTGAGCAATGTGAGTGTGTTTGCAGAACCGGAAACCCGGTTCTGCAGTGTGTTTTGGGTGATTTAGTTCAGCGAAAAGGCAACCAGTGCAGCCCCACCGGGAAGACCGGTGATATCTGGGAAGGCACTGGCCATGAAGCCCGGCGCGTGACTGCCAAGGCCCGACGGCACCAGCAAGTATTGCTTGCCATCAGCCGCGTAGCTGACAATGCCAGACCGAATGCCGGAGCCGGTGTTGAACTGCCACAGCTCTTCGCCGGTTTCGTCGTTGTAGGCCCGAACGACACCGCGCACATCACCATTGAAGATGATCCCGCCGGCCGTTGCCAACACAGACCCAAGACCCGGCATTTCGTAGTCCACCGTCCATTTCAGCTCACCAGTGATCGGATCACGGGCGTCAAGACGTGCGCTGGCCTTCTGACCGGGAGGGTCGACCGCCTCCAGTACCGAAACACCAAGGTAGAGCCCGGCAATGCCGACTTCCTCGGCCTTTTGGGGCGCTGCAACGATACGGTTACAGACTTCCATCGCATTGGTGTACCACAGGCCGGTTTTCGGACTGTAGGCGCCATGGTTCCAGCTGCGCACACCCAACAGATATGGGCACAGCAGCTTTTCTTCACCTTCAACCGCTTCGTTTCGGCCAATCAGATCGCCTGTCTTGGGATCGATGGATTCGACCCAATTGTAGGTTTGCGACAGCGGCCAGACGTTCACGACCGAACCATCATCTTTCTTCAATACAGAGACGAATCCACCCTTATTCAGGTGCAGGATGACATCTTCGCCCTCATGTTCCAGCGTAACGGCCTCATAGGCAGAGTCGTAATCCCATACGTCATGAGGCACTTCCTGGTGGAACCAGTTCAGTTTGCCGGTCGGTGCATCAATGGCCAGAACCGATGCGGTGTACTTGTTGTCACCTTCCCGGATAGCGCCAAAGAAATCTGGTGCTGCGTTACTGGTGCCAATGATGATGGCATCGCGCTTTTCATCATAGGTGCCGGGCATCCATGCGCCGCCACCGCCAACTTCACCGGTATCACCGGGCCAGCTTTCGGGGTCATCCGAAATGGTGTCAAAGGTCCAGGCCGGTTCGCCGGTCAGTGCATTTACAGCAAAAATCTTGCCACGTTGGGGCTGATCGCCACCTGTGGTGCCGCCATACAGAATGTCGCCCGCCAACTGCGGCGGTGACGAAAACAAGCACCCATAGCATTCTTCAAGATTGGTGATCTGGGTCGACCACACGACCTTGCCGGTTTCTTGCTCAAGCGCGATGAAGCGGCCATCCAATGTGCCCAGATAGACATGACCATGGCCAACCGTCACACCGCGCGATGCGGCTTGATAGAAAACCCGACGCACGATTGGGTCTAGGTCAGGCTGATAGTGCCACTTCGTTTCGCCAGTCGCGCCGTCCACGGCATAAACGTTGTTGTTTGGGCCAATATAGTAAACCACCCCGTCAAGGATGATCGGAGTGGCCTGCAAACCGTGTTGAATGTCTCCGGGTTGATGAATCCAGGCCACTTTCAAATTTTTGACTGTATCGGCATTGATCTGATCCAGCGGGCTGTAACGCCAACCGTCATCAGTACGGTGATACTTCGGCCAGTCTTCGGCGTTTTCGGCGGCCGCACCAATCGGTGCAAAGGCCATTAGCCCTGCCGCGACCGCGGCGCCGAGCGTCCCGAGGTTAAAAAATGTCTTCATGTTTCCTCCCCTTTCAAAGGTGACGGCCCGACATGCAGCCACCGGACCGGTGAAACATTTCAAGCAACGTGTGTGCCAAAGGCGGGGATTGCCGCGTGCCAATCAGCGCGGCCCAAACGCAAAACGGTTGATTTGCCCATGCAAATTGCTGCCGTCGGCCAAGGTTTTTCAGCTGGCACATACGTTGCTTTGTTCATCTGGCGGGGCGCTCATCCGCCCGCACTGTTGTAACGGGAGGACCTCATGACACATCTAAAACCCCTTGCGGGGAAACTGGCCATTGTCACCGGCGGCAGTCGTGGCATTGGCGCGGCCATTGTGAAACGCTTATCCGAGGGCGGCGCGAAAGTTGTTTTGACCTATCAAGAAAACGCCGCCGCTGCCGAAGCTGTGGCCGCTGCCTGTTGCGATGCCGGTGGACAAGCAGAAGCGGTACAATGCGATGCTGGTAACCTTCAATCGGGGCGCGCGCTGGTTGCCAAGGCCACCGCAGATCACGGCGGTGTCGACATCCTGATAAACAACGCCGCTGTTTTGACCGCTGTCGATCTGAAAGCCTGTACCGAAGCGGAGTTTGACCGCAATGTTCAGGTTAATCTGAAGGGCGCTTTCTTTCTGACACAGGCTTGCGCCACGCAAATGCAAAAAGGCGGACGGATCGTCAATATAGGCTCTATATTTGGTGAAAACGTCCCTTATCCGGGGCTTGATTTGTATTCGATGACCAAATTTGGCATTGCCGGTTTGACGCGAGCATGGGCGCGGGATTTGGCTGAGGCCGGGATCACCGTCAACTGCATCCAGCCCGGACCGATCAACACAGACATGAACCCAGAAGACGGTGCTTTGGCCGAAGCTATGCTGCCCCGATCGCCGATTGGCCGGTACGGTCGCCCGGAAGAGATTGCCGAAATGGTGGCCTATCTGTGTGGGCCAAACACCGACAATGTCACTGGATCAATATTCAACAATGATGGCGGCTGGAACGCCTGACAAATACAGGCGGCGGGGTTCTACCGGGGTCCGCCGCCCTCTAACATTCTTGTCACCAGCTTTCCAACGGCAGCGTGAAACAAGACTGTGAACAACGCCAGCACAATGACTGCGGCAAACATCAGATCGGTCTTGGCCCGGCCATTGGCCAACAACATCAGATAGCCCAGCCCCTTTGAAGCCCCGACCCATTCACCGATAATGGCGCCGATGGGCGCGTAGACCGCCGCCAGCCGCAGGCCTGTGGCAAATCCGGGAAGCGCTGCCGGAATTCGGATATGCCACATAACGCGCGCAGGGCTACCGCCCATGACCTTGGACAAGCCCAACCAATCAGGCGGTGTGCGCATCAAGGCGTCAAAGAAGGAAGAGGTCACCGGGAAGTAGATGATCAGCAAAGCCATCGCCACTTTGGAACCCAAGCCATACCCGAACCAAAGGGTTAAAATCGGAGCCAACGCAAACACCGGAATGGCCTGACTAAACACCAATATGGGCCGCACCAAAACACGTGCGGTTTGCGATGCTGCCAGCCCAATCGCCGAAATGCCGCCCAGAACTGCCCCCAGAACAAAGCCAATCAGAACTTCGCCAATCGTAACCAGCGCATGTTCGGCAAGCAGCGCCCGGCTTTTCCAGATTGTTTCTGCCACCAGAAGAGGACCGGGCAGAATAAAGCGTGGCAACCCCGTGGCCCAAACCGCCCCTTGCCAAATGGCCAATGCCAACAGTGCCGAGGCTACAACCGTCCGTGCAGCTGTCATGCTGAAACCCCACGCCATACCCACAGCAATGTGCCAGTTGCGCGGAGGCGACGACATACCGGTGTTTTGGGGAGGCGGTTTTGTTGCGTTATGGGGTGCATGGTGAGGTTTCCCTAAGCATCTCTAACAATCCGGCCTGAACCGTCAGAACCTGCACGTCGCTTACAGGGCGCGGCACGGTGCCGTCGGGTGGCGTAACATTGCGCAGGCCGGTTTCCGTCATGACCTTGATCGAATGGCCCAGCCGCGCGGCTTCGGCCGGATCATGGGTCACCAGCAATACCGTACGTCCGACCAGTAGTTCCGCCGCCAGGTCTTGCATCATCGCACGGGTTCGGGCGTCAAGCGCCGAAAACGGCTCATCAAGTAAGACAACCGGGCGGTCTTCCATCAATGTACGGGCCAGGGCCACGCGCTGACGCTGACCGCCAGACAAGTCCGCAGGCTTGCTAGCTGACTTGTCACGCAGTCCGACACGGTCCAGCACCCGGTTGGCGCGTGCACTGTCAGGGGTATGTCCCCTGAGCCGGGCACCAAGCAGAATATTCCCCTGAACGCTCAGCCAAGGAAGCAACAGATCGTCCTGCGCCATCAGCGCAACGCGCCCGTTCAATGGCCCATCGCTGGCCCCGAACTCCCCTTCAAAGGAAATTCCTGTATCCAGCCCGGCAAACAGACGCAAAATTGTGGATTTGCCGACCCCGCTAGACCCCAGCAGACAGGTCCAGCGACCAGCGGGTACTTCAAGATGTACGTCGCGAAACACCGGCGCACCATCAATGGTGGCGCTGCCGCGCAGATGTAGCGACGGGGACGTGCTCATGGGGTCAGCCCCATATCCCAGAACCCAACTTCAAGCCGGGTCGCTGTGGTGAAGAGTTTGCACAGCGCAGGCCAACGCGGGTTTTGGGTTGGGTCTGGCCCCAGCAAACGGGCCGTGGCACCATCAATCAACGCGCCAACATCGCGACAGGTGCTTTGGTAATCTGCGCCGCCATATGTCGTTATCCAGTCTTGATAGGGACTGTTTTTCGCATTTTCCAAGAGCCGCTGACCAATCTCGCCGTACCCCATAACGCAGGGCGCCAATGTGGCCAGCAGATCAAGAAAATCACCCGAATGACCCGCATCCAGAACATAGCGTGTATAGGCTAGGTTTTCGGGCCGCTCCTGCGCCGAAAACAACGCCTCTTCGCTTAGTCCTTCGTTTGCGCAAATTCGGACATGCAACGCGATTTCATCGTTGATCAGAGCATGGACCGTCGCCGCGCAATGGCGCATCTCATCCACCGTTGCGGCCTTGGTCACCGCCAGCGCCCAGGCCCGTGAAAAGTGGATCAGAAAGATATAATCCTGCACCAGATAGTGCAGGAACGCGGCGCGCGGCAGGCTGCCATCACACAGCCCCTCAACAAACGAATGTTCGGTATAGTTGGCCCACGTCTGGCCCGCCGAAGCGCGCCAGAGTGGAAAGATGCTGCCGTAGCTCATTCTGCCCCCAGATCGATGGCAAGTTGCGCCACAGGGCGGGTGCCCTCGATCAGGCCCGACGCCTCAAGAAACGTCTCGAACCGGGTATAACGACCCTGATCAAGCGCTTCTGGACGCAAGGCAAAACGTGGCACGGTATCGCCCCAAGCCATTTCATTCAGCTGATCCTGCAGTTCGGGGGAGGTTTCCGAAAAGATCGTCCAGCTTTCCGCCGGATGGTTGACGATATACTGGGTGGCCAATTCCGTTGCGCGCAGAAAGCGGCGGATTTTGTCTGCATCCATGTTCTGCGAGTTGGCAATGTAGATCAGCTCATCATAGGTCGGAACACCCTCTTCCTCGATGTAGAAACACTTGCCCTCAATGCCTTCGATCTTCATCTGGTTCAGTTCGAAGTTCCGAAACGCGCCCAGAACGGCATCAACTTGTCCAGACATCAGCGAAGGTGACAGCGACCAGTTCACGTTGACCAGTTCAATATCCGACATTCCCAACCCGTGGTTTTGCAGAATGGCCGTCAACAGTGCCTCTTCCACCCCTGCAACCGAAAAGCCGACTTTGCCGCCTTTCAGATCTGCGATGGTTTTCACCGGCCCATCCTTCAGCACCAGCAAGCAATTCAGCGGTGTGGCCACCAGTGTACCCACCCGCATCAACGGCAGCCCTTCGGCGACCTGTAAATGCAGTTGGGGTTGATAAGAGATCGCCAGTTCTGCCTGTCCGGCGGCCACCAACTTGGGCGGGTCAGACGGGTCAGCCGGGGCGATGATTTCAACTTCCAAACCCTGATCCGCGAAATAGCCCAGTTCTTGCGCAACGATAATTGGGCCGTGGTCGGGGTTTACAAACCAATCCAACAGGACAGTCATTTTGTCCTGAGCAAAGGCAGGAGTCGCGCTAAGCAATAGCGCCGATAGCAGTAGTTTTTTCATGTGTATTCTCCTCTAAAGTTCGAAATCGTCGCCCATAGCGACAAGCACAATTTCACCGTCCCAGACCCGAGACAGCCGGTCAGCGGCCTGCCAGGCGCGCAAACCCGACCGGCACGCCAATACGGCGCGTTGATGGGGCTGGGGGATTGGTCCGGTTTGGGTAAAATCAGTCACAGCGTGTCGCGCGGCACCCGGCAATGGCGGTCCGGTTTCGCCTTCGCTGCGCAGATCAACCAGAAAGTCATCCGATCTGAAGTCATCGGGTGCCAGAAAACAGCGGGGATTTTTCGGCTCTGGCGCATCATCAAAACGAAATGCACCAAACCGCAATCGCGATGCATCATAGGTCACAATCTGACCCAGTGGTGACACATCCGCGCCAGACAAAACCGCCTGCGCCATTTGCGCCTGTAACGCCCCGATCACACCCACCGAAGGGCCAAGAACGCCATCGGTATCGCAACTGCCCAACCGGTCTGGCAGATCGGCAAACACAGCCCGCAAACTGGGGGCCGGCCCGCAGAACCCGCCGCAATAGCCATCGCTGCCAACAACAGAGGCGCTGATCAAAGGCAGACCCTGAGCCAGACAGTAGTCGCTTGCCACGTAGCTGGCGGCGAAACTATCGGCGCAATCCAGCACGGCACTGACACCTTTGCACAGCTCAGCCGCGTTGGAGGGGTCAAAACGGGCCTCTATTGGGGCCACAGTGCATTCGGGGTTCAGCGCAGACATGTGGCGCGCGGCGGCGCGTACTTTGGGGGTGCCGATATCGCCCTCACGGAACAACGTCTGACGATGCAAGTTTGACAATGAAACCCGGTCAGCATCGACCAGCCTAATATGCCCAACACCGGCCCCAACCAAATACTGCAGAACAGGGGCTGCCAACCCGCCCGCACCAATCACCAACACACTGGCGGCGCGCAGCTTTGCTTGCCCTGATGGACCGAATTCCGGCACCGCAATCTGGCGGGCATAGCGCGTCATGGCATGGCCTCCAGCCATTGGCGCACACGGCTTTCCGGGTCATCATGTAGGGTGATATCAGTCACTGCAGACACCACATCCGCCCCGGCCTCAAACGCCCCGGCAGCGCGGTCAACACTCATACCGCCAATGGCGATCAAGGGGATATCGCCAATCACCTGTTTCCATTCGGTCAGTTTGCCCAGCCCCTGCTGGTGCCATTTCATCTTTTTCAGAATGGTCGGATATACAGGTCCAAGCGCCACATAATCAGGGGCCAATGCCAACGCGCGGTCCAGTTCAGCGCGGTCATGGGTCGAAACCCCCAACCGCACCCCAGCGCGCCGTATTGCGGCGGTGTCAGCTGTGTCCAGATCCTCTTGCCCCAAGTGGACCCAATCACAGCCTAGCTCGATGGCAATCTGCCAGTGATCATTGACAACCAGCGTTGTGCCATGCGCCGCGCACAGAAGCTTGGCCTTGGTCAGTTGCAAACGGATATCGCCATCGTCGCGATCCTTCAGGCGCAACTGTACCAGCTTCACACCCAGTGGAACCAACCGCTCCAGCCATGCAACGTCATCAAAGATCGGATAAAACGGATGCAGCGTCATGCCAGAAACGCCTTGCCAAGAACGGGCGTTGATGGGGCAGCCATGTCCCGCGGCGGCATCGGATCAGCAGCATATGCCTGCGCCCCGGCATCCACCGCATTTGCAAACGCCGCCGCCATGGCCGCCGGATCACCGGCACGTGCCACCGCTGTGTTCAGCAGTACAGCGTCAAAACCCAGTTCCATCGCATGCGCCGCCTGACTGGGCAGACCAAGCCCCGCATCCACCACCAGAGGCACATCGGGGAAATGGGCACGCAAACTGCGCAACCCGTATATGTTGTTCAGCCCCAGCCCAGTGCCAATCGGGGCCCCCCACGGCATCAGCACTTTGCACCCGGCCTCTTGCAGGCGAGAGCACAAAACCAGGTCTTCCGTGCAATAGGGAAAGACCTGAAAACCGTCATCCGTTAAGATCCGGGCGGCCTCGACCAATCCGAACGGATCAGGTTGAAGTGTGTCGGCGTGGCCAATGACCTCAAGCTTGATCCATCGGGTATCAAACAGCTCCCGCGCCATATGGGCCGTCGTCACGGCTTCGCGCACCGAATGACATCCGGCGGTGTTGGGCAACAGCGCGACGTTCAGATCCTTGATCAGCGACCAGAAATCCTCGCCAGCTCGTTCACCCGCCGCCTCGCGCCGGACAGACACGGTGGCGATACCCGCACCCGAACGGCGAAAGGCATCGGCCAGGATGGCCGGCGAAGGATATTGCGCCGTGCCCAACATCATGCGTGACTGAATTTTTGTTCCGTAGAATTCCGGCATCTTAACCTCCCTGGCGTGGCGCAACGATTTCGACCCGGTCGCCGTTGCTCAAATGATGCGTGGCGCGCAGCGCGACCGGCACAAAGGTTTCATTCACCGCGGTGGCCACTTTGGCACCGCCCAAACCCAGCTCTTCCAGCAGCCCAGAAAGGGTGGTTTCCTGCGTTTCGACGGGGTCGCCGTTAACAACAATCTTCATGCCAAACCTCCGGTGTTTTGCCATCCAACAACAGGTCGCCCACCATGCAGGCCAGCGCCGGGGCCAGTAGGAAACCGTGTCGGAACAATCCGTTAACGTAGATATTTTGCCCATTACGCCCGATGCGGGGCAGATTATCGGGAAAGGCCGGACGGGCATCGGTGCCGATCTCCAAAATTTCGGCTTCGCCAAATCCCGGATGCAATGCATAGGCCGCGCTGAGCAGTTCAAGAACGGAACGCACCGTTGCGCGCGTCCGGTCATCACTTTCGATCTGAGTCGCGCCCAGCACAAACACACCATCGCCGCGCGGCACGATATAAAGCGGAAAGCGCGGATGCAGCAGCCGCACAGGACGTGCGATATCAATATCTGGCGCGCGCAGGACAACCATTTCGCCTTTGACACCACGCAGCGCACGCAGTTGATCACGCGCGGTTAATCCACGGCAGTCGATGACTTGACCAATTGCATCACCGTTTGTTGCGAAGGTGACACCCTGCTCAGACAGCCGCGCGCGCAGGTTGCGTAATGTATCGCGCGGATCAAGATGGGCTTCTTGTTCCATGAAAAGAGCACGGTCGAACCGTTCGCCCAAATCTGGTTCCAGCTGAGTCAGCGCATCACGTTCAACCAGCCGATAGTTTTCAGCCCGTCGCGCGAAACTTTCCAATTCGGCCCGGTCACGGCGCAAGGTCACGACAAGCGACCCTTTTCGCTGAACCTGGGCCCCTTTTTGGTGCCACCAATCGGCAGCTTTGCGCCCCAGACGAACCACCGGTTCTTCAGCAACCACGCCTTCGCAATCTGGCGCCAGCATACCACCGGCCCACCAAGAACAGCTGTGCGCACCCGGCGGGCCACCGGGATCAATAACTGAGACAGTGCACCCCCGGCCCAAAAGTTCGGCCGCAACGCATAACCCTACAACCCCGCCGCCCAAGACAGTTACTTCACGTGTCATGGCCAAACCTCATGAAAGTGATGAACCGGGCCATGCCCATGCCCCACATTCAGCCGGTCAGCAGCCCGGATCGCCTGATGAAGCCAGCCATGAGCCGTGCCAACGGCCTGTGACAGTGACTGTCCCTTGGCCAATTCAGCAGTGATGGCCGACGACAAGGTACATCCGGTTCCGTGGGTGTTCATTGTTCCAAGTCTGGGCGCACGAAATGCGATTTCATCCTCATCCGTGATCAGCCAGTCTGTGCAAACGGCCTCACAGCCATGACCGCCCTTCATCAGAACGGCGTTTGGGCCCAGTTTTCGGATCTGCTGTCCCTGCATGCACAGAGCTGTATCCTGATCTTGGGCATGGCAATCCAACAGGCGCGCAGCTTCGGGGATGTTAGGTGTCAGAAGCGTGGTGTGGGGCAAAAGATGGCGTCGTAGGGCGTCGACGCTTTCGTCAGGCAGCAACGCAGCCCCGGACTTGGCGATCATCACGGGGTCCAACACGATTGGCCCATCAAAGCCCGCCAGGGCCTGCGCAACGCATTTTACCAGATCGGGCGTTCCCAACATCCCGATCTTGATCGCCCGCACGTCTAAATCATCCAACACAGCAGCGATCTGTGCGGCAACCACATCGGCTGGAATTTGGTGAACAGCGGTAACGGCCCGAGTATTCTGGGCTGTCACCGCTGTTACGACGCTGGCGCCATAGACCCCAAGCGCGGAGAAGGTTTTTAGATCGGCCTGAATCCCGGCACCGCCGCCGCTGTCAGAGCCTGCAATAGTCAAAGCGATTGTCACCACTATTCACCGTTCGTTTCAAAGGGTCAGAACGGAACGGAACAGATGGTTTGGGTGCGCAATAAGGCTCCCATTTCTGTTTCCTCCGCCGGTCCTAACCGGTTCAGGTTCAATGGGTTTGCGCGTTGCATCTCAGCCTCGAAAGGCACCCCAACAGATTGCCTAATGACTAGACTCGTTCTCCAGCATGGTCAAACAGATGGATGCGGCGTTCGTCGAATGTTGCGCGCATCCGCGCCCCATCCTCAAATTGCATTTGGCCTGGCGCGCGGATTTTTACGATCTGCTGCCCAAGGGTGGCGTTGACAATGGTGTAGCCACCCAATGGCTCGATCGAACTGACCGTGACGTCCAATCCAACCTTACCGGGATCGTCAGTTAACCAAATGTCTTCGGGGCGAATACCAAGCGTTGCCGTTTCGCCTTTTCTGGTGGTTCCGATGATTTGAAGCCTGTCTGAAAAACCGTCGCTTTCAAAAAACAGACCGTCGTCAGAAAAGCGTCCCTGAAACAGGTTCATCGGAGGGGTGCCAATCACCTTGGCGACTTCCAGCGAATTGGGATGTCCATAGACCTCGTCGGGTGTGCCGATTTGGGCAATCGCGCCATCGATCACCACGGCCACCCGGTCCGAAATTGCCATGACCTCTTCCTCGTCATGGCTGACATACACGAATGTCTTGTTGTTTTCGCGCTGAAGACGCTTCAACTCGACCCGCATTTCTTCGCGCAGGCGTGCATCCAGAGCGGCAATCGGTTCGTCCAACAACATGGCACGGCTGTCTGCTGCAAAGGCCCGCCCCAGCGCGATACGTTGGCGTTCTCCACCTGACATCTGAGCTGGGTTCTTGTGCAAGATATGGCTGACGTGCAGCACTTCAGAGACAAAATCCAAGCTCTTCGCAATTGCCGCTTCGGACGCTCCGCTTTCCACCAAAGGAAACACGATATTTTCCCGCCCGGTCATATGCGGGAATAAGGCCAGGTTTTGGAAAACCATCGAGATATCGCGCTCGGCCACATCCATTTCGGCGGCATTGCGTTGCGATAGAATAATCTTGCCTTCATCAGGGTCCAGAAGACCCAGAATGAGCTTCAGGATCGACGTTTTCCCGCTGGATGGGGGACCGAAAATTCCGAAGAACTCCCCCTGCGATATCGCAAGATTAATCGGTCCCAGTTTAAACTCTGGGTAGGTCTTTACGACACTCTGGATTTCGATTGCGGTCATTGAACTGATGCTCCCAGACGTTTGCCCGAAGAAAGGTTGAAGGCCATGCTTTTGTCAGGTGGCAGGAAGAAGCGGACCTCATCGCCAACATTCAGTTGGTCCTGATCGTCAAACGCTAAGAAGTCGGTCTCCAAGACCTGGAGGTAGGCCAATCGCTTGGGGCCGACCCTCTCCAAAACCTCAACAACACCATGCATTTCGATGTCATCATCGCCCCGCCGGCTGCCAAAATAGATATCCTGAGGACGAATGCCGAAAGACCCGCTGTGAGCGTTGTTGTCGCTCGTGAAGTCGGATTTCACTTGCCCCGCCAAAGGGATTTCAGCGCCGCCGTGCAACATCAATTTCAACTGGCCGCTTTCGTCGCGCAATTCACCGTCGATCAGGTTCATCCGGGGACTGCCAACAAAATTCGCCACAAAGCGGTTCATCGGATTGTTGTAGATTTCCAGTGGCGCGCCGTACTGCATCAGCTTGCCCTGATCGATAATCGCAATCTTATCTGCAAGACTCATTGCTTCGATCTGATCATGGGTCACATAGATCATTGTCTGACCGAATTCGTGCTGAAGCACCTTCAATTCGGCCCGCATATAGGCGCGAAAACCTGCATCAAGGTTCGACAGCGGCTCATCGAGCAAAAAGATGCTGGGCTCGACAATTGCAGACCGGCCGATCGCCAGTTTTTGCATCTCGTTCACCGACAAGCTGGACGCGGGCTGGTCCAGGCGATGCGAAATGCTCATCCGGTCCGCCATAGCCCGGACCCGGCGCTCTATCTCTGGTTTGGCAACCTTCTTTACCTCAAGCCCGTAAGACAAGTTCCGGTAAACGGTCAGATGCGTAAAGATCGCGTAGTTCTGGAACACAAAGCCAATATTTCGATCTTGGATGCGCAAACCCGACTTGTCTTTACCGTCGAAAAGAATGGCGCCTTCAGTCGGGGCTTCCAATCCTGCGATCATGTTCATGGTTGTGGTCTTGCCGCAGCCCGACGGCCCCAGAAGGGCGACAAACTCGCCCTCCTCAATTTCCAGTGACAGGTTCTCGACGGCTGTAAAGTTGCCGAACTTCTTGGTTACATTTTGGATTTGAATTGAGGACATGTCGTCACCCGTTTTTCTTGGCCATGACGGCCAGACCCTTGGCAGCGATGACGCTGAGAACGATCAGGATTGTCAGCCCGATGGTGGCCACATAGGCCCATTCCAGCTCGCCGAAGGTTTGTTTGTAGAGAAAGAGCGATATCGTTTCGGTTTGAACGCCCGGACCGCCCTTGGTCATGATGAAGATCAGATCGAAGATCTTGAAACACTCCACCGACCGCAGAACCACAGCGATGATGATCACTGCTTTCATGCGCGGCAGGATGATTTTGAAGAAATTCTGCCAGTTCGATCCGCCCAGAAGCCGTGCCGCCAAAAGCTGGTCAGACGGCACCCCTAACATCCCCGCCAACAGGATCAGGAACATCAATGGCGTCCACTGCCAGATATCGGCAATGATCACCGAAATCATGGCCCGGTTCACATCCGTCAACCAAGAGAATTCCGCAGGCAAGCCAAGATGTGCGTTAACCGGCCCGGTGCCCTGAAACAGCAGGAAGAACATCAACCCAACCACCGCAGGAACAACCATCATCGGTGTCAGCATGATTGAGTAGAAAATCTTGCGCCCCGGAAAGTTGTCGATGAACAGATAGGCCAAGGCCATGCCCAGAAAGAACTGGGCCGGAACAGCGACAATCATAATCAAGGCCGTCCGCCACAGCGCGCCCCAGAACCGATCATCTGTCAGCATATACCAGTAGTTTTCGCCCCAGTTAAAAACCTCCCAGGCGCGATACCATGGGATACCTTCAAGCGGCGTCCACCAGGTAACGCTGAGGTAGACCTGCATAAGCAGGGGGAAGACCACAATGAACAGCAACAGTAACAGCGTCGGCAAGACAAACCAGAAGCCCATCTTATTGCCGTCACGCGCAACCCGAGCCCAGTAGCCCAGGCGCTTTGACTCATTTGGCGCCACACTTGTTTTCGCATCGGTCATTGTTTCAGTGCTCCGAAAGTTAGGCCACGTACGAGGTGTTTTTGGATCATCAGACCAAACACAACGGGGGGAATGGCGGCGATCACACCAAGGGCTGCTTTCATGCCGTACATCTGGCCGCCCATCGCAGAGGTCAGAGTGGCCATATAGACTGGCAATGTGACCCATTCTTTTTGCGTCAGTAGCAGCGCCAGCAGATAGTCAGACCAGTTCAAAATAAAGACGAACAAAGCACAGGTCGCGAGGCCGGGTTTCACAATCGGCAACGTGATCCGGTAGAATACACGCCAGTAAGAACACCCAGAGACACGTGCCGCGTCCTCGATCTCGACCGGAACCTCCTCAAAGAAGGTTTTCATAAGCCAGAACGCGAATGGCAGCGTTACAATCCCATAGATCAGAGACATGCCCCACCAGGTATCAACCGCGCCGATAAAGGCCCACATCACCATCACGGGGATCATCACCGCCAGTGGTGGGAACAACCGAAGTTGCAAAACCGACAGAGGCAAAGTTTGCGCCAAACCGAAACGGACAACGGCATAGGACGACAGCGTTCCTGCAACAACCGCCAGCAATGTGCCGCAGACAGATGTCACCAAACTAGCCATCAGAGGGCCCGCTATCGTTCGGTCAAGGCTGACAACCAGACCTTCTGCGCTGCCGAAAAAGATGAACTCAAAGTTCTGCAACGTGGGGTTCCGTGGGAACCAAGTCAGGTCTGAAACCGTTGTCCATTCCGGGTACGGTTTGAAGGCCATCGTGACCATCCAAAGCAGCGGATACAGCACAACGGCTGCCGCCAGCAGAACAAAGAAATATTTTAGCGCCATAGCGCCTGGAGACGCCTTCATCGGCCCCTTCCCCCTTTTTGTAACTGCGAATGCGCCGGACCAGACACACAGATCGGGTTGGTCCGGCAACGATGTAGGGTGATCAGATCACGCAGGATCGACGATGGACGGCCAGGTGTTCCGGCTTGCCTTAATCGCGTCGACGATTCCGTTGCGTTTCTGTCGGCGGATGACCCGTTCCCATTTGCTCTGGGCGGCATCCATTGCTTCGCGTGCGGTTTTCTGACCGGTGATGGCGGCTTGAAGCTCTTCGTCCAGAGCGTTGTCCAAAGCGGTCTGTCCGGCGAAGTTGATCGAAGGCACCGACCGCGCGATTGTCGCTGGGATCGATTCCATCGCGTAGTCATGGTAGGTCGACGCCACCAGCGGCTCTTTGAAGTTCGCCTGTTGCATAGGGTCGAAATACCCACCGGGGTTGCCTGCCATCCAGGTGTAAGTCCTGGTCGAGCTAAGCCACTGCATGAACAGATAGGCGGCCTCTTGATGCGCTGACTTTGACGAAACCCATGCGGTGATGTGGTAGTACAGAACCGAGCGGCGGTTGATCTGATCGCCATGGCGGCGACCAACGGGCAAATGGCTGCCGATCATGCCCGTGGCTTTGGACTTTGGCGTGCCATCGGCGTTGAAGCCATCACCGAATTTCACCAGATTGGTATAGATCGCGGTGTGTGGAATTTGCAGGTTCCACATGGTTGCATACGCTTCGGCCCAGGTGAATGTTAGTGCATCAGGCGGGCTCCACTCGAAAGAGCGAACATGTTCTTCGGCGCATTGGATTCCCAGATCGCTGTTCAGATTGGGGTTTGCGTCTTCATCAAAGAAATGGAAGTTCGGGAAATCCATCGATGCGAAACGCGCATAGAACGTCGCCAGGCCCCAGAACGGGCTCATCAAGTTGCCATTGCCATACATCGGACCGTTGCCGAAGTCTTTGCCGGTGAAGAACTTCGAAATCCGGTCTACTTCGTCCCAAGTGTCAGGTGTGCTCAGCTCATGACCAGTTTCTTTCATGAAGGCTTCTTGAACGTCGGGGCGCTCATAGATGCCTTTCAGGTAGAACCATGTCTGGAAATCACCATCCAGCGAGAATGAGTAATAATCACCTGCATAGGTATACAGCAGCTGTTCCATCTCTGGAGTTGGTGTTCCGCGCTCTGGATCACCCCAGTCGGGCTGATACTTGGCAACATAGTCAGAACAATTGGCGGCGCCACCAGACGACACCAGATCGCCTGTGGAATTCCATGGGCCAGTATAGATGTCGAAAGTTCCATCGCCGGTGGTGACGTCTTGCATCACTTTTTTGAAGATGTCTTCTGCGGGGGCTCCGATAATGTCGATCTCGATACCGGTTTCACGTTCCCACACTTCCTTGGCTGAAGGCGCGCCATCCGGGAACGGTTTGGTGATCTGGCCAATTGCACCGTCTGTCAGCAGCATTGTCAGTTTCTTGGGGGCCTTGCCCGCGGCCTTAAGTGCTTTGATGCCTTCGATCGCGCGGCCTTCGGACATGTTTCCATTATATTGGAATCTCTCCGCACCATCAAAGCCAGTCGGACCACCGGTCATACCCGGTGCGAATGCCATCGCATGTGCAGGTGACGCCATAAATGATCCGAGTCCTCCCAAACCGGATGCGGCTACGGCGGCTGTTGATGTTCTCAAAAAGTCCCGTCGTGTCGGCACTGAGAATGGGGTTTTTCTGATTGTCATAGTATCCTCCCTTATGGGCAAACGATTGCCACGTAAGGGAACAAGCAACGCTCATGCCAATTTGGTTAACGCCGCGCCACAAACACCAACCCCACCGAAAACGGTGGGGTTGGCTAGAAAGATATTTCATTCGGGAACAAGAGGTTCAGACTGTTGATCGGACCTGTTCGGGTAAGTCTTCGACCGAAATCACATTGCCGTCTGACAAGGCATGGCACAGCTCAAAAACATTGATCATTTCGCGCACGTTACCCGGCCAGGCGTAGGCACACAGGGCTGCTTCGGCCTCCTTGGAGAACCGCGGCGGATCATCCTTCGATATCAACGCAGCCACTTGCCGAATGATCCAGTGTTTATCCTTGCGCTCACGCAGCGCTGGAACATTTAGAACCACACCGTTCAAGCGATAGTACAGATCTTGGCGAAACTGACCGCTTTCAACCAAGGACTTCAGGTTCCGGTGCGAGGCCGAGATAACCCGGATATCCACAACAACCGGCTTGGTGGCACCAACGGCCATGACTTCACGTTCGGCCAGCACACGCAAAAGGCGGGCCTGAAGTGCCAAAGGCATATCCCCGATCTCATCAAGGAACAACGTTCCGCCATTTGCCCTTTCGATAAGGCCCTTTTTGCCCTTCGCGTGGGCGCCGGTAAACGAATTTGGCGCATAGCCGAACAGTTCGCTTTCAATCAGTGCCTCAGGCAGGGCAGCGCAGTTGATTGCAACAAATGGGCCTTTTTTCTTGCGCGCGTCGTGCAACGATTGGGCAACAAATTCCTTGCCCACGCCGGTTTCGCCTTCGAGAATGATACTGATCTGCTTGTCCACGATACGGGCCGCTTTGGCAGCCAGGGCTTCAAGCGATGGATCACCGCCATGAAGGCGTGACAGCGCAGACGGTATTTTGACCGCCCCGGCGCGCTTTCGTTCGACGACAGGTGCGCTGACATTGGCAAAGATGATCTGGCCGTCGCGTGTTTCCAACGCCTGTTCGCTGGGCGTAGAAGCGTTTAGCAAGCAGGGCAGATCATTGTAGTCGAATTCAAAAAGATCTTCGAACGGTCGGCCCACCATCCGCTCGGCGCGCCAATCCGTGCCAAGAGCCGAGGCAAACATCTTTTGCGCGTCATGGGTCAAGCCAGAAACCGTACCGTCCGCAGCCACCGACACCGCACAGCTAGGATCAACGCCCAGAAACTCTGACGTGCGGTTCATGCGTAGGATCCAGTCACCCTTGCGCGAGTTCATGAGGTTCGCCAGTTCGATACGGCGGACGCAGGATTTAACCACTTCAAGCGTCAAGGCTTGGCTGTATTTCTCGGTCGGAGAGATCAGCAACGAGACGTCAAGAACACCGATCAGTTCACCATCCACACCATAGACCGGGGCGGACGTACAGCTGAGTGGCGAATGCGCCATGTCAAAGTGATCAGTCTGGTGAACCACGATGGCTTCACCGGTGGTCAGACACGCGCCCACACCGCATGTTCCGGCTTTATCCTCACTCCACTCCGACCCGATATAAAGGCCCGCGCGTTTTAATTCGCGGTCGACTTTTTCATCGCCAATAAAATCTACGGTGACGCCTTTCTTGTCTGTCAAAAGCAAGACGTAGCCCATTGAATTGACCCGGCGGTACAGATCTTCCATTCCGAAACGGGCAATGGACATCAGATCTTCCGCTTCTTCACGATGCTCCTTAAGCACGTTTTCAGGAACAATCCGGGCTTCGCCCTTATGCTCAGGATCAAGGCTATAGTCGTTCAGACAACGCAACCAAGACCGGACGACCTCAGGGTCGCGGCCTGTCCGGCCACCTTCGGCAACCGTTACAATTTCGTTGACGTGATCCGAAAAAGACGAAGAACTGATCATCGCTGTACTCCTCCCAAAGTAACTGCGAAGTCGCTCGGCACCCCATATTTTCAAGGTATCGGCGGGCCTTTGGTAGCCCAAAAAACAGGCGAAAGCGACTCATTTATACCCTTGCTGGCTTCGACTTTGGTCGCTGAATTGGCCAAAAAAAACCGCGCCTCCAACGCGGAAAAAGGGCCGTATCAAAGACCCTTTAGTACATCCTCCGCTCCGCTGACTGTTACTGCTGTTGCATCGGGCTCAACGTCGAACTTTACCACCTTACCGTCCCGCACAACGGCGGCATAGCGTTGTGATCGAATCCCCAAACCCAGGCCAGACAAATCCAACTCTTGTCCGGCGGCGGACGTGAAACCAAGGCTACCATCGGCCACAAAATGCACGTTGCTGTTTGCATCAAACGTTCTGGACCACGCATCGACAACGAAAAAATCGTTTGGCGCCACGATATAGATGCCATCCACGCCCTTGTCTTTGAACGCACTGGCGTTGGCCACATAGCCGGGGATGTGATGTTCCGTACAGGGCGGTGTAAAGGCCCCTGGAAAACCAAGGACGATAATGGTTTTCCCCTCACTGACCTGTGCCAGATTGATCTGGCGCACTTCACCGGCGACCAATTGCTGAACCGGTTGAGCGGGAAGCGGAGATCCGATTTTCATGTGTTCGATCCTCACAAGTTGTCATAGGCGTCAAGCGCCTTGGCGGCATACACAGCGCCAGGTCCGCCCGACATTTCAATCGCTACTGCGACCACTTCGACCAGCGTGTCGCGATCGGCACCGTGGGTTTTGGCTTCGGCGACGTGATACAGAATGCAATCATCGCAACCGCGCGCTGCTGCAATTGCCACGGCGATCAGCTCTTTCATTGCAGTCGAAACATTGCCTTCCCGCACCGCAGCATCACTAAGCGCCTTGAAGGCCCCCATGGACTTCTGATCAGCTTTGTACATCCCCATCAGACGTTGCTTGGATTCATTCAGTTTTGTTTTGTGGGAACTCATTTTCTTTCCTCAAAATAGGCGGCGCGCCCGACTTGGCCACAAACCGGGCGCGCCTGGGAGCGGGTCACAGCTGGGCTTTAATCAGCTCATTGACCCGGGAGGCTTCTTCCATCTGAACCATGTGTCCGGCGCCGCCAATCAGGGTGGACTTGGCCCCAGAAATGGCGTTGGCATGGCTTTGCGGAATAATGGCATCCTGTTCGCCCCAAATGACATGCACAGGGGTGGATAAGGCGCCCAATTCCTCGGAAATCTGAAGACCTTGCTTGCCTTCGGCAAACAGATCAGCACTTAGATTTTCCAGGAAACTTTGCACGCCATCCAAGCGCTTGTATTTCAGCAGATCATCAACCATCGATCGGCTGACAAGGCTTTGATCAGCAAACAGGTTCTTCAGTGTGGGCTTCAGCTCTTTGCGGTTCTGCGCAGAGACGAAACCACCGATATAGTCACCGTTGATCTCGGCCCCTAAACCGGCCGAACAAATCAATGTCAGCGATGCCACCTTATCGGGGTTGTCGAGCGCAGTTTTGCCCGAAACCAACCCACCCATCGAGTGGCCCACCAGATGCGCTTTATCGATCTTCAGGTGCGCCATAAATTCGGTGACCGTGCCCACAAGCGTATCGAGGTTTGGAGCGTCAACGGATTTCGCAGATTGACCATGACCAGGCAGATCCAGCGCATAGACCGGGCCACTTTCAGCCAGAACGTCGATATTGAACAGCCAGTTGTCCAGATCACCGCCAAAGCCATGGATCAGGATAATCGGCACCCCTTCGCCCGGACGCTCTGTATAGCGGATCTTGCCGACGCTGAGTTCCGTGAATTCATAGGTTGGGCCGGTGTCTTCATCATCTTCAACAACCGGCATTTCGAATGCATCAATATATGCATCGATTTCAGCATCGCTCACCTCTGCAGGCGCCATAACCCCCAGTAACGCGCGAACGGGCAATAGATCACCAGCCTGCCCAACACGGCGTCTGAGAAGGCCACCATCAGCGGCCTCCACAGCATTTGCAATTTTGTCGGTTTCGACATCCATGATCTCGTCACCTGGCGCAATCTGGGCACCTTCTTCGACATGCCATGCCGCCAGGGTACCCTCCTTCATGGAGAGCCCCCATTTGGGCATCAAGATTGGCGTGATTTGCTCACTCATACCGATCAGGCCCCCATAGTCTTGCGAACGGCGGCTGCGATGCGATCCGGTGATGGAATATAGAGATCTTCCAGCGTCGGCGAGAAGGGGACCGGCGAATGCGGCGCAGTGACCATTTCGATCGGTGCTTTGAGCGCGCCAAAGGCTTCCTGCGCAACAACCGAAGACACATCAGACGCGATGGAACAGCGTGGGTTGGCTTCGTCGACGCAAACCAAACGTCCGGTTTCCTCGACGCTTTCGATGACAGTGTCCATATCAATTGGCGACAAGGTCCGCAGGTCGATCACTTCGACATCGATGCCCTCTTTCTTGAGCGTTTCTGCCGCTGTCAGTGAATACGGGACCATCAAACCATAGGTCACGATCGTCACATCAGAGCCTTCCCGGACCACATTGGCCTCGCCAAACGGAATGGCATAAGGCTCTTCGGGGACATCGCATTCAGCAGCATAAAGGTTCTTATGCTCAAGGAAGATCACCGGATCATTATCGCGGATCGACTGGATCAGCAGACCCTTGGTGTCATAGGCGTTTGACGGGCAAACCACTTTTACGCCAGGGATATGCGTAAAGATCGGCGTCAGCATTTGGCTGTGCTGAGCTGCCGCACGGAAGCCGGCACCACACATTGCCCGGATCACCACAGGCGTTTCTGCCTTACCGCCGAACATGTATCGGAACTTGGCTGCCTGGTTATAAATTTGGTCCAGACAAACCCCCATAAAGTCGATGAACATCAGCTCCGCCACAGGGCGCAAACCGCAAGCCGCCGCGCCAACTGCGGCGCCGACATAGGCGCTTTCTGACAGCGGCGTGTCGATCATCTGTTTGGGGTGCTTTGCATATAGGCCCTTGGAGACCCCCAACACACCGCCCCAAGCATCGTCTTCACCCGGCGCGCCCGCGCCGCCGACAATGTCTTCACCCATCATGATAACGGTGGGATCCCGGCTCATCTCTTGATCAAGGGCTTCGTTGATCGCGTCTTTCATACTCAGTGTACGTGCCATTTTCGTATTCTCCTTTCTTTCGGTCGTGTCAGTAGGACACGTACACGTCTTGGGTCAGCGCATCGGGGCCAGGCAGAGGCGCTGCCTTGGCCTCTTCAACGGCCTCTTCGATCAGGGCCATGACGTCGTCATCAACGGCATTCAGCTCTTCGTTGCTTAGAACACCGGCTTCGATGACCTTGGCCCGGAAGATCTTGAGGCAGTCATTGTTGGCGCGGTTTTCTTCGTTCTCGCCAGGGGCACGATAGGTCTGTGCGTCGCCTTCGAAATGCCCGAAGAAACGGATCATCTTGCATTCCAGCAACGTTGGCCCTGCACCTTCACGGGCGCGTTTGATGATTTCACCGGCGGCTTCGTAAACCGCAAAGAAATCAAGCCCATCCACGGTAATGCCCGGCATGCCAAAGCCTGTTGCACGGTCGACGTAGCTGTCGGATGCAACGGCGTAGTCGACCGAAGTGGATTCAGCGTAGCCGTTGTTTTCAACCACAAAGATTGCCGGAAGGTTCCAAACGGCAGCCAAGTTCATGGATTCCAGAACGGTGCCTTGGTTTGACGCGCCATCGCCGAAAAAGGTGATGCCGACACCATCGTGACCCAGCTTTTGCGCTGCAAGTGCGGCACCACAAACCAGCGGGGCGCCAGCGCCCAAGATGCCATTGGCACCCATCATGCCTTTGGACAAGTCAGCGATATGCATCGACCCACCCTTGCCAGCGCAAGAGCCGGTGGACTTGCCATAAATCTCGGCCATCATGGCTTTGACATCGACACCTTTGGCGATGCAGTGCCCGTGACCACGGTGGGTCGAGGCGATGCGGTCGTGATCTTCAAGGTGCATCATGATGCCGACACCTGCGGCTTCTTCACCTGCGTACAGGTGCACAAAGCCCGGAATGTCGCCGCGGCCGAAATCCACATGCAGGCGTTCTTCGAACTCCCTGATTGTTTTCATCCGGCGATAGGCTTCTAGCAGCCCATCTTTTGCCAACGGGAACGGATTATTGCTCATGAGGTCCTCCCTTATTTCTGAGCGGTACGAAGCGCTGTCTCTGCTTCGCGGTGAAGAAGCCCATGCTTGGCGGCGTAGGCCATGCAAGCGGGCACGTTTACGGTTCGGAAGGCGTCGGTCTGAAGCCGGACGCTGATGTCATCGGTTTCGCGGAACGTCAGTTCACGTTCGCCATCCAGTGCAAAAGAACCGGCCGATACGCTGGGCAAATAGAGTGTGTCAGGCGTGACCTTTTCGACGGACCCGATGCCCACCGTTTCGATCAAACCCGGTGCAATCGGCGCAACCAGTCGTGCTTTGGCCTTTTCCAACGGAACCAGCCGAACGCGTCGCCCTTCGGGCGTGAGACGATCCAGCGGTGCCAACAAGCCAACGATCGACGACATGCCAATGCCGTCGGGCCGCCCGAACGTGACGAAGAGATCGCGGAAGCTTTCGGTTTTCCAGATTGCCCGAGCACCGATAAATCGCTCTGCAACAACGGCGACATCGACCAGCGCAATTTCGCGGGCGTCATTAACCATGACCTCAAGCCGTTTGTTGTACGAATAAGCATGATCGCAGGGCACCTGTTTGGTGACTGCAAGGCCAACTGCCAAACCTGTGATGGTTGGCTCGCGCAATTCTGGAAAGGCGTTGTTGGTGCCGGTCGATACCCCCGCAATCGGAATATTTCCGCAGCGGGAAACCACAACACGGTTGGTCCCGTCACCGCCCAAAACGACGATGGCGCCAACGCCCTGATCATGCATTTGCCGCGCGGCCTCTGCACTGTCCTGAGACGTGCATGTTACAGGCATATTCAGGTAGGAAACCTTGGGAAATCGTAGGCTCCCCATGCGTGTTTCGCGATCAATGGTCCGCATCAATTGAGTGCGGATGCCGCCGTTTTCCGGCATGATCACAACTTCCTCAACGCCAACAGCGGAGAGGCCCGTTAACATGCGCAAGACGATATTGGCGCGATCATTGATCGGCAGGTTCCCTGCGTGCGAGATGATCCTACGGATGTCACGCGCCGATACCGGATTGGCTATGATCCCAACTTTTGTCACGTTACGGCCTCCCTTTGCGGAGTATCAAGCAACGACCGTGCCATTTGTGCGGGCACAGAGCTGAAACCCGGTTTCAGATGAAAATCCGTATGCGACGCTAGTCGGATTGACGTGTCTGCCATCGACCCGTCAGACTGCCCCCAGCAAAGCTGATCTCAGAAAAACGAGGCACGCGCGACGGCCATGAAACTTACCCAGCACCTAAAAACACAGCAATCTCTGGCGATGACCACAGACATGCGAACGTCGCTAACACTGTTGAGTCTTGGGCCATCTGAGATTGCAGAGGCCGCTGAGGAAGAAGCGCGCCGCAACCCATTCTTACGGTTTGTACCGCCTGCCAATTCAGGCGGATCATCTGCGCCTGCCAACGGTGGCAGCGATCTGCGCCAAGAAACCGCTTCTGACGTCAACGTTGCGGACACCCTGTTGCACCAGATCGGATTGATTTCGCTGTCCAAGGCCGAAATGACTTTGGCCAAAGAGCTGCCCTATTGCATTGATGAAAGAGGGTTTTTGGCCGACCCGATTGACGAAATGTGCAGCTACCTAGACACCAAACCCGGCCTGTTGCGCGCCGTGGTGGCCAAGGTGCAGCGCGCAGTGGAACCCGCTGGCGTTTTCGCGTGGTCGCTGAAGGACTGTTTTCGTATTCAGCTGGAAGCAATCAACAGATGTGACCCATTGATGACCACGCTGCTGGATCGTCTTGATTTGGTAGCCAATCAGGACATCGATGGGATCAGCGCCCTGTGTGGGGTAGACGACGAAGACGCAGAAGAGATGCTTGCCGATATCCGTGGATTGCGGCCAATGCCACTGACACCGGTTTTGCCTGCTGGCACAGTAACCCGAGATCCTGAATTGGAGTTTCACAAAAATTCAGACGGGCTGATCGAAGTCCGGTTGTGCGAAAGCGCCCTGCCCCAGCTTTTGTCTGATGATGGATTGTTTGACCGGATTAAAACGGTCGAAATTGACGAGACTGCAATTCAATATTACCGCGACTGTTATCGCAGTGCGGCAGGTTTCATTATCGCCATGCAAAAACGCGCCAACACGATACTACGCATCGGTCAGGAAATTGCAGCGACGCAAGGGCGCTTTATCGCATCTGGCCGGACATTAGACCGCCAACCGCTGACCATGGGGGGGCTTGCCGACACGTTGGGGGTCAACAAAAGCACGATCAGCCGTGCCATGAACAACTGTCGGATCAAGACTGACAGTGGCGTCGTGCCTGCTGCCGATTTTTTTGCCCGACCGCTGAACGAAGAAAACAACTCGCGGACACGCGACCAAGCGTTGCATCGGTTGTCAGTGTTGATCCGTACGGAAGACCCGCGTGCGCCCCATTCTGACGAAGTGCTTTCAGAACTGCTGACAAAGGCCAGGTTCCCAGTGTCGCGCAGAACGGTTGCAAAGTATCGCGGATTGATCGGCGTTCCTGGTGTTTATCATCGCCGCGTGAACCGCTGAAAGCCGCGAAGTTTTCGGTAAGCCAGACGTGCGTTTCAAAACGTCAGCCACCGAAACCCGGTTTGCCCTGTTCTGGCGAACACAATGACAATAGACAGACCCGCCAACACCACATAGGCAACCAAACTGGATGCGAACCAAGCATTCGGGTCGCGAAATCCGGCGAACACCGCAAGGTTGGAGGCCAGATTTACGGTTAGGTGAATCAAAACCGCCGGCAGCAACGACCCGCCCGACAACGCGTAGGCCGCCCCAATGATGACGGAATAGAGCATGCAATGCATCGCAAAGAGGGCCGGCGAAATCTGCGAATGTGGGGAGTCTATCGTCCAGAGTGGCAGGTGCCAGATAACCCAAACCACACCGACAAGCAGCGAAGCCTCTAGCCAGCCGAGATGTTGATTCAGGTGTTCCTGCATCACGCCGCGCCACCCCAGTTCCTCACCCAGAGGCCCCAAGATCAAGTTGAACCCGACCATTGCTGCAACAAGACCAGCCGCCAATGGTGCCGTCTCATCCGGCGCGAAGGGTTTGAGCAAAACCAACGTAAACAGCGGCGCAACAACCAAAACCCACACCACCAACGGAACGGTAGACAGTTGAACAACACGACCTAGCAAATCCGCCAGATTACCGGCTCTAAAACTGAGGATGACGGCAGCAAGCGATGGTCCCCAAACCATAAGAATCCAGAAGGGAAACCCCACAATGCTTTCGGGGCTTCGCGCCGCTGGGATTACGAAAATGCAGGCAAACCCGACCAGCGATATCGCAAAGGTCAAGAAGAGAAACTGAACCGGCATCATCACAACGACGCCATTGTCCGCAGCTCTGAAATGAGTGGGTCCAGTTCTGTTGGCACACGAAGAAAAGGAGCCAATGCCTGAAGGGCAGTCGCCGCGAAGGACGCTGACTCTGCCGGGGTCCACTGCCCCAAAACTTCACGGCGGTTGATGTGTGAATTGACGGTTAAAAACAGTTCGGCGATATGCCCCGCATCGGTTTCTGGCTGAACAAAACGCTCCAGTCCGTCTCGAAGCGGCGCGCTTAACTGTGCTGTGATCGCTTGATCCAAACTGGAGAGATACGCCAACTTCTCGTCGTCTGTTTTCAGGCCACAAACTACGCCTGCGTCATTTCCCAAATGGTTTGAACCGGCTTGCAGCAGCGCTTTTATGGGCAGGTCCGATGTCTGATTTAGCACTTTGGCAAGCTCGGCGACTTCGGCATCGACAAGCGCATCAAGAACAGCACGTTTATTTGCAAAGTGATGGTAAAGCCCGCCACGTGATATGCCACAGGCCAGGCGAATGTCTTCCATTTCGGTACCCGACAGACCGCGATCCAATATCAACTGCCGCGCTTTCTGCAAAATATCCGATCTACGTTTGTCTTTGCTTAGTCTATGTCGCATAGGAAGCCTTTACCGACATGTGTCGGTAAAGACAACCCTTCGCCTTGGGCAAATGCACCGCTGGGCTGTTTTGGGACTATGCGTGTGCGGGTTGCTGTGACTTAGATGCCTTGAAAGTCTGCACCAGTACGGTCAACGCCGCGATCTGACCACACATCACTGCTGGCCAAATCAGCGCAAACTGGGCGTCAAAGTATTTTTGCGGCCCGAACGAGACCAGAGCCAGAACCACCGCGATACCGCCAAGGATGCGGCCCGTCGTGCTGGTGACAGGTCCCAATAGGATTGCGGCAAGGGCCGCCGAAACCGACGCTGCGATAAACGGAGCCATCCCAAATAGCGGGGTCGCAACCGGCGGATGTGGCGCAATGCTGGCATAAAGCGCTGACAGCATAACCAACTGCAAAATGATCAAGGCAGACAGGGCTGCAATTGAGGGGCGATCGATCGTTTCCATTTTTGCTCTCCAAAAGTGTAATTTGAATTACGGTTGTACATATCCGTAATTTCAGTTACGGATCAAGTCAACCCCCTTTTGGAGAACGCAATGAGAGAAGAAACCAGAACACAGCGTCAAACCCAGATCGAGACAGCCGCTTATGAGTTGCTGGAACAAAAGGGTTATGCGGGCACGTCGATGCAAGGCATCGCCAAGAAAGCGCGCGCGTCAAACGAAACCCTGTATAACTGGTATGGGGACAAGCAGGGCCTGTTCAAAGCTTTGGTCACGCGCAACGCAGCCGAAGTTAAGTCTTTGCTGGATGCAGAGCTAAGCGGGGAACGCGACGCTCTGTCCATCCTTGGTCTACTGGGTCCAAAGCTGCTGACGCTTCTACTGGGTGATCGCGCAATCGCGCTAAACCGTGCCGCTGCGGCAGATCCCAGTGGTGAATTGGGTGTCACCCTTTCGGAAGCAGGGCGCGAAGCTGTCCTTCCCTTGCTGGAACGGGTGCTTGAAGCCGCCAAACAAAAGGGGCAGCTTTCGTTTGATCAAACCAAAGTCGCCGTTGGTCTTTATCTGGACCTGCTTGTTGGCGATCTGCAAATCCGACGCGTGATCGGGCGCGTGCCCGCCCCCACACCAGACTTCTGTGAAATACGCTCTGAAAGGGCGGTTATGCTTCTGAGAAAGGTACTGGTCTGAGCACCCGGAAACGGAACGCACAGCGGATTAGATCGCCGATTTGGACCCATCAGGACCACGGCCTTCCAGCGCCTACGCGCAAATCATGCGATGACTAGCCAACGGCTGCAATCCACCAAAGTTCTGCTGATTTTGGTCGGAGTGAGAGGATTCGAACCTCCGGCCCCTGCCTCCCGAAGACAGTGCTCTACCAGGCTGAGCTACACTCCGACTGTGCCGGGCGAATTACAGAAACCACGCCATTTTGACAAGAGCCTAGGGGCGCGTTTTCCAGCGTCGCAGAAACGGCGAAATGCGGAACGTTCCAGATGTATACGCACGCGATCTGGTGCGCAAAACGGGCTGGTTGTCGGACACTCCGGCGGCGCTTTCGCGGAACACGATGTACAGCCCGGATGAAATGATGATTCCGGTTCCAACCAGTGTCATCACATCTACGCTTTCCCCGAAAATGAAGTAGCCGAAAACGGTGGCCCACAGAATCTGAGAGTATTGCATTGGCGCGACAATTGCCGCTTCGGCGTTCTTGTAGGCCGCAATCAGGAACAACCCCGCAGCAAAGCCAAAGAGCGAAATGATTGCGACGCCGCCCAAATGCTCAATCGGCATAGGCTCGTACACAAAGGCAATGATCGCCCCCATGACAATAAAATTGGCAGCCATCGGGTACAGCATCAGCACGACAGTGCGCTCATCCCGTCCGATCTTGCGCACGATGATGGACGCCAAAGCGCCAAAAACAGCTGCTGCCAGCGCCGCGACATGACCCAAGGAAATCGGTTCCGCACCAGGGCGCAAGACCACCAGAACACCGATCAATCCAACCAAAATGGCCAGGCCTCGGCGGATACCCACGTTTTCACCCAAGATTGGAATCGCCAGCAACGTAATCAGCAGCGGTGAGGCAAATAAAATGGCATAGGTCTGCGCCAGAGGAAGCACAGTAAACGCATAAAAGGCAGCCATACCTGTCAACATCGCGCTGACTGTTCTGATCGCTGTCCACCAAGGATGCACCGGGCGCAAGTTGCCGTGGGTTTCGTCTTTCATCAGCATGAAAGTCACCAGCGGAAACGAAAACATCGTTGAGAAAAAGATGATCTGAAACGGCGCATACACGCCGCCCAAAACCTTTATCACCACGTCATGGGTGGCAAAGATACCAAATGCCACCAGGGCATAGATTGCGCCTTTGAAGTTCATCTCTGATCGACCCGACTCAGTGAATTCTGCGGTGCTGTTTGCGCTACCGTTTCATGGTTGTCCAACCCAATCAACGCTTGTGGCCCTGCAAACGAAAAAGGCGCGGACCAAAGCCCGCGCCGAATAACCGTAGCTTGGGGTGCTGTCGGGTCAGAGGCTGGCGTCAAGCGCAGCAAGAATTGCGTCGCCCATTTCGCCGGTGGTGACGGCTTCGACACCCTCTTCGCCAAGCAGATCCGCTGTCCGCAGACCATTGGCCAGAACCGTTTCAACCGCATTTTCTACACGGGCAGCTTCTTCGCCCTGATCAAAGCTGTAACGCAGCGCCATTGCGAAGCTGAGGATACAGGCAATTGGGTTGGCCTTACTTTGACCCGCGATATCAGGCGCGGAACCATGTACCGGCTCGTACAGAGCTTTCGGGCGGCCGTTCGCCATAGGCGCCCCCAACGAGGCCGACGGCAACATACCAAGACTACCGGTCAGCATAGCGGCCGCGTCCGACAGCAGATCGCCAAACAGGTTGTCGGTGACGATCACGTCAAACTGCTTGGGCCAGCGGCACAGTTGCATCGCACCGGCGTCTGCATACATGTGGCTCAGCTCTACTTCCGGATAGTCCTTGCCAACTTCGGTCACGACTTCGCGCCAAAGGATGCCGGATTCCATAACATTGGCCTTTTCCATCGAACAAAGCTTGTTGTTGCGACGTTTGGCCAATTCAAAGGCCGAGCGGGCGACCCGATCAATCTCGGACTCAGTGTAACGCTGGGTGTTGATCCCGACCCGCTCGTTACCTTCTTCGAAGATTCCGCGCGGTTCTCCGAAATAGATGCCCGAGGTCAATTCGCGCACGATCATGATGTCCAGTCCGGCAACCACGTCTTTCTTGAGCGACGAGAAATCCGCCAACGCGTCAAAACATTGCGCGGGGCGCAGGTTGGCGAACAGGTCCATCTCTTTACGCAGCCGCAACAAGCCGCGTTCCGGTTTTACGCTGAAATCGAGATCGTCGTACTTTGGTCCGCCCACGGCGCCCAGCAGAACGGCATCAACCTCTTGCGCTTTGGCCATCGTGTCGTCGTGCAGCGGGGTGCCGTGCTTGTCATAGGCGCATCCACCCACAAGGTCCTCGCTGACGTCGAAAGGAAGACCGCGCTTGGCACCGAACCAGTCGATGATCTTGCGCACCTCTGCCATGACTTCAGGGCCGATCCCGTCACCGGGCAGAATAAGAAGCGAGGGGTTGGACATGATGCTGGCTCCGTCAAAACTTTGATCGCTTTGCGCCTAAGCGTTCCCTGCCTTACGGTCAAGGTTGCCGCGGCAGATAGTGCCCATCAACAGGCGATCAGGTGCAATTGACCGTGATATTTCTGCGGCAACGTGAACGAACCGCAAATACCAAGAACCGCGCGTGCCGCATTGCGTAGTGCGGCACGTCCCCAAGGCCGTTCGGCAACGGTTATGGCTGTAGCTTCAGATCAACCCAAACCAGCTTGTGCAGTGGTTCGCCATCTGTCCAATGAACACCGCTGTCCAACACCTGAAATGCGATATCGGGCAACACATAGCTGACCCGCAATCGCCCCGGTGTAGGTTCTGGCCAATCGACCGTCGCGGTTCCTGTGTCACTGCTGGGCTGCACGTCTTGCAGGCGGGGGTGTGATGTCAGCGCCGCGATAGTCGGGCGCAATCCTTCGCCATGGGTAGGGTCCAGATTGGCGTTCCCCATCACGATCACCGGCAGAGTTGTGGCCGGAATATCCAATCGGTTTGCCAGATAGTGTAACCACAGAGCGGTTTCATCGGCATTACGCCGTCCGTTTCTATCTTCAGGGCCATCAAAAACCGGGGGAGTGGCATGATACGCCAAAACCGCAAAGGGTTGGCTGGCCTGAACCGGAACCACCCAATGCCCCGCCGAGGAGAGACGCTGTAGATCATAAGCCGGATCATCCGATGCAATCTGGCTGTCTGGCAAATCACGCCATAGCAACGCTGAAAAATCCACTGCGGCTTGCCCGTCCAATGGCCAGCGCGACAATACGGCCATTCCACCTTGCCCCTGGAACCAGCCATAGCCCTGCGCATCACGCGGGCCGTTGCTGCGCCCATCGCCATCAATATCTTGCCCGGTTGGCACGCCCGTATTGGGTTGAAGGGCGAAATGGTGCGGAAGGTGAACACCCTTGCTGGCCAATTGGTCAGACAGCGCGATCAAAGCAGCACTGTCGTAATCATAATCAAAATTAGTCAGCAGTAGCAGATCAGGTGCAACGGCTATGATGGCCGAAACCTCTGACGCCAATCGTTCCGGCTTTTGCAGCAAATCTTGCAACAGCAGGCCCGGCCCTTTGCGCTGAAACGGCGCGTGATAGGTCGCCACACGATAGGTATCCGCAGCAAGGCTGACGGCTGAAAAGGCCCAAAGCGTCAGCGCGCCGATCAGGCGATTTGCAGTCCATCTTCGTCTTGAAGAGCATAGGTGCGGCGGCGTTTTTCTTCGATCAAGCCGGCCACGCGCAAAAGAGCGATGCCACGCATTGCAAAACTTGCCGGAATAAATGCCCATGCTGCCACCAACCAGATCAAAGCCTGCGGGTCTGACAAAGACAGCAGTTCCAGAACCGGGACAGCCACGCGCATCAGAGCCGGTGCAATGAATGGCAACAAAAACCCTAACGAAAGGTAAAACTGAGCATCACGGCGCATACGCACCAGAACATCACCGCCACTTGTCGGGTCAAACAAAGGCATGTTGGTCAGGACGTTGAAATCCCCTTTGTTCAGTGGCCAATCCAGAAGGCGCGTGACCAAAACCAGTACGGCGACAGTTGCCAAACCCATGAAATAAGCCAAGGCGCTGGCCATACGCACCACTTCCACATCTTCGGGCGTTGGGACCAAGGTCAACAAACGGACCGGCGAGAAGGGAATATCCAAAACCATCGCGCAGTATTTGGCCACAGTATAGATTGGGCCCGGCTCACCACTCACGAACCCAGACACAAGTTGCGTCAGAGCAAAAATACAAATCGAAAAACCGATGAACCTGATCCGATTAAACGGCGGTGCGCTGCGAAAATCGATCACGCTGGGATAGGCACTAACGTATTCCACAAACACCAGCGCTGCAGCCAGAAGCGCCACAAACAACGCGATCTGTATTGTGTCGCCACCTGCCGGATTCATAAGAAGCGCCGGGGCAACAAGAACCCCTGCGACGCAAAGCGCACGCGTGCCCGCGCTAAGACTGCGTTTAATCACTGCTCTCGTCCTTAATCGGGCCGGTGCGATACGTGCCGCGTCCTGTTCCCGGTTGTTCCGTCAAATATGACAGCCTGCCTCATTATTGCCTTAGTTTTGCCCAAATCCAGGACACCAGACAACAACTGCGTTGTTAGAGCAGTGATTTTTATACGAAAAAGCCGTGGCACTGGTGCGAGAATGCATCAAAGCCACGGCTGCTTAGCAATATGTTGTGGCCTTGCGCCGTTCCGCCGCAAGGCAATTTTGATCAGACCCAGGGGCGTTGCTGCGCCATCGATGTCTCAAAAGCATCAATGGCCGGTGCTTTTTTCATGCTCAGTCCGATGTCATCCAGACCTTCCAGCAAGCAATGCTTTTTGAACTGATCAACCTCAAACGAGAAGCTTTCACCGTCAGACGTGGTGACAGTCTGTGCTTCCAGATCAACGATCATACGTGCGTTGGACCCTTTTTCAGCATCTTTCATCAAGACATCCACAACCTCTTGCGGCATCACGATTGGCAGAATGCCGTTCTTGAAGCAGTTGTTGAAGAAGATGTCGGCGAAGCTGGTCGAGATCACGCATTTGATGCCGAAATCGGCAATCGCCCAAGGGGCATGTTCCCGCGAAGAGCCGCAGCCAAAGTTATCGCCTGCCACAAGGATCGATGTGTCGCGATACTGCGGTTTGTTCAGGACGAAATCTTCGACTTCGGTGCCATCACGGTTGTAACGCATTTCGTCAAACAGGTTCACACCGAAACCAGTGCGTTGAATCGACTTCAAAAACACTTTGGGGATGATCATATCGGTATCGATATTGACCAACGGCATTGGTGCCGCAATTCCGGTGAGCTTTTCGAACTTGTCCATTACATCATCTCCCGAATGTCGGTGAGTTTGCCGGTCAGTGCAGCGGCCGCAGCCATTGCTGGCGACACAAGGTGTGTACGCCCCTTGTAGCCCTGACGTCCTTCGAAGTTACGGTTCGAGGTTGCGGCGCAACGCTCGCCTTCGGACAGCTGATCAGGGTTCATAGCAAGACACATGGAACAGCCTGCAAGCCGCCACTCAAAGCCAGCCTCTTGGAAGATGTCTGCCAGACCTTCTTCTTCGGCTTGCGCCCGAACCAGACCAGAGCCAGGCACGATCATCGCGCGCATACCGTCTTTGATCTTCTTGCCTTTGACCACATCCGCCACGGCACGCAAATCTTCGATCCGGCCATTGGTGCAAGAGCCGATGAAGACCGTATCAATTTCGATATCGGTCAGTTTCTGACCTGGGGTCAGACCCATGTATTCAATCGCACGGCGGGCTGCTTCAACCTTACCACCTGTGAAATCCTCAGGAGCTGGGACAACACCGGTGATCGGCAGAACGTCTTCGGGCGACGTGCCCCAAGTGACAACAGGCTGAATGTCTTCGCCTTTCAGCGTGACAACCTTGTCGAAATGCGCGTCATCGTCGGAGAAGAGCGTTTTCCACCATGTCAAAGCTGCCTCAAACTGAGCACCTTTTGGCGCATGAGGACGGCCCTGCACATAGGCATATGTCTTTTCGTCAGGCGCGATCAAACCGGCGCGCGCGCCGCCTTCGATGGCCATGTTGCAGACAGTCATACGCCCTTCCATCGAAAGGTCACGGATCGCCTCGCCACAATACTCGATGACATAGCCGGTTCCACCTGCGGTCCCGGTTTCACCGATCACGGCCAAGGTGATGTCTTTGGCGGTCACACCTGGGTTCAGTTTCCCGGTGATTTCGACCTTCATGTTTTTGGATTTCTTCTGGATCAGCGTCTGAGTGGCCAGAACATGCTCAACCTCAGATGTACCAATGCCATGCGCCAATGCGCCGAACGCACCGTGGGTCGCGGTGTGGCTATCCCCACAAACCACGGTCATGCCGGGCAAAGTCCAGCCTTGTTCAGGTCCAACGATATGCACGATGCCCTGACGAATGTCAGACACGGGATAATAGTGAATGCCGAATTCCTTGGCATTCGTATCCAACGCGTCGACCTGAATCCGGCTCTCAGGGTTTTCAATACCCTTTGCCCGGTCCAGCGTGGTGGGCACGTTGTGATCAGGTACTGCGATGGTCTTTTCAGGCGCGCGCACCGTACGGCCAGCCATACGCAAACCTTCAAAAGCTTGCGGGCTGGTCACTTCGTGAACCAGATGGCGGTCGATATACAAAAGGCAGGTGCCATCTTCGTCTTCTTGAACGACGTGGGCATCCCAGATCTTGTCATACAGAGTCTTGGGGGACATGGGTCCTCTCCATTATATGTGGATGGGGTTTTGAAACAACAGCAGGGGCGGCGCCGTCAGCACCGCAGGCATGTCATAGTCGGGCCAACACCGTATGGGTGGCACCGAAGAACCGTTCCCGAAGGCGAGTGCGGTCGCGTAGGTTAATTACCAAAGTCATAGCGCGCTGATACAGGGCTTTGCTGAGTCTCGCAAGCAGGGCCCGGCGCTTGCCCGATGATCAACATGATGCCACTGTGATCACCAGCCCAGCGCAGTGCCTCAATAAGATTGTCCCATGGAACCAACAGAGCTGACCGCATCACAATTGGCCGACACCACCTTGGCAACATATGACTCGCTGGTGAACTGGTTCATGACATCGCTGATGCGACCATGGAGCCTGTACCAAATTCTGATTGCATTGGGGCTTGCCTTGTTGGCCTGGCTCTTGGCCCGTGCGATCCAACCCCGCTTTCGCGAATGGTTACGCCAAAGGGAAAACTGGCCCACATGGCGCATACGGTTAGGGTTATTGATACACCGACGCATGCGCATGATCTTTTTCGTCTCGCTGATTTGGATCACGATCACGATCATGCGCGAAGTGACGTGGCCCAGCCGGTCTTACTTGTTGGAGATCATGGGAACACTGGCTGCTGCCCTTCTGTTCGTGACCCTGACAACGCGTTTGATCAACAATGCCTTCCTGCGTTCAGTGGTTCGATATGGCGCCTGGACATGGGTCACGCTGGCGATATTGAACTTAACCGAAGAATTCCAAAACATATTGGATTCAATCGCTTTTTCCGTAGGCGACACACGCTTTTCACTGTGGATTTTAGTTCAGGCGATTGCGGTCTTAGCGGTTTTGATTTCTGTCGCGCGTTTTTTGTCATCCGCAACAGCGACCAGCATTCGAAGCAACGAAGATATCAGCCCATCGATGCAGGTCCTGACGGTCAAATTCATGCAGGTTCTGCTGTATGGGGTCGCGTTTTTCCTTGGCTTGCGTTTGGTTGGCGTGGATTTGACGGGCCTGGCAGTTCTGTCGGGCGCCATTGGTGTTGGCTTGGGGTTTGGCTTACAGAAAGTCGTCTCTAACTTGGTGTCCGGCATCATCATTCTGCTCGACAAGTCGATCAAGCCCGGTGACGTGATCAGCCTGGGTGAAACCTTTGGATGGATTAACTCTCTGGGCGCGCGCTACGTCAGCGTTGTTACACGGAACGGCAAAGAATTCCTGATCCCGAACGAGGATTTGATTACCGGCCAAGTCGTTAACTGGTCTCACTCTGACCAATTCGTGCGGTTGGATATCTTTTTTGGCACGGCCTATGGCGACGATCCGCATCTGGTGCGCAAAGTGGCGGTAGAAGCCGCGTCGAGCGTAGATCGGGTGCTTAAGGGCTATCGCCCGCCTGTCTGTCACATCGTTGGATTTGGCGATTCCAGCGTCGATTACATTTTGCGGTTCTGGATCGATGACCCGACCAAAGGGCTGACCAATATTCGTGGCAACGTCTTTCTGGCGCTGTGGGATGCGTTCAAGGAAAATGACATTTCCATCCCATTCCCACAGCGGGAAGTTAACGTGCTCAACAAGGCTGGTTTAGGCGCAGATCCTGCACCGCAGACGGATGAAACCGGGCGGGGCCAATCACCATCAGCCACTGCCGATTAGAATACCCGCCCCCAAGACCAATGCGCCGCCCAAAACAACCTGCAAGCTGGCGCGCCAGAACGGCGTATCCATGTATTTCTGTTGAATCCACGCGATTGCCCACAATTCGATAAAGACGATGACCCATGCAATGGACGTGGCCGTCCAGAAATGCGGAATCAAGTAAGGCAATGCGTGTCCCAGCCCGCCAACCGTCGTCATGATGCCCGAGGCAAAGCCGCGCTTGATCGGAGACCCGCGTCCTGACAGCTCTCCATCATCCGAGGCGGCTTCGGTAAAGCCCATCGAGATCCCTGCGCCTACAGATGCGGCCAAGCCAACCAGAAATGTCGTCCAAGTATCCTGTGTGGCAAAGGCGGTCGCAAAGATTGGCGCCAAGGTCGAAACTGATCCGTCCATCAAACCTGCCAAGCCCGGCTGAACCCATGTCAACACAAAGCGGCGGTGTGCGGTGGCGTCTTCCTCTGACCGCGAGTCGCCGCCTAAATGCTTCGCTTCCAGTTGCGAGGCTGCGGATTGATGCCCTGCCTCTGCCGCCGCCAAATCCCCAAGCAGTTTGCGCGTATCCGCGTCTGTCGTTTTGGATGCGGCCAGCAGATAGAATTTTTCGGCGGCGCTTTCCATCATCGCCGCTTCTTCGCGAATGCGCTCCAGCCCAAGGTTTTGCATCAACCACACCGGTCGCCGCGCGTAAAACCCCGCCACATGCTCACGGCGGATCAAAGGGATAACATTGCCAAATCGCTGGGTGTGCAGATCAATCAAGGCCTGGCGATGTGTGTCTTCTTCTTCCGCCATGCCGTCAAAAACTTTGGACGTATCGGGATAGTCTGTGCGCAACATCTCGGCGTAGCTGCGATAAATGCGTGCGTCATCCTCTTCTGACGAAATTGCCAGTGCCAGAATTTCCTGCTCACTCAACTCTGAAAACTGCCGCCGCTGCGTGAAGAACTGCATCTTATCGCCTCTGTATTTAGAATGATTCCAAAATAGGGCAGCGGTGGTTTTCTGCAAGTGCGAATAGCACTGTTCGATTGGCAATTTCATGTGATGCACAACGGTGCAGCACATGCCTTCCCGAGCTGTTAAAAACAGCACCGTCTCGCGCCACCGCATCCGGGATCATCATGTGGCTATGAATGACCTCTGCAAGCCGCCGGATCACTGATCACCTTTCAGAAACCAAGAACGGAATCTTTACGAATACTCGCATTCACCTTGTTGCAGCTAAACTGATCGGTTTAAAGTCGACCATAATGTAAAGAGGGTTTGATGAACGCAGAGACAGGGAAAGTACGGCGTGGACGAAAGTTCGACCAAGTGGTCGCCGGTGCACGTGACGTCTTTCTGGCCGATGGCTTCGAAGGGGCAAACGTTGATGATATCGCCCGCGCTGCCTGCGTGTCCAAGGCGACGCTTTACAGCTATTTTCCCGACAAGCGCCTGCTTTTTATGGAAGTCTGTTCAACCCAGTGTCAGGCGCAAGCGGACGAAGCCGTTCAATCCATAGACATGTCTCAGCCACCGTCGATCGTTTTGCGACAGGCCGGCATGCGCATTCTATCCTTCATAACATCGCCAATGGGGCAAAGCTTCTTTCGAACCTGTGCCGCAGAAGCAGACAGGTTTCCTGAAATCGGTCGCAAGTTTTACGAAACCGGTCCAAAGATCGTTCGTTTGGTGATTATGGGCTATCTGGAAATGGCTATCGAGCGGGGCGAGCTGAAGATTGATGATCTTCAGATGGCCGCCGATCAATTTGCCGAGCTGTGCAAGGCCGATATCTGGACACGTTGCATATTTGGTGTCTCTGCGTCTTTCACAGAAGAGGAAATGACCCGCAACATTGATGAGGCCGTGACAACCTTTTTGGCGCGGTACGGCACCTGAATCCGCTGATCACAGCGTTTTATACATCACCAACGCGTCTACAAATCCCTGCTCTGGGTGGTTGAACGCACCGGGCAAGCGCCCAACAACCTCAAATCCCGCCTTTTCCCAAGTCGTAATGGCACGGGTGTTTGTAGAGACAACAAAGTTGTACTGCATCGCCCGAAATCCAGCTGTTCGCGCCAAGTCCATGGAATGGGCCAACAATGCCCGCGCAACGCCTTTGCCCCGCGCATTTGTATGCGTGCAATATCCGGCATTACAAACATGCCCGCCATTGCCCGTTTGGTTTGGTTTCAGGTAACCGACACCCAGCGCTGTGCCATTTTCTTCGGCAAGATAGACCTGCGCGGTGTCGGGCCAAAAATAAGCCAGACCACCGGCTTTGCCGCCTTCCGGCTCTGCGCAAAACGTATCCCCGGCTTCAACAGCCGGTTTCAGAATGCTCCAGACCAAATCTTCGTCCTGGCCGCGCACCGCTGATCGCATTGTTAGGTCCGCCATCACTCCAACCCTTCTGTTTCGATATGCACAATCGCGCCGCAATGCTTGCAATGCACAGCGTCAGCATCATGCAAAACAAGGCCGCATGTCCGACATGGCTGTCGCACCTTGCGCGGCCTGAACATGACTTGCGCCAAACGCAAGAACAAGGTCACACCAAAGATCATCACCAGAACGGACATCATCCGCCCCAAAGTTCCTGTCAGGGTGATGTCGCCAAACCCTGTTGTCGTCAGCGTGGTCACCGTGAAATACAGCGCATCGGCGTAGTTGCGGATCTGTGGATTGCTACCGTGTTGAGTGGCGTAGATCAGCCCGGTCATTACAAACAGGAACACGCCCATATTCAAGGCGGCCACCACAACATCTTCGTTGCGCCGGAAAAACGGAAAATCTACGCGCAACCGGTTCATCAGTTGATAGGTGTGCAGAAGGCGCAGCGTGCGCATGACCCGCAAAAAGCCCAGCCCCTCTCCGGCCAATGGCGCCAAGAACGACAGGATAGAAATAATGTCTGCCACTGTGAAGGGCTGGACCAGAAACCGCCAACGATGGTCAGAAATATAAAGACGCGCCCCGAATTCGGTCAGCAAGATCACACCAAAGATCGTATCGATGGTCTCAACAACTGTGCCGTGATTTCCAAATGATGTGGCAATCACAAACAAGATTGTGAAAAGGTCGAACGCCAACAAAGCATAGCGAAAACGATGCGCCGTATCCGTATCGTGCTCGTAAAGCTCTACCAATCGGGCGCGAATTTTGCCCTGCTTTGGGGTATCTGTGCTCATGGTCTCTATGTGAAAGAAATGAAAGAGACCGGCAAGGTATTACCCCTGCCGGTCCCAAAACTAGCCAACTAAGTGACCTGATTAGTAAACAACAACCGAACGGATGGATTCACCTGCGTGCATCAAATCGAACGCTTTGTTGATTTCATCCAAAGACATGGTGTGCGTGATCATTGGGTCGATCTCGATTTTACCGTCCATGTACCAGTCCACAAACTTGGGCACGTCTGTACGACCTTTTGCGCCGCCAAATGCGGTGCCTTTCCAGACACGGCCTGTCACCAGTTGGAATGGGCGGGTCGAAATCTCGGCCCCGGCGGGTGCCACACCAATCACAACTGACACACCCCAACCGCGGTGCGATGCTTCCAATGCGTCACGCATCACCTGCACGTTGCCGGTGGCGTCAAAGGTATAATCCACACCACCGATTTGGTCTTTCTCGGTTTTGGTCAGATTGACCAATTCCTCGACCACGGTACCGTCAATTTTTGACGGGTTCACAAAGTGGGTCATGCCGAACTTCTTGGCCATTTCGGCTTTGTCGTCGTTCAGGTCAACGCCGATGATCATATCGGCCCCTGCCATGCGCAGGCCCTGAATGACGTTCAAGCCGATGCCACCCAGACCAAACACAGCAGCGGTGGAGCCAATCTCGACCCCGGCGGTGTTGATCACCGCACCGATGCCGGTGGTTACGCCGCAGCCGATGTAACAGATCTTGTCGAACGGTGCGTCCTCACGCACTTTGGCCAGCGCGATTTCGGGCATTACGGTGTGGTTGGCGAAGGTCGAACAGCCCATGTAATGAAAAATCGGCGTGCCATCGAGCATCGAAAACCGTGTCGTTCCGTCGGGCATCAGGCCCTGCCCTTGGGTATTGCGGATTGCAGTACACAGATTGGTCTTGCCCGACAGGCAAGATGGGCATTCGCGGCACTCTGGTGTGTAAAGTGGGATAACGTGATCGCCGGGTTTCAGCGTGGTTACGCCTTCGCCAACTTCCAGAACGACGCCCGCGCCTTCGTGGCCCAGAATCGATGGAAACAACCCCTCAGGGTCCGCACCGGACAAGGTAAACTCGTCAGTGTGACAAATCCCGGTGGCCTTCACTTCTACCAAAACCTCGCCGGCCTTCGGGCCTTCCAGGTTCACTTCCATGATTTCCAACGGTTTACCGGCTTCAACAGCCACTGCGGCGCGCGTTCTCATGGGCAATTCTCCCTCAATAAAAATATTGGCGCAATAATGCGACAGACCAGCGATGGGCGCAACGGTACCAATCACATGTTTTTTGATTATTTTTCCCTATGGCTTTTTTCATTGTCCAATAGCATTTGCCGAAGTGCCGCCACTTCTTCTTCTACTTCTCCAGACGGGCTGTTGGCACCATCGTACCAAGTGCTGAACCGGGCCAGAAGCGGCACGAATGTTTCGATCTCTTCTTCTGTCCAGCCTTTCAGAAACTGTCCGAGGATCAAAAACTTATATGAGCGCACCGCGCGAACGACCTGAGTTCCCTTGTCCGTCAGCTCCAGAATAGCTCGACGGGCATCAGATTGGCTGACCGCGCGACGCAAGAATCCTTGTGTGATCAGATCGCTGGTCAACCGACTTGCGCGGGACCTGTCAATGTTCAGCCGCTCGCCCACGGTTGTTACCATGACTTCGGTCTTGGCATTGCCGTCAAACTCGACCCGCGGGCCATGCACAGCCATCAGAACATCAAGCTGCGCCAGATCAATGGACATACCAAGTTCTCGCAACGCGTTGGTGCCCAATTCTCGTTTGAAAATCTGGCGCCGCCATCTTTGCAATACCGCATCAATTTCGATGGCCGCGTTTGTGACGTCTTCATCGATACCGGCACGCGCCAGTCTGGCTTTCAGATGTTTGTCATTTTTTGGCACAGTCTCTCCAGGAAATTTGCGTGCTATTGACACGCAATTGCTTATGGCACACATATCTACCCAAGAACAATGTGTCCCAAGTTTTTCTATGAAGCCAGCCATGCAAACAAGCGCAAGGCGATTTCAGGAGCATTTAATGACCTCGCACACCACATCTGCACCTGTATTGATCCAGGCAGATCCTACCAAATTACGGCTTTCCTTCATCGCCATCGGCATCACTTTGTTTTTTGCCTCTATGGGGCAGACAATTGTTTCGACCGCCATGCCCGTAATGGTTGCCGATTTACAGGGCATGGAACTGATCACTTGGGTAATCACAGCATACCTTCTGGCATCGACCGTCAGCGCGCCTATCGCGGGCAAATTGGGTGATCTGTATGGACGAAAGAACGTCTTGCAGGGTGGGCTTGTCATCTTTTCTTTGGGCGCAATCCTGTGCGGGATTTCTTTGTCTATGCCAACAATGATCGCCGGTCGGGCCCTGCAAGGGGCCGGAGCGGGTGCTTTGATTGTTACGTCTATGGCTGTGGTGGCTGATCTTTTGCCACCTCGGGACCGCAGCAAAGCGCAAGGCGTTCTTGGCGGAGCATTTGGTATTTCTGCAGTCATTGGCCCGCTGTTGGGCGGCTTCATAGTCGAAAAGGTCGGTTGGCACTGGATTTTCTTTGTAAACCTACCAGTCGGCGTACTGGCAGCCATCGTCATCGGTGCAGCCTTGCCACGGCGCGCCCACAGGGACCCTGTCAAACTAGACTATGCAGGCGCTGCGTTTCTGACCGCTATCCTGTCCAGCGCAGTGCTGATCTCTAACCTTGGCGGCTCCAGTTTCGCATGGACCAGCCCAACGATTTTGACCCTGGCGATGATATTGATCGTGTCCATGTTGGGAATGGCATGGGCAGAAAACAAAGCTTCAGAACCAATCTTGCCGCTGAGCATGTTTCGCAACAACGTCTTTCTGGTCATGAACTCTGTCGGAATATTGATCGGCATGGGGATGTTCGGGACAATCGCTCTTATCCCAATGTTCCTGCAAATCGTAAAAGGCGCCTCACCCACAACATCCGGGCTATTCTTGATTCCAATGATGCTGGGGCTGATCCTGTCTTCGATCGCGGCTGGTCAATGGATGAGCCGCACCGGCCATTACAAAATGTTGCCAACAATTTCGACAGCAATCATGGCCTGCGCCTTGTATTCTCTATCAACCTTAACCGCAGACAGCCCATTGTGGGCAATTGCTGCGTCACTGGCATGTGTCGGCATAGGGCTAGGTCCGGTTTTCGCGGTCGGAGTATCCGCCACCCAAAACGCCGTTCCCAAAAGCATGACAGGTGTAGCCACGGCAAGTGTGAATATGTTTCGGTTGATTGGCGGTTCTATCGGGACAGCCGCGTTTGGTGCCATTTTTAACGCCGGGCTTCAACGTCGCTTGGTCGAGACCGTACCAGCCGAAACGTTTGCAAATTTCCGTAGCTTGAATGCCGAGATGGTGGCTGGCTTGCCACCAGAACAACAACTGTCCATCGTCGAGGGGGTCAGCGCCGCGTTGCACCCGGTCTACTGGATTGCCGCTGCCGCAGCATTGCTGGCTTGCCTGATCAGTTTGGCGCTGAAAGAAAAGCCATTTCTCGAAGATTGATCGCAGCGAACTTAATCGAACGTACCTGCTACGCGTCCCAACAACATAAAGGCACGCGCCGTCCGTGTGCCCGCAAATTCGGTGATTTCAGCATCCGATGCTTCGGCCTCGAACTTGGAAAACGTCTGATCAAAAAGCCGCAAGAAATGATGGCCTGCGTCACGAAAGATCGGGTCTTTCTTCATGCGGGCCGCTGTCAGTGCCAGCGATGACCGGTCTTGCACACCACCCAAGGTGGCAATGGTACGGCCACGTGCACCGCCCGCGAACTTGCGCCAGATTTCCGGCTTGGCCAAATCAGGATGCAAGTCATCCATATACACGCCATCCTGGCTGAGCAGGGTCAGAACATCTTGGCTGGCCCGCACCAAAAGCCCCACCTGGCGATCCTTCAAAGCCCGGCGTAAGGCCGCAAAACCCTCAACATCCTCGGCGGTTTTCGGAAAGTTCAAGGCGCGGATGAAATCATCATAGGTCAGCGGGTTGGGGGCAACCTCGGCCTCGGGCGTTTCCAAATCCATCGTTGTTTGCTGCCCTGCCTGCAAGGTCGGAGCCTCATCCGGCAGCGGCGTCCGGGTCGAGGAAAACACCGTCATCGCGGCTTCGGTCTTTTTCTGAGCGGCGGCGATTTCTTCTAGCTTTCGTGAAATGCTGGGCAGTTGTTCGGACCGTCCGGCCTGCGCCTGGGACACATAGCTTTTGCGCAGCGAATCAACCGCACCGTTCAGACGTTTGCTTTCCTCGCTCATGATGCGGCTGGCATGACGTGCCGACATGGCCACCCAAATCAGGCCAACGGGCAAAACCACAACCAAAACAGACAAAAGCCAGCGCAATGCTGTCGTATCTTCCTGACCGCTGGCCCAAATTACCAAGCCAATGGATACAACAACCCAGACAACGCAAACGACGATCGCTACGACGTTTGGCCGTTCGAACGCACTCGCCTCAGAGCGGTCATAGACACCGATTGGTGTTGTGCTGTGGTCAGGCTGTTGGTCCATTGTGGCCCCGAAAATCAGACGTATTTAATATCAAGCACTTCGTAGGATTTGCCGCCGCCGGGCGTACGTACTTCGACACTGTCGCCGACTTCCTTGCCGATCAAAGCACGGGCAATCGGCGATTTGATGTTCAAAAGACCACGTTCAATGCTGGCCTCGTGCTCACCCACGATCTGCCAAGTCTTCTCTTCGTCCGTGTCTTCATCAACCAATGTAACCGTAGCACCAAACTTGATCGCACCGGATAACGTCGTTGGATCTACAACCGAAATCAGGCTTAGAACGCCTTCCAATTCCTTGATGCGTCCTTCGATGAAACCCTGCTTTTCGCGGGCAGAGTGATACTCGGCGTTCTCCTTCAGGTCACCCAATTCGCGTGCTTCGGCAATCGCCTGAATCACAGCTGGGCGCTCTTGGGACTTGAGTTTCTTCAACTCGGTTTCTAACGCGGTGGAGCCCGCGCGGGTCATGAGTATCTTTTCCATGGGTGAATTCCCGTTTTCGTCTTCGAGGCTGTCCCCGCCCCTTGTGGGCATTGACGTGTAAAACCACGCGCTGGTTGTTTATGCAAGACTTGCGCAAGCCACAGTGCTTTTGCAAGCCGCAACACGGTCTGTTCCCCTCCGAAATTTGGGTTTTAGGCCAGTAAACGCCGCGTTTCGATTGACCTGTGCTGCGCTGCCGCGTTACTCGGTGCGCAATAAAATTACGCAACTCCCTCAGGAATGGAGCCGACATGTCCGACATTCAACGCGAATCTATGGAATATGATGTGGTAATCGTGGGTGCTGGACCGGCTGGTCTTTCGGCGGCTATCCGCTTGAAACAACTGGATGCGGACCTTCAGGTCGTTGTCCTGGAAAAAGGCTCAGAGGTTGGCGCGCATATCCTGTCTGGCGCGGTTCTGGACCCGTGCGGGATGGACGCACTGATTCCTGACTGGAAAGAAAAAGGGGCTCCCATCACTGTACCGGTGAAGGAAGACCGTTTCTACATGCTGGGCGAAGCCGGGTCTTTGCGCATTCCCAACACCCCAATGCCCCCAATGTTGAACAACCACGGCAATTACATTGTCTCGATGGGTAATGTTTGCCGCTGGATGGCCGAGCAAGCCGAAGAGATGGGTATTGAAATCTTCCCCGGCATGGCCTGCTCAGAAATCGTTTACGGTGACGCTGGCGAAGTTCGTGGCGTTGTTGCTGGTGAGTTTGGCAAGAATGCCGATGGCACTCCAAGTGATGCATATGAGCCGGGCATGGAGCTGCTGGGCAAATACGTATTCCTGTCAGAAGGCGTCCGTGGTTCCTTGGCCAAGGAAGTGATCGAAAAATTCGATCTGTCCGCCGGAAAAGAGCCGCAGAAATTTGGCTTGGGTATGAAAGAGATCTGGGAGATTGACCCAGACAAGCACCACGAAGGCCGCGTTACCCACACCATGGGCTGGCCGTTGGGCAGCAATGCAGGGGGCGGGTCGTTCATTTATCACCTGGAAAACAATCAGGTTTATGTCGGCTTTGTTGTGCACCTGAACTACAAAAACCCGCACATTTTCCCTTACATGGAATTCCAGCGCTTCAAGCACCATCCGATGCTTGCGGACCTTCTGAAAGGTGGCAAGCGGGTCGCATACGGCGCACGCGCCATCAGCGAAGGTGGTTATCAGTCCATGCCCAAGATGGTCGCGCCTGGTGTCGCGTTGCTGGGCTGTTCGGTTGGCATGGTCAACGTGCCTCGTATCAAGGGCAATCACAACGCCATGCTGTCTGGCAAAACCGCTGCAGAGGCGGCGTTTAGGGCCATGAAAGACGGCCGTTCCAGTGACGAACTGACAGAATATGAAGCCGAAGTACGCGACGGTGTAATCGGCAAAGACCTGAAGAAAGTGCGCAACGTCAAACCGATGTGGTCCAAGTGGGGTTTGACCGCTTCGTTGATGCTGGGCGGGTTGGACATGTGGACAAATTCAATCGGCTTCTCGCTATTTGGCACGCTGGGCCATGGCAAAACCGATGCAGAATCCACTGAAAAAGCAGCCGATCACAAAGTCATCGATTACCCCAAGCCCGATGGGAAACTGTCGTTTGACCGTCTGACAAATGTCAGCTTCAGCTTTACCAACCACGAAGAAAGCCAGCCTGCGCATTTGCAGCTTAAAAACCCATCCATTCCTGTGGATGTAAACCTGCCGGAATTTGCAGGCCCATCTGCGCGGTACTGCCCTGCCGGGGTTTATGAGTTCATCGAAAAGAACGGCGCGACAGAATTCGTGGTCAACTTTCAGAACTGTGTGCACTGCAAGACGTGCGATATCAAAGATCCAAGCCAGAATATCAATTGGACCGTGCCCCAAGGCGGCGATGGTCCAAACTACCCCAACATGTGATCTAAATAGGCGGGCCTTCGGGTCCGCCTTTTTTTACGAGTGAGGTGATGATGAAACGGATCGTGGTTATCGGTGGCGGCGTGGCTGGGCTCAGCGTTGCAGCAGAACTGGCGCAACACGCGCATGTCACGCTGCTAGAGACAGAAACCAGCCTTGGCTATCACACCTCTGGCCGGTCCGCGGCTGCGTTTCTTGGCTTTTATGGCAACACAATCACGCAGGCCTTGAACGCGGCCACTTTGCCAAAGCTGCTGTCGGTTCCCGATGTCGCCAGCCAACGTGGCTATTTGCTGTTATGCAAGGAAGACGAGGCCGACGCCTTTGAAGCCGCAGTGAACACGCTGGGGCTAACCAAAATCACTTTTGCTCAAGCCTCGGAAAAGGTTGGCATTCTCAATCCCGAAACCTGTGTGCACTGTGCCTGGCATCCGGATGTGTATGACCTGGATACAGACTTGCTGCTCCAGTATTTTCAACGCAGCGCCCGTACTCATGGGGCGAAGATTGTCACGGGCGTCCAAGTCAGCTCGTTGTCGCACGGTCCCAATGGATGGCTCGTCGGCTCCGATGGCCAGCAATGGCAGGCGGATATCGTGGTGAACGCAGCAGGCGCTTGGGCGGATGATATTGCGGCAATGGCTGGCCTTCCGAAACTGGGAATACAACCGATGCGCCGATCAATGGCGCGCATTGACCTGCCTGCAGGCACGGACTGTGCCCATTGGCCGTTCTTCGAAGGTTTGGACAACAGTTGGTATGCCAAGCCCGACGCAGGCGCGTTGATCGTTTCTCCGGCGGATGAAGACCCAGTTGCGCCACAAGATGCGTGGGCAGATGACATGGTACTTGCCGAAGGCTTGGCGCGATATGAAGAGATGGTGACAGCGCCCGTCACGCGCCTGTTGGCCAATTGGGCCGGGTTGCGCAGCTTCGCCCCAGACCGCAGTTTGGTTATTGGGCCTGATGCGACCAATCCAGAATTCGTTTGGCTGGCCGGGCAAGGCGGTTACGGGTTTCAAACCTGTTTTGCGGCGGCCCAACTGACAGCTGACCTAATTCTGGGACGCACACCAGAACTGCCCGACTCAATTGTTGCCGCGCTTTTGCCCTCCCGGTTTTCCTGAACCCGTCAGAAACCGTGCCAATCCACCACTTGATCCAACGGCGCGCGCGTTGTGCGAAACCCGTTTGCAGGATGATCAGGGTCTGCGCGACCAAAGGCGATACCGCACAAGACATCGCGATCATCAGGCACTGAAAACCATTCTCGCATAAACGGTGCAAACCCCGCGACAGAGGCCATGGGTACAGAGGCAATTTGGCGTTCCTGCAATGCCAATGTCAGCGCCGTAATATACGCACCGCAATCCAAAATACCGTAAGGGCCTAATGCCTTTGGTGTCGTGATCAGTGCAAAATGCGGCGCTCCGAACAGGCGGAAATTCTCGCGCATTTGGCGTGTGGATGCGTCGCGGTCTCCCTTTTTCACGCCCACCGCATCATACAATTGCCAACCACATTCACGGCGACGGTCTTTGTATTCATTCTCATACGCACTGGGAAAAGGAACATCGCTGCTGTGTTTGGCCTCAGCCGTATGGACAAAGAAAGCCTCCCTCAGACGATCCGTCTCTGCCTTGTCACAGATCGCAACCTGCCACGGCTGTGAGTTGCACCAAGACGGCACCTGCTGCGCATCTTCCAACGCGGCTTCGATCTCGGCGCGGGCAACTGGCTCAGATGTATAGGCCCGGCAGGAATACCGCCCATCCAACAGTGTGCGAAACGTTTGGGTCAGGCTCATATCAGTCCCTTCTTTGACAATTCATCTAGGATTTCGGCGCTGTCCTGGCCTCGTGCTGGGCACGGGCGCGCCGGTTGCGGTGACTGGCCATCAAACCGTGGGGCCGCTGCGGGCTGTCCGTTTTGCCATATGCCACGAGCAGAAATATGTGGATCGTCCTGCGCTTCTGCGGGCGACAAGACCGGGCCGACACAGGCATCAGACCCATCGAATTTGGCCAGCCAGTGCGCCCGTGGTTGGCCCATGAACATGGCTGCCAACAACTTGGTTTGCGCAGGCCACTGCACGGCATCATACTGATCCGCAAAGGCCGGGTCGTGGTCCAACCCAAGTGTCTTTAAAAACAGCGCATAGAATTTTGGCTCCAGACATTGAACCGCGATAAAACCGCCATCCGCACAGCGATAGCATCGGCTCCAATGCGGACCATCCAGCAATGACGAACCCCGCTCTTGCGTTGAAAACTGCGCCCCCATGGACAGCAAAAGCGCCATCATGTGACTGGCACCATCGACAATTGCAGCGTCCACAACGGTGCCCTTTCCGGTGGCACGTGCGTTCAGCAGACCCGCAAGCATCCCAACCGCCAAATACATCGCGCCGCCGCCAATATCACCCAGCAACGTAGGCGGCACTCCGGGCACCTGCCCCGGTTCGCCGCCGTAAAACAGCGGGCCTGCCAAACCAATGTAGTTCAAATCATGCCCGGCCTGCGCGGCACGCGGGCCGGTCTGCCCCCAGCCCGTCATCCGGCCATAAACCAGCGCCGGGTTCAGGGTGAGCGCGGACTCTGGCCCCAGCCCCAAACGTTCCATCACGCCAGGTCGCATGCCTTCTGTCAGCCCATCAGCGGTCTGGATCAACGCTTTGGCAATGGCCAGATCCGCCGGTTCTTTCAGATCCAGGGCGATAGACCGCTTCCCCCGATCCAACAGGTTGCTTTCAGACTTTCCGGGTGTGTCAGACACGGTTTTTCGGTGCAGGACAATTACCTCAGCCCCAAGATCAGCCAGCAACATACCCGCAAAGGGCGCAGGCCCCAGCGCCTCAAACTCGATAATCCGAATACCGCTTAGCATCCTACCCCCCCAAACGCCTGTCCCCGCCGATTGCAGGCGTGTTTGGCCAGAACGTTATGAAGATACGCAAAGCAGGGCAAGGCCAAGGGGCTTTGCCCCAAGCACGCAAGACAAGGCATGGCTTCACTCCGATGTTGCGTTTTTGTTCTGCACGGGTATCTGTACGATATGGTGAAACTGCCCCCTTCCCTGCACGGCTGGTTTGATGCCCGTGGCTGGCAGATGCATCCGCATCAAGCCGAAATGTTGGCCAGCGCGCAGGCACCGGCACTTTTGTTGATCGCGCCAACTGGCGGTGGCAAGACACTGGCCGGTTTCTTGCCCACTCTGGCAGAGCTTGGCGCCACACCCGAACCCGGCCTGCACACGTTGTATGTTTCCCCGCTAAAAGCACTGGCGGCAGATATCAAACGCAACCTGCGCGCACCAATTGAGGAAGCCGGCTTGGCGATCCGGGTTGAAGACCGTACCGGCGACACGTCTGCCCACACCAAAAAGCGACAGCGCGCAGATCCTCCACATATCTTGCTGACAACACCGGAATCCTTGGCCTTGCTGGTCAGCTACCCGGATGCTGCCCGCACATTTGCCGGGTTGAAGCGCGTGGTTGTGGATGAGATCCACGCTTTGGCAGAAAGCAAACGTGGTGATCAGCTGATGTTGGCGCTGGCTCGGCTGCAAACCCTGTGCCCCGGCCTGCGCCGCGTTGGGCTTTCGGCCACCGTTGATGACCCTGACGCTATCGCGCGACTGTTGGCGTGCCACCCTGACCCCTGTCCTGTTGTCACAGCTGATCCGGGGCCGGACCCGGATATTTCAATGCTGGTAACGGACACTGCACCGCCGTGGTCTGGGGGCGGTGCGGCCTATTCCATTCCCGCGGTGCTTGATCTGGTCCAGCAGCACAAGACGACCCTGATTTTTCACAACACACGGGCGCAAGCTGAAATCTTCTTTCGCAATCTTTGGCTGGCCAATCACGACAATCTGCCCATCGGCATCCACCATGGCTCACTTGACCGCGATCAACGCGAACGGGTGGAAGCCGCCATGGTGCGGGGCGAGTTGCGCGCAGTTGTGTGCACCGGCTCGCTGGATCTGGGGATCGACTGGGGCGATGTGGATTTGGTGATACAGATTGGCGCGCCGAAAAATGTAAAACGGCTGGTACAGCGGATCGGACGGGCCAATCACCGTTACAACGCGCCGTCCAAGGCTGTTCTGGTCCCTGCAAACCGATTTGAGGTGGTCGAATGCGTAGCGGCGCTAGAGGCCGTGCGTGCGCATGATCTGGATGGTGAACCGCGCGGGCCCGGCCCACGAGACGTGCTGTGCCAACATATCCTGATCGCCGCCTGTGCCGGTCCATTTGCAGCTGACGATTTGTATGTGGAGATGACGGCCGCAGGGCCCTATGCCGGATTGGACCGTGCCGGGTTTGATGCCTGCCTGGAATTTTGTGCGACCGGCGGATACGCCTTGCGCGCCTATGACCGGTGGCAAAGATTGCGCCAACGCCCTGACGGCATGTGGGAATTGCGCGATCCACGCTCTGCCGCGCGGATCAGGCAGAACATTGGCACGATTCAGGATAGCGACAAGTTAAAGGTCAAATGGCGGGGCCGCGGTGCATCCTTAGGGGAAATCGAAGAAGGGTTTGCCGCGTCACTGACCCCCGGCGATACATTCCTGATTGGCGGCCAGATTGTACGCTACGAAGGCCTGCGCGAAATGGTGGTAGAAGTCACGCGTGACCCGGGGCGCAAACCCAAGATCGCCACCTTTTCCGGAACAAAGTTTGCCACCTCCACTCAACTGTCCCACCGGATTTTGCGGCTGTTTCAGCAGACCGATTGGCCAGAGTTGCCGCACCACACTGCAGATTGGTTACAGCTGCAACGACAAGTCAGCCGCCTTCCTCAGAATGACCGTCTGTTGATTGAGACTTTTCCACGTGACGGACGACAGCAAATGGTGGCCTATGGCTTTGCCGGGCGAAACGCGCAGCAGACACTGGGCCTGTTGCTGACAAAACGGATGGAAGAAATGGGGCTGGCCCCGATGGGGTTTGTCGCCACAGATTACGCCACGCTGATCTGGGGATTGGATGCCGTGACAAACCCAGCGCCATTGTTCGATCTGGCCGCGTTGGAGGCTGGTCTGGATCAATGGCTTGCCGGAAATGCCGTGATGAAGCGCACATTTCGCGCGTCGGCCACCATCGCCGGTTTGATTGAACGGAACATGGGCGGCCAGCGCAAGACTGGGCGTCAGGCAACCATGTCTTCCGATATCCTTTACGACACACTTCTGAAATACGATCCGGATCATCTGATGATGCAGGTCACACGTGAAGAGGCGATGCGCGGTTTGGTCGACTTTGACCGCATCCGCGAAATGGCACAGCGCGTGGGCGGACGGATCGATCATGTGGCGCTGGATCGGGTAACACCGCTGGCCGCGCCGTTGTTCTTGGAACATGGGCGCATTCCGGTAAACGGATCAGCCGAAGAACGCTTGCTGGAAGAAGAGGTCACGCGATTGATGTCGGAAAGCGGGTTGGCCCAGATTGAAACAGCCCCCTCCCCATCGCCATTGGCTGCAAAACCTCCTCTCTGATGCGGTACGTGGCCCGGCCGCAGTTTCGCTCAGCTTTCCCTTGCGCGGCTCTGTGAATTCCGCGAAGAACACAGCATGAACACGTGTCCACTGACATTTTCTGGCGCTCAGCTTGTTGCCCTACCCTCTGGCGCGCTGCACTGGCCAGATCAGGCGCTTTTGGTTGTGTCAGACTTGCACCTGGGCAAGGCCGCCCGCGTGGCCCGTTGGGGTGGCGCACAACTGCCCCCGTATGAAACCCGCGAGACGTTGGACAAGCTAGCCACTGATCTGGAAGTCACCGCTGCGCGCCATGTTGTTTGTCTGGGGGACAGCTTTGATGCCCAAGGGATGGACGCAGAACTGCCGCAGGTCGATCAAGACACGCTGACCCGGCTGCAGGCAGGCATTACCTGGACATGGATCGAAGGCAACCATGACCCCGGCCCGGTATCGCTGGGTGGGGCTCATTTGGCGGAACTTAGGGTTGGTGAACTGGTCTTGCGCCATATCGCATCCGGCGACGTGGGCGAAGTATCAGGGCATTACCACCCAAAGGCGCGCCTGCATGTTCGGGGCAAACTGATCACACGCCCTTGTTTCCTGTTTGACCGCACGCGCCTGATCATGCCTGCCTATGGCACATATACTGGCGGCTTGGCCACCAACAGCCAGACACTTTGCACCTTGATGGACCCTGATGCGCAGGCCATTTTGATCGGGCCACGCCCCAGCAGAATACCGATGCCCAGATAAGCGCCGCGCCCAAACGCAGACAGGACACACCATGACCCTTGCCGCCCGCATTCAAGCCAGCTTTGATAAGCAACCCATGATGAGTACGCTGGGGGCCAAACTGACAAAGGTCGGCGACGGAACAGTGGAAATCAGCGCACCTGTTTTGCCCGGCTGTACGCAGCAACATGGCTATGGCCATGCCGGGCTAACGTTTGCCATCGGGGATTCAGCGGCGGGGTATGCCGCGTTGACCATGATGCCCGAAGGTCAGGAAGTTGTGACATCTGAGATCAAGATCAACCTGTTGTCACCCGCCGCCGGTGATCTGCTGATCGCGCGTGGCAAAGTGGTGAAGCCGGGGCGACGCCTGTTCGTTGTTATGTCTGAGGTCTTCGCCATAACCGATGGTCAGGAAAAACAGGTTGCACTGTTGACCGGAACGATGGTTCCGGTTGCCCCCGCGCCGTCATCCGCTGAGTAATAAGCAGGAACAACGGCGACGGTGCGCGCTTAGGCCGTCAGGCCCTCAGGTTCGACCAATCCATTGGCTCGGCAACATGCTGTCACCGTGTTGGCCAGCAAACATGCGATTGTCATGGGCCCAACACCACCGGGCACAGGGGTGATCGCACCGGCCACTTGGGAACAACTGTCAAAATCACAATCGCCAACCAGACGGGTCTTGCCCGCGCCCTTTTCAGGTGCGTCGATGCGGTTCATGCCAACGTCGATCACGGTTGCGCCCGATTTGATCCAATCCCCCTTCACCATCTGCGGCCGTCCAACAGCAGCGACCACGATATCGGCCTGACGCACAACGTCAGACAGGTTTTGGGTACGAGAATGCGCAATGGTCACTGTACAGCTGTCGCGTAGCAGCAATTGCCCCATCGGTTTACCCACCAGATTGGAGCGGCCAATCACAACGGCTGATTTTCCAGACAACGAACCCAGTTGGTCACGCAGCAGCATCAAACAACCCAGTGGCGTGCAAGACACCAACGCCCGCTGACCCGAGGCCAACAAACCCGCGTTGATCACATGCAGCCCGTCTACATCTTTTGCCGGGTCAATCTGTGCCACGATATCTGTTTCACTCAGATGGTCGGGAACCGGAAACTGACACAAAATGCCATGCACAGCAGGGTCAGCGTTCAGTTTGGCCAGCAGCGCATACAGCTCATCTTTCGACACATCGGCTGGCAGCTTGTATTCGAACGAATTCATGCCAACTTCGACTGTTTGCTTGCCCTTGTTGCGCACATAGACCTGACTTGCCGGGTCTTCACCAACCAAGACCACCGCAAGACCAGGAGTGATACCGTGCACTTCCTTCAACCGCGCTACGTGCTCTGCCACTTTGGCGCGCACTGTAGCTGCAAACGCTTTGCCATCGATTAACTGCGCCGACATATGCAGTCCTTTCCTACTGGTTTTGCCCCCCTTACGCCGCATCGCGCGCGGGGGCAACTTACCTAGAACAGTCCTTCAACTTCGCCAGCGTCGTTCAGCCGGATATTTTCGGCCGATGGCACACGGGGCAAGCCCGGCATTGTCATGATCTCACCGCAGATCACCACCACGAAGCCGGCACCAGCCGACAGCCGCACTTCGCGGATCGGCAGCGTGTGGCCTTCGGGTGCGCCGCGCAAATTGGGATCAGTGCTGAAAGAATACTGTGTCTTGGCCATGCAGACCGGCAGCTTTCCGTATCCTTGTGTTTCCCATTCCGCCAGTTGGTTACGGATCTTCTTGTCCGCAACCACGTCGCCTGCTCGATAAATCGACTTGGCCACCATTTCGATCTTCTCAAACAACGGCATCTCGTCTTCATACAGCGGAGAAAATTGCGATACTCCGCTATCCGCCAGATCAGCCACGCGCTGTGCCAGTTCTGTGATGCCTGCCGAACCATCGGCCCAATGTTTGCAGACGATGGCTTCGGCACCCATGCCATCGACATAGGCTTGTACCGCAGCGATTTCCGCATCTGTGTCACCGGTGAAATGGTTGATACCCACCACAACCGGCACACCGAATTTCTGGATGTTTTCGATATGACGACCCAGGTTTGAACACCCGGCCTGAACCGCTTCTACATTTTCGCCATCCAAATCAGCTTTGGCGACGCCTCCATTCATTTTCATGGCCCGCACCGTGGCCACCAGCACCACCGCATCAGGGGCAAGGCCAGCCTTTCGACATTTGATATTCATGAACTTTTCAGCACCCAGATCGGCACCAAAGCCTGCCTCGGTCACTACGTAATCGGCCAATTTCAGCGCGGTTTGCGTGGCAATGACCGAATTGCAGCCATGGGCGATGTTGGCAAAAGGGCCGCCATGCACAAAGGCAGGGTTGTTTTCCAAGGTCTGCACCAAATTTGGCTGCATCGCGTCTTTCAACAAAACGGTCATCGCGCCATCCGCTTTGATATCACGCGCATAGATCGCGGTTTTGTCCCGACGATAGGCCACAATCATGGCGCCCAACCGGTTTTGCAGATCTGTCAGATCAGTTGCCAAGCAAAGGATCGCCATGACCTCGGACGCCACCGTGATGTCAAACCCGGTTTGACGTGGGAAGCCGTTGGTCACACCGCCCAGCGACACGACCGTGTCCCGCAGCGCCCTGTCATTCATATCCAGCACGCGGCGCCAAGACACACGCCGTTCGTCTATCTCCAGCTCGTTGCCCCAGTAGATGTGGTTGTCGATCATCGCCGACAACAGATTATGGGCCGAAGTGATTGCGTGAAAATCGCCGGTGAAGTGAAGGTTCATCTCTTCCATCGGAACGACCTGCGCATAGCCGCCACCAGCCGCACCGCCCTTCATGCCAAAGTTCGGACCAAGGCTTGCCTCGCGGATACAGATAGCTGCTTTCTTGCCGATCGCATTCAACCCATCACCAAGGCCGACCGTGGTTGTGGTTTTGCCTTCACCTGCCGGGGTTGGATTGATGGCGGTGACCAAGATCAATTTGCCGTTCGGGCGGTCTTGTACCGAATTTATGAAGTCTTGGCTGACCTTGGCTTTGTCATGCCCATAGGGCAGCAAATGCTGTGAGCCGATGCCCAGCACATCGCCAATTTCCTGTATGGGCCGCTTGTTTGCCTCACGGGCAATCTGGATATCAGTTTTGACTACCATGGTCGGCCTTTCGGTGATGTTTCGAAATATTCGGTAAGATTAAGCGGTTCGACAAGCGCAACAGGCGGCGAAACCGACCATTCCATCGACCGTTGCGTCTACGGCTGGAACGTTTGATGCAGATAAGAAACGGTGCGCTCCAACTGCTGTTGTCCACTCACTTGCTATAGATGCGGCCAAACCGGCTGATCCGGAATATGCAAACGCAAGGCATCCCCGACCGTCAGTGTTCCTGGCCGCTCAACCCAGGCTGTCACACCACGTCGGCGGTTTGCGGCGGTTTTGAACGCTTTGCCAAAGCCGGGGTGAACCGTTTCGATCACCCTGCCGGGCAGATGGCAGGGGCGGTTTTCCATGTCGATCACAATCTGGCAACCATCCGGCCCTTGCAGCCGGGCTGAGGGCGGCACCAACGTGAAATCAGGAATTCCCTTGATCACCATGGTCGCGCCCAGCCATTCCGGGTTCAGCTCGGCCAGCCCCATTGTGTTGGCGATTTCATCAATCTCTTCTTCAGACATAACGCTAAGCTGTCGAACATTGGCTATTTCTGTACCGCGAGGATGCTGGCTGACCACGCGGCTACAGGAAAGGCGTGTCAAACCTGCGTGCTTTTCAGCCGCCGGTCCATCAAATCCAAGTGTCAGAGTGGGCGCCTTGGCCGAAGGCAGCGTGTCGCCATCTGGAACAGTACCCAGCCAAGTAATGGTTGCGGAAAAATCAGTTGGCTTCAATGCAGGCATGGTTGCCCCCTTTACATCTGACACTTGGGCGCACCCTAATCACCGATTTCCGGAAAGGGAATGTGCACCAAACACGGTTACAAAAGGTTGTCATTTCCTGCACAGAACATGGCAATTTTCCCAGTGAAAACGAAAACAGGCCGGGAAATCCCGGCCTGCTGTCACGTCTATTTCCGTCAAATCAGGCGGTTGGTTCCGGCTCCAACCCACCATCATCTTGCGGTTTGATCTTGGGTTTGGTTTTCGGAATCGCTGTCAGGCTTGGTGTATCGCTTTCGTCGTCATCAGGGGTATCACCTGAATGAGGCGGCTCGCCCTTCATGACGCGTTTGATCTCTTCACCAGTCAGGGTTTCGTATTCCAACAAACCCTTTGCCAAACGCTCCCAGTCTTCTTTGCGATCGGTCAAAATCTGGAAGGCGCGATCATAGCCATTTTGCACAAATCGCTTCACTTCTTCTTCGATCATTTCCTTGGTGTGGGCCGAAACGGACAAACCAGCGGTATTGCCCTGATAGCCCTCATGCGCCTCGGAATAATCGATGTTGCCGATCTTGTCCGACATGCCCCAGCGCAGAACCATCGCACGGGCCAGCGCACTGGCCTGTTGGATGTCACCAGCCGGACCGTTGGAGACGTTTTCTTCACCGTACTTGATGATCTCGGCAGCTTTGCCCGCCATTGTCATGGCCAGCTTTTCTTCGCACTCAGACTTGTGCCAGTTCAGCCGGTCAATTTCTGGCAGCGACACGACCATGCCCAAGGCACCGCCACGTGGAATGATGGTGGCTTTGTAAACCGGATCACACTGCGGCAATGACATACCAACAACAGCGTGGCCTGCTTCGTGGTATGCTGTTTTTTCCTTTTGATCCGAGGTCAGCACCATACTGCGCCGCTCGGCCCCCATCATCACTTTGTCCTTCGCATTTTCGAAGTCTTCCATGGTGACAAAACGGCGGCCGACACGTGCGGCTGTAAGTGCCGCTTCGTTCACAAGGTTGGCCAGATCGGCGCCGGAAAAACCGGGTGTCCCGCGCGCAATGATACGCAGGTCTACATCAGGGCCCAGCGGAGTTTTGCGTGCGTGCACACCCAAAATCTTTTCGCGGCCTTTGATGTCTGGGTTCGGCACGGTGACTTGACGGTCAAAACGGCCGGGACGCAGCAAGGCAGGGTCCAGCACGTCACGACGGTTTGTCGCCGCGATGATGATCACGCCTTCGTTGGCCTCAAAACCATCCATCTCAACCAGAAGCTGGTTCAGTGTCTGTTCACGCTCATCGTTGCCACCGCCATATCCGGAACCCCGGTTGCGGCCCACGGCGTCGATCTCGTCGATAAAGACGATACATGGGGCGTTCTTTTTGGCTTGTTCGAACATGTCGCGCACACGGGATGCACCAACACCAACGAACATTTCCACAAAGTCCGAACCAGAGATGGTAAAGAACGGTACGCCCGCCTCACCGGCAATGGCGCGTGCCAACAGGGTTTTACCCGTGCCCGGAGGGCCAACAAGCAAAGCGCCTTTTGGAATTTTACCGCCCAGGCGGCTAAATTTCTGTGGGTTGCGCAGGAATTCCACAATCTCTTGCAGTTCTTCCTTGGCTTCATCAATGCCAGCAACGTCGTCAAACGTGACGCGGCCGTGCTTTTCGGTCAGCAGCTTGGCTTTGGATTTGCCAAAGCCCATCGCGCCGCCTTTGCCGCCGCCTTGCATCCGGTTCATGAAATATATCCAGACACCGATCAACAACAGGAACGGCAGCAGAGAAACCAAGAAAGTTTGGAACCCAGATTGCTGCTGACGTTCAGCGCGGATCGGAACGCCTGCATCAATCAGACGACCTGTGACTTCAGCATCTTCAGGTTTGATCGTGACATAGTCTTGCCCGTCAGACCCGCGGAACAAGACTTGTTCCCCATCCAGTGTGACTGAGCTGACGGTGCCATCATCGACCGCCTGAACGAAGTCAGAATAGCTGATGACTTTGGATTGGAGCGTATTTCCGCTGCCGCTGAACAGATTAAACAGCGCCAGGATCAACAAGAACAATACGACCCAAAAGGCGATGTTGCGTAGGTTGCCCAAAAGGAGTGCCTCCTAGAAATAGGTAATTTGCCCTATCCGGGCGTCGTGCTTAACATAGAGATTGATGGGGCGCATTCAATGCGAAAGCATGAAACGATCGAAATATCGATGCGGATTACCCATCGGGCGCAGTCGTATCGAATGCGCAGTGCCCAGCCCCAAAGCCTCGCAAGCGACCAGAGTGTCGCCTTTCCACACTGATGGCAGGCTGCGTGCCGCGTGATAGGGCGGCGCATCTGCGGGGCGATTTTGTATTTGTTGCCAGCCTTCATCACCCAAGGCGCGCACCTCTAACCCATTAAATTCATTTGAAACAATGCGCCAACGCTTGTCCCAAACAGTTGCGCGATTAATAATGATGTTTTCGCCGGACACCGCGAAATATTCCCGAAACACCCGAATGGCATTTCCTTCGCTCCGCACTTCGCAACCGGACAATGTCCCTGCCCCGCCTGACAAAACACGATCCAGTAATGCCTCCAGCGCAGTGGCGCGTGGCCGATATCCCGCACTGGCGACATATTGCAGCGCCCCGGCCAACAACCGCAGCTGGGTGTCTTCCTCAACTTCAGCGAACCCGGTTCCATCAAACACGATATCGCCAGTAGGGGTGTTGTTCACCCATGGCTCCACTCCAATGTCACGCCAAACTTGCGCTGCGCGTGCGCGCAATGCCTGTTGTGCGCGCGCCATTCGGTGGGCCGTTGGAGCCACGGTTGGCGCCCCCAGCCCCTCTGCCTCCAACACTGACAGCAACATGCGGATCCGGGGCCGATCATAGCTGTCGTCTTCATTGGTTGGGTCATCAACCCAACGACCATGAAGCGTTTTCAGATAGTGGCGCAGCTCCCCCCGCCGCATGTTCAGACATGGGCGCAACAGCTCAAAACCCGACGAATAGGCCGGAACTCCTGCAACACGGCGGGTTGGGATCGGCGGTGCTTCTGTCATCGTGACATCCGCGGCAGCCATGTCTGACTTGCTTGCAAGATGTGGTTGGACACGTTGCTTTGCTTTCATGGCCGACAAACCATCCACGCCCGAGCCGCGCTTCAGCCGCATCAGAAATGTTTCGGCCACATCATCCATCGTGTGAGCCATCAACACGTGCTCGATTCCGCGCCGCCACCGGTCAATCAACGACAATCGCGCCCGACGCGCGGCATCCATCAGATTGCCCTGCCCATCCCAATGCCAGCGTAAGGTTGCGTGGGGCCAACCCAATGCGGCGCATTCCTCTGCAACCATGGTCGCTTCGGCCGCACTTTCTGCGCGCAACCCATGATCAATGGTGACGACCCACAGGCGCACCCCGAAGCGATGCGTCCAATTATGGGCCAGCAACAGCATTGCCATGCTGTCCCCGCCCCCGGAAACGGCCAAAGCAATATCTGATGGGAAATCGGGGCCAAGCAGCTGGCCCATTTCATCGTCAAACCGCTGTTGCAGCGTCGGCTCGGTCACGAACAGCCAAGGCCTGTCATTGCATCGCGCGCCTGCTCAACCGCAGCAGAGCCGGGATAACGGGCGCTGACCTCGGACAGGGTCACACACGCCTCGGGCGTTTTGCCCAACGCGCCAAGCGCAATGCCCAACCGCGCCAAGGCTTCGGGGGCATTGTCGGCATCAGGATAGCCGGAAAACACTGCCAAATAAGCACGGGCTGCTTCGCGTGTGTCGCCCAGCGACTCTAGCGCAGTGCCCTGCCCCATCAAAACCTGCGGGTCCAACGGAGAGCCAGGATAGGTGGTACGAAATGCACCGAACTGTTCCACCGCAGCCTGATAATCCCCGGCGTCCAGTGCTTGTTGCGCCCGTTCAAAATCTGACCGCTCACTGACGGCCAATTCCGGTCCGTTGGTCGGCACTTGAACCGTTGGAGTTTGGGGTGGCGCGATAGCACCTGTGTCCTGACCACCGCCAATCCTGGGTGTTTGCCCAATGGCACCGATGTCACAATCTGGCTCCAACTCACACAGTCGGAAGTTTAGATCACCGACACGATTGGTGCCGTCCTGAACCACCTGTTCGATGCGGAATTCCAGCTGTTCGGTTTGACCGGTCAATCGCTGCAACTCTGCTTCAATGGTTGTCAGGCGGTCCAAGGTCGACCCGCCCTGCTGAATGCTGGGCACGCCGGTTGTGCTTAACTCGGTCTTCAGGCGCTGAAACTGAGTGTTCAGCACCGCCAGGTCCTGTCGAATATCACCCAGGGTTTCTTGCTGTGCCGCCGCCGGAACCGCCAGTGAACAAGCAAGAAGCAATGCTGCAATTCGCGCCATTTTGGATTCGCCTTAGCTGGTTGTGCCGGATGCGATCACAGTGACCGCACGGCGGTTCTTGGAATAGCACGCTTCGTCCGAACACAGTTCGATCGGGCGCTCTTTGCCGTAGCTGACAAACCGAAGACGGCCCGCTGCCACACCTTTGGAAATCAGGTATTCCATCACCGCGTTTGCGCGGCGGGCGCCTAGGGCAAGGTTGTATTCCCGCGTACCCTGTTCATCGGCATGTCCTTCGATGACCGCCAGATAATCGCTGTTTGTCGTCAGCCACTGCGCTTGACCATCCAATGTGGTTTGCCCTTCAGGTGTCAGCGTGGACTGATCCACCACGAACAGCACCCGGTCACCAACCGCCTGCTCAAAATAGGCAGGGGAATCGGCGGCGGGCAGTCCTGCCTCAGCGCCGTCCAAAGCACCGTTTGCGCCATTGGAATAAGGATCATTGCCAAACCGGCTGGCATTGGTACAGGCCGACAGCGCCAGCGCGCCAGTCAATAGAAGAGCCTTGGAAAGATAAGTCATCGGATCACGTCCTGCTCATATTGTTATGTGTTGAATACCATGCTGCGGGCATCCCGCAAATCGCGTATTCGTGTGAATGGTTCATTGCAGCGGGCCCCAGCTGGGATCTGACGCGCCATCAGGTGTGCGCACACGCTTTAGGTTCCGGCCCGAAACATCCACCGAATACAGCGCCGCTTGTCCCTGCGCACCTTGGGTTTCGCGCGTGAACATTATCACGCGTCCGTTCGGTGCCCAAGTTGGCCCCTCGTCCAGAAATGAGGCGGTCAACAACCGCTCTTCGCTTCCATCCGGGCGCATGACACCAATGTGGAATCGGCCGTTGTTCTGTTTGGTAAAGGCAATCAAATCACCACGTGGCGACCAAACCGGCGTGCCATAGCGGCCGTCCCCAAAACTGATCCGCTGAGCATCGCCCCCGCCAATAGGCATAACGTATAGTTGCTGTGTGCCCGAACGATCGGATTCAAACACCAATTGCCTGCCATCAGGTGAAAAGCTGGGCGCTGTTTCGATCGCCGGCGTGTTGGTTAGCCGCTGTTGCGCACCGGTATCCAGATCCATTGCATAAATATCGGTGTTTGCGCCGTTGTTCAGCGAATAGACCACAGTATGCCCATCCGGGGCAAAGCGTGGCGCAAAGCTCATCGTGCCATCGCCTGCCTGCAATGACCGGCTGGTCACTGTGCCAACGCTTAGCACTTTGATCTGCGGAAAACCGGTTTCGTAGCTGGTGTACAGCACCCGGTCGCCAGAGGGCGAAAACCGCGGGGCCAGAACAATGGCACTGGAATCTGTCAGGTACTGAACATTCGCACCGTCGTAGTCCATAACAGACAGTCGTTTGCGGCGGTCGTCTTTGGGGCCCGTTTCGCTGACAAACACCACGCGGCTGTCAAAGTAACCACTTTCGCCGGTAATGCGGGAATAGACGGCATCGGCCACCTTGTGCGCCATACGCCGCCAGCCATCCACAGGGCCGGCAAACTGCAATCCGCTGCCCAGTTCGGTGCCCGCGAAAACATCATAGACACGGAACTTCACCGTCACTTGGCCGCTGGTAACCGAAACAGCGCCCGAAATCAGCGCCTGCGCATTGATGGCTTTCCAATCTGCAAACTGGATCGGGCTGCTGAAACTGGTGAGCGTGCTGATATGCGCATCGCGCGGAATCTCGCGGAACAGGCCCGTGCCTGTCAGGTCATCCGCAACCACCCGAGCCAATTGCAGGGCCATATCAATGGACTCTGGCGTTTCGGCAACGAAGTCAGGCACCGCATAGGGCAAGGGTTCGACCACCCCGTCCGTAATTTCAATACGAAGCGGGCCGGATTGCGCCGATGCAGGCAATGCAAAGACAAGAAGCGCTGCACAAAGCGCGAAGAATGCCAGTATGGTCTTCATCTCAGCCTCATCTTCTCTGGATTGAAGGTCATTTCAATAGCCTTCCACTGTTCATACTTGTCTATCGGCAATTCATAGCCGTCGCCCTGGCACCGATAGACCGCGCTGCGCGCTGCCCGATATGCCGCATCAACCGCCGAACCATCCCCCCCTTCAGAGGAAATCAGCTCCAGCGAATTCGTAACAACCCGTCCGTCCCGGTCCATTTGCATGGCAATCGTTACGGTGACGTTTGCGGCCTGACTGCCAACATCGACAACCCAGCATTTTTCTACTGCCACACGTAAGGCGTTTTGTTCACCTGCGGTCAATGGATCACCTACGGGCACGTCCGGCTCCGGGTTCGTCGTACCACCGCTAAGAATACTGGCCAGTGCGGCATTGACCGCCTCCGCCTGCTGATCTGAAAGATCAGGCGCAGGGTCTTGAACCTCGGCCGTTTGTGGCGGGGTTGGGTCAGTTTGCAAGTTCTGCGGACGCAGACGTGGGCGCAATGATGTGACCGGCGCGGCCGATGCAGGCTCTTCGGCTTCGGTTACAATTTCCGTTGCTGCTGCTTCGGGCGCGGCGGCGTCCTGCTCGGGCTCAACAACCTCTGCTTCGGCGTCGGGCGTTGTGTCTGGACGGCTCTCAACATCTGTTGGCAACGCTGGATCAGATTGTTCCACAGGTTCTGGCGCCACGCGCGTTTCGGGGCGCGGCACCGGCCGTGGCGAAACGTCAGGCGCTTGCACCTGTGGCACCGGTTCGGGCGCGGGGGGTTCCGGCACCGGCTCAGGTTCTGGCACCGGATCGGGCGTTGGTTCCGGAGCAGGGTTTGACGGGGGCGGCACCGGGGCGTCTTCGTTGACCGCTGGCGCAACGGGTGCCTGAATATCTTGGGTGCTTTCGGGCGGTTGCGCGCGCTGCGTCAATGCCGCGAACTCCGCTTCGGACAAAACGGCGACTTCCGTCACCTCCAGCGGCGGTGGATCACTGCGAAAGGCTTGCCCAAATAGAAGCCAGCCAATCAGCGCCACGTGCCCTGCACCAGAGATATAATGCCCGATATGCACCGGAGTGCCCTACCCCTCGGCCCCGTTGAGCGGCGGGCCACCAATATCGGTGACAAGACCGATGGACGAAAAACCGCCCGCATTCAACGCACCCATAATCTCGGCCACCGCGCTATACGGAACAGACCCATCAGCCCGCAAGAACACCCGATCATCAGACCGTTCTGCGGCAATCGCCCGTAGTCGTGTTACCAGCTCGGCACGGTCGACTTCGGTGTTTTGAATGCTGACAGCCCCATCTGCGGCGATGGTCAATGTCAGCGGTTCTTCGGTTTCTGATGGCAATGCCGAGGCCGCTGTTTTGGGCAGTTCCACAGGAACACCCACGGTCAACAACGGCGCAGCGACCATAAAGATGATCAATAAAACCAGCATGACATCCACCATTGGTGTCACGTTGATTTCGGCCATTGGCTGCGCCCGTCTGCGGCGGCGCCGACGGCTGCCGCCGCCTCCTGAAGATTTGATGACACCTGCGCCCATCCTCTATGCGTCCAACTGGCGCGAAAGGATGGTGGAAAACTCATCAGAAAAGGCTTCGTACCCGGCCAGCAGCCTATCACTGTCTGCCGACAGCTTGTTGTAATACACAACAGCAGGGATAGCGGCCAACAGACCCAAGCCAGTGGCCAACAGGGCCTCGGCGATCCCTGGCGCGACAACAACCAAAGAGGTGTTTTGTTGCTGCGCAATTTCGATAAAGGCATTCATGATGCCCCAGACCGTTCCGAACAGGCCCACAAAGGGACCAACGGAACCGATGGTGGCCAATACCGTCAGACCGCTTTGCAGATCTTCGGCCTCTTTGGCTACGGCCACGTCCATGCTGCGTTCAATGCGCGCCTGAGCCCCTGCAATCAGCCCGCCGTCTTGTCGGTGCGACCGGCGCCATTCAATCATTCCGGCGGCAAACACACGTTCTGCCCGCCCTTTTGGCTCGGCCCCGATTTGGTCAAACAGCTCATCCAGCGGTTCACCAGACCAAAAAGCCCGGTCAAACGTGTTGGATTCGCGCCGGGCGGCGCGAAACGAAATCACTTTCTGAACGATAATCGCCCAAGACCAAAAGGATGCGGCGATCAACACCAGCATCACCAATTTAACTGTCAGCGTTGCGCGGGCAAACAGCCCCCACATCGAGAAGTCGACCCCTTGCGCAAGGGCCATCGCATCTGCTTCCATAACCTGCTCTCGTCTCAATCGGCCGCCTTAGGACAGCTCTGATTAGATGGGATTCTATCCCAAGTGCAGGGGAAACGCCAACACAATGGCGTCAAACTGCGGGTCAGTGCAAAATCAGGCGGATGTTTGCCGGAAGACGCGCGGCGTGTCCGGCTTCGTTCACACAAACAACGGTGACCTCTGCCTGGAACAAGATTTCCTCGCCGCGCAGCACTTCTTGCCACAAAACCAGACGGGCCCCTGTGACGGCGCGCTGCGCTGTTCGAACGGTCAGCTCATCGTCAAATTTGGCGGGCGCGATATAGTCCGCCTCAAGCCGACGCACAGCAAACACCAACCCTTCATCTTCGCGCATCGCACCTTGATCAATACCAAGGCTTCGAACCCACTCGCTACGGGCACGTTCGATGAATTTCAGGTAATTCGCATAGTAGACGATCCCCGCCATATCGGTGTCTTCGTAATATACCCGAACTGAGATTTCGTGAGTCATACCAGTTTGCTACCTTTTCACGATTGCGGTGTCTGTGCTTGGGCCATTGCGACACGCGCCGACAATCGCAACGCATGAGACGGATCAGCGGCCACATCCGGCATTACCGGATCATAGGCCGCGCGCAATACTCCGGCGATATCCGGCCGCAGGACGATCTGCCCATTCTCTAACCGTGCCAAAGGCGACCGACTACGAAAAGCCTCGTCTGACCACAAAAGCGCCAGCTGAACCACTTGGGCCAGCGCCAAATCCTGCGCTGGAATGTCTGCCATGTCGTCATCCATGCGCAGAAACAGAAAACAGGCCTGAATGGCGCCATTCTTGTCAAAGCGGAATGTGCGAAACTGGTTGGCATTCCCTGCTTCCAACCGCGCCACGGTATCAGACAGGCCATCAATCAACCGATCCAGATCAGGAACCTCCAGCAGCTCTTTCCAGTCGCGCATAAAAAAGACCATCGCGTTGCTGCCCAGCTCTGGGTCTGTTTCGGCCAATTCACGACCGGTCAGCGTTGCAACGGCCTGAAACGCGCCTTTGACAGTTGCAAGCGTGGCATCATCAACGCCAAACACGATTGGGGCCATTGGGCGCCCCCAACGGGCAAAACGATAGGTGCCGTCCGGCGCAGTGAAAAGAGGGGCGATATTGTCTGTTGTCATGGCGATGTCTTGCCGACTCTGAAGTTGTGTTCGGGCACCGGATGCCAGCTTGAACCGCGCAAGGCAACCATTCTGCACATTGGCTGGGGTGGACACACCCGCACTGATAGGAAATTTGGCCGCTGTTGCGCGCAAGGGGCGGACGAAGGAACCGCGCCGGAAATGCGCCTATGCCTGACCGAACATGTCGCTTTGCCCCGGCGCACGGGGCGCTTCCAGCCCCAAATGGCGCCAGCCAGAATGCGCCAGCATCCGCCCGCGTGGCGTACGCTGGATCAGACCTTGTTGCAGCAAGAATGGCTCGATCACCTCTTCCAGCGCGTCGCGGCTTTCTGACAATGCGGCGGACATCGTTTCAATGCCGACAGGCCCGCCGCCATAGTGCTCGGCAATCAGGCGCAGATAACGACGGTCTGCGCCGTCCAACCCCAGATTATCGACGCCCAGTCGGATCAACGCGTTGTCTGCCAATTCTTGTGTGATGCGCCCATCACCTTCGACCACGGCAAAATCAACCACCCTGCGCAGCAACCGCCCAGCAATCCGTGGTGTGCCACGGGCGCGGCGCGCGATTTCGCGGGCGCCTGCATCTTCTGTAGTGACACCCAGCTTTTCTGCGTTGCGGGTGACAATCGTGTTCAACTCATCGACGGTGTAAAATTGTAACCGCGACGGGATGCCGAACCGGTCGCGCAGCGGGGTCGTCAATAGACCCAGACGCGTTGTTGCACCCACCAGTGTAAACGGCTGCAATTCAATCCGAACGGTACGGGCGGCGGGGCCTTCACCGATCACCAGATCCAGTTCGTAATCCTCCATCGCGGGATAGAGCACTTCTTCGATGGCCGGGTTCAGACGGTGAATTTCGTCGATGAACAGCACATCGCGCGCTTCAAGGTTGGTCAGAATCGCCGCCAAATCACCAGCTTTGGCCAGAACCGGACCCGAAGTCATTCGGAAGTTAACACCCAATTCCCGCGCCATAATCTGTGCCAGTGTCGTCTTACCCAGACCCGGCGGGCCATAAAACAAGGTATGATCCATCGCCTCGCCACGTTGTCGGGCAGACTGGATAAACACGTTCAGGTTTGCGCGCAGTTCGGCCTGGCCTACGAAATCATCCAGCGCCCGAGGGCGCAGCGCACGGTCCGCATCTTCGGGCAAGGGATCGGGCCGCAATGTTGGGTCAGAGTCTGTCATGTGTCACCGTTAGTCCTTTGGTGCCAACAGACGCAAGGCCGCCCGGATAAGCGATGCGGAATCGCTGGCTTCGCCACTGTCCGCCGCCTGCGCCACCGCGCGCGCTGCATCAGCGGGCGCATAGCCAAGGTTGGACAGCGCTGACAGGGCATCGGCCTGCGCACCGCTCCCAACGGCGGAAACGGTGGGTTCCGGTGCAGGTTCGACAGCGTCCAACGGTTCCAACACGGCATCGTCAGTGCTGGTTGATGGGCGTGCTGCCTGCGCCGCGCCCATCGCCATTATGGTTGGCGCTTTGTCCTTTAGTTCGATCACAACGCGCTGCGCTGTTTTGGGGCCAATTCCCTTGGCTGCCTTTACGGCGTTCCAATCCCCCAAGGCAATCGCACGAGATACAGCATCAGGGCCAAGCGTTCCCAGAATTGCCAGCGATGCTTTCGCGCCAACTCCCTGAACGCTCATCAAAAGACGATGCCATTCCTTTTCAACCAGTGTCGGAAAGCCGAAAAGCTGTAGCAAGTCTTCGCGCACCAGTAGGTCAGTGTACAACGCGGCGGCCTCCCCCGGCCCCGGCAAGCCCGCCAACACCCGGTCACTGCAATACACCATATAGCCCACACCGCGCACATCGATCAGAACATGGTCTGTGGCCTTGTATTCGATCCGTCCGGAAATCTTGCCAATCATACGCGCACTTTCATTTTCGGGGCGCGAACTTTCCAAGCGTGACACATCGCAATGGCCAGCGCGTCGGCAGAATCTGCCCCTGCAATCTGAACACCGGGCAATTGCATGCGCACCATATGTGCCACTTGAACCTTATCAGCGTGCCCCACACCAACGACCGTCTTCTTGACAGCGTTCGGGGCGTATTCACCGACATCCAAACCAAACTGCGCCGGAACCAACAACGCAATCGCCCGTGCTTGCCCCAGCTTCAGGGTCGCCACAGCGTCTTTGTTGACAAAGGTTTGTTCCACCGCCGACGTTTCAGGAGAGTGCGCGTGAAACACTTCGGTCAGTTGTTGATGCAGCGACAGAAGCCGCTGCGCCAGATCGGTGCCTTCGGAATGCAGCACGCCATTTGCGACATGACGCAGGCGGCTGCCGTCTGAATCAATCACGCCCCAACCGAGGTTTCGAAGTCCCGGATCAATCCCGATTACACGCATGTCTGCTCGCGTTTGTTGCTTTGTTGTGAATTAGCACGAAACGCGAACAAACACCAAGCCCATTCGTTTTTTCAGATGGTTTACTCGCCAGCCTCTGGGTTGGCCTGAACGGCTTGATTGGCCTTGTCACGCTTCGACGAGCGCCGGTTCATCCATAGAACCAGCGGATCGACACGCTCAAATATCAATTTCACCGCAACGCCCACGCTAAAGGACACCACCCACGCCACCATCAGCTCTACCGGATCCGACCAACCAAGCTGGAAAATCCCGTGGATCAGAACCTGGTGGATCAGGTAAATGAACATTGTCGAAGACGCGATCAGCTGAAACACCTTCGCCACACCCTTGGGCATCAAGAAGTCGACATTCAGGAACAGCCCTGTCGTTGCTACGATCAGCCAGAACAGTGTGTGCAACGACGGATCGTTTGTTGTGAACATTGCAATCGTCGCGGCGGCCAAGACCAAGGTGACCGTTCGGCGGATCATCGATTTTGCGGCAAAGAGCAACCAGCCGGTCAGGAAGATCGGCACGTTTTCCAAAAAGCCCCACGCTGCAATATGCGGCACTGGGAACTGCGCGATTTTGGCAGCGGCGCCGCCATGCATAAACACAATTGCACCTTGGACAATCAAGGTTCCCAGCAGCAACAGGGCCACACTGAACCATGGCGCGCGGCCAACTGCACGGCGCGTGGCCGGAATAGCCGCAGCCAGCACGATCAGCATCACCAATTGAGCGTATAGGTTCACAAACCAATAGACCTCAATCAGCTTGCCCTTGGGCCAGATGTAATAGTTGCCCAGCAGCGACCAATAGCTGGTAGGCACCATGTCCCGCGTCTCCATGTAGCCATACATCAGCAGGAAATAGATCGGCAAGATTGGGTACAACATGTTGAAACCCAAGCGAAATGGCTGACCAGAGGCGATTAGACGTTGCTGGAAGCGCGCGGCTGAATAACCCATCAGCAACACCAGCATCCATGTGCCGCCAAATAATTTGTAGTCGCTGGCATGCTGACCGACGACCAGAAAGATAGCCAACAAACGCAGCATCACATCCAGCCGCACAACGCTGCGGTCAAGCCGCGCATTCTCTGCCGGACGCAGCGCAGAAAGCTCTCCTAGGGTCATGGTTTCCCAGCCCTCTGGCGCGCGGCCCAGACGTTCTTCCAGTGCTAACTGCATCTGCAAATAGCTGAGCGAGTCGCCACCCAAAGAAACAAAACTGTCGTATGGGCCAACGTTTTCACGGCGCGTTGCGCGCTTCATCACATCAACCAGGCTGTCTTTGCCGTCTTCCGACGTATCATCGCGGCGACGCTCAATCACGCTTTTGGCTTGTTCCGTCAAAGCGCGGAAATCCGTTTTGCCTGACGGCAACAGGGGCACTTGGCTTAAATGCTCTGCAAAGATCCCAGTGGTGGGCACATGATATGTCTCTGAAACATAGTCACAGGCGGCAGCCCCTTGTTCGGAATTGTGGTGGAACAGTACAAGACGATCATCACAAGACACCGCCTGAACAGCGATCCCTTTGTCACGCAGCCCTGTTTCGATCTGATCCAAGCTCAACCGCAGGCCGTATAGCTTCACAAACCTTTTGAGACGCCCGACAACACGGTAGAACCCCTGTTCTGTCCGTTCGGCAATGTCACCTGTCTGCAGCTCGGTCAGCTCTGGGGCTTTGGCCAGATCCTCGCGCTGTGTGGCGTAGCCCATCATCACATTCGGACCCGCATAAACCAGTTCACCCGCGGTATCTTGCGTGGTGATTTCTGCGCCGTCCTCATCAATCAGCCGAAATGAACCGCCGGGAATGGCCTGACCAATCGTATCGGGGGCGTCCAACAGTTTTTCGGACGGAATGTAAGACATCCGCGGCGCGGCTTCTGTCTGGCCATACATCACGATCAGGTTCCAGCCATTGGCCTGACCCATTTCGTGGAACTGACGCACCACAGGCGCGGCCATCTTGCCACCCGCCTGCGTGATATAGCGTAGCGTTGGTAGGGAGGATCCATCAAAAGACCCATGATCCAACAAATCAAACTGATGCGGAACCAAAGCCAGGCTTGTGGCTTTGTGCACGCGCGCTTCTTCCCAGAACGACGCTTCGACGACGGACCGATCGGTCAACATCACCGATGCGCCGGCTGCCAGATACGAATTCAGGACAGACAAACCGTATGAATAGAAGAACGGCAAAGTTGTCACCGCCCGGTCAGACGGTGTTAAGCCAAGGTATTCAGCAATTGAGACGGCGTTTGAATCGATATTCTGCCCGGACAAGCGCACCAACTTTGGATCACCCGTCGTGCCGGATGTTGAAAGCAAGACGCGCAAATCAGGGTGTGGTGCCGGCTGATCACCCTTATGGGAAGCCAGGACAGAAAGCTCCAATCCCGTTTTTCCCTGCTGGATGTGCAGCTCTGGCTGCCAAACCTGCGCCAGACGGCTATCCGGTGTCAGTTGCCCTGGTTCCAGTACCAAAACAGGCACACCTGCGCGCAACAAACCAACATAGGCAGCAATGGCTTCAACGGATGTGGAAAAGTCCAGAACAGCAAGCCCCGGCTTTTGCGTAGCGGCGGCTGCAATCCGTTCTACCCAAGCATCCGCTTGCTCTGACAGCTGACCGTAAGTCACGCTCTTTGCACCCGGACAGACCACCGCAATCTGTTCTTCCGGGACGTTCTGGAACCACCAAAACTCAGTCATGTTATTTCTAATTCTCCACGTTCGGCCTTGGCGATCACTGCGCAAAAACCTGCGTCATAGTTTGAAGCTGGTTGTGCGTCGGTTTGGCTTCGGCCAGACAGCGAGAATGCTGCATTGCCGTGGCGGACGTGTGTTACATGCCTTGGACACTTATATTGCCTGCTCGTCTTTGCTTCGGTTAGATACCGAAACGTTCAAAAGTGCTGCGTTTTACACCTCAAAAATCGCAGCGGATGACCCATTCCCTCGTGCTTTGACAAGCATCTTTTGAAATCAGTCAAAATCGCTAATTCAGATTACATTTTGTCTGCATAAATCGGCTTTTTTAAGACGTGTTCAAGCCAGATCGCTAAGGTGCGACTTATAGCGCTCAAAAATACTGCAGTTCGGTCAGAAAAAGTAAAAAATTACTCGTTAAGAACTAATGGAAATTCTTCGTCCACAACGATGGTGTTTCGTTTTCAAAATCAACTTTAGTTAGCAACAGGCACTTCGGTTGGCGCCACGACTGCGGCGTTTGCAGATAGGCTAGACGAAGGTAAAAATGCACTCATGACACGGGCCACTTCACGTGTGACCGGATCGACCTGCATTGCCATTCCGCCGAATTGTTCCACTGTGGAACCCGCCGCCAGATGGTCAAGATGCTGCTGATACTTCTGTTCGCCCATGGAATAAAGCAATCCTGCTTTCGCCAGAAACACACCTAAAACTACATACACAATAAAACTTGGACGAAAGAAGCGGATCTTGGTACGCGGCGCGTGGCGTATGACGCCATTGCGATCAAGTTTGGTGACAAACCCGTCCGCAAGTTTTCTGTGCCGGTTTTCAACAGCCTGAGCGCGTTTGCCAAAGCTGTGTAGCGAGTCCGCCATCCCGATCTCCTAATTTCTTTCTGTTAGTCACTTCGCTAACGAGAAATAAAGTAAGAAAGCGGCGATAGTTTGGCCGACGCGAAGTAGCACCAGACTTTTTTGCAAAGAATTTACGCTGATTTTTGCAGTGTAAGCGTCACCCACTCACCAATTACGTCCTTTTGGACCAGATTGTTTCCAACGGCGGCATAAGCTGCCACAACTTCGTCAGATTGTCGGGTCAGCAAACCAGAGAGTATGGCAAAGCCGCCGACAGCCATGTTTGCGGTCATATCTGCGGCCAGATCAATCAATGGCGCTTTCAGGATATTTGCGAAGACCAGATCATAGGGTGCCCGCTCAGCCAAAGCCGGATGATCAAAGCCGGTCGCTTCGACACAGATGACCTTTCCGGTTAGACCGTTGGCCGCCACGTTGACCTCGGCCACCTCAACGGCGACCGGATCAATATCGCTGGCAATAACGGTGTTGGGCCAAATGCGCGCTGCGCCCATGGCCAAAACCGCCGTTCCGCATCCGATATCAGCCACGTTCTGCCCAACGAACCCATCATTCGCCATACGGTCCAAGGCACGCAGACAGCCCAATGTGGTTCCATGGTGGCCCGTGCCAAACGCCATGGCGGCTTCGATCAGCAACGGCTCGGCATCTGCGGGCAGCTTGTCTGCGTCATGGCTGCCATAGACAAAGAAACGGCCTGCTTCCACGGGCGTCAATTCGCGGCGCACCTTATCGACCCAGTCTGTATCCGGCACTTCGGAAATCACAAATGGGTTGGCATCATAGGCCGCCGACAACAACGCCAGCGCAATTTCATCCGGTTGCTCGGTGAAATAGCCACCAATCTCCCAGTAGCCAGAATCGTCTTCAATCTCGAAGACACCAACACCGGCTGGGGCTGGATCGAGGTTTTCCAAAGCTTCGCCCAAGGCTTCTGCCGGGTCATTGCCTTTGAGTCGTGTGAAAGCCGTAAACGTTTTGGGCATGGTGCACCTCGTATAAATCTGGCTGCGGTCTAGCGCGTGTTTCCAAGCAGGACCAGCGCGTTCTTGGCGCGCCTACTCTGCTGGCGTGGGGTCTGTGCTGGCAAAGATCGTCTCATACCCTTGCTCTGGATGGCGCGGGATCATCAATGCCAAGGCCAATGACCCAGCCGCCAAGGCCACAGCCACCGCAAAAACCGCACCGGGCGATACCAGCCAAAGAAATCCCAGCACAGCTGGCAGAACCACCGCGGCGATATGATTGATGGTAAAGGCAACCGCCGCCGTTGGGGCAATGTCTCCGGGATCGGATATCTTCTGAAAGTAGGTCTTCAGCGCCAATGCCAGAGAAAAGAACAAGTGGTCGATGACATATAAAGCAGACGCCAAAACAACGCCCCAGCCAAACCAGTAGATGCCGCCATAGGCCATGAACACGCACACCAATCCGACGTATTCGAAGATAAGGGTGTTGCGCTCTCCGAACTTGTGAACAGCGCGGCCGAACAACGGCGCCAGAACCATATTTGCCATCAGATTGATCAGATACAGCCCTGTTAGCTGATGCACTTCAAAGCCGAACCGTTCGACCATCATGAAACCAGCGAACACAACAAAGATTTGCCGACGGGCCCCCGACATAAATTGCAGTGCGTAATACAGCCAATACCGACGGCGCAGGACGAACTTCTTTGTCTGTGGATTCGGGCTTTCAAAGTTTGGAAAGGCAAGGAAACAGTACAGCGTCAGGATCAGGGTCAGCGCGCCTGAAACCAGATACACAAAATTGTAGGACAGATCATAGGCTTTCCACGTCATGACAATGGCCACATAGGCAATCAAAGACGCCCCCGAGGCCGCAGCCAAAAGCAGGCCCAGAATTTGCGGCGCTTTATCTTTGGGCAGCCACTGCAATTGCAGCGATTGGTTCACGGTTTCGTAGTAGTGAAAGCCGATAGAGCTGAGCAGCGTAATGATCATCAATCCGCCCACGGTGGGAAACCATGCCGTGACCGCGGTGGCGACACCCAACAACGTAAGAGATAACAAAGCCAGCGTCTGTTCCCGCATGAACAGCAGAACAACAATAACGCCGATCGCCAAAAATCCGGGAATTTCCCGGACCGTGTGCAAAATACCAATATCCAGGCCGTCAAACTTGGCCACTTCGACAACAAAGTTGTTCAGAAGGGCAGACCAGGTTGCAAAGGACAAAGGCATCGCAACGGCCATGACGAACAACAGGGTCAACGGTCGGCGCCAAATCGGCAATTGATTGGCTTGGTCCAAGGGTACAGTGCGCGTCATGTTTTCGCTTTACGCCTGTTTTTTCGGATTGGCGAGACCTGTCGCTGTCTGACATGGATCAAGGCGCAGACATATCCGTTTCCGCATATAACCCGCATTCGCGAAGGAGACGCGCCATGGACATTATTGCCCTTATCGAACAAATCGGTGAAGGCCCCACCGCAGCTGTGTTCGGTCTGTTGACCGGGATCGTGTTTGGTGTGGCCGCCCAGCGCTCGCGGTTTTGTTTGCGTGCGGCGACGGTCGAATTTGCCCGTGGCATGATGCAAGACAAGATCGCCGTGTGGCTGCTGACCTTCTCGACCGCTGTCGTCTGGGTGCAAGGGGCACAGCTGTTGGGGCTGATCGACACCACCGAAGCCCGCATGATGGCCGTTCCTGGCAGTTGGTCTGGCGCGATTATCGGCGGGCTGATGTTTGGTGCCGGTATGGTACTGGCGCGGGGCTGTTCGGGGCGCTTGTTGGTTCTGGCAGCCACAGGAAACCTACGCTCTGTCGTGTCGGGGCTGATATTTGCGGTTGTTGCGCAGATGGCCATTACCGGCTGGCTGGCCCCTGTGCGTGATAAACTGGCTTCGCTTTGGATCACGCAAGGCGGACGCAATATGGATTTACTGGCCGCAATGCACCTGCCGCCATCCGCCGGTCTGATCTTTGGCCTGATTGTTGCGCTGCTGGCGCTGGAACTGTCCCGTCGCAATCAGATTGGTATTAGCCGGCTGATATTTGCCTCGGGCGTTGGATTTGCCGTCGCTCTGGGCTGGGCGCTCACCTTTGCACTCAGTCAGGTCGCCTTCGACCCGGTTCAGATTGAAAGCGCGACCTTCACCGGACCGTCTGCAAACACGTTAATGTTCTTTCTGGACCGCAGTTCTGTGCTGGAGTTCGATATCGGGCTGGTCCCCGGCGTGGTTGTTGGGTCATTCGCTGCGGCGGCGTTGACCGGCGAACTAAAGTTTCAGGGCTTTGAGGGCCCCAGCCCAATGCGCAACGCCATGATCGGGGCCGCCTTGATGGGCTTTGGCGGCATGCTTGCTGGCGGCTGTGCCATTGGGGCGGGTGTGACAGGCGGGTCGATTTTTGCTGGAACCGCCTGGCTGGCCTTGTTTTGCATGTGGATCGGCGGGATGAGCACAGACCTGATCTTGGGCGGTCGTGGCCAACCGGCACATGTCTAACAGCCTAATGGCTGTGTGGTGGGCAGGTTCGCCGCCCACCTGATCCGTTATGTTCTGATCCGCCAACCGGTGCGGAAGATCCACCAAATGAACGCCATGCAAAGGGCGGTAAATCCGGCGATGGCCAGCAAGCTAAGCCCAATTGGCACATCCACCACATCAAAAAACGCCCAGCGGAACCCCGAAATCAGGTAAACAACCGGGTTGAACAAAGTGACGTTTTGCCAAACTGGCGGCAACATCGAGACGGAATAAAACGCCCCGCCCAGAAACACCAACGGTGTGACCACCAACAATGGTATCAGCTGGAGCTGTTCAAAATTCCGCGCCCAAATCCCGATAATGAACCCCATCAGCGAAAAGCTGATACAAGTCAGAACCAGAAACAGGACCATAGCAAACGGATGCGCGATCTGCAGATCAACGAACAGCCCGGATGTCAGCAGAATGACAACGCCAACGAACAAGGCTTTGGTCGCTGCTGCGCCAACATATCCCAGCACGATTTCCAGAAAATTCACCGGTGCTGAAAGCAACTCGTAAAACGTTCCGATAAACTTGGGGAAATAGATGCCGAAAGACGCGTTGGAAATGGCCTGTGTCATCACGCTGAGCATGATCAGCCCCGGCACGATAAATGCGCCATAGCTGACCCCTTCCACCTGGTCGATCCGGCTGCCAATGGCGGCGCCAAACACGACAAAGTACAAGGAGGTGGAAACAACAGGTGAAATGAAGCTTTGCATCAACGTGCGAAAGAACCGCATCATCTCAAAACGGTACATGGACCAAACTGCGCGCATATTCATGCGTCATCTCCTTCATGCACCAGACCAACAAAGATATCTTCCAGCGAATTTTGCGACGTATGGATATCATCCAAAACCAACCCGGCTTGGTCCACGTCTGCGATCAAACGGGTGATCCCCGTGCGCCCGGCATTGCTGTCATAGGCATAGATCAATGACCTCCCGCCGTCCCCCAGACGCAGACCGTAGCCTGCCAGCCCATCCGGGATGCTGGAGATTGGCGCGCCAAGATCGATGCGCAGCTCTTTCTGGCCCAAACGGGTCATCAGCGCGTCTTTATCTTCGACCAGCAGCAATTGACCCTTGTTGATCACACCGACGCGGTCAGCGATTGCCTCTGCCTCTTCGATGTAGTGGGTGGTCAGAATTATCGTGACACCCTGTTCTTTCAGAATTTTCACCGTGTCCCACATGTCACGGCGCAGTTCCACATCGACGCCGGCGGTTGGTTCATCCAAGAACAAGACCCGCGGTTCGTGGCTCAGCGCCTTGGCAATAAGAACCCGCCGCTTCATGCCGCCCGACAACTGCATATTCTTGGTGTCGCGCTTATCCCATAGTGACAGTGTCTTCAGGATTTCTTCGATCTTCGCGTCATCCCTTTTTTTGCCAAACAATCCTCGACTGAAACGAACAGAGTCGATCGCGCTTTCAAACGGTTCCAGGTGAATTTCCTGCGGGACCAAACCGATGAGGCTTCGCGCGGCGCGGTACTCGGTGATTACATCATGACCACCCACACGAATGTGGCCCGATGTCGGCAGCGTAATGCCGCAGACCGCCGAGATCAGCGTTGTTTTGCCAGCCCCGTTGGGGCCGAGCAACGCCAATATCTCACCTTCTTCAATAGTCAGGCTAACGCCCCGCAACGCTTCGAACCCACCTTCGTAAACCTTACGAAGTGAGTCAATTTCCACCATATTGGGCATTCGCGCTACCTTCCGAAATTTTCAAATCGCAAACTAGACTGGTCAGTTCAGAATGCAATCAACCGAATATGCATCTGATCTGTGCGTTTTTGCAGGGAAAACGGATCAGCCGTTGCGCACTGTGTCGATCATCAACTGAACATTTTCCGGGTCAGCATCCGGCGTGATACCGTGCCCAAGGTTAAAGATATGCGGACCTTTTGAAAACGCTTTAACGATTTGGCGCGTTTCGTCGATCAGCGCCTGACCGCCGGTGACCATATGCTTGCTGGCCAAATTGCCCTGAACACATCCATCGACCTGCACATGTTCTGCCGCCCATTCAGGCGCAACGGAATTGTCCAATGCAACACAATCTGCCCCGGTGGCCTTGGCAAACCCTACATAGGCTTCTCCTGCTTCGCGCGGGAAGGCGATGACCGGAATTCCGGGATGGCGACGTTTCAGTTCCTGAATGATGGTTTGCGCTGGCTTCAATGCAAAATCGACAAAATCCTGCCCTTTCAGAGAGCCTGCCCAGCTGTCAAACAGCTTCACGCATTCCGCACCTGCGTCGATCTGCGCACTCAGATAATCGATCGTGCCTTCGGTCAGGCGGTCCATCAGCGCTTCGAATAGCTTGCGGTTTTCTGCCTTCAACGCATGAGCCGGGCCCTGATCCGGCGTCCCGCGACCGGCGATCATATATGTCGCCACAGTCCATGGTGCCCCGGCAAAACCGATCAGCGTGACATCCTGAGGCAGCTCGCGGCGCAAAATGCGCAGCGTTTCGTAGATTGGGTTAAGGGTGTCGTGGATCATCTCACCCTGACCCAGCTTGGCAAAATCCGCATCCGAAGAGATTGTCGACAGGCGCGGCCCTTCACCCGTTACGAACCACAAATCTGCGCCTAAAGCCTGTGGCAGCAACAAAATATCGGCGAACATGATCGCGGCGTCGAACCCATAACGGCGGATCGGCTGCAATGTGACTTCGGCGGCAAGCTCACTGTTATAGCACAAAGACAGAAAATCACCGGCCTGCGCACGGGTGGCTCGGTATTCTGGCAGGTACCGACCGGCCTGACGCATCATCCAGATCGGCGGTGTGGGCAGGGTTTCGCCCGCCAGGGCGCGCAGCAGCAATTTCTTAGGGGCCATTTGTCTGTCCTTTTTCCGTTCTGGTGTGACTCCTGTCTTGGCGGCAATATGTCAAGCCATGGTGTCTTGATGGCTTCTTGTCTCTGGCCTCTCAGCCGCCTAAAGCTATCGGCATGACGCTTACTTTACCTTCCCCCGCCAAACCACTGCGCATCGGTACGCGCGGCTCCCCTCTTGCGCTGGCACAGGCGTATGAGACCCGCACCCGGTTAAGCGACGCATTCGGCCTGCCGCAGGACGCGTTCGCCATCGTTGTGATCAAAACAACTGGGGATGCGATCATCGACCGTCCGCTGAAAGAGATTGGTGGCAAGGGGCTGTTTACCCGAGAAATCGAACAACAGCTGCTGAGCGGCGAAATTGATATTGCCGTGCACTCGATGAAAGACATGCCTGTGTTGCAGCCCGAAGGGTTGACGCTGGATTGTTATTTGCCGCGTGAAGACGTGCGCGACGCGTTCATCTCTCCGGACTACAGCGCCATTGCCGATCTGCCGCAAGGCACCGTTGTTGGTACATCTTCATTGCGCCGTAGGGCACAACTGCTGTGCCGCAGACCTGATCTGGAAGTGGTTGAGTTTCGCGGAAACCTGCAAACCCGGCTGAAAAAGCTGTCTGACGGCGTTGCCAGCGCAACCTTCCTTGCCACTGCTGGCCTAAACCGGCTTGGCATGTCTGATGTGCCACAAACCCCGATTTCGCCCGACGAAATGCTGCCAGCCGTAGCGCAGGGGGCCATTGGTATAGAACGGCGACTGAACGACACAAGCGCCGCAGACATGCTGGCCGCAATTCATGACACCCCCACCGGACAGCGCTTGGCCGCAGAACGTGCGTTCCTGGCAACATTGGATGGTTCGTGTGAGACACCAATCGCGGGCCTGGCAGAGCTGAATGGTGAAAGCTTGCATCTGCGTGGTGAAATTCTGCGCCCTGACGGTAGTGCGGTGTTCACCGGGGAACGCACAGGTGCCATTGCCGATGGGGCCGATATGGGGATTGATCTGGCCAAGGACTTGCTGTCGAAAGCCGGGCCCAATTTCTTTGATTGGCACGGCGCCTAGTCTGCCTCTAAGCGTCGCCTTACACAGACAGTCATTCCGGCACTGCAAATGTCAGCGATGCCCAAACAGATTCCCAAACCGGGTCTTTGTCGGCTTTGGGTTCTAGCGGGCGGATTGCAACGGAATCCGCCAAATACGTGTATCCCGCCGTTACCGGCAAAACAGTGCGCCCGTCATCATCTGTGCGATGGGTGGTGACTGAAACGGTGCCGTCCGGGGCCTTTGCAAACAGCTCCACTTGCGACAATGCCCGCGGTTGGTTTTGATAGACAACACGTACAGGCAGCCCCTGTGACAGATCATCGGTGTAGGGGTTGGCCTCTGCAACAATTTCGATTTCCAGACCAACGTCAGTATCCGCACCCTGGCCATCACCCACGGCGATCAGGCTTTTGGCGAACCGGATGTAGCGTTCCCGAAAACCGGTGTCTGGTAAACCGCGTGCCGCGTGCTGATCCAACACCCAGGCCGCATCTTTATGCGTGACAAAATTCACAAACTTTTCGCGCTCTGAATACGACAGGTGATAATCGCGCGTGACATGCACCACCACGGCCAGCCCATTTTGACCTATGGCCATATTCAACGCAGGCCGGTCCCCCGGACGCCCAATCACTGGCTGGGCCGTACCGTCCAAGACAATTTCGAAACGTTTGGTACTGGGCGGCAGAAACGGAAAAGCCGTTCCTTCAAAATCTTGCCCCACACGGATGTTGGCTTGCAGCGGATCATTTTCGCCAACCTGATAGGCCAGCGGATCAATCCAGAATTCATGTGCCGCAGCACCAAATCCGACAAGGCAGCCCACAACCGCCAGCGCGAAAACCCGCAACCGGCGGCGCGCGGCGATCAAGCCATTTCCTTGGCGCGACCTTCGATCAAACGAGCCGCTCCGGAAAACCCGTTTTGAAAACGCTTGTTGGCTGTTGTCTTGGCCAAGCGCAGTGATTGCACCAGCAAACGCGCAGACAGCGTTTGAGGTGCCATTTCTGCGTTGATCTTTAATCGTGTTTTTGTGGGGCTAAGCGCGACCAAATCCAAAGTAACTTTTGTATCCAGGCCACCGGATTTCGTTTCGAACCCCAGACAATCGGGCGGGGTATGCTCACAAAGTGTAATCTTTGCGTCCCGCTGTTTGCCGCGAAAATCAAAGGAGGTTTCCCAATGCGTGCCAACCGGAGCGCCAGTTTCGCTTTCACCGCGAGACACTTCGATGCCACGACCCGAAGCGGCCCGTTCGACCAGATCGAAATCAGACACGACGGCAAAAACCTGTTCGATGGGCGCGTTAATGTCTTCTTTGGCTGAAAAATTCACTCGTATGCCTCCTGCACCACAATTGTTTGGTGTTTTCTATCTCTGAACGTAGGGCCAGTTAAGTCTTAATCAAGCGTATCCGCAAGCCAGTTCCGTACCAGGAACTGTGCAATGGCACCGGGGCGAAGCGGTCTGAAATCCTCTCGCAATCCGGCCTGAATATCCATTACCTCTTCGCGGGTGAACCAACGCGCATCTTCCAGTTCCTGCGTATCCACTGTGATGTCATCGTTCAGCGCCTCTCCGTGGCAGCCGATCATCAAGGATGCTGGAAACGGCCAGGGCTGGCTGGCCAGATACCGAACCGCGCCCACACGAATATTGGCCTCTTCCAGCACTTCGCGGCGCACAGCTGCCTCCATTGTTTCGCCCGGCTCCATGAACCCGGCAAGGCACGAATACATGCCATCGGGCCAACCTGGCGATCGGCCCATCAGCACGCGGTTGCCATGGGTCACCAACATGATGACCACTGGATCGGTACGTGGAAAGTGATGCGCACCACACGCGGGGCATATGCGCTGCCAGCCCGCCATATGAACATCGCTTTGATGGCCGCAGCGGGCACAAAACCCATGGGTTGCGTGCCACGCGTACAGCCCCTTGGCCGTGACGGTCAGCTCTGCATCGCGGGGCGAAAGCTGTGTCATCACGGACCGTAATTCAACAAACCGCGCGCCCGGAATATCAGGATGCACTTGCTCGGTCGGGTCCAAAAACACCTTCATGGCTTCTGTGTCCAGATCTTGCGGCACCCAATTTGAGATGTCATGCGCCCATCGGGCAACCCCGTCTTCCCGCCCAAGGAATATTGGCGGACCAGAGGCACCAGTCAGCGCCGGGTGAGTCATCGGCAAGCGCTCCAGCTGCACAATGTCCTGACCGGACACCAGAATTTTTCCACGCCAAATCAGGATGGTTTGCGCACCTTCCTGCTGCAACGCTTCGGCCAAGGCCCCGATGTCACTGCGTATTTCTGCGGCCCGATCCAAACCTGAACCGCCAAATGTAACTGTCTCTGCGTGCCGCATACCGTGCCCTTTTCCTGATCTTGGCGCCTTCTTCGCACGGCATTTCGCCCAAGACCAGATGATGCACTATTGGGCAGCAATATGCCGACCAAAGATCAATTGCATTTTCTATTCGTCATCTGGCTGTCACGCAGTGGTAGGATGACAGCATTCATTACATCACAGGGAGTCGTTTCATGACGTACACACTGACCCGCCGCGGTTTTCTGGCAACTGGCGCGGCGACTGCCTCGCTGATCGCGCTGCATCCCTACTCTGCGCGCGCCGCCACAAACCAAGCCCACCTGCGGATTATGGAAACCACAGATCTGCACGTGCATCTGTTTCCGTATGACTATTATGGTGATCGCCCGGTAGATACTGTTGGTCTATCGCGCACCGCTTCAATCATTAAGGACATCCGTGCCGAGGCGACAAATGCCCTGCTGATCGACAATGGTGACTTCCTGCAAGGCAACCCAATGGGCGACTATATCGCCTATGAACGGGGCATGAAGGAAGGCGACATGCACCCGGTGATCAAAGCGCTGAACACCGTCGGCTTTGACGCTGGCACTATCGGCAACCATGAATTCAACTATGGGCTCGATTTCCTGACCAAATCGACGGACGGTGCCAATTTCCCGATTGTGCTGGCCAATATCGTCAAGAAAAAAGGCGCCACCGCGCGTGAAGATGAAACGCTTTATACGCCCTACGTTATCTTGGAGCGCGAACTGACAGACGGTGCCGGCAATGTTCATCCAATCAAGGTGGGCATCATCGGGTTCACTCCGCCCCAAGTTATGAACTGGGATCGCAAGCATCTGGAAGGTAATGTGGAAGCCCGCGATATCGTTGAAACCGCCGCCGCCTACATCCCACAGATGAAAGAAGAAGGCGCAGATATCATTCTGGCGCTCTCTCACTCTGGCATTGGCGCGGCCGATCACAGCGACGGGATGGAAAATGCCTCTGTTCCGCTGGCCGCGATTGACGGCGTGGATGCGATCATGACTGGGCACAGCCACCTTGTGTTCCCGTCACCCACTTATGCTGAATACGCCGCCGTCGATGTGGACGCAGGCACGATCCACGGCAAACCGGCCGCCATGGGCGGTTTCTGGGGCAGCCATTTGGGGATCATTGACCTGATGCTGGAACGCGAAGGAAATGAGTGGCGCGTTGTGACCTCCTCTTCCGAAGCACGCCCAATCTCAAAGCGAAACGAAGACCGTTCGATCACCGCGCTGGTTGGCGATGACCCCGCCGTTTTGGATGCCGTTGCACAAGAGCATGAGGAAACACTGGCCTACGTCCGTCGCGCGGTCGGCAAAACATCCGCACCGTTGCACAGCTATTTTGCCTTGGTTGCGGATGATCCTTCTGTTCAGATCGTGTCGATAGCGCAGAAATGGTACATCGAGCAGATGTTGCAGGGCACCGAATACGAAGGTTTGCCAGTTCTTTCAGCTGCCGCGCCATTCAAAGCCGGCGGACGCGGTGGGCCAGAATATTACACCGACGTGCCAACAGGTGATGTGGCGATCAAAAACGTCGCCGATCTGTACCTGTACCCCAACACTGCCCGCGCTGTGAAAGTATCGGGAACGCAGGTCAAAGACTGGCTGGAACGGTCCGCCGGGATGTTCAATCAGATCACACCCGGCAGTGCGGATGCATTGCTGCTGAACCCCAGCTTTCCCAGCTATAATTTCGATGTAATCGACGGGGTGTCGTATCAGATTGACCTTAGCCAACCATCCAAATTTGGCCCCAAGGGTGAAATGGAAAACCCTGACGCCAACCGAATCGTGAACCTGATGTTTGATGGCAAACCAGTCACGGACGACATGGAGTTTGTGATCGCCACAAACAACTATCGTGCATCCGGCGGCGGCAGCTTCCCCGGCACTGGCGACACCATCATTTTCGAAGGGCCAGATACAAACCGGGATGTGATTGTGCGGTATATCGTCGATCAGGGCACCATTAACCCATCGGCCGACGCCAACTGGTCATTTGCCCCAATGGACGGCACCACAGTGTTGTTTGAGACCGGGCCAAAGGCACGCGACTACGCTGACAAAGTTGAAGGTGTCACGATAGAGGACGCGGGCGAAGGCAAAGACGGTTTCGCCCTGTTCCGCATCACGCTGTAAACCAACGGCCATTTCCCTTCCCCAGCGATTGGGGAAGGGACCGGTATTAACGCTGGCCGTCTTACTTTCCTGATGACATAGTTTCCCGCACCCCAGCGGCTATTCTGGCAGCCGGGGTAGACCGCAATGGTGTGTTGATCCGAATGGACCATCCCCCAATACGCATAAGAACAGTGTCGTTTCGTCAGGACCAGCCAAATGAAATACTCCGCAATTGTCTTTGATCTGGACGGCACCCTTTTGGACACCGAAGCCATGGTCATGGACGCCGCCAAACGTGTCTTTGCGCGGCTTAACCTCGCCGTGGATGATGACTTTCTGTCAGGCATGGTTGGCGTCGATGACAAGGCTGTCGAGAAGATTCTGAATGACCGCTTCCCTCAAGCAGACCTGGATCGTCTGGATGCGGAATGGCTGGAAGAACGCCGCGATATGTATTCGCAAGGCATCGCGCTTCGCCCAGGTGTGCAAGATCTGCTGGATCAGATCGCACCGCTTGGATTGCCATTGGCGGTTGCCACGTCCTCGTACCCAGACTCCGCCTCAATGAAGCTCACAGCAACGGGTTTAAGCGACCTATTTTCAGTGGTGGTCACTGCGGCGGATGTCGAGAATCGCAAACCTGCGCCCGATCCGTATTTGCTGGCAGCACGTCGTATGGGCGTTGCCCCAGAAACGACGATTGCCTTCGAAGACAGCTTGCCCGGAGTGGCATCTGCCTATGCTGCAGGCATGACGGTGGTTCACGTTCCAGACACCGTAAAAACCCACAGTACGTCCGCACATTTCACCGCCAAGACGATTCTAATCGGCGCGCAGAAGGCTGGGTTAATCCTGTAATCGAGGTTATTTCGCCCATTTATTGGGCGAACTCGAAAATACTTGCTCAAAATTTAACTCCGATCCATGCTCACTACCGAGTGAGGCGTGATCGGCTGGCAAAGACCGGCGAGGAACGCCCAAATCGGGCGCTGAAACGTTGCGCCAACGACAGAGGAGGTAAACTCATGTTTCATCGCGTCATCGCGGCATCGGCAGGTCTTTTGCTAGCAGCAGCAGCCCATGCCCAAACCGCCGTGCCATTTGCACTGGACTGGAAATTCGAAGGGCCCGCAGCCCCGTATTTTGCCGCCATCGACAATGGTCATTTCGCCGAAGCCGGCCTGGAAGTTGAAATTGCGGCCGGTCAGGGTTCGCTAGACGCGATCCCGAAAGTGGCCACCGGTGCTTTCCCAATCGGCTTTGCTGATATCAACTCGCTGATCAAGTTTCTGGACCAGAACCCCGGCGCACCCGTGATTGCGGTGATGATGGTTTATGACAAACCACCTTTCGCGATCGTAGGCCGCAAATCCTTGGGTGTTGAAATGCCCAAAGATCTGGAAGGCAAAGTGCTGGGCGCACCACCGCCCGACGGTGCATGGGCGCAATTCCCAATCTTCGCCGCAGAAAACGGTTTGGACGTCGGCAGCATCACCGTGGAACCGGTTGGTTTTCCAACACGTGAACCGATGCTGGCCGAAGGCAAAGTTTCTTCGATTACCGGCTTCTCGTTCTCGTCTTATCTGAACCTGGTCCGTTTGGGCGTGCCAGAAGACGATATTTCGACCATTCTGATGGCCGATTACGGCGTTGATCTGTACGGCAACGCAATCATCGTGAACACCGAATTTGCAGCCGAAAACGCGGACGTCGTAAAAGGCTTCTTGGGTGCTGTTGCAGCAGGTTGGAAAGACGCGATTGCCGATCCAGCCAAAGCCACGGCCAGCTTGGTAGAACGTAACCCAGCAGCCGATGCTGCCCTGGAAGAACGCCGCCTGAAGCTGGCTATCGATGCCAATGTTGTCACCGACTATTCCATGGCCAACGGCTTTGGCAATGTGGATGACGAACGCCTGGCCAACTCTTTGGAACAGATCAAGCTGACCTATGAGTTCAAAGCTGATCCTGATGCGTCTTTGTATTTCACAGACGAATACCTGCCAGAGGGCGGTTTCGCACTGAAATGATCTGAAGAGGGCGGCAGAGAGCATTCTGCCGCCCTTTTTTTCGGACCGGAGGTCGAATGACAAATCTGATTGAAATTAAAGACGTGCGCCACGCGTACAAAACCGCCTCTGGCCCTTTGCCCGTTCTGGATGGGCTGAACCTTTCGGTTCCCGAAGGCGGTTTCGTTGCCGTGGTGGGCCCGTCGGGATGTGGCAAGTCGACCCTGACCAAACTGGTTGCCGGATTGCTGAAGCCCGATCACGGCGAAGTCTGGCTGCACGGCGAAAAGGTTAAATCCCCCCGATCCACCGTTGGTATGGCCTTTCAAAACCCGGTCTTGCTGGAATGGCGCACCATCCTGAAGAACGTGATGCTGCCATTGGAAATTGTACCAACCAAATTGACCAAATCGCAGCAAGAAGAGCGTGCGCGGTATTTGTTGGATTTGGTCGGTCTGAAAGGGTTTGAGGAAAAACGCCCTTCGGAATTGTCTGGTGGGATGCGTCAACGGGCGTCTTTGTGCCGCGCGCTGGTTCATCAACCGGACGTACTCATTCTGGATGAACCTTTCGGTGCACTGGATGCCTTCACACGCGAAGACCTGTGGCAAATCATGCATCAGGTGAAAGCCAAAGAGCCGTTTACCGGCGTTCTGATCACGCATGATCTGCGCGAATCGATCTTTCTGGCAGATCAGGTTGTTGTGCTTTCGGGCCGCCCTGCACGCACGCAGTACATTCTGGATATTCCAATAACCGGACTGCGCGACCTGGAGATGCTCTATACCTCTGAGACCGCTGAAATGCTGCACACGCTGCGGCACCAGATTGAAATCGCGCAAGGGCGCGCACCAGCGGAGGCCGCCGAATGACGTTTCGCAAAATCGCAGTACCGTTACTTGCAATCCTGTTGTTTCTGCTTCTGTGGGAAGCCTTGGTTTGGGTCATGGGCTGGCCAAATTACAAGATGGCCTCACCTTCCGATCTGGGCCCCGCCTATACGCAATACTGGAATCTGTTCCTGACCATGGGCTGGCAGACACTGTGGCGCACGGTGGCGGGCCTGATACTGGCCATTGTCTTTGGCACCGGGTTGGGCATGGTCATGGGCTTTTCGCGCACGATGCGCGATGCTCTTTACCCGCTGCTGGTGGGCTTTAATGCCATTCCCAAGGCGACAGTTGTTCCGATTGTTGCGCTGATGTTCGTCGGCGCGCATGATTTCAACACCGTTCTGATCGCCTTTATGATTTCGTTCTTTCCGATCGCTGTATCGGTCTCTATCGGCCTGTCGACGCTTGAACCGGAATATCGCGATATTTTGCGGTCCTTGGGTGCCAGCCAATCGACGATCTTCTGGAAAATCGCGTTGCCCAAAACGCTGCCTGAATTCTTTGGCGCGCTGAAAGTTGCCGTCACGCTGGCCTTTATCGGAACAAATCTGATGGAAATCGTCAGCCCCCATGGCCGCGGCCTGGGCGCGTTATTCGACAGTGGCAAAACCAACTCTGACTACCCGTTGATGTTTGCCGTTTTGATCGCCCTCGCGTTCCTAGGGATCGTTCTTTACTATGTTGTGGTCGCGCTGGAAAAGATTTTCGCCGGCTGGGCCGAACGGGCACCCGGCTAAACTGCACGCAAATACAAGGGCTGGCCCGTCCCGGCCCTTGCATAATTTTCGGACCTGTCCTAGATGCATTGGTGAGAGGTTGGCGCGGGCAGGCGCCTCGCCAACCCGGTCAGATCCGGAAGGAAGCAGCCGTAACGAGCCCCGCTTGGGTCGTTGTCCAGCCTCTCACCTTACGAAGCAAAGTACACCGGGGGAATATTGATGATTGCGTCCATGACCCTTCGGGGCGAGCGGGTATAAACCGCACCTACCCCGAATTTGGCTCTCCGCCCCGCACATCGCCGGGCGGCTCCCCAGACTTGTTTCGGAAGAACCAATGACATCGAAAGATTTAGCCGGCCTTGGATGGTCGGACGCGTTCGCACAGCAGCTTGATGGCGCTGATGCAAACCTAGCACCCGCACGGATAAGCGCGGTGCATCGCACACAACTTAAAGCCCAAACCGCAGATGGGCAGATATCTCTGGTCCCAGATCGATCAACAGCGGAAATCGCTGTTGGTGACTGGGTGTTATACGAAGGTGCCCAGATGGTCCGTTTGCTGGACCGCACCAGTGTCATTCAGCGTCGCGCAGCGGGAGAAGTTGCCCGCGCGCAATTGGTGGCGGCAAATGTCGACACGCTTGGCATTGTCACCAGTTGCAATGCTGATTTTAATACGGCACGGCTGCAACGCTATCTGATCATGGCTTCGGCGGCTGATATCACGCCCTTGATCATCTTGACCAAGGCCGATCTGGCCGAAGACCCGGATGACTATGTGAAACAGGCCGAAAGCCTTTCGCCTTTGATCACGGCCATCACGCTGAACGCCAAGGATCATGATGACGTGGCCCGGCTTGCACCGTGGTGTGGGCCTGGGAAAACGCTGGCATTGGTTGGCTCTTCTGGTGTGGGCAAGACCACACTGCAGAACGCGCTGACCGGCGGACAAGACGCCACACAAGCCATCCGGCAAGACGATGCCAAGGGGCGGCACACAACCACGGCACGTTTCCTAAGCCGGGCCCACGCAGGTGGATGCCTGATCGACACGCCGGGCATGCGTGAACTGGGTATGTCAGAGGCTGACGCAGGGATCGAGGCGGTGTTTGACGACATCACTGATTTGATCCCCGGCTGCCGTTTCAATGACTGCGCGCATGAAAGCGAACCGGGATGCGCCGTTCAGGCGGCTGTCGCGCAGGGCACCTTGCCAGCCGAGCGATTGGCAGAATGGCGCAAACTGCAACGTGAAAACCAGATCAACAGCGAAAGCGTGGCCCAATCGCGTTCTCGTCTGAAATCACGCGAACGCGTCTACAACAGCGGAAAGAAACGCGGGCGACATAAGCGACAGGGTAAATAGTCGTTAGGACAATCAGTCGGTGTGGCGCACGAAGGTCGCCGCACCGCGATTGGCCGCCTTGGCCCATTCCATTTGCGCGTCTGTCTCAATTGCGCAATCGCGGGTCGCACGCAAACGTCGCGCGGCCTCTTCCGGGTCTTCACCTGCTTCGATCATCAGGCGCAACGCCACCATGCCGGACCGGCCACAACCACCACGGCAATGCAACAGCACACGCCCACCACCTGACAATGCACGCCTTGCAGCTTCGGAAACGTCGGCCCATTTGGCCATAAACGCGTCATCGGGCACGCCCATATCTTCGATCGGCATGTGAAGCCATCGTGTGCCACGGGCCTGAAGATCAGCGCCCAGACCCAGTGACTTTGTAATGAACATTTCAGTTTCCGTGGTCAGCGACAAAACCATCGCCGGAGCCCAGTCACCAATGTGCAGCAGATCGCCATCATAGTCGGAATCAGAACCTGGCAGCGGGCAAATCGCCAGAATTCCACCTCCAACTGATAGAGCGTATATCTTCATGGCTGTCTCAAAGATTGCGCGCACCGAACGTGTCGCACACCTCAATCGTTCCAGACTGATATCCACGGGCAAACCAGCTGGAACGCTGCTCGCTTGTACCGTGAGTAAAGGTATGCGGGTTCGGCACCTGACCGGCGCGTTTCTGAAGATAGTCGTCGCCGATTTTGCGGGCAGCATTTACGGCTTCGTCCAAATCGCCCGGCTCTAGCAAACCGTTGACGGACCGGGCCCAAACACCTGACAGGCAATCGGCCTGCAACTCTAACCGAACGGTCAGTGCATTGGCTTGTGTCTGGCTGGATTGGCGGCGCGCTTTTTCGACCTGCCCCAAGATACCCAGCTCATTTTGAACGTGGTGGGCCACCTCATGCGCAATAACATAGGCTGCCGCAAAATCGCCGCTGGCACCCAGTTTGCGCGACAAGGTCGCGAAGAAATCGGTGTCTAAATAGGCTTTCCTGTCGGCGGGGCAATAGAACGGCCCGGTCGCACCGCTGGCGCTGCCGCATGGGGATTGCGTTACACCAGAGTACAGCACCATGACAGGTGGCTGATACTGTCGCCCGACTTGCTGAGGAAAGATCTGGGTCCAAACCTGTTCGGTGGTGGCCAGCACGCGGGCAGAAAATTCTGCGGCGCGCTCTTCTTCGGCGGTGATTTCGCGCGAAGCCGTTTGCTGCGTGGGTGCAGCCCCATCCAGTAGCGGTGTCACGTCGACACCTGTGAAATAGCCAAGCGCAAGCACAATCAACAGCCCAATGCCACCAATACCCGCTTTGCCGCCACCACTCACACGGCGACGGTCTTCTACATTTTGGCTTCGACGCACATTGCGAAGACGCATGTCAGATCCCCCCGAATTGACGTTTGGAGGATACATATTATTTACTGAGAATTAAGAAAAATTATCCACAGGGCGCATCGGACGCCCAAACTGTGCTTTTCACACCACCGAGACGAGTAGAAGCAAGCCAAGTTCTAAGCTTGCTGAGTTTAGAACAAGTCCTTGATTCCGCCGCATAAGCCATCCGGGGCGGCAATGGCATCTGCCGACATCGCGCGCGCCGTATCCAACAGTTCTTCAGGCAGCACGATACGGTCCAACAAACCCCAGACAAGAGCCTCTTGCGCAGTGATCTTTTGACCCGCGATCAGGATCATCCGCGCATGGGACGGGCCCACCAAATCTTGCAGCCGCTTGGGATCAGACGGCTGAGGTAGAAAGCCCAGTTTCATAACGGGATAGAAGAACTTTGTCGTCTCGACCCCAATCCTCAAATCACAGGCAAGGACCATTCCCATCGCGCCCCCAGCGCAGGTGCCATTGAGTGCCGCAATGGATAGCCCGCGATAGTCAGCAATGAGACCTGACAGTTCTTCCCACAGACCAGACACCGCCAAACCGGCGCGCGCGGCCTCCAGGTCTGCCCCGGCGGAAAAGACTTTGCCTTCGCCAGTCAGGATCATCGCACGCGTATCCATGGATTCCCGCACAGCCTTGCACAGTGCGGCCAGCATTTCCTCGGTCAGTGCGTTTGCCTTGTCTGCTCGGCGCAGCGTGATCACGCTAAGCCCGCCATTGATGTCTAGATTGATCAAACCAAACCCACCTTTTTTCTGACCTCTTCGTCGCGCAGCGACACCTCATCCCCCAAAAACTGATTGGCCTGTGGTCCACACATCCAGACCAATGTCTGGGCAACCCATTCCGGTGGAATATGGTCCGTCCATTCCAGTTGGCTGACAGGGTTTACACCGCTGGCTTTAATCTCTCGTTGCATTTGCGTGGCAACGGTGCCGGGTGACAGGCTGATGGCTCGGATACCGTCGCCGCCGGCTTCCTTGTGAACCATACGCGTCAGCATCAGCGCACCAGCCTTGGACGCACAATAATGTGACCACGCTTCAACCGGGCCATGCGCCGCACCTGAGCCGATCGTCAGGATCGTACCGCCGCCGTGCGTTTGCATAACCGGCAGCGCCGCGCGCATGGCATGATAGACGCCTTTCATGTTGATATCGATCACGCGGCCCCACGATTCAGGGTCAGAGGTGGCCAAATGCGAAATCGGTTCGATGACACCCGCGTTGTTTACCAGAATATCCAAACTGCCAAAGGCACTTACACAGGCATCGACCGCTTGCGCCACGTCATCATAGCGGCTGACATCACAGGGCAAGGCAATGGCATTTTCACCAATTTGACTGGCGAGACTGCTCAACGCGTCTGCACTTCGGGCCAGTAACGCCACATTGGCCCCAGCCTTGGCAAAAGCATGCGCTGCCGCTTCGCCGATGCCACGGCTGGCACCGCTGATCATCACGGTTTTCCCAGTCAAGTCCATAAAACCATCCCTTTGTTCGAACCTGTTCTTGGTAAACACTGTGTATCCAAGGGTCTAGCCCCTTGACCCTTGGGCGGTGTCAGTCGAATGTCTGACCGATCATTTTAGAGAAAGGGTTTCAAATGAAGACCTCCCTTAAATTTGCCAGCTCCGGCGCGTTGGTTGCACTTTTGGCAGCCAATCCTGCACTTGCAGATGTTACGCCAGAGCAAGTTTGGACTGATTTCAAAGAGTATTTCGAATCCGTCGGCTACGAAGTTTCTGGCGACGAAGCTGTCAGCTCTTCGACTATGACAGTTAGCAATTTGGTCCTGAAAATGGTTCAGGAACAGGCCAACACAACCAGCACAGTATCGATTGGCCAGTTGGTCATGACTGATCAGGGCGATGGCACGGTTTCGGTCACTGTTCCTGCCGAAATCCCCATGCGCATTGTCGCTGATCCGGCAGAGGGCGACGCGGCCGACATCAGCATCAACGTGGCTCAAACCGGGATGCAAACAGTCGTATCCGGCGATCCGGGCGATGCGACCTACACATTTTCTGCCAACACCATGACCGTGTCTTTGACCAACCTGACAGTCGAGGGCGAGCAATTGCCAGCAGATGCGGCGCAGGTTTCGGTTGCCTTGAACGGAATGCAGGGCGTTTCGAAGATGTCAGTGGGCGACATGCGCTCCTTCGAACAGACAGGTACTGTCGACAAAGTGACATACGACATGTCCTTCAAAGACCCCAAGGGCGAGGGCTCGGGTAATTTCTCGGGGAGTGTCGACGCCGTCACGTTGGAGGCTTTGGGATCTTTGCCGCTGACAATCGACCCGGACGACGCAGCCGCGATGTTCAACAACGGTTTCAATGCCGTTGCGAACTTTGCCCACTCTGGTGGCAAGAGTTCTTTCCAAGTTGAAGAGAACGGCACCACGACACAGGGCAACACCTCTAGCCAGAACGGTACGTTTGCCGTGAGCATTGGCAAAGAGGGTGTATCCTACTCTGTCTCCGGCACCGGCACTCAGTTGGAGCTGATGGGCGGCGAAATTCCGTTTCCTGTTGCATTGGCGATGGACGAGTTTGGCTTCAACTTCAAAATGCCTTTGTCAAAATCGGATGAGGAACAGGATTTTGCTTTGGGCGTAACCCTTGGCCAGTTCACCATGTCCGAGATGATCTGGAATCTGTTTGATCCCGGCACTGTTCTGCCGCGCGATCCGGCGACCATTGCTTTTGACCTGACAGGCAAGGCCAAACTGTTCCTTGATCTGCTGGACGAAGCCGCGATCAAGAACGCCGAAATGTCTGGTCAGATGCCTGGTGAAGTCAACTCCGTGTCGGTGAATAACCTGACAGTGGAGCTGGCTGGCGCCAAACTGGACGGCAAGGGTGACTTCACCTTTGACAACACCGATCTGCAAACGTTCAACGGTCTTCCCCGTCCTACCGGCGTGGCCAATCTGATGCTGACCGGGGGCAACGCCTTGTTGGATAAGCTGGTGCAGATGGGTCTTCTGAAACAGGAAGATGCCATGGGGGCCCGCATGATGGTCAGCATGTTTGCTGTGCCCGGTGCTGGCGAAGATGTGCTGGAATCCAAGATCGAGATCAACGATCAGGGTCATATCATGGCCAACGGAATGCGCATTCAATAACGACAGCTGAAAAGCTGTAAAAACAACAAACGCCCGGACAGCCATGCGCGCCGGGCGTTTTGCGTTTCGGGCTACTGCACCTTCTTTGGTGCGTTCTTTTCGCCGAAATATGGGGTCATCTGCGCAACGATCACAGCGTTCTCATCCAAAGCGCGCTGCATCAGTTCCAGCTCATCCGCTTCAATCTCGTGGCCCTGCGCGCGGCGCTCTTCCTCGGTGCCGTAACCGGTCACATCCAGCGGCGCCAGATCGGCCTGCTTCAGGATTGCAACGGTTTCACGTACGGCTTCGGCCTCGTCCACACCGCTGGCATAGCACATCAGCCCCGCGCCAGTTGCGCCTTTGGGCAGGCCATCCCCATCCTTGCGTCCGACTTCGACCAGAAGCGTATAGACTTGTTGAGGTAGTTTGGGCTTCTTTGGCTTATCGGTCATGTCTGGCCCTTACGCGGTTTTCTCTGACATGCCGAAAATCAGCCCAAAGGTCCAGCAGCATCCCACGAAAAAGGGTGCCTGCCACAGCAGACACCCAGATCAAGCCGAAGGGAACGACCGGCCCGAAATTGTAATGATCACTCCGCCAGACCAATTTGGCGCATGAAGGACAAGTTGTCCCAGAACAGGTATTCCTCGTCCATCGTGCCCTCTGCATTCCAACGGCCGATTGTGGCCATGGTCAGTTTATACGGCTTACCGGTTGGCTGAATGAATTGGCCATCGCCAATGGGCATCGGCTCACTAAAGGTGCCTTCGATCACACCTACGACACCAGTCCATTCACCTTGACCAATGCGGATCGGGTGCGTTTCGATGCGGGTGTCGGGCGCATAGACAAAGAACGCCTCCAGATCGGCGATATGCACGTCGATACCTTGGGTCGTGCGGCCATCGGGCCAATGCACGATAACATCTTCAGAATGGCTTTCATGCAGGCGGTCCCACTCTTGATTTGAGAAGACCTGAAAGTCGAGAATATCGAAGGTTTCCAGGTTCTGTTCAATAGCGGCTTGCTCTGCTTGAACCTTGGAAAGCTCTGCCAGTGCGGCCACCGTTGCCGCGTTGTTTTCAGCCGCCAAAGCAGGAACGGAAATCGCCGCGCCAAGCAGCGCAGTGGTGAGGGTTTTCATGGTCTTGGTCATCATTCTATCTCCAGTGTGATGCGGCCGCTGCCGCGTTCTGATGAGATGAATATGGGCCATTCTATTTAGGCACAAAATGACGATTATGAAGAAAGAATAACCACATTTCATTCGCAATATGAAGCACCGAAAATGGGATGACATGCGAAGGATGGTGCGTTTCGGTCTTTTCCGCCCCGTGAGGTAAAGACCCAGACCACAGGCATTTATGGGCAAGACCAAGCTATCAACAAGGTTGGAGGTTGGTTAAACGGGCCCAAAAAAGAAGGCCCCGCCAAATGGCAGGGCCTGCAAAAGCAATATGCTGATCGGATCAGTCGCGCAGCAGGTCGTTGATACCTGTTTTGGACCGGGTCTTTGCATCCACGCGCTTTACGATCACAGCGCAATACAGGTTGATCCCGTTTTTGGACGGCATCGAACCTGCGACCACAACCGAATAGGGTGGCACTTCGCCGTACATCACTTCGCCGGTTTCACGATCAACGATCTTGGTCGACTGGCCGATGAACACGCCCATACCCAAAACAGAACCTTCGCGAACGATGCAGCCTTCAACAACTTCAGACCGCGCACCGATGAAGCAATTGTCTTCGATGATGGTCGGGCCAGCCTGCATTGGCTCCAGCACGCCGCCGATGCCGACACCGCCGGACAGGTGCACGTTCTTGCCGATCTGGGCACAAGACCCGACCGTTGCCCATGTGTCGACCATAGTGCCTTCGTCAACATAGGCACCCAAGTTCACGAATGACGGCATCAGAACCACGCCTGGTGCGATAAAGGCTGATTTGCGCACGATACAGTTTGGAACCGCGCGGAACCCTGCGGCCTTCCACTGGTTTTCGCCCCAGCCTTTGAACTTGCTGTCAACCTTGTCCCACCAACCGGAACCCTGCGGGCCACCATCTTGCTGTTCCATATCCTTGATCCGGAACCCCAGCAGAACCGCTTTCTTGGCCCACTGGTTTACGTGCCAGCTGCCATCTTCGATCTTCTCAGCCACGCGCAGGCTGCCACTGTCCAACGCATTCAGCGTTTCTTCAATGGCTTCGCGTGTTTCGCCAGTTGTGGCAGAGGTGATGGTATCCCGCGCGTCCCACGCGGCTTCGATGGCGGTTTCAAGCTGTGCATTCGACATTATATAGCCCCTTCGGATCGACGTTCTGACGCCATATATCGACTGCGCACGCGCGGTGAAAGCCCGAAAGCCCGTTCAGGCCACCAGAGGATCAGGTGCCACATTGCCTCCGCACAGCAAAACGGCCACTTTTTCACCGGGCTCTGGCACATAGGCACCGCTTGTCAGCGCAGCCAATGCGGTTGCCCCGGCAGGTTCCACCAACAGTCTATGTGCCTGCCATAGCCGCAATTGAGCGTCGATGATGGCACCATCTGACACTTCGGCAACGGAAACGTTTTGTGCTTTCGCCAGTTCGAAACAAATGCTCCCAATCCGCCGCGCACCCAGAGCGTTGGCCGCCACACCCGAAACGGCCACATCCGTTGGACCACCAGCCGACAGTGCCGCAGACAAGGCGTTGCAGGACATTGGCTCAACCGCCACAACTTTGCGCCGCCCCTGCAACCAGGCCAACGCCCCGCCAATCAGCCCGCCGCCACCAACAGCGATCAACACCGTATCAGCCTCCAGCCCCTGCGCCTCCCACTCGCGCATCAACGTGCCCTGACCGGCAACCGTTGGTGCGGCGTCATAGGCGTGTATCGGCATCGCGCCCTGCTCCGCCTCAAACCGCTTGGCCATGTCCAGCGCATCCGCATACTCGCCCGGAACAACCGTCAGATCGGCCCCTGTCCGCTCTATCAACGCAATTTTCGACGGGCCGGCCATCTGAGGCACAAAAATCCGCGCGGAATGCCCCAGCTTACGTGCGGCATAGGCAACGGCCGCGCCATGGTTACCACCTGACGCAGCAACCACCCCTGCAGGCGGCACCGGAACCGACAGCAACGTATTGAACGCACCCCGTGCTTTGAAGCTGCCTGTGTGCTGCAGCTGTTCCAGCTTCAGGGCTGTTGAATAGGGCAGCCCAAGCCCCTGTGTATCCATGATGGGTGTGATCACCGTGTGGCCGGTAACTCTATCGGCGGCGGCGTTAATTTCTGCGGTCCAATCCATCTGCATCTTTCCGTGGTCTGGCTGAGTCTGGTGCTTGCGCGCCAGACGCTATAGGCATGTTGGCGCAGGAACAAGGAAGCCCGGATGACTGACGAAAGACATAGCCCCCTTCGCGACGCACATGTGGACCTAGACACCGCCAGCCACGTCCCCGACACCGCGCAAACGCGCGCTCCGTCGTACCGATTGGCCTTTGCGGATGATGATTTTCTATGCCGCGATGATCTGCGCCCCGTACGGCTACAGCTAGAGCTGTTGAAGCCGGAATTAATGCTGAACGAAGCCAAAATTGAATCGACTGTCGTTCTGTTTGGAGGGGCCCGTATCCCGGCCCCCGCGCACAAAGACACCGCGCGCACGCAAACGCTGGCGGACCTGTCGCATTTCTATGACGTAGCGCGTGACTTCGCCCGTTTGGTGACGGAAAAGTCCATGGAAACCGGCGGACAGGAACATGTCATCGTTACCGGTGGCGGCCCCGGCGTGATGGAAGCCGGCAACCGCGGCGCAGCAGATGCGGGCGGGCGATCAATTGGTCTAAACATTGTCTTGCCACACGAACAGGCGCCAAACCCTTATGTGACGCCCGAGTTGTGCTTTAACTTCCACTATTTTGCGATCCGCAAAATGCACTTCTTGATGCGGGCTAGCGCGATCTGCGTGTTTCCCGGTGGGTTCGGCACCTTGGATGAGTTCTTTGAGTCGCTGACACTTATCCAAACTGGTCGGATGCGCCGCGTGCCTGTCTTGCTGTTTGGTCAGGAGTTCTGGGAAAAGATCATCAACTGGGAAGCGTTGAGCGACGCAGGCACGATCTCGGCCGAGGATCTATCGTTGTTCCGTTACGTGGAAACGGCAGAACAGGCTGTTGAAGTTATGGAAAACTGGGGCCCTACGGGCACACGCGACGCGATACCGGGGCGCTAATCCCCGAACCTGCTATGTTACTCAGCGGCGACGCGCTTCTTTTCGTCGTCGTCGCTGCGTTCCACCCAACGATCAATCACAGCCTTGGCGGCGTCTACGTCGCGGGTTTCAACGGCACGGCGCAGGTCTTTCAGCGCGGTCGCCATTTCCAACTCTGACAAAAAGCTTTCCTGCGCGCGCAAAATTTTGTTGTGCGGCGTGGTCAGCATATCCGCCGAAATCAGCAGCTCTTCATGCAGTTTTTCACCGGGGCGCAATCCTGTGACTTCAATCTCGATTTCGCCGGTTGGATTGTTGCGGTCTCGCACAGTGTATCCGGCACCTTCAATCATCTGACGTGCCAGACGTTTGATCGGAACAGGGTCACCCATATCCAAAACAAAGACATCACCGCCGCGCGCAAAGGAACCGGCCAACAAGACCAGACGCGCCGCTTCAGAGATCGTCATGAAATACCGCGTCACGTCGCCGTGGGTCAGCGTCACTGGGCCGCCACGTGCGATTTGTTCTTTGAACAGCGGAATGACAGAGCCGGAAGAGCCCAGAACATTGCCAAACCGAACCATGGAAAACATCGTGCCTGTGGCGCGGGTTGCCAAATCTTGGATCACCAGTTCCGACAATCGCTTGGAAGCGCCCATCACGTTGGTTGGGCGTACGGCTTTGTCAGACGACACCAAAATAAACCGCTCCACACCCGCTTCCCGTGAAGCGTCGGCGATAATCTTGGTGCCCAAAACGTTGTTGGTCAGACCGGCAATCGCATTACATTGAACCAACGGCAGATGTTTGTAAGCAGCGGCGTGCAGCACAACATCAACATTGTTCTCGCGCAGGGCTTCTGCAACCAGATTGGCATCGCAGACAGAGCCAAGAATAGGGACAATCTTCAACCCTGTGCTGAGTTCGCACAGTTCTTTATGAATGTTGTAAAGCGCCAGCTCTGAATGATCGAGCAGCACAAGGCGGCCAGGCTGACAGGCAATCAACTGTCTGCACAGCTCAGAGCCGATGGACCCACCTGCGCCAGAGATCAGAATGCACTGATCGCGATAAGCATCGCTGACACCTGGCAGTTCTGCTTCCAGCTTGTTGCGGCCAAGCAGATCGTCCAGCACAACAGGCGATGCGCTTTTATGAATGTTCCGGCTGCCAACCAGCTCTGCGAAAGACGGCAATGCGTGTACTTCGCAGCCCAAATCCCGCAACCGGTGCGCAACATGCGCCTGACGCGGCTGGCTGAGCGAAGGCATGGCCAGTACGACACGTTCAATACCCATGTCATGTACCAAATCTTTCAGGCTGCTTGGGGCATAAACCCGCAATCCCGAAACCGTGGTGCTTTGCATGGTTGGATTGTCATCTACAAATGCCACCGGCATGACTTTGTCATCTGTGCGCAGCGCGGCAACCAATTGCTGGCCTGTCTGCCCTGCGCCATAGATCAAAACGCGCATCCGCGACTGATTGGTACGGTAGATCCACAATGTGATCTGACGCAGGAAAACCCGGCTGGCGGCACCGATGAAAGCCAGTGCCAGACTAAAGACAAAGTAAAGTTCGACCGGCAAGGACAGCCCGCCAACACCTTGGAACAGGGCCGCGAAGGCACCCGCCGAAACGGCCAGAACACCGGTCCGTGACAAGCCGCGCGCCTCATAGGCGTTCAGCGTCATGTTCGGCAAATCCATCCAGTAGGACAGCAGAACGCACACCGCCCCGACAACGGCCGCCCAAGGCGACATCAAAAGAGCAGTTTCATATGTAAACGGCAGCAATTTCAGTAGCGCGATGGCTATGGTAAAGGCCGCGAAAACTGACAGAAAGTCGAGGGCGGCAAAAATCAAACCTTTTTGACGTCGGGATAACGAAGTCAGTAGTCCAAATAGCATGTTCGTCCCCTGCGCTTTACGCGCAATCCGCCTGTTATATCTTGGTCAACCAGAAATTCGTTAACGATAACGGAATCATGTCGCATGTTTACGCCAAAAATTCCTGCGTCCTACCTATTACTACTGCCTAATCATTGAACAAGACTTGTCTTGCTGCAACTGCGTAATCGGCAGAATATTTCCGATTGCTGCTCATTCTTTGCCTCTGTTTGTGGCATATGTCGTTAAATTGCAATCAAAAGGTGCGGTATCTGGTGTTTTGTTCAACAAGGCAGGGAAATCTGTCGCAGGCATGCCGCACAATTTTTGAGCAGGCACACTGACTAATTCTGCACCAAACTGCCTCTTCCCCCCACCGCGCGGCTGCGATATGACGCGCGCCAACCGTGGGCATGATCACTTCGTCGGTTCCACGGCTTACATCTATAGGAGACCTGATCATGGGTTATAAGGTCGTTGTTGTTGGCGCCACCGGAAACGTGGGCCGCGAAATGCTGAATATCTTGGCCGAGCGCCAGTTCCCGATTGACGAGATGGCCGTTCTGGCGTCGCGCAAATCTTTGGGAACAGAGGTCAGCTTTGGCGACAAAACCCTGAAGACACAGGATCTCGACACATTCGACTTTACCGGATGGGATATTGCCCTGTTCGCAGTGGGCTCTGGCCCAACCAAAACCTATGCCCCAAAGGCGGCAGCGGCTGGCTGCGTTGTGATCGACAACTCGTCGCTCTATCGCTACGACCCGGAAATCCCGCTGATCGTGCCGGAATGTAACCCCGAAGCGATTCACGGCTATTCCAACAAGAACATCATCGCCAACCCCAACTGCTCGACCGCGCAGATGGTTGTGGCGTTGAAGCCTTTGCATGACCGGGCCACGATCAAGCGCGTTATCGTTTCGACCTACCAGTCAGTGTCCGGCGCGGGCAAGGATGGCATGGATGAGCTGTGGGAGCAGACCAAGTCGGTTTACAATCCGGTGACTGATGTTCCACCGACCACATTCACAAAGCAGATCGCCTTCAATGTCATCCCTCACATTGATGTCTTCCTAGACGACGGTTCGACCAAAGAAGAATGGAAGATGGTGGCCGAGACCAAAAAGATCATCGACAAGTCGATCAAGGTATCGGCCACCTGCGTGCGCGTACCGGTTTTCGTCGGCCACTCCGAAGCTGTGAACATCGAGTTCGAAGACTTCCTGGATGAGGATGAAGCACGCGATATCCTGCGTGAGTCCCCCGGTATCATGGTCGTCGATAAGCGCGAAGATGGCGGTTACATCACGCCGGTGGAATCCGTGGGTGAGTTCGCCACGTACATCAGCCGCATTCGCCAAGACAGCACCATCGACAATGGTCTGAACCTGTGGTGCGTCTCTGATAACCTGCGCAAGGGTGCGGCACTGAACGCGGTTCAGATTGCCGAGCTTCTGGGCCGTGAGGTTTTGAAGAAAGGCTAATCAGTCTCAGCGCTGAACGTCATTGAGCCGGGCAAATTGCCCGGCTTTTTTTGTATTGCGGCTCAAAACCCGCCGATTTCGGCTGAATCCGCCCGCCAAAACCACAAATTATCGATGTTTTGGCGACAATGATCGTTTCCATTTTCACTACTCTAAATCGAATTTTCAGGGATTGAGGTAGCCTGCCACCATGTTGGCGCTAGCGGGCACAAAAATGCCTTATTTCGGCCCATTTCTTGCCGAAAACCGCCGCCAACGTCGGTAAAGTTGCCATAAGAAGTCATAAAAATCATGTTAAATCAATCACGGACCACTTCGGCGCCGCATTCTTCGGTCGGCCGAATTCCAGCCGCCCCGGACAGTGAAACCACAGCTTGGCTGCGGCTTTTCCTAACACCCATCGTCGAACGCGCCCAAAGCTGGGTTGAACTGCGCGAAGCGCTGGCCTTCAAAGGATATGATCTAGTGTTTCGCGCCGGACGAATGGTGATTATGGACACAACTACGCAAAAAGCGATTTGCTGCGGTGCCAGCCTGGGCACCCCCTTGCGCGACCTGTCGATCCGGCTGGGGCGCCCTGCCGTCCGACTGATGTCAGACGGACAAAGCGCCGTTTTGAAGGCTTAATCAGCGTTCAGACAGGCTGAAAGCCTCTGGTTTTGGCGTCGTAATATTCCAAACCGCCAGCGCCGATGTCTGTCCAAAGACCATGCAACGTCAGGCTGCCATCCTCGGCGGCCTCACGGACAAACGGGAACGTCATCAGGTTTTGCAAACTGGTGACAACCGACTCTTTTTCCAATGCGGTTGACTGGTCTTCCGCTGACAAATCTTTCACCCGCTCATAACCCGGACGCAAAATATCCATCCAGCGACCAACAAAGCTGGAAGATTCCTCCAGATGTGGGGCCTTGCCGGAACACATATCCAAACAGCCCTGTACGCCGCCACAATTGGAATGACCCAAAACAATGACATGCGCCACTTTCAGTGCCGTCACAGCATATTCAACGGCGGCACTTGTGCCGTGGTGATCACCATCGGGTTCATAAGGCGGCACCAGGTTGGCAACGTTCCGGTGAATAAAGAACTCCCCCTGATCCGCGCCAAAGATCGATGTCACGTGAACTCGGGAATCGCAGCAGGAAATCACCATGGCTCTTGGCCGCTGACCTTCGTCGGCCAAACGCCGGTACCAAGCGCTGTTTTCGTTGTATGTCGTGGCCTTCCAGCCAAAATAGCGCTGTACCAAGTAAGCCGGTAAAGGTCGAATACGATCCAACGTCAGTTTCCTTCCAAGTTTACGCCTGTAATGATGTAGGCCAATTTCGAATTGAATTCGAGCCAAAACATGCCCCCCGCGTAACCAAATCAGAACGCCTGTCACGCCATCTACCCATGGGAAAATGGGTAAGAGGGGGTGTGGCGATGGCCATGCATGTCTTGTCGGTCGTGCCAGTTGCGGAACACGCGTTGCTGGACCCGGACCAATTGTACGAACTGAATGCGCGTCTTGGAACAGCCGGGGCGGAAGATGTGATTTGCCGCGCGTTAGATGCCTTAACAACGCGCATGGGCCGAATGGAACGGCAAATGCATCAGCGCGATTATCAGGGTCTGCGCAAATCTGCCCGAAATATAAGCTCCGTTGCTTTGCAAATCGGGCTGATGGGGCTGACACATGTTGCCGAAGATGTGGTGCAATGCATCGACGATGGTGATCCTATCGCCTGTGCCGCAACGTTTGCTCGCCTATTGCGCATGGGCGATGTGTCTTGTTCAGCCATTTGGGACTTTCAGGATCGTCGGCATTGACTGACTTGGCCCTTGCACCGGACGGGCAGGCAGATAGGCTATGGCGAAACCTACGAAAGGCCCGATATGCCCTGCTCTTTTGCTTCCACTGACAGCCGTGCCCTGCCACTGACGGCGCTTGAACCGGATGCTGTTGAAACCTGGGCCAATTCCCAGGACGATCGCATTCGCAATTGGGTCTCACACAGCGGTTTCAGGGGCGCAATTGGCACAGCCTTGATGCTGCCGGGCCCAGACGGGGCGCCGCAAGGGGCTTTGGTGGGCTATGGCACCCCGGCGCAACGCGCGCGGGGCCGGTTTGCGTTGGCAGCGGGGATGTCAAAGCTCGCTCCGGGGGACTACCGGTTGGTGGATGGTGTTCCCACGGACGCGCTGGAAAGCGAAACACTTGGCGCGCTTCTACTGTGCTACCGGTTTGATCGGTATCGCCCACAATCGGCACCCAATGTCTTTTTGGTGGCTCCTGATGGTATCGACGCTGCGCGCATCGAAGCTCAGGTAAAAAGCGAAACCCTGACACGCGATCTGATCAACACGCCAGCCGCAGATATGGGGCCATCGGCCTTGGAACAGGCGGTGCGCGACTTGGGCACCAGCTATGGGGCAAGCGTCAGCTCGATCGTCGGAGAAGACTTGCTGGCCAAGAACTTCCCAATGATTCACGCCGTCGGCCGGGCAGCCAGCGATGCCCCCCGCCTGATTGACCTGCGATGGGGCACAACAGGGCCATTGCTGACCTTGGTCGGCAAAGGCGTGTGTTTCGATACAGGGGGGCTGAACCTGAAACCAGGTGCCTCTATGGGGTTGATGAAGAAGGATATGGGCGGCGCGGCCAACGTATTGGGTTTGGGCCGTACAATCATGTCGCTGAACCTGCCATTGCGCCTGCGAATTCTTGTTCCGGCGGTCGAAAACAGCGTTTCGGGCAACAGCTTCCGCCCACAAGACATTCTGACCAGCCGTAAAGGGTTGACCGTTGAAATCAATAACACCGATGCCGAAGGCCGATTGGTTTTGGCCGATGCCCTGGCGCTTGCAGATGAAGAGCCTTCAGACCTTCTGATCTCGATGGCCACGTTAACCGGTGCGGCGCGTGTGGCTGTTGGCCCAGATCTGGCACCGTTTTTCACCGATGACGAGGGGGTCGCTAGCGCCTTGTACAGTGCGGCCACCCCAACGGCTGACCCGGTGTGGCGTATGCCATTTTACACCCCTTATGAACCGATGATCGAACCCGGCATTGCCGATCTGGACAATGCGCCGGGTGGCGGTATGGCGGGTGCCATCACAGCGGCGTTGTTTTTGCGTCGTTTTGTAACCAACACGGAACGGTACACGCATTTTGACGTCTATGGCTGGAATCGCACCGCGGCCCCTGCCCGCCCCAAAGGCGGTATTGGCCATGGGCAACGCGCCATTCTTGCAGCATTGCCCGGCCTTCTGAACCTGTGAGCGATCCGCGCAGCACCTTTGCCAATGCTCAGGTGGCCCATAGCAGCTTGCGCGGCACACAGAAGGCCGCGCGGTACAGCGATGGGACATTGATGCAAATCGGGGCACCAGTTGCCCCGGTTTACCGAACGCCGACCTCTGTTGCGTTGGAACGCCAGATTCTGTTCGGACATTCGGTAACGGTGTTAGACAGGACAGGCCACCGTGCCTTTGTGCGGGATGAGACTTCTGGCTATGTGGGATACATCCCATCTGACACCCTGTCGGATTGGGCGGCGGCGACTCATCGTGTATCCGCACGCAGCACTTTGTTGTTTGATGCGCCGGACATTAAGCACCCGAATCCAAAACCTTTGTCGCTGGGCTCACTGCTGTGCGTCACGGGGCGCACCGGACAGTTTGCCATGACACACGACGGACGGTTTGCCATCGCCAGCCATCTATCGCCCCTTTCGGAACCCCAGCGTGACCCGGTTGCCATTGCGGAACGTCTGATTGGCACACCTTATCTTTGGGGCGGCAACAGCGCGTTTGGAATTGATTGTTCCGGCCTAGTGCAACTGGGCCTTTCCGTGTGCGGTATCCCCTGCCCCGGTGACAGTGATCAGCAAGCCGCAAGCCTGGGTCAAACACTGGATGACGGTGCCCCTGCCCAACGCGGTGATCTGTTGTTCTGGAACGGGCATGTCGCCTGGGTGAGCGGGCCTGACCGGCTGTTGCATGCCAATGCTCATCACATGGCCGTCGCCTATGAACCCATGTCTGCCGCGATTGCGCGCATTCAAGCCCAAGGGGATGGCCCAATTACGCGTCACGCCCGGCTTTTTGATTGAGACGGGTGCGCTATCAGGCAATTCTGCCTGCACTCACCAAGGGGCTTGCCCATGACGACTGATCCATTTTTTCACCCGGTGTCCGGCTTTGATCTGCCCCGGTTTGCCGGGGTGGCCACGTTTATGCGCCTGCCCCATGTCCCGCCAGAACATGCGCGTTTTGACGATGTTGAAATCGGGTTGGTTGGCGTGCCTTGGGACAGCGGAACCACCAACCGCCCCGGCCCGCGCCATGGGCCACGGCACATGCGCGATGCCTCTACCATGATCCGCGCGATGCATCCTGTCACCGGGCAACGTCCGTTCGAGAGTGTGCCCTGCGCCGATCTGGGAGATGTTGGGCCCAACCCCGCCGATATCGCCGATTCAATGGATCGGATCACCGCCTTTTACAAAACACTGGTCGGAAAGGGCATTCGGCCACTGACAGCCGGCGGCGACCATCTGACATCGCTACCCATATTGCGCGCCTTGGCCCAAGATGGCCCATTGGGCATGGTGCATTTTGACAGCCATACCGACCTCTACAAAGACTATTTCGATGGCACCCGCTATACCCACGGCACGCCATTCCGCCGCGCTGTTGAGGAAGGGTTGCTGGACCCGCATCGCATTGTACAAATTGGCATTCGCGGTACGATGTATGACACCGAAGACCGGGATTTTGCCAAGGCCGTTGGCATCCGTATCATCCCAATTGAAGAATGCTTTGCCCGTGGTTGGCAGGATGTGATGGCCGAGGCCCGCCAGATCGCCGGGTCAGACCCGACCTACATTAGCTATGATATTGATTTCGTTGACCCAGCCTTTGCGCCCGGAACAGGCACACCCGAAGTGGGCGGCCCGAATTCGTTTGAGGCGCTGAACGTCGTGCGCCATCTGCACGGGCTGAACATCTGCGGCGCTGACGTGGTAGAGGTTTCGCCCCCCTTCGATACATCAGGCGGCACAGCGTATCTGGGTGTGTCGATCATGTTCGAATTGCTTTGTGCAATGACGGCCAAAGCCGAACCGGGCGTTTGGGTGTAATGCACTGCACTTCAGACTGAGCGGGTCGCGGCTGAACGGCCCTAATCGTCAATTCTGCCGCGCAATGCCTTCACCTCACCACGGATTTTCTTGGCCTTCAGCCGTCGCTTTTTGGATCCCATAGTGGGCTTTGTCGGGATGCGTCGCTTGGGCTTCACCGTTGCTTGGCGGATCAACGTAGCCAGCCGTTCACGCGCCAATTCACGATTTCGCGCTTGGCTGCGGGTTTCGTCCACCTGCAGGACAATGGCGCCATCTTTGGTCCAGCGTCGCCCAGCCAGGCGTTTCAGGCGCGATTTCACTGCATCCGTCAGATTGGGGGAACGAGACGCCTCAAACCGAAGTTCGACAGCCGAAGACACTTTGTTGACGTTCTGCCCACCCGGACCACTGGCGCGGATGAACTGTTCTGTCAGTTCCCAATCCTCGATCTCGATTTCAGGGGTAATCTTCATCGTGCTCTCTGCCAGCCATATTTGCCGGAGTCCGGCGTCTTTTGGTGCTTATGCCATTCCTTGAGAAAACATACAAAAAAGGGCCGCCAGATAGAGCGGCCCTTTCGAGAATTTCGGAGGTGGGGTCGGTTAGACCTTTTGCCAATTTGGTGCAATCCACCCTAGGGTCTGCCCTAGGTCAATGCCTCCCAAACTGTTCCGACACCTCTCTCCAATGGTTCTCTTGACACTGGATCACCTCCTTTCAGCTGTTAAAAACGCACCTTCAGCGTTGCATGTGAAAGCTGAATCTCAAAACGTTTTTTTAGCTTTAAGCAGGTTGGCGCTGTGCAAGTGCCCAAGAAACGATCAATCGGAAAGGCACCAAGGCGATCAGAGCCAGCGCCAGTTTCACCAGCCAGTCAGCAAAAGCCAAAGTGACCCACAGTGGCGCCATCGGGCCGCTGTTCATGAACGGCACAGCGTCCCATGCCCAGTTCACAGCGGCATCGGCATTTGGACCGAAGGCGGTGATGCTGGCAGAGAACGAGATCGAAAAGAAGATCACGGTGTCCAACGCAGAACCAACCAGCGTGCTGACCAGCGGCGCGCGCCACCATTGGCCCCCGCGCAGGCGGTTGAACACTGTCACGTCGGTTAGCTGCGCGACAAGGAATGCAATGCCAGAGCCAACGGCAATACGCAGCGGCACTGCAGCATAGGTGTAGCCATCACCCTGCAGCATAATCTGGCTGCCAATCAACGAGCACGCGACCCCGGTGACAAAACCGGCCAGCACAACTTTGCGTGCTGCGGCCACACCATAGACGCGGTTCATTACATCAGTGACCAAAAAGGCCAGTGGATAGGTGAAGGCGCCCCAGGTCAGAAGGCCATCCAAGATCAGGAATTGGACAAGAAAGTTAGACGCTACGACAATCGCAGCCATGGCAATAATGCCAGGAAGGTGTTTACCGGTCATTTGAAAACCCGTTTTTGCAAGGTTGCGGGGACTTGGCCCCCGGCCATCGGGGACGCGCCCGCTTACGTCAAAGTCCGGAACGACGCAAGTTATTCGTTGACGACAAATTCCACAAATTGCGTTTGCTGGAAGAAATTAAAGTTGTCATCTGACAGCGCAGTCAGCCGAATTTGCCCCTGCGCGTCGCGCCAGACCGACAAACCCTCCAGGTTGTCAAACTCAAATACATGCGACTGCATCAAAATTTCTTCTGCTTCTAACCCGTTTTGGGTGACACTGAATCTGCGGATACGAGACTGAAATCCATACCCTGCAAAGGCGCGTTCCAAAACGTACAACAGCCCATCAGGACCAAAATCCAATCCAACGACCAAAAATCCGTTGCGGCGCGGCACAGCAAACGGCACATCCCACGCTCCGTTCTTGTAGCGGTAAACATTGAACGGGCGTGTCACTTGGCCTGATTTTTCGGGAATCACATAGATCGCACCGGTGAAATCCGCCGCCGCAGCTTCGAGCGATGCGTTATCGGACAAGCCGGGAAAATCAGGATGTTGCGGCAATTCAATGGAATGCTCGGTGTCGGTAAACAGAAGCACCTTGTGAATACCCTCAAACGATACGGCGAACTGGCCATTGGGCAAAGTGGCCAAACCTTCGGCGTCTCGCACCTCGTTACGCCAAATGGCGATACCATCCGGGCCGATCAGCTCGTCCAAACGCCCGGTTTGCACTGCGGTGATCACGCCATCCTCCCGTTGGAACGTGCCGTCTATCGACAGGCCTTGGTCAGTGATTGCGTGAAAACTGTTCCCATCCGGGCTAACTTCCAACCCCGAGAAACCGCCAAAAGACCGCTGAGTATCAAACCACAGATATTTGCCGACCAGTTGCGTTTTCTGTGGTTCGGCCGCGCCTACGCAGGCGGCCAGAAACACCATTGCAGCGCAACTCAGCGAGCGGAAAGAACAGATGCGCATTGATTGGGCAGATCGGCCATTGTTAATTCACGGCGTGGTTTCGGCGGCGGCGCGTTCGGGTTTGGCGGCGGCGGATTGAGAATATTGTTCACCCAGGTTTGTGCGTCCTTGCAGCCATCCCCGGCGGGCGGTGACGCTTGGTTTACGCAGCCTTTTGACCCTTTGGGACATTTCAAACGCACATGGAAATGATAGTGATGCCCCCACCAAGGACGGATCTTGCGCAACCACGCGCGATTGCCTTTTTCCATTTTGCACATAGCAACTTTGGCGCCCGGAAACACAAAGATACGGGCCACGCGCGGGTCTTGGGCGGCGGCTTTCATCACGTCCATATGCTGCCGCGTCCAGTTCCCATTGGTATAGGCCCCAGAAGAACGACGTAGCGAAATGGATGAGATGTTTTCGCGTTCTGCCGCTGTCAAGTTCAGCCGTTTGGGCGGCAGCATCCAAATATCTGCATCCAGTCCAATCTGATGACTGCGATGGCCTGTTAACATCGGCCCACCGCGGGGTTGCGACAAATCCCCGACATACAGGCCTTCCCATCCGGGCAATCGCGCGGCCTTGCGCGACAAGCCTTTAACGAAATCTATCAGTTCAGGATGGCCCCAGTTTCGGTTTCGGCTAAGGCGCATCGCCTGCCACGTTGGCCCGCTTTCCGGCAATTGCACCGCGCCGGCCAAACATCCCTTGGCGTAAGAGCCATGAGAGGCTTCAGATTGGAGCGATCCAGCTGGTTTGCTGCCAAACAGTTGCTTGGCACTTTTGGTACTTAACACACCAGCACTGGCGCGGCTTTCTGTGCGCTCGGGGGCTTCTTTTTCAAGGCCGCAAGCTGTCAAAGCCAACAGCAGCGAAAGTATCAGGGTTGTTCGGACCATTCTGCTCGGTCTCCGTCCGGTTTAACCCACGATAGCAGAACAAGCCCGCCCAACAAAAGAAAGATGATGGGAAGAAACCCCAATTGGTTGTTATTGGTCACGAACGTGAAGACTGTGATTAATGCAGGGGCAAGAAATGCCGTTGCTTTGCCCGTCAACGCAAATAGCCCGAATGCTTCAGCCGGGCGTTCTGGATCCGTGTGGCGAACCATCATCGAACGTGACGCCGAATACAAAACACCCCCGGCCCCACCAATGATTGCCCCACAGACATAGAAGATCACATCCGGAACGATGGAGCCTTCGACCAAAGGAATGCCAAACATGCTTTCGCGCGACATTCCAACCATGATGCAGACCACCAAAATCAGAACCATACAGCACAGTGCAATAACAGGTTTCGGGCCATAGCGTTGATCGGCAATACCCCCAACCCAAGACAGGATCGCAGCCGCGATTGCCGCGATGATGCCAAAGACACCGATTTGCACAATCTCCCAACCCAACACCAGCTTGGCGTAAATACCGCCATAGCTGTACAGCGCGACCAGAGCATCCCGATACAGCATAGAGCCCAACAGGAAGCTGCGCAGTGACTTGCGTTTCACCACGCGGCGGAACGTGTTCATCAATTCGCGGTTCACTGCGCTTAGGCGTGGTCTGGCTGTGGCAACGACGGGCGCGTCGCGGTTCCACATGAAGAACGGAACCATAAACACAGCGAACCATATAGCGATAAATGGTCCGACAAAGCGCGTGCCCTCGCGCATTTCCGGATCAAGCCCAAACGCTGGTCCGCGACCCAACAGCGTAACACCGTTTTCGTTTTCTGCGATAAACAGCAACATAATGAACAGCGCAGTGACCCCACCCCAATAGCCAAAAGAGACGGCATTGCCACTGATCCGGCCGACATCCTTGGCGTCACCCAAACTGGGCAGGATCGAATTGTTCAGGTTCATAGCGGATTCCGACGCCGTGAACCCGACCCAGAATGCGATCAGAGCCAAGGTCAGGCCGGTCCCATCCGGCAATAGCCCCCACAGCGCGGCCGCACAGATGACGGCAATGATGGTGAACAACCAGAACCAAGGCCTTTTCCGGCCCGACGCATCGGCCCATGCGCCCAGAACCGGCGCGGTCAGCGCAATAAATAGCCCTGAAACTGTTTGTGCGCTGGACCATAAGCCCTGCGCCTGCGCACGGGCACTGGCCCCGTCTAAGCCGGACTCAATATAGCAGGAGGCGGCGACCCAAGCGAAATAGGGGCCGAAGATAAACGTCAGACCAAGCGTCGCATAGGGCTGTTGCGCCCAATCAAAGAACATCCAGCCCCAGATGCGCTTGCGTTGCGAAATCGCCATTCAGAATATCCCCCTGCTATCTGGTTCAATACCGCATTGCAGGGGTCTGGCAAGAAAGCTTTGACGTTGGGGTAGGAATTATTTGTCTTGCATCGGCGGCCAAGGACGCTGGGCTTCTGCCTCAATCCACGTGGCAATCCAATCAGGCGCGGGGGGCGATTCAGCCGATGACCCCATGGCAGCGACAACCTGCGCCGGTGGCACAATCCCAGTTTTACTGGTGACAGCCGAGCGATAGACGATGTGATTGGCGCATTGGCCGTCTTTTCTCCACATCGACTGTTCAAGATACAAAAACTTGTCATCCCAACATACAGCGCGGCTGCGCATCGTCACCCGGTCAAACATACGAATGCGGCGGCGATAGCGCACTGACGCGCCGGCCATCGTCAGGCCCCAACCGTTTTCACGCAAAGCGCCGATCAAACCGGTGCGATGCGCCAGCGGAATGCGCCCCAGATCAAAGATCGTCAGAGTGCGCCCGTTGTTCAGTTCCATCCAGATATCCAGATCCCAAGGCCAACAGATGTGGTGAGAGATATGTGTGCCCGTCAGCGGCAGCGGCTCTGCCTTGCGGTTCACCAGTAGCTCTTTGACCATGCGTAAAAACGGATACATCGCGACCCTCCTTGGATTGGAGCGGTTTGGCAATGCTGCGCCGCGGCGTCAACCAGAACCTCGCGGCACTCTTGCCCTTTGCCCCTTTGATGACTAGGTCTTACGCGCCCGGCAACAAAGGACATTTCGATGCAATCGCTGTTCCAAATCCTGATGATGCTTCTGGACATCGTCTGGTTCGTTATCATCGCCCATGTGATCATGAGTTGGCTGATCAACTTTCAGGTTCTGAACCTGCGTCAGCAATTGGTCGCCCAGGTTTGGTATGGGTTGAACCGCCTACTGGAACCGCTCTATGGTCCGATCCGCCGGATGTTGCCCAGCATGGGTGGTCTTGATCTGGCGCCGCTGATCGTGCTGATCGGCGTTGCGGTGATCCGGATCGTGCTGATCAACAATGCCGCTCTCTTTTACTGATGCAGCTGGCCTCTCGGCCTTGTTAACCAAGCATTAGTATGGGACTGTCAGGGATCGAGCAGATTTAGACAAATCGCAGGTTCAAAATGCCCCGCGACCTGACAGGTGCCAGCGCGCTTTTGCGTGACATTTTTGGATTCGACGCCTTCCGCCCCGCACAGGAAGAGATCGTTTCCGCCGTTACACAGGGCGAAAATGTTCTGGCCATCATGCCCACGGGCGGGGGCAAGTCCCTATGCTTTCAACTCCCCGCGCTATTGCGCGATGGGGTGACGGTGGTGATATCACCACTGATCGCGTTGATGCGCGATCAGGTTCGTGGACTGCGCGAGGCTGGTGTTGCGGCTGGTGCGCTGACATCGGCCAATACCGAAGACGAAAACAACGCTATCTGGGATGCATTGCACAATGGGTCGCTGAAGCTTTTGTACCTTGCGCCAGAACGGTTGGCCGCAACCGGCACGCAGCGCATGCTGGCCCAAGCGGGTGTATCGCTTATTGCCGTAGACGAAGCGCATTGCGTCAGCCAATGGGGACATGACTTCCGCCCTGATTACCTGCGCATCGGCGCGTTGCGTGAATCTCTGGATGTACCGCTTGCCGCTTTTACCGCCACTGCGGATGCTGAAACTCAGGAAGAAATTGTTCAGCGACTGTTCAATGGCGTGCAACCTCAAACGTTTCTTCGGGGATTTGACCGGCCCAACCTGCATCTGGCCTTTGCCCCCAAAGACGGGCCACGACGCCAGATCATGGATTTTGCCGCCGCCCGGCGCGGGCAGTCGGGCATCGTTTATTGCGGCACTCGCGCCAAAACCGAAACTCTGGCCAAGGCGCTGCGCGATGATGGCCACAGCGCATGTAATTACCATGGTGGGATGGCCCCGGATGACCGGCGCGCCGTCGAAGAACGCTTTGCCACAGAGGATGGCCTGATTGTTGTTGCCACCGTGGCCTTTGGCATGGGCGTGGACAAGCCTGATATCCGCTGGGTTGCCCATGCGGATTTGCCCAAATCGATTGAGTCGTACTACCAAGAGATTGGCCGCAGCGGGCGTGATGGCGCGCCAGCAGAAACACTTACACTGTTTGGCGCAGATGACATTCGGTTGCGGCGGTCCCAAATCGACGAAGGATTGGCCCCCCCTGAACGCCGCGCAGCGGATCACGGCCGCCTGAACGCCCTGCTTGGATTGGCCGAAGCGCTGGAATGCCGCCGCAAAACGCTTTTGTCCTATTTCGGTGAAACGGCCACCGGATGTGGAAACTGTGATCTGTGTGATCGCCCGCCCGAGACTTTTGATGGCACAGAATCCGTCCGCAAGGCATTGTCGGCTGCTCTGCGCACAGGCGAGAGCTTTGGCGCGGGGCATTTGATTGACATCCTGATCGGCAACGAGACGGACAAAGTGCGCCAGCGTAGTCACGATACCTTACCCACTTTCGGCGTTGGCAAGGACATGACCCGCCATCAATGGCAGGCTGTATTCCGCCAGATGATGGGCCGTGACCTGTTTCGCCCGGATGCCGAACGGCACGGCGCTTTGGTGATGACCGATGCTGCGCTGCCCCTGCTACGCGGTGAAGCAACGATCACTCTGCGGCGCGACAGCATTCAAAATGCCAAAGAACGCCGCCGCCCCGCTGTTCGCGCCATGGTATCTGATGAGGATGCGCCGCTGTTGTCTGCGCTGAAGGCCAAACGCCGTGCGCTGGCCGAAGCGGCGCGTGTTCCGGCCTATGTCATCTTCCCGGACCGCACCCTGATCGAGATCGCAGAAACGCGGCCACAATCGCTGGACGATATGGCGGGCATCAACGGGATCGGCAGCAAGAAGCTAGAACGATACGGCCAAGAGTTCCTATCGGTCGTTGCAGGCGATACGCCACAAATGCATCCGGCGCGGCGCAAGATGGCCGGCGCAGAGGCCGGGGCGCTGTATGATCGGTTGATTCAGGCGCAGGCGGATTTGGCGCGTGGGCCAGAGGGTCTGGACAAACCACTCAGCTGTTCGGCCAGCCTATTGGCCAAGGTGGCGCAGCAGCGACCGCCCAGCTTGGATGGCTTAACCCGTATCCTTGGCGAAAAGCGGACGGAACGTTTTGGCGCTGCATTTCTGGACGTATTGACCGAAGCGGACTAAATCCCCCTGAACACCGAAAGAGGGCTGCCATGCTGACCGTAATTTCCCCCGCCAAACGATTGGACTGGAGCGAGCGTTCGATCCAGATGACAGAACCCGCCTTTGCCGAAGATGCAAACAGGCTGGCCAAGACCATGCGCAACCAAACGCTGGGGGATTTGCGCAAGCTGATGGATTTATCCGATGATCTGGCCCGTCTGAACCGAGATCGGTATCGCACCTTCACCGATACACCCGAATCCGATGCGCTGCGCCCTGCAGCATTGGCCTTTGCAGGGGATACCTACATTGGTCTGGAAGCCGGTTCGCTGGACGAAGATGAAATGAACTGGGCGCAGGATCACTTGCGCATTTTGTCCGGCCTTTATGGTCTGCTGCGCCCCAAAGATGCCATCCAACCCTATCGTTTGGAAATGGGCAGCCGTTTGAAAACCCGCCGTGGCACAAACCTGTATGACTACTGGCGCGACCAGATTGCCAAGGCGCTGAACGAACAGGCCAACCAGATTGGAACCGACATTCTGGTCAACTGCGCCAGCCAGGAATACTTTGGCGCCGTGCCGCTATCCGCGTTGAAACTGCGTGTCATCACGCCGACATTCATGGAAGAAAAGCCGGGTGGGCCGAAAATCGTCAGCTTCTTTGCCAAGAAAGCACGCGGTGCAATGGCGCGTTACATTACCCAGCACCGCCTGACCGACCCGGAAAGCTTGCTGGACTTCGACATGGGCGGATATGCCTATCAACGCGCGCTTTCCGAAGAGGGTAAGCCCGTGTTTTTGCGTAGCGCGGAAGCCTCGGCAACCGCGTGAAACTTGGCTGGAAACCGTCGCTCTAGCACCTCACGGATGTCGGCTTTGCGCAATGGCTTGGTCAGATACTCATCTAACCCAGCGGCCAAGATCTCTTCCTGATCGCCCGACAAGGCATGGGCGGTCACTGCGACAATGGGCAAACGCGCTTCCGTTTCGGATTGCCGGATCAGGGCGGTTGCCTCTTTGCCATCCATTTTTGGCATCGACACATCCATGAACACGATATCGGGGCGTTGATCTGCGACTGCTTGCACCGCTTCTTCGCCGTTGTTGGCGATCCGCAAGGATACGGGCAAACCCGAGACCATCTTTTTGAAGACCAGCTGGTTCGTGCGGTTATCCTCAGCCAGCAGCACATCTAACGGTGCATCCAGCTGTATTTGGATCGGCGGCTCGGTTTCCACAACGGGCGGCGGTTGATGTGTTGCGATCGGGACATGCCGGGTGATGGCTTCGGTCAATGCATCCAAAAACGCGCGGCGTGAACTTGGCCGTTGCAAAACGCGATCAAAACCCATCTCTTTGGCTTTGGGCACCGCCAAGGCAGCGTTATCAGACAACAGCAATATGGGTTGGGCGACCCCTGCTTCACGCAGCTTTGCGCATGTCTCTTCACCTGAAAAATCCGCCGCATTGCCCGCGATGACAATTGCCCCAACTTCAGGGCGGACGCCTGCCAGCGCGTGTCGAAAATTGGCAGCGACAACAGGTGTGACGCCAGCCGCCACAAGATGCCCCCGTACCAGCGCGGCACCTGTGGGCTCTTCTGAAATCACCAAAACGCGGCTTAGTCCTTTGGGCAGGTCCGGCAAAGGGGTTGGCATGGCGCGATCCATTGGCAGGGGAAGACGCACTCCAAAACACGACCCTTCACCAAGGGATGAGGTGACCCAAACGTCACCGCCCATCAGGTTGACCAACCGTTGTGTGATGGTCAGGCCTAACCCTGTTCCCTCGTAGCTTCGGTTTCGGTCCAGCTCAACTTGCCGAAATTCCCCAAAGATCGACCCCAGCAACTCTTCGGGAATGCCGATGCCTGTGTCTTCTACTGTCAGGCTTAGATGCAACCGTCCGTCCGCTTCAACCGTGCCAACGACGCGCACCAGAACATGGCCGTTGTGGGTAAATTTGACAGCGTTGCCGATCAGGTTGGTCAAGATCTGGCGGATGCGCCCGGCATCCCCAACAAACCGCGCAGGCAAGGCCAAATCATAGTCGATAAGCAAGGCAACTGACTTTGCCTGTGCAGCCGGCAGTAGCAACAAAGCGACATCGTGGATCGCCTGTTCCAGATCAAACGGTTCTGAGCGCAGATCGACCTTATCTGCCTCAATCTTTGAGAAATCCAAAACGTCGTTGATTATGGCCAGCAACGCCTCGCCCGAATTGCGGATCGTGTCTAAATACAGTGTCTGTTCACTGCTAAGTTCGGTTTCCGACAACAAATCCGCCATACCGACCACCCCGTTCATGGGGGTGCGAATTTCATGACTCATATTGGCCAGAAATGCCGATTTGGCCCGGTTTGCGGCTTCTGCTTTCTCCTGTGAATCGCGCAGTTTCGCCTGATACCGAATGCTTTCAGAGATATCCAAAACCAGCGAAACCACATCGCCGCCCTGACCGCGCCTGTCAAAAACACGGATGTACTGATCATTCCACAATCGGACTTCGACAGGAGCGGGTGCTTGGGACTGCCAGCGCGCCAACATGCGGGCACGCCAAGCCCGCGGCGACAGCGAACCCGGGTCTACAATCCCTTCCTCTGTCAAAAGCTGTAAAATGCGCGGATAGGCGATGCCGGGCTGCACTTCTTCCAGACCGTCAAAAACCGCCAGATAGGCACGGTTGGCCATGATCATGCGGTCGTTTTCGTCAAAAAACGCAAACCCATCTTGGATTGTTTCAATCGAATGCCACAACCGCCGCTCTGTCAGGGCAATCCGCTGATTGGCGGCGCTGAGATCGGATTTCACCCGTGCGTTTTCATCACGAACAGATGCAACTTCGGCACGCGTTTCGACGATCTCTTCGCTCAACCGTTTTGCGTGGCGATCAAGCTGACGGTTCGCTGCGAAAAGTTCGGCCTGTTTCAGCTCTAGCAGGCGCTCGGCCGCAAGCCGCGCGCGCCGTTCTTGGGCCAGTCGGTCTGCCGGGGTCATCTCCTACTCCGTAAAGTCGGATGCAGAATGCACCAAAGTTGGTGAACAGGGTGTTAACGAATGTTACCGCTACGGCTGCAACGCAAAAGGGGCCGCTGCTGCGGCCCCCTTTTTAGTATTCGGCATGAATGGCAGGTGTCAGATCCGCTCTATCGCCAGAGCGATCCCCTGCCCCCCGCCAATGCACATGGTGATCAGCGCTTTTGACCCGCGAACGCGTTCCAGCTCGTGCATTGCCTTGATGGTAATAATCGCACCTGTGGCCCCCACCGGGTGGCCCAACGCAATGGCACCACCATTCGGGTTCACCTTGGTTGGGTCCAAACCCAGCCCCTTGTTCACAGCCAGTGCTTGCGCCGCGAAGGCTTCGTTTGACTCGATAACATCAAAATCGCTGATCGACAGATCAAGCCGCGCCAACAGATTTTCAACAGCTGGCACCGGACCAATGCCCATAACCTCTGGCCGCACACCGGCATGTGCATATCCAAGCACGCGTATACGGGGCTTCAAACCGGCGGCTTCCGCCGCTTCGGCAGAGGCCAGAACAATCGCGCCGGCCCCATCGTTGATCCCACTGGCATTGCCCGCGGTCACGGTGCCGTCTTTTTTGAACACGGTTCTCAGACCCGACAATGCCTCCAGTGTTGTTGCCTTGGGGTGTTCGTCACGCGCAAAATCGACCATGTCACGCTTGACCTTGACCGGAACCGGAACGATTTGCGCATCGAAGTATCCGGCATCAATTGCGGCAGCGGCCCGCTTTTGGCTTTCCAAGGCAAAGGCGTCTTGCGCTGCACGGGAAATGTCGTTTTCCGTCGCCACGTTTTCAGCCGTGACTCCCATATGACCTGTGCCAAACGGGCAGGACAAGGCGCCCAACATCATATCCAGCGTCTGGACATCACCCATTTTCTGGCCCCACCTTTGGCCGGGCACAATATAGGGTGAACGGCTCATATTCTCGGCACCGCCTGCCAGTGCAAAATCGGCATCTCCCAGCATCAGTGACTGCATCGCTGAAACGATTGCCTGCGCTCCTGAACCACACAAACGGTTCACATTCATCGCCGGTGTGGTGTTGGGGATACCCGCATCAATTGCCGCGACACGGCTAAGATACATATCGCGCGGTTCGGTGTTGATCACATGCCCAAACACAACACTGCCGATCTGGCCTGCGTCGACACCAGAACGCTCCAATGCGGCTTTGGCGGCAATAGTCGCCAGTTCGATAGGCGTGGTTTTGGCCAAACTCCCGCCAAACGTACCAATTGCGGTCCGCGCGCCACCCAGAATTACGATATCATCCGTCATCAGAGTTCCTCCTATGTGGAGGAACTATGGGCAGTCCCAGCTTCATTGTCAGCCCTGGTAGCCCCAACATGACGCAGCGGCACAAATTTATTGGAAATCAATATCATCTAACCGGCCATCCCAACCGTATACCTTGTGATACTTGTTATGATTGGACCCTCTATGCCGTTCGAAGCCCACTCTGCCTCGCCCCGAAACATCGCCGTAATCGGCGGCGGAATCTCTGGCTTGGGGGCCGCGCATTTCCTGGCAAACCAGCACCGCGTCACGTTGTTTGAGGCAGACGCGCGACTGGGCGGTCATGCACGCACTGTGGTGGCCGGCAAGAACGGCGATCAGCCCGTCGATACAGGGTTTATCGTATTCAACAACGCCAACTACCCGCACCTTGTTGCGTTGTTCGAACAGTTAAATGTACCGATCGTGGATTCCGACATGAGTTTTTCCGCGTCGCTGCGCGGTGGTCGCATGGAATATTCTCTCCGCAATTTGCGCAGCCTGTTTGCGCAGAAAAAGAACGTGGTGAACCCCCGTTTTCTGGGCATGGTCCGCGATATCTTGCGGTTCAACGCGACAGCAACAAAACAAGTGAATGGTCGAAAACAAAGCCTGGGTGATTTCCTTTCAAACATGGGCACAGGTGCCTGGTTTAGAGACTATTATCTACTGCCATTGTCGGGGGCGATCTGGTCCACACCAACAGAAAAGATACTGGATTTTCCCGCGCATGCGCTGATCCAATTCTTCGAAAATCACGCCCTGCTCAGCCATACCGGGCAACACCAATGGCGCACGGTCGCGGGCGGCAGTGTTTCTTATGTGTCTCGTCTTGAAGCCGCGCTGAAAACCCAAGGCGTCGCACTGCGCACGGGCACCCCAATTGCTGGGGTCCGACGCACTCCGTTGGGCGTGGAAGTGCGCGCCAAGGGCGGAGCATGGGAGCATTTTGACGACGTGGTCTTTGCAACCCATTCCGACGACACGCTGCGGCTTTTGTCGGACGCCACAACGGCTGAGCAAAGCGCCCTGGGCGCGATCAAATATCAACCCAATCGCATCGTCTTGCATGCCGACGCGCGCATGATGCCCAGCCGGCGTATTTGCTGGTCATCCTGGAACTACACAGAAGATGCGGCCAAACCCATGAACCAGATCGATCTGACATATTGGATGAACGGGCTGCAGCCGATCCCACAGGATGACCCGATGTTTGTGACGCTCAACAGCACACGGACCATCCGCGAAGAGCTGATTTATGATGAATGCACCCTGCGCCACCCGGTTTATGATCTGGCGGCCCTTCGCGGGCAGGAACAGGCGGCCCGGATCAATGGGCAAAACAACACGTGGTTCTGTGGTGCATGGATGAAAAACGGTTTCCATGAAGACGGGCTGTCCAGCGCGTTTGACGTGGCGCAAGCGCTACAGGCGCGCAATGTACTGCAGGCCGCATGAACACGATCGACCATATCGCAGGCCATACGTTTCATGGGCGCAAAGGGCAGATCAAAAACGCCTTTCGCTACTCGATCGACTATGTGCTTTTTGATGCCGAAAAGCCGGTGCGCGGCCCGGCCTTGTTTTCACGCAATGCGGCCAACTTCGCCAGTGTCCACGACACGGACCATGGCGGCCCACCCCGGCAGGGCGAGGGGCCAAGCTGGGCGCGGCGCGTTCTGGACAGCCATCAGATACGGGCAGACGGTAAACTGCTGTTGCTGACACAACCACGGGTGCTGGGTTATGTGTTCAATCCTGTTTCCTTCTGGCTGGCGCACAATGGGCATAATGAACTGATTGCTGTGATTGCAGAGGTCAGCAACACGTTCGGTGATCGGCATTCCTATCTATGCGCCAAGGCCGACGGCACAGCGATCACGCGTCATGACAAGTTGAAGGCGCAAAAGATTTTCCATGTTTCCCCCTTCCAGCCAACCACCGGTGAATACACGTTTCGTTTTGATTTTTCGGATCAACGGATCGGCGTTTGGATCGACTATGGCCAAGACAGTGGCGGCATCATCGCCACGTTGACGGGTGAACGCCAGACGCTGACAAATCAGTCTCTATTAAAAGCAATCCTGCGCCGCCCCTTTGGCGCACGGCGGGTGACGGCGTTGATCTACTGGCAAGCTTTGAAGCTGCGCCTGAAAGGGGCCAGCTACCGTCCGCGCCCTGCCCCGCCTGAACGGGATGTCAGCTGATCGGTACAGACATCCAGCAGCCCACAAAGGACCACACGTGATGAACTGGAACGGCAAACGGTATTGGCTTGTTGGCGCAAGCGAAGGTTTGGGCGCCGCCTTGGCCCACAAGATGAGCCGCGCGGGAATCTCACTGGCTTTGTCCGCGCGCAACGCAGACAAGCTATCGGAACTTGCCAACAGCTTACCGGGGCCAGCAACCGTGCATCCGCTGGATATCACAGACAGAGCGTCGCTTATCGCCGTGGCTGACAGTTTGGGCGATATAGATGGCGTGGTGCATATGGCCGGGGCCTATTGGCCGATGAATGCCACCAACTGGCACGCAGACCACGCCGAAACCATGGCGCAGGTCAATTTCGTAGGCGCGCTAAATCTGATGGGGGTTGTCACGCCGCGCTTTGTGGCGCGCGACCAGGGCCATATCGTTTTGACAGGCTCGTTGGCTGGCTATCGCGGGTTGCCGGGCGCCATTGGTTACGCAGCCTCTAAAGCAGGCGTTATGGCCTTGGCGGAGTCTATGTACAGCGATCTGCGCAAAACCGGCGTGCGCGTGCAACTGGTCAATCCCGGTTTTATCCGCACCCGCCTGACCGAAAAAAACGACTTTTCGATGCCGTTTATCATGACCCCTGAACAGGCGGCCGACGCGTATTTTGAGCATATGTGCCGCGATAAATTCTCATGCAGCTTTCCCAGCCTGTTTGCTGCGGCGTTCCGGGCCGGGCGTTTGCTGCCGGACGCGCTGTACTATCGGGTATTTGCGTAAGATCAAGGACGGGTGCAATCCATTCCGTGCAGGCTGTTGGCTGACAAGGAAAGGGAACCGCCATGCAAGATATCATCAGCCCGCGAAAGGTGGCACAGGTTGTGCTTTACGCCCGAGAACTGAACCGGGCCGAACTGGAACTGCGCGCCTTCATCGAACGTTTGAACCGGGAAGAGCAAGCCGCATTGGTCGCCATCATGTGGATCGGACGAGACAGTTTCGACGTCGCCGACTGGGACGAGGCCTATCAAACCGCCACCAACGAAGCCACAGCTCCGACTGCCGACTATCTGATTGGCACGCCGCATCTGGCTGAAAACCTTGAAAACGGTCTGGAAGCCTTTGGGGTTTCTGTTGCCGACGCCGAAGACGACGTGCTGGGCGGTTAACGCAGGGCCCTGCCCTTCAATATTGCGTTGGGGCCGAACCGCTCCCGGATTGCATCGGTGGCGCGTTCGGCTTTGCTGCGTTGTACGGCATCAGGGTCCAACAGATCGCCACTGCGGTCTGCAGCATCGGCCGATACCAAATCCGATATACCTGCCCCGAGCAGCCGGTACGGGCCTTGGTCGCCAACCTGATCCATCAGTCCACGTGCGGTTCGATATATCTGATCGGCCAGCTGTGTCGCGTCGCGCAGGCTGACACGACGGCTGATCAACGTGAAGTCTGACCGCTTCAGCTTCAGCGTTACAACGCGCCCGGCCTTGCCTTTGGCCTTCGCGCGATCAGAGACTTTTTCGCACATCCGCCACAGGTGCCCATCCAACAGATCGGCATCATGCGTATCTTCGAAAAACGTGGTTTCGTTTGAGATCGACTTCATCGGCGCATTTGCTGAAATCCGACGCGCATCCTGCCCACGCGCCAAATGCCACAGACGGTGGCCCATACTGCCAAACCGCTGGCTCAGGTCCCGTTCGTCCCAGCGCAGCAGATCGTCAAAAATGCGAATGCCCGCCTTTTCCAGCGACGCCTGCGCCGCAGGGCCAATTCCCCAGATCAACCGTACCGAACGGGGGCGCAGGAATTCTGTCGTTTCCGCCTTACCGATCACCGCAAAGCCGCGGGGCTTGTCCAAGTCCGAAGCGACCTTGGCCAGAAACTTGTTGTGCGACAGTCCGATGGAACCAGTTATGCCCAGTTCGTCTTTCATCCGCTTGACCAAACGCGCCAACAACACCGCCGGGGGGCGGCCGTGCAGGCGGCGCGTTCCTCGCAGGTCCATAAACGCTTCGTCCAGCGACAAGGGCTCGATGGCGGGGGTCATTTCCTCCATCATGGCCCGTATCGCACGCGACGTTTCGGCATAGGCTTCCATTCTGGGCTTCACCACCACCGCGTCTGGGCACAATTCCAAGGCTTTGAACATCGGCATGGCAGACCGGACGCCCCGAATACGCGCAACGTAACAGGCCGTAGACACCACACCGCGCCGCCCGCCGCCAATAATCACCGGTTTGTCAGCAAGATCGGGATTATCGCGCTTTTCGACGCTGGCGTAAAAGGCATCACAGTCCATATGCGAGATAGACAAATCCCACAGTTCATCGTGCTGCACCAAGCGCGGGCTGGCACAAGACGGACAGCGGCGGCCCGTGGTAAATTCTGTTAAACAATCGCGGCACAGGGCGGGCATACCGATGTCCTCCGTCACCAAACAAACTTAACATCAATCGCACTTGGCGAAAACGAGAATAGACATATGGCAATTGATTTCGGTGGCGCAAAGCTGATGCTTTTTCTGGGCCCAGATCTATTGGTGATACAGCGAGACGACGTGCCCCATATCCCCTGGCCCGGTCATCTGGATTTTCCGGGCGGCGGGCGCGAAGGGTCTGAAACGCCGGAAGCCTGCGCCTTGCGCGAAACACGCGAAGAAGTGGGGCTTGTCCTGACCGAAGCGCAGCTGGTTTGGAAAGCGCGGTATCAGCGCAACGAGTCCTACAGCTATTTCTTTGCGGCCCATCTGCCGGCCAAGGCGCAACAAGACGTGGTGTTTGGCGATGAAGGGGCTGGTTGGATGACCATGCCCCCCAGCGCCTATCTGACCGCACCAACCGCGATTCCGCATTTTCAGGATAGGCTGCGTGACTACCTGCATCATCTGGAGCAGGCCAAAAGCGGCCAAATCAAACGTTAGAGGAACGCGCCTGTGCAGAGCTCAGCTCTACCAGAATAGCTTGCGCCGCTTCTGATGGGCTGGGAGCCTGCCAAACCGGACGCCCGACCACAACGTGATCGGCGCCGTTTGCAATGGCTTGCGCCGGCGTGGTCACGCGTTTCTGATCGCCAAGGTCTGCTCCTACAGGGCGGACACCGGGCGTTACGATCAACCGTCCTTCGGACGACGGAAGCGCACGGATCAGCGCGGCTTCTTGCGGCGAACAGATCACGCCATCGGCGCCCGCTTCAAAAGCACGGTCCGCCCGCTCAATCACCAAATCTGCAACATTGCCGGGCTGGATCAGCCCATCGTCCAGATCAGCACGGTCAAGTGACGTCAGGATCGTAACCGCCAAAATTTTCATGTCTTTGTCGCCGACGCCTTCCTTGGCGGCGCGCACAACATGCGGATCGCCATGGACGGTCAGAAAATCCAGATCAAACTGCGCAAGGCCCCGCACGGCGTTTTCTACCGTCTGACCGATATCGAACAGCTTCATATCCAGAAAGATACGCTTGCCCTGCTCTTGCTTCAGCTCATTGGCCAGCGCCAGACCGCCGCCTGTCAACATGCCCAAACCAATCTTGTAGAAATTGACGGCATCCCCGATTTTCTGCGTCAGGTTCAAGGCGGACAGGGCGTCTGGAACGTCCAGCGCAACGATTAGGCGGTCATCGGACATGATGGGGTGATCCTTTGGCTGATTTCCAGCCTTGTGATCAGCCAACCGCCCAAGGTCAAGAGGCGGCCAGCAATCCCGCAGCAAACGTGAAACGATCAGCCCCTGCACGAAACTCTGGCATGCGTCGCAGTTGGCGTACAGCATCGCGCACCAGCCGGTCATGCAAGCTGCCGCCTGCGGCCGTGGCTGGCCGTTTCGCACAGCATACCAAATGAACGCCCTGCGTCCCGCTGTTCAACTCTACCATGCCCCGAACCATTTCCGGCATGGCGGGGTGGCAGGTATAGTCGTGCACTTTGATGTTGATGATATGCATCCTATCAACCTCCTGCACACCGGTTAGAACAGAGGCGTTAACCACGGATAAAAGGGACAATTTAACGGGTCTCAATTTGCACGCAGTAAATACATGTTTGTTTCCGCATGTGTTATCGCCATCATTCGGATTATCGGAGGTTCACACCCTTGAACCGGCCCATGTAAATATCCATCTATTCACCAAGGCCCGGACCCAGGGCGTGCCGCACAGCGGGCGCTGACAAATTCAAATACCGGGTGCTTTAGAGAAGGAGACAGCCATGAACTTGGACAAGTTCACGGAGCGTTCGCGCGGTTTCATTCAGGCCGCACAAACAATCGCGATGCGGGAAAGCCATCAGCGGCTTAGCCCCGAACACTTGCTGAAAGCATTGATGGACGATGATCAGGGGCTAGCAAGCAACCTGATTAACCGCTCTGGCGGCAACGCCGCGCGTGTTGTTGAAGCGCTGGAAGCCAAGCTAACCAAAATCCCAAAAGTTTCAGGCGATTCTGGCCAAGTCTATCTGGATAGTGCCACCGGCAAAGTGCTGGACGAGGCCGAGAAGATCGCCCAAAAAGCTGGCGACAGTTTTGTGCCGGTCGAGCGCATCTTGATGGCGCTGACGATGGTCAAATCCCCTGCCAAGGAAGTGCTGGAAGAGGGCGGCGTCAATGCACAGGCACTGAACTCTGCCATCAATGACATACGAAAAGGGCGTACTGCTGACTCTGCCAGTGCAGAAGAAAGCTATGATGCGCTGAAGAAGTATTCGCACGATCTGACCGAAGCCGCCAAAGAAGGCAAAATCGACCCTATTATTGGCCGAGACGAAGAAATTCGGCGTGCAATGCAAGTGCTCAGCCGCCGGACCAAGAACAACCCGGTGCTGATTGGTGAACCTGGCGTGGGTAAAACCGCGATTGCCGAGGGTCTGGCCCTGCGCATTGTCAGTGGCGATGTGCCTGAGAGCCTGCAAAACAAGCGCCTGCTGGCATTGGACATGGGCGCGTTGATTGCCGGTGCCAAATACCGTGGTGAGTTTGAGGAACGCCTGAAAGCCGTGCTGAACGAAGTGACGGCTGCGGCGGGTGAAATCATACTTTTCATCGACGAAATGCACACCTTGGTTGGGGCTGGCAAGGCAGATGGGGCGATGGATGCCTCTAACCTGCTGAAACCGGCGCTGGCGCGTGGGGAACTGCACTGTGTGGGTGCCACAACGCTGGATGAATACCGCAAGCACGTGGAAAAAGACGCGGCTTTGGCCCGACGCTTCCAGCCGATTGTCGTTGCGGAACCAACGGTCGAGGACACCGTCAGCATCCTGCGTGGCATCAAGGAGAAATATGAGCTGCACCACGGCGTGCGCATCTCTGACTCTGCGTTGGTCGCGGCGGCGACGCTGTCTCACCGCTACATCACGGACCGCTTCTTGCCGGATAAGGCCATCGACCTGATGGACGAGGCCGCCAGCCGTTTGCGTATGCAAGTGGACAGCAAGCCAGAAGAGCTGGACGCACTGGACCGCGACATTCTGCAAAAGCAGATCGAAGTTGAGGCCTTGAAAAAAGAGGACGATGACGCTTCCAAGGACCGGTTGGAAAAGCTGGAACGCGAACTGTCGGACTTGCAGGAAGACTCTGCACAGATGACCGCACGCTGGCAGGCAGAGCGTGACAAACTGGCCTCGGCTCGTGACTTGAAGGAAGAGCTGGACCGTTCCCGAGCAGAGCTTGAAATCGCCAAACGCGAAGGCGACTTTGGCCGCGCCGGAGAGCTGCAATATGGCACGATCCCTGAGCTGGAGCGCAAGCTGGGTCAGGCGGAAGAAGCGGACAACGACATGATGGTCGCCGAAGCCGTGCGCCCAGAGCAAATTGCACAGGTTGTGGAGCGTTGGACGGGCATCCCGACCAGCAAGATGCTGGAAGGCGATCGCGAAAAGCTGTTGCGCATGGAAGACGGTTTGCACAAGCGGGTGGTCGGCCAAAATCTGGCCGTTACAGCCGTGGCCAATGCCGTTCGTCGTGCACGCGCCGGGCTGAACGACGAAAACCGGCCGTTGGGCAGCTTCCTGTTCCTTGGACCAACCGGTGTGGGTAAAACCGAACTGACAAAAGCCGTGGCAGAGTTCCTGTTTGATGACGACAACGCCATGGTGCGTATCGACATGTCAGAGTTCATGGAAAAACACTCTGTCGCCCGTCTGATCGGGGCTCCTCCGGGCTATGTTGGGTATGATGAAGGTGGTTCGCTGACCGAGGCTGTGCGGCGTCGCCCGTATCAGGTTGTGCTGTTTGACGAAGTTGAAAAAGCGCACCCCGATGTGTTCAACGTGCTGTTGCAGGTTCTGGACGATGGTGTTCTGACCGATGGTCAGGGACGGACCGTGGATTTCAAGCAAACGCTGATCATCCTGACGTCTAACCTTGGCTCTCAGGCGCTAAGCCAGTTGCCGGAAAATGCCGACAGCTCTCAGGCACGGCATGACGTGATGGACGCGGTGCGGGCGCATTTCCGCCCCGAATTCCTGAACCGTCTGGACGAAACGGTGATCTTTGATCGCCTGAAGCGCGAGGATATGAGCGGGATTGTTGATATTCAGCTTAGCCTTCTGCTCAAGCGCTTGGCGAACCGCAACATCACCTTGACGCTGGATGATGCCGCACGGAAGTGGTTGGCCGAAGAAGGCTATGATCCGGTGTTTGGTGCGCGTCCGTTGAAACGTGTGATCCAGCGCACCTTGCAAGACCCGCTGGCGGAAATGCTGCTGGCTGGCGATGTGGGTGATGGTGATACGATCCCGGTTTCTGCCGGTGTCGAAGGCCTGATTATTGGTGATCGTGTTGGGGCCACCAACCGGCCCAAACCGGATGATGCGGTCGTTCACTAAACAGTACGAAGGTGGGCCCAAACGCCCACCTTTCGCTTCAAGACCATGGAAAAGGGCGCCAAATCGGCGCCCTTTTTACGTTCTGAAAAACCACAGGTCGTGGTTCACATCTTGGGAATGATCACCGTATCGATGACGTGGATCACACCATTGGATGCTTCGATATCTGCGGTCACCACGGTGGCGTTGTCGACCATCACACCGTTGTCCAGATCGATCATCACCGAGCTGCCCTGAACAGTTACGGCCATCATATCGTCAACCAGATCGCCAGACATCACTTTGCCCGGAACAACATGATAGGTCAGGATCGCAATCAGCTGATCTTTGTTTTCTGGCTTCAGCAAGGTTTCAACGGTGCCGTCTGGCAGCGCCGCAAATGCATCGTCCGTGGGGGCGAAAACGGTGAATGGACCGTCGCCCTTCAGCGTGTCCACCAAACCGGCGGCCTGAACCGCGGCGACCAGCGTTTCAAAACTGTCATTGCCGGCGGCGATATCGACGATGTCTTGGGTTTCAGCAAAGCTCGGGGCTGCTAAAGCGGCGACCAGAACGGCTGACAGTACGGTTTTCTTGATCATTGGATCCTCCAAAATGTCCAAAACGCAAAGCGCGTTGTAAGGGGTACGGAGGGGTCAGACCCTTGGATGACCGATAATTCGCACCTTCCGGGTTTGACATTCTGGACCCGCCGCCTAAGCCACGGGTCCGATCAAAATCAAGTCAATTGGATGTGTAGTGACGTGTTGCCGGCGTGATCAATCCAGACCAATCGCAGCGCGCGCGATACCGTCTAACAGCGCCTGAATGTCTTGCATTGGGCCGTCTGGATAGGCGCGATACCCAATCGTGGTAACGTCGGGCGTTTCAGGGCGGACCATCACAAAAATATTGTACGGGCAATACATGATGTTCATCGGGTCTGCTTCCATCACCTTGCGCGACAAGGCGGCAGAACAGAAGCTGTACACATCCGCCACATCAAACAGAACCACATCAGAGCCTACATCCCCCCGCGTGCGTTCCAACATCTCACCGGTGTGGCTGATGTGATCAACAACCAGACCCTCATCCACAATGGCGTTTTCCAAGCCAAAGACCACGTCATCAAAGGATTGATCAGTGTCATAAGTCACGGCATCTTGCGCCGCAGCTGGCACCGCCAACAAAATCACAAAGATTTGCAGAAAACGTCTCATGCCATTCCTCCCAACAGGTTACAGTCACCCCAACAAGGCTTAGGTGTCAGTATAACAGCTTTGACATCTGCCGAACAGATGCAAATACACGAATATAAAGAGGGTCGCCATGAGTTTTGCCATGTACGCACTGAATTTTCTGGCGGTACTTTTTGTCGGGGTGCTTGGTGTTGGGGTGCTGTTGGCAATCATCCTGTTTGTCATCGACCGCACCCAAACCGGCGACGCCATTCGCCGCAACTACCCGGTCATCGGGCGGTTCAGAAACCTGTTCACCACACTGGGCGAATTTTTCCGCCAGTATTTCTTTGCCATGGACCGCGAAGAGATGCCGTTCAACCGCGCCCAGCGCGAATGGGTCTATCACGCTGGCAGTGGCGGCGGCAGCACCGTGGCATTCGGGTCTACTCGCAATATTACCATTCCAGGAACCCCGCTGTTTGTGAACGCGGCCTTCCCACCGCTGAATGATCAATTCGCCAAATCCGAACCATGCCTGATCGGTCCGGGGGCTCGGGTGCCGTTTAATGCCCCGTCGTTCTTCAACATCTCGGGGATGAGCTATGGCGCAATCTCCAAACCGGCGGTTCAGGCCCTGTCTCATGGCGCGGCCAAAGCAGGCATCTGGATGAACACCGGCGAAGGCGGCCTGTCGCCCTATCATTTGGAAGGCGGCTGCGACATCGTCTATCAGATCGGCACTGCCAAATACGGCGTGCGCGCGCCGGATGGTCAATTTGACGAGGCCAAGCTGCGTGCCATTGCGGCCCATGAAAACGTGCGCATGTTTGAGATCAAGCTGTCTCAAGGGGCCAAACCCGGCAAGGGTGGCATTCTACCAGCGGCCAAGATCACCAAGGAGATTGCAGAAATCCGGGGCATCCCAGAACATTCTGACAGCATTTCGCCCAACCGCCATGACGGGGTGGACGACTGGAACGATCTTTTGGACATGATCCAATACATCCGCGAAATCACTGGCAAGCCGACGGGCATCAAAATGGTGATCGGCAGCGCCAGCGTGCTGAGCGAGCTGTTTGATGCCATCACCGAACGCGGCGCTGACAGCGCGCCGGATTTCATCACGATTGATGGCGGTGAAGGCGGAACCGGTGCTGCGCCAATGCCACTGATCGATCTTGTCGGCCAATCCATCCGCGAAGCCCTGCCAAAAGTGGCAGATATGCGCAATACCTACGGCCTGCGCGACCGCATCCGTCTGGTGGCCAGTGGTAAGCTGGTCAATCCCGGTGATGTGGCATGGGCGCTGGCCACAGGCGCAGATTTCGTCACCTCGGCGCGTGGGTTTATGTTTTCTCTGGGCTGCATTCAGGCGATGAAATGCAACAAGAACACCTGCCCAACCGGCATCACAACGCACGATCCCAGTCTGCAAAAGGGTTTGGTGGCCGAAGCCAAGGAAACCCGCGTGGCCGAGTACGCCCGCGAGCTGATCTACAATGTCGAGACGATCGCCCATTCGGTTGGCGTGGCAGAGCCGCGTTTGATGCGGCGCAAACATCTGCGCATCGTTCAGGCGGATGGCCGCACAATTTTGATGTCAGATCTGTTCCCGCCGCAAAACAGCTGAGCAGTGCTGTGCGTCTGGGTTAGCGCGACTTTTCGTATTCCAACCGCTGGCGCGCGACTTCTTCATTGGTTAGCGCCTTGCGGTGGCGGCTTAGCGCGTCTTCAACGAAAGCCAGATGTGCCGAAACAGCCGCCCGCGCGGCCTCTGGATCACGGGCCTGCAGGGCATCGTTTATGTGTCTGTGCTGTTCCAGCAAGGTTTGCCGCGTGTGGCGCTGTTTGAACATGATCTTGCGGTTGTAGAACACGCCTTCCCGCAACAACTGGTACATCGACCGCATCATGTGCAGCATCACAACGTTATGGCTGGCTTCGATAATGGCCAAATGAAAATCGGCGTCCAAATGCGCCTCGTCCGCCGGATTGCGCTTGGAATGCGCCACCTCCATCTTGTCAAAGATGGCTTGGATCACGTCCAAATCAGTCTTTGTTCCAAACCGCGCGGCGCGTTCGGCGGCCAGACCTTCCATATCCCGACGAAACGCCAGATAGTCGAACACTGCCTCGTCATGGCTGGCAAATAGCCGGATCAGCGCGGGGGAAAATGCAGAGCCCAAAACATCGGCCACGTAGATGCCTGCCCCGGCCTTGGTGGTCAACAGACCCTTTTCCTGAAGCTCAGCCACGGCTTCACGCAGGCTGGGCCGCGACACGCCCATGCGCTCTGACATTTCACGTTCCGATGGCAGCCGTTCTCCGGGGCGCAGGATGCCGCGTAAAATCAGCTTCTCAATCTGGGATGTAACAGCCGAGGATAGTTTTTCGGGCTGAACCTTTTGAAAGGGCATAGGCGCCTCTGTATATGAATTGGTCAATTGTTATGACCACAAGCGCCTGCAATCAACCCGCAACGAAAAAGGCCCCGGTTTTACACCGGGGCCCAAAGCGGCACAGAGGGGCTGAATCACTCTGCAGGGACGGCAGCCGCATTTTTTGTATTGGCCCGGCCAAAGTGCTGGCTGTTCAGGCGCCACACCAAAAGGATGGCAATCAGCTGAAAGGCCAAGGCGATGCCGGTCACGCCCCAGAAGGCAAACCCGTATTTGGCAACAGCCCCCGCGGCCACCAGCCCTTTGTTGGCAAAGAAATGCAACATCACAGACAAGGCCACTGCGGGACAGACCAGCGCATAGGAACCCGGCGACGTTTTGCGCCCCATCACGAAATCGGCAAAGTAATTCTGACGGCGCAGGACCAACAGGCCCAACCCCAGAAAGACGATCTGGATGCTCAGCAAACGGGCCAGCATGATCATGGTGTCGCCATTGCCGACATGCACATCAAATGTGGTGTGCAGCCCATGGTTCTGACGCAGCAACATGATGCCCAGTACCGTTACAATCGGCACCACAATCATGAGTGTCGGCGCGGCTTCACGCGCAGTTCCGTGCTGCAACATCGACACAACAGCGGCGGTGGCGGCAAGAAGGGTGTAAATGATCGCTGCGACACCCAGAATGGTTGAGATGATCAGGCTGACAGCCACCGTTGCTGGCGCTGTGCTCATCGCGGCGGGGGCGGCAAAGCCAACGGCAATCATTGCAACGGCGAAAGCTGGCAATAGTTGCGCAAAAGAGTTGTTGGCAGTCACATCGAACACACCGCCTTTGGACAGAACGCGGCCCAGAAAATCGCCAATCGTGCGCAGGGCGATCACAGCAATTGCAGCAAAGGCAATCATGGCCATCGGGAACAGGTATTCAACCACGGTCCAAAGCCCCGGCACAAAGACAAGCCCAACAATGAACAGCGCATTCACTGTCATCGCCAAGGCAAGCGGCATGGCCAACAGGGTGGATTCCGCGTTTGAATTGCGCAGTGCTTGATAGGCATCGGTTTGTTTGAACCGGCTCAGCGCGCCAAGGTTCCAGAACAGCGATTTCAGGTTCAAGAAGGTAAAGACTGCGATCCCGATCCAAGCCACAACAATCCCGGCTTGAAGCATTGGCGATCCACCTGAAAACGCGGCCATAATGTCCTCAAAAATCGGAACAGGCCGGCCGGGGTGCGGAACCCAGAACATAAGATACATAAAGAAACTGACAGAAATTCCGCCCGACCCTAGCGACGCCAGGAAGTATAGGGGGGAATAGGTATCGGCGGGTCTTGCGGATCGTTGTGTCATAACGATGCTCCTTAATATTCCTTTTCTGGAATGTAATATACATTCCGTATTCAGAATGTAAAGGCACGTACTGCCGCAGCCCCATTAACCAACTGGAAACCTTGTGGCGTTCTATTGGTCGGATGCGTGGATTGCTGCTGATACTCTTTGTTTTCCTGATCGCGTGCGATACCGCTGGCCCCGGCTTTCGTGGGATTCCGGCGCAAACTCAGGTGGTGGATGGATCCACCTTTCGCATTCGGGTGAACGGCAATGTTGCTGAACTGATCCGAATCAACCCCGAACCATTTCCGCGGTATGAACCGATTGCCGCAAAGGCGGCGGTGGCGGTTTACCGTGAAACCGGGTGTACGGCAGCTTGGGTTGAGGGTGATCCATCAATGATGCTGGCCGGGCTGTCGTGCAATGGTTCGGCCCCGCCACGCAAACCGCCCCGGCGCCGCAACACAGCTTGCGCCATCCTGTCGGGCACACCTTTGGCCCGGTGTTGATCAATCACATGCTGATTGGTCCCGTCAGTTCAGCTGCTTTTCATAAAACAGGCTGGCGCCATCACCGGTGTAATCCCCGAACGGGGCAATCTGCATAAACCCATTCCGCTCATACAGCCGTAGCGCCGCGTTCAGCCCAACGCCCGTTTCCAGCCGCAACAATGGCAGACTCTCTTGCCGGGCAATACGCTCTATCTCGGCCAAAATGGCATCTGCAGCCCCGCGTCCACGCGCGTTCGGATTCACGTACATGGATTTGACTTCGCCATACCCTTCCTTGCGCGCGAAAGCCCCGGTGCCGACAATGCGTCCTTCGTACTCAGCCACCAGAAAAACGATATCAGCAGAATTCAACGCTTCGAAATCCAGATAGTGGCACTCTCCGGGGTCAAAAAGCGTGTTCATCAGGTCATGACTGGCCTGCAACAGTTCCTTGGCGCCGGGCTCATCTGGGCGCCCTGTCCGGATGGTGATTGGCATCGTCGCCACTCCTGTTCTGCATAGCTATCGGAGCGCGAAGCGCCAGAACTGTCAATATCCGTTGAGAACAACAATATCTTGTGGATAACCAGCGAAGACCCGCCATATCCGGCGCATTCAAATTGACAGGTCGCAATATCAGCCGCCAAACTGCCCCAACACGGAATCAAACACCCGAGGCATTCTTGCGCTTTACCAAACTTCGGCTCAATGGCTTTAAAAGCTTTGTGGACCCGACCGATCTGATCATCTCTGATGGTCTGACCGGGGTTGTCGGGCCGAATGGCTGTGGCAAGTCGAACCTTTTGGAAGCCCTGCGTTGGGTCATGGGTGAAAACCGGCCCACCGCCATGCGGGGTGGGGGTATGGAAGATGTCATCTTCGCCGGTGCAGCCACGCGCTCTGCCAAGAATTTTGCAGAGGTCATTCTACAGGTCGATAACTCAGATCGTCTGGCCCCAGCCGGGTTCAATGACAGCGACAGCCTGGAAATCGTGCGCCGCATCACACGTGATATCGGCAGTGCGTACAAGGCAAATGGCAAAGACACCCGCGCACGGGATGTGCAGATGCTGTTTGCCGACGCCTCGACCGGCGCGCATTCTCCCGCTTTGGTGCGTCAGGGCCAGATCAGCGAATTGATCAACGCCAAACCAAAGAACCGCCGCCGCATTCTGGAAGAAGCAGCTGGTATCTCTGGCCTTTACCAACGCCGACACGAAGCCGAACTGAAGCTGAAAAACACCGAAGCCAACCTGTTGCGCGTCGACGACGTGATTGAACAGTTGGGTCAGCAGCTGTCTGCTTTGGCACGTCAGGCACGGCAAGCGGCCCGATATCGCGCCATCGGCACCGAATTGCGTCAAGCCGAAGCGATGTTGCTGTACCGTCGCTGGCAAGACGCCGACACCGCCCGCCTAACCGCAGACACCGACCTGCGCCAATGCGTGACGGATGCCGCCAAAGCGGAATCCGCTGCGTTGGAAGCCGCCAGCATCCGCGAAACCTGCGAGGCTGCCTTGCCAGCACTGCGCGAGGAAGAGGCAATCGCGACGGCCATTTTGCAGCGGCTGCTGGTTCAGCGCGATGCGCTGGAAGATGAAGAAAGCCGCGCACAGGACAACATCCAGACCCTGACCCGCCGGATCGAGCAGATGACTCATGATCTGGAGCGTGAATCGGGTTTGAACCGTGATGCCGGTGAAACGATCAACCGCCTGACCGAAGAATCACAGCTTTTGGCCGAAGCGGCGGATGGCCATGACGATAAACTGGAAGAGGCCGCCGAGCAGGCAAGCGAAGCCGCCGATGTGCTGCGTGAACGCGAAGATGCACTTGCTCAGATCACCGAAGACGTGGCCCGACTGGCCGCGCGCCATCAATCCGCCAATCGGTTTGTAGAGGACAGTCGCAAGACCCTGACCAAGGCAGAGGCAGAGGCGGACCGCGCCAAACAAGCGGTGGCCCAGTCGACGCTGGCGCTGGATTCGGCCCAGGCCGCGCGCACGCAATCAGAATCCCGCCTGTCCAGCGCTGCACAAATGGCAGAACGGGCCGAAGCCGTTTTGAACGAGGCTGAAACCATCCGCGCCGAAGTGCAATCGCGCGAAGCAGATGCGCGCGGCGAACGGTCTGAAGCCGAAGGCGAAGCAAACGCGTTGCGCGCCGAAGTGCAAGCGCTGGCCCGGTTGTTAGAGCGTGATACAGCCGAAGGTGGTCAGATCATGGACCGGCTGCAAGTGGAACAGGGGTTCGAAAATGCCCTGGGTGCGGCCTTGGCCGACGATCTGCGCGCACCGGAAATTACGTCTGACGGCATGTCTGGTTGGGCCGAACTGCCGCAATACACAACTGATCAGTCTTTGCCTGATGGCATCACCCCATTGTCGCGGCACGTGTCCGTACCCGGTGTTCTGGCGCGGCGCATGTCGCAGATTGGCCTTGTCGGTCCTGATGATGGTGAACGGCTGCAACCCGATCTGAAACCGGGGCAACGTTTGGTCAGTCTGGACGGTGATCTGTGGCGTTGGGATGGATACTCCAGCCGAGCCGCCGATGCGCCCTCTGCCGCGGCGCTGCGTCTTCAGCAATTGAACCGCTTGGAAGCCCTGAAACAGGAAAACGTTCAAGCCACCGCGCGCGCCGAAGGCGCCCGTGCTGCACATGAAAGCCTGACCGCCCGTTTGGCCGATTTGACCCAGGCTGACAAAGAAGCCCGCCAGGCACGCCGCGAAGCAGATGCCGCCCTGACAGAAGCGCAGCGTGCCATGAACCGGGCCGAAGGCGACGTAAACCTGGCCGAAAGCAAACTGGATGGCCTGACTCTGGCCGTTGAACGCCATGTGGCAGACGCGCATACCGCCCGCGCCCAGTTGACAGAGGCGGAAACCGCCATGGCCGGGTTGGATGATATTTCCCAAGAACGGGCCAAGGTTGAAGACGTCAAACTAACGGTCGAAGCGGCACGGATGATGATGATGTCTCGTCGGTCCGCCCATGATGAGCTGCGCCGTGCTGGCGATGCGCGCAAAACCCGCGCCAAGGTGGTGGAAAAAGACCTGAACAGCTGGCAGACCCGTCTGGACACGGCAGAAAAGCGCAGTTCAGAATTGCTGGCCCGCCGCACCACGTCAGAGGCAGAACTGGCTGAGGCGCAAAAAGTGCCCGCAGAACTGGCCGCCAAGCGCACGAACCTGACGGACTCTGTGTCTGATGCGGAAACGCGGCGCACCAAAGCGTCTGATGCTTTGGCAGAGGCTGAAAAAGTGCTGCGCGAAGCGGTGGATGCAGAGCGACAGTCAGAACGCGCCGCATCTGAATCCCGCGAACTGCGGGCCCGCGCCGAAGCACGCGCTGACGCAGCGAACGAAGCCGTGGCCCAAGCCAGTCAACGCATCACCGACGAGATGGAGTCTACCCCGCAGTCTCTGTTGGCCGAATTGGATGCGGACCCCGAAGCTCTGCCAGACTCGGCCGCGCTGGAGGCAGATGTAAACCGGCTGAAACGCCAGCGTGATGCCTTGGGCGCGGTCAACCTTCGTGCCGAAGAAGATGCGCGCGAGGTTCAGGATGAATATGAAACTCTGAAGCTCGACAAGCTGGATCTTGAAGAAGCTGTCAAAGCCTTGCGGACAGGTATTTCTAACCTCAACCGCGAAGGCCGCGAACGTTTGCTGACCGCCTTTGAGCAGGTGAACAGCAATTTCGGCCTGTTGTTCAGCCACCTGTTTGGTGGCGGCGAAGCCACGTTGATGATGGTTGAAAGTGATGATCCGCTGGAAGCCGGACTGGAAATCATGTGCCAACCACCGGGCAAGAAACTGTCGACCCTGTCGCTGTTGTCTGGTGGCGAACAAACGCTTACCGCGCTGGCGCTGATCTTTGCGGTATTCCTTGCCAATCCAGCCCCGATTTGTGTGCTGGATGAGGTGGATGCTCCATTGGATGATGCCAATGTCACCCGCTTCTGTGACCTGCTGGACGAGATGTGCCGCCGCACCGACACCCGGTTCCTGATCATCACGCACCACGCTGTCACCATGAGCCGGATGGACCGTCTGTTTGGCGTGACCATGCAGGAACAAGGTGTCAGCCAGCTTGTGTCTGTCGACCTGAAGCGCGCTGAAACCTTGGTGGCCTAAGGCCCCCCAAAACACCTGCCAGCGGACGGCCAGCAAACACTCAGATGCGTAATGCTGTGCTGCCGCAAAAAGCCGGTCAAAAAGACGTTGTTTTTATGGGGTTTCGTCATCCAGACGATACAAACCACCGCTAGCTGTTCTTTGCACCAAAACACGTGACCTTAGAGCAGGCCCCGATTCAATGTCCAATTTGCCGCCCTTGCGCCTGACCGGCGCAAAAATTCTGCGCGACGGCGCATTGCAGGCGCGCTCTTTGGTTTTTGAGCAGGGCCGCATCACCAAGGGCCCACTGCCCGCCATGGATATGAGCGGCTATCTGATTATGCCCGGTTTGGTCGACATGCAGAGCCTGTTTTTTGCCAAACAGCTGACGTCGGCCAACCACTCAACCAACACGCGGGATATGCTGAAACGCACGGCACACGCGGCTGTTGCGCAGGGTGTAACCACGTCTTGGATCACGCAGGGTTGGCACCATCCAACAGGCTCTAACAGTCCAATTCAGGCTGAACAGACACTGTTATCGCTACGTGCGTTGCAGGGAACATTGCCATGCGATCTGCGCGTACAACTGCGGATCGGTACACATATGGCCGAAACGCGCGACAGATTGCTGGCCATGATCAAGGCTCACAACGTGGCCTATTGCGTCTTTGCTCAAGGCGCTGCGGATCAGTTTCACTTTCATGACACGCTCACAGAAACACCCCGCTTCCTGTGTTCTCTGGCCGAAGCGTTTGACACCCTTGGCGTCACCTATGGCAGTCACGGTGATTTGGACGGCGCCGCGCGCGAATACTATCGCATCATCGGCGCGCGGGTCGCCGAGTGTCCGCAAAGCGTCGGCGCGGCCAGCGTGGCCCGCGCCTGCAATGACCCGGTGGTGTTATCCGCGCGTGAGTTTCTGGCCCCGACCCTGCCCAAGGACACAAGCGTTCCTCACCTGATCAACCGGGGCCTGTGCGACGCCTTGGTTTCCGGGGAGGATTACGCCAGCCTGCCACGCGCTGTATTTGCGCTGGCAAATGCCTGCATACGGCCTTTGGCGCGGGCGTGGACTATGGTTTCCCAAAAACCGGCCGAGATTATGGGCCTGCATGATCGTGGGACATTGGACTATGGAAAGCGCGCGGATTTCGTGGTGATCAACGAGTCGACTCACGAAATCGAAGCAACGGTTTGTGCCGGACGCTTGGTCTTTGCATCAGGCACAGCAGGCGCACGGTTATCTGCGGCGCGCCCGCAGTCTTCTTTGGCGGCGGAATAGTGCCTGCTTAGAAGTCGATCGCCAGACCGCCCTTTTCCCAATCACCGTAACGTACCGGCTCTGGGCCATCGCGGCCACCCAACTCTGTTGGCATGGCATTTGTCGCGGCCTCAATCTGGCGACGGCGTTCTTCTGCTTCGGCCAACGCACGTTGTGCGGCCGGTGGCAGGTCTTTACGTACAGAATCTTCGGCCATGGCTGTGCTTTCCTTTTGCTGCACCCATGATATACGCCCGCATTGCCCCGCCGCAAGCGGGCCGCTAACTGGAAATTCTGCCATGCCCCGCCCCGACCCAACCGCACGTTCCGCAGCCATCACCCTGTTAACCGGGGTTCTGGGGGATGGGCGGCTGATGTCTGAACTGCTGCCGGGCCTGCCCGTTTTGCAAAAACTGCCCCCCGCAGACCGGGCCGCAGCGCAACGTCTGGCCATGGACACTCTGCGTGGTCTGGAACGGGCCGACCGTATTCTGAAACCCCATTTGCGTAAAATGCCACCCCTGGTGGTACGCAATATCCTGCGGCTTGCCACGGTTGAACTGTGCACCGGCGGCGCGGCGCATGGCGTGGTGAACGAAGCAGTGGCGCTGACCGCCGCTGGCAAACGCACCCAAACCTACAAAGGCTTGGTCAACGCCGTGCTGCGCAAAGTGGCCGACGAAGGACCCGCCCAATGGACAAAACTGCGCGTACCCCGCCTGCCGCGTTGGCTGCGGGATCCGCTTTGCGCGGCGTGGGGTGCCAAACCTGTGTCGGCGATGGAGGCTGCACATTTCGCTGGCGCGCCCCTTGATCTGACGGCCAAGGGTGATCCGGCCGCGGTGGCCGAAGCAACGGGTGGCACGGTACTGCCCACTGGCTCTGTTCGTATCACCGAGACGGTGCAGGTCACTGCCCTGCCCGGTTATGACAGTGGCGATTGGTGGGTACAGGATGCCGCCGCCGCCCTGCCCGTGCGGTTGTTGGGTGATGTGGCGGGCCTGAACGTCTTGGATATGTGCGCCGCCCCCGGTGGCAAAACGCTGCAACTGGCGGCCGCTGGCGCCAGGGTCACTGCGCTGGATGCGTCTGCCGCCCGCGTGGAACGCATGGTCGAAAATTTTGCCCGCACAGGGTTGAACGCCGACGTTGTGGTGGGCGACGCGATGGAATTTGAGGGCCGCTTTGACGCGATCCTGCTGGATGCGCCGTGTTCGGCCACAGGCACGATTCGCCGTCACCCAGATTTGCCGCTGGCCAAACGGGGCGATGGCATTACCGAACTGATCGGTCTGCAAGGGGCCATGCTGGACCATGCGCTGTCCTTGTTGAAACCCGGTGGCCGGTTGGTGTTCAGCACCTGTTCCCTGATCCCGGACGAGGGCGAATGCCATATCGACGAAGCCCTAATGCGCCATCCCGGCCTGCAAGTGCTTCCCGCTGATGCGCCCGGAATCGACCCACAGTGGCGCAGCGAAGAAGGCGGGCTGCGCCTGCGGCCTGATTATTGGGCGGATCGCGGCGGAATGGACGGCTTCTACATGGCCGTTTTGCACAAACCTGCGTAACGCCGCCACATCCTGTCACAACGACAAAGATTGAGCGGTGACTTTCGCAGGGGCCGCAGGTATCGTTCGGCGAAAACCTGCACCCCTTCGTGGCAGGCCAGAGGCAGTGAAGATGAGTAATCCGAACGGATGGCGCGCGCGCTGGACGCGCTTCATGAACGGTGTGCATGCACGCCGCGCCTGTCGTGATTCCATAAAAACCCATTTCCTGCATCGTCCGGAACCGCGCAGCATCGGTCGGTTTGCCCGTGGGCGGCAATTGGCAGCAGGCAATCTGTTGTTTGCAGGGCATCTGGTAGAAGCGCATGACGCCATGATCTGGGATCTGGATCCGCCCTCTGCCGCGTTTCTGGATGAATTGCACACCTGCATGTGGCTGGATGATCTGGCCGCTGTCGGTGATCTGGCGTCACGCGACATCGCCCAGCGCTGGATCTGGGGCTGGATCGAACGCTACGGAAAAGGGCGCGGGCCAGGCTGGTCGCCCGATCTGGTGGGGCGGCGTTTGTTGCGCTGGATGCATCACACCGATTTTCTGTGCCTTGGTAAGACCGAAGCCGAAAAAGACGCCTTTCTGGAATCTCTGGCACAACAGACCCTGTTTTTGGCCAAGCGTGGGCACACAACCGCTGCCGGGCTGGAACGGTTTGAAGCCCTGTGCGCCGTTGTAACCGCCGGGCTGATACTGGATGGTCTGGATCACGTGAAAGACCCGGCGCAGAAGGCGCTGGAACGCGAATGCGCCCAACGCATTGATGATCAGGGCGGGCTGCCAACCCGTAATCCCGAAGAACTGTTGGATGTTCTGACCTTGCTGTCATGGCTCAGCCAGACTCTGCAACAGGCCCATCAGAAACCAGAGCCCGAGCTGCGGCGCGCGATGGAACGTATCGCCCCAAGCCTGCGCACGCTACGCCATGCAGATGGCGGATTGGCCCGGTTTCACGGCGGTGGGCGCGGGCAGGATGGTCGGCTGGATATGGCTTTAGCCTCGTCCGGGGTGAAAAAGCGCCAAGCAGATGGGCTGGCCATGGGCTTTGCCCGGCTCAGCGCAGGCCGAACCAGCGTGATCATTGATGCCGCTGTTCCCCCGCAAGGTCAGGCATCGCTGAATGCCCATGCCTCTACATTGGCGCTGGAACTGACATCAGGGCGGCGTCCATTGATTGTGAACTGCGGGTCCGGTGGCACCTTCGGCGGCGAATGGCGCCGGGCCGGACGGGCCACGCCCTCTCATTCCGCGTTGTCGCTGGATGGCTATTCCAGTGCCCGTTTGGGTAAGGCCGGGCGGATCGGCGCGAACATGTTGGAGATGCTGGAAGACGCCCCGCAGAAAGTACCGGTACAAATCACCCATCCGCCGGGCCTGCTGCGGCTGGAAGGTGCGCATGACGGATATCTGCCGACCCACGGTCTGACCCATGCGCGAACGTTAGAGATGCCCCAAGACGGGCGCGGTCTGGCAGGTGAGGATTTGCTGGTTGCGCTCAGTACGGGTGACAAACGCACGTTTGACCGTTGGCAAGACAACACCAGCCATGCCGGCGTACCCTATGTGGTGCGATTCCATCTGCATCCAGAGGTGGACGCTCAGCTGGATATGGGCGGCAATGCGGTGTCGATGGTGCTGCGATCCAGCGAAGTTTGGGTATTTCGCCACGACGGAACCGGTAATTTGACGCTGGAACCTTCTGTTTATCTAGAAAAAGGCCATTTGCGGCCCCGCGCGACGAAACAGATCGTTTTATCCGGCCGGGCAATGGAGTATGCGACCCGCATCCGCTGGTCTTTGACCAAGGCGCAGGACACGGCCATCGCCATCCGCGACCTTGTACAGGACGAGCAAGAGCTGATCCGCTGAACCCATCAAAGGCGACCTGATGACCCAACTTGCCCCCGTGCGCCGCGCGCTGATTTCCGTTTCCGATAAAACCGGCCTGATTGATCTGGCCAAAGCCCTTGCCGAAAGGGGCGTTGAAATTCTGTCGACCGGTGGGTCGGCCAAAACATTGCGCAGCGAAGGAATCGCTGTTCGTGATGTGGCCGATGTCACCGGTTTTCCCGAAATGATGGACGGCCGGGTCAAAACCCTGCATCCCAAAGTGCATGGCGGCCTGCTGGCCCTGCGCGACAATGATGATCATGTCGCCGCAATGACCGAACATGACATTGGCCCGATCGATCTTTTGGTGGTGAACCTTTATCCGTTTGAAGAAACCGTTGCCAAAGGTGCCGACTATGACACCTGCATCGAAAACATTGATATTGGCGGCCCCGCCATGATCCGCGCGGCGGCCAAGAACCACGCCTTTGTGAATGTGGTTGTGGATGTTGAAGACTACAGCGCTCTGCTGGCAGAGCTGGACGCCAATGATGGCCAAACCACCCTGCCCTTCCGCCAGCGTCTGGCCCAAATCGCCTATGCGCGCACCGGTGCATATGACGCCGCAGTCAGCACATGGATGGCCGCTGCAATTGGCGAACAAACGCCGCGCCGTCGTGTATTTGCCGGAACTCTGGCACAAACGCTGCGCTATGGCGAAAACCCGCACCAGTCCGCATCCTTCTACACCGATGGTTCGGGCCGTCCGGGTGTGGCAGCCGCAGAACAGTTGCAGGGCAAGGAACTGTCCTACAACAACATCAATGATACGGATGCCGCTTTTGAGCTGGTGTCGGAATTCCTGCCTGCCAATGGCAATGCCTGCGCCATTATCAAACATGCCAACCCGTGTGGCGTGGCAACAGGTGGAACGCTGAAAGAGGCGTATCAGAAAGCCTTTGATTGTGATCGCACCTCGGCCTTTGGCGGTATTGTTGCGCTGAACGGCCCGCTGGACGGTGAAACCGCCGAAGCCATCACCGAAATCTTCACCGAAGTTGTGATCGCCCCTGCGGCAGATCAGGCGGCCAAGGATATCTTCGCCAAGAAGAAAAACCTGCGCCTGTTGCTGGCGCCCGGTCTGGCCAACACCTCAGACGCCGGTCTGACCTATCGTCAGGTGTCTGGCGGCATGTTGGTTCAGGACCGTGACAATGGGTTTGTCGGGCTGGACGATTTGAAGGTCGTCACCAAATTGGCCCCGACCGACGCACAGATGCAGGATCTGCTGTTTGCGTGGAAAGTTGCCAAGCACGTCAAATCCAACGCTATTGTCTACGTCAAAGACGGCGCAACTGTTGGTGTTGGCGCAGGCCAGATGAGCCGTGTGGATTCAGCCATGATCGCCGCCAAAAAAGCCGAACGCATGGCCGAAGCTCTGGGTCTGCCTCAACCGCTGACCATTGGGTCCGCCGTGGCGTCGGATGCGTTCTTCCCCTTCCCTGACGGCTTGATGGAAGCCGCAGCTGCCGGTGCAACCTGCGTGATTCAGCCAGGCGGCTCCATGCGCGACAACGAAGTGATCGCCGCTGCGGATGAGGCCGGTTTGGCCATGGTCTTCACCGGTATGCGCCATTTCCGGCACTAACCTTGGCCCTATGCGCCACAGCATGGGTCTTTGATATCGGCCGCCGCCGCGCTTGGCGTGGCGGTGACCAGCTCTTCCCCTCTGCCACGCGCTCTTGTATTGGCAAGGCAAGCAAGGGGAGGCGAATATGCGAGCGCTGATCTGGTCTGCGGCCATCGTTGTGGCGCTGGACCAACTGACAAAATGGCTGGTCGTGCATGTGGCAGATCTGGCCACGCGTGGCGAAATTGATGTGCTGCCCCCCCTGTTGAATTTTCGCATGGCCTGGAACTACGGCATCAACTTTGGCCTGTTGTCCGGTCACTCTGATGCCACGCGCTGGGTTTTGATCGCCGTGGCCGTGATCATTTCCATTTTCGTACTGTGGTGGGTGCGCAAGGAACAGCCGCGCCCCTTGGGGCTGATCAGCGCCGGAATGCTGATTGGCGGGGCTTTGGGCAATGTAATTGACCGGCTTCTCTATGGTGCAGTGGCCGATTTTCTGAACATGTCATGCTGTGGAATCGAAAACCCATTCGCCTTCAACGTGGCCGACATTGCGATCTTTGCAGGCGCTGCGGGGCTGGTTCTGTTTGGAGAAGGCAAAAAGCCTACGTGACCTTTGCTGCGCATTGATGTTAATGCTTTAAAAAACCAATGTCGGAGGGGCCGATGACCGGGCCACGCATCGTATTCTTGCTGGGATTTCTGGGGCTGGCCGCGTGTAGTGGGGCAGAGCGAGATATCACTTTGCACGACATGCGGTCGGGCAAGCGGCAACCAGAGGAGTTTTCGATCCTCCCGGTGAAACCGCTGCAACAGCCCGAATCATACGCTGAATTGCCAACGCCTACACCGGGTGATGCAAACTTGTCTGACCCGACGCCAAAGGCTGATGCCGTGGCGGCTCTGGGTGGCAGACCCGGTCTTTTGTCCACCAGCGGCGTGCCGGCCAGCGATGCAGCCATCGTCAATCACGCCAGTCGCTTTGGGCGTCAGGCAGACATCCGCGCGGTTTTGGCCGCCGAAGATCTGGAACTGCGTCGCCGCAAATCACGGTTCACGTGGTCCATCGTGCCACGCGACGATTATCGCCGTGCCTATCGGTCGATGCTGTTGAAGCCATATGCAGAGCTGTATCGCTTCCGTCAGGCCGGGGTGCGTACCCCTTCGGCACCGCCCGAAGACGATTAATCGGTCACAATCCTGTCACGGCAGGTTGTACTTGGGAATTTGCGGCGTAGCTTCCTGTTAGACCTGCATAGGAGGCTTCGAATGCGAAGACTGGCCGCGCTGACCGTAGCGCTGACATTTGGGTGGCACAGCGCACAAGCGCAAACCGCCCAAGAACAGATTACAACATTTACGTTGGACAACGGCATGGACGTTGTCGTGATCGAAGATCACCGCGCACCTGTTGTGGTGCAGATGGTCTGGTATCGCGCAGGAGCCGCCGATGAAACGCCCGGCGCGTCGGGTGTGGCCCATTTTCTGGAACACCTGCTGTTCAAAGGCACCAAAACGCTGGAACCGGGTGAGTTCAGTCAGGTTGTTGCCCGCAATGGCGGCACTGATAACGCATTTACCAGCTATGATCAGACCGCCTATTTCCAGCGTGTCGCAGCAGACCGTCTGGGCCTGATGATGCAAATGGAAGCAGACCGGATGGTCAACTTGCAGCTGGATGAAGACGATATTCTGACAGAACGAGACGTCATCATCGAAGAGCGCAACCAGCGCACCGAAAATGACCCCGGCGCCTTGTTTCGCGAACAACGCTCTGCTGCGCAATATTTGAACCATCCCTATGCCAAACCCGTTATTGGGTGGCGCCACGAGATGGAAAACCTCGATCTGGATGATGCGCTGGCATATTACCGCCAGTTTTACGCTCCCAACAACGCTGTGCTGATTGTAGCCGGAGATGCAGACCCAGAGACAGTGCGCGAGCTGGCCGAGACGCATTACGGCCCATTGCCGCCCAATCCGGCGATCACAGAGCGGGTGCGCCCGCAAGAGCCCCCGCAAACAGCCGAACGGCGTCTCAATTTTTCTGACCCGCGCGTATCGCAGCCATTTGTGATCCGGTCTTATCTGGCACCAGAACGTGACCCCGGTGCGCAAGAGGACGCCGCCGCGCTGACATTGCTGGCCGAAGTGTTGGGGGGTGGGCAGACCTCTGTTCTGAACCGCAAGCTTCAGTTCGAAGACCAAAAGGCGCTTTGGACCAGTGCGTTCTACAGCGGAACGTCGCTGGATGATTCCACCTTTGGCCTGGCGATCATGCCGGTAGAGGGTGTGTCTCTGGAAGAGGCCGAGGCAGAGCTGGACCAAGCCGTGGCCGAGTTTCTGGAAGAGGGTGTCGATGACGAACAGCTGGAACGGATCAAGTTCCAGATTCGCGCCAGTCAAGTGTATGAGCTGGACAACGCCAACCGCGTGGCCCGCAAATACGGGCGGGCGCTGACGTCGGGTCTGACCGTCGAAGACGTGCAAGCCTGGCCGGATATCCTGAGCGCTGTGACCGAAGAAGACATTCTGAACGCTGCGCGACAGGTTCTGAACCGCAACAATGCAGTGACCGGGTGGTTAACCCGCGAAAAACCGCAGGAGGCGGCGCAATGAGATATCTGACGCTTCTCGTTCTGGCCGTGATCTGGGCCATACCGGCACGGGCCGAAATCAACATTCAACAAGTCACCAGCCCTGGCGGCATCAAGGCGTGGCTGGTCGAAGAACCCACAATCCCCTTCACCGCGCTGGAACTGCGGTTCCAAGGCGGCACTTCGCTGGACCCCGAAGGCAAGCGCGGCGTCACGAACCTGATGATGGGTTTGCTGGAAGAAGGCACCGGCGACATGGATGCCCGCGGGTTTGCCGCAGCGGTTGAGGGGCTGGCCACGTCGTTTGACTACGACGCTTATGACGATGCGCTGTCAATTTCGGCACGGTTTCTGACCGAAAACCGGGATGAAGCCGTTGATCTGCTGCGGGCCAGTCTGATTGCCCCAACCTTTGACCAAACGGCGATTGACCGTGTGCGCGGGCAGGTTCTGTCTGCAATCCGCTCTGATGAAAAAGACCCGGATGCGCTTGCCAGTCGGCACTGGAACGAACTGGCCTTTGGCGATCATCCCTATGGCTCTTCCTCGGACGGCACGATGGACAGCATCAACGCGCTGACCCGCGAAGATATTGTGGCCGCACATCAAGGTACAATGGCCCGTGATCGTGTGTTTGTGGGTGCGGCAGGGGACATTACCGCCGATGAGCTGGGCCTGTTGCTGGACCACCTATTGGGCGACCTTCCAGAAACCGGATTGCCGCTGCCAGAGGATGTAACAGTGTCTATGCCGGGCGGTATTCAGGTTGTGCCGTTCAAGACCCCGCAATCTGTCGCGCTATTTGGGCATGACGGGCTGGATCGGCATGATCCAGATTTCATCCCAGCCTATGTTATGAACACCATCTTGGGCGGTGGCGGGTTCGAAGCCCGGCTGATGACAGAGGTGCGCGAAAAACGCGGGCTGACCTATGGGGTGTATTCCTATCTGGTCCCCAAGGATCATGGTGCAATTTACATCGGACAGGTAGCCTCGGCCAATAACCGGGTTGCCGAGGCGATTTCTGTTATTCGCGATGAATGGGCCAAGATGGCTGAATTTGGCGTAACAGACGCAGAGCTGGAGCAGGCCAAAACCTATATGACCGGTGCCTATCCGCTGCGGTTTGATGGCAATGCATCCATTGCCGGTATTCTGGTGGGCATGCAGATGGATGGGCTGACCCCAGACTACATCGTGAACCGCAACGACATGGTGAACGCGGTCACAGCTGAGGATATCAAACGCGTGGCCAAACGTGTGTTGAAGCCAGACGAGCTGACCTTTGTGGTTGTTGGCCAGCCAGACGGGCTGGAATCAACGATCTCGCAATAACAAAAAAGGGGGCCAGACGGCCCCCTTTTCGTTCAAACAAATACGGGTCTTGGCCCGCAGTGCGCTGGCGACTTAGCTCAGCAGACCAGCATGGCGCAACGCGGCATCCATTTTGGCCTTGGTTGCATCGCTCAACGTCAACAGGGGCAAACGCACCTCTTCCTCGCACATGCCCAACTTGGACAGGCCGTATTTCGCGCCACACAGACCAGGCTCTGTAAAGATGGCGTGGTGCAGTGGCATCAGGCGGTCCTGCAAAGACAACGCCTTAGTGTAATCCCCAGCCAAACAAGCTGCCTGCAGATCAGCACACAAACGCGGGGCCACATTGGCCGTCACGGAAATACAGCCAACACCACCCTGTGCGTTGTAGCCATGCGCGGTGGGATCTTCGCCCGACAGGAAGATAAAATCATCCTGACAGGTGATCCGTTCTTGGCAAATGCGGGCCAGATCGCCGGTTGCGTCTTTCACACCAGCGATACGCGGCAATTCAGACAATGCACCCATGGTTTCAGGCAGAATATCCACCGCTGACCGACCGGGAATGTTGTAAACCACAATCGGAATATCTGCGCTGTCATGCACGGCCTTGAAATGCGCGTACAGACCGGCCTGCGTGGGCTTGTTGTAATAGGGCGCAACCACCAGCGCGGCGCTGGCCCCAACACGTGCGGCAAACTGCGTAAAGCGGATCGCTTCTGCGGTGTTGTTTGATCCGGCACCGGCAATCACAGGAATGCGGCCCGCGGCGGTTTCAACAACCGCTTCGATCACCGCTTCATGTTCCTGATGCGACAGCGTGGGGCTTTCACCCGTGGTGCCCACAGGCACCAAACCATTGCTGCCCTGCTCAACGTGCCATTCGACCAAGCGTTTAAGCGTATCAAAATCCACCGCTCCGTCCTTGAACGGGGTGACCAGGGCAGGCATAGACCCTTTAAACATGACACGCTCCTTTGCTTGTGTGTACCAACCTAAGCGGACCTGCGCCGACCATGCGGGAAAGTGAGTTGAAGCCCACGCGCCGGACAGTATCCTTGGGCCGTGTCTATTCCTTTTATGGGCGGAAATTGCAAGAACATGTCGCGTATTCTGATTGTCATTCTGATGCTTTTGGCCACATCGGCCGTGGCACAAACCGCTCAACGCCCGCTCGCGCAGGCCATGAAGCAGGTGCGCGCCGGCAACTATGAAGCCGCGCAGATGATTGCCAAGGGCGATGGCAAGGCCGCTGTGGACCTGGTGATCTGGCATCAATTGCGGGATGGGCGCGGCGGTGCCGCCATGGCAACAGATTTCCTGAAGCGCAATGATGACTGGCCCGGTTTGCCATATCTGCGTGAAAACAGCGAAGCCGCGATGGCCAGCGCTGACCCGGAAACGATTCGCAATTTTTATGCTGATTACACGCCCCGCACCGTGGCCGGTGTTCTGTCACTGACTGGTGCGCTGATCACGCTGGGCGATACGGACGCCGCCGAAAAGGCGCTGGCCACAGCTTGGCGCACGCTGCCCATGACCAGCGATGAACAAAATCTACTGGTGGCCGCTCATGGCGAAATGCTGCGCCCCTATCACGAAGATCGGTTAGACACGGCCCTGTGGATGGGCTGGGAAGATACAGCCAAATCTCTGATGCCGTTGGTCAGTGACGGTTGGCGGCGGCTGGCACAGGCCCGGTTGGACCTGCGCGCTGTCGAAAAAGGTGTAGATGGGCGCATTCGCCAGGTGCCCGATGCCCTGCGCAGTCATCCCGGTTTGGCCTACGAACGGTTCTTGTGGCGGATCAGCAAAAAGCGCCCCGACGATGCACTGGCGTTGATGCTGGAAGTGTCCACCAGTGCCGAAACATTGGGCCGACCAGAGATTTGGTCCAAACACCGTATGCCAATTGCCCGCGAATTGTTGCAGCAGGGAAAATTCACTCAAGCCTATCGCGTTGCTGCAAACCACCACCTGACCGAAGGCAGCAGTTTTGCCGCGTTAGAGTGGTTTGCCGGGTTTGTCGCCCTGCGCAAACTGGACCGCGCCAAAGACGCCAAAGATCACTTCGAACGCTTCATTTCAGCGGTAGAGACACCCATTTCGCTGGGCCGGGGCGGGTATTGGCTGGGCCGTGCCTACGAAGCGATGGGCGATGATAATGCTGCACGACAAGCCTATGAGTTTGGCGCGCGGTATCAGACCTCTTTCTATGGGCTGCTGTCAGCGGAACGCGGCCGTATCGGATTTGATGAAAGCTTGCGCGGGCTGGAACAATTCGCCCCCTGGCGCGAGGCATCCTTTCTTCGGTCCGGTGTTTTTGAAGCGGCCGTTCTGTTGCTGGCCGCAGGAGAGTTGGACCTGTCAGAGCGGTTCTTTACCCATCTGGCAGAGTCACTGACCCGGCGACAGATCGGTCAGCTCAGCACGCTGTTGGATGAACTGAAACAACCGCATATCCTGACCATGTTGGGCAAACGCGCCGCCGATTACGGCCATCAAATTCCGGCGCCATATTACCCGCTTCATCCTTTGGCCGAACGCCGCCTGCGGGTTCCGCCCGAACTGGCCTTGGCCATCACGCGGCGCGAATCTGAGTTTGACCCATCCGTTGTCAGCCCTGCCGGGGCCATGGGCCTGATGCAGGTAATGCCCGGCACGGCAAAAGAGGTTAGCGCGGTTTTGAACCAATCCTTTTCGCCCAAACGATTGGTCGATGAACCTGAATTCAACGTCACCATTGGCACCGAATACTTGGCACAGCTGGCCGAAACCTTTGGCGGCAACGCAGTGCTGATGGCAGCGGCCTATAACGCCGGGCCTTCGCGGCCCGAGGCGTGGATGCAGGCGATGGGCGATCCGCGCGCGCCGGATGTCGACGTGATCGACTGGATCGAACAGATCCCCTTTGCCGAAACCCGCAACTACGTGATGCGCGTGACGGAAAGCTTGCCGATCTACCGCGCTCGTTTGGGCGAACAACCCTTCCCCGTGCCGTTTTCGAAAGAGCTGTCAGGCGCCACTCTTTTGGCGCGTTCGCCATAGGGTAAACAGCCCCGCCGCAACCACAATTCCCGCCCCAATGGCCACGTTGGGGCGTACGGATTCCGAAAAAATCACCACGCCCAAAACCGCAGAAAACGGCAATTGCAGGTAGGCAAAAGGTTGCACAGCGCTGGCTTCGGCCACCTCGTAGCATTTGATCAGGAACCAGTGGCCACTGACCCCGGTCAGACACAACAGCCCCATCCATCCCCAATTGCTGCCAGACATCGGTTCCCAGAACCAGATCCCGACCAGTGTCATTGCGGCAGATCCCACAACACCGGTCCAGAAAAAGCTGGTTTGTGCTGTGTCCCGGCCCGCAACATAGCGCGTCAACAAGCTGTAAGTGGCGAACATGCTGGCCGACAGCAAGGGGATCAGTGACAGCACAGAAAACACACCGCCACCCGGTTGCAGGATGATCAGAACCCCCACAAACCCAACCATGATCGCGCCCCAACGGCGCCATCCAACATATTCGCCCAATACCGGCCCCGACAACGCAGCAACCAACAGGGGATAGCTGGAAAACACGGCATGGGTTTCAACCAAGCCAAGCGTGGTGAATGCGATCACCATCAGGCACACTTCGACAATCAGCAACAAGCCACGGACCACTTGCAATATCGGATGCGCGGGCCGTCCTGCACGGGCGATACCGCCGGGGCTTCGGGCCGCAAGCATCACCACAAAGGCCGCAAAGAACCAAAACCGGATCATCACAACCATTGGCACGTTGTATTGTTCGGACAGATGGCGCGACAGCGCATCCTGCACCGAGAACACAAAGGTTGTCGCCACCATCAACAAAATGCCCAGACGGATGTTCTGCTTGGCCATTCAAAGCGTCCGCGCGATGGTCATATGGCGTTTGCGTCCAAATCCGGGAATGCGATCAACCGAAAATCCGGCCTCAGCCAAGCCACGGCGTACTGCCCCAGCGGCCGAATAGGTGGCGGCGGTGCCCCCTTTGACCGTGTGCTCAAACACCGCTGCCATCAACGAAGGCTCCCACAATTCGGGGTTCTTGGCTGGCGAAAACCCATCCAGAAACCACGCATCGGCGCGGGCGTCCCACGCAGGCACCGTTTGGCGCGCATCGCCTTCGATCATCGCAAAATCCAAATCGTGCAATCGAAATTGCCTGTCACCAGCCGCCCAATGTGGGGCCAACTCTTGGGCCAGGTCTTGAACCTCGGGAAAGGCGGCTTGGGCGCGCAGCATATCGTCGGCCGCCAGCGGGAACGCTTCAAACGTGGTAAAGCGCAGCATCCCGGTTTGCCCACTGTTGCGCCAAGCCTGCAGCACCGCCAACAGGTTCAACCCCGTGCCAAAGCCCAGTTCGGCCACGTGGAACCCATCACAGAACCGCGCAGGCAGATCGTTGCCTTTCAGAAATACGTGCCGCGTCTCGGCCAGCCCGTTTTCCAAAGAGTAGTAGGGATCGTCGAACTGGGTGGAAACAGGCACTTCGCCGTCCCGCCAGCCAACCTGACCGCTCTGGCCGTTCATTGCCTATATCCTTATGACGTTGGCCAGACCTTGGGACGGAACAGGCGGAAATTCAATGGCAGACGTAACGATCTATGGCGCCGGTATCTTTGGCCTGTCCATCGCATGGGATCTGGTGCGCCGTGGCGCTTCGGTACGGGTGATTGACCCTCACGGTGCCGGGGCCGGATCCAGCGGCGGATTGGTTGGTGCGCTGGCACCGCATGTCCCCGAAAACTGGAACGACAAGAAAGCCTTCCAGCTGGACAGCCTGCTGATGGCCGAAACGTGGTGGGCCGATGTGGCCCGTGCCGGTGGGCGCGATCCGGGCTATGGCCGCACCGGTCGGCTGCAACCCGTGGCCGATGATCGCGCGCTGGCACTGGCGCATGGCCGATCAGAGGGTGCAAAGGCCCTGTGGCAAGGACGTGCGGCATGGTCCTTGGTACGGGCAGAAGACGTGGGCGCGTGGGCCCCACCCACCCCCACGGGCTGGTTGATTCATGACACGCTGACTGCCCGGATGCATCCGCGCCTGGCCTGTGCGGCATTGGTCGCGGCACTGGCCGCACGTGGTGTGCAGGTAACGGCAGATGATGCGCCCAAGGGTCAGGTGGTTTGGGCCACGGGCTGGCAGGGGCTGCTGGCCCTGTCTCAGACCTTGGACAAGCCGGTTGGCAATGGGGTTAAGGGACAATCGCTGTCACTGCTGCACAATGCAGTGGGCAAGCCGCAGCTGTTTGTCGACGGGCTGCATATCATTCCGCATGCCAACGGGACCGTTGCGATCGGGTCAACCAGTGAGCGGGAATTTGATGACCCGACCGGCATAGATGCGCAATGCGATGTGCTGTTGGCGCGCGCCATAGCCGCCGTACCGGCCCTGCAAAACGCCCCGGTTCAGGAACGATGGGCCGGCGTGCGCCCACGTGCCAAGAGCCGTGCGCCAATGCTGGGGCCATGGCCCGAACGTGACGGACATTTCATTGCCAACGGTGGTTTCAAGATAGGCTTTGGCATGGCCCCCAAAGTTGCACAGGTGATGGCCGATCTGCTGCTGGACGGGCATGATACGATCCCGGATGGTTTTCGCGTTCAGGCGTCGCTGTAACCGCGCACTCGCGGCGGCAGGTTTGTGTTGTTCACACTGCCGTGCTTTGGTGAAACTGGCCCTGAGATTGCAGAAAGGACAGCAATGATTGGCGTGATATTTGAGGTGGAACCGGCCGAGGGTATGGTTGATGCCTATCTGGCCATGGCGGCAGAGATGCGGCCGCTGGTCGAACAGATTGACGGGTTCATCAGTGTGGAACGATTTCAAAGCCTGACAACACCGGGCAAGCTGTTGTCGTTGTCTTTCTTCCGCGATGAAGCGGCGCTGAACGAATGGCGCCAATTGACCGACCATCGCCGGGCACAAGCAGCGGGCCGTTCCCGGATGTTTGCCGACTACCGGCTGCGCGTTGTCAGCGTGATGCGCGACTATGGCAAATTCGACAGAAACGAAGCCCCGGATGACAGCCGGGCGGAACACGGTGGTTAATCTTTGGCCCCGCATACCGTGGGCGGGATGAGCAACGAAAAAGGCCAGCCCCAAAGGCTGGCCTTTTCAATTTCTGAACGAAGAGCGTCTTAGTTAACGCTGTCTTTCAGGGCCTTCGCAATGGTCACTTTGACCACCTTGTCGGCGTCTTTCTTGAACTGCTCACCCGTGGCAGGGTTACGCACCATGCGCTCTGGACGCTCGCGGCAATACACTTTGCCGATACCCGGCAGAGTTACTGCACCGCCACCCGAAACTTCGCGGGTTACGATTGCGGTCACGGCTTCCAACGCAGTTGCTGCGGTTTTCTTGTCCGTTTCCATTTCCTCGGCCAGCGCTGCTACGAGCTGGGTTTTGGTCATTGGCTTCGCCATTTCTATGGTCTCCTTCAGATGCCCCGCTGGGCCTTATTGCGCGGCATTTAACGGGATATTGGGGGGCAACACAACAAATTGTGACACCCCATAAGACCAAAAACTGCATTTTGTAGCCAATTTCCCTAGCGTCACAGGAAAGCAGTCTCGTCAAAGCTGCGTAATTTCCTGCTATGGATCCGTTCCAGTGGCATTTCGCGCAATTGTTCCATCGCGCGGATTCCGATCAGCAAATGCCGGGCAACCTGCGTTTTGTAGAAATCTGATGCCATTCCGGGCAGTTTCAATTCGCCATGAAGCGGCTTGTCAGAGATGCATAACAAGGTGCCATAAGGCACCCGAAACCGGAAACCGTTGGCCGCGATGGTGGCGGATTCCATGTCCAGCGCAACAGCACGCGATTGTGACAGACGCTGCACTGGGCCGTCTTGATCACGCAGTTCCCAGTTGCGGTTATCAACACTGGCCACGGTGCCCGTGCGCATCACCCGCTTCAGGTCATAACCTTCCAGCTTTGTGACACCGGCAACGGCCTCTTCCAAAGCGATCTGAATTTCCGCCAGCGCCGGGATCGGCACCCAAACCGGCAAGTCATCGTCCAGCACCTTGTCTTCGCGCAAATAGGCGTGGGCCAGAACGTAATCCCCCAAAGACTGCGTGCTGCGCAACCCGGCGCAATGGCCCACCATCAGCCAGGCATGCGGACGCAAAACCGCAATGTGGTCTGTCGCCGTTTTGGCGTTGGATGGCCCCACACCGATATTCACCAATGTGATACCGCCACCGTGTTTTCGCTTCAGGTGATAGGTCGGCATTTGCGGCATCTTGTCGAAATGCGGAATCTCCTGATCGGGGCGGGTGATCTCGATGTTTCCCGTGCTGACGAAACTGGTGTAGCCGCTGTTGGGATCAGCCAGCATTTCGCGGGCAAAAGCCTCAAACTCACTGACGTAGAACTGGTAGTTTGTGAACAGAACATGGTTCTGAAAATGATCCGGGTCAGTTGCGGTGTAGTGGGACAACCGGGCCAAGCTGTAATCAACCCGTTGCGCTGTAAACGGGGCCAGCGGGCGCGCGCCATCGGCTTGGGGCTGATCAACGCCGTTCACGATATCATCGTTAGTGTTTGACAGGTCCGGCACATCGAACACATCCCGCAGGATGAAATCTGCCGCGCCTTCCTGAGGCACCGAAATAGACGGATCATTGGCCACCGCAAAATGCACCGGGATCGGCGTATCCGATAACCCCACCTGCACCGGCATGCCATGATTGCGCAGCAGCAATTCGATCTGCAATTTCAGATAATGGCGAAACAGATCGGGGCGCGTTACAGATGTGGCATAAACACCGGGCTCTGCCACATGCCCAAACGACAAGCGGCTATCCACCTTGGCAAAGGTTGTCGTGACCAACCGCAGCTCAGGGTAAAACGCACGGTAACGTGCGCCCGGATGGCCGGTTTCCATCGCGGTCTGAAACTTTTCGGCCAGAAAGGATGTACCGGCATTGTACAGCTCGATCAGACGATCGACTGCCGCCTGAGCATCTTCAAACAATTCCGGCACTGGCAGATCGGGGGTAACGATCTCTAGTTGGGACAACTGGTCCTGCATGTTCGCCTCGCTCTTTTTTCATTTTCGGCAGGGTGACACCAAGGCGCAGACGGATCAAGCGGGCATGCAGGATACGGCGATCCGGGCCACGGTTACCTTGGGTGACTGTGCACCACCTAGCCAGACCGAAGACCGGTTTCCACCAACATGCCGCGCCGCTTGGCCTCATAGTAGTAACCCCGCGCATACCACATAACAGCAGTATCAAAGTCACCATGTGACAATAGCCATGCGCCGCGCAAATATTTGACGGCGTATTTCAGTTTGGTTTCAGCATCCAGAAGATCAGAGTCTTTGCCGGAAAACCCCATGGTGCGGGCGGTCTGAGGCAGGATTTGCATCAACCCATAATACGGACCATTGCGCGCAGATGGCCTGTGCCGGCTTTCACGGATCACCACACGATGTACCAGCGCACGCGGCACATCATATCTGTCGGCATATGTGTTGATCAGACGTCGCAGCTGCGGGGTTTCGTTGGGATACAACGGCGGTTCTGCGTCTTGGTTCCGGCGTTTGGTACGGTTCGGGCGGCCACCACAGGCGGTCAGCGCCAGCGCAGACAAGATCAAATAACGGCGGTTCATCATGGCTTTGCTCCGGGATTGGTCTGTGTTTCATAGCTGTCTGAACCTTGTGGCGCACCCCCCTGTACACAGCTATGGGCGGGTCCCCGCCGGCCCATTTTGGCGCAAACGCCACACGCGTTACAAAATAACCACGCTTGAAATTTCACCTTTTGCACGCCAACTGAGCGGTATGGAACGAACTTTGCTGGCTCTCGGCCACGGATACACCTCTGGCGTTTTGGCCCGTCACCTGCTTGCGCAGGGCTGGCGGGTGTTGGGCACGACCCGCGATGCCGGGCGCAGTGCCGCCATCGCACAGACCGGGGTCGAACCGGTGATGTGGAATGCCGATGGTCTGAAAAACGCACTGGCTGAGTGTGATCATCTGTTGATGGGCGCGGCCCCCGGCGCTGATGGTGACCCTGCCTTGGCGCTGATTGGCGATGCGATTGCGGATCACGCGCCCAAACTGCGTTGGGCCGGCTATCTTTCGACCACCGGTGTATATGGCGACTATGCGGGCGGTTGGGTCGATGAAACGGCGCCGCTGACACCAGCCACCAAGCGCGGAAACGCCCGCGTACAGGCCGAACGTGCCTGGCAAGATGTCCCGAACCTGTCGCTGCACATTTTTCGTCTGGCCGGTATCTACGGGCCGGGGCGTGGCCCATTTGCCAAGCTGCGATCCGGCAAGGCACGGCGGATCATCAAACCCAACCAAGTTTTCAGCCGCACCCATGTGGATGACATTGCTCAGGTTCTGATGGCATCGATCCAGCGTCCGAACCCCGGCACCGCTTACAACGTGTGCGACGATGATCCCGCCCCACCCCAAGACGTGATTTCCTATGCCGCCAACCTGTTAGGTCTTGACCCGCCCCCAGAAGAACCGTTTGAAACAGCTGAGCTGACACCAATGGCGCGCAGCTTTTACGCTGAAAGCAAACGGGTGCGAAACGATCGCATCAAACAGGAATTGGGTGTCCGCCTGATTTACCCAGATTACCGCAGCGGGCTGTCCGCGCTTTTGCAGGATGACCCGACATGACCGGCTTGACCGACACCTCTGACACCCACGAAGACGACAAACCGGCCCGTATGGCCGCGTTGTTGGACTCGATGCGCCCAAGAGAGGGTGAGAAAAAGGTGACGGTCGATCAGATCCTGACACGGATCGGCGAAGATTCCTTTCCAGCCACGTTGCTGGTGCTGGGTCTGCTGATGGTGTCGCCCTTGTCTTCTGTGCCGCTGTTGCCGGCGCTGGTCGCGCTGATCATTCTGGCTGTTGCGCTGCAATCTGTATTGGGGCGCCGCACGCTGTGGCTACCAAAGCTGCTGACACGACGGGCCATCAAGGCCGACCGTCTGCAAAAGGCGCTGGTCTGGCTGCACCGTCCCGCAAACTGGATTGATCGCAATACCAGCGGGCGCTGGGGTTTTCTGACACGCCGCCCCCTGTCAGCCATTGCGGAACTGGTGATTGTTGTGGTCGCCCTCAGCTGGCCGCCCACATCGTGGATTCCGATGTCAGCCACTATCACGGCTGTCGGCATCACGCTATTGGCTGCCGGGCTGACCCTGCGCGACGGCGTGTATGTGGTGGCGGGTTATGCCTATCTGGGCCTGATCGTGGCCGGGGGGGCTGCGGTGGTCTGGGGCCTGATCTAACAGATCAGGCGCGCTTGCCGATCACCTCTACCCCCAGCACACTCAAAACTTTCGCTTCGATATCTTCGGCGTTCATGGCGGCTACGTCATACATCGCACTTGGGCTGGCCTGATCAATAAAGATATCGGGCAAAACCATGCTGCGATATTTCAGGCCGGTGTCAAACACACCCTCTTCGGCCAAAAGCTGGGCAACATGGCTGCCAAAGCCACCCACGGCGCCTTCTTCGATGGTGATCAGCGCTTCGTGATCTGCCGCCAAAGACAGGATCAGATCGCGGTCCAACGGTTTGGCAAAACGGGCGTCAGCCACGGTTGGGGTGATCCCACGTGCAGACAATGCTTCGCGCGCCTTCATGACTTCACCCAAACGGGTGCCAAAGGACAGGATCGCCACGCGGCTACCTTCGGCGATCATCCGGCCTTTGCCGATTTCCAGAACTTCGCCGCGCTCGGGCATGGTAACGCCTTCGCCCTCGCCACGTGGATAGCGGAAGGCGATTGGCCCGTCGTTATGCGCCGCGGCTGTGGCCACCATATGCTTCAGCTCTGCTTCGTCGGCGGCGGCCATCACCACCATACCCGGCAGGTTGGCCATGAACGCTACATCAAAGCTGCCCGCATGGGTCGCCCCGTCAGCCCCCACCAACCCGGCGCGGTCAATCGCAAACCGGACAGGCAAACGCTGAATGGCCACATCATGCACAACCTGATCATAGCCACGCTGCAGAAAGGTCGAATACATCGCACAGAACGGTTTCAACCCGCCTGCCGCCAATGCCGCCGAAAAGGTCACACCGTGCTGTTCGGCAATACCCACATCAAAGCACCGGCTGGGATAACGCTCTGCCAGCAAATTCAGGCCTGTGCCATCTGGCATGGCCGCCGTGACAGCACAGATCGCCGGATCATCGGCAGCTTCCTGAACCAAGGATTCGGCAAACACTTGGGTATAGCTGGGCGCGTTCGAAGGCGACTTTTTCTGTTTGCCGGTGACCACATCAAACTTGGCGGTTGCATGGCCTTTGTCTTGGGCGGCTTCAGCCGGGGCGTAGCCTTTGCCCTTTTTCGTCAATACGTGAATCAAGATCGGCCCGCGCGCCCGGTCATGCACGGTACGCAGCACCGGCAACAGTTGGCTCAGGTCATGGCCATCGATTGGGCCGAGATAGGAAAAGCCCAGCTCTTCGAATAGGGTGCCGCCAACGGCCATGCCCTTCAGCATCTCTTTGGCGCGCTTGGCCCCTTCGCGGAACGGTTCGGGCAACAGGCTGACCGCGCCTTTGGCGGCGGCGGCAAAATCCTGGAACGGTGCCTCGGCATAAAGCCGCGACAAATAGTTAGACATTGCGCCGGTTGGTGGTGCGATGCTCATTTCATTGTCGTTCAGGATCACGATCATGCGCTTTTTCAAATGACCGGCGTTGTTCATCGCCTCAAACGCCATGCCCGCGCTCATGGAGCCATCCCCAATCACGGCAATCGCGTCGCCCAGGCCGCTTTCACATACGCCACCCAGATCACGCGCCACGGCAAAACCCAATGCTGCGGAAATCGAGGTTGAGGAATGCGCCGCGCCAAACGGGTCAAACGGGCTTTCGGACCGTTTGGTAAAGCCAGACAAACCACCCTCTTGCCGAAGCGTGCGAATACGGTCGCGGCGACCGGTCAGAATTTTATGCGGATAGCTTTGATGGCTGACATCCCAGATGATCTTGTCACGCGGGGCATCAAACACGGCGTGCAACGCCACGGTCAGCTCCACCACACCCAGCCCGGCACCCAAATGCCCACCGGTTTCAGACACGGCGGCAATGGTTTCTGCACGCAGCTCTTGCGCAAGCTGCGTCAACTGCGCATCCGAAAACGGCTTTAGATCGGCGGGTCCCCGCACGCGATCCAGCAACGGGGTGTCTGGCTTGGACGTCATCGCGACTTGTCCTTTGATTGAATGCGCCGGTATTTAGCTTCGCCGGGAGATAACGAAACGCGCGGCCTGCTTCAAGGTTTCCGCAGCATCGCCATAGGGCGATAGTGCCTCACAAGCCTCATCTATCAACTCTACCGCGCGGGCTTTCGCCTGATCTACCCCCAGAAGGGACACAAACGTGGCTTTGCCTGCCGCAGCATCCTTGCCAACCGCCTTACCAACGGTGGATTCATCACCTTCGACATCCAGAATATCGTCCGCAATCTGAAAGGCCAGCCCCAGATCCGTGGCATAGCGCGTCAACGGTGCCGGGTCTGCCCCCGCCAGCCGCGCCCCTGCTTCGGCCGACCAAACGATCAGCGCGCCGGTTTTGCCCGCTTGCAGGTCAGTGATCTGATCCAATGTCAGGGGCTGACCCGCGCTTTCGGCGGCGATATCCAGCGCCTGACCCAGCACCATGCCCCGTGCGCCCGATGCCCGTGCCAAGGTTTGTGCCAAGCTTGCGCGAATGGCACCATCAGGATGACAGGCGGGATGGGTGACCAGTTCAAAGCCAAGCGTTTGCAAGGCATCGCCCACCAGAATGGCGGTCGCTTCATCCCATTTACGGTGCACGGTCGGTTGGCCACGGCGCAGATCATCGTCATCCATCGCAGGCAAATCATCATGCACCAGACTGTAAGCATGGATCGCTTCGATGGCCGTGGCGGGCCAAATGGCGCAGTCTGGATCAACCCCATGCAACCGGGCGCTTTCCAGCACCAGAAACCCACGCAACGTCTTGCCACCCGTGACGGCATAGCGCATCGCCTGCGTCAGCGGCAGCTCTCGGTGGTCACCAATAACAGTGTCCAAATGGGCCGCGACCTGTGCAGCCGCCAATTTCAGCGAGGGTTCGAACATCAGGGTGAATTACTGGCTGTCGACCGGGGTGGTGCCGGTGGGCTGGCCGTCTTTGTCCAGCGTGATTGCGGCAACCTTTTCTTCGGCTTCTTTCAGCTTGTCTTCGCACCGCTTCTTCAACGCGGCCCCGCGTTCGTACAGCGTGATCGACTCGTCCAGCGGAACGTCGCCGCGTTCCAACAGGCCCACAACCTTTTCAAGCTCGCTCATCGCCTGTTCAAAGCTCATTTCGCTGACGGGTGTTTCGCTCATCGTGCTGCCTCACTCAATTCTTCGACATGCGCCTTGGCGCTGTTTGCCAGCGCCTGAAGATCATAACCGCCTTCCAAAGTCGAGACAACGCGACCCTCGCATACCTCGTCCGCGACGCGGCAAAGTTCACGAGTGATCCAGCGGAAATCCTCAACCGACCAATTCAATTGCGCCAGCGGATCATCCTGATGCGCATCAAACCCTGCCGACACAATGATCAACTCGGGTTTAAAAGCGCGCAATCGAGAAAGCGCCTGACCACTGTAGGCTGCGCGCATCTCGGCCCCGCCGGTGTTTGGCGCTAATGGTAAATTCAGCACATTGTCATGCGCACCGCGCTCTGCTGGTCCGCCACTGCCCGGCCACAAAGGCATCTGATGGCTGCCGATGAACAACGCACGCGGTTCATCCCACAACAGATCTTGCGTGCCATTTCCGTGGTGCACATCAAAATCCACAACAGCCACGCGCGCCAGACCATGGTGATCCAACGCGTATTTGGCGGCCAAGGCTGCATTGCCAAACAGGCAAAACCCCATTGGTGTTTCACGCTCTGCATGATGGCCCGGCGGACGAATGGCGCAAAAGGCATTGCCCACTTCACCAGACAGCACCAAATCAACAGCGCGCATCACGGCACCGGCCCCGCGATAGGCAGCATCCAACGATCCCGGCGACAGGATCGTATCACCATCCAGTTGCGCAAACCCGGATGATGGCGATTTGGCAGCCAGCATATCCAAATATGATTGCGGATGGCAGCGCAGCAGCGCAGCCTGATCGGCCATTGGCGCGGTTTCGCGGCGCAGGTCCAACGGTGCCAAGGCGTGCAAGACATGTTCAAGCCGGGCCACACGTTCGGGGTGACCATCAGGCGTTACATGGCCCATACATTCTGCATGTGTAATCAGCGCTGTCGTCATCGACATCTCCCCGCGTCTGGATCAGTCGGTTGCCAACATATACCCAGCGCCCCGCACGGTTTGCAGGTAACGCGGCTGTTTTGGGTCCGTCTCCAGCTTGCGCCGTAGCCGCGTGATTTGGACATCAACCGCCCGCTCTTGGCTTTGGCCCCGATCGCGGCCCAGTTCCTCAACCAGCTTTGCACGGCTGATCGCCTCCCCCGGTTTTGCCGAAAAGATGCGCATCAACTGGTTTTCCGTTGCGGTCAAACGTACAGGCTCTTCGCCCTGCCACAGCTCACCACGTTCAATGTCATACCGGATTGGCCCCAGCGACAGGAACTTGGGCGCGCTCAGATCCTCTTTGGGTTCTGGCACACGGCGCAGGATCGCGTTGATCCGCAATAGCAGCTCTTTGGGTTCGAACGGTTTGACCAGATAGTCATCTGCGCCAGCTTCCAGCCCTGCGATACGGTCTTCGCTTTCGGCTCTGGCTGTCAGCAGCAGGATCGGCATGGTCGATGTTTCGCGAATAGATCGGGTCAGGCTGATGCCATCCTCGCCCGGCATCATCACATCCAACACCAGCATGTCGAATTCCAGCCCCTCCAACAAACGGCGGGCATGGGCCGCGTCGCGACCGGCGCTGACAAGGAAGCCGTTCCGCATCAGAAATTTCTGTAACAAGCCGCGAATACGCTCATCGTCATCGACGATCAGAAGATGCACATCACTGTCGGTCATTCACGCCCCTCCCGCAGGGCGTGATACTGTTTGCGCAGGTCAGTGTCCATCATAGCTTCCAGAACTTTCTTGAAACCGGCCACGGCTTCGGGTCCGGCGGCGCGATAGGCATCCCGCATCCGCGCGCGTTGCGCGTCAGACAATTTCTGTTCCAGCGCCAGCCCCTGCTCTGTCAGAAACAGATGCCGCTCGCGCTTGTCTGCGCGGCCAACCCGGCTTTCAACCATTCCATCGTCAATCAGGGTGCGCAGAACGCGGTTCAGCGACTGCTTCGTGACACCCAGTATCCGCAAAAGATTGTTCACCGTCGTGCCAGGTGCGCCATTGATAAAGTGCAGCGCGCGGTGGTGCGCGCGGCCATAAGATAAATCTGCCAAAATCCGATCAGGATCTGCCGTAAAGCCCCGGTACGCAAAGAACATTGCCTCGATACCCTGACGCAACTGATCGTCGGTAAGGAACAAAAGAGATTCACCGCTATGCCGGTTTGGGCCTCTTGCCTCGTTCATGCTGCCTCCTGATTTGCTCAGATTTTAAGTCAGTCTTGTTGACATTCCAAGGGGCAAATGTTAGCGAGTCGCAGTTTCCGCGCAACTTTATGGCCGTTACGGGCCAAAATTCGCAACAAATGAAAAAAACACACCGAGGAGAACGCAATGGCCGGTGCATATGATGATCGTGATGGCAAAATCTGGCTGGATGGCCAGATGGTGGAATGGCGCGCGGCCCAGGTCCACGTCCTAACGCACGCCCTGCACTATGCCAGCTCTGTTTTTGAGGGTGAGCGCGCGTATAACGGCAAGATTTTCCTGTCGCGCAAGCACTCTGAGCGTTTGCATTTCTCGGCTGGTCAGATGGATTTTGAAATCCCCTATTCCGTGGACGAGATCGAGGCTGCCAAAGCCGCCGTTCTGGACGTGAACGGATACACCGATGCCTATGTGCGCGCCATCGCGTGGCGCGGTGCTGGCGAAGACATGGGTGTCGCGGCAGATCGCAACCCGGTTCGTGTGGCCATCGCGGCTTGGGAATGGGGCAACTACTACGGTGATGCAAAGATGAAAGGCGCCAAGCTGGACATCGCCCGGTGGAAACGCCCTTCGCCCGAGACCATTCCCTGCCACGCCAAGGCTGCCGGGTTGTATATGATTTGCACCATGTCCAAGCACGAGGCAGAGGCCAAAGGCTGTTCAGACGCCATGATGTTTGACTATCGCGGCTATGTGGCCGAAGCGACCGGCGCGAATATCTTCTTTGTCAAAGATGGCGAAGTGCATACGCCGAAGGCGGATTGCTTCTTGAACGGCCTAACCCGCCAGACCGTGATTGGCATGTTGGAAGAGCGTGATATCAAAGTGCATGAGCGCCATATCATGCCCGAAGAACTGGAAAGCTTTGAGCAGTGCTGGCTGACAGGCACCGCTGCCGAGGTCACACCTGTAGGACAGATCGGCGACTACACATTTGAAGTTGGCGCACTGACCAGAGACATCTCGGAAAGTTACGAGAAACTGGTACGCGCCTAAGCAGAACACATGGATCGGGGGCCTTGGGCCCCCTTTCTTTTGCTAACCCCCACAAGACCTGGGGTGAGATCAGGGCTATGCTGTTGCCCGCAACATGGCTGTGTTGGACTGAATCAAACCATTCAACTCTGAAATCCGCGCCAACCGAGTTTCAATGGCGTCCTGACAATAGTCCAACTGATCCACAATCCCGGACAGGGCATCGCCGGATTCCTCTAGAGTCGCGCTTTCGATTTTGCACATCATCCGCGTCGAACTTAGCCCGGTGACATAGCGCTTCATATCCAACACGCTGCGCGCCAGGTGCCCCGCTTCCAACTCCACCACTTTCAACGCTTCGGTTGCGCGTTCCCGGTATTCTGTGGCCTGCGCCTTCAGGCGTGCAGCCTCCTCAGGTATATTCACATCTGATTCCGCATTTCTGGTTTGACGCCCAAAGCGTTGCGTCATTTCAATTTGGATCATCGCGAAGAATGCCAAGAACTGCCCCGTCAAAATGGAATCGCGTATGCGCGAAAACGGGCTGACAGCACCGCCGGAAAACGCATGTACCCAAGATGTCATCTCATCCAGCATGGACCCGTAGTTCACCGAAATCGCGCTGATCGGCCCGCCTGCATTTTCCAGCCGAGAGGCCAGGATACGCATGTTCATGGGCACGGTCCGAATGGACCGAAACGCCTCTAGCATCGCATCGGTTTCGCCCTGTATTTCCATGATGGCATCCGACATGGATTTAAATCGATGCTGCCAGCTTTCCAACGGGCGTTCGATTCGTTTGGCGCGCTCTTGCACTTCGGTGGTGATGGCGATCGATGAAAAGATGGTGTAGTTGGCAAAGCCCATCTCTTGAATCTTTTCCTGCAGACGCTTTGCGCTGTCTTCGGGGGAAAGACCGGCGTCTTCCTCTGCCACCAGTTCTTCGTACATGGTGATCACACGTTGGTGCAGTTGGGACGTGGGCTTGATGCGCACAGACATATACCCGCCCTCCGTGGGGGAGGCGATGGCGAAGACCCAGTAAAACCGCCCGTCCTTGGACCGGTTTTTCACATAGGCGCCAATGGCATTGCCGGATTTCAAAGTTTCCCACATCAGCCAGAACAACCCCTTGGGCATATCGGGATGGCGCACCAGTTTATGGGGCGCACCGCGCAGCTTGTCCCACTCATACCCGGACACACGGCGAAACACCCCATTGCCAGACTGAATGATCCCCCGCTCATCCGTGCGGGAAAAGAACAGTTCAGATACATCGAAGGGCACTTCGCCCGGTATCAGCTTGTGACTGTCCAGCGACTTCTTCTGAATCATCTTTGTCATTGTGACCGCATCCTTGTGACCGCATGTGTTGCGCGCTTGGGTTGACGCAGAACATGCGGGGCGGCGGTTTCACAAAGGTAAACCCCGACGCCAAAACTCAGTCAGATTGAATCGGTCTCGCCTCGATCACGACAAAAGCCTGCGCCCAGGGATGATCATCCGTCAGCGTGACATGGATCACCGCTTCATGGCCCGGTGGTGTCATCTGATCCAACCGCTCTTTGGCCCAGCCTGTGACTTCCATCACCGGTTGGCCGGTCCGCAGGTTGCTGACCGCCATGTCTTTCCAGGAAATGCCCATGCGCAGCCCTGTTCCCAGGGCTTTGGAACAAGCCTCCTTGGCGGCCCACCGTTTGGCATAGGTGCCCGCCACATCGGCACGGCGTTCTGCCTTGCGCTGTTCGATATCGGTGAACACACGGTTGCGAAACCGGTCGCCAAAGCGGTCTAACGTCTGTGAAATCCGCTCTATATTGGCCAGATCTGTACCGATACCCAGGATCATGCGCTGCCTCCGTGCCTGACCGCCCTTTGATAGGGCAAGCCACAGCCACCGGCAATTGGCGCAATGCCCCGGCGGCTGAGTGTCATTTTTTCATTGCCTTGGCGCGCCACTGCCCCACAGGGCCAATCAGGTGCGTGCATCATCCATCAGCTGGCGCATTTCAGAGATCGACGCGTCCAACCCGCGAAAGATCGCTTCGCCAATCAGGAAATGGCCGATGTTCAGCTCCATCACCTCGGGGAAAGCAGCGATTGGTTGCACCGTTTCATAGGTTAGCCCGTGTCCGGCGTGCACTTCCAACCCCAGCGAATGGGCAAAGGTCGACATTTCGCGCAAAGCGGCCAGTTCGGCATCATACGCATCCATGCGGTTTTCGGCAAAAGCATCGCAATAGGCACCGGTGTGCAGTTCGATAACCTCGGCACCGATACGATGCGCTGCTTCGATTTGGCGTTTGTCCGCGGCGATAAAGATAGACACCCGGCACCCGGCATCACGCAGCGGAGCGATGAAATGGGCCAGTCGGTTTTCCTCACGCGCGACTTCCAGTCCGCCTTCTGTTGTCCGCTCTTCACGCTTTTCGGGAACGATGCAAACGGCATGGGGGCGATGGCGCAAGGCGATCTGCTGCATTTCCTGCGTTGCGGCCATTTCGAAGTTCAGCGGGATCGACAGATTGGCCGACAGCGACTCGATATCAGCATCGGTGATGTGGCGGCGATCTTCGCGCAGATGGGCGGTGATGCCGTCTGCCCCGGCCTGTTCGGCGATTTGTGCGGCCCGCAACGGGTCTGGATACGCCCCGCCGCGCGCATTGCGAACGGTGGCGACGTGGTCAATGTTCACACCCAGTCTCAGGCGCCCGGCATAAGTCATCTGCTGTTCTCTACGTTGGTTATCAGGCGCTTAGTCTACTCGCCGCCAAGCTCGCCGTCAGCCGGTTTCTTCTTCAGCTTGGCCAGCTTTGACTTCAAAGACCCTTTGCGACGGTTCTGATAGGCACGGATCACTGGAACCGACATGTAGTATCCGATCAACCCTACGATGATGCCTGGAATGATACCGCCCACCAGGTAGGGAAAGAAAACCTCATGGTAGAAGATTTCAAGATCGCTCCAATCCGGGTTGGCGCCGGTAAAAACCGCCACCAGATTGTCCCACAGATCCTCGGCTGCCTTGGCAAATTTGCGCCCCAGCGACCCGTGTTCCGGATTGCCTTTCAGCCCCAGCAGCCAATAGCCCGTCTTCATCGAAATGATGCCAATCGGCACATATGTCAGCGGGTTGCCAAAGAAGGTGGACAGCAGGGCGGCCAGAATATTGCCGCGCATCACAACCGCGATCAGGCCTGCTGTCAGGAAATGCAAACCGTAAAACGGGGTGAAGGTGGTGAGCAGCCCAGCAAAGATGCCACGCGCGATGCGTTCAGGCGGGTCAGGCAGACGCCGCACCCGATGGCGCACATACAGCGCCGCACGTCCCCAGCCGCCACGCGGCCACAGAAACTCGCGGAGCATACGCCAAATCGGGCGTCTGTCACGGCGCTTGAACACCAATTTTCATCCCCCCGTTACTCGGCTGCTGGCCGTACCGCTGCCAAATTCGGGTCACGTCGTCGGCTGATCGCCGCAACATCGCTTTCGGCAGCCAAAGCTGACATCACCGAATGCAGTTGTTCGGCGTCCCGCAAATCCACATCAACACCCAGCCGGTAAAAATCCGGTTTTCGGTCAACAAACTCAAGGTTGGAGATATTGGCCATACGCTCGCCAATCAATGTGCAAATACGTCCCAATACGCCCGCATCATTCCCGATGGTGACATCAAGCGACACCGGGTAAACGGCCGGGTGGTTTCCCTCGGCCCAGTGCAGATCCATCCAGCGTTCTGGTTGGTCTTCGTACCTGGTGAGCGCAGCGCAATCGATGGCGTGCACCACAACCCCTTTGCCGCGATAGGTGATGCCAACAATGCGCTCCCCAGGCAGCGGTTGGCAGCACGGCGCGCGCTCAAACGATTGACCATGCGACAGACCAATAACGGCGCGCTTTGATTCAATCTCGTCCACTTTGCGTTGCACCAGATCGGGGTAGACAGACTGAACCACCATCTGCGCCGTAATCTCGGCACTGCCCAACCGTGCCAACACGGTGTCTGCATCAGCCAAACGCAAGGTTTTGGCGGCCCGTTCCAACACCTTTTCGCTGGCCTTCTTGCCAACATGTTCAAAGGCGGATCGGGCCAATTCGGCACCCAAACGGATAAAGCGTTCACGATCCGCTTCGCGCAACGACCGGCGGATGGCCGTTTTGGCCTTGCCGGTGATGGCAATGTCCAGCCAGGTGGCTTGCGGTTCCTGCGCCTCGGCGGTGATGATATCAACCGATTGGCCATTCTTCAGCCGGGTCCACAAGGGCACGCGCAGACCGTCGACTTTGGCCCCCACACAGGCAGAGCCGATCCGCGTGTGAATAGCATAGGCAAAATCCAAAGGCGTGGCGCCACGCGGCAGCTGCACCACATCACCCTTGGGCGTAAAACAGAACACCTGGTCGGAATACATTTCCAGCTTTACGGCTTCCAGGAATTCGTCGTGGTCATCCTCGCCGTCGAACTGCTCTGTCAGTGACGCAATCCATTTTGCCGGATCAACGGCAAAGGGGTTTTGCGCGCGCACACCATCCCGATAGGACCAATGCGCCGCAACCCCGGTTTCGGCCACGTCATGCATCTGGCGTGTGCGGATCTGTACTTCGACCCGTTTACCATCGCGGCCCGACACCGTGGTGTGGATAGACCGATAACCGTTGGATTTGGGCTGGCTAATATAGTCTTTGAACCGGCCGGGCACCGCACGCCAACGCTGATGGATCGCGCCCAGCGCACGATAACAATCCGTTTCAGACCGGGTGATCACGCGGAAACCGTAAATGTCGGACAGGCGGGAAAAGGCCAGGTCTTTTTCCTGCATCTTCCGCCAGATCGAATAGGGTTTCTTGGCGCGGCCAAATACCTCTGCCTCGATCCCGGCTCTTTCCAGTTCTGTCCGCATATCGCTGGTGATGCGATGGATAACGTCGCCGGTCTCTTTTTGCAGGGTGATGAAACGGCGGATGATGCTGGCGCGCCCATCGGGGTTTAGAACCCGGAACGCCAGATCTTCCAGCTCTTCCCGCATCCACTGCATACCCATCCGGCCTGCAAGCGGCGCATAGATGTCCATCGTCTCGCGCGCTTTTTGCAACTGCTTTTCAGGGCGCATTGCCTTGATCGTGCGCATGTTGTGCAGACGGTCTGCCAGCTTTACCAGGATCACCCGCAGATCCTTGGACATGGCCATAAAGAGCTTGCGGAAGTTTTCGGCCTGCTTGGTCTCGGAACTGGACAGTTGCAGGTTGGTCAGCTTGGTAACACCATCAACCAGCTTTGCGATCTCGTCGCCAAACTTTTCCGACACTTCGGTATAGGTGGACCGCGTGTCTTCGATGGTGTCGTGCAAAAGCGCAGTGACGATGGTGGCATCGTCCAGCTGCTGTTCAGTTAGAATTGCCGCCACGGCCACAGGGTGCGTAAAATACGGTTCCCCCGATTGGCGCGTTTGACCATCGTGCATCGCATAACCGTAGTCATACGCTGCACGGATCAGGTCTTGGTTGGTCTTTGGGTTATAGTTACAGACAAGAGCGATAAGGTCTTCAGCGGCGATCATGCCATTTGCCCTTTGCTTGCCCGCAATTAACGAGTCAGCCCTGACCTTGCGCCTCCATCAGCGCACGCAACAGCTTCTCTTCACTCATGTCGTCTTCGGCGGGCTTGTCAGGCTCGGCGCCCATCAACAGGGCCATCGAGTCTTCTTCAGGCTCATCAACTTCGATCTGAGTTTGGTTGGACTCAACAAGACGCTCGCGCAGCTCATCAGCGGACTGAGTTTCCTCGGCGATTTCACGCAGAGCAACGACAGGGTTCTTGTCGTTGTCACGATCAATGGTCAGGGCTGCGCCTTCTGTGATCTCACGCGCACGATGTGAGGCGAGCATAACCAGTTCGAACCGGTTCGGTACTTTGTCTACGCAGTCTTCAACCGTGACGCGGGCCATGAGATTCTCCGGGATAATTCTGGGTCGATATCAGAAAGTGACGATCTACCCCCCAAAGGGGCAAAACACAAGTCCAGAATCAAATTGGTCGCACCGTGCTCACGTCTTCTTGTGGCAGGGCGTCCAGCATCTGGCGAACCGTTTTCCCCGTGCGCGGATGAACCCAATCCGGGGCCACATCTGCCAGCGGGACCAGAACGAAACTACGATCCTGAATCCGGGGATGTGGCAGGATCAAATCACCCGGAACGGCCTTTTGTTGCGCTTCCAGAGACAATGATCGCCATTGATCCTGCATTTCCGCGCTTGGCAGAACAATCTGCCCGCATGCCAACAAATCCATATCAACGGTTCGACTGGCCCAACGTTGGGTCCGCAGGCGGCCAAACCGGGCCTCTACGTCATGCAGGATATCCAGCATTCTGCGGGGGGTCATGGCTGCGCTAACATGAAGTGCGGCATTTACGTAATCAGGCCCTGCACCCACAGGAAAACAAGGGGTTTCGTAAAACTTGCTGATTTTGCGAATCACCACGCCCTGCTCGGCCAATGCTGCAATTGCAGCCTGGAGGGTAACCAAGGGTGACCCAAGGTCGGATGGCTGATTTGCGCCGAGAGCTATCAGGAAATCTTGCGAAATATCGCGTATCATCTATATGTTTTCCGTATCCACTAGTTGCCGTACCAGTAAAATACTTTAAACGTAATTCCCCTGTTCTGCACTCACTCTAACACTCACTCATTCACACACTCACGGACGACCTGCAGAGCATATTTTGTCGAAAGGAATTTAAATGTTCTACAAAGACGAACGGCTCGCGCTGTTCATCGACGGCTCTAATCTATACGCGGCAGCCAAAGCGCTTGGGTTCGATATCGACTACAAGTTGCTTCGCCAAGAGTTCGTTAGACGTGGCAAAATGTTGCGTGCTTTCTACTACACCGCACTTTTAGAGAATGACGAGTACTCCCCGATCCGACCGTTGGTCGATTGGCTGCATTATAACGGTTTCACCATGGTGACTAAACCCGCCAAGGAATACACCGACAGCCAAGGCCGCCGTAAGGTGAAGGGCAATATGGATATCGAACTGGCTGTCAATGCGATGGAGCTTGCTCCGCATGTGGACCACATTGTGCTGTTTTCCGGGGATGGAGACTTCAGGCCGTTGGTGGAAAGCTTGCAGCGTCAGGGTGTACGGGTTTCGGTGGTTTCGACCATTCGCAGCCAACCCCCTATGATAGCCGACGAACTGCGCCGTCAGGCCGACAACTTTATCGAATTGGATGAGTTGCGCGACGTGATTGGCCGCCCACCACGCGAGGTTCAGCCTGAACGTCACGTGGAAATGGCCAGCGATAGTTAAGGAAAAGGTCTCTGGTCCATCTGGGCCAGAGACACCTTATTTTGCTTACTGATTTTGATTCCTGAAATTTCCGCCCTTTTTGGCTTGTTTGCCGTCGCCTTTGGTGCGGCGACCATTTTGCCGTTTCAGTCAGAAGTGGTCTTTGTTGCTCTGCAAGTTGCCGAGAAGATCTCCCCATTCTGGTTGGTCGTGGTGGCAAGCATTGGGAACACCCTGGGCTCGGTGGCGAATTATGCCATGGGCCGCAGCGCCAATCGGTTGCGGGGATCCCGCTGGTTTGCCGTGTCTGATGCGCAAATGGCGCGCGCGCAGCGTTTCTATCAGCGCTGGGGGCTCTGGACACTGTTGCTAAGCTGGGCCCCATTGGGCGATGCCGTTACCATGATTGCCGGTATTATGCGCACGCCGCTTTGGTTGTTTGTGACCCTTGTCGCCATCGCAAAAACCGGGCGCTACATTGTCTTGGCTTGGCTGACGACCGCAGCAACCGGATGACCTGATCAATTGGCCGCGGCACGGGCGTTGATGTCATTGTGCCGCCTGATCACAGTCTTGGGCCAGGTGCTCTTGATATAGGCCATCACATCCAACACGTCGTCTGGCGTCATCTGATCGCGAAAGCCCGGCATGTTGGATTTGTAGTCGCCGCCCACAATCGCCTCTGTTCCCAACGCCACGATGCGAAACAACACGGCATCCGGATGGTGCCATGTGTGCCCTGTTTCATCATGGGGCGGCGCGGGCAGATATCCGTCGGCATCCCGGTTGCGCCAATCTGGCTGCCCTTCCAAAGAAGCCCCATGGCAGGACGCGCAATACTCGGAATAAAGCGCCGCGCCATTGGCAACGCGATCTGCGTCTTGATACGGAAAAAGCTGTTGTGCGTGACCTGCGCCCGCAACGACGCAAAGGACTGTGGCCCAGATGACAGACTGCATTCTCACTCCTGCTTGATGCGTGCCATTTACACAGACTCTCGCCTGTGGCGTCAATTCACTGCCCCGTGACCGGGTAAAGTACTGGACCCGGCGGCACAGGCGTCCTACCTGTTTGGCAACAGGAGACCTAACGATGACGACACCCCCTCTGACCTTGTACCTTGCCGCGCCGCGCGGGTTTTGTGCCGGTGTAGACCGGGCGATTAAGATCGTGGAATTGGCGCTGCAGAAATGGGGCGCGCCGGTGTATGTGCGCCACGAGATCGTTCACAACAAATACGTGGTGGATGATCTGCGCGAAAAAGGGGCCGTGTTTGTTGAAGAGCTGACAGATTGCCCCGATGACCGGCCCGTAATCTTTTCGGCGCATGGCGTGCCCAAGGCCATTCCGGCAGAGGCCGCGCGGCGCGAGATGGTGTATGTCGATGCCACCTGCCCCTTGGTTTCAAAGGTCCATATCGAAGCCGCCCGCCATCATGACAGCGGACTACAGATGATCATGATTGGCCATGCCGGCCATCCTGAAACGATCGGGACCATGGGCCAACTGCCAGAGGGCGAAGTGCTGTTGGTGGAAACCGTTGACGACGTGGCGCATGTGACCGTGCGAGACCCATCGCGACTGGCGTTTGTGACCCAGACAACATTATCCGTGGATGACACGATCGACATTGTTGCGGCCCTGAAGGCGCGTTTTCCCGCCATCGTAGGCCCGCACAAAGAAGACATTTGTTATGCCACCACAAACCGACAAGAGGCGGTCAAGGCCATCGCGCCGGATTGCGACGCGCTGTTGGTTGTGGGGGCGCCGAACTCTTCCAACTCCAAACGTTTGGTCGAGGTGGCCAGCAAGGCGGGCTGCGACTATGCCCAGCTGGTGCAGCGTGCCACCGATATCGACTGGCGCGCACTGGAGGGCATCCGCACTGTCGGAATCACGGCCGGTGCGTCCGCCCCGGAAATCCTGATCGACGAGGTGATCGACGCCTTCCGTAGCCGTTTTGACGTGACGGTCGAAGTGGTTGAAACCGCACAGGAACGCGTAGAATTCAAAGTTCCGCGCGTGTTGCGAGAGCCCGCGTAGCCACAAGCTGCGCGTGCCATTGGGTGCCAGACAGGCCGTTAAGAACAGGCTGTTGTGTCACCGGTTGGAATAGAGCCAACACGAAAGAGCAAAGATCGGCGCCGCACCACAGGGGCGGACGGTGTGCCAAAGGGTGTAAACCTTTGGGCACCCGGCTGGCCATGTCGATGAACAGGCCTTGCGCAGTTCGGGCGGGGCGATGATCGCCCCTTCCATCATCTTTGATGTTGCAACGCCGGGCAGTCTGCGGTGCGCAGGTCTCCAAAATATGACCCAACCGCGCGCCATTGTGGCCTAGCCCTGCAACACCCAACAGATCAGCCGCTTGACGCCATGATTGCGCGGATCAGGCGCGGCCGCTATCGTTACCCCACCTTGCTGAGGAGAGCGACATGACGTCCGTCCGGCTGCGCCTGCTGGTTCTAGCGCTTGCGCCATTGGTCGTGCTGATGCCGCTGCTGTTGTTGCTGGGGCTGACGCGCTGGACCGCGGATTATGACAAGGTGCTGATCGCCAATGTCGAAAGCGATTTACGCATTGCGGAACAGTATCTGGCCCGGATCATGGCGGGCACCGGCGAAGAGCTGAACGGCATTGCCGAGTCTGTGGAGTTTGCCTTGCAACGGCGAGACGCAGACCAAAGCGCGTATTTCCTGCGAAAGCGGAGAGAGCTGGGATTGGATTTCCTGTACTATCTTCCCGCCGAAGACGCGCATGATGCCGCCGTGAAATGGCCCGTGGTGGCGGCCGCGCTGGCAGGGCAATTGACCACACGGATTGATCTGTTTTCTGCACAAGACCTGGCGGACCTGTCCGAAGACCTGATGTCGCGCGCGCTTATCGAACTGATCGATACAGAAGCCGCAGTGCCAACAGAGCGGACAGTTGAAGATCGTGGGATGGTTGTTCATTCCGCCAGCCCGGTTCACGTGGCCAACAAGAAAGGCGTGCTGGTTGGCGGTATCCTGCTGAACAGGAACCTGAATTTCATCGATAGTATCAACGCATTGGTCTATCTGAACGCTGTCACAGGCGGGGACCGTCAGGGGACAGCGACTCTGTTTTTAGACGATGTGCGTATTTCAACCAACGTACGACTGTTTGAAGACGTGCGTGCGTTGGGCACACGCGTGTCTGCCGCCGTACGGGGCGCGGTTTTGGATGAGGGCAAGACCTGGCTGAACCGCGCGTTTGTTGTGAACGAATGGTATATCTCGGGCTATGTGCCGATTACCGACAGTTTCGGTAAGCGCGTTGGCATGCTGTATGTCGGGTTTCTGGAAGCGCCGTTTTCCGCTGCCAAGCGCGAAGCATTCCTGTGGATGCTGGTGGCGTTCTTTGCTGTTTTGCTGATCTCGGCGCCTGTGTTTTTGTGGTTGGCCAAGGGGATCTTTGCGCCGTTGGAAAAGATGATCCTGATCATGCGCCGCGTTGGTCAGGGCAACCTGTCCGCCCGTATTGGCAGTGTCGGGAAACGAGATGAAATCGGGCAAGTGGCGGGCCATCTGGACGATTTGCTGGATCAGGTTCAAGACCGCGATCAACGGCTGCGCGCTTGGGCCAGTGAGTTGAACGAGCGGGTGGAAGAACGCACTTCAGAGCTGCGCGACGCCAACCAGAAGCTAGAGGAAACCTACCGCCAACTGGTGATGAGCGAAAAGCTGGCCGCCATCGGCGAGATCACCGCAGGTGTTGCGCATGAAATCAACAATCCGGTGGCCGTCATTCAGGGCAATCTGGATGTTCTGCGCGAAGAGTTGGGCAACGAAGCGCAAGCGGTGGAAACCGAAATCCGCCTGATCGACCGCCAAATCAGCCGGATCCAAGCCATTGTGGGCAAGTTGCTGAAATTTGCCCGTCCCAGTGATTTTTCCGAATATGACAGCGCTGTCGCCTTGCAGCCTGTGGTCGAGGATTGCCTGGTTCTGGTGGATCATGTTTTAACCAAGGGCGACATTGCCGTGACCTGCGAATTTCAGGAGGTTCCGCCAGTGCGCGTTGTTCCCGGCGAAATGCAGCAGGTGGTGATCAACCTGATCGTCAACGCCGCACAAGCGATGGATTATCGTGGTGCATTGACCCTGTCCTTGGCACCGCAAGACCGTGCAGGCATGACCGGCGCTTGCCTAACCGTGTCTGACACTGGCCCCGGTATTCCCGAAGAAAAGCTGTCAGCGGTGTTTGACCCATTCTTCACCACCAAAGTCGGCGAAGGCACGGGACTGGGGCTATCCATTTCGCAGACTCTGATCCAACGCGCCGGTGGTTTGATCATGGCCCGCAACCGAGACGGCGGCGGTGCCGCGTTCAGCGTTTGGTTGCCTGCGGCAGATGCAGATTCTGTCGCTGCGCAGTAGACGGAACGTCACTTTTCGAAAATCATCATACAGATTGAACCAATCGTTCTGACCAGATACCGTCTAGGTAAATTGGGGGACAAAACATGGCAGCCGAGATCAAGAAGAAAACATTGGTCGTAGAGCTGAGTGAGCGGCTTCGCGACTTGATCCAAAGCGAAGGTTACGCCCCAGGTCACAGGCTGCCCAGCGAAGCCCAGCTGACCAAAGAATATGGCGTCAGCCGCACGGTTGTGCGCGAAGCCATTGCCGCCCTGCGCGCCGACGGGCTGGTGGAAGCGCAACGCGGTGCAGGCGTTTTTGTGATCGAACCCAAGAAAGATCCGATGGATGCCTTTCGCGATGTCGATGTGGACAAGCTGTCAACGATGATAGAGCTGCTGGAATTACGCGTTGCAGTCGAAGTGGAGGCCGCCGGGTTATGTGCGCAGCGTTGCTCTCCATCGCAGGAAGAAAAGATTGTAAACGCGCTGAAAGAGGTCAACCGGATCACCGAAGAAGGTGGGGCGACAGCGGAAGCCGACTTTGCACTGCACCTGGCTATTGCCGACGCCACCAACAATCCCCGCTTCGGAAAGTTTCTGCGGATGATGGGCCCTCAGCTTATTCCCCGACAGGCGCTGGACAGGGCGACCGGAAAGATGGCCCCGGAATACATGGACCTGTTGCGTGAAGAGCATGAAACGTTGGTCACCGCCATTGTGGAAGGCAACGAAATCAGCGCACGTGATGCGATGCGCCATCACCTGAAGGGCAGCCTGACACGATACCGCGGCTTGCTGTTGCGCTGATTTCTTTGCCGGAACCGGATGCTCTACGCGCGTTCGGGCGACGGATCACATCCGGTTTTATATATTATTTTCAATGATTTGACGCAGAGTATCCTCTTCTTCTCTGGTCAAATCCATAAGCGGACTGCGCACAGAACCCGCATCAAACCCGGCCAAACGAACACCAGCCTTGATGGCTGAAACGGCATAGCCTTTCCGGCGGTTTCGCAGCTCCATGAAGGGATAGAAAAACCGGTTCAGAATGTCTTCACAGGTGGCCCTGTCACCGCTGCGCAAGGCGTCATAGAACCTGTTGGCCAGCGCAGGAACAAAGTTGAAGACCGCCGAAGAATAGGTTGAAAATCCGGCGCCCATATAGGCTTCGGCAAACAGTTCGGCTGTGGGCATACCGCCAAGATAGGTCAGCCGGTCGCCGATTTTGGCCGTGATTTGGCGCATTTTTCCGATGTCGCCCGACCCGTCCTTGAACCCAATCAGATTGGGGCACGCATCACACAGGCGAGCCACTGTATCGGCATCAAATTGCGCGTTGTCGCGGTTGTAGATCATCACACCGATATCCACCGCGTTGCACACGGTGCGCACGTGCTCAAACAGCCCGTCTTGCGGCGCGTCGATCAGATAATGCGGCAATAGCAAAATGCCGTCTGCCCCGGCAGATTGCGCGGAACGCGCGATCTGAGTTGCCAATACGGCGCCATAGCCACAGCCGGAAACGATGGCGGTTTGGCCAGCGCTTTCCTTGGCCGCGGTGACGATGGGCGCAATCTCGGACGGGTCCAGCGAGAAGAACTCTCCGGTTCCGCCAGCGGCGAACAGAACTGGCGCATTGTAACCAGCCAACCATTCAACATGGGCCTTATAGGATTCGGGCGCGAAGTCGCCGTTGGCATCGAAATGTGTAACGGGAAAAGACAGTAGGCCCGAGCCTAATTTCCCTTTGAGTTCTTCCGGCGTCATCAGTGCATCCCTATATTTGTCACATAAGTTGTATGATAACTTTTGATCGCATGTCAACGCGATGCGGAAAGTTTGGGTTCGACAGAGGAATCGAGACGCGCTGTTGCTACTGTGTGGAGTTGTGCGCCGTGATTTGGTTCTCAAACTCTGCCAAAAATCGGGCGGCTGGATCTACGTCACAATAGTCCCATCCCAGCCAACGCCGGGCATGACCTAAAAACTGCGCGGCATGCATCTGCACCGGTCGATAGCGCGGGTTCCACGGGCCATCAAGTGGGCGGCCATCTGCCCCATAGCCCGGCCCATTCCAATCATCCCACGGCGCATTGACGTTTATGTGACCCGCAATCCGTGATCGTAGGATAACGCATTTGCCCACGGCCTCTAACGTGGCCTGTGTGATCTGACCATAAGGCGGGTGATAGGCATTTTGGTCGCTGATGTTGCAGCGATACCCTGGCGTTTGTGACGTTCCATAGGGGCTGGCACGCACTCCTTCAAACCATTGCCTACCCAGGCTGAAACAGCCTTCGCGGGCCAATGGGCTGTTATCATGCACGAAATCGCAATCGTTGAACACAAAGCCATAGGGAATACGCAGGTTTGTGCTGGGCGCCGTAACCCATGAGCGCGCACCGCGTGCGCCCAGCGACCGGATTGTACAGCCCTGAAAATACGCGGTGGCCTGCCCAAAGATGAAATCGACATCTCCTTCGATTTCGCAATCTGTCAAACAACTGCGCACCGCAATATCGTGGGCTGGCGATTTCAGGTAAAGCGTGTCTTGGAAACTGCGCAATCGCAGGGTGTCCATCGCCACTTTGTCTGCCCCATCCACCATCAAGGCGACCGCCTGATGCTGACCTCTGGAAACTTGGCCGTGTGCATTGACCACGGCGTCCGGCCCAGACGTGCCTCCGCGATCTGCGTTATAGGTATTGTGGATCGTCAAATTGCGAACGCGCGTTGCATCGGCCAAGATCCGCAGCACGGCTGCATTGCCTGTTGAAATGGTCGTGCGTTGAACGATCTGTCGGTACAATGCACTGACATCTAGCCCAGAATTGGCAAAGACCTTTTCATACCGTTTCGCATATTCCGCACCGGGCATTTCGGCGTCAATCGGGGCAGACAACACGGTGTCCGACGGGGAATTTCCTAGCCCCTTGATCGTAATGCTGGGTGTCGTCTCGGACCCAGAAAATGACGGTAGGATTGCCGGACCAAGGTGGGATCCGGGGACCAATCCGATAACATAATGTGCTGCCCCCGTGTGCGCCGCAGTGTCCACCACATGATCAATGGCATCTTGCAACGTGGCAAAAATCGTTTCCCCATCAGCATTTGCAGGATCAACGAAGACATCCGCCGGGCGATCATAATCTCGGGCCGTGTCCGGCTCCCAAGGATTATCTGTTAAATTACCTGCCCATCCATTATATCGCAGCGTGTTGTACTTAGAGTAATGCTCTGCTTCCTGAGGTGATAATTGCGGACGTAGATCCTCCGCAAGCTCCGGCGCCAAGACCGTCATCCGACATTTGCTGAGACCGGAACACTTTCGGCCTGCAACGACGCTGCATAACTCATCATCATCGGGCCAACGCCCTTGGCATCATCCGCAACAACGCGTTCACTGAGATAGTATTCAGCACTGCCATCACGGTACCGGTTTTCAAAGGGACCAAGGCCGGCGACCTCACAAATTTCTACCATTTCGAATCCGCCGCCTGACTTTGGTTTGACCGCAAAGTCCCCAAGCGGGCCGAAGAAATCTGTTGTCTGATCTGGCACCAATCCCAGCGCCCGGCCCTTTAGCAAGCCATAGACAAACATCGCTGAAGCAGAGGTTTCTTTGTAATTTTCAGCCAGTTCCGGTTGATCAATCACCTGAAGCCACAGCCCATCAGCGCCGCGCAACCGCAGCACATTGGCCAAGAAGACTTCGGCTCTGGCACGCAGCGGCGCAAACCGTTTTTCCCCAACCAATTCGGCAACATCAACCAGCGCCATCGCCAACCAGCCAAGCGACCGGGCCCAATGTGCGGGGGATTGTCCGGTTTCCGGGTTGGCCCAGCGTTGTTTCCGCGCCTCGTCCACGGCGTGGCAATACAGGCCTGTTGCCGGAACAAACGTCATCACAAGCGCTTTGTCCAACTGCTGCAGGGCATCTTCAACCAGTGCCGCGTTTTCGGTTTTCAGGCCGTAGCTGATTTGAAATGGAAGACCCATGTACAAGCCATCCAGCCAAACCTGCCAAGGATAACGAAGTTTGTGCCAATAAACGCCCGAGTTGGTGCGCGGATGGGTGCTAAGCTGATCCACCAAGGTTTCTGCCGTTGCAAGGTAGCGTGCATCACCTGTGGTTTCATACAGATACATCAGCGCCCGGCCCGACATGATGTTATCGATGTTATAATCTGACTGATCATACCCAACCAATTTGGAGTCTTGTGTGATCTGCGCATCCACACGTTGCTTGATGTGGTCAAGCCAACGGCTTTCGCCGGTTGTTTTGTGCAAAAGCTCTAAACCTCGGTAGATCAGGCCATCCTCATAACACCAGCGACCGTCTTTGTAGGGTTTGTAGGCGGTGGTATAGGCGTCAAAGAAATCTGTCAGCATTTGGCCAACTCCTGCATTCCGGGGATTAACGTCACCTCTCCGGTCACCTGGGCAAACTCTGCAATCAACCCGGCATGGCGCGTGGGTTTTACATTGTCGGCCATCAGCGGCACTTCGGCTTTGGCGTCGGGGTTGTAAGACACTTGGAAATCGTCGATCGTCACACCTGTCACATGCGCTTCGGGCAATCCCAAGATCGCGGCAGCGGCCAGCATGACCCCTTCGGCACGAACGCGTTTGACGGTTATATCTTTGACAACAGGCGTTGTTTCATCAACGACAGCTGGTGCGCGGTTCTGAACCCAATGGTCATGACCATCGGCATCGCAAAAATAAAAAGCGTTGACGGCAAGCGGGGTTCCAACGCCTGTCATGACAATATCAGACATCACAACAGACGATACGCGCCCCCCACGGCCACGCCGTGTTTTGATCCGCAGGCCGCGATCTGTTCCGTCAAATTCACAGTGCGCAATCTCAACATCAGTGATTTCGCCGCTCATCTCGGACCCCAGAACAACGGCGCCGTGGCCACGCGCCATTTGGCAATGTGTCACTGACAGACGCCGGGTTGGTGCAAGATGGTCTGATTGGCCCGGCCCGCGTTTACCGGCCTTTACGGCGATACAATCATCCCCGACCGAAAAGGCGATGGCGGTCAAAGTGATGTCGCAACAGCTTTCGGGATTCAGCCCATCTGTATTTGGGCTGTCAGGCGGGTTTTGAATGAACAGCGCCGCCGCGGTGAGTTGATTGCAAAAGAATGGATGCACCGTCCACGAAGGTGAATTGCACACCGTGACGCCGCTAAGGATCACATTGCGGGAATGGGCCAAGAACAGCGTTCTGGGACGGCGCGCGCCATCGCGTGTTTCCTTGGGCCACTGCCACCAATCCCCTCGATCACCACCACCATCCACAACCCCGCGGCCGGTGATGGTTAGGTTATCGCAGTTCACTGCAGTGATCACGGCTGCAAAACTGGCCTCGGGCAGACCTTCCCAGGTCGAAATATTGCGACCGGTTTCGTCTTGTGCCGGTAGAATGGGCCAGCCTTCTCTGTCGCCGGGCGCGGCCAACTGGGCGCCTTCGGGTAAATAGAGTGTCATGTTGGACCGCAAAAACACCGGGCGGGTTACAAACCGCCCCGGCGGCACAAACAACGTGCCCCCTTCGGGAGTTGAATCGATCGCCAGCTGGATGGCCGCGGCATTGTCGTCTGCGGCCGGGTCTGCGCCAAAGGATGTGATGTCACACAAGCCAGCACAGGGAAGCGTTTGGAATGTCAGATCGCCCAGCGTCGTGGTCAAAGTATACTCTGTGTCGGGCTCCAGCGACTCCAGAAAGAGTGAAACAGTCTCTGTTTCACCAGATCGGCTGTCTGCTGTGCCAACAGAAGTACAGCGCCAAGCCAAAGGCTGGGACAGCGTATAGTTCGCTCCTTCCGGCGCAATCAAGATTGCTGCCGTCCTGGAGGACAAGGCAAGTAGGCGCAAAGTATTGGGCATGATTTTTTTCGCTGAGTTTGGGTGCCGGACAAAGCCGGCACCCTGGTCTGTGAATTACGAGCCGACGTCTTCGAGGGCTTCGTTGATACCGTAGAGCATTTCGTCTGCGGCGGTTGCGGCGTCAATTTCGCCATAGGCGAACAGTTCCAGATTGTCGGCCATGGCCGAGCGGACCTGCGGATGCTCCATAAATGGATGGATCGCCGGACCTTCTGCGTTCAGAACTTGACCTTGGGCTTCGGTCTGGATCGGCTTGATCGCACCTGCATCCAAAAGCTGCGCCTTGGCAGTAACGGACGACGGAACACCACGTGTGGAGCCCAGCGCTGTGACGCCTTCTGGCTCATTCAGCATGCAGTTAACGATCTGCGCTGCAGCTTCCGGATTGTCAGAATTGGCCGAAACCGAGAACACCATCGATGCCTTGCGGTAGATGCCCGGTGTTTTCTGACCGTCTTGGCTCAGCAAGCCTGCATAGACCAGTTCTTGTCCTTCGGTCAGTGGATCAGAGATTTTGAAATAGGTCGAATCCCACTGATAGGTTCCGGCGATTTGACCGTTTGCCCAAGCTGGGTTTTCATGCAAAGCTTTGACACCGGCCGCCGCTTTTTCTTTCCATGACTGGATGACGTGATTGTCGACCAGCGATTGGTAGAAAGTGATGGCGTCCGTCAGTTCGTCCTTGGTCCACAACACGGTGTTGGTTTCGGGATCAATCAGGGTTTTCCCGGTTTTCTGAGTGCCATACAGCGTCATGATCAGCGCTGCGTCCAAGCCTGTTGCTTCGAACGGGTAGAAATCTTCACCCAGTTTTTCAGCAAAGACCGGGCCAGCAGCCATCAGGTCATCCCAGGTTTTGGGCAGGTCCAGACCGGCCTTTTCCCATGTTGTCTTGTTGAACACGAAAAGACGACCGGTTGTCGAAACGGGCAGACCATTCAGCTTGCCAGCTTGCGATCCGGCTTCAATTGCTTCCGCGCTCCAGTTCGACAGATCGATGGTGTCGGAGAATTGCTTGAGATCGGCAAAGCCGGTTCCGTCTGCAGAATATACCGGCAGCCATGGCCAGTTAACCTGCATGATGTCTGCTTCGGTGCCACCGGCGATTTGGGTTGTCAGCTTTTCAAAGTGGCCGGACCAACCGGTGAATTCTGCTTTGATTGTGTGGCCGTGCTTGGCGCCACAGGCTTCTAGTGCTGCCTGAGTTGCCTTGTGACGACTGTCGCCGCCCCACCAGCTCATCCTCAGGTCTGCCGCTTGGACAGCGGACGACAAAGTCGTTGTGGCAAGTGCCACCCCAATAAAAGTTCTGATCATCGTTTGTTTCCTCCCTTGATGGTCATTATTGAAGATCTGCCAGCGAAACATTTTCGCCGCTTTCCCGATCGAACAAATGCATACGCGCGCCGATGGGTTTCAGTCCGACGCGACTTCCACGCGTCAACGACTGGTCGAACTTGTCAGAGGGGATCACCGAAACGAATACTGCTTCACCAACGCGGGCGTGCAGGTTCACTTCGTGTCCCATGAATTCTAGGTTGGTTACTTCGCCGGTGAACGCACCTTCGGTGTCAGGTTCAACCGGAAGAAGGTGCTGAGGCCGGATGCCCATTGTAATGGGCCCATCAACCGCTTGAAGCCGGCTGGAAAGCTCGTCTTCCACGTCGATGGTCTGACCTTCCAATGTCAGCTGCGCTTTGCCGCTATGGCTAAGAACAGCAGGGATCAGGTTCATTTCCGGCATGCCGATGAACCCACCAACAAAGGCATTCGCGGGCCGTTCATACAGCGTTACCGGGTCGGCGACCTGCATGATGTGACCGTCTTTCATAACGCAAATCCGGTCACCCATTGTCATGGCTTCGACCTGATCGTGGGTCACATAAACCACTGTGGCTGGTCGCCCTTCGGACCGCAGACGCTTGTGCAGGTCAGTGATACGAACCCGCATCGAGGCGCGGAGTTTTGCGTCAAGGTTGGACAAGGGTTCGTCAAACAGGAACACTTCGGGCTGTTTGATCAGCGCGCGGCCCAGTGCAACACGTTGGGCTTGCCCACCCGACAGCTGTTTGGGCAGCCGATCCAGCAATTCTTCGATTTCCAGAATGCCGGACACTTCGCCGGTGGCACTGGCAATCTTCTCTTTGGACTCGCCCTTCAGCTTCAGCCCAAAAGACAGGTTCCGGTGCACTTTCATATGCGGATAAAGCGCGTAGTTCTGGAACACCATGGCGATGCCACGTTTGCCAGGAACCAGATCGTTGACCACCTGATCACCGATCCGAACCTCACCGCCCGTGATGGTTTCCAGCCCGGCGATCATCCGAAGCGTCGTGGACTTGGCGCAGCCGGATGGCCCCACCAGCACCATGAACTCTCCTTCTTCGACCTTCAGGTCAATTTGATGAACAGCCTTGAAGCCATTGCCATAGGTCTTTTCGACCGAATTTAATTGAAGCTCAGCCATCAGCCTTTCACGCCCCCGGTTGATATGCCTTCGATGAAGGACTTTTGTGCAAGGAAGAACACGACCAGCGAAGGTGTCAGTGCCAGCACTGTCATCGCCAAGATCTGGTTCCAATTGAACGCCTCTGTCGCATCAATCGAAAGTTTGAGCGCAAGGCTGATCGGGTAGTTTTCGACCGTTGAAATGTAGATCAGCGGTCCAAGGAAATCGTTCATCGACCACATGAACTGAAACAGACAGACCGAAATCAGCGCTGGCATCAGCATTGGGACGACAATGAAAATCAATGTCTGCAGAGTGTTGGCACCATCGACGCGGGCGGCCTCTTCCATCTCACGCGGGATGGCCCGCAGGAACTGAATGACCATGAAGACAAAGAACGCATCGCCAGCCAGCCACGAAGGTGCAAACAAAGGCAGATAGGTGTCCAGCCAACCCAGTTCCCGGAACAAAAGGTACTGCGGGATACGTGTAACCACATCAGGCAGCAGCAGCGTGGCGATCAGAATGCCGAACAAGATTTTCTTGCCAGGAAATTCGAACCGGGCGAACCCATAAGCCACCAGCGTGCAGGAAATGGCGGTGCCAATCACCTTGGGGATGACAATCTGCATCGAGTTGATGAAGAAATGCCCAAATGTGTATGGCGTCGATGTTTTCCAGCCATCGATGTAGCCCTGAACGGTTGGGCTTTCCGGCCAGAACCAAGGGCTCGAGAAGATCTCGGAATTGGTTTTGAACGAGGCACCCACCAGCCAGATCAGCGGATAGATCATGATGAAACCAACCACCGTCAGAAGGGTGTAGCGGATGGTTGCGCTGATCCGGGCCTGACGGCGCAACTTCAGCTCTAGCATTGTGGGCGGGGTGCCCTTGGACGCATTTGGCGTCGTGATATTGGTGATCGTAACCATCTGCTCAGCTCCTTTTGTCGCCGGCATAGTAGACCCACTTCTTGGAAGACCAGAAGGCGATCAGAGTCAGCACCATGATGATTGAGAACAAAACCCACGCGATGGCCGAGGCATAACCCATGTCAAAACTCTTGAAGGCTTCGTCGTAGATATAAAGCGGTAGCAAGTAGGTCGATTTCAGCGGTCCGCCTTCGGTGATGATGTAGGGGCCATTGAATTCTTGGAACGCTTGAACCGTCTGCATGATCAGGTTGAAAAAGATAACCGGTGTGATCAGTGGCAAGGTGATATGGCGGAAGATTTGCCAAGGTTTCGCACCGTCTATGCCCGCAGCTTCGTACAGCGATTTATCCACCGATTGCAGAGCAGCAAGGAAAATGACCATGGCCGAACCAAACTGCCAACACCGCAGAAGTGTGATTGTGAACAGCGCGTTTTCAGGATCACCGAACCAGTTGATCGGTTCGCCACCAAGCGAGGTGATCAGCATGTTGATCAGACCGTTGCCTGCAAAGATGTAGCGCCACAGAACCGCAATGGCGATGGAGCCGCCCAGGATCGAAGGCACGTAATATGCCGTTCGGAACAGGTTGATACCCCGCAGCCGGTAGTTCAGGACAACGGCGATAAACAACGCAAAGGTCAGCTTCAACGGAACTGTCGAGAACACATAGATCAGTGTCACCTTCAGCGATTTGTCAAAGGTTCGGTCCCGCGTGAAAAGCTTTTGGTAGTTTTCTAACCCCACCCATTTGGGTGCGCTAAGAAGATCGTAATCTGTGAAGCTTAGGTAAAACGACGCAATGAAGGGGAAAGCTGTAAACAGCACCAATCCCACAACATACGGCGCCACGTACCAAAACCCGACGAACCGGCTATCACCGCCCATTATGCAACCTCCGCCAGTAAACTATCCGGCAAGTAGTTTGCCGTTGCATAGATCATTTCATCAAACATGCTGCGCGCAGCCTCCGTGCTAAGTGGCGCGACAAGCGGATCAGTTCTGAAAAGTGGGAACAGCGCCCCGTGGTCGCCCGTCATCATTGCATCCAAAAGATGCGTCTGACGAGAGGCGTGATCAGCGATAACCGGTTGAATTGACGCCGGAAGTGCGCCCGCCATCAGTGGGGTGATCCCCAAACTTGAAAACCGGGCATTGGATTCGACAATCGCGCCTTTTGGCAAGTTTTCGATCTGCCCCGTGTTGGGCAAATTCACGTTGGATACGTGATCTTTGCCCCCCATCAACGCAACGATTTGATCTACCAACGCCTCGTCAGAACGTTTCGCCTGCGGGGTTATGCGACCCGTGGCAAGGCTTTCTGCTTTTTCCCGGCGCGCGGCAGAATTGCGAACACGATACTCCACCGGGGTCAGCGCGAACTTCCAGCGTTGCGCTTGGTCCAGGTAATCCTCTGCTGGCATGAATTCTGCCAAGTGCCGATCTCCAGCCGCCGCAGCAATGCCGAACCGGCGAAACAGGTCGAATTTCACAAGGCTGCGGTCTTCGAAATAGCGGGCGAATTCGTCATCCGGGTCGGGTTCTGCCGCGATCCAGCCGTCTTGCCCATAGGCTTCGGCAAAGGCGCGGTAGGCTGGCATCATGTCCTGCCCGTTCAACGCGATACGGTCAACGAAGGTAAAATGATTGATGCCCAGAACGTTGACCTCGACATCCCGATGCGTCCATGGCGCGCCGCCGGTCTCGCGGTTTGCGATCCAGGCCACCTGCTTGCGTAGCTTGGTGACCTCGTGGCATTCGCCCCAACATTTGATTTCGGGAAAGGCGCGGTACAGGGCACCTGTCAAAACGCTCATCGGGTTGGTCAGATTGCACACATAGGCATCTGGCGCATGTTCCCCGATCATCCGGCCAATATCAGCCAGCATCGGAACAGAGCGCAGCGCCCGCACAAACCCGCCCGGTCCGACGGTATCACCGACGGCCTGAGCAATGCCATAACGTGCTGGAATCCCAATATCTTGCGCCATGTCACTGAAACGACCCGGCAGAATAGAGACCACAACCACATCCGCACCACGCAAGGCGTCGGCAAGGGTTTCGGACAAAACATACCGCGCCTTGGGCCCACGAGAGATTTCGGCAAAGCGGTTCCCCATCTGCACATTGCGATGGGCCGCGCCGGTGTCGATGTCATACAACCTGACTTCGGCAGACAGGCGAACATCCTGTGCCAGATCAGCCATTAGTTGCGGTGCCCAATTCAAAGAGCCACCGCCAACATAGGCGATTTTTACAGGGTATGGGTGTTCTGAAATGTTCATGTTATTTCGGCTGTCAAAAAGCGCCAGGAGCATGGAAAACCATGCTTTGCGCCCAAAAACAGCATTTCCTCCCAAAAATTGCTCGTATATCCTCAAAACGAGCCCGGAATTGATTCCGTGCAATCAACGTAACTTGTCCGACAAGCCTTCAAAATGAACACAATGGAATAAAAAGATGGAGAAAATCGAACATTTTCCCCTGAATATGATGCCCATGAGCTCGTTGTCGCTGCGGCTGGCCCGCACAACGATCAAAATGAAGCACGCGCCCAGTTGGAAAGTCGACAAGCTGAACCCGGTACATGACCTGATCATTTGTCTTACCGGCAAGGCGATCTACAACATTGGCGATGAACAGCTGGAAGTTTCACCCGGAGACGCGTTTCTGATCCCCGCCTATCAACGGTTTCGCGGCAAACACGGCGGCGGCTCAGAGCTGTATACAGGGGTCGCCCAACACTTTTCGCTAGAACTGTTCGGTCGCGGCGATGTCATTCGTCAGATGAAACTGCAACGCAAGATACAGTTGCCCGACTGGGACGCCCTGTGCCCCTTGGTTCAGCACTATCTGGCCTCCAGCCACGCAACCAACACGACACTTCCGCAGCACCATCAATTCATGGTTCTGCTGCTGGCCTACCTGCAACAGGCATTTCTGGGGTGGGGGGATCCAACCGACGCGCCGGAATCTCCGGACAACTTATCGCTGCAGATCATGTTCGTTGCGTCGCGCCTGTCGGCAGATCCGCTTGGCTTTGGTGTCGAGGAGGCCATGGCGAATGTGCCTTATAACGAAGACTATTTCCGACGCGCCTTTCGCGACAGAATGGGCATGACACCCCAAAAATACCGAGAGCTGAAGCGCATGGAATTCGCGGTTCACCGTCTGGGCAGGGGAAAGTCTGTCAAAGAGGTTGCAGCCGAACTGGGCTACAGCGATCCGTATTTCTTTAGCCGCATGTTCAAACGCTTTATCGGGTCCAGCCCATCAAGCTATCGGTTGAAACGCAGCCGACTGGTGAATCGGGACGACCCTGTTGACTAAGATCGCCCTTCGGGGATGCGGTTTGTTAAACTTCCCAAACGGCCAGTTTGCGATCAATCGTTTTGCGTGACACGCCAAGACGACGGGCCGCTTCGGCGCGGTTGCCGTCACAAATATCCAACATGTGCATGATGTGCCTTTGGACAACCAGATCCAGGTTTTCTATCGCCTGCGCCCCGGAAAACCGACCGCTGCCGGAAAACTCTTCCGGCAAAGCGCCCAAGATCATGGAGCGTTCGATCAGATTTTTCAGTTCTCGCACATTGCCGGGCCAATCGTAGCGACGCAGCTTCAGCAAAGTGCCTTCGTCCAGTGTCAGCGACGGCATGCCCATGGTTGCAGAGAAATGAGTCATGAACATCGCTGCCAGTTCAACAATGTCTTCCGATCTGTCCTTCAGTGCCGGCATACGGATCTGCATCACGTTCAAACGGTGATACAAGTCCGCACGGAACCGCCCTTCGGACACAGCTGTTTCCAGATCAGCGTTGGTGGCAAACAGGAAACGCAAGTTCAGCGGAATTTCCCGCTCGGCCCCAACCGGGCGCACTTTGCGATCTTCCAGCACACGCAGCAATGCGGCCTGAAGCTGACCGGGCATTTGCGCCACTTCATCCAGAAACAACGTGCCGCCATCTGCCAACAGTAACAGACCCGGTTTCAGCCGGTCATTCTGTTCGACAATCCCAAAAAGTTCCGTCGCGATCCGATCAGGCGCGATGGCCGCACAGTTCACGGCAACAAACGGGTTGTCACGCCGGTCGGACAGACCGTGAAGGTGGCGCGCGGCCAGCTCTTTGCCAGTGCCGCTGGCCCCTGTGAACAGGACAGGGGTTTGAAGCGGCGCCAGTTTTGACAGCATGGCCCGTACAGAGGAAAGTGCCTCTGACTTGCCCAGCAGCTGGCCGCGCCCAGTATCTGCGTAGAGTTCACGCCGCAACAGCGTATTATCCCGACGCAGATATTTTCGATCCAACGTGCGCACCACTGCGCCCAAAATCTGATTGGCCCGAAACGGCTTCAACACAAAATCACTGACACCAACGCGCAGCGCGGCAATCGCTGTTTCCAGATCGGCGTAGGCCGTAATCAGAATGGCATCGGCAAAGAAGCCTTTGCGGCGTTGCTCTCCGACCCAATCCAACCCGGTGCATCCGGGCATGATATTGTCGAGAATAACGAGATCAAAATGTGCCTCATCCAACTTTTGGCTGGCTTCTTTGGCGGAACACGCCTGTTCAACGCGCTTGACGCGCGGCTTCAGGATCTTGGTCAGGAAATTGCGCATGCCGGGTTCGTCGTCGATCACCAGGATCGAAGCCCCTGCAAGTGCGCTTCCGAAATCGTCAGTGATTGTCATCCCGTGAAGTGTATCTGCATAGCTGCCATTCAGTCCAGCCGGACGTTTTCACCAGAGTAGACCTCTTGCGAGGAAAACCCGATATTGTGCAGCCCGTACCAGGCACCGACGCTGATCACGATCATGGCGGCAAAGCCGGTGAACATTGCTTTCATATCCAGATCGCTCCTTTGATATGCGACTGTCTGTGGAAGGGCGCACCGCTTGTCGCAATACGCCCCAAAGGTCTATTCCGCTGGCTCAGGAGTTTGAGCCGGCTTTTTCTCACGCACTTCGTCAAGCCATATGGAATGGTGCTGATGCGCCCATGCTTCGTCGACTTCGCCGTTGCCCATCGCGTCATACGCCCCTTCCATACCAACAGAGCCGATGTAGATATGTGCGATGATGATGGCCATCAAAACAAAGGCGACAATTGCGTGCCACAGCTGCGCCAGTTGCATTTCTTCTTGCGGAGCCAAAGCGGTGGGCAGCGCGTCCATGCCAAACCAACCGGGGATACCGAAGTCGTTCAGAATGGTGAACGTCTTGGCAAACAGCGGCAGCTCGAACGGAAACAGCAAAGACACACCAGAGATCGAAATCGACGCGCCCAACAGGATAACGGACCAGAAGATGATCTTTTGTCCGGCGTTAAACTTTTTGGCGGGGGGGTGTTTCTTGCCGATGATGCCGCCGGCCTGCGCAAACCACACCAAATCCAGGCGGTTCGGGATGTTGTGCCAAACCCAAAGAACAAACACGAGCACCAAGCCCAGGATAAAGGCCCAGGACACATTGTTATGGATCAGCTTGGAAATCTCTAGCAGTGTCGCGTTCACCTCGCGCCCCAGATAGGGGGCAATGAACATGCGGCCAAACAGGGTTAACAAACCGGTCACGCCCAGCAGAATGAACGACCCGGCCAAAAGCCAGTGCGAAAATCGTTCAAAGAACTGAAAACGTGTAACCGTGCGCCCCGTCTTTTCACCATCAATACGAATGCGACCGCGCAACAGGAAAAAGATCACCAGCAGGCCAATTGTGCCTAGCAGCAACCAGCCACCATATTTGGCCAATGTCCCTTGGCGGAAATGATACCAGCGCATGCCCCCGTCCTGTACCAGAACGGTGCCCACACTGTTGGGCGTGCTGACGGTGACATCAGCCTTGTTGTAGCGCAGCGCGCGCCACAGATCGGGATCCGAAGACGTGCCAAGCGGCGCCAGGTTTGGCGGAGGTACAGCATTGCCCCCCACATTGTCAGAGCGGAAGCTGCTATCGACTGTCTCACCTCTTTGGCGGGCCAGGATATCTTCCAGCGTTTGCGCACCGCCAGTTGCGGAGCGGTCGATTGCGGGCGTCGATACCTCTTGCGCCGGAACAGTCACAGGCGCAGCAAGCAGGACGAATGTCAAAAGGGCGAACACATGGCGTAGCATGGTCGTCTCCCACTGATTCAGGATTGCGAAGGGGCGGGACGGCCCAAAGACCGCCCCGCATTTTGGTGGCGTTGGAAAAGGCGAAACCCTATCGGGCCCGCCTTGCCCGTTCAGCCGCCTTTCTGGTCGTAGGCAGTGCCCCAACCCCAGGCGCCCGACCCAAAGCCGCGAGAAACGACGCGCTCACGGTAGATGGCGGAAACGATGTCACCATCCCCCGCCAACAGGGCCTTGGTGGAACACATCTCGGCACAGATGGGCAGTTTGCCTTCGGCAATCCGGTTGCGCCCGTACTTGGAGAATTCCGCATTGGAATTGTTCTCCTCGGGGCCACCGGCGCAGAAGGTACATTTGTCCATCTTACCGCGTGAACCAAAGTTGCCAGCCTGCGGGAACTGCGGCGCGCCAAAGGGACACGCGTAGAAACAGTAACCACAGCCGATGCACAGGTCTTTGGAATGCAGCACCACGCCTTCATCGTTTTGGTAGAAGCAATCCACCGGACAAACGGCCATACATGGCGCGTCTGAACAGTGCATACAGGCGACCGAGATTGAACGTTCTCCCGGACTTCCGTCCTGGATCGTCACCACGCGACGGCGGTTGATCCCCCAAGGCACTTCGTGCTCGTTCTTACAAGCAGTGACGCAGGCATTGCATTCAATGCAGCGCTCGGCGTCGCAGAGAAATTTTGCTCTAGCCATTCTCTTTCTCCTTACGCTGGCATGATTTTGCAGAGAGTCGCTTTGGTCTCTTGCATCTGAGTGACGGAATCGTAGCCGTAGGTTTGGGCCGTGTTGGTCGATTCACCCAGCACATAGGGGTCCGCCCCATCTGGATATTTCGACCGCTGGTCCTCACCCTGGAAATGACCGCCGAAGTGGAAGGGCATAAAGGCCACGCCTTCACCCACCCGCTGCGTCACCATCGCCATGACTTTGACCTTGCCGCCTTCCGGACCTTCGACCCAGACCTGAGCCCCGTCCCGAACACCAAGGTTATTGGCATCGCGCGGGTTGATCTCGACGAACATGTCCTGCTGCAGTTCCGCCAGCCATGGGTTGGATCGGGTTTCATCCCCGCCGCCCTCATATTCGACCAGACGACCAGAGGTCAGGATGATCGGATAGTCCTTGCTGAAATCCTGCTTCTGGATCGAGGCATACATCGTCGGCAGACGATAGAACTTCCGGTCTTCGTAGGTGGGATAATCTGCCACCAGGTCCCGACGGTTGGTATACAGCGGCTCACGGTGCCGTGGTACCGGATCAGGGAAGGTCCACACAACAGCGCGTGCCTTGGCATTGCCGAAGGGCGCACAGCCGTGCTTGATGGCAACCCGCTGAATCCCGCCTGAAAGGTCGGTTTTCCAGTTGGTCTTTGGTCCGGCTACCGCGTCGATCGCTGCGCGCTCGTCATCGGTTAAATCGCCGTCCCATCCCAGATCCATCAGCATCTGCATGGTGAATTCGGGATACCCATCTTCGATCTCGGAACCGACCGAATAGACACCCTCTGCCAGCAGATTGTCGCCGTCACGTTCCACACCAAAGCGGGCGCGGAATGTCAGGCCACCTTCGGCCACAGGTTTGGACATGTCGTAAAGGTTCGGCGTGCCCGGATGGTTCATCTCTGGCGTGCCCCAGGTGGGCCATGGCAGACCATAGTAATCCCCATCAGCAGGACCACCGATCGCCTGAAGCGTCGTACGGTCAAAGGTGTGCTGATTGGCCATGTGCAGTTTCAGACGCTCAGGCGACTGGCCGGTATAGCCAATTGTCCACATGCCGCGGTTGATTTCGCGCAGAGTGTCTTCGACGTTCGGCGTGACCCCATCTTCTTCGATCGAGATGTTGCGGAACAGACGGTCATGGAAACCGAACTTCTGTGCAAACAGGCCGATAATTTCATGATCCGGTTTGCTTTCGAAAAGCGGATCAACCACCTGCTCGCGCCACTGGAACGACCGGTTAGAGGCCGTGACAGAGCCATAAGTCTCGAACTGCGTACAGGCCGGCAGCAGGTAAACGCCATCTGTCCGGTCATGCAGTACGGCCGAAACCGTTGGATACGGGTCAATCACAACCAGTGTATCCAGAAGTTCCATCGCCTTTTTCATCTCAACCATACGGGTTTGAGAGTTTGGCGCGTGGCCCCAAAGCACCATGGCCCGAACCTTGTCGGGGTTGTCCATGTTGTCCGGGTCTTCCAAGACACCGTCGATCCAGCGCGACACCGGGATACCGGTGAGGTTCTGCAGCGACTTTTCCTTGCCGTCAGCGCCTGTGGTCTTGGCGAATTGACCGCCCAGCCAGTCAGCATCTTCTTCCCAGACACGCGCCCAATGAGCCCACGCGCCTTTGGACAGGCCGTAGTAACCGGGCAAGGTATGGGACAGAACGCCAAGGTCGGTTGCGCCTTGCACATTGTCGTGGCCGCGGAAAATGTTGGTGCCGCCACCCGATGTGCCCATGTTCCCCAGCGCCAGCTGAAGGATGCAATAGGCACGGGTGTTGTTGTTGCCATTGGTGTGCTGCGTACCACCCATACACCAGATCACAGTGCCGGGGCGGTTGTTGGCCATGGTCCGCGCCACACGGCGCAGTTGCTCACCGGGTGCACCGGTTACGCGTTCCACTTCTTCTGGTGTCCATTTGGCCACTTCTTCGCGGATTTGATCCATGCCCCAGACACGGGTGCGGATGAACTCTTTGTCTTCCCAGCCGTTCTCGAAGATGTGCCACAGGATGCCCCAAACCAGAGCCACGTCCGACCCAGGCCGGAAGCGCACATATTCGTCGGCATGGGCTGCCGTCCGGGTGAAGCGAGGGTCACACACGATCAGCGGCGCGTTGTTCTGCTCTTTGGCGCGCAGAACGTGCAGCAGCGAAACAGGGTGTGCTTCTGCCGGGTTACCACCAATGATGAAGATGGCCTTGGAGTTGTGGATATCATTGTACGAGTTTGTCATCGCACCGTAGCCCCAGGTGTTGGCAACACCCGCAACTGTGGTTGAGTGACAAATCCGGGCCTGGTGATCCACGTTGTTTGTGCCCCAATAGGCGGCAAACTTGCGGAACAGATAGGCCTGTTCGTTGCTGTGTTTGGCTGAACCCAACCAGTACACGCTGTCGGGGCCGCTTTCTTCGCGGATGGTCATCATCTGGTCGCCGATCTCGTTGATCGCCTGTTCCCAGCTGATGCGCTTCCACTCACCGCCCTCTTTCTTCATCGGGTACTTAAGCCGGCGCTCGCCATGCGCATGTTCGCGCACCGAGGCCCCCTTGGCGCAATGGGCGCCCAGGTTGAACGGGCTGTCCCATCCGGGTTCTTGCCCGGTCCAGACTCCGTCCTGCACTTCTGCCACGACGGTACAACCGACCGAACAGTGGGTGCAGATGGATTTCTTTAATTCGACAGTTCCTTTAGCCGCAGTCGCGGCTGTGGCTTGGGTAACGGTTCCTCCCGTTGCGGCAATTGCCGCCATGCCCCCAATAGCCAGACCTGATCCACGCAAAAATGCGCGGCGGTCTACCGAAGTGTTAGACACTTCGGAAAGGATACTTGTCCGCTGGGGGCGTCGCGCAACCCCGTTGGTCTTTTTCCTCAACATCGCTTCTCTCCCTTGCTTGCGGTGCCCAAAGGCATCGCGCGCTTGGCCTGAATTTGAGCCTTTGGCGGTCGGGCGTCACGCAACCAGTTGCCAAGGGCCATCGATGCGGCGTCCGTTAAAAACGGGCGCTGCCGTAGTAGGCGCGGGTATGCGCTGTGTCCTGAATGGTATTCAGTGACAGATCGGGTTCGGCTGCTTCGGCCTGTGTCCCGCTGGTCGCAACCGCCACCGCCGCAATCGGCGCCGCTGTTCCGGCCAGTTTCAGAAAATCGCGGCGGCTTGTTGCCTCCTCGGTTTTCTTGGTCATGAGAGTTCTCCCCTCTGGTTGATGGCGGTTGCCCGCCGGTTATTGCGGCTTATGCCGCACTCATTCGGAACGCCTCTGCCTCGATCTCCATGAACAACCGCCCGACGGTTCCGACGGGGGTGTAGAAGACAGAGTTTTTGGCAGCTTCCAAATCTGCAAAAAAATGCGCGGCCCAAGGGCCGATATGTTTGTTGAAGAAGGTTCTTTGCGCAGACAGTTCCGCAGGTGGGCCAAACCGCCCGACAATCATCGCGCCCATCATTTCCATCAGGCTGGCGATATTGTCTTCTGGCTCAAACACCGTTTCGGCGCGCGCCAGACCTTGGGATGTCATGTCCTGACGCAGCAGGGCCAAGGGTTTTTCGTTCAAAAACCCTGTTAGGTAATACGACGCATACGGCAGCAACTCTCCGCGGCCCAAACCGATAAACAAACGGTTGAATTCGCTTTCCAGCGCCTTGGGCTTGGAAAGGCGCGCCATCTTGGCCAGGGTCGTGATGGCCTGACCGATCTCGGTGTCATCGCCAGACAGACCTGCTGTTTGCTCCAGCAACATCTGATCCGGCGGGCGCGAAAAAATCACCCCAAGGAAATTGTACAGATCCGCACGCAGGCGGTCCTCTTCGGCAATCACGGGGGCGACTTCAGCTATCATATTTGACCTCGTCCTGTAGCCTCAAACCGAAAGCGCATGCGGCGCGATGTGATCGGTGACAGAGGCGGTTCTTCGGGCATCTCGGTGGCGTTCGCAGCGACCATATCGGGTGCTGCGTCTGGGCTTTCGTCCAAGTGATGATTGAGTTCGGACTCTGGTTCGGCTGTTTCGGCAGCCACGTCTTCGGATGCGGTGTCTTCCGCCTCATCCACGGTTTCCGCCTCATCCTCCGCCACGTCTGCAACCATTTCTTCGAACCGAGCCAGCATGCCTTTGCCGACTTGGTAAACCGTCTGCATATTCTCAACGACCATGGCGCTGTCGGTGAAATCCTCGCCGTAGTCGACCAAACCATCGACATTGGCCAAGACAGGGTTCAGCCGCCACAGCCGACGCAAAGCGCGTGTCTTCAGCCGCTGCGGTACGTCAGAAACCAGAAACTCTTTCACTCGGTCTGGATCATCCAGCGTGTCAGGATCAGGCAGGTCGAGTTCTTGCAGAATTTCTTCGTCTGAACGCTCTTCCAGTTCCGCCTGTTTTGCGGCGTCCAGTTCGGCTTGCTGCGCTTCAACCTCTGCCAGGTTTTCGGCCTGAACGGCTGCTTTGCGGCGAGACCAGAAATCATGGGTCATTGCAGGCGCCTCCGCTTCAGCGAGGGAGAGGCGTAAATGTCGGCAGCCTTGTCGACGCGCGGATCACCGATCCCGTCTTCCTTCAGGTCCACGCGCTTCTTGTCGCGCTTGCGCTTTACGAAGACTTCTTCCTGATGGAAGGCATCAACAAAATCTTGCACCCATGCCGACAAGCCAATCGACATTGGCACCTTCTCTACGATCTCTTCGCCACTGTCGGTGTAGTCCTGCGCCTCATAGGGGGATGCGGTCACCAGCAAAACGTCAAAGGGCATGGGGCCAGCATCGTTTTGGCGCATCACAACATAGATCGATGGCACTTCGGCCATCAGCCCGTGCAGGTAGGCTTCTGTGTCGGCGCCGTGCAGTTCCAAAGGAAGAGTTGCAGCATGGTATTCCACCACATCGCCCTCGCGACGCAATTCGCGCCAAGACGCATCTGCCGCACCCGGCAAAATCGCCGTCGCTGTCCATGACCACGGCACCCAGCGCGTGACGCCCGGCGCTTTGCGCAGAACGACTCCGACTGGCATCGAACGGTACATGTTCGGATTGTAATGCAACGATGATCGTCCTCCCTGCAAAAGTATGTTCGGCAAGCCAACGCTGCGGCAATGCCTTTCCTGCCGAAAAACGCAGGACACACCAAAGCAGGACAAAATGGGACACCGAAGCAATCTGCAGATTCCGGGAAGGACGAAATGTCTATCCTGACTTTTTTTGTCCACAATTTCAGGCGGTGCCTATTGGGCGAATCACTTCACCAAATCAGGGGTGCTGACGAGGTGATTCTGGACCGGCCGCCCCAAGATACCCGGTTGTCGGTGCCGCCGAATCGTGTGTAGCCTTTGGCCAAACCGAAGGAAAAAACGGCACATACGCCCAGCTTCGGAGAGGGAGGAGAGCATGGCTAAGACACTGATTACATGTGATTGTTCTGGCAGCATGGCCATTGACGCCAACGCGCTGTCCGATGCCACAGGTCAACAGGTGCGCGCACCGTTCACTGCCCTGTGCACAACCCAATTCGACCAGGCCGCTGCCGCGCTGGCGGAAGGCGACACAATTTTTTGCTGTGCCCAGGAAGCCCGCATTTTCGAAGCGCTCGCGGCGGAAATCGAGGCCGAACCACCCGCCACATTGGACCTGCGTGACAGGGCGGGCTGGTCAGACGATAAGGCCCCAAAACTGGCCAAAATGTCCGCCTTGATGGCCGAAGCCTTGCTGCCAGCCGCAGCCGAAAAGTCGCTTGATGTCATCTCGGAAGGGCTGTGCCTGATCCTCGGGTCCCCCGAAACCGCATTGGCTGCGGCGGAACAGCTGAAGGATTTTCTGTCAGTGACCGTGTTGCTGGAGACCACAACCGAGCTGCCCGATAGCCGTGATTTTGACGTTGTGTTTGGGCAATTGCGCCGCGCCAGCGGTGCCTTGGGGCAGTTCAACATCCACATCGACCAGTTACAACAAATCGTACCGGGTGGACGCGGTGCCTTTGCGCTGACCGACCCACAAAATGGCGGCGTGTCAGAGTGTGATATCGTGCTGGATCTGCGCGGCGGCACACCGCTGTTTTCCGCCCATGAAAAACGCGAAGGCTATCTGCGGGCGGACCCGGCGCATCCACCGGCGGTGTCGGCTGCCATCCTTGCGGCATCCCATATGGTCGGCACGTTCGAAAAACCGCTGTATGTGCGGACGGAACCGCTGCTATGCGCCCATTCGCGTGCCGAACAGACGGGCTGTACCAACTGTCTGGACCTGTGCCCAACCGGGGCGATCACATCCAATGGTGATCACGTTAGTGTTGACCCGATGATTTGCGCGGGATGCGGGGCCTGCTCGGCCGCTTGCCCGTCTGGTGCCATCTCTTACGATGCGCCCCCTGTCGACCTGACGTTCCGCCGGGTGCAAACACTGGCCAAAGCGTATCAGGATGCCGGTGGTCATGCCCCCCGACTGTTGGTGCATGACGCCCACGGCGCCGAGATGATCCGCTTGTCTGCGCGTCACGGGCGCGGCCTTCCGGCAGATGTGATCCCGCTGGAAATGTCCGCGATTGGGGCCTTTGGTCATGCGGAAATTGTTGCGGCTTTGGCGGCCGGGTTTGCCTCTGTCTCGCTGCTGCCGGGGCCCAAGGCAGATCTGGACGCCTTGACCGTACAGGTGGCATTGGCCAGCGCAATCGGTGGCGAAAACACTGTGGTTTTGATTGATACGCCTGACCCGGATGCCATGTCGGACACGTTATTTGCCGAAACGGCCCCGGCCGCGGTGTTGCAGCCGGTACGCCCGATGGGACAACGGCGCCAAATCACACGGCAAGCCGCGCGGGCGCTTCACCCCGAAACCGAAGCTTTGCCGCTTCCCGAAGGCGCGCCATATGGCGCTGTGGTCGTGGATACCGATGCCTGCACGCTGTGCCTGTCTTGTGTGTCGTTGTGCCCATCCGGTGCCCTTGGCGACAATCAGGATTTACCCCAACTGCGGTTTCAGGAGGATGCGTGTCTACAATGCGGAATCTGCGCCACCGTCTGTCCGGAAACCGCCATTACCTATGAGCCAAGGCTGAACCTGACCGATGCTGCGTTTGAGCAAACAACCCTGAATGAGGAAGAGCCGTTTGCCTGTGTCGAATGCGGGTCTTTGTTTGGGGTAAAATCCGCCATCGAGCGGATCACGGAAAAGCTTCAGGACCATGCGATGTTTGCGGGTGGCGACAAGCTACGCATGATCCAGATGTGTGATGATTGTCGGGTGAACGCCCAGTTCCATTCGGATGACAATCCTTTTGCGTCCAAGCCGCGCCCGCGCCCACGCACCACAGAAGACTACCTTAGCAAGCGGCGTGATCACTGATGCTTCAGCGGCGCGCCCAATTCCGCAGGCGCCATGCCTGCGACATAGGCCAATATGGCATCCAGATCGTCCAGTGTCAGGTCGATGGGCACAATGGGCGATGGCCGGTCATGAGGGAAAGGCTCTGTGACATCCTGGATCACCGTAAACGACGGATGCGGGTTCAGCGCAAAGAAGGCGGCAAACCGTTGATCCCAGTCAGGCAGGCTGCGCAACACCGCGAAACTGGGTGTCGATCCGATCCCGGACAACAACGCCTGGTCATCAACCACATGACACCGAATACAATGCGTGCGCGACACCCGCAGCCCCAGAACCGGATCTCCGTCAAAGGTGATTTCGGCGACGGCCTGCTCTGTTTGGCTAGGCTTTGTGAAAAGCGGCGTCCCTTCCGGCGCATAGGCCAGAATCGTCCGTGTCCCGATCTCGGACATCAACCAGGCCACAAAACGGTCTGTTCCGGCGTGACCTTCGGACCGCTGATCCATTCGCCAGACTTCCCCCGCCCCTTCGAACAGCGGACGCCCCTGCGCGCCGAACGTAATGTCGGCTTGAGCGACCTCTTGGACCTGCGTCACCTTCACCTGTGTCTTCAAAGAGAACCGCGGCAGGATGTATTTCAGCAACCCGGTTTCAACCAATTTCGCCGGGGCGTGCAGACGCACGGTTTTGGTGTCGGCCTGTACCCAAACGGGCAACAGAACCAATGCTGCAATGGTGAGACAGGTGCGAATCCACATGTGTTAGAGACTAAACGGCGCGGTTGGGCCGCGTCAAACCCAGGCAAGGAACAGTGAGATGAACGACGATTTCAACATGTCGATGCGGAAATTTCTGAAACAGGTTGGTGTAACTTCTCAGCAAGCCATCGAGGACGCATTGCGCAATGCCGACACAGCAGGCAAGAGTTATGCCGTGAAGGCCGTTGTCACGATCGAAGAACTGGGCATGACCCATGAGATCACCGGCGACATCAAAGGAGATAATTGAGTGCCTGCCAGCAGAGACACAGTTCTGGACGTTTTGAAAACCATCACCGATCCGGCAACCGGCACTGATATTGTGGCCAGCGGGATTATGCGTGCGCTGAACGTAGACGATGATGGCGCGGTGCGCTTTGTGATGGAGATACCGCCAAGCCAATCCACGGCCTATTCCACCGTAAAAGCACAGGCCGAAACCGCGCTGAACGCGCTGGACGGTGTGAGCAAGGTCATGATCGTAATGACCGGCCATTCGGAAAAGGCGCCGCCTGACTTGAAGCCCAGCCGCCCCGCAGAGCCCAAGGGGCCACAGCGGATTCCCGGCGTGGCTCATGTGATTGCCGTTGCCAGTGGCAAGGGAGGTGTTGGCAAATCAACGGTTTCCGCCAATCTGGCCTGCGCATTGGCGCAGCAAGGCCGACGCGTAGGGCTGTTGGACGCAGATGTTTATGGCCCCAGCCAACCCCGGATGATGGGGATCAGCGGACGGCCTGCAAGCCCCGATGGCAAAACCATCCTGCCAATGCGCAATCACGGTGTGACCGTGATGTCGATGGGTCTGATGACCAATGAAGATCAGGCTGTTGTCTGGCGTGGCCCGATGCTGATGGGCGCTTTGCAGCAGATGATGATGCAGGTGCAATGGGGCGCTTTGGACGTGCTGTTGGTGGATTTGCCCCCCGGCACAGGTGACGTGCAAATGACGCTAAGCCAGAAAACCCATGTTGATGGGGCCATCATCGTTTCGACCCCGCAGGACGTGGCCTTGTTGGACGCCCGGAAGGGGATCGACATGTTCAACCAGCTTAAGGTTCCGCTTCTTGGCATGATCGAGAATATGAGCACGCATATCTGCTCCAGCTGTGGTCACGAAGAACATATGTTCGGGCATGGCGGTGTTGCGAAAGAGGCTCTGAAACTGGGCGTTCCTTTGCTGGCAGAAGTGCCATTGGACCTGCAAATCCGACTGGCTGCAGACGGGGGTGCACCCCTTACCGTTAGTCAGCCGGACAGTGCACAGGCGCGGGCATTCCGTGATGTGGGCAATGCGCTGGTGGCGATGGGGGTGGCATAAGCATGCCAAACACCCTGATCTTTCCGCCCCTGCTGTGGGGAGAGCAAACCGATAGCGGTGCGTTTGATCATGCCTGCCTGCGCGCCACGATGGGATGTGAATCGGGGATGATCGCCTATTCGCTTGGGCATTCGGTGCTGGAAGCCGCATTGGTTTTTGCGCCCGAAGTCCCTTTGGCGAAGGCAATGGCGATGCTGCCCGTCTGCGGGGTCGGATTTCAAAACGCGCTGGGTGCGCTGGCTCCACCTGAGGTGGCTGTGCATCTGGAATGGGACGGCGGCATTCGCATCAATGGCGCCACATGCGGGCGGTTCCGGGTTCTGGCGTCGGATGCAGATGAAAAAGCCGTTCCTGACTGGCTGGTGGTGGGGTTCACATTGCCCTTGCTGCCCAGTGACGACCGTCCGGGGGAACACCCTGACCGGACTTCGCTGTTTGCGGAAGGCTGCGCCGACGTGGACCCAGGCGCGCTGATCGAAGCGTGGGCCCGTCATACCCTGCACTGGATCGCCCGTTGGGAAGAAGACAGTGGGCGGAGCTTGCATGCCGAATGGCGTGGGTTGGCACATGGTGTCGGCGAACCAACCACGCGGGCCGGCAGCAGCGGCACTTTTCTGGGTGTCGACGAAGATTTTGGCATGTTGCTGCGCAATGACAGCGATACCCGTATTATTCCCCTGACAACCTTGCTGGAGGACACACCGTGAAACTGGCGCGTGCAATTCATTTCGACGAAAGCGACACCCATGTGTTTGCCATACCCGCACGAACCAGCGAATGGTGCATTTCCGGAGGGTTCGAGTTTTCAAACTGGACTGAGGGCGATCTGACCGGCAAGGCGCGGCAAGCCTTTTCCAATGGCTGGTTCGGGTTGGAAACCGGCGGGCGCGTGACGTTTGTGGCTGTTACCCAAATTGAACCTGCCGAAGTGGCCACACTGGAAGAACTGTTGGCACAGCATTTTGTCACTTACTATGGCGCGCCGTCAGTGGATGCCGCCCGCCCCGTGGCGCGCGAAGAGCTGTTTCATATGGCGGACCTATGTGAAGATCACGACCCGAATACCTTGTTAACTGTGATGCGGGAATTGACCGAAGCAGGTGTTCGCGAAGCGTTCCGGGTCATCGAACCGGAAGATGCCGAGTTAGAGCAATTTGCCATCCACGGCTCATTAGACGAATAATTTGGACACTGATGAAAAAAAGGCCGCGCCAGGGTGGCGCGGCCTTTGCTTTGAATGCGTAAAACAACCTTATTAGGGTCTATTTCGCGTTAAAGACAAACAGAGTTTCACCACCAATCTGATAAGAGTTGATCAGTTCCTTGGCGCGCTCTGAGGTCAACCAACCCTCCAGTTTCATTGCCAGATCATTTTTCGCATGAGGGTGTTTTTCCGGGTTCACAGGCAAGAAGGCATATTGATTGAATAGCACCGGATCACCTGCGTAAAGCAGGGCCAGACTGCCCTTGTTGCCAAAGTTCAACCAGCTTGCCCGGTCCGACAAAATATAGCCGTTCATGCCGGAAGCGGTGTTCAACGCAGCGCCCATACCGGCGCCAACGGCTTTGTACCATTCACCCGCAGTTGCAACATCCAAGCCAGCAGCTTTCCACAGGCTCAGCTCTTTCTTGTGCGTGCCACTGTCATCACCACGGCTGACAAAGGGGGCCTGAGCGGTGGCAATTTTCTGCAACGCATCCGTGGCGGCGGTTGCCGTTTTCACAGTTGCAGGGTCGTTCTGCGGGCCAATGAAGACAAAATCATTGTACATAATTTCGCGACGGTGGGTGCCGGAGCCTTCGGCCAGAAACTTTTCTTCCGCACCTTTCGAATGCACAAGAATTGCATCGACATCGCCCGCCTGACCCAGCTTGATGGCTTGCCCCGTGCCAACCACCAATAACTGCACCTCAAGGTCCAGGTCTGTCTTGATTTCGGGCAGCAATACCTCTGCCAAGCCCGAGTTGTGGAACGATGTTGTTACCGCCAGTTTCATGACATCCGAGGCTTGAGCCAAAGTGCCAAAGGCCGCGACAGCTGCGGCCAGAACAAGTTTCTTCATCATTCGACGATATCCCCCTTCAGGAAAGCACGTGCCTGAGACGTTGCAGGCGATTGAAAAAACCGTGGCGCGGGGGCGCATTCATGCACTCTACCCCGCAATAGGAAAACAACAGTGTCGGCCAGCCGTTTGGCCTGCCCCATGTCATGTGTCGACATGATCAAGCGCGTGCCTTTTGCTTTGGCTTCGCCAAGAATAGACTCTATTTCGCGCATCGCCCGCCCGTCCAAAGACGCGCAGGGTTCGTCAAGAAACAGCACTTTCGGTTCGGTAATCAAGGCCCGGCCCAGAGCAAGTTTTTGCTGTTCGCCCCCCGATAATACGGGCGCGTGCCGATCCAGCATTTCAGCCAGACCAATCCGTTCAGCCCATTCACGAGCCTGAAGGCGTGCTTGCTTGCGCGGCACACCGCGCACCTGCAAGGGATAGGCCAGGTTATCAACAACAGATCTGCGCAGCATTACCGGGCGCTGAAACACAAACGCCTGAGCACGATGCGCCACTGGGGTTGGGCAAGCCCAAGTCAGTGTGCCTTTGTTCAGCCGGGCAGCCCCGTGCAACATCCGCAACAGTGTGGTTTTGCCTGACCCGTTCGGGCCGATCACAACGCATGTGCCCTGCCCGTCCAGCTGCAAATCGATTGGGCCGACCAGAACCGTACCGGCCCGCGAAGACACCGCGCCCTGGACATGAAGGGGAAACAGATCGCTCACCAGCGGCCCTCCCGCTCTGTCCGGCCCAGCCAGTGGATCGCCAGATTGACTGATATCGCCAGCCCGATCAGCACAAAGCCCAGCGCCAAGGCCAAGGCGAATTCGCCTTTGCCGGTTTCCAACGCGATGGCCGTGGTCAAAACACGGGTGGCGTGATCAATATTGCCGCCGACAATCATGATCGCCCCCACCTCACCAATGGCGCGGCCAAATCCCGCCAAAGACGCCGTCAGCAAAGCCCGCCGCGCATCCCAGATTAGTGTCTGTATTTTCTGTCTTTGGCTGACATTCATCGAAATCAGCAGGTCATGATATTCCTGCCAAAGATCGCGGATCGATTGATGAGCGATTGAAGCGATCAGCGGCACAATGATAATCACCTGTGCAATGACCATGGCCGTCGGTGTGAACAGCAATCCCAGCGCACCCATCGGGCCATTGCGGGATAAAAACACATAGACGATCAACCCCACCACAACCGGCGGCAAACCCATCAACGCATTCAGCAACGCGATGACTGGCCGGCGCCAACGAAAGCGCCGCACAGCCAAAAAAGCCGCCAATGGCATGGCAATCAGCGACGCAACAACCAGTGCTGTCAACGTCACCTGCAGGGATCGCAACGCGATCTCAACCAGCTCTGAATCCAAGGTCACGACAAGCCAAAACGCCTGTGCCAGACCATTCCAAAGATCAACCATGGCTGGTTGTTCCTCCCTTTATGCCCAAAGGCTTGCACTTTCGAAAACGGTATTCCAGCGCGTTTTGCCCTGTTTCAGTGTCTTTGCGTCATCCTTACCAACAGTTTTTTCACCGTCAGTGCCAGAGTGGACAAATTGTCCATCATCCCAAAAGGGGCATTTTGAACATCTGTTTTGACCCGGCGCGTCAAAATCCTGCTTTCGCGAAATCTGGAGGTCAAAAAGACCTCTGCCCATGAAAATTTCACATCAGAGCCACGCACCTATCTTGAAGGCTTGACCTCACCTGCGGGCGCTGTCACTTCGGCGCCATGCCTGATCTTTATGCTTATACCGACGGAGCTTGCTCTGGAAATCCCGGCCCTGGTGGATGGGGCGTGCTACTGCTTGCGCGTGACGGGGATACCGTTGTCAAAGAACGCACCCTAAGTGGTGGCGAAAAAGAAACCACCAACAACCGGATGGAGCTGATGGCCTCTATCATGGCGCTTGAAACGCTGGAACGGCCCTCAAAGCTGACCGTGATCACCGACAGCGCCTATGTGAAAAACGGTGTGACCAGTTGGATTCATGGTTGGAAGCGGAACGGTTGGAAAACGGCGTCCAAGAAACCGGTTAAGAACGCCGAGCTGTGGCAACGTTTGGACGAAGCGCAGGTAAGGCATGACGTGACCTGGGAATGGGTCAAAGGTCATGCGGGGCACCCCGAAAATGAGCGCGCAGATGAATTGGCGCGCGCCGGGATGAAACCATTCAAGACGTAACGATACCCCCAACACTGTAACCGAATTACCTTGTTAGGGACGGTTTGGACAAGCTCAGGAAGTTTAAGACTCTGATTGGCCCATAACGGCACCCGCCGCCAAAGGTTGCCCGCGCAGATAGCTTTCGGCGTCTTGAACGCCTTTGCCTTCGCGCTGCAATTGGGTGATGCGTACAGCGCCAGTGCCGCATGCAACCGTCAACGCATCGTCCAGTACGTGACCGGGGGCGCCTGCATTGTCGGACACAACCGACCGCAACAGTTTCAGCCGCTTTCCGTTCAAAATGGTCCACGCTCCTGGAAACGGCGACAGGCCACGGATCTGGCGATCAATTTCGATGGCAGGCTTGCGCCAATCAATGGCAGCTTCAGCTTTATCGATTTTCGCGGCATAGGTGACGCCGTCTTCGGACTGAATCTGAGGCGTCAGGTCGGGCAAATCCGCCAAGGCCTTCACGATCAAGGCCGCCCCCATATGGCTAAGCCGATCATGCAGATCAGCGGTCGTGTCGTTTGCCGTGATGGGTGTGGTTTGGCGTAGCAGCACCGGGCCTGTGTCCAGCCCAGCTTCCATTTGCATGATGCAAATGCCGGTTTCGGTGTCACCAGACAAAATCGCGCGATGAATAGGTGCAGCGCCACGCCAGCGCGGAAGCAACGAAGCGTGAATGTTCAGACAGCCCATTTCCGGTGCGTCCAAGACGGCCTGCGGCAAGATCAGCCCATAGGCAACCACAACGGCGACATCTGCCTTCAATGCCGCAAATTCAGCCTGCGCGTCTTCGCCCTTCAACGACACTGGATGGCGAACCGTAAACCCCAGTTCAACGGCACGGGCGTGAACAGGTGTCAGGCGTTCTTTCTTGCCCCGGCCCGCCGGGCGCGGCGGCTGGCAATAGACCGCTGCAATTTCGTGTCCGGCCTGAACCAATGCATCCAATACCGGCACCGAAAATTCGGGCGTTCCCATGAAGACAACACGCATTGCTTATCCCGCCAGTTTCTTTGCTTTGCGCAGCAACATATCTCGTTTCACCTTACTCAGGTGGTCGAAGTACATTTTGCCGTTCAGATGGTCGATCTGGTGCTGCACACTGGTGGCCCACAGACCAACAAAATCGCGCTCTTCCATCTGACCTTCGGCATTCAGAAACCGCACAGTCACCGCGCGGGGCCGTTCGATACGTGCAGACACGCCGGGCAGATTGGGGCTGGCTTCTTCATGCGGGCGCAGTTTGACAGACGCGTGCAAAACCTCTGGATTGGACATACGCACGGCCTGGCCTCGTTCCTCGGACGCATCAACGACCGCCAAGCGCTGTAAGACACCGATTTGTGGCGCGCCCAGACCAACGCCCGGCATCGCCTCCATCGTGTCGATCATGTCAGTCCAAATAGAGAGAATTTCTTCGGTGATCTCTTCCACCGGCGCTGCTGGGGTGCGCAGACGCTTGTCTGGCCACGGAAGGCAACGACGCGCTGTCACTTGTACACCTCGTAGTCGGCGAGCGCCTGAATGCGGGCACCGTCGCCCAACCGGTGCAAAGTCATGATGCCATCCAAGTGATCAAATTCATGCTGCGCACATCTGGCGGCATACCCCGACAGATCACGCTGCTGCACAACGCCAGCAATATCGCAAAACCGCAAACGCACCTTAGACCAACGTGGCACCACGGTTTCGACACCGGGCAGCGACATGCATGATTCCACAGACGCCACTTTTTCCGCACCCAACGGTATCATTTCTGGATTGATACAGACCAACGGAGCCATGCCGCCATTGTTCCAGTTCGGATCCATAACGAAAATGCGCTTCAATACACCCAGCTGCGGTGCAGCCAGCCCTCGTCCGCTGAAGGCATACATGGTTTCAAACATGTCCTCGATCAGCGAATCCAACCCTTCCCAATCTGTCACTTCGGCACAGACCTGCGTCAGAAGGGTGTCCGGCCATGTCAGAATGGCGCGTTCGGTCATGCCCGCGCCCGTTCGCGTTTTAGCTTTTGCATTTTGCGGGTGATCATCTGTCGCCGCAGCGGCTTTAGATAATCAATAAACAGCTTGCCGTTCAGGTGATCGATCTCATGCTGAACGCAGGTGGCCCAAAGCCCGGTAAAGGTTTCCTGTTGGGCGTTGCCGTTCACATCCATCCAGCTGACGGTCACGTCGCGGGGGCGTTCGACATCTGCGTATTGATCCGGGATCGACAGGCAGCCTTCTTCGTAGACATTCTGCTCATCCGAACTGGCAATAACCTCGGGGTTGAACATAACCAGCGGGCGCGGGGCCTCGCCCTCTTCCTTCACACAATCCAAAACGATCAACCGGTCCAGAACACCAATCTGCGGCGCGGCCAGGCCGATACCCGGTGCGTCATACATGGTTTCCAGCATGTCGTCCGCCAGCGTGCGCAATTGGTCCGACAGATCAGACACAGGGGTGCAGACCTTTTTCAGGCGCGGATCGGGGTGTATGAGAATAGGCCGTTTCATGGCGCTTCATCTAGGGCATGGGCGCGCGCGGTGCAATACGGGGGGGGGTTGCACCTGCTGGCATCACGGCTAACTTGCGCAAAAAAGGAGCCGGTTTATGAGTTTCAACGAGATTGTCGATCGCCGTGGCACCGGCAGTTCCAAATGGGACAAGATGGAAACGCTGTTTGGCGTCTCTCCGGTAGATGGTCTGGCAATGTGGACGGCTGATTCTGACTACCCATCGCCAGATTGCGTGCGCAATGTTCTGCGCGAGGCGGCAGATCACGGAGTTTTCGGGTATTACAGCGACTATGACCCGTATCATCGTGCGATCCAATGGTGGATGGAAACCCGGCATAACTGGCAAATCGATACTGATTGGATTTTGACCTCTCAGGGCCTGGGCAATGCGATTGCGCTTTGCATGCAAATCTTTTCAGACCCTGGCGATCATGCGGTCATTTTTTCGCCCGTCTATCACGAATTCGCAGGCAAAGTTCTGAGGACTGGCCGACAGGTTACCGAATGCCCGCTGGTGCGGGAGGGTGACACCTATGTGCTGGATCTGGACGACGCGCAGTCGCGCATGACCGGCAAGGAAAAACTGTTGATCTGGTGCTCGCCCCAAAACCCATCGGGACGGGTTTGGACGAACGAAGAATTGCGTGCAGTTGCGGATTTTGCTGAACGCAACGATCTGATTCTGGTGTCTGACGAAATTCATCATGACTTGGTATTCCCCGGCGCTACCTTTGTTCCTATGGCTGTGGCCGTGCCGGACAGCGCGCCGCGTTTGGTGACGCTGACCGCTGCATCGAAAACCTTCAACATTGCCGGGCAGCGCACGGGCAACATGATTGTCGCAGACGATACATTGCGCCAGAAAATCGCAACGTTTCAGCGTAGCCTAGACTATCAGCCCTCCGGTCTGGGTGTTCAGATGGTAAGAGCAGCCTATTCCCCCGAAGGGGCGGTGTGGGCCGACGCGCAAATCGCGCATATTGCTGAAAACTGCCGTATCTTCGATGCAGGGATCGATGCCATACCCGGCGTTCGGTCCCTGCCCCTACAGGCAACCTATCTGGCTTGGGTTGATTTTTCGGGCACGGGCATGAGCTTTGATGAAATTGCCGCGCGTGTACGCGACCATGCCAAGATTGCTGTCAGCCCCGGCCCCAGCTTTGGTACGGGCGGCGAAAACTTCCTGCGCATCAATCTGGCCACTCAAAAAAGCCGTGTGGAAGAGGCAGTGCGCCGTTTGCAATCAGCCTTCTCAGACTTGCAATAACAGCTGATCGACCAAATCGGGTTCTGTGCGCCAGCGCATATAAACTGCGCCGCAGTGCCCGTTTTGGTTTTTGTTGCGTCGCCCTACCTGTTGGTCAGAGCAAAAGGAGATAACAATGGGTCAGCTGGTAGATGGCGTCTGGGAAGACGTTTGGTACGACACACGCAAAACTGGCGGTGAATTCGTTCGTTCCACCACGAAATTTCGCAACTGGATCACTGCCGATGGCAGTGCCGGACCCAGCGGCGAGGGCGGCTTCAAAGCCGAAAGCGGACGCTATCATCTATACGTGTCACTGGCCTGCCCCTGGGCGCATCGCACGCTGATCTTCCGCTCACTGAAAGATCTGAACGATCACATTAGTGTGTCTGTAGTGCACCCTGATATGCTGGCGGATGGCTGGACATTTGCCACAGATTTTCCCGCTGCCACGGGTGATGCCCTGTTCGGCCTGCCCTTTGCACGTGACATCTATGTGCGGGCAGACCCCACAATTAGCGGTCGGGTCACCGTACCAATATTGTGGGACAAACAGCGCAATACGATTGTGTCGAACGAAAGCTCTGAAATCATCCGCATGTTCAACAGCGCCTTTGATGGGCTGACAGGAAACACCACCGATTATTGGCCAGAACCTCAGCGCGATGCCATCGAAGCGGTGAACTCACGCATCTATGACACGGTGAATAACGGTGTCTACAAGGCCGGTTTCGCCACATCTCAGAAAGCATATGATGGCGCGGTACGCCCTTTGTTTGACACGCTGGATTGGCTGGAAGACCGTCTGAGCAAAAGCCGCTACCTGATGGGTGATCAGGTGACCGAGGCAGACTGGCGTCTGTTCACCACGCTGATCCGGTTCGACAAGGTGTATCATGGTCACTTCAAATGTAACCTGCGCCGGATCGTCGATTACCCACATTTGTGGGGCTACGTAAAAGAGCTGTACCAAATGCCCGGCATCGCCGAGACGGTGGATATGGATCACATCGTGCGTCACTATCACTACAGTCACGACTCGATTAACCCACACCGGATTGTTCCAATCACACCGTCACTGGATTTGGACGCTCCGCATGGGCGTGACGCGATAGGTGTGTAAACCCTGACTTGCCTTTCGCGGCAGGGCGGCTACGGTCACGCGCGCAACCAATCCCTGAGGTATCCGATGCGCCGAACCGCCCTTTGCCTGCTCATTCTCCTTTCGCTGTCTCTTGCTGCGCCTGCCGCGCAGGCCCAAAGCTGCGGCGGTAATTTCAGCCAGTTTGTAAACGGGCTGGTGGATGAGGCGGAAGCGCGCGGGTTTGATCGCAAGACCGCGCAAGCATTCTTGCGCAATGTACGTCAGGATCCAAAGGTGCTGCGCGCGGACCGTTCGCAGGGCATCTTTCAATCTGGGTTTATTGAGTTTTCGCGCAAGCTGATCAGCCAGAACCGCATTGATCGCGGCCGGCAGATGGCCGGAAAATACGCCGCGGTGTTTGACCGGATCCAAGCGGAATACGGTGTTTCGCCTGGGGTCTTGTTGGCCTTCTGGGCTTTTGAAACTGACTACGGTGCGTTCCAAGGAAATTTCAACACGTTGAACGCGCTGGTCACCCTTTCGCATGATTGTCGGCGGCCAGAACTGTTTCGCCCCCAGATTTTTGCGGCGCTAGAACTGTACACCCACGGTGATTTTGACCCGGCCAAAACCACGGGCGCATGGGCCGGGGAAATTGGCATGGTTCAGATGCTGCCCGAAGACATTGTGGAAAACGGGGTCGATGGGGATGGTGACGGGCATGTCAGCCTGAAAACATCAGCCCCTGACGCATTGATGTCGGGCGGCAAAATGCTGTCAGCTCTCGGTTGGCGAGCGGGTGAGCCTTGGATGCAGGAAGTTGCTGTTCCGTCAGATTTTGACTGGTCGCAAACCGGTCTTCAAACAAAGCAAAGCGCCGGGGATTGGGCCAAAATGGGCATTGCCCCGCGATCAGGAAACATCTTGCGCCCTGATTTGCCCGCCTCGGTCATTCTTCCACAGGGGCGCAAAGGACCGGCATTCTTAGTTTACCCGAATTTCGACGTCTATTTCGAGTGGAATCAAAGCTTTACCTATGTTTTGACAGCCGCGTATTTTGCCACCCGTCTGGAAGGCGGGCCGATCTACAAAGCAGGTAACCCCGACCCCGGCCTTTCCGGTAAACAAATGAAAAGCCTGCAACAGAAACTGGCCGCACGTGGGTATGATGTGGGCGACATCGACGGAATCCTTGGGGCAAAAACACGTGATGCGGTTCGGGACATTCAGGCGCAATTGGGCTGGCCGGTTGATGCCTGGCCAACACCCGCTTTGCTGAACGCGCTCTGATCAAGGCAACACTCAATGGGCTGAGGCACCAAAATCACCCCGGCCCATTGTGTTAGGTATGCGCGTGTTTTGACCCTTTTTCGATGGCTTCACGCAGCTTTTTCTCAAGCGATTTCTGCTTGGATCTGTTGTGGTATTTCAGGCCAAACATGTCTTTGACATAGAAACTGTCAACAACCTGTTCGCCATACGTCGCGATCACCGCACTGGCGATGTAAACGTTGTTGGCCGCCAAGGTTCGCGTCAGATCGTACAACAGGGCCGGCCGATCGCGGGTGTCCACCTCGATAATCGTGTAGATCTCGGACCCTTCGTTGTCGAAGGTGATCGAGGTTGGCACTTTGAATGCCTGTTCGCGCTTTTTGATCTTGTCCTTGGACTTGATCGCGTCGCTGGCCACCACTTCGCCCATCAAGGTTTTGCTGATCATACTGCGCAAACGCGGGATTCGGCTGGTGTCATAGGGCGATTCATCTGAATCCTGAATCCAGAACACTGCCGTGGCAAAGCCATCCTTGGACGTGAACGTGCGTGCATCAACGACATTGGCCCCAACAAGTGCCAGCGCCCCAGCCAACCGCGAAAAGATGCCGGGGTGATCTGCAAGCGCAAAACAAACGCGGGTGGCGTCTCGTTCCTCATCCGGGTGAACGTCCAGCCGGATTTCGTCATCACCAATGTCTTTGAGCAGTTTCGCGAAAATGACGTGAGCGGTGACATGCAAACCTTGCCAATATGGCGGATAGTGCCGCCCGGTTTCGGTACGCACATCCTTTGGTTCCCAGCCAGACAATTTCTTGCGCAGCAGCGACTTGGCTTCGGCCCCACGGTTTTCACGGTTCAGCGCTTCCAAACCACCTTCCAGTCCGCGGCGTGTCTGGCGATACAGCCCACGCAACAAGGCCGCTTTCCAGTTGTTCCAAGTGTCTGGCCCCACGCCACGAATGTCACAAACCGTCAGAACACAAAGCAGATCCAACCGCTCTTTGGTCATCACGGCTTTGGCAAAATCGCGCACGGTTCTTGGATCGGCGATATCGCGTTTCTGCGCCATATCCGACATCAATAAGTGGTAACGAACAAGCCATTCCACAGTCGCGCATTCTTGCTTGTTCAAACCCAAACGCGGCGCCACCTTGCGGGCAATCTTCGCACCTAGAGAGGCGTGATCTTCATCACGGCCCTTGCCGATATCATGCAGCATCAGCGCCGCGTACAGCACTTTGCGGTTCACGCCCTCTTTCAGAATGGTCGAGGCCACTGGCAGCTCTTCCACCAGATCGCCATGTTCGATTTCTGACAGGTTGCCAATGCACTGGATGGTATGTTCGTCCACCGTGTAGTGATGGTACATATTGAACTGCATCATCGCCACGATGGGCTCAAATTCTGGAATAAAGGCCGCCAAAACACCCAGTTCGTTCATGCGTCGCAACGCACGTTCGGGGTTTCCGTGTTTCAGAAGCAACCCCATGAAAATGCGCTGTGCTTCACGGTTGTTGCGCATTTCATTGTCGATCAGGTGCAAATTGGCTTTGACCAAACGCATTGCATCCGGGTGGATCAGCAAACCTGTCCGCAAACCCTCTTCGAACAAATGCAACAGGTTCAGCTTGTCTGAAAGGAACGCATCATCGTTTTCAATGGCAAGCCGGTTGTGCACAACTGTGTAGCCCGCTTTGACAGGGCGGCGACGTTTGAACAAGCGCATGACCAGAGGCGCTTCTTTGGTGTGGTCTGCTTCGAGCGATGTCAGGAAAATGCGGGTTAAATCACCGACGGCGGTGGCATAGCGGAAATAGTCCTGCATGAACCATTCAACTGCCCGGCGTCCGCCCTTGTCGGTGTAACCCATGCGGCTGGCCACCTGGACCTGCATGTCAAAAGTCAGCTGCTCTACCGCGCGTTTCGCTTCTAGGTGCAAATGCCCTCGCACGGCCCACAGGAAGCTTTCGGCTTTGATGAATGTTTCGTATTCCTCAGGCCGGAACACGCCAAGGCGAACCAGTTCGGAAGTATCGTCGGAATGATGGATGTACTTGGTGATCCAGAACAGCGATTGCAGATCACGCAGACCGCCTTTGCCTTCTTTCACATTGGGTTCAACCATATAGCGCTGGCCGCCCTGCTTGCGATGGCGCGTACTGCGCTCTTCAAGCTTTCGGTGCACAAATTCCCGTTCTGTGCCGCGAAACAGATCTTCCCACAGACGGTCATCCAATTGCTCCGCCAGAGGCGCATAGCCCGTGATGAACCGATGTTCCAACATGGCGGTGCGGATGGTGAAATCTTCGCCCCCAAGGCGAACACAATCGCGCACTGTGCGTGACGAATGCCCGACCTTCAGCTTCAAATCCCACAGCATATAAAGCATGGATTCGATGACGCTCTCCGCCCAAGGCGTGATCTTGTAAGGCGTCAGAAACAGCAGATCGACATCGGAAAACGGGGCCATTTCGCCCCGGCCGTATCCGCCCACTGCCAGCAAGGCCAGGCGCTCTCCTTCAGTCGGGTTGGATAGTTTGTGAAAATGTTGCGACGCAACATCCCAAACCAATGTGACAATCACATCTGTCACCCAGGTATATGCCCGTGTCATCTGCCGAGCAGCCAGCGGTTTTTCAGCAAATCGCTCTGCTATCACGGCGCGCGCGTTCTTTTGCGCCTCGCCCAGCAACGCAACAATTGCGTTGCGTTTGGCTTGTTGCGCATCATCCCCGCTGAGAGCCGCGCCGATGTCGGCGCGGAGGGTTTCAATGTTCAAGATATCGTCGGCCGGTGCGATCAGATCATCCGGCCGAATTAGGTCCGATGAGTCAGAAACCGCCAAAGCTGGTTGGGGCAGGGTCAAGGATTACCACCTGATTATTTTGCACAGTCGCGATCGCCAAGGCCCGTTCATTTGAACCATCCGGCAACAGACGGAATACACCGCCCGTGCCTTGGAAGCCAGCCGATTGCGTCAGTGCGCCGGTGGTCAGTGCGTCGCGGCGGCCCTCAGCCACCAAAGCGCCGATTGCCGCGATACCATCAAAGGCCAATCCGGCCAATGGATGCGGGGTGCTGCCATACTGGCTACGGAAGCGCGCTTCGAAATTCGCGATTGCGGAACGGTCAGGCACGGCGAACCAACCGCCATCAACACCACGAATGTTGAACCCGTCTGGCCGCGCGTCCCAACGCGACAGCCCCAGATATTGCGTCACAGAAGGATCCACGCCCTGCTCGGGCAGAAGTTGCAGCGCAACGCTAAGCCCCTGATCCCAGTTATCCGTCAGGAACACAGCATCTGCCCCTTGGGAAACAAATCCTTTCACTTGCGAGATAGCAGATGTCAGGCTTTGTGCGTCCAGATCATAGCTGGCAGTGCCGACAACGCTTACACCAGTGCGAGCGCCTGCGCGGGCGATGGCATTGGCGCCAAACGCGCCGCCTGTGCTGTTTTCAGCCAGCACGGCCACTCTGTTTTTGCCCTGACGTGCGGCATAGCCCATCAGACGGTTTGCACGGGTGTCGAATAGATCACCCAGAACAAACAGGTTATTGCCGCCGATTTCTGGGTTGTTCGAAAAGCTCAGAACGTTCACGCCGTTGTTGGCAACTGATTGACTGGCCGCAACCGCTGCCTGCTGGTACAGCGGCCCAAGGATGATCTTTGCGCCTTCTTTGACCGCTTGTTCGGCCACAACTGCAGCTGTTCCGGCATTTCCGCCCGTGTCATACACCCGCAAATCAATCTGAACGCCTTGCAGATCAGCCATAGCCATCCGCGCGGCATATTCCAAATCACGCGGCAGGTTTTGCGATTGCGGATCCGACCGTGGCACCAATAGTGCAACAGGAACGGGTTTGTCAGGGTTAACCGATGGGCCGCCTCCGCCCACGCCCGGCATCATACCTGGGTCACACGCCGCCAAGGCGCCGATGGATAAAACAGCCAAGCCTTTGGCGATGGCCTTGCGCGCCCTAGTCAGAACGGTCATCATGATACGAGCTCCCTCAAAATGCGCGCGCGGCTCGGCCTGCGCTAGTTTTGAGCAGATAATAGCGGCCAATCCGGGTGGGTCCAGACATGATTCCAGAAAAGCGTAAGCTTGCGCCGGGGCTCTACCTGGTGGCGACTCCGATCGGCAATGCGCGCGATATCACATTGCGGGCACTGGATATTTTGGCCAGCGCTGATATTCTGGCGGCCGAAGACACCCGCAGTTTACGGCGCCTAATGGACATTCACGGCATACCCGTCGGCGAGCGTCCGCTGATCCCGTATCATGACCATAACGGCCCACGCGCACGACCACGACTTCTGGCAGAGCTTTCGGCCGAGAAATCGGTTGCCTACGCGTCCGAAGCGGGCACGCCCCTGATTGCAGATCCGGGGTTCGACCTGGCGCGCGCTGCAATTGAAGAAGAATTGCCCGTCACTTCTGCCCCTGGCCCCACTGCTTTGGCCGCTGCGCTTAGCATTGCTGCTTTGCCAACAGACCGCGTTTTGTTTGCAGGGTTTTTGCCAAATGCGCGGGCCGCACGGCGCAAGACACTGCAGGAACTGGCGCTCGTACCAGCAACCTTGGTGTTTTATGAGAGCCCCAAACGTGTGGGCGCGATGCTGGCTGATGCGGCAGACGTGCTGGGCGGAACACGCGCCGCAGCTGTTTGCCGGGAATTAACCAAGAAATTTGAAGAGGCACGGCGCGGAACCCTGACCGAACTGGCCGAAAGCTATGCCGGTGCCCCGCCTAAAGGCGAAATTGTTGTCGTGGTGGACAGACAAAGTTTGGAAACGCTTAATGTATCGGACGTATCCTTGGCGCTGAGTGATGCGCTGAAAACGATGTCTGTGCGTGATGCGGCCACGGCGGTTGCCGTTGCGCTTGGGCTTCCACGTCGTCAGCTTTATCAACAGGCGATGCAGCTGAAGGATGCGATGGATGACAACGATGCCGACACCGAACACTCAACGTAAGGCGCAGCATCGCAACAAAACTTATGAATCCGGGTTGGCGGCTGAGCGCGGTGTAGCACGTCAATACCTGCGGCGCGGAATGCAATTTCGGGCGCATCGCTGGCGGGGACGTGGTGGTGAAATCGACATTGTCTTCGCCGATGGCGATGTTTTGGTCTTTGTCGAAGTAAAGAAAGCGCGAAATTTTCACCGGGCCGCGCAGTCACTTTCTCAGCGGCAAATCACCCGGATCACGCGCTCAGCCGAAGAATACGCAGGGACACAACCCCGCGGCAGCCTGTCTGAAATGCGATTTGATCTGGCGATGGTAAATGACGCCGGACAGGTTTCTATTTTGGAAAACGCGTTCGGCGCGATGTGATCCCGTTGCACCCCTTGCCACGTTGCGCCATGTATACATTGCGCAATCGCGGGGAACCCAATGAAGATCGCCTTCCAGATGGACCCGATCGGTCCGATCGACATCAATGCTGACAGCACATTCCGCCTGGCCGAAGAGGCACAGGCCAGAGGGCATGAGCTGTTTTATTACACACCTGACCACCTGGCCTTTGAAGAAGGCCAAATTACCGCGCGCGGGCAAAGCCTGACGGTGCAGCGGGTTCAGGGGAATCACGCCATCCTTGGGGAAATGCAGGTGGTTGCGTTGGCCGATTTCGACGTGGTCTGGCTGCGTCAGGATCCACCGTTTGATATGCACTACATCACCACCACCCATCTGCTGGACCGTTTGATGCCAAACACGTTGGTGGTTAATGACCCGTTCTGGGTCCGGAATTACCCGGAAAAACTGTTGGTGCTGGACTTCCCGCAACTGACACCGCCCACAACCATTGCCCGTGATCTTACAACGATCAGAGCGTTCAAAGAAAAGCATGGCGATATCATCTTGAAGCCATTGTATGGCAATGGCGGCGCGGGTGTTTTCCGGCTGGATGCCAACGATCGCAACCTCAGCTCCTTGCATGAATTGTTCACTGGGTTTTCGCGCGAGCCGCTGATTGTCCAGAAATACCTACCCGCCGTAACCAAGGGCGACAAACGGGTCATCTTGGTGGATGGCGCGCCGGTTGGAGCAATCAATCGTGTGCCCGCCAAGGGCGAAACGCGGTCCAACATGCATGTTGGCGGGCGTCCCGAAAAGGTGGAACTGACAGAACGTGATCTTGAAATCTGCGCGACCATTGGGCCACTTCTTAAGGAAAAAGGTCAGGTGTTTGTTGGGATTGACGTCATTGGCGATTATCTGACGGAAATCAACGTCACATCACCCACCGGCATTCAGGAACTGGAACGGTTCGACGGAATCAATGTGGCAGAGAAGATCTGGCAAGCGATTGAAGGCAAACTGACTTAACGGTCAAAGGTCTTTCAACCCTGCCAGGCGGTATCCCAAAGCTTCGGCCACATGGGGGCGGCGCAATGTGTCGGCCCCATCCAGATCAGCAATTGTCCGGGCGACACGCAAAACGCGGTGGTAGCCTCTTGCCGACAGGCCAAACCGTTCTGCCGCTTTCAGCATCAACGCACGTGCTTCAGAATCAGGGCTGGCCGCATCTTCCAGCACCTGGCCAGAGATGTCGGCATTGGTTCGGACAGACGGCAAAGCATCATACCTTTGGTTTTGGATATCACGCGCAACGGCGACACGGTGTGCAACGGCCGCACTGTCATCCCCCGAGGGCGGTAAGTCCAAGTCCGTAAAGGCAACTGGCGGCACATCAACGCGCAGGTCAAAACGATCCATCAGCGGCCCGGAAATTCGCCCCAGATAATCCTCTCCACATACAGGCGCGCGCGAACACGCACGTGCCGGATCACTGAGATAGCCGCATTTACAGGGATTGGCAGCGGCCACCAAAAGAAACCGGCACGGATAGCTGATATGTGCGCTTGCACGTGCCACCATCACCTGACTGGATTCGATGGGTTGGCGCAGGGTTTCCAAGACCATCCGCGGGAATTCCGGAAACTCATCCATGAACAAGACACCGTTGTGGGCCAGGCTGATCTCTCCGGGTTGCGCGGTGCGCCCGCCACCAACGATGGCGGCCATACTGGCCGTATGATGCGGTTCCCGAAACGGGCGTTGGCGAGAGATGCCCCCTTCATCCAATAGCCCCGCCAAGGAGTGGATCATGGAGGTTTCCAATGCCTCGACCGCTGAAAGAGGCGGCAAGATACTGGGCATGCGCGCGGCCAGCATGGATTTGCCCGAACCCGGTGTTCCAACCATCATCAAATGATGACGCCCCGCCGCTGCGATTTCCAATGCGCGTTTGGCCCGTTCCTGCCCACGCACATCACGCAGATCTTTTTCCAGAACCGGCGCATGCGCCTCTCCTGGTTCACATGGGGTCAGTGGATGTTGCCCGGTATAGTGACGAACCACATCCAACAAACTACTGGCACCAATCACCTGAGCGGCGCCAACCCAGGCGGCTTCTGCCCCGCAGGACCGCGGGCAAAGCAACACGCGCGATTCTTCGGCCGCTGTCATGGCCGCAGGCAAAGCACCAATCACCGACACCAATGTGCCATCCAGCGACAATTCCCCCAGGGCAAGAGTGCCCTCAACAGCATCGGCTGGCAAAACATCCAACGCAGCGAGAAGGGCAATCGCGATTGGCAGGTCGAAATGTGACCCTTCTTTGGGCAAATCGGCCGGCGACAGGTTGATGGTGATCCGTTTGGAGGGCAGCGCAATGGCCAGTGCCGAGAGCGCGTTGCGCACCCGATCGCGCGCCTCGCTCACTGCTTTGTCTGGCAGGCCTACAATGGAGAACGCAGGCAACCCAGGAGTGACCGCACATTGCACTTGAACAGGGCGCGCCTCCACCCCCTCAAACGCAACCGTATAGGCCAATGCTACCATTTCCCCACCCTTCGACGACAATCCAAGCGTTTACGGATAAACGTTTCCAAATCGTTAACAGTCAGGCGGTAAATAACTGGAAAAACACGATTTTTCGCCGCATTCGCGCCGCGAAACACCGGCATAACATAGGTGTAGCTGCAAAAAGCTTCCCTCGACGCCGGGTCGTTTCAGCCCCCACCCAGTACCCAGCGTCGAGGAACTACCTCCCCCCAAAATACGAATTTCGCGACTTGGAATTGACGTCATCTGCCGACTGTCTTTCTGCATTTCAGTCTGACGTGTCGCAGCTTTTTCGGCCAAATTAACCGTGCCCTGAAAGGGCCTGATTGGCAGCCTACTCCGGCCCGAATCCACCGGCATATACTGTTCTTGTAAGCTGCAAATGCTTCATCCGGTGCCGTACCGTTTACAGCCCCCACCTAGTGTGCGGCACCGGAACTCTCTCCCACTGATTGACGCCACCAAATGTGTGCCTATTCTCCGCTTCAAACAGGAGTATAGCGATGCGCGATTTTCATGTGCCGGGACGGTCAGCCGTCTTTGCCACCAACGGCATGTGTGCCACATCACACCCGCTGGCCTCTCAATTGGCCATAGATATCCTGAAGCAGGGCGGCAATGCCATGGACGCGGCCATTGCAGGCGCTGTTCTGTTGGGCCTGTGCGAGCCACAAATGACTGGAATCGGAGGAGATTGTTTCGCCTTGGTTTCACCGGCAGGCACCGAAGACGTGTTTGCCCTAAATGGTTCTGGCCGTGCGCCTGCCGCGGCAAGCGCAGCCAGACTTCGGGATATGGGGCACAAAACCGTACCCCTTGCAGGGCCGGAAGCGGTTTCCATTCCCGGTGCAATTGATGCGTTTTGCCATATGTCGGAGAAATGGGGCAAATTGGGTTTGGCCGACAGCCTTGCGCCCGTGATCCCCTATTTTGAAAACGGCGTTCCTGTCAGCCCACGCGTTGCATTTGATTGGACACGGGATGAACTGCGCCTGCAAGGCCATGGCAAACGTTGGTTTCTGCCGACAGGCAAAGTGCCAAAGGTTGGCGACATGTTCCGTCTGCCCGGACAAGCAGAGGTTTTGCGCCGGATTGCCGCGCAGGGGCGCGATGGGTTCTACACCGGTGAAGTCATGGAAGACATGCTGGCCGTTTTGAACGCGGGCGGTGGGGTGCACACTGCCGAAGATTTCGCCGCAACAGCCGCTACACCGGGGACACCTGTGAGTGGTTCCTACGCCGGGCGGGAACTTTTGGAGCATCCGCCGAACGGGCAAGGGGCCATTGCGATCTTGCTGCTGAACATTCTGTCGCAATTTGACATCGCCGGGATGGATCCATTCGGCGCAGAGCGGGCGCATATCGAAGCTGAAGCAGCCAAACTGGCTTATAATGCGCGGGATCGTTTCCTGGCGGATGCCGAACATATGACTGGCCTGGATCATTTGCTGGATATGGACACCGCGCGCAAGCTGGCCGCTTTGATTGACCCCAAGCGCGCCATGGACGCCCCAGGCGCACTAAGCGAGGCTGTCCACAAGGATACGATTTACATCACTGTTGTGGACCGAGACCGGATGGTCGTTTCTTTGATTTACTCTATTTTTCAAGGGTTTGGCTCTGGGTTAGCGTCTGATAAATTTGGCATTCTGTTCCAAAACCGTGGCGCGGGCTTCAACCTGACCGCTGGTCATCCCAACGAATTGGCCGGCACAAAGCGCCCGATGCACACGATCATCCCCGCCGTTTTGCGTGAAGGTGGCAAGGTAAAGATGCCGTTTGGCGTGATGGGCGGACAGTACCAACCGAATGGCCATGCGCGCGTTCTAACTAATATTACCGATTTTGGTCTTGCACCCCAAGCTGCATTGGACGCGCCGCGCAGCTTTGCGGAACGCGATGGCACACTGGCGGTTGAACGCGGCTACAGCGATAAAGTGCGGGCCGAGTTGGCGGAAATGGGCCACAACGTCATCATCCCCGATCCCCCAATCGGCGGAGCGCAAGCGATTGTGTTGCATGACAGTGGTGTGCTGGAAGGTGCGTCGGATCCACGCAAGGATGGCTGCGCGCTGGGTTACTAAACCACTCAAACGAAAACCGCCTCGCGGTGGGCGCGAGGCGGTTTCAACTTCGGACAAGTGAGCAACGAGCCGGAGATTAATTCATTTGAAAATGCAGGGCGTAGGCACCGTCTTCGAATTTGCCGAACAGATCAGGCAGATCCGGATGATCCACTGGCTGACCCGAGTAGTCTACCGTCAGGTTCTGTTCTGAAACGTAGGCCACATAGTAGCTTTGATCGTTTTCGGCCAGAAGGTGATAGAATGGCTGTTCCTTTGGCGGGCGACTCTCGGACGGGATCGCCTGATACCATTCTTCGGTGTTAGAGAACTTTGGATCTACGTCAAAAACAACACCACGGAAGGGGTGCTTCCGGTGGCGGACGACTTGGCCCAAGTGGTATTTAGCGCGATTAGAATACATAAGCATTTTCCCTTTCAGTCTTTTTTTTGTCATTTTCCCGACTGGATGTCCAATTCTGAACACGTTTTTGACGGAAACAAACTGTGGCCGTGTTGGGCACAGTCCGATTCAAAGGGTGTGGATTTCCATGCTTGCGAACTAAATGTGATTTCACCTGACGCATATTTTCGGTACACTGCGGGAAAAGCGGTAAAACCGTATTAGCTAAAAAAGCGAGAGGCAGATGAGCAGATCTCTTCGCGCGCTATTGATTGTCTTGCTGGTCGCGTCTTGTGGCAGCAGCAATTATTCCGCGCCCCGCAACATGGACAATGCGTGTTCCATAGTGACCCAACGAAAGAATTTCGTGCGGGCCTTTCGTACGGCTGAGCGGCGTTGGGGTGTCCCGATGCATGTGCAGATGGCCACGATTTACCAAGAAAGCAAATTTGTTGCCAATGCGCGAACCCCGTTGCGGTTTGCGCTGGGTGTTATTCCGATGGGGCGGCAAAGCTCTGCCTATGGTTACAGCCAAGCGCTGGACGGCACATGGGATGAGTACAAGAGCGCAACCGGCCGTTGGGGCGCAAGGCGCGACGACATCAAGGATGCGACAGACTTTATGGGTTGGTACATGGCGCAATCGAAAGAGGAGCTGGGCATACCATTGAGCGACGCTCGTGCCCACTATTTGGCGTACCACGAAGGGCGCACAGGCTATCGCCGCGGCACCTACCGCAAAAAGGCGTGGCTGATGCGTGTCTCAGGCGAGGTTGCCAATCGGGCAGCAACGTATCAGGCACAATTGGCCAACTGTCGGGCAGCACGGTAACCGTGCATGTGGCGCCCCGCTTGGGGCGCTCCTCTGCCCGCCCTATCGGGCACGCACTGTCATCTTGCCAATCGCTGGCACAGGACACCTTGTTGCATAGGGCGGACAAACCCTGTGCCTTCACCAATTTCGTGCCGTTATTCCGGCGTCTATCTTTGACACATGCTATGCGCGTCACTTGCCATACGGGCTGGCTCTGACTGGGCAGCTTGGATCGTGTCATCTGCTTTGCTCAGACTGGCGGCATTTCGTGAGGGCAAAAAAAAAGCCCCGCCAAAAAGGCGGGGCAAGTTCCGTGCACTGCGGGGACCGCAGGCACAGGCGGTACCTCTTGAAAACTCTGAATATCTGGGTTGGTGTTACTTCATATCCGCGCGAATTTGCTGGCGCAGAACGTCAATTGGAACGTTCTGACCATCGCGTTTGAAGTGCCAATATGTCCAACCGTTGCAGCTGGGTGCACCTTCAAGATGCGCGCCAACCTGGTGGATAGATCCTTTCACACCGTCGGCAATCAAAGTGCCATCAGCGCGCACCTTAGCAGCGCCACGGCCCGACGCGGACACCAGCATATCACCCGGCGACAGCAGGCCGCGTTCGACCAGCTGGCCAAAGGGCACACGTGGCTCTGAGCGTTTGGACTGCGTTACTTCCAGCGCGGCCTTGTCGAACTTGCGCACGCCGTCGATCCGCTTTTGCGCAACGGTACGATAGGCCTCTTCGCGCTCGATACCGATCCAGTCGCGCCCCAGCATCTTGGCAACAGCACCTGTGGTGCCCGTGCCAAAGAACGGGTCCAGCACCACATCACCTGGGTTGGTCGAGCCAACCAGAACTCGGTGCAACAGCGACGTTGGTTTTTGCGTCGGATGTGCCTTGTCGCCGTTGGCATCTTTCAAACGTTCACCGCCGTTACAGATTGGCAAAACCCAATCAGAGCGCATTTGAATGCCTTCGTTCAAAGCTTTCAGGGCTTCGTAGTTGAAGGTGTATTTTGCACCTTCCCCTTTTGATGCCCAGATCATTGTTTCATGCGCATTGGTAAACCGCTTGCCGCGAAAATTCGGCATCGGGTTAGACTTGCGCCACACAACATCATTCAGAATCCAGTAACCGGCATCCTGCAAAGCTGAACCAACGCGGAAAATGTTGTGGTAAGAGCCGATAACCCAGATCGCACCATTCGGCTTCAGCAAACGGCGCGCAGCGGCCAACCACTCACGTGTGAATTTGTCATAGGATGCGAAGCTAGAGAACTGGTCCCAGTGATCATCAACCGCATCAACCCGGCTATTGTCTGGGCGGTGCAAATCCCCCCGAAGCTGCAGGTTATACGGCGGGTCTGCGAAAATCAGATCAACGCTCGCTTCTGGCAGCGCATTCATCTGCTCGATGCAGTCGCCATCCAGAATCGTGTTAAGGGGGAGCGCGTCTGCGCCCTTGATCTTGGTCATCTTTGTCATTCTCTGCCTCTGTCCCCGGCGCTGTTTTTTGCGCTCTGTGGTTGAGGCCAAAGATGAGTCAAAGGTGATTCGTGGTCAATTTCTTTTTTGAATCAGCCACTTACTGTTTTCTCTTGATACAAGATATTGTGGACGGGTTTAAAGGATCGTCTATGGTGAGGGGTCACCCCAAGATTTTGAAGTGCAGCTTTGTGACACTTTGTAGGATAACCTGAATTCTTCTCCCATCCGTAGCCGGGGTACTGTTGCGCTAAATCCCACATGATCCGATCGCGGGTGATTTTCGCGATGATAGAGGCCGCTGCAATCGACAAGCTTCGACCATCACCCTTGACCACTGCCTCTGCTGATTGGGGCAAAGCCTTGGGAATTTTGTTGCCATCAACCAGCACATGATCGGGCGGATTTGGCAAACCAGCCACTGCCCGTTCCATCGCCAGATGACTGGCGTAGAGTATATTGAGCTCGTCAATCTCTTCTACGGACGCATGGGCAATAGACACTTCGGCACAGTCGAAAATCACTTTGGCGAGCGCATCGCGGCGCGAGGCGGACAGAACCTTGCTGTCGTTCAGACCTTGAGGCAGCGCATTTGGGTCCAAAACAACGGCAGCGGCTGTCACAGGGCCAGCAAGCGGGCCGCGACCCACCTCATCCACCCCAGCGATCCGGGAAAAGCCTTGGGCGATGGCGGCGGTTTCAAAACTAAAATCAGGTGTCGGCATAGTTCGTCTGAACCCGATCACGCCGATTGGTGCAAGTGAAAAAGGTGCGGAGTCCACTGACCCCGCACAAGGTGACGCGACAATGAAGGGCTGAACGGCTTGTCGCGCTCTGCTCGATTGGCCTGTTTATCGGCGTGCAACCTCGTACCCATTGCGACGCAGGCACCGCAGCCCATAGCCCCGCACATCGCGGCCTGATGGTTGGCCAATCCGAACACGACATTCCCCCGGCAGCGGGCGGGCGCTGAAATAGTTGCGGTCAAGGCATCGCTGACCAACAACGATCCGGTCATGGTTTTTACCCTCAACGCGGCGCACACAGCGCTGTGGCAGTGGTTGCAGCGCACGCCGCTGCCACCGGTCCTTACCGGCGTGGTATTCAGAACGTGGCTTGGCGCGTGGTTTCTGCTTCGGCTGCTGCACTGTTGCCTTTTTCTGCTTCTTGTCTTGTTTGTGGTTGTCCAGTGCCTTGCCAAGGATCAACAACGTTGCCGCCACGCCCAGAAACTTGGCCAGATCATCCCCTTGATCAGCGCGCGCAGGAACAGCGCCAAGCGTTGTGATTGTCAGTGAGGCAGCCAATACGGCACTTATGAATTTACGGGACATTGGTTTTCCTTTCGGTGTGTCAGCCTTTGGTGTGGACTGCCCGCATGGGACGATCCGTGTATCCAAACGCTGGGCTGCATCCGAAAATCAGGCAATAACGCGCCGCTGATATCCGATAGCAGGCCCCTTACCGGCGGATTGTTATTGAATGTCATGCCCGTCGGGCACAGGTTAAGTGCATGAAACGATATGCCCTGATCCTGACGGCGGCGTTACTTTTGCCAGCCACGGCACAAGCCGCCTGCTATGCCGACTATAAGGCCAAGCAAGACAATCCATTGCGGCTGCATTACGGAGTGGCCGAAGTCAGCGGAGACTGTTCCGCTGACAATGCGCACGCCCAATTGCAGGCACGATTGAAGAAAGCAGGCTGGACCTTGCTGAACATCGTTTCGGTGTTCGATGACTCCAGTCTGGAAGAAAGGAAAGACAGTGCCGGAGAGAACTTCCTTCGCTATTGACGCGCGGCGCTCTGGCACGCGGGTGGTCACTGGCGGCTTGATCGCCATTGTCGGATTGCTGCTATCGGCGGCGATCTTGCTGTTTCTAACCCTGCCCGACGCAAATGCGTTTAATGCCCGTGTCGAAGCCCTGTTCGTTGAAAACAACGATCTGACCGGACAGGCAGAGGTGAAGCTGCTGGAAATCTTGGCCCAATCCGGTACCGCGTTTGCAGACACGCTGGCCAGTTACCGCATGGTGATTTTTGTGCTGCTGGTGTTTGCTACGGCGCTTTTGGTGGCTGCGTTGGTGTTCTTGGTCATGTTGGTCACGATGAACCGCCGCATGGCACAGATCGAGCGTTCGGGGATTCAGGTGAATTCGCTGATCATTTCGCGGGAAGAAAAGACCGTCTACCTGAACACGCTGGGTTTAAAACTGACAGATGCCGCCGTGGAAACCATGTCTATTCTGGCAGAGGCGCGCATGGACGATGACATACTGACAGGTGCACAGATTGAGGCCATCATTTCCGGCCGAAACAGTGTGGATTGTGATGAATCCGCCGGAGCCACGCGCATCAAGCGGCTGCGCGATGCGCTTGGCAATCAGTTGGTGTCAGAATTGTTGGTAAAAAACATCGCCCGTCGCGGATACGTATTATCGATCGACAAGGATGTTATCAAAATGGTCTAGTCCTGACCCGCAAGGCCAGGACCAGACCGACGCTCACCGTGAGTGGTGTACCAGCGTATTTGATGCATTGAGAATGTCATAAATCCTCACTCTGGAAACTGGTAATAACCTGCGGCTTTTCCCAGTATGGAAAACCGGAAGTTCTCGTAACGTCATTTGAAGAATCGTAGCGCTGAAACGCAAAACGCCCCGGCCAATGGCACGGGGCGTTTCATTTTTTTTGGTCAGATCGACTTAGTTGTCGTCATCTTGCTTTTTACGCTTTTCTTCAGGCGCGATTTCTTCACCGGTTTCCTGATCGACGATTTTCATCGACAGGCGCACCTTGCCGCGGTCATCAAAGCCCAGCAGTTTGACTTTTACGTCCTGGCCTTCTTTCAGCACCTCGTTGGGGTGGTTCAGACGGCGTGGAACGATCTGAGAAACGTGAACCAGACCGTCACGCTTGCCAAAGAAGTTCACGAAAGCACCGAAGTCCACGATCTTGACGACTTTACCGTCATAGATCTTGCCTTCTTCTGGCTCTGCCACGATCGAATGGATCATGTCATAGGCCTTCTTGATGGCTTCGCCGTTTGGCGAGGCGATCTTGATGATGCCTTCATCGTTGATGTCAACTTTCGCACCGGACACTTCGACGATCTCACGGATCACCTTGCCGCCGGAACCAATGACTTCCCGAATCTTGTCGGTTGGGATTTGCATGGTTTCGATGCGTGGTGCGTGAACACTGAAGTCACCCGCGCCGGACAGTGCTTTGTTCATTTCGCCGAGGATATGCATTCGGCCTTCTTTGGCCTGTGCAAGCGCCTGCTTCATGATTTCCGGTGTAATACCGGCGATCTTGATATCCATCTGCAAAGAGGTGATGCCGTTTTCGGTACCCGCCACTTTGAAATCCATGTCGCCCAGGTGGTCTTCGTCACCCAGAATGTCGGACAGAATGGCAAACTCGCCATCGTCTTCCAACACCAGACCCATCGCCACACCGGCTACGGCAGATTTCAGCGGAACACCGGCGTCCATCATCGACAGCGAACCGCCGCAGACAGAAGCCATGGAGGACGAGCCGTTGGATTCAGTGATCTCAGACACCAGACGAATGGTGTAAGGGAAATCGGTGGCTGCGGGCAGAACCGCCTGCAACGCGCGCCATGCCAATTTACCGTGACCAATTTCGCGGCGACCAGGGCCACTGACGCGACCAACTTCGCCAACCGAATAGGGTGGGAAGTTATAGTGCAGCATGAAATTGGAACGGAAGTTGCCGTGCAACGCATCGATGATCTGCTCATCGTCGCCGGTGCCCAATGTGGTTACAACCAAGCCCTGCGTTTCACCACGGGTGAACAACGCCGAACCGTGGGTCCGAGGTAACAAACCGGTTTCTGACTGAATGGCACGAATTTCATTCAATGCACGACCGTCGATCCGCTTGCCTTCTTTCACGACAGAGCTACGCAGAACAACCGATTCCAGTTTCTTCAGAGCCGAACCAAGGTTGGCATCTTCCAATTCTTCTTCGGACAGTTGTTCTTTGATCGCTTCTTTCGCAGCAGCAACAGCGGCTACGCGCTCTTGCTTGTCCAGAATCGCATAGGCGGTGCGCATTTGCTCTTCGCCCAGACCTTTGACCTTTTCAAACAGCTCGGAATAATCCGGTGGTTGGAAGTCAAACGGCTCTTTGGCGCTTTCTTCGGCCAAAGAGATGATCAGGTCGATCACCGGCTGAATCTGCTCGTGCGCAAAAGTTACGGCGCCCAGCATTTCGTCTTCCGTCAGCTCATAGGCTTCGGATTCAACCATCATCACGGCGTCTTTGGTGCCGGCGACAACCAGGTCCAGACGCTGATCAGGGTTGTTGCGCAGACCCTGCATATCATCAACTTCAGGGTTCAGGATGTATTCGCCACCCTCATAACCCACACGGCACCCGGCAATCGGGCCCATGAAAGGCGCGCCGGAAATGGTCAGTGCGGCCGAAGCAGCGATCATGGCAACCATATCTGGGTCATTGACCAGATCGTGCGACAGCACGGTGCACATCACCAGAACTTCGTGCTTGAAGCCGGGAACAAACAGCGGGCGGATCGGACGGTCGATCAGGCGCGCAGTCAGCGTTTCCTTTTCGGTGGGGCGTGCTTCGCGTTTAAAGAAGCCACCCGGTACTTTGCCGGCTGCATAGTATTTTTCTTGGTAGTGAACGGTCAGCGGAAAGAAATCCTGACCGGGCTTAGGTGCTTTGGCGAAGGTCACGTTTGCCATGACCGAAGTTTCACCCAAAGTGGCGATGACTGTGCCATCTGCCTGACGGGCAACCTTGCCCGTTTCCAGTGTCAGCGTTTCTTCGCCCCACTGCATCGTTTTAGTCGTCACGTTGAACATCAGCGTATCCTGTATGGGAGCACTCCCGGCCCTCCGGGTCTCCCGTTTGCATAGCGGCCCCATTGCCGCCGACCCCTTCATCTTTCTCGCACAGCGCCGGGGTCAGGGCGCTACGTCTCAGATTGTGGGGCCTTACAAGATTTTGCGCCATTTGGAAACCGTTGTCTTTGAGTATGGGTTACCAACGAAAAACGCCCGGCTCGAAAGCCGGGCGCATACCTGCTGAAAATGGCTGGGTAAAATAAGGTTATCCGCTTGTGCGGATTGTCAGGTCGTCGAACCATAGGATCGACGTTTTCTTGTTTTGCTTTCCTGGGCGGTAAATGCCGGCCTTCACATGCGGATTTGAACAATCCCGAACGTACATCTGGGCGTTATCCACCAATGTTTGCCCGTTCATCTTGACGGTAAGGCGCGGTTTAATTCTGTCTGCATCAAACAGAACCTGGAAATTCAATGGTTTTCCGGCAAGTTTTGCCAAGGTCAGATCGCGCCGCAACTTTATGCTCTTCGTTTCGTTGACCAAAGCTCCTTTTTCGCCACGCGAAATGGCGCCGCTTTTTGTCCGGTCTGAGGTCTTTTTCAAAACATGAACTTCCAACCGTTTGCGATGAAACCGCATCATAACCAGAGGCGCAGAGCTACATTTTGAGGTCCAGCCGTGAATTTGAAAAAACGTCTCTTCCCGACCGGTAAAGCCAGACACAACGGTGGCCTGAAAACGAATATCGTGCGTTTTGGCCTTGGCAAGACCGCCACGCTGGCGCAATTCCGCACGCTCCCAGAACCGGGCACCGTTGCGTGCACGCGCATCAGAGCTGCACCCACCAACGTCTTTCGGGGAAATTTTGAATTGAAGCTTTTGGTCTCCGCTTTTGGACACCCAACTGACTGAATCAGGCGCAGGCAACGCGCAGTTGCGATACAGGCCCAAGGACCAGTCGCTATCTTGAAAGTCTTGCGCCATGGCGGCGGCGGCCCCAAAGACGGTGGCCGCGAAAAGAATTAGCAATCGAGAAAGCAAAATACGCGTCATGTCAAAGTCCCCGTTCCGGGATCAGTACTAGACCCGGACTTTGCCGTTAGTAGGTGGTTAACGTGACATTCCTTTGACTATTCATCAGCTCGGCCCAGGGGGCATGGTGATTTCAATAGTCTCGGGGGCGGCACAGATCGGCTCGCTGGAACCTTCGATATTTATCTTGTCGAACACCACCCGCGAGGGGGCGGGGTTTTGCTCACCAGGGCGATAGATACCAAACTTCGTTCGCGGTTCTGCACAGTCAACAATGTGGACAATTTCGTTTTCGGCCAACACCTGCCCGTTCACGACCAAAGTTATCGTCGCAGGATCGGAAGCGCGGTCAAATTGAATGTCAAAAACATTCGTTCTGCCCTTCAATTCGTCCAATTCCGGCTTCTGATCTATCACTTGCACCAGATCACCGCGCGGGTTCGGGGTGGAGTAATCCTCTTCATCGACAACTTTCAAAACCAACGCTCTGAGGTGTCGCCAATCAAACTGTAACATCATCAAAGGGGCCGATTGGCACGTTCTGCTCCATCCGTGAATTTGGAAAAACGTTTCGCGTTTGCCGGTGAACCCCAGTTCAAACTCGGCGTTGAACCGGATGTGATACCTTTGTCCATCAGCCAAGTATGAATACTGTGTTAGCTCGGCGCGTTCCCAAAATTTTGCCCCATCGCGTGATGTTGCATCGCTTTGGCATCCGCCAAGATCGCCCGGTAAAACCGTGACTGCCAATTCCTGCGATTGTTCGGGCCCGATCCATTCTACCGATTGCATTCGGTCGTCGTCCACCGACCAGGTGCAAGGCAGCGTACAGCTGTCGTACAGACCGATGTTCCAATCAGTGTCACGATATTCTGTCGCCAATACCGGTGCCGCCACAAGGTAAAATGATGCCAGCAAGAATCCTGTCACTCGACATTTCATTTGGCAAACACTCCACACCCATTTGGCTAATAACTTGTTTCGACTCACCCTATAGTGGAATTCTGACAAAACTCTGACGATGTGGACGCAAAAACGAAAAAAAACCGCGCCGTAGGGCGCGGTTTGGGTCTTCTGCTGGTCGGTAAGATTAGCGGCGGATGCCGAGGCTCTTGATCAGGGCCTGGTAGCGCGCATCTTCTTTGCCCTTCAGATAGTCCAGAAGCTTACGGCGTTGTGCCACCAGCTTCAGAAGGCCACGACGAGAGTGGTTGTCCTTCTTGTGGGTTTTGAAGTGCTCGGTCAGCGTGGTGATACGGCTGGTCAGGATGGCCACCTGTACTTCGGGCGAACCAGTGTCGCCTTCTTTGGTGGCGTATTCCTTCATCAGGCGTGCTTTTTCTTCTGCAGTAATCGACATCGGGGTCTCCTTATCGGTTAAGGGTGAAGGCACAAGCCGGGATGTCGTCCAGCAGGGCCCATGGAGAAGTCCGCGGCAGGCGCGGATGAGGGCGTATAGGGCAGAACATCTAAAAAGAAAAGACGATTCGCGTTATCAGACCTCTGCCTGACCATCGACTGGCAGTGCCGATTTCGCGACCAGCAGTATGTCTTCAACAGTTGGCACCTGATCTACCGGCAGCCATGCCAAAACCGCGCCATCAGCCGCAACACCCATCAAACCCGGATCGTCAGCAGATGGTTCAAACGTGATTTCTGGTGCTTCGCCACTCGCCGGGTCATAGACGATCATGATCTGATCCTGCCCATGGTCAAAATCAGAGATTTCTGCCGCCTCAGATTGGGCTTGGGTCGTTTGTAGAGAAAAAAGGTCCAACCCTGCCCCACCGTGGGCCACATCCCCCGGCCCAACTGCAATGGTGTCATCGCCATTGCCACCATTCAGATGATCACCCTCTGCTGCTTCGCCTTCCCCGGTTTGCCCATCGACATAGTCATCACCGTCGCCGCCGAACAATACATCCTGCCCAGCACCGCCAATCAGATGATCCCCCCCTTCCCGGCCATGTTGCGCATCAGCGCCATCGCCACCAGACAACAGGTCAGCGCCCAAACCACCAACCAGTGAATCCGCGCCGTCCCCTCCGGTAATCGTGTCGTTACCCTCATGGCCAAACAATTCGTCATCGCCGTCACTGCCGGACAAAATATCATGGCCCATCTCGCCATGAAGGGTGTCGTCCCCAGCGCCGCCGTGGATTGTATCATCCCCGTTGCCACCCATTGCCTGATCGGATCCGCCAAACCCAGAGATATCGTCATCCCCATCCGTACCAGACAGAAAATCCAAATCTTCTGACCCTAACAGCGCGTCTTCCTCCTCCATCTCCTCTTCGATGGTGTCCAAAAGGTCAGAGCTGTTCAGGAATTGCGACAGGACACCGCCATCGGATTGCGGCGGTTGCGCGTTTTCTTCATCTTCAGTGGGCGCATCATCATCGTGATCTGCGTCTGGCGCATCTGGACCTGTGGCAATGATCGCAACAGAGCTGACAACCATCATGCCCATCAAACCTGCCAACAACAACATGCGCGCGAACCCGTATCAGAGAGCAAAAAGCCAGACGTACCCACGTCTGGCTCTATTGATCACCCGTGCGGGTTAAAGCGCGGTTACTGATTGACGGTTTCGATTTCTTCGATGATTTGCGTCGCCCACTGACCGATAACCGGGATAAATTCGACCTGACTTAAGGCCACAACAACAGCTGACACCATCAACGACGCGCCAACAGCTGTTCCAAACCCAAAGGCCAAACCGCGCAGAAACTGAAACCAGATCAATCGTCGCTTGGAGTTGTGCACCTGGACAAACCGGTGCTGCGACAGGGTTTCGATTGCATCGGCCAAACGGGTGGCGTCTTCATGAGTAATCGGTGTCATCTTACCTGATCCAAAGCTCGGGTTTTTGCGTGTAGGCCACATAAAGCGGATGCCTTGGCAACCCTGCCTTGGTCAAGCCCAAGTGATGCAAAGGCCCTGAAAACAGGCCCAAAGCGGCATTGTGACGATCCATGTGCTCACCATGCACGCCCCAAGCGGCCAATGTCATGTCTGCTTGGCCATGCCACTCTTGCAATAGGGCATCATTCTCGGGGCCAATCGGCGTTTTGGCGCGTTTCAAATCTTTGGGCTGTGTGGCGCGATACGCAAATAGATTGGCGATAGACATGGTGCCAAAGCCAAGCTGTCGCGCGCGCCGTTCGCAACGCTCGATCGTTGGGTCATTGCGTAACTCATCGGCGGTTGACGGGTTCAGCATAACGTAAAGTATGGTTGGCCCGCTGGCCGCCCAAGTGCGGCGCAAACCATAACGATACGTCTCACACTCTGAATAAAATGCGGAGGACTCACATCCGTTCTGGCTATGAGACCGTTCAATCATCGCAACCTTCAACCGCCCAAAAAGACACGAGTCGGGTGCAGCATTCCGCCCTTAAACGTACCAACGGCCACGGCCTGCCCATCTAATGAGACCCAGCATTCATCGCCATATTCAACGTCGGCGGCCAAAACCATAGCGGGGTTGCCATTGCGCAAACGGGTTGCGTTTTCGGCGGTACAGCGTGCTTCGGGCAGATCAGCAAGTCCCAATTCTAACGGTTTCAGAAACTCATCCAGTTCCGGCGTTTTGGCCAACCGTTCAATCTCTTCCAGCGACACACCATCTTCTGCTTCAAACGGACCCGACCAGATGCGGCGGAGACATTTGACGTGGCCGTAGCATCCCAAGGCTTGGCCCAGATCACGGGCGATGGAACGAACGTAACCGCCTTTGCCACACACCAGCTCTAACTCGACATGATCGGCATCAGGGCGATCCGTCATAACCAACTCATCGACATAAAGAGGGCGTGCTGCGATTTCGACGTCTTCACCGTCGCGCGCCAACTTATAGGCGCGCTGGCCGTCGATCTTGACCGCTGAGAACTTTGGCGGCACCTGCATAATGTCGCCCACAAACTGGCCAAGGGCGTCTTTGATCTGATCGTCAGAAGGGCGGGTTTCTGAGGTTTCCTGAACTTCGCCCTCGGCATCATCGGTGTTCGTCGATTGGCCCAAACGCACTGTGAACCGATAAGCTTTCAACGCGTCGGTGATGTAGGGAACAGTTTTAGTCGCCTCACCCAATGCGATTGCCAAGACGCCCGTCGCTTCGGGGTCCAGCGTACCCGCATGGCCAGCCTTGGCCGCGCCAAGCGCCCAGCGCACCTTGTTTACTACGGCAGAAGACGTCGGGCCTGCAGGCTTATCGACAATCAACCAACCTGAAATCGCGCGACCTTTGCGTTTGCGGCCCATGTATCGCCTCGTTCTATGTGAAGGCCGGTCGCGTACCGGAAGGGATGTGGCCTGTCAACGCGCCGCGCGATCAGCTTGCCGGTTCGACAACGCCCACAATGGGCCCCATACGCCGACCCAAATCCGCTCTGCCAAGGGACGGTGCAAACAATCGCGAAACATTGCCCTCTAAAAACAGCGCTTGCCGCAATCCCAGATAGTCGCGGAAAAAGCTGCCAAATTCGTGGAAGCTGACAGCATTGTCAGAGATGGTAAAAACCGCTGCTTTTCCATCATCCGTTGTGCCGACCCCATTGCGGATAAGGCGTGACGTACTGTCTTTCAGAAAAGCCGGGTGCAATGCGCCGTCGATCACCAGCATGGGCCCTGATTGCGTGGCATATTTGCAGTTCGGCGCGTTGTCTAAGTAGCGCAGCGTTTCAATCACTTCGGCTTGTTCATCCCCGATGCACAAGACACCGTTGGGCAACAAGCCAAAATTCCCCGGCCCCGCATTGGGAACCACACGCATAACTTCCTGCCCGTTTTCCAGATAATGCCCGACAGGCGCCCGGTTTTCGTGGTACATCCCGCCATTCATGGCAAAGACCAACCGTTCGCCCTGCGCCAGCAGAGATTCCTGCAGCGATGTGAAATGCCCAAAGGGATTGCCCAGATCATCATACAAAAACAGGCGCAAATCATCAGCCGCCAAGTCCACGCGACAAACGGAATACTGATTGCCTTGATAGTTGACCGTTTCGCACTGTGTTGCATGCGCCGCTTGTGCCAGAATCAGACCAACGAAGGTCAGAACCCAAGCACCTGCACGGCGCACAGCTTCAGCTTTCGACATCCCGGCGCACTACATCATCGCTGAACAGACGGCGCGTTTCATCCATCTGATCGAAGGTTTCATCGATCCGGAAACGCAGATCCGGCGCGAATTTCAGCGTCAGGTTCTTAGAGACCGCACGGCGCAACTCAGCTTTGTTGCGTTTCAACAGCTCCAGTGCTTCTTCACGATTATTCCCGCCCAACGGCATGACATATGCCGTGGCGACTTTCAGATCGGGCGATGTGCGCACCTCTCCTACAGTGATGGACAACCGGTTTAGGTCCGGGTCGTGGATATCGCCGCGGTTCAACACATCTGACAACGTGCGGCGAACCAGTTCGCCCACGCGCAATTGTCTTTGTGTTGGGCCTGCGCCCTCATGTGATCGGTTCTTTGCCATAAGACTCACTTACGCTTTTGACTGCCCTTTGCCAAGAAGGCCTAGGCCCGCTAATACGGCGGGAACATAAACAAAGGAAGACACGCGATGACGCAACAGCCTGGCGTGGTGATCACGGGGGTGTCTGGCCGGATGGGTCAGATGCTTGTGCAACAAGTTCTGGAAGACGGGCGGCTGACGCTGGTTGGCGCATTGGAACGCAGCGGCCACCCTTGGGTGGGCCAAGACTTGGGCACCGCCATGGGTGGTGCGGCCTTGGGGGTCACTGTATCGGACGATCCGCTGGATGCGTTTTCCCGTGCACAGGCAGTGATCGATTTTACAGCGCCGGCGGCAACGATTGCTTTTGCCGAACTGGCCGCACAGGCACGGGCCGTGCATGTGATCGGCACCACCGGGATGAGCGATGACGATCTGACAAAGGTGCGCGCGGCGGCACGGCATGCAGTGATCGTGCGTGCTGGCAACATGAGCCTGGGCGTCAATTTGCTGACGGTTTTGACCCGGCAAGTTGCCGCCGCATTGGATGCCGATTTCGACATCGAAATTATTGAATCCCACCACAATCGCAAAGTCGATGCGCCCTCTGGCACTGCTCTGATGTTAGGCGAAGCCGCTGCCCAAGGGCGCGACGTCGATCTGGAAGAGGTCTCGGATCGCGGGCGCGACGGTATCACCGGAGCACGAAAGCGGGGCGACATCGGGTTTCATGCCGTGCGCGGCGGTGGCATTGTTGGCGAGCATGACGTGATTTTTGCGTCGCAGAGTGAGCGCATCATCATCCGCCATATCGCAGAAGATCGATCGCTGTTTGCCAAAGGCGCAATCAAAGCCGCTTTGTGGGGCCAGGATCAGGCACCCGGCGAATATGACATGATTGATGTTCTGGGCTTGAACAAGCTGTAGAAAACAAGATCAACTGACCGAAGAACGGGGGCTTCACGCCCCCGTTTTTTGTTCGCGGTCCCGTTCTTATTCGCCGTAAGGCACCCAGATATTTTTGACCTGCGTCGCCCGATGCAAGAACGGGCGGCCTTGGCCAGCCGGTCCGGCAAAATCACGCACACCGGCAACTTCGGTCCAGGTTTGTTTCAGGTTTCCGGTCGACGCAGCCTCGACCATTGTGCAGCCGTCTTGCGTGCCAAAGTACCACATAGCTGCCACGCCATCATGTTGGGCCAAAGTCTTTGACAGCTCATCGCGGGGGCCTGTCACGATGTTGACCACGCCACCTGGAACGTCTGACGTTTCCAACACTTGATACAGGTCCGTCGCAGCCAGGGGCGCATTCTGACTGGGCACCACAACCACAGAATTGCCCATCGCAATTGCAGGCAGAACCAGCGACAGGAACCCAAGCAAAGGCCGCGTATTCGGGCAGGCAATGCCAATCACGCCCAACGGTTCATTCATTGCCAAGGTCACATAAGGGTTGGCGGTGGAATGCACGGCACCGTCGAACTTGTCAGCCTGTGCCGCATACCAGAAGCACCGGCGCAAACTTGTTTCCACTTCGACTTCCGCCGCAGCTTTGCTTTGCCCCATCAAACGCAGGCGGGATTGGAACTCATCCGCCCGTTGGGCCATGTTTTCCGCCAAATAAAACAGCACCTGAGCTCGGTTATGGCCTGTGGCCTTGCCCCAACCCGCTGCTTTACTGGCGGCCTCAACCGCATTGCGAATGTCTTTCCGACTTCCCAATCCAGCCAGCCCAACTGCTTTTTTCCCACCCATCACCTGATAGGAATACCCACTGTCCGGCCGCGCTTGTTTTCCGCCCACGTACATCTTGGCGGTTCGGTCGATTTCCGTGTTGGCAACATATTCGCCTGGCATCGGATTCAACGTTTCGGGCGCGGCTTCTGGTTTTCCCGGCTTGCCATTTTTCGGCATCGCCAGATAGGCCGCCATGCCCTCGCGCCCGCCTTCGCGACCAAAGCCGCTTTCTCGGTATCCACCAAAGCCTGCTGCCGCATCAAACAGATTGGTCGCGTTAACCCACACCACACCGGCCTTCACTTTGGCCGCAATATCCAAGGCCAAATTCACATTCTCTGACCAGATAGAGGCGGCCAATCCGTAGTTTGAATTATTCGCCAGCGCGATCGCATCGGCAGGCGTGCGAAAACTGGTCAAAGTGACCACCGGGCCAAACACCTCTTCTGTTGCCAGGGTTGAGGCTGGTTCAACACCTTCTGCGATTGTTGGCGGGTAAAAGCATCCCTCCGGCGCATTGCCTTGTGTCAGGACGGCACCTTCGGCCTCGCCTTTGGCAACCAGTTCACGGATACGATCCAATTGAACAGGGTGCACGATTGCGCCCATATCTACGGATTTGTCCAGTGGATCACCCACACGCAGCTTGGCCATGCGCGCTTTCAAAAGTTCGGTGAACCGCGGTTCAATCGCCTCGGCCACCAATATGCGCGACCCGGCACAACAAACCTGTCCCTGATTGAACCAGATTGCATCAACCACACCTTCGACAGCGGCATCAATATCTGCATCCGCGAAAACGATGAACGGAGACTTGCCGCCCAGTTCCAATGTCAGCGCCTTACCCGACCCGGCTGTTTGCTGACGGATCAAACGGCCAACATCAGTCGATCCGGTAAAGGCAACCTTGTCTACGCCGGGATGTTGCACCAAGGCGGCACCGGTTGCTCCGTCACCTGTGACAATATTCAGAACGCCCGCTGGCAGACCAACTTCGCTGGCGATCTGGGCCAGCAACAGGGCAGTCAGCGGGGTGTATTCTGCCGGTTTCAGCACCACGGTATTTCCCGCAGCCAAGGCGGGGGCAACTTTCCACGCCAGCATCAACAGCGGAAAATTCCACGGAATCACCTGCCCGCAAACCCCATGCGGCGCAGCACCGGGAAATTCATCTTCCAAGATCTCGGCCCACCCGGCGTGGTGATAGAAATGACGCACCACCAAAGGCACATCGATATCGCGCGTTTCGCGAATGGGTTTGCCGTTGTCCAGTGTCTCGGTCACCGACAAAAGACGTGCGTGTTGCTGGATGTGCCGGGCCAAGGCATACAGATATTTCGCCCGGCCATGCCCTCCCAAAGCTGCCCATTTGGGTTGCGCGGTGCGGGCGGCCCTCACGGCGGCATCAACATCAGCATCTACGCCTTGGGTGACCTGTGCAATCACTTCGGCCGTTGCGGGGTTGGTCACGCCAAACGTTTGTCCGGGTGCTGTAAACGCCCCAGCAATGAAATGGCCAAACCCGCCAGCATGTTCGGCCAGCCAGGCTTTGGCGATCGAGGCGTCTTCAGGGGCGACACCGTAATCCATAGAGTCCAGAATCTCTGCGATTTGCGACATGGGTTGGCTCCTTAGCTGAGCGCGTGACGGTGCGAGGCGGCATAGCGCCCGGTAACATAGTGTTCCAGCTGACGCTCAATATCGCCCAGCATGGACGACGCCCCAAGGCGGAACAGATCGGGTTGAAGCCAACGGTTTCCCATTTCTTCTTTCATCAAAATTTGCCAGGCGATGGCGTCTTTCGCGGTTTTCATGCCACCTGCCGGTTTGAAACCCACGTTTTGGCCGGTGGCATCACGATAATCACGCAAAGCCCGTACCATAACCAAAGAGACGGGGAGCGTGGCATTCACCCCTTCCTTGCCTGTAGAAGTCTTGATGAAATCAGCCCCTGCCTGCATCGCAACCATCGACGCGGCATAGACATTGCGCAATGTTTCCAGATCACCCGTGGCCAGAATCGCCTTTAAATGCGCGTCACCACAGGCCTCGCGCATTGAGGCAATTTCATCATACAGCGCCGACCAGTTACGCGTCAGAACATGTTCACGGGTGATCACGATATCGATCTCATCCGCGCCCTCGCTCACCGCGTAACGGATCTCTTCCAACCGCAACGGAAGCGGCATTAACCCAGCAGGAAAACCAGTGGCAACCGATGCCACAGGAATGCCTGTGCCCCGTAATGCTTTGACGGCATGCGTGACCATTGTCGGGTAAACACACACAGCCCCGGTGTGCAGGTCTGTCAGCCCCAACCCATCCATAATATGCGGTGCCAAAGGGCGGCGCGCCTTGGCACATAAACGATGAACCCGGCCCGCAGTGTCGTCACCTGCCAAAGTGGTCAGATCAATTGCGCGGATCGCATTGACCAGCCACGCAGCCTGATGCGCCTTCTTGACGGATCGGCGAGTTGTCAGTTGCGCGGCACGACGTTCTGCCGCGGTGCGGTTCACACCATGCCCTTCAAACATCGCTTCATCCAAAACCATCCCGGCATTGCGTGGTTGGTTATGCGTGGTCAAAGGTGTGTCGGTCATGGTTCGATCCGTTACAATTGGGCGGCACCTGGCTTGGAATAGCACGGTTAAGTCAAATCCTATGCTGACCCGACGCACATCACAATCTGTTCGCGCCGTTCCGTGACGACATCCATCGGGATGCAATGCACCGAAAGCTTGGCGACTCTGGCCGATGGATGCTGTCTTGACCCTACAGCCGTGATCCAAGCGGATGGGCCAAAGCGCTACACTCAATTGCGTTGCCGAACCAGAAGGAGACCGGCAACCAGCATCAGCTTGACAGAATTTCGATTTCACAAGCACATCGATTGCTTCGACACATTTCTAAGCTCCGTAACCAGTTCGTCGCTGGCTCCGCGCTTAACCTTGACCCGCACGCGCACTGGCCTTTGCCGGTAAGATCCAAAGCAGAATTTGTCACATCACTTGCCCGATCGTGCACGATGGGGCGCAGATGCTATTTGGCGGCGTGAAAAACAGCGGCTACGGTCGGTTTTGCGGTACTGCGATGATCTGTGCGTTCACCGATTTGCGCTGGGTTACAATTGAAGGTCAAAACCAGCACTATCCTATCTCAGAAAGCCGACGGCGGACAAGGAAGCGACCATGACCCAAGACAGTGATGTCATCACAGCTGGCGGTGCCATCTTCACCAAGCTCAAGGCCCTTGGGGTAGACTATGTATTTGTGAACTCCGGCACAGACTTTCCACCGATTGTTGAAGGGCTTGCCGAAGCCGCGCACAAGGACATTTCACTGCCAAAACCTATCGTTATTCCGCATGAACATGCAGCGATGGGCATGGCGATTGGGTACTATGAAATGTCGGGGCGCTGCCAGGCTGTTATGCTGCACACCAATGTAGGCCTGTCCAACGGGGCCACAGGGGCAATCAACGCAGCGTGTGAACACGTACCAATGTTGCTTATGTCCGGGCGCACACCGGTGACCGAGGAAACCAGATTTGGCGCACGTACGGTGCCTATTGGCTGGGGGCAGGAAATGCGTGACCAAACGGCGTTGGTTCGTGAGGCCTGCAAATGGGAATACGAACTTAAGTTTCCGGAACAGATTACTGGCGTAATGGATCGCGCCTTTGCCGTTGCCAATTCGACGCCCAAAGGGCCTGTCTATTTGTCACTTCCGCGCGAAACTCTGTGCGAGGAAATTCCAAGCGCGGGCACCAGCAATGCTTCGACAATCCAGCCCGCAAAAATCGGAACGTCTCATCGTGACATTCAAGCGGCTGCTGCCGCGCTGGCCACGGCCAAACGACCTTTGGTGATTGCACAACGCGGGTCGGGGGATGCAGACAGCTTTGCTCAGTTTGGCAAATGGGCCGAGACGTGGGGTATTCCGGTTTGTTCGTGGTGGGCGACGCATTTGGCGATTGACACTGACCACCCCTGTCACGTCGGTGAAAACCCCGGACCGTGGCTTGAAAAGGCCGATGTGGTCTTGGTGTTGGACAGTCTGGCCCCATGGTGGCCAGACAAACACAAGCTGGCTGAGGACGCATATGTAATCAACATCGGCCCAGATCCTTTGTTCAGCCGTTTTCCTATCCGTAACTTCCGTTCAGACCTGTCGATTGCGGGCGAAAACGCGGATACGTTGCCTGTGCTGATTGACGCCATGGATCAAATTGAACGCGACGCTGAGCTGATCGCAAAGCGGCGCGCTTTTGTTGCCTCAAAGGCGCAAGAAGAACGTATTCAGCTGGCGGATACGGCGCAGGCCTCAACCGCCAAAGGCATCACCAAACAGTGGGTCAGCAAATGTCTGGGCGAGGCATTGCGTGGTAAAACGTCAACCGTGTACTCTGAGCTTGGTGTGAAGCTGGGTTCACTCGAGTGTAAGGGCCACAATGCTTGGTTTCAGGAACCGCATTCCGGTGGGCTTGGCTGGAGCTTTCCTGCTGCCTTGGGTGCGCAACTGGCCGACCCGGATCGAGTGATCGTCGCCACCATGGGCGATGGGTCCTATATCTTTTCAAACCCGACCGCGTGCCACCAGATCGCCGAGGCGTTGAGCCTGCCGGTTCTGATCATCGTGCTGAACAACCGTGAATGGGGCGCTGTGCGCCAATCTGTTATCGGCACGTACCCCAATGGCTATGCAGCGCAATCCAACGAAGTTCCGCTGACGTCGCTTGATCCGACGCCAGACTTCGTGCGGGTGGCAGAAGCAAGCCGTGCATGGGCGCGAAAGGTCGACAAACCCGAAGACGTTCCCGCTGCGATTGAGGCTGCGTTGGAAGCAATTTCCGACCGCCAGCAACATGCGTTATTGGAAATATCGATCCTGAAGGACTGATCGGTGGCAAATTTGCACGCGACATTTCCAGCGAATACGGCCGCGCTTTGGCCAAGCATCGCGGACGAAGTCGTGAACGTGGCACAAACGCGTGACCTCGAGTTTGACTGCACGGCCATGCATCATCAGATCGACGTCGCGCTGGCGGAACACCAGGCGCACAAACTCTCTATGTTGCAAAATATTGAAGCCGGACGGTTACGCCTCTAAAGCGGCGCGAAACACAGATTACTTAAATTGCGAGCGGTCAGGAAATCGTGCCGCTCTTTTTCACGTCCCGGACAGCAGGAAAACGGGAATGGGGATCTGAACGACGATCATGTCAAATGCCCTTTCTTACAAGGTATAGCCTGGGCTTCGCGTAGTCAGCCCATCACATCTACCTGAATGTACCACCGATACAGCCCGATTTGCACCCCGCCCCATACGGCGCCGAGAAGCCAACTGGGGTAGTATTTCCAAAATGACGTGCAATTTCACCGGATATTAATCCAGCACTATCCACATATTAACTGGCGATCCCGGCAGGATTCGAACCTGCAACCTGCCCCTTAGGAGGGGGCTGCTCTATCCAGTTGAGCCACGGGACCACTCGCCGTTTATTAGCCCGATCAATCCGCCATGTCATCTGTCTGGTGCCGAAAACTTAGGCGGAATGAAAGGTACGCTTGTATGCCATGGAAAGCTTGAAGTAACGTGGTGCAAAGAAGCAAGAAATGAGGGTTCCCCGGTGGCACATGACGACAATCGCCCCCTGACGCTGCGTGACGTATCCGAAGCGTCCGGCGTCTCTGAAATGACGGTCAGCCGTGTGCTGCGCAACCGGGGCGATGTATCTCCTGCGACCCGAGAGAAAGTGCTACTGGCGGCAAAGAATCTTGGCTATGTGCCAAACAAGATTGCTGGGGCCCTGGCAAGTCAGCGGGTGAATCTGGTGGCGGTGATTATTCCGTCATTGCGCAACATGGTGTTCCCCGAAGTGATGAGCGGGATCAGCCAGGTTCTGGAAGAAACAGACCTGCAACCGGTTGTGGGCGTGACAGACTATCTTCCTGAAAAGGAAGAGAAAGTTCTGTACGAAATGCTGTCTTGGCGCCCTTCTGGCGTGATCATCGCGGGTCTGGAGCATACAGATGCCTCGCGGGCCATGCTGAAAAGTTCAGGGATTCCCGTTGTTGAAATCATGGATGTGGATGGCACTCCTATCGATTCAATGGTGGGCATATCGCACCGTCGCGCCGGGCGTGAAACAGCCAAGGCAATCTTGAAGGCCGGCTACCAGAACATCGGCTTCATGGGCACCAAAATGCCTTTGGACCACCGCGCGCGGAAACGCTTTGAAGGCTTTACCGAAGCGCTGGCCAAGGGGGGAATCGAGATCATGGATCAAGAGTTCTACTCCAGCGGCAGCGGATTGAAAAAAGGGCGTGAGATGACTCAGGCCATGCTTGAGCGCAGCCCTGAACTGGATTTCCTATATTATTCCAACGATATGATCGGCGCGGGTGGTCTTCTTTATCTGATGGAGCAAGGCATCGACATTCCGGGGCAGATTGGCTTGGCCGGTTTCAACAATGTTGAACTGCTCCAAGGCCTGCCACGCAAATTGGCGACAATGGATGCCATGCGCGATGAAATCGGGGTAAAGGCAGCGGAAATCATCTCGGCCTTGGTTGAGAATCCGAACGCCGATATTGAACGGATCGTCGAACTGGTTCCGAAACTGGCCTATGGCGACACGCTGAAGCACAAATAAATCGCGGAACTTAGCGGGTTTCAGCGCGCGCGAACGACAATAAACAGGCCAAGCGTGACAACCGCCACGCCCACCCATTCCAGTGCGGTCAAGGCTTCGCCCAGCACAGGAATGGCCAACACCGCAGCGCTTGCAGGGACTGCGGCTGAGAATCCTGCCGTTGGAGTAGGTCCCAAATGGACCGTGGCCAAGGCAAAGAAGATCGCGGCGGCAAAGCCCGGACCCAGACCCTGAAACAGCCCTTGAAATACCAGTGTGCCGGTTGAAACCTGCTCCATGGTTGACGGTAGAAACCAAAACCAGATCGGTAGAAACACAGCGGCATTCACGACATTGACCAACCCCAAGATCTGTTGCGGCGTGGCCTGCCAACGCTTCAACACTGTCATGTAGACAGACAAAACGGCCGCCGCGCACAGAAACATCGTAATCCCGACCAACAGATTGCGCCCGCCAGCCTGAAGACCATGCCAAGCCACCAAAAACGCGCCAATCATGATAACCGCGGCGCCTAGCATTCGGCCGCGGCTGGGCAATTCCTTTGCCAGAAAAAACATGAACAGCATCGTCACCAGCGGCAGCACTCCGTTTGCAAATACACCGCCATAGGCTGCTGAAGCTTGGGACAGGCCCATATACATCATAAGAGAGTATAAAATTCCGGGCCCTGTCAGCGCGATCATTACCTGCGCATGCCACGGTAAATGGCGCGGCCAGTACAAGATCGCAAAAGGGATGGAAACCAGACCAGCAACACCAAACCGAAGGGCCGCCACATCATATGGTGTCAGCCCGGTTGTGACACCCGCCCGCGAAACAACAATAAACCCTGACCAAATAATGATCACAGCAAAAGCACTGGCCAATCCCAATGCCCGATTTGTTTCTGTCATGATGTTTCCAATTTGGGCGCGGAACAGATGGTACCAACGCCGGTATCGGAAACAGCTTAGTTCGACAAGGTATCGGAGGGGCACGACCGCGCCCCTCCGACAAAATCAGCGAACCATACCAACAATATCCAGCGTGCGCTGAATGATCGGCGATGCGATTTCGCGCGCTTGATCGGCACCCTTGCGCAAGACCGCGTCGATCTCTTCAGGGGCTTCCATAAGGCGGGCCATTTCACCCGAAATCGGGGAAAGCTTGGTCACTGCCAGTTCAGACAGCATTGGCTTGAATTCAGAGAATTGCTTGCCACCCACATCTGCCAAAACTTGATCAACGCTTAGACCGGACAATCCTGCGTAAATCCGGACCAGATTGCGTGCTTCTGGCCGTCCTTCCAGCCCTTCGGCTTCGGATGGCAGCGCATCTGGATCTGTCTTGGCCTTGCGAATCTTCTGCGCAATCGCATCGGCATCGTCAGTCATGTTGATACGGCTGGCGTCCGAAGGATCAGACTTTGACATCTTCTTGGAGCCATCGCGCAACGACATCACGCGCGTTGCTGCACCTTCGATCACTGGTTCCGGCATTGGAAAGAAATCCACGCCGTAGTCGTGATTGAATTTGGCCGCGATATCGCGGGTCAGCTCAACGTGCTGTTTTTGGTCTTCGCCCACCGGCACATGAGTGGCGTGATACACCAAAATATCTGCCGCCATCAGCGCAGGATAAGCAAACAAGCCCAGCGATGCGTTCTGTTGGTTTTTGCCTGCCTTGTCTTTCCATTGGGTCATCCGCTGCATCCAGCCCATTCGAGCGACACAGTTGAAAACCCAGCCCAATTCAGCATGCGCCGAAACCTGACTTTGATTGAACAAGATCGATTTGGCCGGGTCTAAACCGGCCGCAATATAGCCTGCAGCCAGTTCGCGCGTCTGACGGCGCAGCGCCTCAGGGTCTTGCCAGACAGTGATCGCGTGCATGTCCACCATACAGTAGATGGTCTGAATGCCTTGATCTTGCATATCGACAAAGCGCTTGATCGCGCCCAGGTAATTGCCCAGCGTCAAACCGCCGGACGGTTGAATGCCTGAGAACACGCGTGGCGTGAACTGCGAGGCAGGAGGAGTTTGGACCCCCTCTGTCATATCATTTCTCCGTCTGGAACTTCAGGTCTGGCTGGCTTACCCATGCCCCCATGCCCCGTCAAGCAAAGGCCCACGTATGCAAAACCCCGACACACAAAGCCCAGTGAACCCAATTCCACCGGTTATTGTGGCTCTGTTCCTAGTGATTATGGGTATCGAGCTGGTCTTTTCCATGGGTGCCCGTGGGTTGGCCGGAGGACCAGGCGCAGTCGGTTGGCGTCTGGGTGCGTTAAACAGATACGCCTTTTCCGGCGAGATCTTTGACTGGATGGTGCAGACAAAACGCTTTCCCGCCGAACATCTGATCCGCTTTGTCTCATACGTGTTTGTCCACGCGACCTTCACACAGGCGCTGTTTGCAGGTGCGATGTTGTTGGCTTTGGGCAAATTCGTGGGGGAAAGAATTGGCGGATTGCGTACCTTGATCATTTTTCTGACCTCAGCCGTCGGTGCTGCGCTGATTTTTGCTCTGGCCACCAACTCGCCTGCGCCTTTGATCGGTGCTTTCCCATCGGTTTACGGGTTGATCGGGGCGTTCACCTATATGCTTTGGCTTCGATTGGGCGAAGTGGGCGCGCAACAAATTCGCGCCTTTACCATGATCGGCTTTCTAATGGCTCTGCAGCTGGTCTTTGGCCTGCTGTTTGGAGGCGATATAACTTGGGTCGCCGACATTGCCGGATTTGCCTGTGGCTTTGCGATGTGCGTTTTGCTGGTGCCTGGTGGCTGGCAGCGAATACGGGAACGTATTCGCCGGAACTGACCTTACCCGCATGAACCGTCTTAGCTGCGCCGACGCTTGAACGCCGATTTGAAGTCAGACAGCAGAAACGCACCAAACATCTGACCGGCGATAGCGTAAACGGCCATGCCGAAGACGATCAAAACCGTCAGCGCCAGATACCGCCAACCGGGTGCATCCAGCGCAGGCTGCATCACAGCCATCGCCACAAGCAGCGCCCCACCCATCACAGCAGCGGCAAGGCTCATTCGCCAGATACGCTTGCGGAAGCGCGCATCAAAACGGGCCACTTCACCCAACTTACGACCGCCGAACAACAGTTGCGCCACCATGAACCACCCGGCCGTTGTAGTGGCCAAAGCACAAGCGATCCAACCGATCACCGGGGCCAAGCTGATGGCGACAACGGCATTCACAATCATCGACCAAACCGCATACCGGAACGGCGTGCGTGTGTCTTCTCTGGCGAAGAACAGTGGCTGCAGGACTTTTTGCATCACAAACGCTGGCAATCCCAACCCATAGATCGCCACCGCCATCGCGATTGCAGCGCTATCAGATGCCTCGGTAGCGCCGCGCTGAAACAAGACAGCCACCACCGGTAAAGGAATGACAACCAGCGCAACCGCTGCCGGAATGGTCAAGGCCAGCGACAATTCTCCGGCGCGGGAAAACGCGTGCCGCGCACCTGTATCATCATCCGCCTTCAATCGGCGTGACAGATCGGGCAGCAAAACAATGCCAACCGCGATGCCAACAACGCCCAAGGGCAGCTGATACAGCCGGTCGGCCGCATAGAGCCAACCAACGGCATTTTCAAAGTGGCTGGCAACCTGTTGGCCGACCAGCAGGTTGATCTGCATGACACCGCCGGCCAATGCCGCCGGAACAGCAACGCGCAGCAGGCGTTTCATGTCCGGCGTCCATCGCGGGCGAGCCGGGCGCAGTGTGACACCCGCCTTTTCGGCCGCGATCCACACCAGCGCCAATTGAACCACCCCTGCCACCGGGACAGTCCAGATCAACCATTTGATCGTCTCACCACCAAACGCCCAAGCCAACGTCATGGCCAAAATGACCAATATGTTCAGAAACACTGGCGCGGCTGCGGCAGCCGCAAAATGGCCAACCGCATTCAACGCGCCCGAAAACAGCGCAGCAAGTGCGATAAAGAAGATATACGGAAATACGACGCGCCCGTACCCGACCGTCAGATCAAATCGCGCATCCTGCGCAAAGCCCCCTGCGGTGGCCCAAACCATGGCCGGCATGAACACCAGTGCCAGCGCCGTCAAAATCAGAACGACAAAGGCCAACCCGTTCATTGCGTCCCGCGCAAACACCAAGGGGTCTTCATCGCCTTCATACTTCTTAGAGAAGATCGGCACGAACGCGGCGTTAAACGCCCCTTCGGCGAACAGCCGGCGAAACATATTGGGCAAACGAAACGCCGCCACAAAGGCATCCATCACCGGGCCGGGCCCGATCAGCGCAAGGATCAACATCTCGCGCACAACGCCCAGGATCCGGCTCATCATCGTCCAAAAACCGACGGTCATAACGCCAGAGATAAGGCGGATCGGCTTCATGAATGCGCACCTTTGGGCGGAATGCCCCAGCGCGCAGGCTTAGAGCATAGATGGGCCATGGAAAAGGGCGCGTTTCAGGCAGTTCGATGACGCAGCAAAACCACGCCGATCCAGAAAAACCAGACGATGAATCCCAATCCAAAGACCGCGCCACCCAGATCTGCTGCTGCCGGCATAATGGTGAACAAGCCGGCAACGCCAATAATCACACCCAAAGCGCGCAGCATTTTCGGCAAGATCCCCCGCCCGATTGACACGACTGAAACAGAAATAATCCAGACACCGCCCAATACTTCGTTTCCGCCACCAAGCCCGTTTTCAACCGCGCTCAGGGTACGCCACAGTGCAACCGCTGCTTCTGGGTCGGTCCGGTGCAGGGCGGCAGTTTCGCGCACAGCCACATTGCCAACCATACCGGCGCCAATCACCATGGCTGACCATGCAAGGCCAAGATACCCGGTCAGGCCAGCTGCAGGTGATGGGCGAAAAATGGATTGCAGGCACCACGCCAGAGCCATCAGGGCCAAACCGTTTACGATGTAGATCAGGCTGTTCCAGAACGTCATCAAAGCGACGTGATCTACAACAAACGCTACGATCTTTTCCGGATTGGCATGCGTGCTACCATACCCAGACGGGGCAAGTATTGTCAGCAGCACAACGAACCCAAAAACATAGGTTGCTCCGCATATCAGCGCGGCAGTGCCGCCCAATCGTGGCATTGGTGCTTCGGACATTGTTTTGCTCCTTTCCTGCAATTTTTTCCTTTCAGTATAACACAACTTGGGACTGAGGCAGCCTGATATCTGCTCTGCCCGAATCTTTGCCCATTTTGCGGGGAAAAACTACCAAGGGCAGCCAAATCCAGCTTGTCTTAACGCTCTGCGCTGGTCAGGGGTCTGGCATCGGCCTATGGTCTGATGTGTTTAAACTGGCCCCCACAATGCAAAATGCTGTCCAACAATCTGAATTCGCATCCATGATCGTATGCCCGCATTGCGATGCGCTGTGGACTGTGCGCAAGCCGGGCCACGGACAGGTGGCCAATTGCGGACGCTGTGGGTCTGTTTTGGCGTCGCCCCGCGCCAAGGCGGGTATGCAAATCATCTCATTCGCTGTGGCCAGCCTGATCATGTTCATCGGCGCAGCGTTCTTTCCGTTTCTTCAAATCGAAAAACGCGGATTGTCCAACGATGCGTCGGTATTGGACGTGGCGCTGGCCTTTTCAGACGGGATGCTGGGCATTCTGGTCATAATGACCGCTGCATTGATCCTGGTTGTACCCGCGCTGCGCACCGCTTTGCTGATCTATGTGATTTTACCCTTGGTCTTGGATTACCCGCCCGCACGCCACGCGCGCCCGGCCTTTCGGTTGGCGGAGGAATTAAAGCCGTGGTCAATGGCGGAAATTTTCGCCTTGGGCTGCGCCGTGGCCCTGATCAAAGTGTCTGATCTGGCCGATGTCAGTTTCGGGCCCGCATTCTGGATGTTTGCGATTTTGGTCATTCTGGTTTTGTTGCAACAACGTTTTTTATGTAGTTGGTCGGTATGGGACGCTCTGAACACGCGCCGGTAATCACCGCCCGGCAGGCGGGTTTGGTAGGGTGTCGCCGCTGCGCGCGCGCCTGGCCGATGGGCACGCAAACCTGTGGGGCCTGTGGTAGCCATTTGAAATCTCGTGATGATGCCAGCCTTCAAAGGGTGTGGGCGTGGTGGATCGCCGGTCTGATGGCCTATATCCCGGCCAATCTCTATCCGATGCTGGAAACCCGCACGCTGTTTATTTCGCAAAGCAACACGATTGTCGGCGGCGCGATAGACTTGGCGTCACACGGATCATACGGGGTCGCCACAATCATTCTGGTCGCCAGTGTTCTGATCCCCATCGGCAAGTTTCTGGCCATTGCGTATTTGGCGATCAGTGTACACCGCAGCGATCAGTCACCCGGACATCCACGACAGACCCTTTTCGAAGTCGTCGAATATATCGGCCGCTGGTCGATGATCGATGTATTTGTCGTGGCTATTCTGGCATCTCTGGTCCATCTGGGCAGTGTCGCTTCAATCTCGCCGGGGCCCGCCAGCCTGACATTTTCACTTTCTGTTATTTGTACAATGCTGTCCGCCCAGAGCTTTGACAGCAGACTGATCTGGGATCAGCTTGATCCCCAAGAGGACACCACGACGTGAGTCATTTGCCACCTGAAATCCCCGTCACAGAAGCACGCCGGAGCCTTTGGCAGCGCGCCTCAATTGTCTGGCTGGTGCCATTGTCGGCCTTGTTGATTGCGCTTGGCGTAGCCTGGCAATCTTACCACGACCGTGGACCATTGATCGAAGTCAGCTTTGAAGAAGCCAAAGGCATCCACGCAGGCGAGACTGAGTTGCGTTATCGCGATGTAACGGTCGGGTTGGTAGAAGAGGTCAGCTTTGCCGACGACCTGCGCCGGGTAAACGCCACGATCCGCGTAGACAAAACCATTGCCGACTATATCGACGACGACGCCAGGTTCTGGATCGTCACTCCGCAAGTCACCGCGCAGGGTGTTAGCGGGTTAGACACTGTTTTATCCGGTGTGTTCATCGAAGCCGTTTGGGACAGCGCAGCCGAAGGGTTGAGTTTGGTTCACGAAGGTCAAGACGAAGCGCCATTGCTGCGACCCGGTGAAGAAGGCATCACCATGGAACTGCGCGCGCTTCCCGGTGCGACGCTGACAGACTCGACACCCATCTTATACAAGAACATTCCTGTTGGCAGGATCGGCAAACCCCAGATCACCAACGGCGGTGAAGCCGCGGTTGCGCAAGCGGTGATCTACGCCCCGTATGATCGGTTGATCACCACCGCAACGCGGTTTTGGGATGCTTCTGGATTTTCGTTTTCGTTGGGACCGCAAGGCGTGCGCCTGAACTTCGATTCAGTCTCATCCTTGCTGACCGGGGGTGTCGCGTTTGAAACGCTCGCCTCTGGCGGAATTCCGATAACTGACAGCACATCCTTCCAAGTTTTCGCCGCCGAAAAAGAAGCCCGCGAGAGCCTGTTCAACGACAACAGCCAACCCGGCGTGAATGTAACGATTATCTTTGAGGACAACGTCAGCGGCTTGGACGTGGGTGCGCCGGTTGAACTGGGCGGTCTGGTGATTGGCGAAGTGGTTAGCCTTACAGGTGTGCTGGACCCATTGCGCTTTCGCGATGATCGCGTTCGGCTGATGGTCAACGTCGAATTGCGCCCCGGCCAATTGGGGTTGGGTGACGAAACCGGTGAAGAGCAAGTTTTGACCTTCCTGGACACACGCATTGAAAACGGTCTGCGCGCGCGGTTGACCACGGCCAGCATTCTGACCGGCGGGCTGAAAATTGAACTTGTCGAAATCGAAGACGCAGAGCAGGATCGGCTGGATTACACAGGCACGCCGTTTCCTATTATGCCCAGTAGCCAAGCGCAGGTTTCCGACACGGCTGCCACGGCCCAAGGGGTGTTTCAGCGGTTGAACAATTTACCCATTGAAGAGCTGCTGGACAGTGCGATCGGCTTTTTGAACACAGCAACCGCTCTGACGGCAGACCCTGATTTGACACAGGTTCCCGCGGATGTGCGTGCACTGTTGGGCGATGTCCGCGGGCTGGTTGGGTCTGACGAAGTGCAGGCCTTGCCGGTTCAGGTTGCCTCTTTGATCACAACCATCAGTGACACAACAACCGATCTGCGCCGGATTGCCCAATCGCTGGAAGAGGCGCAGGCAGTTGATCGGCTATTGGCAGCTGTTGATGCGGCAGGTTCGGCCGCCACAACCGTCTCCTCCAGCTTTGATGGGGTGCCTGAATTGATCCAGTCACTGAACAATGTCGCACATACCGCCGAGACGCTACCGCTGGACAGTCTTGTCGCGCAAGCCACAGGCGTTGTGTCTGCAGCCGAAACCTTGCTGCGTGATGATGGGCTGCAAGCCTTGCCCGAACAGTTGGGCGCAGCATTGGACGAGATACGTGCCGCTTTGGGTGAATTGCGCGACGGTGGTGCCGTTGAAAACCTGAATGCCACGTTCAGTTCTGCCCAAGAAGCGGCGGCCGCCATCCAAGACGCTGCCGGTCGGTTGCCTGAAATCACCCGCCGTCTGGACACGGTGATGGTACAAGCAAACAAGACTTTGGCCGGATTAGAGCCTAATTCTGAATTGAACCGTGCCGCCCGTGGTGCGTTGACAGAGGTAGAGCGTGCTGCGCGCGCGGTGGAAAGTCTGGCGCGCGCATTGGAACGGCGCCCGAACTCGCTTATTCTGGGACGATGAAAATGCTGCGATATCTTATATTGGCAAGCGGGCTTACCCTTGCAACCGCCTGTAGCGGACCAGAGCCCACTCGCTTTGCCGCGCCAGAACCTGCAACGCAGGAAAAGGTGCGCGTTGCCTATGGGTCGATCTCGGTGCGCGAAGTGTCTTTGCCCATTCACGCAGCGTCCGAAGAAATTTCGATCTCCGATGCCAGCGGTGCAGTAAATGGTGCTGTTGGACCGCTCTGGGCGGACGATCCGGTCCGGGCTGTGACCTTGGGTTTGACGCAAGCTTTGTCAGAAATCACACGAGCACGCGTTGCCCCTGATCCCTGGCCATTCGAGAGTTTTCCAGACGTTTCAATCGATGTGCGAATCTCAGAATTGCTGCCGATGGAAGATGGCACCTATGTTGCACGCGGGATGGCGTTTGTGGCGCCCGGTGCAGACAAGGGTCGAGAGCGTAGCGTTCCTTTTGACCTATCCGTGCCATACGATATCGAAGGCGGCGTCCCGGCCATTGCTGCGGCGCGATCTGTTTTGATCAGCGACCTGGCGCTTTTGATTGCAAAATCCGGGCTGCGCTAATCCGGTTTCAGTCTTTCGGCTCAATCGGATTTGGCCCATCATAGGTCCACCGATAGGCCGGCGGCGTGGGGCCTTTGTTGCGCCCGCCCTGCTCCATCTGTTCCCAGGCATGGGACAGAATGCCAACAGAGCGTGACAGACAAAACAGCCCGCGCGCAAGCGGCCCGGCAAAACCAAGTTCCGCATAGATAACGGCTGTTGCACCATCAATGTTCATCGGCACGGGCTTGCCTTTGCGCGTGTTCAACGTGGTTTGCACAGCCCGGCCGATATTGGCAAACTTGCCAGACACTGTGCCTGCCGACGCGGCGCTATCTACCAACGCCAACAGCCGCGGCGCACGGGGGTCTTCGGGTTTGTGGAACCGATGACCAAACCCAGGCACATATGGGCTGCGCGTTTTTTGCCATTGGTCAATCATTGCTGCAGCCGCCGCGTTCAAGGGCTGGCCCGCCTCATGTTCCGCGTCGATTAAGGTATAAAGCTCCACCGCTTGTTCACCAGCACCCCCATGTACGTCGTCCAGCATATTCACGGCCGAGGCCATGGCCCCATTCAGACCTAAACCACAGGTCACCGCCATGCGCGCCGCCGCTATCGAAGGGGCTTGGGGGCCATGATCGACCGCCGCCACCAATGCAGCTTCCAGCAGCCGTGCCTCGTCGTCCGACGGCAGGGTGCCGCGCGTCATCAACCAGATCATCTGCGGAAACGTAACCTGACCAATCAAATCTTGTATCGGATGTCCCCGCATCCGGATGTGCCCTGGTGCCATGTCGATGATGGATGTTGTCCACCAGTCTGAAACGTCTGATCCATCTGTCGTCATATCACACCGTTTTCTTTCAAACGTTCAATCTCGTCCTGGGTCAGCCCCAGTTCCATCAAGATTTCAGGGTTATCTTGCCCCAACTGGGGTGGAGGTGAATCGACGGACGGCGCGCGCCCATCCATTTTGAACCCTGTGGTCACCACCTCGATATCACGCCCAACACCTGGCACATCGGTAAACTGCGTTAGGAAGCCGCGGTCAGCCACCTGCGGGTGCGCCAATACTTCGGGCACTGTCAGGATCGCTCCGGCCGGAACCCCGATACTGTTCAACTCTTCCGCCCAGTCAGCTGCTGGTCTAGTGAGCAAAACAGACTCTAATTCAGCGCGTAAGGCATGTCGGTTGGCCTTACGGTCTTCGCGCGTTTTGTACTCGGGGCGGTCTTGCAGCGCAGACAAACCCAGATGATTGCTTAGCAGAACCCACTGTTCATCTTTGTTCGCGGCGATATTTATGGGCCCGCCTCCAGCCTGAAACGCACCAGATGGGGCAGATGTTGGATTTTCATTTCCATTCGCCGTGGGCGCCACCCCCGCAATCAAATGGTTGGACACAACCCATCCCATCGTCGCCAAGACGGATTCCAACATGGATACATCTAGGAACGCACCGCGCGGCGATGCGTTCAGCGCGCTGGCCACAGCAAAGGCTGCCGTCATGCCGCCTACAGTGTCTGCAACAGGGTATCCGGCGCGCAATGGGGCGCTGTTTTCATCCCCGGTGATCGACATCAGCCCGGAAACCCCCTGTATGATCTGGTCATATGCGGGGCGTTCAACCCATGGGCCGTCTTGCCCAAAGCCAGATATCGCGCAGTAGATCAGTTCCGGTCTTTCGACCTTCAAAACGTCGTATCCCACACCCAATCGGTTCATTACCCCTGGGCGGAAATTTTCCAACAGCACATCTGCTGTCCCCACCAAGCGTTTGAACAGTTCTTTGCCCTGGGCATGCTTCAGATTGACAGTGATTGATTTCTTGCCAGCGTTTTGAGCCAGAAATGAAACGCCCATCTTTTTGGCGTTCAAGTCCGGGTCAGCCCCCAGTTGCCTTGCCAGATCGCCCCCATGAACGGCCTCAACCTTGATGACCTCGGCCCCCATATGGGCCAACTGGTGACCACAGAATGGCCCGGCCAAAACGTTGGTCAAATCCAGAACACGTACACCGGTTAATGGTTTTGACATGGGCGCTCGCTTTGGATTGGGGTCGCCACATCCTAGGCAGAGAGGTTTGAGCCTGTCCACGGCTATCCCGAATACGACGGGTTTCCAATCACACGAGGCCAGATAAAACTACTGACCTCGTGTGATCAGGTTTGTTTAGAAATCCAGGTTTTCGACGCTCAGGGCGTTTTTCTGGATGAACTCACGGCGCGGTTCAACAACATCACCCATCAACTTGGTGAACAGGTCATCGGCTTCGACCAAATCGTCCACCGTTACGCGCAGCAGCGTGCGCGCATCTGGGTCCAAGGTGGTTTCCCAAAGCTGGTCCGGGTTCATTTCGCCAAGACCCTTGTAGCGCTGCAAAGCCAGGCCTTTTTCGCCCTCTTCCAGGATCGCCTTTTGCAAGTCCAATGGTCCATGGATCATCTGACGGCGATCTTTCCGTTCCAATACGGCCGGCTGTCCGTAAACCGATTGCAGAGACTCGGTGAAACTGCCGGTTTTGCGTGCTTCGCCGGATCGCAGCAGAGTACCATCCAACGTCCGAACTTCTTCAACGCCGCGCAAGATACGGGCCAGTCGGATACCACGGTCCTGAGTGATACGCCCAGTCCAACCACGTTCGTATTCCAACGCGATCAAATCCAGCCGTTTTGCAACGGTGTCAGCCACGCCCTGCAAGTCAGCCTCGATAGCGCCCGGAACAAATGCACCGGCGATGGCCGCCTGTTCCAAGATGTGACGCGGATAAAGGGTTGGGAAAGCATCCAATACCCGCTTCATCTGACGCGCTTCATCGACAACGCGGCGCAGGTCTTGTCCAACCAACACTTCACCGTTGCCTTGGCGAAGCTGCGCACCGTCGATGCCCTGTTCAATCAGGTAATCATCCAACGCGGGCTGATCCTTCAGATACACCTCTGACTTACCGCGCGAGACCTTAAACAGCGGCGGCTGCGCAATGTACAGAAAGCCGCCTTCAATCAGCTCCGGCATCTGACGGAAGAAGAAGGTCAGCAGCAAGGTACGAATGTGCGCACCGTCCACGTCGGCGTCTGTCATGATGACGATCTTGTGGTACCGCAGCTTGTCGATATTGAACTCATCCCGCCCAATGCCAGTGCCCAATGCCACAACCAGGTTGCCAATTTCTTGGCTTCCCAACATCCGATCAAATCGCGCGCGTTCAACGTTCAAAATCTTACCGCGCAACGGCAGAACGGCCTGTGTGCCACGATCACGTCCGGTTTGTGCAGAACCGCCGGCGGAGTCACCCTCCACCAAGAACAGTTCGGTCTTGGACGGGTCTTTTTCAGAGCAGTCCTTCAGTTTGCCGGCCAGATAGTTCACGTCCATCGCTGTTTTGCGGCGGGTCAGTTCACGCGCTTTGCGCGCTGCCTCGCGGGCCAGTGCGGCTTCGATGATCTTGGACGTGATGATTTTGGCTTCGTTGGGGTGCTCTTCAAACCATTCCGTCAGTTTTTCGTTCACCAGGCTTTCAACTGCCGGGCGCACCTCTGAACTGACCAATTTGTCTTTTGTCTGCGACGAGAACTTCGGATCAGGCACTTTCACAGACAGCACACAGGTCAATCCTTCGCGGGCATCGTCACCAGTGAAGCTGATCTTCTCTTTCTTGGCGATGCCCGTCGCCTGTGCATAGCTGTTGATGGTTCGGGTCAGCGCACCACGGAACCCGGCCATGTGCGTTCCGCCGTCACGTTGAGGAATGTTGTTGGTAAATGGCAGAACCGTCTCGTGATAGCTGTCATTCCACCACATGGCGATTTCCACGCCAATGCCATCTTTTTCGCCTTCCATGAAGATCGGTTCGGACATCACAGAGGATTTGGACCGGTCCAAATACTTTACGAATTCACGCACACCGCCTTCGAAGAAGAGTTCAGAGCGCAACGGCTCTGCCGGACGCTCATCTTCCAGAATGATCCGCACACCCGAGTTTAGGAACGCCAGTTCGCGCAAACGCTTTTCCAAGGTCTCAAAAACATAGTCGAGATTGGAAAACGTGTCTGTAGAAGCCAAAAAGCGCACTTCGGTTCCAGATTCATCGACGGTGTCTTTGACAACGCGCAAGTGTTCGGTCGTTTCACCATGCTCAAATCTGGCGAAGTGCTCTTTGTCGTTCCGCCAAACGCGCAATTCCAGCCAAACCGACAACGCGTTCACAACAGAAACGCCCACACCGTGCAGACCACCCGAAACCTTGTACGAGTTGCTGTCAAACTTACCGCCAGCGTGCAGCTGGGTCATGATGACTTCGGCCGCAGAGACACCCTCTTCGGTGTGCATATCCACCGGAATCCCGCGACCGTTGTCACGCACCGAAACACTGCTGTCGGCATGGATTTTCACGTGGACATAGTCCGCATGACCCGCCAATGCCTCATCGATCCCGTTGTCGACTACTTCGTACACCATATGGTGCAGACCTGAGCCGTCATCAGTGTCACCGATATACATGCCGGGGCGTTTGCGAACCGCCTCCAACCCTTTGAGAACCTTGATTGAATCAGCGCCGTATTCCTGGCTTTCGACTTCAGGTTCGGACATTCCGCCATCCTTTGTTATAGATGCGCAATATATACGTCTTCGCAGGGGGAATGTCACGCGAATGACACAAGATTTAGCGGCTGACCTCTCGGGGTTGCAGTGGCTTCCTGAACCCTTCACATTTGCGCGTCTGAATCAGTGAGGTGGCTTCATGGATCTACGCGCAATCCTACTGGGTGTGTCCTTTGCAGTCATGTGGTCATCCGCCTTTACATCAGCCCGAATTATTGTTGCCGCGGCCCCGCCGATGACATCGTTGGCTTTGCGATTTCTGATTTCGGGCCTGCTGGCTGTCGCGCTGGCACGGGCAATGGGGCAAAGTTGGCGCCTTACCAAAACGCAATGGAAAGCGACGATCATCTTTGGCATTTGCCAGAACACGCTTTACCTCGGCTTGAACTTTGTCGCGATGCAGACTGTCCAAGCCTCGCTTGCTGCCATCATCGCCTCAACTTTGCCGCTGCTTGTTGCCCTTGCAGGCTGGCTTTTGTTCCGTGAGAAATTGAAGCCCCTTGGCGTGGTTGGATTGCTGATTGGTTTTGCCGGCGTCGCAATCATTATGGGCGGCCGCTTTCAAGGCGGCGTAGACTTGTTCGGCATCATGTTGTGTACCCTTGGGGCAATATCGCTGACCATTGCAACACTGGCCCTGAAAGGCGCCTCGTCCGGCGGGAATTTCATGATGGTTGTCGGCCTGCAAATGCTGGTGGGAAGCGCCGCACTGTGGGTGCCCGGCCTGCTGACGGAAACGTTAGAGGTTGTCTGGAGCTTGAAATTGGCCGCCGCCTTTGCCTACACCACTCTGATTCCGGGTCTGGCTGCGACGCTTGTCTGGTTTTATCTGGTCAACCGAATTGGTGCAGTAAAGGCAGCCACGTTCCACTTTTTGAACCCGTTTCTGGGTGTCGCCATCGCCGCGCTTGTTCTGGGGGAGCCATTGCAACCGCGCGACATGATCGGCGTCACAGTGATTATGGCAGGTATTCTGGCTGTTCAGCTTTCGAAACAATTACCCACACGGACGTGACCGCCTGTCAGAGGAAGTTTTAATGACAACCGCCTGACAGCATGGCTTATTCGCGCGTATGGAAATCGTATTCGCCTATCTTGCTGGACTACTGACACTGATCAACCCTTGCGTCGTGCCTGTGCTGCCAATCGTTTTGGCAACGGCATTGCAAGCCAGTCCGCGTGGCCCAATTGCGCTGGCCGCGGGGATGAGCCTGTCTTTTGTCGTTTTGGGGGTCAGTATTACAGCGTTCGGGCATTTGATCGGGTTGGATTTTGAAACGCTGGCCAATATTGGTGCCGCGCTGATGATCTTGTTTGGATTGGCGCTTTTGGTGCCGCGCGCCTCTATGGTGATGGCCACTGCCACGGCTGGGCTGTCGTCCCGCGCCGATGCCCGGATCGACACGTTGGACCGCCGCGGACTGAAAGGTCAGTTTCTGGGCGGCCTGTTGTTGGGTGCCGTCTGGAGCCCCTGTATCGGCCCCACACTGGGCGGTGCAATTGCGTTGGCCAGCCAGGGAACCAACCTTGGACAAGTCACCCTGACCATGGTTGGTTTTGCCGCCGGTGTTTCGACCCTGATCCTTGGGCTTGGTTATGGGGCACGTGGCACGATAGGCAAATGGAACAAACAATTGCGCAGTATGGCCGGATTTGCGCGGCCCATCATGGGTATCGCCTTTTTGCTGGTTGGCTTGGGCCTGCTGTTGAACTGGCACCATTATATCGAAGCTTGGCTGCTGGATCTGATGCCAAGCTGGCTCATCAATCTTTCCGTACGTTTTTGAAGGAGACAAACATGGATCGTCGAACATTTATTGCAGCCGGTGCCGCATTGGCGATTGTGCCGCGCGCTGCTTTGGCTGCACCGAAAGAATATAAAAACGGCTTGGTCACCAATCATTTGAAAGCGGGCGATACCGTGTTCTTGGACTTCAAGGCCAGCTGGTGCTCAACCTGCCGGGCGCAGGAAGACGTGTTGAAAAAGCTGAAGGCAGCCAATCCTGCGTATGAAAAGAATATCACCTTCATCAACGTTGACTGGGATGAGCACGGCAAATCAGAGCTAACCAAAAGTTTGCGCATTCCCCGCAGATCCACCTTGGTTGTGCTGAAGGGCGATCAGGAACTGGGCCGCATCATTGCACAAACCGACACGGCAACAATCAAAGCGTTGATGGACACCGCGTTGGGTGCGGCCACCGCCTGATCCCGCGTTATAGCAACAATACCATGAAGGCTGTCAGCGTGAACAAAGAGGCGACCACCGCCCCTGTTTGCGCCAATGACGCCAAGCCCTCATGGCCATATTCCTGCGCTATGACCGGAAAAATACTGAACATCGGGGCTGCGGATGTCAAAATAGCCGCTGTCCGCAGTTCCGGTGACAATCCCGGCCATCCGAACGCGATCACCAAAAAAGCTACTGCGGCCACTGCCGCAGGCTGAAGCAACAATTTCCCAATCGCAATCTGTGACGCCAACAGGCTGTTTCCTCCCAATGGCAAACCAACCAGACCGCCCCCGATCACGAACAGTGACAGTGCACCTGTGGCCGTAGCCAGCATTGTCATTAAACTGTCCAGCGGGGCTGGCACAGGAACGCCAATAACTGACACCACCATCCCCAAGATCAACGCGACAACAAAAGGGCGCTTCAACGTGATCCACAGCGCGCCTATCAAGCTGCGCCAAATTGCTTTTTGTTTGCCCGGCCGCGCCAATTCCAAGAAAACCATACAAAGCGGAATCAGGATGAAATTCTCAACCAACATGTTCATGGCAAGGACGGATGTTGCCAGATCAGGGAATGTCAGCAGGATCATGGGATAGCCAAAATAGGCCGAGTTTGGCGCCATAGCGCCCAGCATACCAATGGCGCGGCGTGCAGGTCCGTTTCCTTGTGCCCAGGCGATCATATAGATCAGTGAACCCGCGGTCAGGCCGCCCAGCAGATACACCACCATATAGGTTGGCGTAACAAGTTCACCAAAGGATCGCTGGCTAAACGCCAAGAACAAAAGCGCGGGCAGGCCGAAGCTCATTATATAGCTGGAAAAGACCCGCATATCACCGGGTTTGAACACGCCTCGTAGGACAGAGAAATAACCCAAGGCAATGCAGCCGAAGATCGGTAAGACAATGTTTAGGATTGCATCCAAAAGTCAGCCAATCCGTCCACGGTTCGCGCCAACCTGGCCCCGATGCAATAGCAAGTGATCCAAGACCACGCAGGCCATCATCGCTTCACCCACAGGTACAGCTCGGATTCCAACGCAGGGATCATGTCGGCCCTTTGTGATGATTTCGGCTGCGTTGCCCGACTTGGTGATTGTCTGGCGCGGCTTCAGGATCGACGAGGTCGGCTTAACCGCAAAGCGCACAACAATATCCTGACCGGTTGAAATACCGCCCAAAATGCCGCCCGCATGGTTTGAGGAATAGACCGGCTGACCGTCGTTCCCCATAAAGATCTCATCCGCATTGTCTTCGCCGGTCAATGTTGCGGCCGCCATGCCTTCGCCGATTTCAACACCTTTGACTGCGTTGATGCTCATCATGGCTGCGGCCAGATCGGTATCCAGTTTGCCATATACCGGCGCGCCCAGCCCGGCGGGCACACCGCGTGCCACCACTTCGACAACCGCGCCGACAGAGTTACCGCTTTTGCGCAGCTCACCCAGATAGTCAGCCCATGTTTCTGCTGCTTCAGAATCCGGCGTCCAAAACGGGTTCTGTTCAATCTGATCCCAATCAAAGTGATCCCGATCAATTTGATGTGGGCCAACTTGCGTCATGTAACCGGTGATTTGCACATCAGGGACCAAAGCCTTGATCGCCTCGCGCGCCAGACCACCTGCCGCCACCCGTGCAGCGGTTTCGCGTGCCGATGACCGGCCACCACCGCGATAGTCACGGATTCCGTATTTCTGCCAATAGGTGATATCGGCATGACCCGGACGGAATTTTTCTGCGATATCGCCATAGTCTTTGGAGCGTTGATCCGTGTTTTCGATCATCAACTGAATGGGCGTACCCGTTGTTTGACCCTCAAAAACGCCAGACAGGATTTTAACTTCGTCAGCTTCGCGGCGCTGAGTGGTGAATTTGTTTTGTCCGGGTTTGCGCCGATCCAGCCAATGCTGAATCATCGCGGCATCAACCGGCACACCGGGCGGACAGCCATCAACGGTCGCGCCAAGGGCAGGACCATGGCTTTCACCCCATGTGGTGACACGGAACAAGTGACCAAATGTGTTCATGCTCATGGGGCGTCTCCTTTGCCGGTTTTCCTAGGCCAGAGGCGGCGCAGCCTCAAGCGATTTCGCTTGAAACATACCTGGGTGCACCATAGTTTGCGCCGTACCTCGGGGTGCCTTGCACGCAGACAAGGCTGAGATGCGATTTGTGAACCCGTTGAACCTGAACCGGTTAACACCGGCGGAGGGAAGGTTTCGGCATTCGCCATGATCCTACCCTCTCGCCGCAAATTAGGAGGATGCCATGAAGGCCCTACCATTTGCCGCGGGATTGTTTGCAGCCAGCGCAGCGCTGGCAGATACACCCGTTCTAACTGTCTATGCCCCCGATTATTTTACCTCTGAATGGGGCCCTGGCCCCGTTATTGAGGCCTCGTTTGAGGAAAGCTGTGCCTGTGATTTGCAATTCAAGCCAGGTGATTTGCTGCCGCGCCTGTTGCTGGAGGGTAATAAGACCTCTGCAGATATCGTCATCGGCCTGAACACGGACGTGACCAAGAAAGCCCGTGAAAGCGGTTTGTTCGCGCATCATGGCCAAGACAATGAACAGCTTGAACTGCCTATCGAATGGACAGACGATGTGTTCCTGCCTTTCGATTGGTCCTACGTGTCCTTTGTATATGACACCACCAAGCTGGAAAACCCGCCTACCAGTTTCGAAGCTCTTGCCCAAGCCCCAGATGACCTGAAGGTTGTCATCCAAGATCCGCGCAGCTCTATCTCGGGTCTTGCGTTGGTACTGTGGGTCAAGGCCGTCTACGGTGACCGTGCAGAAGAGATCTGGAAAGGTGTCGCGCCACATATCCTGACCGTGACCAAGGGATGGTCCGAAGCCTATGGCCTGTTCACAGATGGCGAAGCGCCAATGGTGCTGTCGTTCACAACATCACCTGCCTATCACATTGCCGCCGAAGGGGATGAAACCAAAAAGGCAGTGATTTTCGACGAAGGCCACTACGCCTATTTTGAGCTGGCGGCCAAAGTGGCCGGAACAGACCAACCGGAACTGGCAGATGCATTCATGGCCTTTATCATGTCACCCACTTTCCAAAATGCGATCCCGGAAACCAACTGGTCTTATCCTTCGGCTCTGGCCAAATCTGACTGGCCACAGGTGTTTCAAGACCTTGCTGAACCGGGCAAGGCAATTTTCCTGAATGAGGATGACTCCGCTGCGTTGCGGGATGATGCAATAGAAGAATGGCGTCGCGCCTTATCTCAGTAATCGCCGTATTGGCGGTCACCGGACTGATCTTTGGTCCGGTGGTCGCCTTGCTGGCATTTGGCGGCGGGCTGTCGTGGCCCGTTGCAGCCGATTGGCAAGCGCTTCGCTTTACCTTGCTCCAAGCCACGCTGTCTGCCGCCTTCAGCGTCGCCTTGGCCATTCCCACCGCACGAGCACTGGCGCGGCGCCAATTCATTGGCCGCGGCATTCTGATCACGCTTCTGGGTGCACCCTTTATCCTGCCCGTCATCGTTGCGGTTTTGGGTTTGTTGGCCGTTTTTGGCCAAAGCGGGCTGCTGAACAGTGCCCTTGCACCGTTTGGTCTGTCCTTGAATATTTATGGCTTGCACGGCGTTGTCATCGCGCATGTGTTTTTCAACTTGCCCTTGGCCACGCGAATGATCCTGCAAGGGTGGCTGGCAATTCCGGCTGAACGGTTCAGGCTGGCCTCCAGCTTGGGTCTAAGTAGTGGTCAAATCTTTCGCAGTTTGGAATGGCCCTTGTTGCGCGCAGTCGCACCAAGCGCATTTGTGGTGATATTCGTGATCTGCCTGTCTTCGTTCGCGGTGGCTTTGACACTGGGCGGCGGGCCCAAAGCCACAACGTTGGAACTGTCGATTTATCAGACCCTGCGTTTTGACTTTGACGTGGCCCATGCCGTGATGCTGGCGCTGTTGCAATTGTCACTGGCTTTGGCGGCAGGTGCCATGTCCCTGCGCTTTGCTGCCAAACAACGGTTTGGCGCTGCGATGGACCGGATCATCCCGCGATGGGACGCACGCAGTTGGCCCTTGGTTTTGCAGGATTTCGCCTGCATTGGTCTGGTTGCAGCCTTTCTGCTTTTGCCGTTGGCGATGGTTGTTGTGAAGGGCGCGCCTACATTGCTGGATCTTGGAAACGTTTGGCCCGCTGTTTGGCATTCTCTGACGGTTGCCTTGGCATCCACTGCGTTATGTCTGATCTGGGCCTTGCCACTGGCCAACCGTGTGGGCGAATGGGTCGCGTTGTGCGGGATTGCCCTGTCACCCTTGGTTCTGGGCATGGGGTTGTTCTTGATCTTGCGCCCCTATGTTTCTCCGCTTTCGGTTGCCCTGCCTGTGACCGCGGTCGTGAATGCGTTGATGGCCTTGCCCTTCGCCGTACGTATTCTGCGCCCCGAGGCCGAAGTGATACAATCGGACTATCACAGACTTTCCACCGCCCTTGGGCTAAACGGGTTTGTCTGGCTGCGTCGGGTGTTCTTGCCACGTCTACGGCGCCCGATCGGGTTTGCCGCGGGCCTCACAGCGGCCCTTTCGATGGGCGATTTGGGCGTTATCGCATTATTTGCAGATCCCGACAGGGTGACGCTGCCGCTATATATCTATCGTTTGATGGGGGCCTATCGTATGGAGCAAGCCGCAGGGGCTGCATTGCTGCTGTTGATGCTCAGTCTGGCGCTGTTCTGGGTGTTTGACCGAGGGGGCCGTGCAAATGCTGCAACTTGATAACATACGCTTTCGGCAAGGCGCGTTTGAATTATCCGCCGACCTGACCGTCGCAAAGGGCCGGCGAACCGCCATAATCGGGCCTTCGGGAGCAGGGAAATCGACCCTGCTTGATTTGATTTCTGGTTTTCAAACACCGCAGGTGGGTCGCATCCTGGTAGATGGACAAGACGTCACGCAATCTGCCCCCGGCGACCGCCCCGTGGCCATTCTGTTCCAAGACAATAACCTTTTTCCACATCTGACAATTGGCCAAAATCTGACATTGGCCATGCGCCCCAAAAGTGGCCGCGCGCAATCGGGTGACGAAGAAAGAATTGACGCAGCTCTGGATCAGGTTGGCTTGGCCGGGTTTCAAAAGCGACGTCCAGAGGCATTGTCAGGCGGGCAACGTAGCCGTGCCGCCTTGGCACGCGTGTTGTTGCAAGACCGCCCGATCCTGTTGCTGGATGAGCCGTTTTCGGCTTTGGGTCCCGCGCTGCGACAGGAAATGGCTGATCTGATCTGTTCGCTGACCGCCCCAACCGGGACAACAGCAATCATGGTGACGCATGATGTGGGTGACGCGCGCCGTTTTGCAGAAGACATTATTCTGGTGGATGACGGCACTGTCTATCCGCCAAAAACCGCAGAAGACTTGCTGAAAAATCCGCCAAAAGCCTTGAGGGACTATATCGGAACCTAGCGGCACATTTCGACCCAAGTGTCCGCAGTTTTGTTCCCGGACAATGGCCGTATCTGAGGCAGGGGTTTCACCCTCTATTGGTAAATATCTTGGTAAATTCGTGCATTAGCCATGACGATACTGCGTATCGGCTATGTCGAAAGGTGCATTGCTGCAGTGCAGAATAATTTCTATCTCTAGTGCAACAACATCATTTCTAAAACGCCGAGGCACTCATGGCACACGTCGCAACGCATATCTCCCACACCGACCACAACTTCATCAAAAACTTCTTTTCCAAGATCGGCCACTTCTTGGTCTCTTTGGGCGAAAACGATCCTCGCATCAAAGAATTGAACAAGTTGAACAGCCTGTCCGACGAACAATTGGCTGAAAAAGGTCTGACACGGGAAACGATCGCAATTCACGTGTTTCGCAGCTCGATGTACGTGTAAGCTTACCGCTTCACACCTTCACGACTGAAAAGGCAGGCATTCGCCTGCCTTTTGCCGTTTCAGGCACCTTGCCGACTGGATCAGAACCGATCCAGCAAACGCTCCAGATATTCTAGTTCGACATCGGGCCGTTCACCTTCTCCGGAACGGCGGCGGATTTCATCCAGCAGTTCACGCGCCCGGCGGTACACATCCTCGCCCTGCAACAAGCTTTCTTCGGTTCCCACCTGGCCGTCAGTTCCGGCATTACGACCCAGAGGATCACGCTGGCTGTTGGGATCACCGCCTTGCGCAGTGCCCTGTTCGCCCTGACCTTCGGATTGTTGCTGGGCCATTGCTTCGCCCAAATCACGCATTCCTTCACGCAGCGCTTCCATGGCTTCTGACTGACGACCAATCGCTTCTGCCAAATCGCCGTCACGCAGTGCTTGTTCTGCACCCTCCATCGCGTCTTCGGCACGGCCCAGCGACTCTCTGGCGCGCTCACCGGCTTCTGTTCCTGAGCCAGGCAAGTTTGAACGCTGGCGGTTCACCTCATCACGCAAAGCGCGTTGACGTTGTGCAAGGCTTTGCTCGGTACTTTGACCATTTGGCTGACCCTGCTGCGATTGTTCATCGCCTTGGCCACCTTGTTGGCCTTCTCCGGGTTGTTGACCTTGTTGTTCGCCTTGCTGTTCACCGGGCTGCTGGCCTTGAGGCGGTTGCTGGCCGGGACGACCACCCGGATTGAATTGCTCTTGCAGATCACGGAAAGATTCGTCGCTCAGTTCCTGTTGGTCACGCAGTGTTTCGGCCAAACCTTCCATGGCCTGTTCACCGGGTGACTGCGGACCATCCCCGCCTTGGCCTTGCGTGACCTCCATATTTTCAAGCATTTCGCGCAGCTGTTCCAACGCTTCTTGCGCTTCGGCCATACGGCCTTCTTCCATCAACTCTTGAATGCGGTCCATCATGCGCTGAAGGTCATTCTGGCTCATCTGCATGGAATTCTGATCCATGCCCTGTGACTCGCCGGTCTGTTCTTGTTCCCGCTGGGACTGTTGCGCCAGTTGGCGCATGTATTCATCTGTGGCGTCGCGCAATTCCTGCATCAACTCGGCGATTTCTGCATCAGAGGCGCCGTTCTTCATCGCTTCGTTCAAACGGTCCTGGGCGCGCTGAAGGCGTTCCAACGCATCCGCCAAATCACCTTCTTCCAGCTCCTCGGCCAGATCCCACAAATCCTGCGCCAATTCATCCTGCTGCGGCACGGTCATGTCCAAAGAGGCGTATTCCTCCAACTGATCAATGATGTCTGTCATTCGGTCGGCCACATCTTCGGACCGGAAAATCCCATCCGGGCGGTAAGAGATGGCCCGCAGGATCAACGCAACATCGTTGGCATTCTGGCGAGACCACAACAATGCACGACGCTGTTCAATCAAAGCGGCGGCCATCGGCTCAAAGAACCGACGACCGGGCAAGGTGATAACCGTTGGTTCGGACAGGCCGGTTTGACCCTGTGCATCTTCGACCGACAATTCCAACGACACCGGCAAATTCGCCCAAGGGTGCTGGGAAAAATTCTCGACCATGGATTCTGTGAAGTCAGCCCGATTTCCAGCGATGGGCAAAGGCAGCAGCCGTTCAATAGCCGGGCGTGCCTCGGGTTCCGTCGACAGAAGATACCGGCGCTCGACTTGATCCAGCGCCAAAACAATACGCGCTGAGCCTTCTACCACGCCGTAATCATCGACCGCTGAAAAGGGAATTGTGGATTCTCCTTCGAAGGTCACGTCAATTTCGCCATCCAGCTGAACGCTGGGAACGGCATCGACGGCCATCGCAACTTCCCAAATTCGGCCGCCTTCACCGTCTATCGCCAAACGACCGGACTTTTTGACGGTGAATTCCTGCGCTGTGGCCGTGGCACCGTTTTCGTCGGATATCGGGTTGCCTGAGACAGATTCCACAACCGTCAGCGCGCCTTCTTGCCCATACATCCGCAACGTTATCCGGCTGCCCTGCGCGACATTCAGTTCAGGCGTTGTGATGTCATTTAGGTAGAGTGACGGCAAACGCGTGTAGCCTGGCGGTTCAACCCAGCCTTCCCAAGTTGGGCCGCTGGCAGAGCTGAGCCCTGTACCACCCATCGCAGTAACAGACCCAACTTTCAGCAAAGACCCAAATAACAGACCAACGCACAGTGTCAGCAACGCCACATAGCGCAGTGCAAATGGATCGGCACGCGACACCCGCAAATCAGGCTGGGCTGTGCGGGCTTCGCTAAGCCTTGCGCGCATTCGTGCCTGATGGGCCTGCCAAACCGCCAATGATGCAGGGTCATCCGCCCCGATGGCCTGTTTGTCCAAAACGGTCTGAATTGGGCGCCCTTTCATGGTGGCGTCCAAACGGGCCATCGCATCAAATCGGCTGGGCCAGCGAAAGGCACGCAGGCCCCAAACGAAACTGGCCGACACAGCCAGCAAGGCAACTGCCCCAATGATCCAAAGAACCAAGACAGACAAATGATCTTGAACGCCCAGCATCAACGCGCCCAACACCACAGCCAGTACAGACCAAACCGGCCAGAATGCACGGGCGAGCTGCTCTGCTGCCATTCCAATATGAGTCAGGATTAACGGGCCGCGAACGGCCTTCAAAACGTCATTTGGCAGTTTGGCCTGACCCATTCAGCGCTCCTTGCAGCCTAACGGCCGAACGAACGCACGTTACAGCCATGGCGGAATGGTATCTCGATTTATGATTTCGTCAAAGGTCGGCCTTTGTCGAATGACGGCGAATTGATCCCCATTGACTAAAATTTCAGGGATCAGGGGCCGTGTGTTGTATTCACTGGCCATCACAGCGCCATAGGCACCCGCCGAACGGAACGCGACCAGATCATCAGCCACCAACGGCGGCATCACGCGACCTTTGGCAAACGTATCACCGCTTTCACACACAGGACCAACAATATCCAACGGCGAAAGTTCGCCACCAGCGTCCGATTCAACCACTGGTACGATCTCATGATGCGCATCGTACATTGCGGGGCGGATCAGATCGTTCATCGCCGCATCAATAATCAGGAAATCGCGGCCTTCACCTTCTTTCACGTAGATCACTTTGGAAACCAGAATACCGGCATTCCCGGCAATCAGGCGGCCCGGCTCAATCTCTATTTCGCAGCCAAGGTGGCCCAACGTGCGCTTGATCAGCGCCCCATAGTCGCTGGGCAGCGGCGGCACTTCGTTGGAGCGGGCATAGGGGATCCCCAAGCCACCACCCAAATCAAGACGCTGAATATCATGCCCATCCGCGCGCAACTGTTCCGTCAGCTCGGCCACCTTCTGGTAGGCCAGCTCAAACGGTTCCAACTGCGTCAGCTGGCTGCCGATGTGCACGTCTATGCCCATGACTTTCAGACCGGGCAAACGGGCGGCCTCGGCGTAAACCTCACGGGCTTTGGCGATAGGAATGCCAAACTTGTTTTCCGATTTGCCTGTCGCGATCTTGGCATGAGTCTTGGCATCAACATCCGGATTCACGCGAATCGTGATCGGCGCGACAACGCCCAAACCGCTGGCCACGTCAGAAATGACGCGCATCTCGGGTTCGCTTTCCACGTTGAACTGACGGATGCCGCCTTCAAGCGCGTTGCTGATTTCTTCAACGGTTTTTCCGACGCCCGAGAAAACAATCTTGTCGCCCGGAACACCGGCCGCTTTTGCCCGTGCGTATTCGCCGCCTGACACCACGTCCATTCCAGCGCCCAAATCGGCCAATGTTTTCAGAATGGCCTGATTGCTGGCCGCCTTCATGGCATAGCACACCAGATGCGGCAGCCCGTCCAAAGCGTCGTCAAACAGCTGGAAATGCCGCGTCAACGTTGCGGTGGAATAGCAATAAAACGGTGTTCCCACCTGCGCGGCAATTTCAGCCACACGCACATCTTCGGCGTACAACTCGCCGTCGCGATAAAGAAAATGATCCACCAAACGCCTCCGATCAACTCGGCGGGTATCTATCGCAGGCCGCTGTGGGGTGGAACCCTGATTCTAGCCGCCGGACGCCCCGATCAGGGCCCGCAGAACCGCCTTGGCGTTTTCGTCTGACCAATCCGCCTCCCCTTGCAGGCGCCCAACTTCATTTCCATCCGGGTCTATGACGACAGTGATGGGCAGTCCAAGCACGGCCATATCGCGCGACAAGGCGGATCGCGGGTCGCGATGCAGGGGTAAATTATCAACGCCGGCAGTCTCAAAGAAACGTTTCAGGGCCGGTTTCGGGTTCGGCCCGCTGGCTATTGTCACCACTTCGAAGGTTTCGCCCCCCAGCTCTGCCTGCAATTCAGACAGCATCGGCATTTCCTTGCGACACGGCGCGCACCACGTCGCCCAGAAGTTAACCAGCACCCATTTGCCCTGCCATTCCGCCAATGTCAGCGGTTCGTCGTCAATCGTCACAAATTCAACGGCGCTGACGGGTTTTGGCGCTGAATGGAAGTTCAACTTCTTCATATCCCCTGCCCGCAACGCCGTGGCGCTGGAAACATCTGCCTGCGCTGGAATTGCAAGCGCCGCCAGTGCGGTATAGATCAGCGCAAAGCCTAAACGTTTCATTCTGCCTCCAACTCCCAAAAGGAGCGATTATGTCCGACAAATCCTCGAACCAGATGTGGGGTGGCCGGTTTGCCGCCGGACCCGATGCCATCATGGAAGCGATCAACGCCTCCATCGGGTACGACCAACGCATGGCCCAACAAGATATCGCCGGTTCAAGGGCCCATGCCGCAATGCTGGCGACGCAGGGCATCATCACACCTAAGGATGCCGAAGCGATCCGGGAAGGGCTTCTCACCGTATTGTCAGAAATTGAGGCTGGAACGTTTCAGTTTTCGACCGCGCTAGAGGATATTCACATGAATGTCGAAGCTCGGTTGACCGAAATCATCGGTGAGCCTGCCGGGCGCCTGCACACCGCACGGTCACGCAACGACCAAGTGGCCACAGATTTCAAACTGTGGGTCCGCGATCAGTTCGACGCCGCCGAAAGTGGTTTGTTGGCCCTGATGCGCGCCCTGGTCGCACAAGCCGAAGCCGGGGCCGATTCGGTGATGCCCGGCTTTACCCACCTGCAAACCGCGCAGCCGGTAACTTGGGGTCACCACATGATGGCCTACGTCGAAATGTTCGGTCGTGACTTGTCTCGGGTACGTGATGCCCGCGCACGGATGAACGAATCGCCCCTGGGCGCCGCCGCGTTGGCAGGCACCGGTTTTGACATTGACCGTCACGCGACAGCCCAAGCCTTGGGGTTCGACCGGCCATCTGCAAATTCGCTGGATGCCGTATCGGACCGTGATTTCGCGCTGGATTTTCTGGCCACTGCATCCATCTGTGCGATGCACCTGTCGCGCATGGCCGAAGAATTGGTGATCTGGTCTTCGGCTCAATTCCGCTTTGTCACTTTGTCTGATCGGTTTTCCACCGGTTCATCCATCATGCCGCAAAAGAAAAACCCAGACGCGGCAGAGCTGATCCGCGCCAAAATCGGGCGGATTATGGGGGCCAATGTTGCGCTGATGACTGTGATGAAGGGGCTTCCGCTGGCCTATTCCAAGGACATGCAGGAAGACAAGGAACAAGTCTTTGACGCTGCCGATAACTGGATGCTGGCTTTGGCAGCAATGGAAGGCATGGTCAAAGACATGACCGGCAATCGCGACGTGTTGGAAAAAGCCGCCAGCAGCGGGTTTTCCACCGCCACCGATCTGGCCGATTGGCTGGTGCGCGAACTGAACTTGCCATTCCGTCAGGCACACCATGTGACAGGTGCCTTGGTTGCATTGGCGGAAAGCAAAGGGTGTGACCTGCCCGATCTTTCACTGGAAGACATGACCGGCGTACATGACGGCATCACCGCAGCCGTGTATGATGTGCTTGGCGTCCATAACTCGGTCGCTAGCCGCCAAAGCTATGGCGGCACAGCCCCAGTTCGCGTTCGCGAGCAGGTGGCCCGTTGGAAAGAGGTTCTGGGATGACACGACTGATTGCGCTTTTGTCACTGGCGGCACTGGCCGCCTGTGGCGTGGATGGTGCCCCAATCCGACCAGAGGTCAATACAACGATATCTGTCGGAACCGAGGGCATTTCTACATCCACGGGCGTATCCGTACGAAAAGGCCCGGTCACAGTGGGTGTAAAACTGTGACGCCTTTACGCTGGCTCTATCTGGCGCTGGCGCTTTGGGGTGCAATTCACCCAATGGTCTATTTCGTCTCGTATCTGCGTGAACACGCGTGGAGCCTGCAAGCGCTGATCGATGCGTGGTACGTGAATGACTCTGCAATTGGTCTGACGTGGGATCTGACCATTGCGGCAATAACCCTTACAATCTGGGTCGTGGCCGAAGTGGCAGTCCGCCGCAACTGGGAGGCATTGCTGGCCATTCCAGCAACATTTTGCATTGGCGTCAGTTGCGGTCTGCCGTTGTATTTGTTTCTGCGTTCCCGGCCGATCACCTGAACTTATGCGCTGATGCGAATGACCGGCCTATCGGCGGGCCAGCATCGCCAGACGAATAAACACCCGTTCGACCAACGCCATGGCTGGTGCGCTTTGACCGGCGGATCGCAACTGTAAATCTGTGTCCAGAATCGCTGACATCGCCTGTTCAAGCTTTGGCGCACCCCAGTTTTGCGCTTGCCGCAGCATACGGTCCCGGCGTGGCCCGAAGATGGGCGGGCGCATTCGCGATATTCCTTGAGCGGCACCGCCAGGGTCGCTGGCAGCAGTATACAATGCCCGAAAGTGGCGCGTGGCCATGATAATTAGCGTGACGGGCGCAATCCCCTGCGCCTGAAGCCGCGCCATCACTTGACCAATTTGATCGGGGCGGCCTTCGGCGACCACATGCAGGATATCGTCCATTTCGGCTTCGATCGACGTGGGGCCACACAGCGCAACTTCGTCAGCTGTCAGCGGCGTGTCATCATCCACCTTGTACAGCGCCACTTTCTCAACTGTTTGACGAAAATCCCCCGGCCCAAGGTCTCGGGACAACGCCGTCAACGCATCCATTGCTCCACTGCCGATATTGGTTAACCCGGCACGGGACAAATCTGCTTCGATCTCGGCCCTGCTGGGCGGGTCGTTATAAATACCCGCAGCGTAAACACTGGGGTGCGATTCAAACAGTTTGCGCAACGCAGACCGGGCATTCAATTGCCCCGCGGTTACGATAACCTGCGCATCACCGGGCAACCAATCTTCCAACGCAGCTTTGAAGGCAGGGGCCACACCATCGGTGGCTGACTCAACAAAGGCGACACGTGGGCCAGGAAAGAAGCTTTGTGCCTTGATCGCATCCAGCAATTGCGCGGGATCCTTGCGCAGCTCTGCCCCTTGCATACGGGTCAGGCGCATCTCTTCTTCGCCTTGCGGACCAACCAACGCTGCAATCACCTGTTGCCGTTTCAGCGCAACGCGCATGGCATCTTCGCCATATATCAACACGCCCGCCTTGCCCGGATCCGGCTTGGCGAAATACGCAGTGGCGTCGCGTGCGGACAACTTCATTGGGTGTCTGGCAAACTTTGAGCCGACAGGATCAAGCGATCCACGATTTGGTCAGCAAGAATGATCATCAATCGCGTTTCAGCATCGCGTGCAGCGGCCAATGTTGCAACCGTCGACCCTGTTGTCGAATACCCGGTAAAGGCCGAAGTATCGCCGCTGACGACCGGTGTTTCAGTGCCAATCTGCGCCAATTCAAACACAACCTTACCCGTCAGATTAAACCGTGTGGTTTGCCCATCGGATGAAGTGCCCAATCCATCATCGCTGATCGACACCTTTGTGGTCAGGGCATACACCGGCGCAGCAACACGACCCAACCGTTCTTCCAACCGCTGGTTCAACAAATAATCTGTGCGACTGTCCGGCTCTGCCAAGGCAATCGCACCCTGCAATTGCCGCGCACCGCCGTTCGGGCCATACGCAGGCGAAAAGCCACAGGCCGCCAACCCAGCGAAAGCGCCAAGTGAAATAAGTAGCTTCCTGCGGTTACACCACGACATTCACAATCCGGCCCGGAACAACGATCACCTTTTTGGGGGTTCCCCCATCCAGTGCTTTTTGCACGGAGTGGTGGGCCAAAGCCAGCTTTTCAACTTCGTCCTTGGGCAAATCTTTGGGAACGTCTATTTCGCCACGGCGTTTTCCGTTGATCTGAATCGGCAGCGTGACCATATCTTCGACCAGCATTGCGTCATCGGCTTGCGGCCATGGCGCATTCGCGATCAGGCCTTCACCCCCAAGAACCTGCCAAATTTCCTCTGCCAAGTGAGGTGTCATTGGTGACATCAGTTGCGCCAATGTCAAAGCAGCTGTCTTCTTGGCGTCGGAACCAGCCTTGGATTTGGCCAATGTATTGGTAAAGGCATACAGCTTGGCAATTGCCGCGTTGAAACCAAAGCTTTCGACACCGCCTGTGACATCGAAAATCGCTTTGTGCATTTCGCGCAGCAGCGGTTCGTCTTCTTTGGTGGTGGGAACGTCAGAGCCGGCAATTTCACTGGCAATGCGGAACACGCGGGCCAGGTGCTTGCTGGCCGCTTCGGCGCCAGAGGCTGTCCATTCCACATCGCGCTCGGGCGGGCTGTCTGACAAAACAAACCAGCGGGCTGTATCTGCCCCGTATTGCTGGATGATCTGCACAGGGTCCACAACGTTGTTTTTGGACTTCGACATTTTAGCCGAAGGGATGATCTGCACCTCTGTGCCATCCTGCAGGAAGCCCTTGCCGTCGCGCAGCTCAACATCTTCGGGATAGTGATACACCGGGCGGCCATCAGCCCCTTTGGTTTGATAAATCGCGTGGGTCACCATGCCTTGGGTGAAAAGCGCGTTGAACGGCTCTTTCGCCGTTTCTGGCAGATGGCCAGTGATATGCATCGCCCGTGCGAAAAAGCGCGAATACAGCAGGTGCAAAATCGCGTGCTCGATGCCACCGATATACTGATCGACGTTCATCCAGTATTCCGCCTCGGCCATATCCGTGGGCGTGGTGGCGCGAGGAGCAGTGAACCGGGCAAAATACCAAGAGCTGTCTACGAACGTATCCATGGTGTCCGTTTCGCGCGTGGCTGCCCCGCCGCAGTTCGGGCAGGTGCAATCGCGCCATGTCGGATGACGATCCAGCGGGTTGCCAGGCACGTCGAAGGTCACATCGTCGGGCAGTGCGATGGGCAGGTTTTCTTTTTTCTCTGGAACCACGCCGCATTTGTCACAATGCACCACCGGGATTGGGCAACCCCAATACCGTTGGCGCGACAGCCCCCAGTCGCGCAGGCGGAACTTGGTAACGCCTTGGCCGACACCGTTCGCTTCACACAGATCGATGGCAGCGTTCACCGCATCGTCGCCAGTTTGTTCTGTTTCGCCCGCAATCGGACGGGTGTAGCGCACTTTTTCGGATTTCGTCGGAACATAGGGCGCCGCCTGAATATCGAAGTCACCTTCCAAAGGCAGGAAAGTATCGACAATCGGCAGCTCGTATTTGGTGCAAAAATCGTGATCGCGCTGATCATGCGCAGGGCAACCAAAGATCGCACCAGTGCCGTAATCCATCAGGATGAAATTGGCGATGTAAACAGGCAGTTCCCAAGCAGTATCGAACGGATGGCGTACGCGCAGGCCCGTGTCAAAACCCAGCTTGTCGGCCTTTTCAATCGCTTCAGCCGTCGTGCCACCTTTGCGCGCCTCGGCGCAAAACGCGGCGACGTCAGGATTGTCCTGTTCCAGTTGTTTGGCCAGCGGATGATCTGGCGAAATGCCAACAAAGCTGGCACCCATCAGCGTGTCGGGGCGGGTGGTGTACACCTCGATCCGGTCAAACCCGTCGGGTGCATCCACAGTGGAAAAGGCAAATTGCAGACCGCGCGATTTACCGATCCAGTTGGCCTGCATCAATTTTACTTTGGCTGGCCAATCGTCCAATCCGTCCAGCGCGTCCAGCAGCTCTTCCGAGAAATCGGAAATCTTGAAAAACCACTGTGTCAACTCGCGGCGTTCAACCTCAGCACCTGAACGCCAACCCTTGCCGTCGATCACCTGCTCATTGGCAAGAACCGTCATATCGACCGGATCCCAATTCACCACAGCGTTTTTGCGGTAAACCAAACCGGTATCCAACATGTCGATAAACAGGGCCTGTTGCTGGCCATAGTATTCAGGATCGCAGGTCGCAAACATGCGGGACCAGTCCAGACCAAACCCCAAAGGTTTCATCTGGCTGACCATCGTGTCGATGTTGCTGTAGGTCCAGTCTTTGGGATGCCCGCCAATGGCCATAGCCGCGTTCTCTGCCGGCATGCCAAATGCGTCAAATCCCATCGGGTGCAGAACGTTGTGCCCAGTGGACAACTTGTAGCGCGCGATCACGTCGCCCATGGTGTAATTGCGCACGTGCCCGATATGAATCCGCCCCGAAGGATAAGGAAACATCTCAAGCACATAGTACTTTGGCTTGTCTTCGCTCCGGTCAGCGCGGAAGGTTTGCGCCTCTTCCCAAGCGGATTGCCATTTTGGTTCGATCACGGACGGTTCGTAGCGCGACATGGGTCTGGTCCTTTGCGGCGCGGAAAATTCAGGTCGCATGGGTGATAGGGCGGCAAAGGCGCGGGGTAAAGGGGTTCCGCCGGTTTTGACGTGCAATCGACCGCAGGCAGTGGACGCCGTGCGCTGCAACGCTTACCTTGCCCAAGACAGTTTGCAGGAGCCCCATGTCAGAGTCACCGCAATATCAGGTACTGGCCCGAAAGTACCGCCCGGAAACCTTTGTCGATCTGGTTGGTCAGGACCCGATGGTCCGTACTTTGCGCAACGCCTTCAAGGCCGACCGTATAGCGCAGGCCTTCATAATGACGGGGATTCGCGGCACCGGCAAAACCACCACGGCCCGGATCATCGCCAAAGGCATGAACTGCATCGGCCCGGATGGCGAAGGTGGGCCAACGACAGACCCATGCGGTCAATGCGAACACTGCGTTTCGATCATGGAGGGCCGCCATGTTGACGTGATCGAAATGGATGCGGCGTCAAATACTTCGGTCAACGACATCCGCGAAATCATTGATTCCGTGCATTACCGGGCGGCATCGGCCCGCTACAAGATATACATCATCGACGAAGTGCACATGTTGTCAAACAGCGCGTTCAACGCGCTTTTGAAAACGTTGGAAGAACCGCCTGCGCATGTGAAATTCATCTTTGCGACCACCGAAATTCGCAAAGTGCCCGTAACCGTTCTTTCGCGTTGCCAACGGTTTGACCTGCGCCGGATCGAACCCGAAGTCATGATCGCCATGTTGCGCAAAATCGCCAATGGCGAGACGGCCCAGATCACCGATGATGCTTTGGCGTTGATCACCCGTGCCGCCGAAGGATCTGCACGGGATGCGACATCCCTTTTGGATCAGGCCATCTCTCATGGCGCCGGGGAAACAACCGCAGAACAAGTGCGCGCAATGCTTGGTCTTGCCGACCGGGGTCGTGTTCTGGACCTGTTCGACCTGATTATGAAGGGCGACACAGCCGCCGCCCTGACAGAACTAAGCGGGCAATATGCGGATGGTGCCGACCCTGTTGCTGTGCTGCGCGATTTGGCAGAAGTCACGCACTGGGTCAGTGTTGTCAAAATCACCCCGGAAGCGGCTGAAGACCCCACCATCAGCCCAGATGAACGCCAGCGTGGCCAGTCTATGGCACAGACACTGTCGATGCGGGCTTTGACCCGGATGTGGCAAATGCTGTTAAAAGCGCTGGAAGAAGTTTCGGGCGCGCCCAATGCAATGATGGCTGCCGAAATGGCCGTGATCCGGCTGACACATGTCGCCGATTTGCCCAGCCCAGAAGAGTTGGTGCGCAAATTGCAGACCATGTCGCCCCCACCACCGGGGCCCGGTGGCTCGGGCGGTTCCCCAATGGGCGGCGGGCAGCATGCCCAGGGTGGCGGCCATGCGCAGCAAACCCATGCACCATCGCAATCCGGGCCAACTGGTGGGCCTGTGGCCTCTTCCGGCGGTGCCGTCACCGCCATTGCCGCAGACCAAGCGCTGGCGCGATACCCAACGTTTGAACATGTGCTGGAGCTGATCCGAGAGAACCGGGATGTAAAGTTGTTGGTGGAAATGGAAGGCGACGTTCGTCTGGCCGCGTACCAACCAGGGCGCATCGAATTTACGCCCAACCATTCTGCCTCTCCTGATTTGGCATCACGTTTGGGGTCGGCGCTGCAACGTTGGACAGGCAATCGCTGGGCGGTGATTCTGGTCAACGGATGTGAAGCGGAAACCATCGTCGAAAAACGGGATGCCGCCGACTTGGCCTTGAAGGCCGAAGCGGCGCAACATCCACTGGTCGCTGCGGCGTTGAATGCGTTTCCGGACGCCGTCATCACCAGCATAAAAACCGCGGCAGAGGTTGCAGCCGAAGCCCAGGCCGAAGCACTGCCAGAAGTTGAGGACGAGTGGGACCCATTCGAAGAGGAATAGCGGCAAACGCCGGGCAACATCCTTGTTTCCGGGGGGTCCGGACCGTATCTACTGAACCAAACCTTTTCAGGAGAAAAAGCATGTTCAAAGGACTGGGCCAGATGGGCGACATGGCCAAAATGATGAAGGCCGCCAAAGAAATGCAGGACAAGATGTCCCAGATGCAAGACGATCTGGATAACATGACAGTTGTCGGCGAATCCGGGGCCGGACTGGTTAAGGCCGTTTCCACGTGCAAAGGCGAATTGACAGGATTGGACATTGATCCGTCAATTTTCAACCCAGACGAAAAAGAAGTGGTCGAAGATTTGATCTTGGCGGCCATCAAGGACGCGCAGACCAAAGCGGCAGAACGGTCGCAGCAGGAAATGGCCAAAATTACCGAGGGCCTGGGCCTGCCGGCTGATATGAAACTGCCGTTCTGATCGCCTAAATCGCATGAGCAGCACCAAAGACATCGACGCGCTGATCGACATGATGGCGCGTCTACCCGGATTGGGCCCGCGTTCAGCGCGGCGTGCGGTGCTGCACATGATCCGCAAGCGCGGGCAATTGCTGAACCCTTTATCCGAGGTCATGGCGACCGTTGCAGCGACAGCCCGCGAATGCCTGAACTGCGGCAACATCGGCACGGCCGATATCTGTGACATCTGTGATAGCGAAAAACGGGCCAACGGGCTGTTATGCGTTGTCGAGGATGTTGCCGATTTATGGGCGATGGAACGGGCAATGGTGTTCAAGGGCCGCTACCACGTACTGGGCGGCACGCTATCAGCGCTGGACGGCGTAGGCCCAGATGATTTGCGTATCCCAAAGCTGATTGCCCGTGTTTCGGCAGAAGAGATTTCCGAAGTTGTTCTGGCGCTGAATGCGACTGTCGATGGCATGACCACCGCGCATTACATTGCCGACCATCTGGAAGGACGGGTAAAAATCACCTCTCTGGCGCAGGGCGTCCCTGTTGGCGGAGAGCTGGATTATCTGGACGATGGCACAATCAGCGCTGCGATGAACGCCAGGAAATCAATCTGAACTGTGGGTCAAATCATGGCTTCAGCAAGCCATGACGTCAGACTTTACAAACACCACCATCAGAAAAAAAATTGCCGCCCGTCATCAGGGCGGCAATTGAATTGTCGGGCGTCGCGTCACTGCGTATTTGATCTGGCAATCCGCTGCGAAACGCTGGTCGCCGGATCAGCTTTCTTCTTTTTTCTCGTCTTCGTCTTCAGGCAAGTTGAAGAAGCTGTCTGCGTCCGAATAGTCTTTCGCAGATTCATTTTCGTCCTGATCGTGTGTGTCGGTCAGTCTGAAGTTTTCCAAACCTTCGATCGCAGACGGAATCCGCGGCTCTTCCGACATCTCAAGGCTCTGTTCAGTCGAAACCAGTTTCCGGCGCTCGTCATCGCTCATGACAACATCGCTCGATTTCTTGCTGGCTTTCTGAACGGCCGCGTCCAGTTCGGTTTGGCGGCACAGGCCCAGCGCAACAGGGTCAATCGGCTGCATGTTCTGGATGTTCCAGTGCGTGCGTTCACGGATCGACTGAATCGTCGGCTTGGTGGTGCCCACCAGCTTGGCAATCTGGCCATCAGACAGTTCCGGGTGGAACTTGACCAACCACAAAATCGAGTTTGGCCGGTCTTGCCGCTTGGACAGCGGGGTGTAACGCGGACCACGGCGTTTTTCTTCACCCACGGCGGCAGGGTTGAACTTTAGCTTCATCAAACGAAGCGGATCTTTTTCGGCCAGGTCGATTTCGTCCTGAGTCAGCTGATTGTTCGCAACCGGGTCAAATCCTTTGACCCCAGCCGCGACGTCACCGTCGGCAATGCCCTGAACTTCCAGTTCGTGCATCCCGGTGAAATCCGCAATCTGCTTGAAGGTCAGGGTCGTATTGTCCACCAGCCAGACGGCGGTGGCCTTGGCCATCAACGGTTTGCCCATCATTTTAAATCTCCTTCACGCAAGTCTTTCCCCGCCTCCGGACCGGGGTCCGAAAGGCCCCGAAGTGATCGGGACAGGTTTCCGTTGTCGGGGAACTTGCGGAGTATATAGTCGCGCATGGTGAAAAGGGGAAGAGTAAATGCGTTGGCTACTATGTCTCATTCTAACGGCCTCATTGGCACATGCCGAGGGCGAGCGACCCGGAGACTTTGATTATTATGTGATGGCGCTAAGCTGGTCACCCAACTGGTGCGCGATCGAAGGAGACGCAAAAGACTCGCCTCAATGCGACCCGCGCGAGGATTTTGGCTGGGTCTTGCACGGTTTGTGGCCGCAGTATCATCGCGGCTGGCCATCCTTTTGTCGGACAACAGAGCGCCCACCAACGCGCAGAATGACAAACGCCATGGCTGACATCATGGGTACGTCTGGGCTGGCTTGGTATCAGTGGAAAAAGCACGGCAGCTGTTCTGGCCTTGCGCCCGCAGATTATTTTGACCTTGCCAGAAAGGCCTATGATGGCGTCAAGCGACCTGCGATCTTTCGCAAACTGGACAAATCTGTGCGCCTACCGGCTTCACTGATTGAAGAAGCTTTCCTGAAGGAAAACCCGCGCCTGAAACCCGATATGCTGACGGTGACATGCAAAAGCGGCTTCATCCAAGAAGCACGGGTGTGTCTGTCAAAGTCATTGGACCCGGTGCCTTGTGGACGCGATGTGATCAAAGACTGCACGATGAAAGACGCATTGTTTGATCCGGTTCGGTGACAGTGCTGAACGGCGGCGCAGATCGTTTTTACCCCATCTGCGCCGTTGGTTTCAGTTTTCTGTCAACAGGCCGTTGATCCATTTACCGGTTTTTTGTTCACCGCTGGCGTACCGCATGGTTCCTGTGCCTTCGCGCTTACCGTTGACGAAATCACCCTCGTACACATCGCCGGTTGAATAGGTGGCAACGCCTTTGCCGTTGATTTCGCCGTCGCGCCATTCGCCGACGTATTTAAACTCGTCCGGCATCGTCAATTCACCCTGTCCATGCCGCTGGCCATCAGCGAAATCGCCGGTGTAAGCGCTGCCATCCGGATAGGTCGCTGTGCCTTTACCGCTGCGCTGGCCGTTTTCCCAACTGCCTTCGTACCGATATCCATCGGGGTAGGTGATGACTCCCTGACCGTGGTTCCTGGCGTTTTCAAAGCTGCCTTCATAGACCATGCCGTTGGGGTATGTTGCCTTGCCCTGCCCCACGATCACACCATCGACCCAATCGCCTTCATATGTTGCGCCGTCGGGGTAGGTGATTTTTCCAATGCCATTGGCCAAATCATCTTTGAACGCGCCTTCATAGACCGATCCATCGGGATAGGTGACGGTTCCAGCGCCTTCAATCTTTCCGGCAGTCCAGTTGCCCGAGTAGATATACCCATCTGTGCCAGTAAACACGCCCTGCCCTTGGCGTTGGTCGTCTTCAAAGGCGCCTTCGTACACGCTGCCATTGGCATAGGTGACTTTGCCTTGACCCTGCCGCTGACCACCCACCAGCTGCCCTTGATAGACATCACCGTTGGGCTGCACCAGACGGCCTTCACCTTCGATCTGGCCGTCTTTCCAACCACCTTCGTAGATCAGACCGTCAGCCATTGTCAGCTTACCCGCGCCTTCGCGCTTGCCGTTGGCAACGGCACCTTCGTAGATGGAACCATCGGGATAGGTAATTGTGGCAACGCCCTGTTTAACGCCGTCAGCCCATTCGCCTTCGTACACATAGCCGGTGGGACTGGTCATCGTGCCGCGCCCATGGTTCAGTGCATTGCGGAATGTGCCTTCGTACCGGGTGCCATTGGCATAGACCATCACGCCTTCGCCTTTGATCTGGCCATCCATCCAGGCGCCTTCGTAACTGCCACCATCAGCAAAGATGATCTTGCCAATACCTTCGGGTTTGCCTTTGGCAAATTCACCCTCGTACACCGACCCATTGGGAAAACGCGCGACACCCTCGCCGCGAATTTCGCCTTTTGTCCATTCGCCGGTGTATTCGTAACCATTCGGCATCGTGTAGGTGCCGGTGCCATTTTGCAGGCCGTCTCTGAAGGTGCCTACGTAAACGCCGCCGTCTTCATATTGCTTGGTGATAACATCGCTGTCTTGCGCCCATGCCTGTCCGGACAGTCCTAAACCCAATGCAAGTGCGAGCCCCGAATTCAAGATTCTCATGATGCGCCATCCCCTGTTACCTCTTGCCCAAAACCTAGGCGACGGACCAGTATCTGACAATGTCTTTTGGATGCATCGGCTTTTCACCGCGCGACGATCTGATACATGAGCACTGAATGGCAACGAAAAGGCAGGCCCATGACGGACCGCTTCCGCATCACATTGGCGCAACTTAACCCCTCTGTTGGGGATTTGGCTGGCAACGCTGCAAAAGCGCGCGACGCATGGACAAAGGGAAAAAAAGCCGGGGCCGACCTGGTTGCATTGCCCGAAATGTTCATCGCTGGCTACAATACCCAGGACTTGGTGATGAAACCCGCTTTCTATACGGCGGCAATCGACATGGTGCGCCAACTGGCGGTGGATTGCGCAGATGGCCCGACACTGGCCATAGGTAGCCCGTGGATTGAGGGTACAGAGCTGTACAATGCTTACCTGATTTGCTCTGGCGGCAAGATCGTCAGCCAAGTGCTGAAGCACCACCTGCCCAATGAGACTGTGTTTGACGAAGTGCGTCTGTTCGATGCTGGGCCCCTCGGCGGGCCTTACGCAGTTGGCAACGTCCGCATTGGTAGCCCGATTTGCGAGGATGCGTGGCACGAAGATGTTGCCGAAACTCTGGAAGAAACCGGAGCCGAATTCCTTTTGGTGCCCAATGGGTCACCCTACTACCGCAACAAGTTTGAAACCCGGCTGAACCATATGGTGGCACGTGTTGTCGAAACCGGGTTGCCACTGATCTACCTCAACATGGTTGGTGGGCAGGACGATCAGGTGTTTGATGGTGGCTCATTTGTTCTGAACCCAGGTGGCGGCCCTGCGCTGCAGTTGCCAGTGTTCGAGGAAGACATCGCCCATGTTGATCTGGAGCGCACGCCTGATGGTTGGCGGGCGATTCCGGGCGAATTCGCTGTGCATCCCGATGATATGGAGCAGGACTACAACGCCATGGTGCTGTCCTTGCGGGATTATATGCGCAAGACCGGTTTCAAAAAGGTGCTTCTGGGCCTGTCCGGCGGGATCGATAGTGCCATTGTGGCCACGATCGCGGCTGATGCCTTGGGGCCTCAGAACGTTCGCTGTGTGATGCTGCCCTCCGAATTCACCTCTCAGGGATCGCTGGACGATGCCAAGGCTGTGGCCAATGCTTTGGGCTGTCGGTACGATTTCGTGCCAATCGCAGAGGGTCGCGCCGCGATCACCAATACACTGGCCCCGTTGTTCGAAGGCACCCAGCCGGACATTGCCGAAGAGAACATTCAGTCGCGTCTGCGGGGTTTGCTGCTGATGGCGCTGTCCAACAAGTTTGGCGAGATGCTTCTAACCACCGGCAACAAATCTGAAGTCGCGGTTGGCTATGCCACGATCTATGGCGATATGTCGGGCGGCTACAATCCGATTAAGGACATGTACAAAACGCGTGTCTTTGACTGCTGCCGCTGGCGCAACGCCAATCATCGTGACTGGATGATGGGGCCAGCGGGCGAAGTGATTCCCACCAGTGTGATCGAAAAACCGCCGTCGGCAGAGCTGCGCGAAGACCAAAAAGACAGCGATAGCCTGCCCGATTACCCGGTTCTGGACAGCATTCTGCAAATCCTTGTCGATGCAGATGGGTCTATCGAAGATTGCGTTGCCGCTGGCCACAGTCACGCCGATGCGAAACGGGTAGAACACCTGCTATATATCAGTGAATACAAGCGTTTTCAGTCTGCCCCCGGTACGCGCCTGTCCAAGCGCGCCTTCTGGTTGGATCGGCGTTACCCCATTGCAAATCGCTGGCGCGACGACAGTTAAGCCCTTCATTTTCAGTCCTGCCCCAACCGGCAGGACACGGAATCGCTTAAGCTTGAGTGACTCTGGGTAGACATGACGCAGCAGTGTTCCATAATAGAACAAATCAGGAACAAACTGCATTGCTGCCCAAATGCCCAACCGCCGAATTCTATCCATCTGGTTTCCACGTATCGGTGCCGAGCGCCTAATCCGCCGTGACCCGTTGCTGGCGGCCGCGCCTTTTGCCGTTGTGGCGCAAGAGGGCAATGCACAGGTTTTATCGTCTTTGTCAGTCTTAGCATCAGAGGCCGGTCTGACCCCCGGTCAGTCTGTCCGGGATGCCCATGCCATGTGCGGCACACTGAATACCCGACTGCGTAATCCACACGCAGAATCGGCCTTTCTTGGGGTTCTCCACCGCTGGGCGGGGCAGTTTTCTCCGTGGATTTCACAAGAAGCGCCGGATGGGCTGATCGTAGACCTAACGGGGTGCGCCCATCTGTTTGGCGGGGAACCTGCCCTCTTATCTCAGATCGAGGATGACTGTGCCCGGCTGGGGCTGACCGTGCGTCTGGGCATTGCTGATACGTTGGGCGCAGCTTGGGCGCTGGCCCGTTATGGCAATGCACAGGCACAAGGGCACCGAACCGGAGATGCCATCGACCAAGAGGCCCGCGCCACACGGTCCCGCGCAGGCAAGCGGCGCCACTGGGAGCGCGGCGGGTCCGCGCCGCTGACCACCGCCGCCGCTGCGGATACCACACGGATCGCGCCGCCGGGGCAGGCGCATGGGGCCCTGTCCCCCTTGCCCATTGCCGCCCTTCGTCTGGATCAGAACACCGCCGCCCAGCTATCGCGTTTGGGTTTGCGTCGGATCGGTGATCTGATCGGCCAACCCCGTGCGGCATTGGCGCGCCGGTTTGGCAAAGGGCTGGTACATCGGCTGGATCAGGCCCTTGGCAGCGCGCCTGAACCCATCAGCCCATCCGCGCCGCCAGATCGGTTTGCCGTCCGCATGAACCTGCCGGATCCCATAGGGCTGGAAGACGACATGATCGCCGCATTGGACCGCGTGCTGCCACGGCTGTGTGCCCGGCTGAAAGACAAAATGCGCGGCGCACGCACCCTGCGGCTGGAGGCTTATCGCAGCGATGGTACAATGCAATGGATCACCGTCAGTCTGGCCCGCGCATCCTATGACCCTGATCGCATCCGCCCGTTGCTGTGCATGAAACTGTCCGAGATAGACGCAGGCTTCGGCATAGACATGCTGCGCTTGGAGGTGCTGCAGCACGAACCCCAACATGCGCGCACCACAACGGGGCATTTGCAAGCAGGGATCGCGGTGCGTCAGCGCCTGTCGGATGCCAATACCATTGACGACCTGATAGGGCGGCTGGGCGCCCGGCTGGGAATGGAAGCGATCACCCGTCGTCATCCGGGGCAAAGCCACCTGCCCGAGAAATCTGCCCTGACTCTGGCTGCTGCGTGGTCAGACCCTGTTACAGATTGGCCAAAATCGCCGGTTCCGCGCCCGCTGCTGCTGTGGCCGCCAGAGCCCGTCGCCGCACCGGATACACCCCGCCTGCCCGGTCATTTCCGCTGGCGGGGGCGCGACTTTGCACTGCAGTCTGCCGCCGGGCCTGAACGTATTCTGCCAGAATGGTGGCTGGATGATCCGGCATGGCGAACCGGGCCACGCGATTATTGGCGCGTGGAAACGGATCGAGGTGACCGGTTATGGCTCTATTACGCCCATGGCGCAGACATGTCCCCCGGATGGTTCTGCCATGGGGCATTTGCCTAAACCGCACGAAAAAGGGGGCCAAAGCCCCCCTTTATGGTCGAACCGTGAGTATAAGACTTACTTCCAGCCAGCTTCGTTAAAAATGCGCTGCGCTTCGGGCAGGTTTTCAGCGACCGCGGACAGGTTGACATCATCAGCCTTGAAATCACCCAGCGCCTGAACAGACTCTGCCAAAGGCGTACCGGGAACGGCGGGGAATTCATCATTTCCGGCAGAGAAATAGACCTGTGCGCCTTCGCTGGTCATGTACTCCAGAAACTTGATCGCATTTTCACGGTTCGGTGAATTGACCGCAACGCCCGCGCCCGACAAGTTCATATGCGCGCCTTCAGCATCCTGAGATGGAAAGACCCAACCAATGGTGTCAATCGCTGCGCTGACGCCATCCACTTCGGTCCGCAAGGCACGAGCAAAGTAGTAGGTGTTAGACACTGCAATTTCACATTCACCTGAAATCAAGCCACGCAGCTGATCGGTATCACCGCCCTGCGGTGCCCGTGCGAAGTTGTTGACCACACCTTTGGCCCAATCCAACGCAGCCTCAGACCCGTGGTTTTCAATGATCGCGGCCAGCAGTGTCTGGTTATAGGTGTTGGTCGAAGACCGCGCGCAAACCATACCTTCATAGGCAGGATCGGCCAGGTCCAGATACGATTGCGGCACATCTTGAACATCGATCTTGTCATAGAAGAAGATGCGCGACCGCTGTGAAAAGCCAAACCACTGGTTATCTGCGTCTTGCAAATTGGCCGGGATTTTCTCTTCCAGAGTGGGGCTGTCAACAGATTGCAGCAGGCCCAACCCCTTGGCACGGGCCAAACGCGATGTATCGACCGTCAGAAAAACATCCGCCGGAGAGTTACGGCCTTCGGCTTGCATACGCGCCATCAACTCATCCGCTTTACCTTCGATCCGGTTGATGGTGATTCCGGTCTGTTCTTCAAATTCGGCATACAGCGCTTCGTCAGTGTCGTAGTGACGCGACGAATACAGGTTCACATAGCCTTCTGCGGACGCCGCAACGGGGCAAGCGACAAGGGCGGCAATCACGGCCAAGGAAGTGCGGCGCATTTGGGAATCTCCTTCAAAAATGCCTGAGTTTTTTTATCGGATAGCATAGTTGAGAACAAGCGCAAGCCTTTCCGACTATTTTTGTCGGAAATTTCAACACCCCTGAAACACGGTTTCGTTATCGGTCCACCAAAGACGCAATCGCGTAGGTAAGCCCAAGCGCCAATCGACGATAGCGACCCAATGCCATGCGTTTTGGGATTTTTCTCATCACAATCGGATGCGGAACACGCGGGCTGCGACCCTGCGCCAGATCGGCCAGAATCACGCCCGTATAGCTGGACATTGCCACACCGTTTCCGTGGTAACCCAAGCCAGCAAAAACACCGGGTTGCTTTGGAACAGGGCCACAGAACGGTGTCAAATCCGGCATAAGGCATACCAATCCTTGCCAACGGTGGGTGATATCCACGTCGCGCCAAGCCGGGAACATGGCGTGAAAATCGGCAACCAAGGCCCGCATGGTCTTTGCTTCGGCGGATGGTGTGGCGCGCAGCCCACCGCGCGCACCAAATAAGAACCGATTATCGGGCAGTTTGCGGAAGTAGTGCAGCAACATCCGACTGTCATAAGCCATCTGATCGCTGGTCCAGCCCTGGGTTTCCAGCTCGGTCTGCGTCAAAGGGCGTGTTACCAACACGCTGGATTGTACCGGCAAATACCGCGCCCGCAGCCATTGCGGCACACTTTCGGACGAATAGCCGTTGGTTGCGATAATGACCTGATCCGCCGTGACCGTGCCCTGATGGGTACGCAGACGCCAAACACCTTTGCTTCGCCCCAGCCCATGCACTGCTGTATGCGCGTGAAGCGTTGCACCAGCCTTGGTCGCTGCTTGTGCCAACCCCCTGTGATACTTCTGCGGGTTCAGCGCAAACCCCACCGGATTGGTCATCGCGCCATGAAATGGGCCCGACAAACCTTGGCTGGCCAGTTCAGACTGCTCATATAATTTGGGTGAAAGCCCGTAGTCGGCTGTGATTTCAGTTTGTAACGCTCGCAACGCAGCCATCGCCTTGGGCGAATGCGCCAAAACCGTTTCCCCGTCAGAGTGGCGATCCACGTCCATTGAGTGCGCATCGACCAAATCGCCGACAGTATTCACCGCTGCCAGCTCTGCATTGCGCCATTCTGCCAAACCCTCTGGCCCAAAGACCCGCAACAAATGCTTCCGCGGGGCCATGGCCCCGCCCAGACAGCAAAACCCCCCATTGCGCCCAGAGGCACCAAACGCGGGAGTTTCGGCCTCTAACACGGTCACATCTACACCGTCTTGTGCCAGATGAAGCGCGGCACTCAGGCCAGTGAACCCTCCGCCGATAATGGCGACATCTGTGCGCTTATCCCCCGTCAAAACGGGCCAATCGAGATTGGGCACGGTGTCGGACCACCAACACCCTTTCAACGGCGCATAGGCCGCATCTTCATAAATACGTTTCATGGCTCTGCACGTGCTGCGCTCTGCTCATCCCTTGCTTGGGCCACGGCTGCACGTTTGGATATCAATGATGCTGTCACCACTCCGATTGTTACAATGGCAATCATCAACGTCGACAGCGCATTGATTTCCGGGCTGACGCCAAGGCGCACGGCCGAGAAGATCTTGATAGGCAACGTTGTGGCGGATGGGCCCGTGGTAAAGCTGGCGATGACCAGATCATCCAGCGACAAAGTGAAAGCCAGTAACCAGCCAGAAATCACCGCCGGCGCGATAATCGGCAGTGTCACAAGGCGGAACGCATCAAAGGCGGAACAGCCCAAATCCAGCGCAGCTTCTTCCAGGGATCGGTCAAAACTGGCAAGGCGCGACGATACAACAACCGAGACATAGCACATCGCAAATGTCGTATGCGCCAAGACAATGGTAAACACGCCGCGATCCAGACCTATCCCAATGAACAGCAACAACAGGCTAAGACCGGTGATCACCTCTGGCATGACAAGCGGAGCGTAGATCATACCGGAAAACAAGGTTCGCCCGGAAAACCGCCCTGCCCGTACCAATACATAGGCAGCCATCGTGCCAAAGATCGTCGCAAGTGTAGACGACAGGAAGGCGACTTTCAGCGTGACCCAAGCCGCATCCAGAAACTCTTCGTTATGGAGCAACTCGCCGTACCATTTGGTCGAAAAGCCAGCCCAAACCGTTACCAGACGGCTTTCGTTGAAGCTGTAGATCACCAGAATGACCATGGGCAGGTACAAAAAGGCAAACCCCAAAGTCAGCGACGTGACATTGAACCAAGTGAAACGTCTCATCCTTCTGCCTCCCGCGCTTTTTGTTCATTGCGCTGGAACAGGATGATCGGAATGATCAGGATCAAGAGCAGGATAATGGCGACCGCAGAGGCAACCGGCCAATCGCGGTTGGAGAAGAATTCCTCCCACAGAATCTTGCCGATCATCAGCGTGCGTGATCCACCCAACAGCGAAGGAATAACAAATTCGCCGATGGCGGGGATGAACACCAGAAAACACCCCGCGATAATGCCATTCTTAGACAGTGGAACGGTCACCAGCCAAAAAGCCGAGATTTGCGAGCAACCAAGATCTTCTGCCGCTTCCAGCAAAGACCCGTCCATTTTTTCCAGTGCAGAATAAACCGGCAAAATCATGAACGGCAGGTAGGTGTAAACGATGCCGATATAGACCGCCCAATTGGTGTTCAAAATTGTTAGCGGCTCTGAAATTATCCCCAAAGCCAAAAGGAACTGGTTCAGAACACCTTCGCTCGACAGGATCCCCATCCAAGCGTAAACGCGGATCAAGAAAGATGTCCAAAACGGCAGAATGACCAGCATCAGCAACGTGGGCCGCCATTCAGGTGCGGCACGCGCCATGCTGTAAGCAATCGGATACCCCACCAACAAGGTCACGACAGTAGACACCATCGCGATTTTCAGCGAGCTGAGGTAAGCCTTCCAGTACAAATCATCGGTTGTCAGAAAGACGTAGTTCTCAAAATCCAACCCACCAAAGAACGCTTTGAAGCCTTCCCAACCTGCCGAAAAATCCAGTTGCGGCGTGTAGGGCGGGCGCGCCAAGGCAATGTCTGACAAAGAGATCTTCAGAACGATCAGAAACGGGATCAGAAACAGGCATAAAAGCCAAATGTAGGGAATAGCGATCAGTGTAAATCGGCGCATCCCCTATGCCTCCAACACAACGCCAGCGGTTTCCGAAAAGGAAACCCAAACAGTATCTTCCCACGTGATTTCCCGGCGCGCGATACGCCGGGTATTGGCCATTTGCGCCTTGATCATCGTGCCGTCAGCCAGTTCAACATGGTACGTGGACACGTTACCCAGGTAGGCAATGTCGATCACCTTACCCTTCAACATGTTTGGCGCATTTGGCTTTTCGATGGAAATGCGCATCTTCTCGGGCCGCAGCGCCAATGCAACTGTTTTGCCATCAAGCGACCTATCGCCATTGGCCGCAATCAGGCCGGGCTGACCTTCAGCCCATGAAATCTCTATCCCACCAGGCAAAATCTCAATAGGTTTTTGAGTGGGCGTTAGAGCGGGTTGAATGACCGGTTCCGCCGTGGGTTCAGGCGGCGGAAGGCTTTTCAACGGTTCTGGTCGAGGCCCAAGAATTGGGGAAAACAACTTGTCATGCAGCCATTCACCCAGTGCGTTGGGTTGCGGCACCCGGTCCGCCTTTGCCACCGGCTGCGGAACGGGCGCAGGTGCGGGGGCGGGCTCTGGTTCGACTGTCGGTTCCGGCTTGGGTTCCGGCTGTGGTTTTGTGGCTTCAGGGCGCGCTTTGGCTGTACCTTCCAGCAAATTCACATCACCGATGAAATCGGCCACGTACCGGGAATTCGGCGCTTCGTAGATCACCTCTGGCGTGGCCACTTGAACGATGCGGCCCTCATCCATCACCGCAACCCGGCTGGCGACCGTCATTGCCTCTTCCTGGTCATGTGTGACGATTACGAAAGTTGTGCCGGTTTTTTCCTGAATATCCATCAGCTCGAACTGCGTTTCTTGGCGCAGCTTCTTATCCAGCGCGCCAAGGGGTTCATCCAAAAGCAAGAGCTTGGGCGCTTTGGCCAGTGACCGCGCCAGAGCGACGCGCTGCCGCTGACCGCCGGAAATCTGATGTGGTTTGCGGTTTTTGAACTTTTCCAAACGGGTCAGTTTTAGCATTTCGCTGACACGCGTTTCGATTTCGCCCTTGGACTTACCTTCGCGCTTCAGACCGAATGCAATATTTTCCCAGATCGAAAGATGTGGGAACAGTGCGTAGCTTTGAAACATCATGTTCACAGCGCGCTTGTTGGGTGGAATCGGGGCAATGTCCTGACCAGCCAAAAGGATTGACCCTTCCGTCACCGCTTCAAACCCGGCCAGCATACGCATCAATGTCGTCTTGCCGCAGCCCGACGGCCCCAGCAGTGCAAAGAACTCCTTGGCGTAAATATCCAGCGTCAGATTATCGATGGCGGTGAAATCTCCGAACCGCTTGGTCACCCCTTTGAATTGGATCAGCGGTTTTTCGTTCGGGTCTGTCCAAGGGGCAAATACAGTCTGAGCCATGTAATCTTCCGAGAAAAGAAAGGCCCGCGCCAAGACGGCGCGGGCGGGAAACCAAGTTTATCAGGTGCCGGATTTGACCTTGGTCCAAAGACGCGTCAGCACACGCTGCTCTTTCGGCGGGAATGGCGTCACTGTGTACAGCTGCTCTAGGGCGGCTGCATCAGGGTAAATCGCAGTGTCCCCGATCACGTCCTCTTCCAGAAACTCCTGCGACGCCGCGTTGCCGTTGGCGTAGTAAACGTAGTTTGACGCAGCCGCCATGTTCTGCGCATCCATGATGAAGTTAAGGAAAACATGGGCGCCGTCGGGGTTAGGTGCATCAACCGGAATCGCCATCTGGTCAAACCACATCAGCGCGCCTTCCTTGGGCGCGTTATAGGCGATCTCAACACCATTCTCTGCTTCGGCTGCACGGTCGCGCGCCTGAAGGATATCACCCGACCAACCGAACGCGACACAGATGTCCCCATTGGCCAGCGCGTTGATATATTCGGAACTGTGGAATTTTTGGATGTACGGGCGCACGGCCTGCATCACTTCCTCGGCCTTTGCCATCGACGCGGCATCTTTGCCATCTGGGTCCATGCCGGCGTAGGCCAGCGCGGCGGGAACCATCTCTGTTGGTGCGTCCAGGAAATGAACGCCGCATTCAGCCAGCTTTTCCATATTCGCAGGATCAAAAACCAGTGAAAGCGAATCAATGGGGGCATCCGCGCCCAAAACTTCGGCCACTTTACCTGTATTCACACCAATCCCGGTGGTGCCCCACATGTAGTTGATCGAGTAGGCATTGCCTTCGTCATAGGTGGCGGTGCGGTCTGCGATCACGTCCCACATATTTTCGATATTGGGCAGCTTGGATTTGTCCAGCTGTTGAAAGGCGCCAGCGGCGATCTGACGTTGCAAGAATGTGCCGGTTGGCACCACAACATCATAGCCAGAACCACCGGCCAACATCTTAGTTTCCAGCACTTCGTTGCTGTCGAACACATCGTAAATCAGCTTCAGTCCGGTTTCTTCCTCGAACTTTGTCAGCAATTCTTCGTCGATATAGTCTGACCAATTGTACACGCGTACTTCTTGGGCACTCGCCAAACCCGCAACAATCGCTAGGGTGGCTGTAAGACTCAGAAGATGTTTGGGCATCTAAAACTCCACATGTTGATCGGGGTCTGTTGCCCCTTCGAGAAGATTTGATCAAATATTGCCTAACAAAGCAACACAACGCATCTATTCATGCCCTCCAGTTCGGCGCAATATGCCTCGTGATTACGCATTTTGCTTCCATTGTACGAAGGTTTCGACATGACGCAGAGCAAAACCGGTCCCGCAGGGTTACCGACCCATGAGGTTGTCTATCGCAGGATTCGCGACATGTTGTTGTTTGGAGAATTGGCGCCCGGTCAGGCCGTTACCATTCAGGGGCTCGTTGCGGATCTGGATGTGGGAATGACACCGGTACGCGAAGCTTTGCGGCGCCTTACAGCCGAAGGCGCGCTAAGCTTTCTGGGCAATCGTCGGATCACTGTGCCACTGCTTAGCCTATCGGAATTGGATCAGCTTTCCCTGGCCCGCCGTATGTTGGAGCCTGAATTGGCCAGCCGCGCCTGCGAGCGTGTCACAAAGAAGGACATCGACGTCTTGCGCAGCATCGATGTTTTGTTGGATCAGGCCATCGCCGCCAATGACATGCGTAATTATCTGGCACGCAACTACGATTTTCATAAAGCACTATACGGTTTGGCAGATGCGGCGATTCTCTCATCCTTGGTTGATGGGCTTTGGCTGCGCTTTGGTCCGTCACTTCGGGGCGTGCTGGCAACTTTGGAACCGCTCGAAACACCAGACATGCACAAAGTGCTGCTGACAGCGCTGGAAGAAAAAGATGCGGTCGCCGCCAAGAAGGCTGTCGAATCCGACGTTTCTCAGGGCATGGATCGCCTGCGGTCCAAGCTGGCCACCGCGGGTGATTGACCCCGTCAATAATTTGATCATATTCTCGGGCAACTCGTTTTTTTGGAGCGTCCCATGCCCGCGATCACCAATCACTTGCCCACCAAAGAGCTGCAACGCCTTGATGCAGCGCACCACATGCATCCATTTACAACGGGCAGTGAATTGGAAAAAAAAGGCGCCCGCGTCATTACCCGCGCTGAAGGTACTTGGCTAACAGACAGCGATGGCTCCCGCATTCTGGATGCGATGGCAGGTTTGTGGTGCGTGAACATTGGGTATGGGCGTAAAGAACTGGCCGACGCCGCCGCGCGCCAGATTCAAGAACTGCCCTATTACAACACGTTCTTTCAAACCACGCATGTGCCGGCGATTGCCCTGTCTGCCAAATTGGCTGAATTGGCGCCGGACGATCTGAACCATGTGTTTTATGCGTCGTCTGGTTCTGAGGCGAACGACACCAACCTGCGCATGGTGCGCACTTATTGGGCCGCCAAGGAACAGCCTTGGCGAAATGCGATCATCGCCCGTTGGAACGGGTATCACGGATCATCCATAGGTTCAGCTTCGCTTGGCGGAATGAAGGGGATGCACGCACAGGGCGGCCTGCCGATCCCAGACATTCACCATATCAACCAACCTCACTGGTGGAATGAAGGCGGCGACATGACTCCCGAAGCATTCGGTCTTGCCCGCGCGCAAGAGCTGGAAGCAAAAATCCTTGAAATCGGCCCAGACAATGTTGCTGCCTTTATTGCAGAGCCGATCCAAGGGGCTGGTGGGGTGATTGTACCGCCAGAGTCCTATTGGCCGGAAATCCAACGTATCGTGGACAAATACGGTATTTTACTGATCGCTGACGAGGTGATCTGTGGCTTTGGACGCACCGGCAATTGGTTTGGCAGCCAGACAATGAATATCCGCCCCCATATCATGACCATCGCCAAAGGCCTGTCCTCTGGCTACCAGCCTATCGGCGGGTCCATTGTCTGTGACGAGATCGCAGAGGTGATTGGTAGTATTGAGTTTAATCACGGCTACACCTATTCCGGCCACCCTGTGGCCTGTGCCGTCGCGCTGGAGAACTTGCGTATTCTGGAAGAAGAGCAAATTGTCGAACGCGTTCAAACAGATACCGGACCTTACCTGCAACAGAAATTCGAAGCGCTTGCGGATCATCCACTGGTCGGTCAGGCCAGCATTGTGGGCATGATGGGGTCCATTGCGCTGACCCCAGACAAAGAAAGCCGGGCCGCATTTGCAGCAAGCCCCGGCACGGTGGGTTTCAAGTGCCGCGAACGTTGTTTTGCCAACAACCTGATCATGCGACACGTCAATGATCGCATGGTTATTTCACCGCCTCTGACGATCTCGAAGGCTGAGATTGATATTCTGATTGATCGTGCATGGCAGTCTTTGGATGAATGCCACGCGCAGCTGAAAGACGAAGGCTTAATGAAAGCAGCCGGTCACGTCTGATCTTGGTCTATGTTTCCTGCCTCGCAGGTAGGTAGGCAACCCGATACAAAAAAGGCGCGTCGACGGACGCGCCTTTTCCATTTGTCTGTCAAAGTGACTTACATCTTGCCGATCGACCAGAAGAAGGTTTCGCCAGAACTGTCGTCTACCCCGTCATTGTCTGTTGAGACCCAAGCAGTGCCGTCTGGCATGATTGCTAGGCCTTCAACCTTGTCGACAACGTAGCCGCCAAAGCTTTGCAGATCAGGGACCAGATCATAGACCAGTTCCTTGGACACGACAGGCAGATCGCCGCCCAGCGCAGCAGGCACCATATCAGCCGCCGGGATACGATAGACTTTCTTGGTCACTGCATTTGACCCGATCTGGTTGTCGCGCTCGATCACATAGAACCAATCGCCATGCGCTACGATTTCGGACAAACCAACCCAACCTTTGGCCGGTTCCGCTTTGGGGTAAAGCACAGCGCCCCACTCTTTGGTGTCCAAGTTATAGGAAACCAATTTCACGTGGTTCTTGGGATCGTCCTTCCATTCGCGCTGAACGGCCATCCACAAGGTATCACCTACCTTGGTGATGCCTTCGAAGCCAAATCGCTTCTCCACTGCCAGCAGTTCGGCTGGCAGACCGATTTCGCCCTTGCGGTCTTTGATCAGACCATCAGCTTCGACATGATAAATGGCATGAGGGATCACTCGGTCTGTGCGGCCCTCGGAAGCGACGTAAAAGCCGCCTTTGCCGTCCAGCGTGATGCCTTCCATATCAAGCTTTTGAGCAGCCGCCCCGTTTTGGCGGTGAACGCGGATTACATCTACAATCCGTGCCGGGGTTTGACTGGGATCGATTTTGAAGATTGAGGGCTGAAAGCTGTAGAAACTGTCGTTCACAGCGTAGATCATTCCGTCTTCGTCGGCGACCATGCCAGAAATCGCGCCCCAGCCGATCAGCTCATCCGCACCTTCGCTCGTCAACTGCGGATACTGTGCTGCGCCTTCTGCATATTCAAAGATCATGACATGCGCGCGCACGCCGCCATCTTCGATCAGGTCCACTTCGTTGGCAGACACCAGCAGATTACGATCCGGAATGGCAACATAACCTTCTGGTCCGATACCCGAAGGCAAGATTTGCTTCAGCACCGGCGCCGCTGGATCAGTGGCGTCGTACACACCCACTGCGCTGGACCGTTCGGCCCCCACGAAAACCATTGGTGTATCGCCAAAGGTTGCTGTTTCAATCGATTCCGGCTCAACTCCTTTGGAGTCGGACCGTTTGTCAGGGTAGTGACCGATTTGAATCAGGGCATGCTCAAAGCTGATACCGCTTTCGTACACAACCGACCCGTCCTTGCCGAAAATGGTCCAGCCACGCGATCCGCCATCCATGTCACCCTCATTGGCAATGGCGAAATGGGTGTCGTCGATCCATTTGACAGCGTCAGGCTCACGCAAGCGGCCCATCTGGCTTTCGTTAAAGATCAGCGCTGCGCGTTCGTCTGTGGCATCGATGTTTTCCAGATCAACGGAACCGGCGCTGAAATGGGACAAGATCGATCCGTCGCGACCAACAACAACCATATGGTTGTTTTCCTGCATCGTAACGACGGTTTCACCGGCGGTATTGATGTCAACAAATTCGGGCTCTGGGTCTTCGGGCGAGATCTCGGCCAAACCAGTCAGCGCTACGGCCTTCAGAGTGTCACATGCGACCGCGCCGTCTGTGACTTCGACCATGGACAGGTAGCCCGCCGGCATCTGGCCGGTGCGGCCATCGCCCAGGTCTTCATCCCGTTCGTTTTCGATCGCGACAGAGACAAAAGTGCCGTCCTTTGCAACCGCTACACTGTCGGGCTGTCCGCCCAAGTCACAGGTGCCCGTAATCTGACCAGAGGTCAGATCCACAACGGTCAGATGGCCCGAAGGATCAGTATAGCTTTCCGATGTGTTCACACCAACAAACGCGGTGGTCCCAAATACGGCGACCGATGTTGGCTCACCGCCCATGTCAATATTGCCCAGCGGCTGCGGCGACTTCGGGTCTGTGATGTCAATGCGGCCAACCACGCCCAGCGGGCTGTCGGTATAGACCAGCATCATGCCGTCTTCGGTCGCGGCGATGATCTCGGCAGAGCTTTCGCGAGCGGTGTCTTCGCCCTCGGCCATATTCAGCTTGGTTTCAAAGCTTGCGATTCGGTTAAAGTTCATTTCTGCCGTCGCGGCACCGGCCATCAGGGCCAGGGCAGAGGTCAGGCAGACAAGACGGGTGTTCATTGTCGTGTTCCCCAATTGGTTTCATAAGTGTCACCTGATCGGGTTTTGTAACGATGGCGCGATGGTTTTATGACAGATTGGCGAACTCAGCAGCACCAGATGTACGGGATCTGGATATGAGAACAAAACGTGAATATACTGAAGGTGGGAATCATTGCCATGCTCGCCGAACTATCTGTCACATCAAACTTCTCTTTCCTCACCGGGGCGTCGCACCCCGAGGAGTATATGGAGCGTGCGGCGCTTTTGGGCCTTAGCGCAATCGCGATTGCCGATGAGAACTCGGTGGCAGGTATTGTACGCGCATGGACGCAAGCGCGCGAAATCGCCCGCCTTGTCAAAGAACGTGAAGAGGCCGATGCGCGGGATGGTCCTATCGGGCCGCCACGTCCGCCGCATATTCCCCAGCCTCCTTCAGCGCATATTCGCAATGTGCCACGGCTGATACCTGCTGCGCGGCTGGATCTGACCAGTGGTCCAAGCCTGACAGTTCTGGCGGCCACCCGCGCGGGATGGGCCAGACTATGCCGGCTGATTTCAGCGGGGCGGTTGCGTGCCAATAAAGGAAGCTGCGATCTGAGGCTTTCAGACCTTCTGGAGGGGGCGGATGGGTTGCGGCTTCTCCTGCATGGCCCACCACAGGTCCAAAGCACAAAGGGCGGCGCGGAAGACTGGCTGACACAGGCACAACGGTTAACGCGCCGCTTCCCCGGACAGGTCTGGATGCTGATGGCTCCAACCTATGACGGGCAGGATGCTGCGCGATTTGGCCAACTGGCCGGGCTGGCCCGCACGCTCAATATCCCCACTGTTGCCTCTGCCCAGCCCATAATGCACCACGCCCGCCGTCGCCGCATGGCAGATGTATTGTCCGCAATCCGCTTGGGATGTCGGGTTGATCAGTTGGGTCGCGCCGCGCTGGCCAATGCCGAACAGCGTTTGCGCAGCCCAGAGGAATTGCGCCGTCTCTTCCGTGATCATCCCGACGCACTGGCTGAAACGGGCCGTATCGCGGCGGACTGCGCGTTTGATCTGGGCAGTCTGCGGTATGAATACCCCAGCGAAATTGCTGATGGAGAAACCGCCACAGAGCGGCTGGCCCGATTGGCCCAGGCTGGGTTGAAATGGCGTTACCCTTATGGCGCATCCGACAAGGTGCAAGCCATGCTCAAACATGAGTTGGAGCTGATCGGCAAGCTGAAGTACGAACCCTATTTCCTGACTGTTCGTGATATCGTCGCCTTTGCACGAGAACGGAATATCCTCTGCCAGGGCCGTGGCTCGGCCGCCAATTCGGTGGTCTGCTATTGCCTTGGCATCACCTCTGTCTCTCCTGAAATTGGGACCATGGTGTTTGAGCGTTTCGTTTCCGAAGCACGGGACGAACCCCCCGATATCGACGTCGATTTTGAACATGAACGGCGCGAGGAAGTGATTCAACATATCTATGAACGTTACGGTCGCCATCGCGCCGGGCTTTGCGCCACGGTCATCCATTACCGTGGCAAACGCGCCATCCGTGAGGTCGGCGCAGCCATGGGCCTGTCGCAAGACACCATCGGGGCAATGTCCTCCCAACTGTGGGGTTTCTTTTCATCAAAGGGACTAGAGGCGGAAAGGATGCGTGAAATCGGCCTGGATCCGAATGATCGCCGTTTGCAACAAACCATGGCGCTGGTTTATGAGATCGTCGGATTTCCGCGCCATCTATCCCAACACGTGGGCGGCTTCATCATTACCGAAGGTCGGTTGGATGAATTGGTGCCTATTGAAAATGCCACAATGGAAGACCGCACCGTCATCTGCTGGGACAAGGATGATATCGACAGCCTGGGCATCCTGAAGGTTGATGTCTTATCGCTGGGCATGCTGACCTGTATCCGCAAGGCGTTCGATCTGATCCGCCTGCATCTGGGGCAAGACCATACCTTGGCCTCTTTGCCGCCAGAGGATCCGGCGGTCTATGACATGCTATGCAAAGCCGACAGTATCGGCGTTTTTCAGGTGGAAAGCCGGGCGCAGATGAACTTTCTGCCACGCATGAAACCGCGGACCTTTTATGATCTGGTGATCGAGGTCGCCATCATCCGTCCCGGCCCCATTCAGGGCGATATGGTCCATCCCTTTATCCGCCGCCGCAATGGCGAAGAGCAGGTCAGCTTCCCCTCTGATGCCTTGGGCGAGGTGCTGGGCAAAACACTGGGTGTGCCGTTGTTTCAGGAACAGGCCATGCAGATCGCCATCATCGGCGCCGGGTTTTCCCCAAACGAGGCGGATCGCCTGCGGCGCTCTTTGGCCACCTTCAAGAAACACGGAAATGTTTCAGAGTTTCGCACACGCTTCTTACGTGGAATGCGTGATAACGGATATGAAGATGATTTTGCAGATCGTTGCTTTTCACAGATCGAAGGCTTTGGGTCCTATGGCTTTCCCGAAAGTCACGCGGCCAGTTTTGCGCTGCTGGTCTATGCTTCGGCCTGGATCAAATGCCACCAACCGGGGATCTTTGCCTGTGCGTTGCTGAATTCACAGCCCATGGGCTTTTACGCCCCAGCCCAAATCGTGCGTGATGCACGTGAGCACGGTGTCAACGTGCGCCCAATCAGTATCAATGACAGTTATTGGGACAATGTGATGGAACCTGATGGTCAGGGTGGATTGGCCCTGCGACTGGGCTTCCGACAAATCAAGGGTATCAAAGAAGAGGATATCGCGTGGCTGACGGCGGCACGGGGCAACGGGTATCTGACCCTGCGTGATGTTTGGCGGCGGGCCGGATTGATGCCACCCGTTTTAGCCCGGCTGGCCGAAGCCGATGTCTTTGCTGATATTGATCTGTCCCGCCGGGATGCGTTGTGGCAGGCCAAGGCATTGACGGCAGACAAGCCCCTGCCGCTTTTTGCCGGGGATATGGAGGGGGAAGTTATTAATGAGCCTGCCGCCCATCTACCGCAAATGACAGAGGGCGAAGAAGTGGTGGAAGATTATGTCGCCATGCGCCTAACCCTGCGTCGCCATCCGGTTGCGCTACTGCGATCTATCTTAACACCGGAAAAGACCCGCACGCTCTAAGCCGAGCACCCCAAAGCCACGCAAACCGGCTTAATCTACAGAGCGGATCAGCTTGCGTTCCAGAACGCGCAAGACCGTGCGCAAATCATGACCCCGCTTCAAAATTTGCCCATCCAACCCAATAACAGCATACATGCCCTGCTTTTTGCGCAACTTCGGGTGTTTTTCGATCCGGTACAGCGGGTGTTCAGCCGTTCGGCGGAACACCGAAAAAATCGCCACGTCTTTCAGATTGGAAATGCCGTAGTCCCGCCACTCGCCTGCGGCGACCATACGACCGTACAACGACAGGATCACTGCCAACTCAGTGCGATGAAATGCGACCTGCTCGACAGCATGCCGATCCGGAAATGGGGTCAGGCTGTTCATAGGCCCAGACTTGCGGGAATTTGCCCGCAAATCAAGTACCTTGCGATCTGACCCCAAATCTCTACCCGGAATTGCCAAGCCACGCGGCATAACCGGGCACTTACTGCTGGTAGGCCACCATCGTCAGCAGCTCATATTCCGCAACTTGTTCATCATCCTGATTGTACAACGTCACGTTCCACGCCACTTCGCCATATTCTGCCGTGCGTTGGGTTTTACGCTTGGCTGTCAGCCGTACCTTTAGCTGATCACCAGGAGAAACCGGTTTTTGAAAACTCAATGAATTCAGACCAGTATTGGCCAAAACCGGCCCCGGATCCGGCTGAACAAACAAACCTGCCGCGAAGCTAAGCAGCAGATACCCATGCGCCACACGGCCCGGAAAGAATGGATTTGCCTTCGCTGCATCTTCATCCATATGGGCATAAAATGTATCCCCCGTAAAATGCGCAAAATGCTCAATGTCGTCCAACGTGACATCGCGCGTGTCGGTCCAAAGTGTTTCGCCAATCTCGATCTGATGAAACGTGCGCCGGAACGGATGCTCAGGCCCGGTTACCTCTTTGGCACCGGGAATCCACTGGCCCGTAATCGCAGTCAGAACATCGGCAGACCCTTGAACCGCGCTGCGCTGCATATAGTGCAACACACCCCGGATTCCGCCCAGCTCTTCGCCGCCCCCTGCACGCCCCGGACCGCCATGCACCAGAGGAGGCAATGGGGCACCATGGCCTGTGGCCTGCTTCATGTTGGACGGTTCAACAACATACAGACGCCCGTGCCATGCGGCCGTATCGACCACAATTTGACGTGCAACGCCCGGATCCTCTGTCACCAGAGACGCAACCAGTGACCCGCCCCCCCGGTTGGCCAAATCTGCGGCATGCGGCAAGTCCCGATAGGGCATAATCGTTGAAACCGGTCCAAACGCCTCAAGCGAATGAACGCTTTCGGCCGCATCAGGATCATCACAGCGCAACAAGCTGGGGCAGCGAAAGCCCGTGCCCGGCGCATCGGGAATGCTCTGCCCTGCTTGGTTAATCTGTCTCGTTTCCCCGGCCAGCTGATCGACAACATCCTGAACAGATTTCTTTTGATCTACAGATGCCAAGGCCCCCATCCGAACATCACTTTCCGGATCGCCAATGGTTATGGAATCCAGCTTGGCGGCGATGGCATCCCCCACTGCATCGATCATCGGCTCCGGCACCAGAATACGACGGATAGCCGTACATTTCTGCCCGGCCTTCACGGTCATTTCGGTAACAACCTGACTGACAAACAGATCGAACGCTTTGGAGCCAAGTTGGATATCAGTGCCCAGAATAGACGCATTCAAACTGTCTTGTTCTGCCACAAAGCGAGTAGAGTTACGCAGCAGATTGGCACCGCCGCGCAGTTGCAACGCGGTTTCCGCAGACCCGGTGAAACTGACCACATCTTGCGGCCCCAATAAGCTAAGAAGATTGCCAGTGCCGCCAATAATCAGCTGAACCGCGCCATCGGGCAGCAAGCCGGACTCTATCATGATGCGAAAACAGACCTCGGTCAGATAGCAGGTCTGTGTTGCGGGCTTCACAATCGCCGGCATCCCTGCCAGCAAAGTCGGCGCCAGCTTTTCCAGCATCCCCCAAACCGGGAAGTTGAATGCATTGATATGCACAGCGACACCGCGCAAAGGCACAGCGATGTGCTGCCCCAGAAAGCCACCATGTCGTGACAGTGGTTCAACCGCCCCGTCCACATAAACATGCCCATCGGGCATTTCGCGGCGGCCTTTGGCGGCAATCCCCATCAACGTGAAAATTCCGCCGTCGATGTCTGTCCAGCCGTCCTTTCGGGTCGCCCCCGTCAACGGATTGACGGCATACAACTCTTCTTTTCGGCTATCGATGTATTGCGCCAAGGATTTCAGCATTTTTGCACGCTGATGGAATGTCATCTCCCGCAAGGCAGGCCCGCCAGTTGTCACTGCTGTTTCGATCATCCCTTCGTAATTCAGCGGCGCGCCACCGGCCATCGCTATGGCTTGCCCGGTAACGGGCCCTATGACCTGACGTGCTTGTGGCCCCGGCCCGACCCATTGCCCACAGGCAAAACTTGATGGTGATAACATTGCAATTCCTCCTGAAGGCATAATGTCGAACCATCCCGCGCAAATCAACACTCTTGACCGATCAGTCGGGTTTGTGCATCGTTTCGCGAAAGGGAGGACGATGAAATGACACCCCAGGACCGAGCAGAGCGTTCGGCCCGGGCCATGTGGGCGCGTGATGACGCGTCACAATGGCTGGGCCTCTCGCTAGACAGTGTTTCACCCGGACGCGCAGAAGCGTCTTTCGTTGTTCAGCAACATCATGTGAACGGAAACGGAATTTGCCACGGCGGCTTCATTTTCACGCTGGCCGACACAACATTCGCCTTCGCATGCAATAGCTACAATCAGGTCACGGTTGCCCAGCAAAACCAAATCACCTTTCTGTCCCCCGGAAAAAAAGGGGAGCGGTTGAAGGCGATGGCCGAAGAAACCTCGCGCGCTGGTCGTTCGGGTGTCTATGACGTCACGGTTACAGGCAACGACGGACGAAAAGTCGCCCTGATGCGCGGCTTATCCCGCACCATCAGCGGCACCCATTTTGACGAATCTGCGGAGGAGCCGTCGTGAAAGATTTGACACCCCAAAAAGCTGATTTGGATCCGATAGAAATCGCCTCTCATGACGAAATCGGTTCACTACAGTTGAAACGGATGAAGTGGTCGTTGCGCCACGCCTATGAGAACGTGCCGCATTACAAAACGGCGTTCGACGCGGCCGGTGTTCACCCCGATGACCTGACCAGCCTTAGTGACCTTTCCAAATTCCCGTTTACGGTCAAAACCGACCTGCGAGACAATTACCCGTTCGGAATGTTCGCCGTTCCCCGTGACCAAGTTGCGCGCATTCATGCGTCGTCCGGCACAACCGGACAGCCAACCGTTGTGGGCTATACAAAGAATGATCTGGACACCTGGGGCAGTGTCGTTGCCCGATCACTGCGCGCCAGTGGTTTGCGGCCCGGTGATCTGCTGCACAACGCCTATGGATATGGCCTTTTCACAGGCGGGTTGGGCATCAATTTGGGCTCCGATGCATTGGGTTTGACCACAGTTCCGGTTTCGGGTGGGATGACAGGACGGCAAGTGCGTCTGATCGAAGATTTCAAACCAACCGGCATTACTGTTACGCCGTCTTACGCTCTGTCAATTTTGGACGAATATGCCAAACAAGGCTTAGACCCGCGCCAATCCTCGTTGCAGGTTGGTATCTTTGGCGCGGAGCCATGGACCAACGCGATGCGCAGCCAAATCGAAGAGGCGTTCGACATGCATGCTGTCGATATCTACGGCCTATCAGAGGTGATGGGCCCAGGCGTGGCCAATGAATGTGTCGAAACCAAAGATGGGCTGCATATCTGGGAAGATCATTTCTATCCCGAAATCATCGATCCAGTCACCGGCGAGGTGCTGCCAGACGGGGAATTGGGTGAACTGGTGTTCACGTCGCTGACCAAAGAGGCCTTTCCGATCATTCGGTATCGTACCCGCGATCTGACCCGTTTGTTGCCCGGCACCGCCCGCACCATGCGACGTATGGAAAAGGTGACAGGGCGTTCGGACGACATGATGATCCTGCGCGGGGTAAACGTGTTCCCCACTCAGATCGAAGAACAGATCCTGACGGTGACCAGCCTGTCGCCGCATTTTCAGATCGAGTTAAGCAGCAACGGCCCACGAGATGATATGAAAGTGAAGGTCGAGTGTTTGCCGGGCCAAGAACACAAGATGGGCGAATCTGGACCCACGCTTGCCGCGCGAATAAAGGAAAGCGTGGGCGTAACGGTGATTGTCGATGTTGCGGAACCCGGCACCGTCGAACGCAGCCAAGGCAAGGCCGTGCGGATCATCGACACAAGATCGAAAAGCTGATGCCCCGCGGAATTGCCAAGGATCACGACCAAAAACGCGCCGCCCTGCGCAAGGGCGCCGCTGAATATTTTGCACGCCATGGGTTTGATCGCGCGTCCATGACGTCTGCCGCCAAACACTGCGGTGTGTCCAAAGCACTGATCTATCACTACTACGAGAGCAAAGAGGCACTGCTTTTCGATATCCTGAACGCACATCTTGGCCAGTTGGTTTCAGTGGTCGATAGCGCCGTGCCCGGCGGATTGCCGGACTTGGTTACCGCGATACTTGAGGCCTATGCCGACGCAGATGCGGAACACAAATTGCAACTGGAGGCACTGCAAGCGCTGCCAGATGAACAAAAGGTCCCTTTGATCAACGCGCAACGGCATTTGGTAAACCAGATGGCTGCGGCGTTGCAAAAAGAGCGGCCTGATTTACATGGGGATGAACTGCGTGCCGCGACCATGACTGTTTTTGGCATTTTGAATTGGTTTTACATGTGGCACCGACCGAGGCGCGGATTGTCCCGTTCGGAATATGCTGCTCTCGCCTCACGCTTCATAAAAGGTGGATTGGCCGGGCTTTGACCGTCTAGCCAGCCCTTGCGCCATCCTCTGCCAAACGATCCAGCATCGTCAGGCACTGATCCAATTGGTCCAGTGATACAAATTCGTCAGGTCTATGCGCCTGATCAATTGATCCCGGACCACACAACACTGCATCCAGCCCGATTGATTGAAACAACCCGGCTTCGGTTCCAAAGGGGACACATGACGCGTGGTTGGCCCCGGTTAATTGGTAAACCAAGTCACGCGCCGCGTTTTCATCCATTGGTTCCAGACCAATAACTTCGCCAATTGTTTCGGTTTCGATATTTGCATGGGCCGCAACCGCGCGCATCTCTGGCAGCAACACATCGGAACAAAACGCCGCCACTTCAGCTTTGACAAAGCGTAGATCTGATTGCTGAACCGGGCGCATTTCCCATTCAAGCGTTGCTTTCCCGGCAATCACGTTATGCGCCACACCTCCGTGTAGCCCACCAATGTTGATTGTCGTATACGGCGGATCAAAAGGTGAAAGCTCAGGGCAGCGCGAAATAAGCTCTTGGCGCAACTCCAGCAGTTTCCCAATATACCGCGCGGCGGCTTCGACAGCATTGACCCCCTTGTGCGGAGATGAACCGTGCCCTTCATCCCCTGTGAATCGGACAGTGTATTCGCAGCAACCCTTGTGCCCTTCGATCACCCGCATCTCTGTTGGCTCGCCAATAATTGCCAATGCAGGAAGCACTTTTTGCTTTTTCAGATGGGCCACCAATTCTTGCGCGCCAAGGCATCCGACTTCTTCATCATGAGTAAAGGCAAAATGGATTGGTCGATGGGTTGCTGCATCTTTCAGCCGATCGACCTTGGTCAAGCAGGCGGCAATAAAACCCTTCATGTCACATGTGCCGCGACCGAAAAGTTTTCCGTCACGCTCTACCATTTCAAATGGATCAGAGGTCCAATCCTGATCAAGCACCGGCACCACATCAGAATGCCCTGAAAGAACAAGCCCCCCGGAAATGTTGGGCCCAAGGGTTGCGAACAAATTGGCCTTTTGCCCACTTGGGTCTTTCATCACATCGACCTGTGCACCGGCCCGGCCCAGAATCTCTGCCATATAGGAAATTGCATCCAAATTACTGTCAGTAGAAACTGTTGGAAAAGCCACCAGATCGGCCAGGATTGCACGGCAACGGGCGAGGTCAGACATGTAGGTCAATCTTTCACAAACAGTTTGCGGGGCACATTGCACAGTGTTTCTGCTGGGCCCTGTTCCCGGATCAGAATGGTTTCGGTTGTCTCCAACCCCCAATCATCCATCCAGAGCCCCGGCATGAAGTGAAACGTCATACCAGGCTTCAAAACCGTTTCATCTATCGCCCGCAGTGACACGGTATGTTCGCCCCAATCCGGAGGGTAAGACAAGCCGACAGCATAGCCACATCGGTTGGGGCGTTCGATCCCGACTTTGCGCATTTCTGCTTCCAAGGCACCGGCGATATCGCAAGCACGATTCCCTGGAACGGCCATTTCGATACCGGCATTCAACCCTTCGGTCAGTGCTTGGGCGGCATCGGCCATAAATTGCGGTGGTTTGCCAAAGAAAATGGTCCGGCAAAGCGGCGCATGATAACGACGGTAGCAGCCTGATTGCTCGATGAATGTCGCCTCACCAGTCTTCAATTCATCTCCATTCCACGTCAGATGCGGCGCCGAGGCATCGGCACCAGACGGCAACAACGGCATAATGGCCGGATAGTCCCCCCAACTATCGCCATCGCCCCTGATCGCTGTTCGGCACAATTCACCGACCAAGTCATTCTTGCGCATCCCCGGTTCGGCAATTTCGATCGCTTGCGCGATCACCCGTTCTGAAATGCGCGCTGCCCGGCGCATGAAATCCAGCTCTTCGCCCGATTTGATCAGCCGGTTCCAATTCACCAAAGTCGAGGCATCAACAAAGCTTGCCGCGGACATCTCGGCCGACAAGGTAGAAAAGGCGCGCGCAGTGAAGAAATAGGTCTCCATCTCCAAACCGATGCGTTTGCCGCCAAACCCCAGATCACACAGATGAGAGGCCAGGTCCTGCATCGGATGAATATCCTTCGCCTGAATGAACCGGTCTTCGTAATAAAGGATCTGTTCGTTTTCCATCCAGACAGTGCGGCGCGCGCCATTGGCATCTTGCATCCTTCCCCACCAAAACGGCGCGCCTTCCATCGTCAGGATAACACCTTGGTGCACGTAGAATGACCAACCATCATAGCCTGTTAGCCAAAAAATATTCGACGGGTTCGTGATGAACAGCACGTCGATTCCGGCCTTGCCCATCGCGTCTCGCGTCAGGCCAATACGGCGATCATACTCCGCTTGCGAAAAGGGCGCGTTTTCTACTGGCATTCGGCTACTCACGTTTGTGGAAAGATCAGCGCTGCCCAATTGGTACGCTGCTTTGGCCATTGAGAATGCGTGACCCCGGCGCGTCAATCAAATTCGCTATATCTGGGTGCAGGTCCACCGCGATCCGCGTAAGGTCGCGGCATGAAGCAACTTGATGACAGAGACCTAAAGATCCTGCGTGTGTTGGCACGCGAAGGACGACTGTCAAAAGCGGCCTTGGCCGAACGGATCGGCCTATCGCAGACTCCCACCTGGGATCGTTTGAAAAAACTGGAAAACGCTGGTCTGATCGAAGGATATCGCGCTCAGATCAATCTGCGCAAGCTGGGGCCGCATGTCACAATTTTTGTTGTGGTTGAACTGTCTGAACACACAAAAGCGTCGTTTCAGACCTTTGAAGTAAGCCTCGGCAAACATGAAGAAGTCAGCGCGTGCTGGGCATTGGGCGGCGGGTTCGATTACCTACTACAGATCGTCACTCGGGACATCGAAAGCTATCAACAACTGATAGATGAACTGTTGGATGCGCGCATCGGCATCGCCCGATATTTCACCTATGTGGTGACAAAGCAGGTTAAGGGCGACGGGTTACCGCCGCTGCATCTGCTGTCAGACCATTTGGACTGAAACGTGCTGGATTTCAGTCCATTACCGGCTTTTGATCCGGCGAATTGGCCTTTTTCTCTGCTACATTTCTGTATGTTCCCGCCTAGATAACGAAACCCACGATGCGCGATTTTGTGACAACGCGTGGCAAATACAAAGGAAACACGCATGCGTACCAATGATCAGCTGGATAAATGGGATCGAGAGAACTTTTTTCATCCGTCTACACATTTGGCACAGCATGCACGCGGCGAAAGCCCCAGCCGGATCATGAAAACCGCAAAAGGTGTGTTTGTCGAAGATCGCGATGGCAACCAGCTGCTGGATGGGTTTGCTGGACTTTATTGCGTGAACGTCGGCTACGGGCGTCAGGAAATTGCCGAAGCCATTGCCGATCAGGCACGGGAGCTGGCGTATTACCATGCTTATGCAGGCCATAGTACCGAAGCCTCTATCACCTTGGCCCACATGGTTTTGGACCGCGCGCCCGACAACATGTCAAAGGTGTATTTTGGCTTGTCCGGCTCTGATGCCAACGAAACCAATGTCAAACTGATCTGGTACTACAACAACATTCTGGGCCGCCCGGAAAAGAAAAAAATCATCAGCCGTTGGCGCGGTTATCACGGTTCAGGGCTGGTCACAGGCTCGTTGACCGGGCTTGAGCTGTTCCACAAAAAATTCGACCTCCCGTTGGCACAAGTGATCCACACCGAAGCGCCCTATTACTACCGGCGGCCGGATTTGGATATGTCCGAAACAGCCTTCGTCGCACATTGCGTGGCCAAACTGGAAGAACTAATCGAAAAAGAAGGTGCGGATACAATTGCTGCCTTTATCGGCGAACCGGTACTTGGCACAGGTGGGATCGTTCCACCACCGGCGGGATACTGGGACGCTATCCAACAGGTTCTGACAAAGCACGACATCCTGTTGGTCGCAGACGAAGTGGTCACAGGTTTTGGCCGAACCGGCAGTATGTTTGGTTCCACCCACTACGGAATGAAGCCTGACCTGATCACAATCGCCAAAGGGCTGACATCGGCCTATGCGCCGTTGTCGGGCAGTATCGTTTCGGACAAGATGTGGAAGGTTCTGGAGCAAGGCACAGATGAAAACGGGCCCATTGGCCACGGCTGGACCTATTCCGCACACCCAATCGCCGCTGCTGCAGGTGTCGCGAATTTGCAGTTGATAGACAAGCTTGGTTTGATTCAGAACGCGGGGTCTGTGGGTCAATATCTGAATGCTGCAATGTCAGATGCACTAGGGGATCACGCCCATGTCGGTGACGTGCGTGGCGAGGGGATGCTTTGCGCCGTGGAATTCGTGAAAGACAAGACGGATCGCGCGTTCTTTGATGCATCACAGAAAATCGGGCCACAGATTGCCAGCGCATTGCTGTCTGAGGGCGTGATAGGACGCGCCATGCCACAAGGTGACATTCTTGGATTTGCACCACCATTCTGCTTGTCAAAGGTCGAGGCCGACCAAATCGTTACCGCAACCACAAAGGCGGTTCAGTCCGTCTTGGGCTAAAACAGACAACCGGCGCGGAACGGTTTTCCTGCCTGCTAGTTGGTGCTAACCCTGTGCCAAGAATGGGGAACACGACATGCACCAGAGTAAATCGGTCGATTGGGTTGCGGTTGATTGGGGGACATCCCAGCTTCGGCTTTGGATGATGCAAGCCGATGGAACCGTGCTTGATAGTCGTACATCCGATAAAGGCATGGGTCAGCTAACCCCAACGCAGTTTGAACCGGCGTTGACGGAGTTGTTGGGCGATCTTCCGACCGACCGCCGCATTCCGGTGATCTGCTGTGGAATGGTGGGCGCCAAACAAGGTTGGACAGAAGCCCCCTATGTCGAAGTGCCTTGCAAAGCGCCAGGCCCTGCCGAAGCGGTTCGGCTAAAGACAGCGCGTTTTGATGTCTTCATACTGCCGGGTGTAAAGCAATCACGTCAGCCGGACGTGATGCGCGGTGAAGAAACTCAGATCGCCGGCTTCTTGGCCGTGGAACCTGAATTTGACGGCATCCTGTGTCTGCCTGGAACTCACACCAAGTGGGCCCATATCAGCGCACAAGAGATTGTCAGCTTCCGCACATTCATGACTGGCGAATTATTTGATCTGGTCAGCAAGCAATCCGTTTTGCGCCACACGGTTCAAGCAGATGGATGGGATCAGAGCACATTCGAAGAAGCCGTCTCTGACGCGATGGCGCGGCCTGCTGATATATCCGCCAAGCTGTTTGCCCTACGCGCCGAAAGCTTGTTGCAGTCGCTTCCGGCGCATATTGCAAAGTCGCGCCTGTCCGGCTTTTTGATCGGCTTGGAACTGGCCGCAGCGCGCCCCTATTGGTTGGGGCAAGAGGTGGTCTTGATCGGAAATGCCGCCTTTTCAAACGCGTACAAATCCGCACTGGATGCCCAGTTTGTCCAAACCCGATTGGCCGATGCACAGACCATTACCCTTCAAGGTTTGCAGGCAGCCTACACCGCGCTGCGCAACTCTTGAGCATGCGTTGCGTCATGTCTTTGACCCAGCGCACGGTTGTGGACCTGCTCTTAGCCTGCCGACTTTCTTGAAACCGGAAACAGCGTCATTGGGCGGTATCGTGTGATCATTCCCCACAGACCGCGCGGTTCCAGCAACATGATCGCAACGGACACAACGCCGAGAATGACCATGTACCAGGTTCCCAAATCGGCCAAGAATTCGCGCAGAACAAAGAACAGGATACAGCCCAGAATTGGGCCTTCCAAAGATCCAATTCCACCGATCACAACGATAAAGATTACCAAGACCGACCAGTCGTTAACAGAAAACGCGGCCTCCGGTGTGATACGTAGCTTTTGCAGAAAAATCAGCGCGCCCAGCATTCCAGACATGCCCGCAACACCAATGTAGACCACAAATTTCAACGGTCGGGTTCGGACACCGACACTGACGGCAGCTTCTTCGTTGTCGCGCAGCGCTGACAGGCCCAGCCCCACTTTCGAGCGCATCAAAAGCCATACGCCCAACAAAACAACCAGCATCAGCCCCAACGCGATCCAATAGGTCAGACTTTCACGCGCGGCCCGGTTTGCCGCCATCGCTTTGACCATTGCAGTGGGCAGCGAAATACCTGATCCGCCGCCCAGCGCCGGGATCTGCGCAAAACCAAGGCGGAATACTTCGGCAATGACCCAGGTTCCGATAGCGAAATAGGGGCCGGTTAGGCGGAACGCGATCAGCGCCGTGGGCCATGCAATTAGCGCGGTTGCAATTCCTGCCAGTGGCAAACCCCAAAGAACAGGCACGCCGGCAAACATCGCGAGCGAAAAAATCATGTATCCGCCAAGCCCAACAAAGGCCTGCTGACCAACCGAGATTAGCCCGGAATAGCCTGCCAACAGGTTCCACAGTTGCGCCAGCGCCAGAAAATAGAACACCTCGATCAACAATCTCATGGTGCCGCGATCCGCCCAATATGGTCCGAACAGCAAAGGTCCAACGACAAGGATCAAAAGCGCAAACCGCCAGAGGTTCGTGTTGTTCATGGTCATACCGACGCCCCTAGCGTGGAAACAGACCCTGCGGACGCAGGATCAAAATGATGAGAAAGACGACATGGCCAGCCAAGATCTGAAAACCAGGATCGATCTGTGCGCCAATGCCTTGTGACACCCCCAAAATGACCCCGCCAATCAACGTGCCCCACAGGCTACCTAATCCGCCGATGATCACTGCTTCAAATGCGAACAACAGCCGGATTGGCCCTGCTGTTGGGTCGAAATTGGTCTTAACGGCCAATAGAACCGCTGCTATCCCAACCACCGCGCTGGCCAACAGCATTGCAACGCCAAAAATGTGCCGCCGATCCGCACCCATCAGCCCGATCATTTCGGGATCATCTGAAGTGGCGCGCAGTAATCGCCCCATATTGGTGTGTGCGAAAAACCAGTTCAAACCGCCCAAAACGACAATGGCGACAACGAACATCAAAAGCGGCACAGCCCCAATGGATAGCCCTGAACCCAGAGACAACGATGCCGTGTCTAGTGCCCCGGCGCTAAGCCGACGACTGTCAGCAGAAAACGCCTCTTGCATCAGGTTTTGCAGAATGACGGAAAAGCCGAATGTAACCAGAATGGAGGGCAACAAATCTTGCCCAACGACGCGGTTTAAAACCAGCCGTTGACCGGTGTATCCAGCCAAGGCCATCACGGGCACAACAACACACAGCATCCACAGCGGATTCAGCCCCGTCATTTCGACCAGCACCATTGCCCCGAACGCCCCGGCAACGATGAAGTCACCATGCGCCAGGTTTACAAACCGCATGATCCCAAACATCAGTGACAACCCCGCAGCAAAAAGCGCGTAGAGACCGCCCAACAAAACTCCTTGGATTATGGCATTAATCCAATCCATCACGATGCCTCCTGCTTTTTGCCGAAATAGGCCTCTGAAACATCTGAGCGCGTCAGAGTATTGGAACGACCCTGCAGACTGACCCGGCCCTCTTGCAGGCAATACAATTGGTCAGAGACATCCATCGCCAACCCAATGTCCTGTTCCACCAGAATAACAGATGCCCCACCGGCCATGATGCGCGGCAATGCCGAGTAGATGTCGCGCACAATCACCGGCGCCAATCCAAGGCTGACTTCGTCCAGCATCAAAAGCTTTGGATTGGCCATAAGCGCCCGTCCAATCGCGACCATTTGCTGTTGCCCGCCAGACAGCAGCGTTGCCGGGATATCGCGCTTTTCCTCAAGCACCGGAAAAAGCTCATACACCGCCGCCATGTTCCATGCGCCTTGCCGCCTGACATTGGCACCGAGCATCAGGTTTTCTTGGACACTCAGAGACGGAAACAAGCGCCGCCCTTCTGGTGACATAGCAATTCCGTCTCTCGATATTTGGTAGGCAGGTTGGCCCGCGATATTCTTGCCATCAAATTCGATGTTCTGCCCCACACTGGGGACCAGCCCGCAAATGGTTCGCAGGAAGGTGGTTTTACCGGCGCCATTCGCGCCAACCAAAGCCACGACCTGGCCCGTTTCGACCTGAAAATCGACACTGAACAACGCTTGAAAGTCGCCGTAGTGCGCGTCTAGACCAGCTACTTTTAGCAATGCGCTCATGCCTCTATCCCCAGGTAGATTTCCTGAACTTCGCGGCTTTCGAAGGTTTCATGCGGCGCGCCTTCGGCAATCTTTGCGCCGAAATTGATAACGGCCAGCCGGTCGACCACTGCCAGAAGTGCGTGCACGACGTGCTCAATCCAAATGATCGCAACGCCGTTTTCGCGAATTTCCCGAATGGTCCCGATCAGGCTTTCGCACTCCATTTCGGTCAACCCGCCAGCAATCTCATCCAGCAGTAAAACTTGTGGCTGCGTCGCCAAGGCCCGTGCCATTTCAAGGCGTTTCCGCTCAAGCAACCGCAGGCTTCCGGCTGGTTTGTCCGCCAAAGATCGCAGTTCAAGCTGATCCAGAATGTTCAGACAGTCCTGTCTGGCTTTGGCATCCGGCAGGTCCCCACCAAACCGCGCTGCGACGATGAGATTTTCAAAAACACTCAGCCCCGCAAATGGTTTGGGAATTTGATACGTGCGCCCAATACCCAACCGACACCGTTCCGCCGGTGAGGCGCGTGAAACATCGCGCCCATCAAGCATCACCGTGCCAGCATCGGGTAAAATTGTTCCGGCAATTAGGTTGAACAACGTGGATTTTCCAGCCCCATTGGGACCAATGATGCCAAGTGCGTCACCCGCACTTAATGTCAGATCAACGTTGTCTGTGGCACGGAGCGCGCCGAAGTTTTTCGTCAGCCCCTGAGCTTTTAGAAGCGGTTCCATTCGGCCGTCCTTTGCCAAGAAAAACCCGGCTTTGTCACAAAGGACAAAGCCGGGAGTTGGGGAGGAAATTTATTAGAAGTCGATCAGACGGACTTCGCCGGTCAAGGCGATCTCGGGATGGTCGCCGTTTTCAACGATATCGATCACGGGCTTGCCATCTTCGATCCGCCATTGACCGCCAACCAATGGTGTCTTGGACACATTGGGCACTGGGCCAGTCTGAAAATTGACCGGGCCAACGATGGAGGCGTAATCCGTCGAGGCAATCGCATCGCGAATGGATGCTGGGTCACTTGGCTCCTGTGTACGCTTGAGCGCGTCAATCGCCACTTCGAACAGCGAATGCTTGAAACCAAGTGGCATCGTCCATGGATTGCCTGTTGCCGCTTCGTATTCGGCAGCCAACTCTGCAGAGCTTTGTCCTGTGAACCCAGAAGAGAATGGATGGCCGGGCGACCACCAAACTTCGGTCGACAATGACGCGCCGCGTTCACCCAACGACGAAATGACCTGCGGAAACTCCAACGCCTTGCCGAATGTCACAACTTTGGGGTGGAAGTCCTGTTGCGCGGCCTGCAACCAGAAGGTCGCGAAATCAGGTGGCGGAACAACACCGGTCACAATCTCTACCCCGGCAGATTTGAACGCCGAAATCTGGGCAGAGAAATCATCAGACATCACTTGATAGCGGCCCGGATCAACCAGCGTATAGCCCTTTGCAGCCAATACTGGTGGAAAGCCTACCTCATCATTGCCCCAACCGTTGCCATCCGGATCATTTGGCCACAGCGCACCAACAACCTTGTTGGTTTCAGTCTTGTCCCAAATTCCTGTGTACGAAGAAATGACGTCTTCCAGACCCCAGAAGAAATGGAACGTCCACTCAAATCCGGTTGCTGGATCGCCCTGCCGGCCAAAGAAATGTGGCTGCCACGGGGTGTCATTGGTGATGCATGGCACTTCGTTCAACTCGGCCTGATCAGCAACCGGGTTTGTTGTGTCTGGCGTCGACGTGGCAAGGATGAGGTGCACCTCATCATCCAAAATCAATTCCTGCGCGACAGTCGCTGCACGGTTGGAATTGGACTGGCTGTCTTTGACGATGATCTCGATTGCATAGGTTTCGCCAGCAATATTCAACCCGCCGTCCAACGCCGAACGAAACCGTTCCAGTACGAAAGCGTCGGATTCCGCAAACACGGCCAAAGGCCCAGTTTGAGGCGTTACAAAACCGATTTTGATGGTTTTGTTGGCGGCTAGTGCTGGGCGCCCGAATGCAGTTGCCCCGGCAAGCGCTGCAGCTCCTCTCCCGAAAGCCCGTCGCGTTAAATGTGGTGCCTTGTAAGTCATCTTGTGATCCTCCCGTTTCACGAATTGTGTATGATTTTGCCCTTCACCCCGGCGCAGGCATGCGCATCAGCCCGTCGATGAAAAATGGTCGGAAACCCTCTGGGTGTTCGCTCATCGGGAAGTGGCCAAGCTCTTCCATCACCGCAATTGTTGCGCCAGGTATGGCGTCTGCGGTGCGCTGCGCATCCTCAGGGGTGCAGGTCAGATCGTATGCCCCGACGATTAAGTGGACAGGGGCCTTACCGGTATCAATCTGCCAAAGCCGCCCAATCAAACTGTCGTCTTGGGTGTAGAAACTCAGATCGCCGCGGAAAACACCGGGGCCCGACTGCATGAACATCCACATCGTGTTCCAGCGTTCTGCATTGGGGGCATAGGGTGAGATATTGGCCGAAACGAGAGCCGCACCCATCTCTCCGCCATGGGCATCGGGCCGGTGGAACCAGTCAATATCGTACCAAGCTGGCTGAAAATCACTGGCCTCGATTGCGATGAATCCAGCAAAAACACCCGGATGAAGTGCCGCGATCTGCAATGCAATTCGCCCGCCCATCGAGCAACCTGCCAAAACAGGCTGTTCCAGCTCCAGAGCCTGTACAATGGCCAGAACCGTCTCAATATAGGCCTGTGTCGTCAGCAGATATTCCTGCGTTTCAAACCCTTCGGGCGGCAAAGACTTCCCGTGCCACGGCAGGTCGAACGCAATGATACGGTTCGATTCCGTAATCTCTACATCGTTCATAATGTGACGCCATTGCCGTGTATCCGCCCCTGCCGTGTGCAGGCACAAAACGGGGCGTCCTTGGCCCGATTCCTCGAAATAGACCCTATGTTTCACTCCGCCAACGTGAATTGAAACATATCTACCGATGATTGGTTCAACAGCGCTCATGCCCCTACCTCCCGGCCAAGCGCCATAAATTCTTTGAAAAATCGCAGGTTTTTCACCAGTTCGAGAATGTCGCCATCGATCTGCGCACGACCGATTTTCACCAGTCCGAAAATGTCGTGAAAGCCGGGAATTGGCCGCTCTTTCCAGAACGCCTCCATCGCCGCATCGTCGGTCTTCAGCGCGAAACGCCAAGGCGTCTTGCGGCTTGGACCAGGCACGATCGTGCGCAGATGACCATTTTCAAAAGTCAGGTAGAATTCATCATCACCAACTTTGAACAAAACAGTGTGTGAGAACAGGCAGCCCAACCGCAACAGGTGAGGCTGTGCCTCCAACCGTTTCTTCATTTGCTCCAGCTTTTCCAGCATCACTGCTCACCCGCTCCACGTTATTGCTGGATGAAAATGAGCTGTGTCGTGGCTCCGCTACAATGTCGTGCGCGGTATCCACCGATACCTAATCGACGTCTCTACGCCTTGGCGCGGCAAGGTTTGACTTTAAAGTATCGGCTGATACTCGATAATGCATTGGATGCGCCATTCGCTTGAGAAAGATTGTCTTCAGAACGCGTGGGGGAAGGTGCGTGTACCCTGATGCAACAATTCGCGCAGTATTGGAGGAGGACATCCATGAGAAACGTTACGATCGAAAACGTGACCGAAACGGTCATCAAGTCACTTGGTGAAAACGGGGACATTACTGACCGAAATCGGGTCATTCTGACGTCTTTGATCAAGCATCTGCACGACTTCTGTCGTGACGTGAATCTTCAGCACGAAGAATTCTTGTTTGCCTGCGATTACCTTGGTCGTGCCGGACAAATTTGCGATGACAAACGTCAGGAATTTATCCTGCTGGGCGACATTCTGGGTGTCGAAGTATTGGTAGACATGCTGACCCACCCTGTGGACGGCAATGAAAGTGAATCGACCGTCCTCGGACCGTTTTATCGTGAAAACCCGCCTGTCCTGCCCAAAGGCGCGTCAACAGTGCAAAAGCACTTCGACGATGAGGAAAGCGTGTTTTTTGAAGGTGTTGTAAGCGATCTGAATGGCAATCCAGTCGCCAACGTAACGCTTGATGTCTGGGAAGATGCACCAAACGGTCTGTACGAAAACCATGACCCGAACCAGCCAGATTTCAATCTGCGCGGCCGGTTTGAAACCGATGAAAACGGGCACTATGCATTCCGCGCCGTGCGCCCTGTCCCGTATCCAATTCCGGACAATGAAACAGCCGGTGAATTGCTGCGTGCGATGGGCCACCATCCAAACCGTCCGGGACACATGCACTTTATCTTGTCCAAAGACGGCTATCGCACCTTGGTCAGCCAAGTCTATGACAGCGACAGCGCTTGGCTGGACAATGACAGCGTCTTTGCAGTCAAGGAAAGCCTGGTCGCAAAGTTCAATCCGGCAGGCGATGACCTGGACACAGACCTTCACGTGAAATTCGACTTTGTCTTGAAAGACGAAGTGGCAATGGCTGCCGAGTAATTTTACACTTTTGCAATCTAGCAGGCTCCCGCAGATAGTATCTGTGGGGGCTTTGCATTTTGTGGGTTTGAGACGATGATCGGGCACTTGCTGATAAGGCCGGGCACATGGCGATGAATATCAAACAAATGCACTACTTTGTTGCCGTGGCTGAAGAGCTTCATTTTGGGCGCGCGGCAGAGAGGCTGGACATGGCCCAACCCCCGCTCAGCCGCCAGATCAAGCAAATTGAAACCGAACTCGGCGCCCTGCTTTTCAATCGCGGCCGCAACTCCATTACGCTGACGCAAGCTGGCGAACGGTTTTACGTGCGGGTGCAAAAAATCTTGGCGGAAATTGAAGACGCCAAACTGGAAGTGCGCAGGCTTGGCCAGGGGTCGGAAGGCCGGTTGAGGATTGGGTTTGTTGGATCGTCCACTTACGGGCTTTTGCCAACGATCATCAAATCGTTCCGGGCCAATTACACCGAGATGAATCTAAGTCTTGTACCGATGAACAATGCCCAGCTTCACCGGGCCTTGGTCAGGCGGGAAATCGATGTTGCATTTGCCCGACCTGCATTGCGTGACAGTGAGTTTGTCACGCGGCAATTGGCAGAAGAGGACCTGATGTTGGCCGCGCCCGACGTTTTTGAGCCTGTCACAAAAGGGCAAGCCCAGCTGAGCGAAGTCGCTGAGAAAAACATCATTCTGTACCCGGAATATCCGCGGCCATCTTATGCTGATTTTGTGATTGATAACTTTAAGGCCAAAGGCATCGATTTAAAAAATCGGGTATTCACCATGGACCTGCAAACCGCATTGAGTTTGGTGGCCATCGGTGAAGGCGTTTGTGTTGTGCCGGCTTCGGTCGCTTCGGCGCAGCGCAATGGCATTCGGTTTTTAAACCTGATGCCGCAGCTGGATCGAACATCTTTGTCCATCAACCACCGAATTGATGAGCAAGGTGTTCACGTGCGCAACTTCATTGCAATTGCCCATTCCGTAGCACGCAAGACAATCTAAGACTTCACTGCATGTAGATGCCCACGACGACCACCGTCGCGGCGATAGAATGCAACCTTGTCTTCATCCAATTGAACGCCGTTTCCATGCCCCTGTGGCACCAGAACGTTGAAGTCTGAATATTGGATCGGATCGGCCAGAATCTCATCTACAAACAGCAACGGGCCAAACAGTTCTGTTCCCCAAGCCACAGTCTGTATCGTCGCAAACAGTTGCAGCGCGGCGGCCGTACCAACGCCGCTTTCCAGCATTGTTCCCCCGTAGATCCCCAGACCTGCTGCTTGCGCGATGGCGCACACCTCTGCAGCGCGTTTCAGCCCGCCGGATTGCGCGACCTTCACAGCAAAAACATCAGCGGCCTCACTGTATTTCAGTGCATCTTCCGGCCCATTCAGTGCCTCATCTGCCATCACTGCGATTTTATGCGTGGCGTTCAACTCAGCCAGCCCAGCGCGGTCACGTGCGTTGATGGGTTGTTCCACCAAATCCACACCAATTTCTTCCAAACCAGCAAGGCCCCATCGGGCATCGTGGAACGACCACGCTTGATTGACGTCAACCCGAATGCTCGCATCGTCGCCTAGGGCTTGTGTAATGGCGGCGACATGGGCCACGTCCTCTCGAACGCTGCGCTTTCCGATTTTCAGCTTGAAGATGTTGTGGCGCTTTGAGGCGACCATCTGTTTCGCTTCGTCAATATCCGTAGCCAGATCACCACTGGCCAATGTCCACGCAACCGGAAAACGATCATGGATGGCACCGCCAAACAGGGCTGACGTTGGGCGCCCCATACGGCGCGCCAGCCCATCCCACAACGCCATTTCGACGGCAGCCTTGGCGATTGGATTGCCTTGGATACCCAAGGCCATCCGACCAATCGCTTGATTAATCAGATCACCGGGCTGTCCAGTTAAAAGAGGGGAAATATAGTCTCTAATCGCGGAAAAAATGCTCTCTGGGCTTTCCGGCCCATAGCTCAAACCGCCAATAGCAGTGCCTTCACCAATGCCCACAGAGCCATCGGAAAACCGCACACGCACCAAAACAAACGACTGCTCTCGCATGGTCGTCATCGCCAAGACATGCCCCCGGATGGTTGGCACATCAAGAATACTGGCTTCAATTGCGTCGATGGTGATCACTGGCGTTTACCTTGTATCGGACTGAGCTTTGCCAGAATGAAACACCCGGTGCCTCTGGTCCATTACCCTATCGGTCTTGGGTGATACTTGGATCGCAAGACTAGCGGAATTTCCCATCAAGATCCCCGCGCCCAGTATCCTTGAGATGAGATCAGGACCTAAAACAACACAAGGAATCTGTTTCATCTTAGTTGCCAGAGTGTGATCTGCCCTCAAATCCCGTTTCTACTTATTCCAAGTCCAAGTGGTTTCGACACGTTCTGGGAAATTTCGCGGCAAGCCATTGTACTGACTTCACACGGCCAACGGACCCCACGGGATCAGGCGTTCACTTCCCTTGGACCCACCTAACGCACTTCCTCAATGCGCCCCCCTTTGTGCATTCACCACAAAGATCGGCCCGGAATCGCGACACCAAAGGTCTTCGGTTGGAATATCCCAAAGCTCCAACGCGCTTGATAGTTTTTACCAAGCACTTGCATGATCCGCTTGCGCGGCTAGCATCGTAACAGGTTCAAATCCCGCGGCGAGAAAGCGACCTCGTTTGACGATATGACACGCAGTTGCGCTTGTCTGATTTCACCCTAAATTTGTCAAATCTGCCATTAGTCGGAAAAGCACAGTTTATTGCCATCTAGGTCTCGGACATATGCAGAAAACTTCGGCCCACGTTGATTTGGCGCGCCTTCGCATGTGCCGCCAAGTTGTATAGCCAACGTGTGAAATCTTTCGACGTCCCCTTTGGCACCGACACAGAAGCCAACCATCGTGCCATTTCCGTTGGTGGCAGGCTTTTCGTCAAACGGTAACGCTGTGGCAAAAGCAAAATCCTCTCCCATCCAATAGGTCATTCGATCTATCGGAGAAACGGAACGTAGGTTCTCACCTTCAAAAAGCGCGTCGTAGAAAGCTTTTGACGCGTTCATGTCGTTTGTACCGACAACAAAGTAGTTCATTTTCATCGTTTTCTTCCCAGTTAAATTATTGAGACAACTTGCGATTCACTCGGTCGAAGATCAGCGACCAGCTCCAACTGAACTGCTTCATATTGATAAATGTGCCACTTTATGTCCTATTTGTTATATGCCCCGAACAAGCGCACATGATCGGCTGAGGCGGCTGGAATTGCTGGCTGTACAGCTAAAACAAGACGTACACTGCACGGTCAAAGACCTTGCCCAGCAGCATAACGTCAGCGTGCGAACGATCGCGCGAGACCTGTCGCTGATGCGAGAACAAGGCATGCAAATCGACGCGGATCGCGGGCGCGGTGGTGGCGTGCGACTTGACCAGAATTGGGGTGTGGGCAGATTGAATTTGCCATATGCCGAGGCGGTTGATCTGCTCATCAGCATCGCAGTGGCCGAGAAGATGAATTCACCGATCTTTTTGGCAAGCCTTGGCTCTGTGCGGCGGCAGTTGGTGGCATCGTTTTCGCCGGAAAAGCGGCGGCAGGTTGAGCGTCTGAAATCGCGGATCATGATCGGCGTTACAGCTTCAACATATGTGCAAGCGAGCGTGAACGTACCACCAAAGCGGGTCGTTCAGGCTTTGCATCAGGCCTTCATCACTCAGACGGAGTTGGAGATACAATATCAGCGAGAAGACAAACAGACATCTGACCGTCAGATCGCGCCGCACTATCTACTCCTGAAATATCCGGTTTGGTACGTCGTTGCCTTCGACCATCTCACAGACGGGCCACGGACCTTTCGGTGTGACCGGATATTGGTTGCCAGAAAGACTGAAACAGCATTCCATTTGCTGCCAAAGAACGCGTTTGAACCATCGGTTGCGAAAGAAGATCTATCACTGTGATTTCAATGTCGGCGCTCAAAAACAATCACTCAAACGGGCGGAGGCAAAAGTCGATGTGCCTGTATGGCTAACATCACACAAACCATTCACGCACCCGATATTCGCCGCGCAGCTACCCCGTCGCTTCTTTGCCAAAGATGGCGCGGGCGATGACCAGTTTCTGGATCTCGTTCGCACCCTCGTAAATCTCTCCGATTTTTGAGTCGCGGTAGATGGCCTCCAGCGGGAACTCTTCGCCGGTGGCAGCCACAGATTTTTGCAAATCCATATCCGCCGCAAACCTGAATGGCATCGCGCGCGATATCGTCGGCCAATGTACGGCCGATCAGCTTGGCCATCGCACAGGCTTCCAATGCACCAGACCGCTTTTTGTCTACGATCATCGCCGCTTTGACATAGAGGTTGCGTGCACTTTCCAGTTCAGTGGCGTACCCCGCGAATTTGAACTGCCCGTGCTGCATATGAGATAAGGGCTGACATGAAAATCGCCGTCCAGCACCTGCACTGTCAGAGCGTCAGTCTGAGCATCGAAGTTTTGGTCTGTGGTGAACTCGGGCATTGCCGATGCTCAAACAAACTCGCTCCAAAACTTCAAATGTTTTGTCACGGGATTTCGGAACGGTGAACGTTTCGACAAAATCCATTACCTAAGAGCACCAGATAGACGATGCTCCGGACCTATGGCCTGATAAGTGACGGTTGCAGTCAGAAGACCCCGGCGGCACCAGGCCTATCGGGGTCGTCTTTTTTCTTAGCTTAGAACTTGTGAACGAAGGCAACTTCGAACGCGCTGCCACGCTCGGCGGCAAACACTGGCGCAGGGAACGTATCGTCGTCGAAACCGTTGCCCGGCCCGCCCGAGTTACTGAAGCCGTTATCCCAACCAAAGTGCAGCGAGGTCATTTTGTTGAAGTTGTAAGCCCCTTCAATGGCAACGTCGCCATCGGTGTCGCCCGCGATTTTGACTTCCCAAGCATCCTTACCGAACGCCAGGCTCAAAGCTGAGCGGCTGCTAACATCGTTGAACGCATGGGCAAAAAAGGCACCCTTGAACAGACCCATGTTCTTGGGGCGATAAATGACAGCCAGGTTGCCACGGTATTCGTCGAAGTTGCCTTCATTGATCGAATAGCGACCGACGAATGTCAGGCCCTTTTCACGCATGGGGAACACGACTTGCGCCTCGGCATCGCCAATGTCGTTGAACTGAAGGCTGTAGATCCCGAAACCTTTGGTTGGCAACGTCAGCTTGGCTTCGGCAACGGCGAAATTATCGGCGTTGTTGGCCATTTCAGACCGTTTTTTCCCGTCCCAGGTCTCCATGAAGTTCCAAGTGAAATCGAAACCGAGACGGCCGAACTTGTTGGAATACGTCAGCAGAACATCGGGGTCTACTTTCGCCCCAAACGGGCCACCAGCCGTGAATTGGCTGTCTCTCACGCCATCGTACCGCTTTTGAATCACCGGGAAGACACCCACGGACCCGCGATTGAACAGATCCCCATCTGCCCAAGGTTTTTGGTCGTAAGTCTCGATGAAGGTTGTAAGACCCAGCTTTCCGCCAGCGCCAAAGTCGAATTCAACCGCCGCGTCGATGTTATTGTCTTCGACTTGGCCGATATCGTCCTGGTCCGAACGCACGCGTCCGCGTACGTCCCACTTGAAACCCACGCCGCCAAGGTCATGTTGATTGCCAAGCGTCAGGTCCAGAATTCCGTAGCCGCCGTCCGTGCCCGGATCAACCGGACCATTCTGAACTTCCCCGTAGCCGACCACGACTTGACCGCCAAATTTCAGCTCAGCCGCTGCCGCGCCCGGCAGTACCAGACAGCCGCAAATAATTGTACTGCAAAGAGATTTCATTGCAGGAGTCCCTCCTCTTTTGGATTGTTCCTATTTTTCAAACCTACCGAAGCAAGTAAAATTAAACGTTTGAATGTGAGGCATTGGCAGGGCAGATGCATCGTCAGGCGTGCACAGCTCGACCAGTCACGCGAACGCGTGATGGCCGTGCCGGCCTTGCATCTGTCATCGGTTTAAAGCCGCCCGATCAGCGGTTGCGAACGACCTTTTGATCGATGGCGCCAAAGATCGGCGCGCCGTCACGCATACGGCATTCCATCCGCACGCGATCGCCAAATTTCATGTAGTCCGTTTTGGGCGCTCCGGTATCGAGCAATTCGATGCCACGTCGCTCCGCAATGCAGGATGATCCGATTTCGCGGAAATTTTCGTTCGATACTGTGCCCGATCCGAGGATCGTACCTGCGACCAACGACCGAGAATGGGCCGCATGGGCCAGCAATTCATCAAAACCATAGGACATGTGATATCCCTCGGCAGCGCCAAACCGTTCTGCGTTCAGATCGACCTCAAGCGGCAGATCGACCCGCGCGTCGCGCCAAGCCGAGCCGAGTTCATCGGGCGTCACGGCGACCGGGGCCACAGAACAGGCGGGCTTGGCTTGGATCCAGCCAAAGCCGGTCTTCATCTCAACCGGGGCCAGTGTGCGCAGCGACCAATCGTTGATCTGGACCAGCAGGCGGATATGACCCCGCGCGGTGGCCGCATCGGTGCCCATCGGAACCGCGTCACAAATGACACCGAATTCACCTTCAAAATCGATCCCGTCCGCTTCGGAAGGCAGCGGCACATCTGCGATGGCCGACAGGAACTGGTGCGACATGCCTTGGTACATCAACGGGCGGCCCTTGGGGTTGGGCTCCAGCTTGAACACCGTCTGCATCAGATCGCCGTGGCTGTCATAAGCCGAACCATCCAGCCATTGCCATGCGCGCGGCAGAGGGGCGAGCGCTTGATCAATATCGAACGCAGCACCAATGCCTTGATTGAGCGCGTCATATTGCGTTTCAAGCGACGGGGCGTGAGCATCCCAATCGTCCAGCAGGCCTTGCATCGTGTCCACATCAAGCGCGGGCTGTGCAACGGTCAGGTCTCGACTCACGACATACAAACGCCCATCGGGCGTACCATTGGGAAGGGTGGCAAGTTTCATGGAAAGTCTCCGTTTTGCGTGGCGGCAGCGACAAGAGGTAAAAGATCGGCGTCCGATTGAAACCCAGCTTGAAAGCCCGGATCAAAGGCAAGCGGTTGCGCTTGGCCAAACAGGGTAATGATCTCGGTCTCCGAAACAAAGGTGATGTCAGAGGGGCTATCGGGAAATACCATTGTGCAGTCTTCAGCCCATTTTAGGAGCGAGGTTTTCTGCCTCCAAAATAGCTTGCAGTTCCGCATCCTTAGCCAGCGCGCGTTGCACAGCTGGGCGCGCTTCCATCGCCTGTGCATGGGCGGCCCAGGCCGGATAATCTTCTACCGGAAAACCGCAGCCGGTGATGCGAAACCAGACCCAGTAGACATAGGCATCCAGAATCGACCAACGATCGCCGTACCACCAAGGGCCTTGGGACAGACGGTCGTTTACCAGTTTGGCCATGGGCTGCATTGCCTGAAAGGCTTTGGTTTTGACAGAGGCCTGCGCGTCCTCGCCGTCGACCATGAACATCGGCATGCGCATCCGCGTCACAACCGGGTGCAACGTGTCGGCACAGAAGGCCAGATCTGCGGTGATCTTCGCGTCCTCAAAGGCAGTGGCCGCTTGCGGCAGCAACGCCGGAAACATCCGTCCCAGATAGCGCGCAATGGCGACATTCTGGGTTAGCGGCCCCTCTGGCGTTACAAGCAACGGCACTTTGCCAGCCGGATGCATCGCCAAGTAATCGGGGCGCTTGTGCTCACCCTTCATGAAGCGAATAAGTTTCAGCTCGAACTCCGCTCCGGCTTCCTCAAGCGAGATCAGTGGAACCCGCGAACAGGCGCCGGGCGCAGCATAGAGAGTGAATTGCCCCATGATCAGGCCAAGCGCCCGCCAAGCGTTTCGGCAAACCAGTCAGCGATGTAGCTGCGACCAAAGCTCATGTTGTCCGCACCCACATGTTCCACACCGCCTTCGCGCGGCGTGAAGATTTTCAGTTCGCGGCGTGGCGAGTTCACCAACTGGTCATAGCTTTGGTGCGCATAGTCGAGACTGATCTGACGGTCGAATTCGCCATGCGTCACAAGGAATGGCACCTTGATCTTTTCCATCTGGCCATTGAGATGCATGTCCTTGGACTTGGCATGAAAATCTTCCATGTCCTTGGCGCCAAAGACCCAATGTACGTGCTGCCAGTAATGCGGCACCGGGTTTTCGCCTTCGCGCTTGAGGCGCTTTTGCTGCACCTCGGCCCAGTTGTGGTTTGCGCCCCAGACAGCACCAGAGGCAAAGCGCGGCTCGTTGGCGCAAACGCGTGGCGCATAGTATCCGCCCAGCGAAATGCCGGTGACACCGATCCGATCTGCGTCCACATCCTCGCGCGCGGCCAGCCACTCATAGACCGGCGTGCCCCAATCTTCCGAAGTGGGAATGGCAGGCATCCCTTGCAGGCGCAGGCTTTCGCCAGTGCCCGGCTGATCGACGCAAAGGGTGGAGATACCACGCTTGGCCAATTCCTGCGGCAGGCGCGACCAGTAGAGAAGCTCTTTATTGCTGTCGAGCCCGTTGAGATAGACAACCGCCGGTGCGGGCCCTTCTACGCCAATGGCGCGGGTGTAGAGCACCGGAATGACTTTGTCGCCATAGGGGATCTCCATACGGGTGACATCCTCACCGGAAAACTGCGTCCCTTTGAGAAAATTGCTCAGACCCTTCTTGAAGGTCTCGATCCGGTTTTCGCTGCCATGGGCCTGCATCCGTTCCGCGGTCAGATAGTACAGAGCCGCGCGTTGCAGCTTTGGTCCAGCAGACAAAAGCCGCCCCTTAGCCTCGTCTTCAGCGGCCAGATCCACCAGCTTGTCGGCGACCTTCATCCATTCACGCATGAATTCGACGGTGCCTGCGTCTTCGCCCGCTTGTGCCTTGGCCAGCAGTGGCTGGCACATGTCCATGATTTCTCCCAGCTCTGCGCCGCTGGCCATTGCGATGGAAACGGACAGATTCCAGACGTAGTTGGGGAAATAGTCAAACATGGCCATAAGCGGCGTTCCTTTTTAGTGTTTCAGGTCAGGATCAGATAGGCTGGCACATCATGCCGATGGTCTGGCCGGTCAGTTCGCCCACATCGAACGGGGGAACCTTGCCCATCTGCATATCGCCGATGCGAATGGAGTTTTTGGCGACATGCTCTACCCGAGGCAGACGGCGGGCGCGATACGCGACAAAAGCCTCCTCGGGCGTGTCCGCCTTGGTCAGTTCTTCTGCCAGAACAAGGCCGTCTTCGATGGCCATGCCTGCACCCTGCGCCAGATGCGGGGTCGCGGCGTGCACGGCATCGCCGATCAGCGCCACCCGGCCTTTATGCCAGTCGCCTTCAAGGAAGATGGTTTCCAAAGGACGAGCAACCACACCGGCATCCTCGGTGATATTGTCGAGCATCGCGGCGAACTGCGGCGGCGGCATTTTGGCGCGCGCGCACATGGCGGCGGCAGCACCTTCGACAGGGATCGGTTTGGAGTCCGGTTCTTCGCTTAGCAGAAAGACATACATCAGTTCGGGTGTGATCGGAACGAACCCGCCGTTAAACGGACCAGCAAAGATGTGGATTCCGTCGAGGTCTGCCGGACGGGGCATGTTGTAGCGCCAGACCCACTGGCCGGTATAGCTTGGCTTCGGGGCGTCGGGCATCAGCGTCTGCCGGGTTTGAGAGAACACTCCGTCGGCGCCGATCACGATGTCATAGCGCCCAGTCGATCCGTCAGAAAAGGTAACGTCGACACCCGCGCCATCGTCGGTCATATCGGCCACGGTGAGTCCGAGACGTATTTTGGCCCCTGCGGCCTTCGCGCCCTCGGCCAAAACTTTCTGCAAGTCGGTCCGGCGGATGCCCGCGTTCGATGGGTAATTCGGCCCGGCAAGCTTCGGAGTGTCGAACTTGGCTTCTTGATGACCACCAGGGCCGACAAACAGTGTTGTGCTGTCAAAGCCCGAGGCGCGTGAGAGGTACTGATCAAGAACATCCAGTTCTTTCATCGCGCGAATGACGTTCATCTGCTGGATGATGCCAACGCCATACACCGTCCAATCGGGATCACGCTCGATGATTTCGACCTCGATACCTTTTTTACGCAGGGCGATGCTTGCCGTCAGCCCGCCAATACCAGCCCCTACGATCAATGCCGAATTCACACTCATGTCCAGAATCCTCCCGTTTGCGGGGACACTAGGGTTTCGGAATGCATTTGCAAAATTGAAAGAAGCAATCCCGGATATCAGCTACGTCAATACATCCGTTAAGCTCTCCGCCGCTTGCGACACAACTCCCCGCAGCCACACAATTCCGGGATCTGTTTCGCGGTAGGCGTGCCATTGTTGCATCTGTCGCAGGGGCGGGAGCGCGACCGGCACCGGGTAAATGACCAGATCAGCGGCAGACATCATCAGATGGGCCAAGCGCGCATGAACCGTGGCGATCCGGTTCGTACCACTAACCTGATGCGCTAAGGTCGAGAACGAGAAACTCTGCACATCTATTCGCCGGGACACGCCGGCCTGAGCAAGGAAGGAGGTCTCGACCGCCTTCGCAGAGTTGGGCGGCACCATTACGACATGTGAGGCGGATTCATAGGTCTCTTGATCCATTGTCACGTCGCCATACCTGCCGTGCCGCCATGCGACGACAAGGTATTGATCCTCGTAGATCAGCGTCGAGGGGTGATCCTCCGAAATCAAAGGTTCCGGCGTGATCAGCAGGTCGATTTCACCGCGCTCCAAAAGCAAGTGCGGGCTTTCTGTCTGAGGGCGCAGATTGAGCCGCACTGTGGCATCCTGCTCATCCATCACGCGCAGCACAGAAGGCACCAGGACGCGCAGTGAATAGTCAGACAGTAAGATGTTGAATTCGCGCGTAGATTCCGCCGGTCGGAATTCAGGTTGGGAATCGATCGTCGCCTCGATCCGCACCAGGATATCACGGATCGCCGGACGCATGGATTCAGCGCGCGGCGTAATCTCCATGCGGCGGCCAACTTGCACCAAGAGTGGATCGTCGAAATAATCGCGCAGACGAGTCAGCGCGTTGGACATGGCCGATTGGCTCATGAACATCTTTTCCGCCGCAGCCGAGACCGACCGCAATTCGATCATGTGATCCAGCGCAACTAAAAGGTTTAGATCAAGCTTCTTGAACCGCATTCGCCCCTCCCCGGTTCCTGCGACTATGATACTGTAATGCAATTCTCATATATTTCAATAATCAATGCATCGCATTCAATCTTACAATTTTCTGGATGCTCCCGCATCAGCTACAGCTGACTTTGGTACAAGGAGGAAGATCACAATGCGTATCATTGGACCCGACGAGCTTGTGTTCGGCGTCGATAATGTCGAGGACTGCCGGACGTTTCTGACGGACTATGGTCTGAGCGATGCTGGCGACGGACGATTCGAAGCGCTGGACAAGACGGCTCTGACAGTGCGCAGCGTGGATGACCCCGAGCTGCCCGCGCCCCTGAAGACCGGCAGCTTGCTGCGGTTGACGATCTGGGGTGTTGAGGATCAGGCCAGCCTTGACGCAATTGAGGCGGAATTGTCCAAAGACCGCGAAGTGGCCAAGCAAGACGATGGCACCCTGCGCACCAAGGATGATGCCGGCTTCGAGATCGCTTTTCGGATCACACGCCGCATCAAGCTGGACCTGCCAGCCGAACTGGTCAATTCGCCAGGCGCCAAGCCCGGCCGTGCCATGAACGAGGTGGCTGCGAACCAAGATGCTGAGGCGCTGCCTCGCACTCTTAGCCACATCGTCTATTTCGTGCCTGACATGGAGATGACCGCCAAGTTCTATATCGAACGTCTCGGGTTCGTCATCACAGACAAATTCACCAACACCGGTCCTTTCCTGCGTCCGCAGGCAAACAATGACCACCACGTCCTGTTCATGATCCAAACCCCGGCCTACATGCAGGGGCTCGAGCATCTGGCGTTCCACATGCAGGGCCCGACCGAGCTGATGCTCGCCGGATCGCGGATGGTTCAGAAGGGTTACGAAAGCTTCTGGGGGCCCGGTCGTCACAAGTTCGGTTCGAACTGGTTCTGGTATTTCAACTCGCCGCTTGGCACGCATATGGAATACGATGCTGACATGGATTTGCATGACGGCGAATGGGTCGAGCGCGAAGTGCCAATGGACAAAGAGGCCGCGCAGCTGTTCCTCTTTGAGAACATCGAAAAATGGAACCCGGGTGGGCCGCCTCCCGGCAAGGGGTGACGCAAAAGTTGACGGAGACAACGGTGACTCAGGTTCTCTGTGCGCTTTCGGACATTCCTGACGGCGGCTCCAAGGGTGTTCTGCCCAATGCACGGGGCCGCGATCAGGGTTTCGTTGTACGCCGGGGCGCGCAAGTCTACGGGTACGTTAACAATTGCCCCCATTATGACCGCGCGCCGCTGGGCTGGAAGAAGAATGAATTCCTGAACGGTGCGCGGGATCACATCATGTGTTCGGCGCATGGGGCCTTGTTTCGGATCGAGGATGGGCAGTGCACAATTGGGCCCTGTCTCGGGCAGGCACTGCAGCCTATCGCGATCACGATACAAGATGGGATGGTGCTGGGAGAAGTACCTTCGGCAGCGCCCGCGCAAGCCTGATCCGCCGCATAATTCATTCTTTCGCGAGGAGAGAAGACCATGGCCAGAACGATCATCGACCTTGCCGTCACCCTGACCGATCAAATCGTGTCGGACCCGCCGGGCCTTGGCCCAGAGATTACCTATATGGATCACAAGGCCGGTGCTGCAGAATTTAGCGGCATGTTCGGCTTACCCGAAGGTGCTTTGCGCGATGATGCCGGCGCGGCCGCCGAGCGCTGCTCCATTACCACGCATAATGGCACCCACATGGATGCGCCCTGGCACTATCACCCGACAATGAACGGTGGAGAACGTGCGATCACGATCGACGAAGTGCCTCTGGAATGGTGCTTTGGCCGTGGCGTGAAGCTCGATTTCCGGGACCGCCCGAATGGTCATACAATCACGGCTGAAGAAGTCGCGGCTGAGCTGGCGCGGATCGGTCACGAGTTGCAGGAGGGCGACATCGTGCTGGTTAATACGGCGGCAGGCGCACGCTATGGCCAGCCAGATTACGTTGGAACTGGATGCGGTATGGGCCGCGAAGCGACGCTCTATTTGACAGAGCGTGGCGTCAAAGTTTGCGGCACCGATGCCTGGAGCTGGGATCCGCCCCTTATGATGCAGGCCGCCCGCGCACGCGAAACCGGTGACTGGTCGATCTTTTGGGAAGGCCACAAGGCAGGCGCCGATACGGTTTACTGCCACATGGAAAAGCTGGCCAATCTTGATCAATTGCCTGCCACCGGCTTCGAGGTCATTGCCTTGCCGGTGAAGGTTGCAAATGGCTCGGCCGGCTGGTGCAGGCCCGTGGCAATACTGGACACCTGACAACAGGTCGGGTTTGGGAGGGATTCCTAATGGATAGAACACGCAACGCCGAGGAAGCGCGGTTTCCTTGGGTAAAAAAGATCGCAGGGGTGATTTCTATCATCTCGATCACTTCAGCGTTGTTGGGGGCGATGACAATTGTGATCGATGTTCTGGGACGCTGGCTTTTCGGCTTCTCTGTCTTTGCGCTTAACGAGATCATGTCTACCATTTTCGCGGTGGCGATCGCACTTACGCTTCCTGCAGGGGCCGCAAACCGCGTGAATCTCAAGATCGACCTGCTGGCTCATCTCACTGGCCCGCGACTGACTGCCTGGCTCAGGGTGCTTGGCGGTGTGATGCTCTTTGTGTTCTTCTCAATTCTTTGTTGGCGTCTTTGGGGGCTGGCCATGCGCTATGACGCACAGGGCCGCGCCTCGGCCTTGCTACAGCTGCCTCTGGCACCGACCTATTTCGCCATTTCGTTGGCCATGGGTTTGTCGGCCGTCGTTCAGGTATTCAACTTCATCGAAGACTTGGCCCTTGCTCGGAACGAAAAAGGGACCAAACGCTCGCACCCTGCCGTTCTGGCGGTAATCGGCGCATTTGCCATTCTTGTTTTCGGCATCGCGGGTTGGGCGCTGTTTGATTTCGACAACTTCGCCAACAGCGCGATGATGTACCCCGGCACCGCAGCAATCATCGGATTCTTGATCCTCTGGCTGGCAGTTCTGGCGCAATTGCCACTGGCGACAGTCACCGGGATGATCGGGGTGATCGGCACGACAGCCTTCATCGGCGGAGGCGCGGCAATGAACACTTTTGCTGGGGACGCTGCAGATTTCCTGCGCAATGCACAGGTTGCGACCTTGCCCATGTTCCTGATCATGGGCGCGTTTTCGGTGGCCGCCGGTGTGTCGGACGACCTGTTCAGGCTGGGTAACGCCATTCTAGGCCGGTACAAAGGCGGTCTGGCCTATGCGACGATTGCTGGCTGCGCTGGTTTCGGCGCGGTCTCGGGTAACTCCATTGCTACATCCGCCACCTTCGGACGCATGGCGTTGCCAGCAATGAAAAAAGCTGGTTACGCGCCGACACTCTCAACCGCGAGTGTGGCAGCTGGCGGCACCCTTGGCGCGCTGGTGCCACCCTCAGGAGTTATCATTCTCTTCGCGCTGTTGACCGAAGAATCCATTGGCGCGCTGTTTGTTGCGGCGATGATCCCGGCCGTTGTCGCGATCTTGCTCTACTTCGGAGCCGTTTTTGCAGTGGTTCGATTGAACCCAGCGTCAGCCCCTGAGGCTGACAGTGGTAGCACGGCAGATCTAATTCCCGCGCTAAAGGGCTCGTTCCCAGTGGTTGCTATGTTCGCCGTCGTTATCGGTGGTCTTTACGGCGGCCTTTTCACTGCCACCGAAAGCGCGGCTGTGGGCGCCGTCAGTGCCTTTTTGCTGGCGCTCATGCGCGGACGTCTGACGAAATTTACCATTCTGAACGTCTTTTCTGAAACGACGACCACAACAGCGATGATCTATGCAATGATCTTTGGTGGGCTGATGTTCGCCTTTTTTATCAACCTTGGCGGTGCCCCGGATATGGTCAGCGCTTGGATTGCCAGCATTGACGCACGGCCGATCATGATTCTGGCACTGCTGATCGTGATCTATTTGCTCTTGGGTTCGATCATGGACAGCTTTGGGGTGATGATCATCACCCTGCCAGTGGTCACGCCGATCATCCTGGACCTTGGTTATGACATGTTGTTCTGGGGCGTATTGATGCTGGTGGTGGTCGAGATTGGCATGATCACACCACCGTTCGGGATGAACCTGTTCATTATCAAGAGCATTGATCCCGACGTCCGCCTCAGCACCGTTATGCGCGGCGTCATTCCCTTCATCTTGGCGGATTTCCTTAAGATCATCTTGATCGTGGCCTTTCCGGTTCTCTCACTTTGGCTTCCCTCAACAATGTGAGATCACGCCGGTCGCGGCAAGGAAATGCACTTCGCCAGGCCCGGGTCTCCTGTTGGAGGCCCGGGCCTTTTTCATACAGTTTAACAGTGACAGGATATCGCGGACGGCACCGGGTGGAGCCGCCTGTTCCGCTTGACCGTTGGACAGAACGCAGGCTCCGCTGATCCTTTAGCCCGGTTTGGAAGCTTGACCCAAGTTTGCGGGGATTTGCCGCCCAGAGATTGCCCGAGGATTTTCAAGACGCCGACGCCGCTATCTCTCAAGCCAAAAAAAAGACCGACCGGATTATCCGGTCGGCCTTTGTTGTGTACGTTTCGGGCTGTGTATTTATTCGATCTCGCCAATCTCGCGACGGGCTGCTTCAATCGATGTGCGCCACTGGTCCAACAACTCTGCACCCCCGGGAACACGATCAGCGAAGGCTGCGAAAACCTTGTCGCCCATGTCATTGCGCATGGCTTCGAACTCGGCCGGGTCGATCGCGTTGATCGTCTGGCCATCCTGCCCCGCGACATAGGCTTTGGACTCTGCTTCCCATTTGTCGACAGATGCACCAACTTCCCGTGTCAGATCACATCCAGAATGTGCATCCAGCGCCGCGCGGGCGCTTTCGGGCAAGCCCTCGTAACGGGCACGGTCCATGAACACCATGCCGATCGCGCCACCCAGCGGCAGCGTCAGGTGATCGGTTGTTACCTCGTCCAGGCGGAAGGCTGGGAATGCGGTAAAGGTCATGAAGTTGCCGTCCGCTGTACCACGCTGAAGCGACTGGTATTGGTCCGGCAAAGTGATCGACAGTGGCGTGCCACCGTAAGCCGAAACGATTTGCGACTGGATCGGGCTACCGACCATGATCTTCTTGCCTTCCAGATCGTTTACGCTGGTGATCGATGCGTCCTTAAGATGCGCCGATGACTGCGGGAAAGGCACGAAGAACAGCGGTTTGAATCCGCCCAACTCATCGTCGAAGGCACCGTCTTCGTACATCTGGCAATAGGCCAGTGCCGAGGCCTCGCCCGAGCTTTCGATGAAGGGAACCGTAGTCACCAAGGACCGCGGGAAGCGCCCAGGGTTAAACACCAGCATGCCGAAGGCGATCTGAACGACATCATCGGCAATCCGGTCAACGTAGTTGTTGGAGTTCACCAGCATCTGGCCGTGACGCACCTTGATTTCGACGGCGCCACCAGCTTCGGCGTTCACACGCTCGGCCCAAGGTGTCATGATACGTTTGTTGATCGGATGGATCACGACATTACCCGTGCCAAAGGTCAAGGTTTCAGCCACGGCCGCAATGGGCGTGAGAGCTGTCGCCCCAGTCAGGAACAGGGCCGTAAGGGTCTTCCGCATGGTTTCCTCCCAAAGAATGACAAATCGGCCGCAAGCGGCCATCGCGCGTAGTGTAACGCGAACGGAGATGTTTCGGTATTTGATTGATTGAATGCGTTGGATCGACCTCATGAATAGGCGGCCGTTACCCAGGCGCGATTCACCGAAGGGTCGTTCGGGCAAGTACATTGATGTCTTCAATATGACGCATTAGACAATTCCGTTTTTGGAATAGTCTTAGCATCATTATGATCTGCCTGAATTTGGGAGGGGAAGTCGGTGCCATGCTTGTCTGGCGCATCGGGCTGGCCCCGCATTGATGGAGGAAAACCCAATGAAGACAGCAACGATGGCGTTGGCCATGGCGGTGCTCGGCGCGGTGCCGGCATTCGCACAGGATTACCACATCCGCGTCACCAACATGATGCCCGAAGGCCAAACGATTGCACCGTTGATCGTGCTGGATGCCACGCTGGCTGAGCCCTTCCTGTTCACCGACGGTTACCTGTCAGAAGACTTCGTTACCACGGTTCTCGAAGGCGATCCGCGTCCAATGAACGGCAAGATCGGCGCCGGCGTAGCGGGTCCGGTGCTGGGCAAATCCGGCCCTCCGGGAGTCATGATCGCGGGTGGCGAAGTGGCCGAGACGGATCTTTTCATCCAGTCCAACACACTGCGCTTCTATGCCAAGGGCAGCTACGGACCCGGCGAAGACAAGGTTATCAGCGGTGTGCATGACATCTCGATGGGCGGTGGCACCTTTTACTTGAACCGCTATGACATTGGTCATTCCGAAGGCACCAACGAAATCACTCTGACTGACGAAGCCGTGGTCAAGGTTGAGATCACTCTGAACTGAGTCAGTTCACTCTGAGAATCGAAATACCCGCCATTTCTGGCGGGTATTTTTTTGTTCGGTTGCCCTGATGTAGAGCCGTTTAGGCTTGTGTTTAGTACTCGGCCAGGTCCTGCCCAATCGTAAACTTACCTGAAAACACCGCATTGACCCGGTCAATGTACCCCTGCGCCGTGTCGGGCGTGGCGATACCGGGGGGGAAATGCACCGCAACCACCTCTTTCGCGCCCGCCGCTTTGGCCAGATTGGCAAGGTCTTCTGCGTTGATATGGTGTTGCGAAAGATGACCCTTGATCATCCCGATCTTTTCTTCTGGCATCTGGGGGTTCATCGCGCGAACACGGTTCATAGTGATGTCCAGGTCCATCATCTCGCCGACAATCAGATCGGCCCCTTGCGCCAATGTCTCCAATGCCTTGCAGGGTCCGGTATCTCCGGTAAAGACCACCGAACGGTCTGGCAGATCAAAGCGGAACGAAAGGGACAGATACCCGTCTTGCCCGAATTGGTCTTCGTTGCGGTAATGGGTGTTCTCGCAGCAGGTGACGGTCAGGTCATCCAGCGTGATCGTGTCGCCGGGGGTGATTTCCGTGACTTGTGTGAAATCACGCGGATGCGGCAGTTGCTGCCCCGGCATGCCGAAACCGATGGCATTTGGCACGTCACAGGCGGCGCAGAGCGCTTCGACGATCGAGGCGGTTCCCGGCGGGCCGTAGATGGTCAGCGGCACACGGCGCTGGGTCATCATATTCAGACCAAGACAGGCAAAGAGGCTGCCGATATGGTCGAAATGATGGTGCGTCAGGAAAATGTGCTCCACGTTGCGAAATTCCAGCCCGGCTCGCTTGAGTTGCCCCATCGCGCCTTCGCCGCAGTCGATCAGGATTGGCTGTTCGCCATGCATCAGCACATGCGCTGGTTGCGCACGTTGAGGGTTCTGCATTGGCCCCCCGGCGGTGCCAAGGGTGATAACGGCAGAGGGAGCGGGCATGGCGGAATCCTTTCAAAGGCACGATTGTTATGTGCATATGGGTGCGCGCACCTTAATTGAGCAGTTACTATCAGGAAAATTGATTGAAGGAATTTTTCGTATTTACGGCATCAATTCCTGCTTTTCGCCTCGTCGCGAAGGGTTGATCTGACCCTGAATGAATGTCTTCAAGTTGTAGATGTGTCGGTTCTTGATGGTTCGGAAGGCTTCCACGTCGCGAAGTGTCGACTTTATAGAACTGAGCGATCGGCGAGTACTCCACCCTCTGCAGGCAAATCAGCTGACTCCCATTTTAAAAAAGCGCAGTGCACGTTCGCAAAGTATGATGACAGCCGCATTCTGATGCTGCTTGAAGGGTCGCTTAACAGACATATCGGGCCACCTTGTATCACCCCTGCTCAAAAGCAGCGGCCCCTCTATGCCCCAAGGTGTTGAGTGCCCCGTCGCTAGAGCTGGGGACTAGACAAGATACTGTTTTCGCAAAATTATTGTTCCCAACGCCGGATTGAAAGTCAGCAGATTCCAAAAGGCTCACTCAATTCTAATTTCCTAACAATATTTACTGGAGAAAACGCACCATGTTGCAAGAGGGAGACTTTCTTTGGCGTGCGCCTAGCACTGTTGCGCAGCGTGCGAACATTACGCAGTTCAGCGCCTGGCTGGAGGCAAATCGAGAGCTACGGCTCGCTGACTATGACGCCATTTTGCAGTGGTCGATTGACGATGTTTCCGGGTTTTGGCAAGCGATTTGGGATTATTTTGAAGTTCGGGCCGACGGTGAAATTGAGGCCGTGCGCACAGATGCTCCCATGCCCGATACGTGCTGGTTCACGGGCACTCAGCTTAACTATGCAGAGCATGTTATGCGCCATGAAACCACTGGCGATATCAACCGAACAGTCTTGAAACATGGTTCTGAAATACGGGCGTTTGACAATTTAAGCTGGGGCGAACTGGGCGCGCAAGTGCGCCGCCTGGCAACGCGGTTGCGCGATATGGGCGTGAAGCCCGGTGACCGCATCGTGGCCTATATGCCCAATATTGTTGAAACGGTTGTGGCCATGCTGGCGACGACAGCAATTGGTGCAACTTGGTCTTCCGCGGCACCTGAATTTGGTGCCCAGACGGTGATTGACCGTTTTAGCCAGATCGAGCCAAAGTTTGTTTTTGCGGTGAACGGATATCGATATGGCGGCAAGGATTTTGATCGGTCTGGGCAGATCGAAGAAATTCTGAGCGCGCTCCCTACTGTTGAGGGCGTCATCATGTTGGACTATTTGCCAGACGCGAAGGGCACACCTGTTTTGGCGTGCCCAATAGTAAGTTGGCAGGACGCTATGTCCGGCCCTGAGGTGGCGATAGAAGATTTCACCTACACAAGGGTTACGACAGACCACCCCTTATGGATTTTGTTCTCGTCCGGCACCACGGGTTTGCCCAAGCCCATCGTGCATGGCCATCATGGCATTATTGTTGAACATTATAAGGCCGCTGCGTTTCACTTTGATCTAAAAGAAGGGGAATGCCTGTTCTTTTATTCGACCACGGGTTGGATGGTTTGGAACACCTTGATGTGGGGCCCATTGATGAATGGGCAAGCGGTACTTTACGATGGTAATCCGGCGTTTCCAGATGCGTCGCTCTTGTTTGAGATTGCAGACAAAACTGGTGCCACAATGTTTGGAGCCAACCCAACATTTGCACAAATCGCACGTCAGCAAGGGATTGTGCCCAAAGCGCTTTTTGACTTCGAGAAGTTGCAAACCGTTATGTTGGTTGGCTCGCCTGCCACCCCTGAAGCGTTTGATTGGGTCTATAAACAGGTCAAGGACGATGTTTGGGTTTCGTCTCAATCTGGGGGTACGGAATTCTGTAGCGGCCTTGTGGCTGGCGCGCCGACTTTGCCTGTTTTGGCAGGCGTTATACAAGCGCCTGCGCTTGGCGTTGATGTGTGTGCATTTGATGAGAATGGCGAACCAGTAATTGATGCGGTTGGTGAATTGGTTGTGCGTCAACCCATGCCCTCAATGCCGTTGTTCTTTTGGGGCGATAAAGACAATGCGCGGTATCAAGCTTCCTATTTTGATGCTTATCCGGGCATCTGGAAACATGGGGACCGGATCAAGTTCAACGCCAATGGCACAAGCCTAATTTATGGTCGTTCTGACGCGACTTTGAACCGGTATGGCGTGCGGATTGGCTCTGCTGAAATCTATCGCACAATCGAGACATTTCCTGAAATTGTGGACAGTTTAGTGGTCTGCATCGAGGACGAAAAAGGCGGTTACTATATGCCGTTGTTTGTTGAGATGGCCAAAGGGAAGTCATTGGATGACGCGCTCACAAAAGAAATTCGATCCCGTTTGCGTTCAGAGCGTAGCCCCAGGCACGTGCCCGATGAGATTGTTGTCGTACCCACAATACCAAACACGCTGACAGGCAAAAAAATGGAAATTCCGGTGCGCAAACTCTTGATGGGCGCAACGATAGATCAGGTGGTGAGCAAGGGCGCGATGAAAGCACCCGAGGTCATTGAATGGTTCGCAGAGTTTGCACGCCAGCGTATCGAAAATCTTGCCAAGTAGAGAATGGATGAACAACCTTGAAGGTCGCCAACACGGTGAAAATTCAAGTTTGTGAGCTGGTTCAAAGTGGGGTCGGTTTTTTTAAAGCAACCTGAAAAGCTGGGAGTTATTCATATGCTTTTCACCCACAAGTCGCCTGTCCTGATGACATAAACTACGTGTCACAAAGTATAGGCTGCAATCTGAACATGGCTAAACTGGATTGCATAGGAAAAAAGATGAAAATTGCACGGTACATAGATTCCAACAATGTTGAGCAGCTTGGTGTTCTGGAGGGTGATCGACTGATTGCTGTAACCAGCGCTGCAAATGGTACTGACTTGGTGCCACTCATCGCGGAAGGTGATGCCGCAATGAAGCGTCTGCAAGACGCCGCCGAAGCTGGGGGTGACAGTAGTGATGTTGCCGATGTCAAATTTCTGTCACCGCTAAAGCGCCCCGGCAAGATCCTTGCGATTGGTGCCAACTACCCTTCTCATGTTAAAGAAATCGATGATAACGCAGCCGACGAGGCTGTCTCTGCAATTGGCAAACAGCTTGGCAATGGCGAGTACCCACCAGCGTTTTGCAAGATGGTGTCTTCAGTCATCGGTCATAATGGGAACATCGTGTATGCCGAAGGGGTTCAGCAGCTCGATTATGAAGCTGAACTTGCGTTTGTTATCGGCCCCGACGCCGCAGCCGTTTCTGAGGGCCGCTGGCGCGATGCCATTGCCGGATATCTTATCGCCAATGATGTGAGCGCTCGGAATATCCAGTTCAGAGAAATGAAGCGCGGCATGCTCACCATGGGGAAGAATTTGCCTGGCTTCACCCCTATGGGCCCCTATTTTGTCACGGCCGACGAAATCAGCGACCCACTGGATATTCAGATTGTAACCCGAGTGAACGGGGAAGTGCGGCAGAATGAAAATACTGGCCGCATGCTGTTCAAACTGGAAGCCATCTTGGAATATTATGCCCCACTCGGGTTAGAGCCTGGCGATATATTCCTGACCGGTAGCCCAGCAGGTGTTGCCGCAGGAATGCCTGATCCTGAAAATTACTATATGAATCCTGGCGATGTTGTCGAAATTGAAATGACCGGCCTTGGAACGCTGCGCAGCACAATCACAGCGCCCTAAAAAAGAACGCGGCTCGAAAGTTCAGAAGCCGACACAACGCCAAGTTTTGCGTAGGCGCGGCGTCGATAGGTTAAAACAGTATGTGTTGTTATCCCAATATCGATTCCCGCGCCTTCTGCAGTGATGCCCGCCACAGTGCGGGCGCAAACCTGCCGTTCGCGCTCGGTTAAATCAGGATGAGCTTGGGCGAAACGACGTTCCAATTCTTCTACGTCAAAACCACTTTCCGTGCGGACGGCAGCAAGTTCATGGTGCCGTTCCAGCAATGGGTCCATAAACAGGGTCAGACCAGAGATTATGCTGCCTTCTTCCTCAGAGAAGGCGCCCTCTTGGCGGCCCAATGATACCACAAGCCAACTGTCAGATTTTTGGCAGACCAGCGACATGCGATGATGTATGCCAACGCTGTCGAAGAACCGGTCGCGATACTCCAAATTGTCAATGTTGTCGGCCGAAAAACGTAATAGGGATTGTGCCCCCTTATGCGCTGTCATTTCTACGGCTTCTTGAACAGGGTCGTGGGCGGACAGCCGGGAAATATAAAGCTGGTTCAACCGATCAAGCGCGCTCCGACTGCTCCATGTGGATTTTCGCCGATTTGTAGTGCGAGCACGGTTAATATCATAGACATGAAGCCGATCAATGGCGCGCAAACTGTTCCAACTAGAATGGAGCGTGCTGGCAGTGCGCGTGCGGCTAATGTCATAGACATGCAACCGGTCAGCTTTCACTGCCGTGCAGATAGCGTTAGAGATTGCGGTGTCGATATCCGGCGTACCGATTGCCGCCGCCACACCCCGGAATGCGGGTTCCAGGCGTGAATCCAAGCTCTGCGGACGCAGAGAAGTCATATTCCACATTGGCCCTCCCAAGCGGTATTAGCGCTAAGAATTGCGGGGCTCCCCTTCCCCTTCCAATTCAGCTCAAATGCTAGCACCTTCCTCACTAGAGTCCAGTTTTTATTGTCACACACACGAAACGACCCCCCGTCATTCCCTGGGAATTTCGGTTGGAAAAAGATAGCTAGTCAGCCCCTTTATTTTGCTGATCGGCCTGCGATCATGGCGACATGATCGGAGTTCGTAGAGTACCGATTTTCTCCACCTGTGCTTCCACGACGTCGCCTGGACGTAAGAACATTTTCTCGGGATTTGCTGAATGCGCCGCAGTTCCTGACGGCGTGCCAGTAGCGATAATATCGCCCGGTTCCAGACTGATGCGGGAACAATAGGCGACCAATTCCGCCACCGAAAAAACCATCGACTGCGTGCTGTCTGCCTGCCGTGTCTGGCCATTTACAGTCAACGACACCGCCAGATTGTCTGGATCAGAGACTTCATCGGCCGTCACCATCCAAGGACCGCACGGTCCGGTCCCGTCGGCATTTTTGGAAAACAGTATGAGCCCAGTCGCGATTTCCCGCCTTTGCACATCACTCATCGTTAGATCGTTGAGAATTGTGTATCCCGCTACCGCAGACAGTGCGTTGTCAGGTGTTAGATCGCGACAACGATGACCAATGATGACGGCCAGTTCTGCTTCATAGTCCAGCCGCTCTGTCTCTTGTGGGTAGACAACGGGTTGGTCATGCCCAAGCAGAGTGTTTGGAAACTTGGCAAAGACCGGCGGACCGTTGCCAGACTTTTCAACCTGATGTCCGGGACGATGATAGTTACGTCCTGCCGCCAAAATTTTACTGGGTTGGCGAATTGGCGGACAAAACTGACCTGTCGTTAATGCCAATTCTGCCGGTGCCTTGTCGATCTTCGCATGCAGTCCATACAAGGACTCTAGACCAGCTTCCAATGCATCACGAAGTGGGTCAAGCGGATGGCGCAGAGGTACAGGTTCGGCCTGACCAAGAGCGCGGGCAAGCGCCCGCACCGGCCAGTACTTACCGCCCTCTGCAATGACCAATTCAGGCCGGTCATCAATATTGAAAACAGCGAGTTTCATCGTGATTTCAACTTCCACTTCAGTACGCGCCGTTCAACAAGCGTCAGTACTTTGGAGGAGAGGTAACCGATAACGCCAAACAGCATAACGCCAGCAAACAGTGTGTCCGACCGGAAGGAACGCGCTTGCAACATAATCCAGTGACCAAGGCCTTCAGAAGAAGACAAAATTTCACCGGTTACCGATAAGATAAGCGCCACCGTCAGTGACAGCCGCATTCCGGCGAGTATTTCAGGTGAAGCAAAGGGCAATGCAATCTTGCGAATAAAGTCGAGTGTCGACATGCGCAAAAGTTGACGCACTTCAAGCAAGCGGACGCTTAGCTGTTCATAGGCACCCACTGTTGCAAGCAATGTGGGCCAAACTGCACCGAAGGCGATGACGGCATAGACCATGTTTTCGGACAAGCCAAAGATTGCAATGGCGACTGGGAACAGAGCGGAAGCCGGCAGCGGGCGAAAAAACTCGAGTGTTGGTCCAAGGAACTCGCGCGCTTGTCGGGAGATACCAATCAATGTGCCAATACCGATCCCCAACAGCGAGGCCAGAAGCCAGCCGAATGTCATATGCTCTAGCGTGCGCAAAATGCGCATGCTCAAGTCGCCCTGCATCACCTCAGTCGTGAGAGCTGAGAACGCCTTGGAAGGGCTGGGCAGATAGACAGGCGAAACGATCTTTGAGTCCGATACATATTGCCAGCCGAGAATAAGAAGCGCCAAAAAGATGATGCCACTCGTGGTCTTCCAAATTCGAGCGATCATGCGTCTGCTCCTGCACTTGGGCTACGCGGAAACAGCTTGCGCTGCAGCCATAACAGCCCCCAGTTGATTACGACGCCGATGATGCCAATCCACACCAAGAGTGCGAACATCAAGTCGCCGTTTAGCGTTTCCTCTGCGACCATCATGGCATGGCCCAGGCCACGCGGATTGACCACGATTTCGATGGTGATTGCCACCAGAAGTGCCACGCCCATCGACAAACGAAATCCAACAAACACAGAGGGCATGATGGATGGCAGCACGACTTTGGTGATGCGCGAGAAAAAATTGAGCTGCAGCAATGCTGTTACTTCGCGATGGCGCGGATGTAGCCCCGAGATTGCAGCATGGGTCAGGATCATAACAGGCCATATGGTAGACTTGGCGATCAGCGATACCTCCATAGTATAGCCAAATCCAAGAACCAGAAGAGCAACCGGAATGAGAGAGACCGAAGGTATGGGGCGTATAACCTCGGTCGTTAATTCCAGAGCACTAAATGATGGCGGGAAGGCACCAAACATTACGCCCAGAGTCAGCCCAATTGCGCTGCCGATCAGCACGCCGCCGATGGCGGCAGCCAGAGTTTCCGAAGTTAGCAAGAATATCGAACCATCAGCCATCGCACCCAGAAGGCGCAATGCGATTTCGCTAGGTCGTGCAACGGAATCGCGCTGGAACCCTGTCGCAATGATTAGAAATTCCAAACCAACAATTACGACCAATGGAAAGATCAAACCCTTGAGGTTGATGCGCCGTAAAAGCGGAAGCCTTTCGGTACTTCCCGCAACGATTTTGGTGCTTGTCGCTTCATCCATTGCCATCAGTGGGCCTCGTCGAAGAACGAATAGAGTTCGTGGCGTAAACGTCGAAACTCTGGGTGATCAGGCGTGTCACGCTGATCACGCTCGCGTGGCAATTTTACCTCGTGAGTCACGGCGATACGGCCTGGGTTTGAATGCAGTGCAATGACCGTATTGCCCAGAAAAATAGCCTCTTCCAGATCGTGTGTAACAAATAGGACAGTAACGTCGCTCTCGTGCGCAATACGTAAAACTTCGCTTTGGAGTGATCTCCGCGTCAAAGCATCCAAGGCGCCAAATGGTTCGTCCATCAGCAAAACAGCGGGATTCTGTGCCAAGCAGCGAGCGATCTGCAAACGCTGCTGCATGCCACCGGAAAGCTGTTCTGGATAGGCATCAAAATGGTTGGCGAGGCCCACCTTGATCAATAGCTCCTTTGCGCGGCTAGCACGCTCGGCTTTTGAAAAGCCGCGGTCCTCAAGAGCAAGAGAAACATTCCCTTCAACTGTGCGCCAAGGCAAAAGTGCATTGGCATAATCCTGAAACACCATTGCAACTTCACGCCGTGGGCTGGTCACCTTCTGACCATCGTAGTGGATCGTTCCCTCAGTGGGACGAACAAGTCCCGCCGCCATGCGAAGCAGGGTGGTCTTTCCGCAACCTGAAGCACCCACGATGCAAAGGAATTCTCCGCTTTTCACGTCGATTGAGATATTCTCTACAATCGTTTTGTTGCCGTAGTTCAGCTTCACATCTTGGAAGGAAATCGCAGGGGCGCCCACTGATGTGGGCGCCATTTTGGTTTGAGATGGGTTCATTTGATAAATGCCTTTGTGGTGTCCACTTCCGTGCGCAGTGCGCCTTGAGTTTCCATAACACCAACCCACCACTGAACGGATTCTGGATTGTTGACTTCCGAAAGTATTGGGAACTTTGATTTCTTCACTTTTTCGGGGTCAAGTCCCAGGTATTTTGCAGTGATTTCCTGAGCTTCGGCATTGTTGGCCATTGACCATACTGTCGCTTCGTCAATCGCCATCTTTGCGCGCGCGGCGAGTTCAGGATTGGCGTCAGCCCACTCGCCAGCCACGGCGTCAAGCATCGTTGCTTTTCCCTCTGGCAGCGCTGCGAAAGGGCTAGCAATTTGTTTGATGCCACCGCCGTTGATGGCGCGTGAAAGCAGGGGCTCTGGCAGAACAGTATAGTCAAAGCTGCCTTTGCGTAGAAGGTCACCCAGTTGAGGCATAGGTGCCTCGATCAACTTGATGCTATCTGGCGCGATCCCAGTCTCTCCAGCCACAAAGTGACGCGCAGCGACTGTGATCATGCCACCAATCGTACCAACACCCAGCGTTTTACCTACCAAATCAGCAGGGGTGTTGATGCCGCTCTTGTCGCCCACGATAAGACCCGACGAGACATCGCCATTGTTGGTTTCTGACAAGGCTCTGAGGACGCGCAAATCGAGCCCACCATCAAGCGCCTGTACAAAAGTAGGTGAAGTGAGCGTGCCAATCTGGATTTCGCCCGAAACCAAGCCGGGCACCACAACGGAGCCACCGCGCAAACGAACTGCCTCTGCATTGATACCGTGCTTTTCGAAGAAGCCCTTGTCGATGGCTACGAAATTGGCGACGTTTTCTGTCAACGAGGTGTAGCCGATCTTGATATCTTCGGCCATTGCCCCGGTTGTTGCCAGAGCGAGAGCCGCGGCTGTTAGGATGGTTTTAGTAAGTTTCATATCTTCCTCCCGTTTATGTTTTAGATGGTCGTTTGCGCCTGCATTTGCTGCCTACGCTGTTCAGTGGCTTCAATGTCCACTCCAAGCGATCCCGCATTCAGGATCACTCCGTAATCGTCCGCCGCGCCTTTGCGGCTGACGTATCCCGCACGAACGTCCGCGACGACTTTTTCGATTGGCCGTTTCCAGGCAAACCCTCTTCCGCCGCCGCCGCCGGATAGCAGTACGACCAGACCACCTGGTTTGATGGGATAGGCCGTTATCTTCTGAAACTGATGCCATTCGTCTTCGTCAGGTTGCTTGACAAAGATCGTGCCCGGTTTTGCGGAGCCACCGCCAAATAAACCCCAAGGGGGGCATTTGGCCCGCTCAAAAGCGCCTACCAGTCTTGCGCCTTCCGGAAGGCGGTACACCTTCTTAAGCCCTAACCCACCGCGAAACTCTCCGGGGCCCGCACTATCAGGAATCCACTCGTGTTTTTCTACCACAAGAGGAAATAGTACCTCTTCAACTTCGGCCGCGACCTGCTTGGTGTCACCATGGGTAACTGTTTTGAGCGGTGAAAAACCGTCGGCATCGGGCCGGGCTCCCCATCCGCCAAGCACGGTGTCAGCCGTGGAATACGTTCGCCCGGTTTCCGAATTTACCCCTGAAAAAGAATAGACCCCCATAGAACCGTGATGCGCTGCTGGAACCGAGTCTGGCATGGCCTGTGACATCGCCAGATAGATCAGGTCGACAACTGTTTTGATCGACACTGTCCAAAGAGACATTGGCGCATTGTTTTTTGCCGATAGAATAGTGCCATCAGGAATGATGACCTTAACGGGAGCGAATGTGGCCTGCGTAGCCGGGCCTTCGGGAACCACGGCGGACTTGAACGCAACCCGCGCGACGCTTTCCGCAACGTTTCCGCCAGAATTCATTGGACCCTTCGTTTGCGGAGGAAAATCTGAATAGTCGACGGTAAAGCTGTCGCCATCGATAATCACTCGCAATTTCAAAGGGATCGGCGTTTCAAGGTCTATGCCATCATCATCAAGAAATGCTTCAGCTGAGTATGTACCATCAGGTAAGGCGCGAATGCGTTCGCGTGCCAAAGCTTCGGAGCGTGTCCATAGTTCATCAATTGAACTTGAGATCAGGTCCCAACCATAATTCTCTATCAGTGCTGCATAGCGGCGTCGCCCAAGTTCTACGGCAGCAATTTGGGCTTCCATGTCACCGATCACAAGCTCGGGGTAACGAGTATTGTGGCGCAGCATCCGCATGATTTCGGGACAAACTTCGCCGCGTTTATAGATTTTGACGGTTCGAAACTGAATGCCCTCTTGGAAGATCTCAGTAGAGTTCGTCGATGCCGAACCTGGGGTCATGCCGCCGACGTCGGTCCAATGGGCTCGGGTGGCGATAAAGCCAACCAGCTTGTCCTCGTGATGAACGGGCGCGTAGAGCACCATGTTGTTCAGATGCTGTCCGCAAATTTCTGCATAGTTCATCATGAACACATCGCCGGGGTGAATTCCCTCTTCACCATAAAGCTCCAGCGCATCGGCAACTGGCACCCCGAGATCGGACATGAAGGTGGGGACTGAGCCGCGTGATTGTACAATTGTCCGAGTTTGGCGATCCAGCAGGCCAATGCAGTAGTCTTTGCCCTCGTAGATCAGGGGAGAAAGAGCAGTGCGCGAAAGATTGATTTCGCATTCATCCATGATCGCAACCATGAGCGACTGCACGATTGAAATGGTGATTGGATCATTGGCTGAGCGGGCGAAAGCTGCGGTTTTGGTGACGTTCATGCTTCACCTCTTGCAATGTCTATGTGGATATTGCCCCATTCATCGACCCGAGCGACGTCGCCTGGGAGTATGACTGTGGTCGAGGCGCCTTCTTCGATAATTGCGGGGCCGTCCACTGGCGTGTCAGCGCGCAAGTCTTCGCGTTGCCAAATGGCGCAGTCGACGGGACCATCCGCGAAAGAAACGGTTCTGTTTCTTGGTTTTTCTGGTGTTTCTGTCGGATTGAGGCGAGCGTATTCGGGACGCGGTCCGATACCGGTTGTTGCAACCCTGATCGAAACTAAGTCCACTGCCAAATCTGCAGCTGTTGAGCGCCCGTAGCGTTGGCGATAGGCCTCTTCGAACAGTTCGCGCAAGGCAACATCTGTAAGTGTGCCGCCCTCTGGCAAACGCACCGAGAGGGTATGCTCTTGGTTTTGGTATCGCATATCCGCGAAAATTGCAGTGCGAACTTCATGGATCGATGTGCCAGCGCGGCCCATCTCTTCGCGTGAAGTTTCCACCATCGCTGCAATGCGCGCCGTAAGACCGGCCATGTCAATTTTGCTCACCGGCTGACCAATGGTTTCTGCAACGTCGCTGCGCAGGTCGGCGAAAAGCATGCCATATGCGCAGAAATGGCCGGGATGGCCGGGGATGATGACGCGTGAAATGCCCATCTCTCGGGCCACCGCGGCGGCATGAAGTGGGCCGGCGCCACCATATGCAATCATGGCGAAATCAGATGGATCATAACCGCGTTCCAGCGTCGCCATGCGCACTGAGGATGCCATAGTGAGTGTCGCGAGACGCAGAATGCCAAGTGCAACTGACAATGGCGTTTGACCTAGCTTCTCAGCCAACTCATTGATCGCTCTTTCAGCGGCCGCCACGTCCAAGCGCATCTCACCGCCTAGGAAGTTATCTGCATCTAGCCGTCCCAGATACAGGTTGGCATCGGTTACCGTGGCTTCTGTTCCGCCATTGCCATAGCAAGCAGGGCCAGGAACTGAACCAGCGCTGCGCGGCCCAACAGACAAAGTGCCCATTTCGTTGACTGCAGCAATAGAGCCACCGCCTGCGCCAACTTCGACAATATCCAACACCGCCGCCTGCACGGGGTGACCTCGATTGTATCCCGCAGCATAATAGACGGGTGTCACCGCAGCTTCGCCGTTTTCAATCATCACGGTTTTGGCAGTGGTGCCGCCCATATCGAACGCAATGACGTTTGGGTTGTTGGTTAGTTTTCCAATTTCGGCAGCGCCAGCTGCACCACCCACGGGCCCAGATTCGATCAATAGAATTGGTCTGCGTGAAGCCTCGTCAGCCGTTAGGACACCGCCAGCTGATCCCATAAGATAAAGATCACCAGTAAACCCAGCGGCCTCAGCTCCAGTCTTGAAGCGTTCAACATAACGTCCTGCCTTGGGGCCAACGAATGCGTTTAATGCAGCAGTCGAAGTGCGCTCGTACTCTCGGTATTCTCCGGAAAGGTCGTGAGATGCGGTGACGAAGCAGCCCGTGGCCTTCGCCAGATACTCAGCCGCGGCAATCTCGTGCACGGGGTTGCGGTAGGCGTGCAAGAAAGAAACGGCGATGGCATCGACGCCCGCTTCTTTGATTTCCAGCGCGATGCGCTCTAGGGCGGCCATATCAAGCGCGACCGCGATATTGCCCTTGGCGTCCATTCGTTCTGGCACTTCAAACCGCAGTTCGCGCGGCACGAAAGCAGGATCGCGCGAATACATTAGGTTAAAGCTTTCGGGCCGATTGCCTCTCCCGATTTCCAGCACATCCCGAAATCCCTGAGTTGTCACCAGGGCCGTGCGTGCGCCATCGCGCTCCAAGATCGAGTTGATGACGACTGTCGTGCCATGTTTGAGTATAAGCGCAGCAGGCACATCGAACCCCGCCTTGGACAATTTGCCAAGTCCGGTCAGGGCTCCCTCATCGGGGCGAAGAGTTGTCGGTGTTTTTTCGAACCACAGCCCCCCGCGTTCCGGGTCAAAACCTGAAACGTCGGTGAAAGTACCGCCGATGTCGATTGCAATACTCGAAGCCATTTAGTCAACTCTCCTTGGGTGAACGTGCATTCATAAGCGCGGCAACGGTGATTAGATGTGGGGCTGCAACTCCAGCCGCACGGGCAATTGCGCGAACGGCCAACACGCCATTGCTGATTTCCAGCGGAATGCCCGCTTCCAGATCTGCGAGGAAGGAAGGCTTATGGTCTGGTGCGCGTTCGGGGTCGGTCAATGCTTCTGCATTCACGTCAATGGTGATGCCTATGGCCTTTCCGATCTCGGTAACTTCGCCCATCGAGGCGATCGCCAATGCGCGTGTTTCTGGATCGGAAGTAGTTTGTTTGGCTGTCCGGTTCGTGACCGTGGAAATCGGTGCCAAAGCGGCATTGAAAATCATTTTGTGCCACAACGCGGTGCGGATATTCGAACTAAGTTGAGCGTCATAGCCTGATGCGGATAGCAGCGTGACGAGCCTAGAAATTAGGGGGTCGTCGCGACCATCATGAAAGCCCAGAACCAGCTTGTTCATCTTTGGAGTCGTGTTGCGAATATGCCCGGCTGCAACCCGCGCACCGCCGGATGTTACTGAACAAGCGACGGCTTGATCTTGAGGAACAGTCCCCGCGATTGCACCACCAGGATCCAGTTGAGCAAGAATGTCTGCATTGCCGGCTAGTGGCGTTCCTTCAACAAACCAGGCCGGCAAGCCATTGATGGCAAAAACCACGCGCGTTTCTGGGCCTATTAATGGGCGAGCGTCGCTCAGCGCAGTGGCCAGATGGCGAAATTTCACGGACATAATGACGATGTCCTGAATACCAAATTCGGCCGGTTGGTCAGATGCCGGCAGGCGATGGATTGTTTCAGTATCGCCGGACGTTAATTTCAATCCATTGGCTTGGATGGCGGCTAAATGCGCACCACGGGCGATGACGCGCACAGTGTCGCAAACGCCAGCCAACCGAGCGGCGATGTGCCCACCTACGGATCCTGCACCGACAATGGTGATGCTTGGTGTTGAAGTCATTGCGTGTAACCCGCGCCTGTTTCGGCTTCTAGTTTGTCAATTGGTGAGAGGCACTGAAGACGACCAAATTCGGCCGCGCCTTCGTAGTTGTGACGGTCAATGAAATCGCTCAGAACCATTGCCTTTCGCCCCTGTGACTGCATCCCGTTTTTCAGCACGACGACCGTATTGCTGGCTCGTGCATGGGCGTGTCGAACGCAGGTAGGGTGTTGATTTTCTTTGTGAGTTTCTACGTGGATGACACTGCCCTCCACGCTCATCAGTGCATCTGCACCGAATGCATTACCTTCAGACCCTGAGACAGAATCTGAGATATGGGTGCTGCAAAGATCAGACATTCCGAAAAGATCTGTCAGCCGAAAACACGCGTAGACGTCACAGCGGATTTTGCATGCGCCATAGATCATTTTAAGTCGCAGCCCGGCTTGCGCAGTTTAATCAGGCTCTTGATAATCGCCGTTGAAATGAACGGGAGTTTGCAGTGCTGTTGATCGACTATTTCCCTGAGCGGGCCGCAAAGATGTCTGAGGCGCTGAAAAATGCCGCCCAAGCAGCGGGCGCCGAATACATTCGGTTTGGAGAGGGTGGTGCTGAAAGACTTGCCGATGCTGATGTTATTGCGGCCGCTTCGCCAAACAGAATTGATTCTGATCTCATTGAAAAAGCCACCCGCCTTTCCGGAATTATTACACCCGGTAGCGGCACTGATAATGTGGACATTCAAGCCGCCACGGATGCCGGCGTGCTCATTGCGCACGGCCCGGTCGAAGAAAACTGGATCGGCATGGCAGAAGCCACCGTGATGATGATCCTCGCTGCCACCTTTGATTTGCCCGGTGCGATCAGCCAAATGCAAACCGGCAGCCCCAAGAAAAGCAGAATGCTGAAGGGCAAAACTGTTGGGTTGTTGGGGCTTGGCAGAATTGGCCTTGCAGTTGCTGAACGACTGCAAGCTTTTGGTGTACGTCTGATTAGTACTCCGTCGCGCCGCGGGTCGCCGAAGGATGTTCAGGGCATCGAGATGCTGAGCTTTGAGGACGTCTTGGCCCAAAGCGACATTCTGAGTATCCACATGGCGCTGACGCCTGAAACCCACCACATTATCGACGCTGCTGCTCTTGCGCGCATGAAGTCGGATGCTGTGCTGATCAATACTGCACGCGGTGGCTTGGTTGATGAAGACGCGTTGGTTGCGACGCTGAATGCCGGCCGATTGCGCTGTGCCGCTTTTGATGTTTTTGAAACTGAACCGCTGCCGCAAGATCATGCGCTGCGAAACGCGCCGCGTACGATTTTGACACCGCATTGTGTTGGCATGACTGAGGAAGGCGGTGCCGCCTTGATCAAGCATTTGGGCGACAATGCTACCGCGCTCTTGACCGGTCTTCAGCCTATCTACGTTCGCAATCCTGAAGTGTTGGACACTTGGAAAGCTCGGCGCAGAGAAACCTGAACAGGAAATTATTGAGCAGGGTGCCATGTGCCCCCCTTCAGCTCGACCATGATGCGGGCGTCATCGCCCAAGCCAAACAAATCGGTATCGCTATATCGAAAGCTGCCAGTGCATGTTGACACCGGGGTTTCGGTTACTGCGGTTCGCAGAGCGGTTGGGAAGCCGGATGTTCCCGGTTCGCAGATTGCAACAGCGTCCGGCAAAGTGGCCTCAAGAATTTTGATGATATCGTGGGTTAACACCGCAGCTTGGGAGTTTGGCGCAGAACCAAAGCGGGCGGCATATGCTGCGTGAAAGTCTTCCGTTTCACGACGCGCCGGATGGTTTTCTGAAAGAAGTTGAACAACAGCGCCAGGGCTGGTCACCATCAAAGTGCCATCAACTGTTTTAGAGTCAGCATCAGCCAGAACGCTCATAGCCGCGCCAAAAGTCTGGCAAATGAGCCCGCCGAATCCCGCAGCACGCAAATCGGACTGAGGCAATAACGCTCGGTCACCGGGCCCTCCGATTACGATTGCATCTGGCGCCAATGCAATAATTCGCTCGGCTTGAGCTCGAGTTGAACTGTCTGTTCGTGCATAGCGTTCGGAAGTCAGAAGAGTGAGCCCCGCCGCCGAAGCACCTTCAGACATTGCAGCAGCCCAGCTTTCCCCATAGTTGTCAGATGTGCCGATATAGGCGAAGCGGCTCACACCGCGTGCTTTTAGCGCTGTGATAACACCGTCAGCCATCAGACTTACGTCAGGTGACAAACGAAACGTCCAATTGTCTGGTCCCGCGCCACGGCGGATTGGCGACATGGCAAAATGTGGTTTACCAGCACTGTCTGCAACCTCCGCCACTGCGAAAGCAGGGCCGCTGAGTGAGAATTGAACAATCAGATCAGCACCATCGTTCAACATCTTTTGGGTGATCTCGGTTGCAAGAATTGGATCGCCAGCATCATCGGCAAACTCTACTTCCAGCGGCACGCCTGCTATGTGATCTGGCCACAACTCCAACCCGCGCCGAACCGGTTCCCAGTTCATTTCTGATGGGCCGGAGAGCGACATTGTCACGCCGATGCGCAATGGCTTATGTCCATCTTCGTGCATGAGGTCAGGCCTCTTTCGGAGGCAGAATTTGCATATCTAGCTGACGCAGGGCACCAAGCATGTCCTGCATCCCCCAGTGCTCAACCACCAACCCGTCTCTGACGCGATCCATTCCGAACCCACGTAGGGTGAAGCGCTGGTTGTTGGGTGTAAGACCAAAAACTGGACCTATGACGACAATCTCGCTCGTCCAGTAAGTAACGGCCATGTCCCCCTCGACCACGATTTCAATAACTTCAGGAGACTCAATTCTCATATTTCCAATGAGTTTTTCGTGATTCTCGCGCCAACGCTCCAGCGTCGGGTCTGCAGAGTCTGAATGGTAAACGACATCCGGCGACACATAGCGCAGGGACTCTTCGGTCTCTTGCGGGTGACGATAATGGTGTCCTGCTGCTTTACGTACAGTCTCGATACTCATGTTTCCTCCTGCCTACCCCTGAAGCCTACCGTGCCTCTCTTTCCGAGTATGTCATCATGACAGGGGACATCGCGGAGACGCCCGGTGCGCAAAGCTGTTTCAGCCAGACTGAAGAGGACAAAAATAATGGAATCGACCAAGCTACCTGCGGCACCTGAGTTGGAAGAGGCGGGGCTCAAAGTACTAGAAGAATTGGGGTGGGGAGATAATGGCGAGGTCCGCGATATAGACGAAGACCTTTGGCATATCGTTTTGCGCAACAATTTTGGCTCAATATGGAGCCGCCCAGGCCTAAGCATACGAGAGCGCGAAATGATAACCATCGCGGTGCTGGTAACGCTGGGTGCGCCGGGGGTGACCAAGCATTTTAAGCTTGCTCATAACGTCGGGGTAACCGAGGAAAATATTCGTGAAATTATTTTCCAGACATTGCCCTTCGCAGGGCTGCCCAAAGCGCTGGAAGCATTTCATCGGTTTAAAAAGATTAGCGAAGGTGCGGAACCCTCACTAGACTGATGAGCCGGTTTTCCCGCACCATTTTCAGCAAATACGCGAATATGGTGCGGGCCCAAACAAACTTATCGTTGTTACGATCAGATGATCGGCGTTGTGAGAACCCCAATGCCTTCGATCTCGACTTCGCACGTGTCGCCGCGCTTTAGCCAAAGTGGTGGTTTGCGGCCAGCGCCGACACCGGCAGGTGTTCCAGTGACGATCACATCACCGGGTTCCAGCGTCATCACAGCCGAAAGCTCAGCAATGGTTCGCACCATGGGGAAAATCATGTCGGCTGTGTTGCCATCCTGTACAGTCTCACCGTTCAGTCGCAACTTGATGGATAGACCATGAGCGCCCGCTGGCAGCTCGTCTGACGTCACCATTTCTGGCCCCAACGGACCGGTGCCATCAAAATTCTTCCCCATCGTCCATTGTGGGGATTTGAACTGATAATCGCGGTAGCTCAGGTCGTTGAAAACTGTGTAGCCCGCTATATGGTTCAGCGCATCGTCCTCAGAAATCTGATAGCCGCCTTTTCCGATGATCACGCCCAACTCGGCTTCATAGTCAAAGTCCGTGGAAAGCGAGCTCATCTTGCACGGGCTCCCCGGCGGTAACAACGAAGTCACCGAGCGTAAAAAGACAACCGGATATGTCGGGATTTCCATGTCACCTTCACGCGCGTGCTCGACATAGTTCAAACCAAGGCAGATCACTTTGCCCGGCTTCGGTACGACCGGCAACAAATCGGCGTCAGAGACGTCATGCGCTGCAGCCGACTTGGCTTCGGCCTGTGCGGCCAAATCATGTGGCAAGCCATGGGCCAAAAGCGCGGTCATATCCCTGGGAAGTTTGGGATCAATATCATTTACGTCCACAAAACCTTGTGCGGTCTTAACGCCCACCGTTGCCCCTTTGGGGGTTGTGTAACTAGCTAGTCTCATGCCTCTTCTCCTATTTGCATGTTTGAGGGCGCTACTCAGAAGCAGCGCGCATCAAAAGAAACGTGTTGTGGCGAATTTTGCCGTGCACAAAAATCCAAGTGTGATTTCATGCGCGTCGCCAATTTTGTGTGTGATTGCCGTCTGATCACTTGCTGTCTGATCGCTCATATGCCCGTTCGTGCGGCGTTTCCGAGGCGTGAGGTTGATGGGCCAACACTGCTCAAACCCCACAACGGTTTTGAGGTCTCGATGTCCTGATTCTTGTCAGTGTGTACTTAGCGGGCAGAACGCCGTGGGTATGTCATCAACACAGGGGACATAACGCGGCAGCGTTTTGCACTTAAATGACAACAGTTTTTTGTTGCGAGTGGAGGGAGTGCGCGCACCGCCTTTTCAAACAGGGTCATGCCAAAAGCTCAGCCCGCACATGTCTTCTATGCTGCTCTGCGAGAGCGGACGTAGCAGCGCCATAATTTATGTCGGAGAAATACCATGATGGAAAAAGTCGCGATCGTCGTTGCCGTAAATGGCGGCATGCAAATGGATCGTGAGGGGGCATCTGTTCCCATTACTCCCGACGCCATAGCTGAAGATGCAGCGCTATGCCGTGAGGCTGGGGCCTCCATCCTGCATGTTCATGCACGCGATGCTGAAGGGCGTAACTCCGGCGATCCGCAAATCTTCTCGAACATAATTGGCAAAGCCCGCGCGAGCTGTGATTTGCTGGTGCAAACGACCAACGGGATCGGTGTGCGTGTAGACAAAAAAACTGGCGAGTATATTTGGCCCACAGATGAAGAGAGGCTCGCCCTGCTGTACATTGACCCGCGTCCAGACCTTTATGGTATCGCAGCCGGGTCGATGGATTTTTGGCACCCAGAGGGCGGCTACCCCGACGAGACAGCCTATATAAATTCTTCAAACTTTTTGCGTGAAACACTGCCGCAAGTTTATGGGGTCGGTTCTACGGTTGAATATGAGTTAACCGATGTGAATGTTGTGCACCGTCTGTCACGGTTGGCGGACGAAGGCATTTTTGATCGCAACGCTTCTAACTTGTGGATGCTCCACGGCGGCGGCATTGGTTCCACTCCGCCAGCGGCCCGGGCACTTGTTTATTCGCGTGCCGAGCAACAAATGCTTTTCCCCAACGCCAAATGGGGCGTTCTAGGTGCTGGCAAGGCCCAATTTACCATGGCAGCGCATGGCATCGCTATGGGGTGCAATACGGTTCGTGTTGGCTTTGAGGACAACATCTACCTGCCAGATGGAACCCCAGCGCGCCGCAATCATGATCTTGTGGCCGCCGCGAAAAACCTCGTTCAGGCCTTGGGGCGGGAAGTAATGACGCCTCAAGAAGCAGCGGAAATGTTTGAATTATCTAACTAAAAGGCCCAAAGGCCAGCACCAAGGGAGAAGAAAATGACAATCATCAGTTGGACCAGACGCGGCTTCTGCGCCACTGCGGCATTAACACTGAGCTTCGGCGCCGCATTTGCGCAGGATTCTATCACTCTTAAGACCGTTACTCCTTTTGACATTGCGAGCCCGCTTTCAATCTCGACGCATGAGCTAAAACGTGTGTTTGAAGAAGAGAGTGACGGACGAATAAAGATCCAAATCCTCGGCGGTCCCGAGGTAGTGCCTTCGCGACAACAATTTGATGGGTTGCGCAATGGTGTGATCGACATAATGACCGCCGCAGTGCCCTACTATGCAGGTGCCGTGCCGGAGTCTTTTGCTCTTTTGTATTCCAACCAAAATGGTCAAAAGATGCGCGAAACGGGCATGTTTGATTTCATGCGCAAGGTCCATCGTGACCGCGTTGGTTTGCATTACCTCGCCAATGGCCTTGGGCAACCTTCAACTGCGTTTCGCTTTTACTTCAAGCAGCCCATTGAAAGCGCAGATTTTTCAGGCATGAAAATTCGCGTTTCAACCTCAACCAAGGCGATTGTTGAAGCCCTTGGCGGCACGCCAGTTTCGATCCCTTATTCGGATGTCTATACGGCAATGGAACGTGGTGTGGCCGATGGATTTGGATCAACCTATGTTGGCATTGCCGCTTCAGGGTTTGATGAGGTCATTGACTATGTCCTGCAAGAGCCGTTCTATTCTCTCAACGCACCAATTCTTGTTAACGGCACGGTTTGGGACGGTCTGTCGGATGATCTAAAGGCCGAGTTTGAGCGCATTGGGCCGATCTACGAGGCTGAAATTGAAGCGCAAAACGCCAAGACTATTGCGCTTGAAGACAAGGCGCTGAGTGACGCTGGGATTAAGCTTATCTCTCTGCCGGAAGAAGAATCCAAGGCATTCCGCCAGCAAGTGCAGGACATTGGATGGTCTGCCTACAAGGCCCAATATCCCGACGGTGCAGACGAACTGCGCAGTCTTGCGATGCAATAACACGAACAGTGGGCGGCCATGGTCGCCCACAACCTACGTAAAAATGGAACAATATATGGAACGCTATTTCGACCACTTGTTGGATCTGCTTGCGGCCATTTGCGGTGCAATATTGGTTTTTATGATGCTTTCCATCGGCATGGACGTAACTGCGCGGCTGTTGTTTTCTTATTCTTTTACTTGGACGCTAGAGGGTAGCGAGCACGGGTTGCTCGCCATTTTTGCATTGGGCATGCCCTGGCTGGCACGGGAAAAGGGCCATGTTGGTGTTGAGTTTATCACTGACACGCTGCCTGCTGCATTGAAGGCGCCTCTAGCCCGCATCGTGGCGCTGTTTGTTGCCCTACTTCTTGGCATGCTGGCGTTTTGGGCCGTTCGTGCGGCGATGAACGACTATTCGCACAATATTACGACCTTCGGCATCCACCCAATCCCGCGTTTTCTACTGCCAAGTTTGGTCGCGATTGGCATGGGCCTAACAGCGCTGCAGTACTTCAGAGAGGCGGTTACGGGCGGCCATGCCAAACCATCATTGGACAAAGAGATGGATAAATGACCGCGCTTCTAACCTTCGCCATTATCATTGGAGGGTTGCTGACGCTCATGGCGATTGGCCTTCCAATAGCTTTTGCTTTTTTAACAGTGACGAGTCTGGGTATTTTGATCCTCCAGGGAGGTGGAGATAGCTTTCAACAGCTCATCCTCTCGATGATCAGTTCCGTCTCTACATTCGCCTTGGTTCCAATTCCCCTGTTTATCTTCATGGGGGCCGTCTTGTGGCATTCGAATTTGGGGAAGCAGGCGGTAGACGCGCTTGATAAATTGCTCGGTCGACTACCCGGTCGATTGTCTTTGTTGACCATGTCGTCGGGGGCAGTCTTTTCAGCTTTATCGGGTTCGACAATGGCGAACACTGCTATGTTGGGGAAGCTTTTGATGCCACAGCTTATCCAACGTGGTTATTCACGAGACTTGTCGATGGGCCCAATCATGGCGGCCGGCGGGTTGGCGATGCTGATACCGCCAAGTTCATTGGCTGTGATTTTGGCGACGCTGGCCAAACTTTCAGTTGCAAAAGTGCTGGTTGCAGCCATTGTGCCGGGCCTAATATTGGCCGCCAGCTATACGACCTATATTATTGCGCGTGCCCTAATTTCACCCTCGTCGGCGCCAGAAGCGCCCCAAGAACGGGTTGGATGGAAGGTCGCGCTGAAAGCCGTGATGCGTGATCTGTTGCCATTGGGCTTAATTGTAATGGCGGTGACCGGGCTGATTGTTATCGGTGTTGCGACGCCAACCGAAGCAGCCGCGCTTGGCGCGCTTGCATCGCTGGCGCTCTGCATCGGTTATGGTCGGCTTTCGCTGAAGCTCATCCAAGATTCGCTTACAGACACACTCAAAATCACCATTATGACTTTGGCGATCCTTGCCGGTGCTCTGGGCTTCAGCCAAATCCTTGCCTATTCGGGTGCAACTTCCGGGCTGTTATCTCTGGTCTTCGCTGCAGATACTGGGCAGACGGAAACGATCATCATCATGATGCTGGTTGTGCTGGTGCTTGGGTGTTTTATGGATCAGATCGCCATCATGCTCATCACACTGCCATTCTTCATTCCGATCGCCAAAGCGCTCAACTTTGATGAAATCACATTGGGGGTCTTGATGCTGATTAACCTGGAGACAGCACTTATGACACCGCCACTTGGGTTGTTACTGCTTGTGATGAAGGGTGCTGCCCCTGCGGATACGCCCTTGTCCGATATCTACAAATCAGCGCTGCCTTTTGTTGCGATAAATTTGCTGGTCATGGCACTCATAATTGCTTTCCCAAACTTGATAACAGGGTTCACAAGTATGGTGTTTAGGTAAGTAGGTTTTGCAACTTCCCCAAGCAGCCATTCGGCAGCTGACAGGCTACTCGCAAGCGTTCTCGCTCCTGTGCGTTCACTTGCTTGGCTGACGGTCTAAGGAACCGAGTAGGCCACAACCGTTTCAGGCACAGCACGCAGCTAGGTGTTCAGCCCCTTTTGGTACGCCCGAACAGGCGTCCGCGCGCCTTTTGTGACTGATATGCTGGAGGTTGACCGGTGGGCCTTGGGGTAAGTCGCGTCGTTTGAAATCATCTATGGTCAGGCGCTACAACGACAAGGCCCTCCTAAAATCGCGCGAATACGTTCTTATCGCTCCAACGCTTGTGCAACGTCTTGGGTAGACCATACGCCTTTGGCGCGTTGCACTAACGTATGTCATTACGATTAATGAAGACAACACCACACACAAAATTGGAATTAGCAATTTGGGTTGAGTTTTTGGTGCCCAGGAGAGGCACATAACCCATGTCCCTACAGGTCCACATTAGTCCACGATAAATCATAAAAACAAGCGAAAATGGACACATAGAGTCCATAGCTGTCTTGCTGGGTCCACCATAATCCAGTACAGGGGTGGGGACCAAAGTGGGGACTGAAATGGCACGCAATAAACTTTCAGCCGTTCAGATCAAGAGCCTGGACAAAGGTAAATATGAAGACGGCGAAGGCCTTCGTCTGGTCAAGAGCCGTAAGGAAAAAGGCAAGTGGGTGTTCCGCTTCAAGCGGCAAGGTCGCAGCCGTGAAATGGGCCTTGGGCCATGGCCAGCGGTATCACTATCAAAAGCGAGGATGGCCGCAGATCGGGCCAGAAGCACCCTCGCAGCAAATCGGGATCCGATCGCCGAAAGGGACCGCCAACGTCGACAAGAGGGCAAGGTTGGTCAAAGCCTAAGCGAAGTGACTGACGACTGTTTCGAAGCAAAAAAGGCTGAACTCAAGGGTGATGGAACTGCAGGGCGATGGCTGTCCCCCCTCAAGATTCATGTGCTGCCAAAGATCGGTAAAGTACCTGTCAGAGACATTGACGCCCCAATGCTTCGCGACGTGCTTTCGCCCATTTGGCACGAAAAGGCTGACACTGCACGCAAGGCCCTAAACCGAATGAACATCGTCATCAAACATGCAGCCGCGCTGGGGTTAGACGTGGACATGCAGGCGGTCGAGAAAGCCAAAGCACTGCTTGGTCGGACGCGCCACGAAACCGAACGGATACCGTCTATGCCATGGCAGGAAGTCCCAGCTTTCTACCAATCATTGACAGACCTTACGTCCTGTCACTTTGCTCTGCGTTTCTTGATCCTGACCATTGGAGCGCGATCCAAGCCAGTACGAATGCTCACATTGAATCAGATCGAAGGCGATATTTGGACCGTCCCTGCAGAGATGATGAAGGGCAAGAAGGGCAAGGCACAAGATTTTCGCATCCCGCTTTCCTCCGAAGCTCTGTCGGTTATCGAGTCCGCCAAAACCCTTGCTCATGATGATTTGCTCTTTCCTGGCTCGAAACCTGGGCAGCCGATTTCCGACATGACAATGAGCAAGTATATGAAAGGCAGGGGAGTTGAAGCGAAGCCCCATGGATTTCGGTCAAGCTTTCGTGAATGGGCCGATAGTCATGGGTATCGCCCAGAGGTAGCTGAGACCGCGCTTGCTCACAGCATTGGCAACCAAACCGCCAGAGCCTACCTTAGGACCGACTATCTTGAAGAACGCCGAGATATGATGGAGCAATGGGGTAAGTTTGTCCGATCCGAAAAATGAGGCCCAGGACACATCCAATGCACTAACTTTGGCGCAGATGCGCGTGTATTTCGTGAGCTGCCTTGGTGAGATCGGAGACTGAGCTTTCACTGCGGGAGCGAACCGCATAACAGGTCAGGATCTCTGGGCGCGATCACGTGAATCAATTGGAGAATTCCGTGAAACGCAACACTTTGCGGCAAAACGGATCGACTGGAATGCAATAAGTGTGTTTGGCTTGGTGGATTGGTGTGAAATAGAGGCTTCACGGAAATGAACAAAAGGTTCAACAGCCAATCTGATATCTCCTTGTCAAGCGCACGTAGAAATTGGAAAAATGCAAGCCGAATTCAATTTCAAACGTTCGACCAAAACTTTTTCAACAAAATTCTGAACAAACTCTAGTTAACTGGAAGTGAAGTATAATTCCGGAATATCTCTAGATCAAAAATGCCTTTGCCGCTGGTCGCATTGATAATAAGGCAGTCTTCTCTTTCAAAGACGCGAAGCTTTTGAATGAGGCGAGAAATTTTTCTGAATAAATAATTGACATCTAACCTAAACCTGAATAGGAATTGGTTCGCAATATCCAGAACGCGCACATGGTGTGCCCAAGTACGGTGTTTGTGGCGGGCCGTGAAACGATAATTAGTCCGTCAAATTCGCAAAATTATATGCATACTAAGTTAATTAAATTGCCAGAGGTTCTGTCCCGCACAGGCCTTTCCCGGTCATCAGTCTACCAAAAGATGCGCGACGGAGAATTTCCGAGGTCTGTTAAAATCTCGAAACGATCAGTTGCGTGGCGTGACCAACAAATCACTGATTGGATAACCACAAGGCCGGTAGCAAGCGGGTAACTCCGTTAGCTTCTCAAAAACTATTTGATGATGCTCGTCACCCAAATCGTGCATGAGGCATGCATCAAATAATGTACGGGACTCTGTCAATCACTCATATCGTTGGCGCTGTACGGTAGATTTGACAAGCAAACGCTTGACCAAAAGGCATATCTATAACGGTCTCGGGGGCTTGAGGGAGTGGGTCTTTTCCACTTCGACTCTTTTGACGAGGCTGAACGTTAATTTCAATCACGAATGAAAAACATAGATCCCAAATGAAAGGTCCGCGCAAACCAACGCACAACACTATAGGCGAAAAACTTAGATATTTGTCAGAATTGTACAAAATTTTGATGAAGGACGCGTCACGCACTTATAAATAAGAAAAATTGAATCAGATAACTAATTAAGGAGGAAGGTAAAATGGATTAAAAACCGAAATATTGGCCAAAATAGGCTAGACGCATAGATGCCGCGCAGGATTGCGAAATAGTTTTTTCGATGAATGTAGGTATCGTTTGAAAATCACTAAACCTGCACCATGCGGGAGTGAATACTATTGCCTAAAAGGAGACAGAACAAAATTCAAATATAATAGAGGAAATAACACAAAATGAATCAAAAAGACGAAAACTTCAACAGAAGGATTAATACATACGACCACTACCTACTCTCTTACTGCAGATTATTTTCAGCCATTAGACACTATGATGACACAACAGATTTAGACAAGCGTTCCTACCACTTTACGTTGAGAACCCAAAACGATGAATTTGAACAACTGCATAGAGTGATATACTTCAGAATATTGAGTGCAGCCGGATTGAAATCATATGCCGCTGGATTATCTAGACCCGCCTTAATTTTGGATCAAGATTGGGCAGGAAGTCGTGAAAACAAACCGGTTTCAGAGTATCCACATTTTCATGGATTGCTGATCTTTCCTCAAGATTTCGGGGAAGTACATCGACATAACGGCTCAGATCTCGACCTAATTCGTGACAACCTAAAGTCAACATACACCAAATCAGCATTCGGTCGGACATCGCATGGAATCAAGGTTGATGTGCGAAGATATGAGATGGACGATTGTTTAGGTGCGATGGTCGACTATAATTCTAAGTTTCAAAGGAAAATTGACAAACCCGGTCAAAAAAATAGCCCGGAATTTTCGCCAGGCTTGAATGCGTCAGGTTGGGAGTTTCCTTGGGACTTTGACAAACAGAAGACACGAAGGTCAAAAATCTCCACACTTGAAAAAAATTTTGGCGACCTATGTGCGAGATTTGAGAGTGATCCACATCAATTTTTCTCAGAACGCTACGTTCATAAATTTGGTGATCGGCTATCGACCATAGCTAGGGTCAGGACCCATTGATTTCCGCTTAGCGTCGTGATTCACGGTTCGAAAACCGAGCGGTAAACATGTCTGATCTCTTCTGGCTGACAGATGCGCAGATGGCGCGTCTGGAGCCCTTCTTCCCG
>JAXMOG010000001.1:0-1079158 GCA_034670065.1 Pseudoprimorskyibacter sp. | reverse complement strand
CCCACTGGTCAATGCGATACGCACCGCATCCTGGCGGAATTCGTCCGTCCGTTTCAGTCCCATAGTCAGTCTCCTTTGTTGCAGTAAATGCTATCAAAGGAGCGGCATCAAACCGCGACAGGTCCAGATTCACCACCCGACGCTGTTTCAGCTTGAACGACACCTTGTTGTAAACATTGTTGCCGATGTATTTCTCGTTGGTCAGAACCTGGTGGACCGACGCCCGAGTCCACGGCCGTTCGAGATCAGTCAGGTGGCCTTCGGCGTTCAGGGCGTCCGCGATTTCACGCTCGGAGCAGCCATCCTCCACGAACATCCTGTACATCCGCCGAACGACGTCCTGCTCCTGTTGCGGGCCGGGAACAAGAACGACCCGGTCGGTCTGCAGGCTCTTCTGCTCGCCGCGGGACAGTTCACCCTTTGGATTGCCATGCTCGTCGATCAGCATGCGGCGCAGCCCATATCCGGCCGCGCCGCCCTGGCGATAGCCCAACTCGACCAGGCGGCATTGCCCGGCGAAGACCTTGACCGAGAGCTCGCGGCTGTATTCACCAGCCATCACCCGCTTCACGGTTTTCAGCAGGTTCGAGCCGATACTGCCGTCATTCTCGAACTGCTCGCCACAATAGTGAACGCGGACCCCGGCGCGGGAGCGACATGCTCGTGGTAGGCGCCTTCATCGGCGTCCTGAAAGCGACCCCAACGGCTGACGTCGTAGACCAGGATCGCCCTGAAATCGGCCTGACCGGATCGAACCTCGGCCATCAGGTTCTGCAACGCCTCGCGTCCGTCCAGCCTCAATCCTGAACGGCCGGAGTCCTCGAAGACACGCAAGATTTCCAGGCCACGGGCGTCCGCGTAATTCCGGATGACGTCCAATTGGTTTTCGGTCGAGTACTTCTGGTGATCGGTGGACATCCGGACATATGCGACGGCCGGCATATCCGTTTCCGGCAGCGCGTCGCTCTTGTCCGAATGGGTCGTTTCTCGACCGGCCACTCACGTATCTCCTCGTCCTTCCAGGCAAATTCCTCGCCCCCTTTGGAATCAAAGGCTGAATCCCTCCCATCCATGTAAAGCGAAGGAGGGTGGAATGTCGTTTCCGAAAAAGGGCAAGTTCTTTCCAAAGGAAAACGGGTATGATGAGGAAATTGGCAGTGAGACGAATGGCTGTTTCGTCGAGGAAATCGCATCGGCATTGAAGCGGTCCCTCGGGGATAGCCGTGCTGGGGTCAAGACGGTTGCAGCGTGGACCGGCGCGAACGAGAAAACGGTGAAGAACTGGTTCTCGGGTGTCTATGGCCCGAGAGGAGCGCACCTCATCGCGCTGGCACGGCACTCCGACGAGGTGCTGGCGACATTCCTTGCGATGGCGGGGCGGGAGAACCTGATGGTGGCGATCAAGCTCGCGGCGGCCGAGGACGCGATTGCGGAATTGCTGGTTGCGGTGCGTCAGCTCGGTGGCGGTGATCCAGGCGATCTGGTTGAGTGATCGACTGAGCAGCTTGAGAACTGTTGTCCCCAATTGATGCGCAGAAGTTCGCATCGGTCCTTTGTTGCCGAATGCAGCACGGGAGAGAGTTGGTTGCCCGAGTCATCCGCTCCGCCACTAACCAATCACGAACCCGAGACGAGGCCCCCGTGTGGGCCTTTTTTCTTTTTGTTTCAAAGGGGTTTAGCGGAGCCATCCGACTTTCGGAGACTGGCGTTTCGGCCGAAATCGGTCTCTAAAGCCCCCGCGTCTCTTTCCACCCGGCCTTCACCCAAATCGAGGCGCATTCAAAACTGGACGTTTTTCAGACGCTTGGCGGGAATGGACTGCGCAGCAGTTGAGGTAATTTCGACCGCTATCGTGGCGAACAGAGACAGCCGAAGGCGGCGTGGTTCTTCGAAACGGTGCGAACGGTCGCGAGAAGTCTTTGATGACAAACAGACTTTCCGCTCATAGCCTGGCGGCATGTCGAATGGGCCCTGGACCGATGAAGAAAACGACCTGATCGTCGCGGATTACTTTGCGATGCTGGCCGAAGATTTGGCGGGCCGTCCCTACAACAAGGCTCAGCACCGGCGCAGTTTAATGCCGCTGTTGCGGAGCCGAACGGAAGGCTCGATCGAGTTCAAGCATCAGAATATCAGTGCGGTGTTGAAGGGGCTCGGCGAAGATTGGATCCCCGGCTACAAGCCAGCGTTCAATTTCCAGACGACTCTGGTTGATGCTGTGGCGCGTTGGTTGGCATGGAACCCGGCCTGGCTTGGTCGGATGCCTTGGACCCGCCCAGCCACTGGCCTGCGCGAGGCTGCACAGATCTGGATTGGATCGTCACCGACGCTGTCTAACCAGCCACCGCCGCAGGAACTGGAACAGATGCTGCATGTCGCTAGAAAGTTTGACGTTGCGGGTCGGGATGAACGCAACCGGGCTCTCGGCCGTGCCGGAGAAGAGCGCGTCATTGCACACGAACGATCCGTATTGAAAGTGGCCGGTCGTGATGATCTGGCGCGGAAGGTGCGTTGGGTTTCAGAGGAGGATGGCGATGGTGCTGGGTATGACATAGCCAGCTTCACGCCGGACGGGCAGGAGCGTTTGATCGAGGTGAAAACGACAAATGGCTGGGAACGCACGCCCTTTTACATTTCCCGCAATGAACTTGCGGTCGCCGAAGAGCGCCGGTCAGAATGGCGTCTGTTTCGCCTCTGGAACTTCTCGCGAGAGCCAAAAGCATTTGAGTTGCATCCGCCGCTAGGTGCCCATGTCTCGCTGACAGCGATGGCCTTTCAGGCAAGCTTTCATTCGGGTCTTGCCAACTAAGAACCAAAATCGGCGCCATTTCTTCTGTTTTGGGTGATCTCCCTATGGCTTGGCCCTTCCAAGCATCAGGGAAGTGCGCAGGGGGACGGTTTGCCTCGGTTGGAATATCCCACCCAGATTGGTTTCCAAGGACGAACATGCCTCAGCGATCGGAGGGGGTATTGTCGCAGAACGAAGACCATCACCATGAATGCCCCATAAATTCTTTGGGTAAGCATCGTTCATTTGGCCACCCGCGTTGCTGCGTTGGAAGAGCGTTTTGCCGGTGGGGTAGGGGGCGAATTTTTCGATTTGTAGACCATGTGTCGCTGGTGGCATACCTTGGTGTGCAATGTTCTCGAGTGAATTGATCAATTACCCTTGAACTTTTGCTGCACAGATGCATTTCTGACGCAACTTATTAATCCCTCAGATCAGGAGCTCGCGTGTCCCTTTTCTTTATCGTTGCCTTGCCTTTCTTGGGCGCTCTGCTGCCTGGTTTGATGTATGCAGCGGGGCGGACTGCCTGTGCCGGGGCAACGTTCTTTGTATCGTTGCTCGCCTTCGTAGGATTGTTGACCAACTTACCTTCGGTGCTGGCGGGCGAGGTCGTGATGGCCCGAGTCGACTGGATGCCGTTGCTGGGTCTGAATTTCACACTGATGCTAGACGGGCTGGGCTTTTTCTTTGCGCTGCTGATCCTTGGCATTGGCCTTTTGATCATTGCCTATGCGTCGAAATACCTAAGCCGTAATGACAATATGGGCGAGTTTTTCACCTATTTGCTGCTGTTTCAGGGCGCAATGGTGGGGATTGTTCTAAGTGATAACATACTGCTTCTGTTGGTTTTTTGGGAGCTGACATCGCTGTCCTCTTTCTTGCTGATCGGCTTTTGGAAGCATTTGCCCGAAGGCCGCCAGGGCGCACGGATGGCGCTTACGGTAACGGGTATGGGCGGGCTGGCGATGATCGCGGGCATGCTGATTTTGGGTCAGATCGTTGGCAGCTATGACCTGAGCGTCATCTTGCAGAACCGCGAGCTGATCCAGGCTGATCCCCTGTATTTGCCTGCTTTGATTTTGATCTTGCTAGGCTGTTTCACCAAATCGGCACAGTTCCCGTTCCACTTCTGGTTGCCTCATGCCATGGCGGCGCCAACGCCGGTTTCGGCATATCTGCACTCAGCCACCATGGTGAAAGCAGGGATTTTCCTGATGGCCCGCATGTGGCCGGTGTTGTCAGGCACGCCGGAATGGTTTGTGATTGTCACAACCGCGGGTCTGGTGACGATGGTGCTGGGCGCTGTGATTGCGCTGTTCAAACACGATCTGAAGGCACTGCTGGCCTTCTCAACCGTCAGCCATCTGGGCCTGATCACAATGCTGCTGGGCACGGGCACGGCCTTTGGCGCAATGGCGGCGGTCTTCCATATTCTGAACCACGCGACATTCAAAGCGGCGCTGTTCATGTCCGCAGGTATTATTGATCATGAGGCGCATACTCGCGACATTCGTCTGCTGGGTGGTTTGCGCAAACTCATGCCCGTGACCTTTGTCATCGCAACATTGGCCGCGCTGTCTATGGCGGGGATACCGTTGCTGAATGGCTTCCTGTCCAAGGAAATGATGCTGGAAGAAGCGCATCACACAGTGTTGTTCGGGGCCCATTGGCTGGTTCCGGCATTGGCAACCTTTGGCTCTTTGTTCTCTGCGGCGTACTGTTTCCGCCTGATTGGCCATGTCTTCCTTGGCCCGGTGCGCGATGATTACCCTGCCAAACCACATGATCCGGGCGCTGGCCTGTGGTTGCCACCCGCCATTCTGGTGGTGCTTGTTGTTGTGATTGGCGTTGCGCCATTCCTGGCGGAACCTTTCGTGAAACTGGTGACAGAGGCCGTTTTGGGCGGTGCTGCGGCCTTGCCGGAAGCCCATTTCAAGATTTGGCACGGGTTGGTGCCGGCACTGTACATGTCGGTCATTGCTGTGGTGGGTGGCTTGCTGATGGTCAGCGCCTTTAAACCTGCACTGCGTCTGTGGGATGCCGCACCACGGCCCGAGGCCAAGGTGATTTTCGAGGCCATCGTCGAAGCGGCCGCTGCGCTGTCGCGCAAGATTACCTTCATTTTGCACAACGGCGCGTTTTCTCGCTACGCGGCCATCGGAACGGTGGCGATTGTTGCGGCAGGCTTCCACGCATGGAACACCGGCACGGTGGGCGCGCCCACACGCAGCATGCAAGCAGCCGGCGCTGTGCCGATTGCGGGCTGGGCCATGCTGGTGGCTGCAACGGGTGCGCTTGTTTTGATGCACCGCAACCGTTTGCTTTCCCTGATCTTGATCGGAATTGTCGGATTGATGGTTTCCATTGGGTTTGTGTTTTTCAGCGCGCCGGATCTGGCGATGACCCAATTCACAGTTGAGGTGGTGACGATCATCCTGCTGCTTCTGGCGCTGAACTTCCTGCCCAAACACACCCCGATTGAAAGCTCTGTACTGCGACGCTTGCGCGATGCGGGCGTGGCTATTGCCGGGGGGCTGGCAACGTTTGGTCTGGCCTATCACTACTTGCTGCGCGATTCGCTTGCGACGCCGATCTCAGAGTTCCATTTGGCCAATTCATACAAAGGTGGCGGCGGCACAAACGTGGTGAACGTTATCCTGGTCGATTTCCGGGGCTTTGATACCTACGGCGAAATCATTGTTTTGGGGATCGCTGCGCTGTTGATCTATGCGCTGACAGAAACTCTGTTGGACGGGCCTGTACGCGCCCGGCTTTTGAACCGCAAACCTGATCAGCCGCGGGCAGGGGATATGCACCCGATGATGATGGTTGTTCTGACCCGCGTTATCATGCCGGTGGTCCTGATGGTGGGCTTCTATATCTTCCTGCGTGGCCACAACGAACCGGGCGGTGGCTTTATCGCCGGTTTGATCGTGTCGATTGCGGTTGTGATGCAGTATATGGCCAGCGGCTTTTCCTGGGCGTCTGCGCGGCTGCGCTACCCCTATCACGGGGTGATTGGCGCAGGTGTGCTTGTTGCCGGATTCACGGGTATCGGCTCTTGGTTTGTAGGCAAACCCTTCCTGACCTCAGATTTCACCTATGTCCGCATTCCGCCGTTTGAGAAATTCGAACTGGCCACCGCTGCATTGTTTGATGTGGGTGTCTTTTTGGCCGTTGTCGGTGCGGTGATGCTGTCTTTGGAAAGCTTCTCGCGGCTAGCACGGCGTGCACATATGCCCGACAGCGAACATCCGATGGATATCGACCCTTCGCGCGAAGATTCGCCACCTGACGACGATGGCGCTGCAAAGGAGGGGGTGTGATATGGAACTGCTTGTTGCATCTGCGATTGGTATTTTGACCGCCGGTGGTCTTTACCTAGTTCTGCGCCTGCGCACCTTCCCGGTTATTCTGGGCATGTCCTTGCTGACCTATGCTGTGAACGTGTTTCTTTTTGCATCTGGTCGTCTGACCGTGGGTGCGCCTCCGATCCTGAGTGATGGTGCCAGCGTCTATACCGACCCTCTGCCGCAAGCCTTGGTTTTGACGGCGATTGTCATCTCCTTCGGAATGACGGCGGTTGTGGTGGTGATTGGTCTTGGGGCCTATCTTGGCTCCGACGACGATCATGTGGATGATCAGCCTGAAACGCAGGCATCAGAGGCGGAGGGCAAACCATGACACATTGGATTATTGCCCCCATCGTTTTGCCAGCACTGCTGGCACCTTTTATCGTCTTGGCCGCACGCTATCATATCGGCATTCAGCGGGTTTTCTCTGTCGTGGGGGTTATGGCGTTGATCATGATCGCCGCCGGTCTTGCATGGCAAGCATCGGACGGAACGGTCCTGCTGTATCAACTAAGCGATTGGGCCGCGCCGTTTGGGATTGTGGTGGTGGGCGACAGATTGTCGACCATGATGGTGCTGCTAACGGCCATTCTGGCGCTGTTTGTTTTGCTGTACGCCATTGGCTCTGGCTGGGATCAACGCGGTCGCCATTTTCATGCGCTGTTCCAATTCCAACTTATGGGCATTCTGGGTGCGTTTCTGACCGGTGACATCTTCAACCTGTTCGTCTTCTTCGAGGTGTTGCTGATCGCCTCATACGGTTTGATGATCCACGCAGGTGGGAACGCGCGTTTGCACGCGGGTGTGCAATATGTGCTGTTCAATCTGATTGGATCAACATTGTTCCTATTCGCTCTGGGCTCGATCTATGCAGAGACGGGCACGCTGAACATGGCCGATCTGGCGCAGCGTGTGGCCACGCTTGGCCCCGAAGAAACCGTGGGTATACGTGTTGCCGCCGTGCTTTTGTTGCTGGTCTTTGCGATCAAGGCCGCCGTTGTGCCCCTGCATTTCTGGCTGCCGTCCAGCTATGCCGAAGCCCCTGCGCCTGTGGCCGCATTGTTCGCCATTATGACCAAGGTTGGGGCCTATGCGATCATCCGTGTCTATACGATGATCTTCCCGCCTGATCTGGAAGTCACGGCAGGCCTGCATGATGTATGGTTGATGCCCGCCGCGCTGGTGTCGCTGGCGATTGGGTTGATTGGTGTTTTGGCGGCCAAGCAGCTGGATCGGCTCGTTGCCTATTCCATCATCGGTTCGATGGGCATGGTGATGGTGTCGATTTCACTCTTCACGCCCGAAGGGATCGCGGCGGCACTGTATTACATCGTCCATTCCACATTGGCCGGAGGCGTTCTGTTCCTGATTTCTGATCTGGTGCGCACAGGGCGCGCGAACCTGGACCTGACGCCACAAGCACCTATCGCTGGTGCGGGACTGACCGCCGGTTTGTTTTTCGCCGGGGCAATCGCGATGGCGGGTCTACCACCGTTGTCAGGGTTTTTGGGCAAGCTTCTGGTGTTGAGTGCGTCCTTTGGCACAGACCTTGTGGTTTGGATTTGGGCGACTGTGCTTTGCACAAGTCTGATCAGCATTCTGGGCTTTGCCCGCGCTGGCAGCATCTTGTTCTGGAAAGCCAAAAGCGTCACGCCTGACGAAGACGCACCAGAGATGCATCGCCCAACGGCCTTGTCCTATGTTGCGGTTGGTGGGCTGATTTCGCTGCTGGCGGCCCATACGATTTTCGCAGGCCAGGTGCATGGTTACACAACGACTGTGGCCACACAGTTGTTCGCGCCAGAAGGCTATATGTCCACTGTTCTGGACACGCCGGGCAAGCTCAGCAAGCCGACGACGAAGGAGGACCATTGACATGGCACGTGCATTCTACTGGCTGATGCCACATCCGTTCCTGACCCTTCTTTTGACCATCGTATGGACGCTTCTGCAAAACGAAGTCACCGCTGGGATGGTTGTCTTTGGCGTTATCCTTGGCATCATTATCCCATGGGGTACGTCGGTTTGGTGGCCAGATACCCCCCGTGGGTTTCGGCTGGGCAAAATGACCGCATACAGCTTTCTGGTGATGTGGGACATTGTCGTTGCCAATGTTCAGGTTGCCTGGATCGTCCTGACCGTGCCGAACCCAAAGATGAAACCGGCCTGGATCGTTATTCCGCTGGAGTTGCGACAGCCCGAAGCCATCACCATGCTGGCCGGGACAATCACGCTGACCCCCGGCACCGTATCGGCAGATTTGTCTGATGAAGGTCATAGCCTTTTGGTGCATGTGCTGCACACGGATGACCCGGATGCCGTGCGCGATGATATCAAAAACAGATACGAAAGCCGCCTGCAGGAGATTTTCTCATGACATCCGCTACAGGACTTTTGGATATTGCGTTGATCATTGCGTTGATTTCATTGGCGATTGGTCAAATCCTGTCGATGGTTCGGCTGGTACTGGGACCAACATCCGGTGATCGGATCCTTGCGCTTGATACGATGGTTATCAACTCATTGGGTTTGGTGGTTGTGATCGGCATTCAACAAGGCGTGCAAATCTACTTCGAAGTGTCGCTGCTGATTGCGATGTTGGGCTTTGTCTCGACAGTCGCATTGGCGCGCTTCATTCTGCGAGGGGACATCATCGAATGACCGGACAGATTATCGCAACCTACGCCACTGCGCTGTGCCTGATCATCGGGTCGATCTTTGTGATTGTCGGTGTGATCGGGTTGTTGAAGTTCAACGATCCAATGTCGCGTTTGCACGCACCGACCAAGGTTGGCACCGTGGGTATCGGAATGTTGCTTTTGGCATCGATCTTCCATTCCTTTGCACTGGGCGAATCCTCGATGCATGAGCTTTTGATCATGGCATTCTTGTTTGTTACTGCGCCCATTTCGGCGAATTTCATTGCCAAAGTTCACATTCATCACCGTGTTTGCCAAACACCGCCAGCCCCACCGCGTGATGATACATGGTCAACGCTGAACACGCCGGAAGCCGACCGAGAAATGGAAGCCAACACCTAAGGCTGGGGCTGGTCGCGCAGGTATATCCCAACAGGGAGCTTTGTTAGGCCGCTGGCGTTTTCTGACGGCCAGAAGCGTCAGCATGGCCCGCGACCGTGATCCGGGTTTTCTGCAGTTGCGACATAGGTATTTCATGCCTATTAGGCGTAAAACAACAAAGGCTGATCTTGATGGAAGTCCTGTCGCTGGCGGTAACGAATTTATTGTCGCCGATTATCCTGTCGTTCGCTTTGGGTCTCGCCGCTGCAATGGCGCGATCAGACCTTTCCATTCCCGAAGCCGTGGCCAAGGGAATGTCGATCTATCTGCTTTTTGCAATCGGCTTTAAGGGCGGCGCTTCGGTCGCGTCTCATGGTGTGGATGCCACTTTGCTGATGGCTGTCGGGGCAGGGGTCACCCTGTCATTTGGTTTGCCATTCCTGGCCTTCACCTTGTTGAAAACACTCACCGGACTGTCCCGCGTGGATGCTGCTGCGGTCGCCGCCCATTATGGGTCGATCAGCATCGTGACCTTCGTTGCCGCAACGTCGGTTCTTGAGGGCAAAGCCATCGACGCAGAAGGCTACATGGTGGCGGTGGCGGCTGTGATGGAAGCGCCTGCGATCCTGTCTGCCCTGTGGTTGGTGGCACGCGGCGGATCCGGTGCGAAAATGGAACCCGGTCTGATGCGGGAAATCTTACTGAACGGGTCCATCGTGTTGCTGGTTGGCAGTTTTGTGATTGGGGTTGTGACGGGCGAAAAGGGTTTGGCTGAAATCGCCCCCTTCATCGTATCGCCTTTCAAGGGCGTGCTATGCCTGTTCCTGCTCGACATGGGGTTGGTCGCGGGCAGGGGCTTGCGGCAGTCCAAAGGCGTGCTTGGCTTGGGCGCAGTCGCCTTTGGGGTTATCATGCCCTTGGCTGGGTCAGTGATTGGGCTTGGGTTGGGCATGGCCATAGGGTTGTCTACCGGTGGCGTGGTGCTTTTGATGGTGTTGGCGGCTTCGGCCTCTTACATTGCGGTGCCGGCGGCGATGCGGGTGGCGCTGCCAGAAGCAAATCCCTCAATCTATTTGACGCTTTCGCTTGGCGTTACTTTCCCATTCAATCTGACTTTGGGAATTCCTCTATATGTGGCGCTGGCCACGATGACGGTCGGAGGTTGAGTTGCAAACACATAATGCAAAACGCGTAGAAATCGTGATTGAAAAACCGTTGGAAGGGCGCCTGACAGATGCCCTGACCGAAGCGGGGGTAACCGGCTATACCGTGGTGCCGGTGCGCAGCGGGTCAGGCCAATCTGGGCCTTGGACACGCGAAGGGCAAGTCGGGCGCGCCGGGATGGTTATGGTGGTGTGCCTGATCAAGCCAGAGCGGCTGGACCCGTTGCTGGAAGCGGCCTTTGCCGTGGTTGAGCGGCACATCGGCGTGGTGTCTGTGACCGACGCCCTAGTTTTGCGTGCAGAGCGGTTCTGAGCCCTGTTTTTGGGGGGCACAGGCTATTTGCTTACTTTGCCAAAGCAGAGATGTCTGACGCGCGGCCAAAATAGGAAGCAACGTCAATCGACGCCATTTTATTGTCCTGAATTTTGATCAGCGTTGGCACACCACTGGCGCCAACTTTGCGCATCCAAGCGGTGGCTTCGTCCGCAATTGCGGCTGTCTGTGCGGCAAGGTCCGCAGTTCCAATTCGGTTGGCCTGTTCGGCTTCTACACCTTCGGCAATAAGGGCGGAAACGACGGCATCGCGGTTGGCTGCTGAAACACCGTCTACATACCGTGCTTTCTGCAAGCGCGCAGCCAGTGACATTTCGGTCTTGGCGCCCCGTTCATGCACCAGACAAGCCGCTTGGGCCGTCAACGCCGAGGCCAGAACTTCGGTGTCAGACCGCAGGATGTTGCGGACATAGAGCTTGCTGAAAGGTTGTCCCGACATCTGGGCAATCCGCATGTCGTAGCTTTCGGCCTGAGCACCAAATCCGTCGGCCATTTTATGGGCATTGGCCCCCTGAAACAGGTGGCAATGATAGGTTTCGACGTCTGCGCCACTTTTGATAAGGGCATCAAAAATGGGATGGGCCCCATAGCACCAGCCGCAATACGTATCGTAAATCACAATGAATTTGGTGCCTGGCATGGGGAGGGTCCGTATGATTGCGACAACAGATTAACTGTCTTGATGTGCGCTGTGTAAAATGGGGCTGCAGCCAAACGTCAAGGTTTTGCAAAGATCATTTCCTTCGCGGGCGATCACGACTGTTTGTCTTTCGTGATAATGCCACCGAATAGGGCATTGTGACTTCAGAAAACCAAGTTCGCCGTTTTCCTCAGGTTGGCGAGGGCCACAAAACGGTCGGCTAGAAACGCTGGTAATACGGCGGAATATTCTCAGGCGTCACAACCTGAATGTTGGATACGGTCGAGATGGGCGTATCGGCCATCAGCCGGTGGTGTTTCATGAAGGTCTTGAACACATTCTGCAGATCAATGCTTAGATCGTGATGCAACACAAAGCTTAGCTGCCCAGTGTCGATTAATGCGCGGTTATCCTTGTCCAAATCATGGGCCACATAGATTTCCGGTCGTAGATTGTTCTGCGCCAGAACGTCCAAGATGGTGTCGTTTCCGCCCCCCATAGAATAGACTGCGCGCAGTTGATCCAGGTTTTTCACAACCTGATGCATGATGCGGGATGTTTCAAAATGAACGCCGCTACCCCCACTGACGTCTACGATGCGCAAGTTTGGGCGTTGGCGCTTTAGGGCTGATGTAAAGGATGCTTCGCGTTCCTCCTCGCCCAAGAAACGGTCATTGCTTCTTGATGTCAGGACTGTGCCAGAGACGTCACCAACCGTCTTTGCGATCAGGTAAGCGGCGGTGCGGCCAGCGCTATGATTATCAACGCCAACGTAAGCCGTGCGCTGGGTTGCAGTCAGATCCGTGACCAGAGTCACCACCGGTATGCCCGAAGCGACCAGTTTGTCGACGGCCGCCCGCACAGCAGGCAGGTCGCGCACTTTCAAGCATACGCCGTGGCTGCCGCGTTTGGCGATCCGCGCCAATGCATCCACAAATTCTGCCTCGTTCATGATTTCCTGCATCACAAATCGCGGGCGGCAAACCGCAACGCCGATATGCGGCAACACCTGTTCGGTGGCTTGTTTCACTTCGCGGCTGAAACGGGCAGGCGCCTCAATCAGAAAATCAAAGAACATGCGCCGTCCGCGTGCAGCCAGCTGCGCCTCTTGCCCTTCCAGTTCGGCAATGGCGGCGGCAACCCTGGCCTTGGTTTGCGGGCTGACATGGGCACGGTTGTTGATCGCGCGGTCCACCGTCGCCGTGCTTAACCCAGATTGTCGGGCAACTTCTTTGAGTGGGAAACGGTGCGTCATTGATGTGTTTTTGATGTATTTTGTGCATCCGATCAAGACAACATTCCGTCAATCTGAAGCTCAACCAAGGGAGGCCACGCATGAACGATCAAATCGAAACTGACATTGGATATTTTGAGCCGGACGCTTGTGACATTCACGCGTTCACCGCGCTGATTGAGAAGACGGTGACCCCATCGGATGTTCCAAACGCGGCTGAAATTCAAAAAAACATCCCGATTTACGATGCGCCAAGGCATCTGTCTTCCCTTGAAAACAAGGGTAAGCGGCGTGAGCTGATGTCAGAGTGGGCCAATGTTTTGCGCAATGGCGCTGGTGTGCTTGTTCTGCGCGGGGCCTATAAGGACACCGCTGTGCTGGACGAGGCAACAGGCGTTTATGAACAGATTATTGCGGCGGAAAAGCTGGAAAATGGCGGTGGCGGCGATCATTTCGCGGCCTCAGGGGCCAATGACCGCATTTGGAATTCACTGCAAAAGCTCTGTGAAGACGCACCAGAGGTATTTTTGCGGTACTTTGCCAACACTCCCATCGCAGCTGTTTGTGAGGCGTGGCTGGGCCCAAACTATCAAATGACGGCGCAGATCAACCTGGTGCATCCGGGCGGTGCCGCGCAGCAAGCGCACCGGGATTACCATTTGGGCTTTCAAACGTCTGAGGTCAGCGCAGACTACCCGGCTCATGTCCATGACCTTTCGCCCGTCCTGACATTGCAGGGGGCCGTGGCCCATTGTGATATGCCTGTTGAAAGCGGACCAACAAAGCTGCTGCCCTTTTCGCAGCTCTATCGTGCGGGCTATGCCGCGTGGCGTCGCGCGGATTTTCGCGCCTTGTTTGAAGAACGACATGTCCAGTTGCCGCTGGCCAAGGGGGATGCATTGTTCTTCAACCCGGCCCTGTTTCATGCGGCTGGCGCCAATACCAGCACAGACATTCACAGGATGGCAAATCTGCTGCAGGTCTCTTCGGCATTCGGACGCGCGATGGAAACGGTGGACCGTCAGAAGATGTGCAAACTGCTGTATCCACACGCGGTAGAGGCAAACAGAAACGGCACATTAAGTGCGTCTGAGTTGTCAGCGGCGATCGGTGCTTCGGCCGAAGGGTATTCCTTTCCGACCAATCTGGATCGTGATCCACCCAAAGGCGGGCTTGCCCCAGAAACACAACAGGCGTTGTTTGCTCATGCGATTTCGGCAGGCATGTCAGATCAAGACTTTGCGGACCGTTTGGATCAGATGGCGACCAATCAGATGGCATAGTTTTGCAACGTCGCCCCTCCAGCGAAAGCGGCTGGCAAAGAGGCTGTGGCGCAGAAAAAGGGATCATTCTGCAAAGTGGGGTGATCTCGCTCTTTAGTCACCGCCTCCACCGGGTCGGTGGTGGTGGCATGGGGGTGGTCAATACAATGAGCGCCTGCGGCCTCTCTCCAGATGCGAACGATAAAACGCAATCACAGATCAATCGTGATTTCTGTTTCCGACTTCGCCGCACGCGACTGGCACAGGATGATTTCACTTTCTCTTTGCTTTTGTGACAGCACGAAATCGCGGTGTTCGACATCGCCCGAAACACGCCCACATTTACAGACGCCGCAGATGCCATCGTCACATTTCACGTCCACATGCACGCCGTTTTCAGCCAAAACATCGGTGATCGATTTGTCCTCCGGCACCTGAAACACTTTGCCGGACTTTGCCAGTTTTACGTTGAATGCATGGTTTTCGTAGTCTGGCTGTTCAGGCACGTTGAAATATTCAAAATGCCGTGCCTCTTCTGGAAATCCCAGCTGTTCCGCCGTTGTCAGAACGCCCTCCATGTACCTGTCTGGCCCACAGGTGTAGACATGCCAACCGGGTTGATACCCCGCCAGAACGGTCTCCAGATCAGCGCGAGTGCCTTGGTCAGAGAAGTGAAATTGAACATGGTCGGCCCAAGGCATCGCTCGCAGGTCATCGATATAACCGGCGTTGTCCTTGCGGCTGGCGGAGTAGTGCAGCTCAAACGGCTTGTTGAGCGCATGAAGCCGATGCGCAAAAGCGATCATCGGGGTTATTCCAATGCCGCCCCCCATCAAAAACGTCTTCGTTGCCTCTTCGGTCAGTACAAAGTGGTTTATCGGCTTTGAAATGAAGACACGGCGGCCTTCGTTGAATATTCGGTGCAAAAACTTGGAACCGCCGCGCCCTTCATCTTCGCGCAGAACGCCAATCTCATAGTTGGACAGGTCAGCCGGATTTCCTGACATCGAATATTGCCGCACAAATTCGGGCGCAATGACCACATCCAAATGCGCGCCTGCCGTCCAATCAGGCAGATCGCCACCATCATAAGACGCAAACGTGTATTTGGTGACGTCCGGTGTCATTTTGTCGACTTTGGAAATACGCGCCTTGATGACAGGGGCATCTTTGAAAGATGGGTATTCATGCGCCAGACCATCTGTTTCGCCGCGCGCCAACCGTTCTTGATACTCGCTTGCTGAAATCATGGCTTCATAGGCTGCGATACCGGCTTCCCGGTCCATCGCAAACGGGTAGGGCCAAGGATGCGGCGCCAGTGTTGCAGGGTAAACGGCCAGGGTTTGATCTTCGTATTTCAGGTCCAGATCGGTTTGCAGGCCGCGCCGGTTTACGGGCTGGGCGGGTTTGCGATATCCGCCATCGTCCTTGACCTCGATATCCCACCACCATTTTTTGGCGTCATTCAGCGCGCCATTGCCAAGCTTGTCGTCCAGTTTCGCCAACGCGGGGGCAAGGGAGGGCAAGTTCATGGCCGCCCAACGGAAAGGTTTTTCCGCAAACAAACCCTCAAGGTTCCAAGGGCAGGTTTTCATGAAGCGCCCGCACATCGCACCGCCTTCTGTGGTGATCCGATAGGTGGTGCATTTCTGACTGTCTGATTTCCAAATTTCATACCCGTTGAACATCAGCTTCGGGCCGGCCGTGATCGCCCCGGCAGGGCATTCGCGGGCGCATTTGTTGCAAGAGTCGCAAAACTTCTGCAACCCAAAGTCGATGGGTTTGTCATGTGCCAGCGGCATGTCTGTTGTAACGGTGCCGGACTTCAGCCGTGGCCCCAGAAGGGGGTGCAAAATCACCTCGCCGATACGGCTTACCTCGCCCAAACCGGATAGTAACAACAGCGGGGGCTGCAAGACTTCACCATCCATGACCGTATGTGCCTTGGCCTTGTAGCCCAGATTGCGGATCTGTTTGGCAATGACACCGCCCAGTAGAGAAAACCGCAAATAGGCGCGCATCGATTGCGCCACGGCCACCCAATCATCGCCGCTGGCGCCTTCCATCGTCTCGTAGCCCTGATCAATGATCATACTGATCGCGTTGTTATGCGGCGGGATCAGCGGTTCGCCAGTTGCGTCGTGGCTGTACCAGGTCCAATCCGGGCAGCGTGAAATGCCGACCGCATCCACCCCCAGAAAATAGCTGGCGGCCTTGACGTTTTGCGCATTTCTCTCTGCATCGCTTGGTGGGGTGGCAGTTGGAACAGACGCGCCATCTTGTAGCAAAACAAACGCCCCTAATATGCGCCGCTGTGCTGCTGCAAGGGCGCATTTTCGGGCGTAATACCCGCCTGCCGCCGCCTGTTGCGCCTTTTTGCCCATATCGCCGAATTGGGCACGGGCGAACATATCTGTCCGTTTGGGCACACGTGCCACGCGTGCTTCATCGATATAGGTTGTCGGAACCTCTTTCCGTTTCAAACGTTCAAAAGGCAGCGCGCCATCGACATACTTCCGTTTGGCATACGGATCTTGGTTCAGGGCGCTCTTCATGGTTTCGGTGCCCAGCCACCATGCAGGCCCTTTGGTTTTCATCCACGGCTGGTCGGACAAGGGCGCCAGTGGTGCGTCGACGGTCATTTCAAACGTGGTCGTTACTGCGGCCAACCCGAAATTCTTGCCGATATATGGTGCGATGATCTGGTTTTCTTCGATGACCGTCAGCCCGGCCGCCACGGACAGTTTGTTCAGATCAACATCCGAGGTCGAACGCGTGTGACAGCGGGAATCATATCCAAGCAGGCGCAGGTAGTTGGCGATGCCGACGGCGGCTTCGGTGGCACGTAGACAGGCGCGGTACTCTTCGGCCCCTGTAATCCATTCTGCACCGGGTTCTTGCGGATCAACCGGGCGATTTTGTTCAAACAGAAAGACGATCGCATGTGTGTGACCGTCAATCGAACTGGGTGGGGCTTCCATCGACTCTTTAAGATCGGCCATAATCACATCGATGCCAGAGGCCAGTGTCTTGGTTTGCTTGGTACGCAAATCCTCTGCCAACCTGTCGATATCGGGATTGCGCAACGGGTCCGTCAGCAAGGCGCTGTCCGGTAGGGCGCAAATCCCCATCATCGATGCATCGGAAAAATACCCGAAGGATTTGACGTGATTGGCTCGTTCCTGCGGATCTTCGGGAATGTCGGCCTTTTGGCGGTTGATCATGCCGTCCCGCACGGCGTCCATCATCGCCTGATAATCCCCCATGGCGTTAATCAGCGAATGGGGCGTTTGCAGCTGATCAAATGACAGCTGAAGCATTGGCGGGACCTTTCCCAAATCAGCGGGGCTGTCCAACCGTTTCAACCGTTCAAGTGGGTATGGGCCAAGATGAAACGGGCGATCTTTGGTTGAAAAGAAGCGAAGTCCCATTTGGCTCTCCAGTTGCTTGGTTGGTCTTGGCTGTCGGGGCAGCGTGACATGGAGTGTAGACGCGCCAAAGCGTTCAGGTACAGAGTTGCTTTGAGGCGGCTCAACGGCAGCCAATCCAAACGCCCATCCTGTCCAGACGACGGCCAGGGTCAGTTACGGCAAATTTTCTGCGAAATAGATATCCAGCTTCAACGGGCGCGGCCGAGTGGATGGATATGTCAGGCACTTAACCGCGCTTTCAATCAGTGCCTCTGGGTCTTGTTCAAACACAGCGTCCATCGTGCCATCCAGCAGTGCGCGGCGTGTGTCAGATGTTAAGCCATGACCAATTACTATAACGGATTCTCGTTTATTTTCACGGATAGCGCGTGTGATACCACCGGATGAACCACCAACATTGTAAATGCCAATTAGGTCAGGTGCATTGTTCAGCAGGTCCAACGTGTGATGGTAATTTTCTGCAGTGTCGTCATGGCCTTCACGCATTCCGATTACTTTTAGTTCGGGGAATTTTTCGTCCAGCAAGCTCAGGAAACCGGCCTCGCGTTCGGAATGTGCCCGGTAGTGACGTGATCCAGCAACCAAAGCCACAGACCCTTGTCGCGTTCCGGCCAGCCGGCCAATCAGCAAGCCAGCGGTGCGCCCAACTGACCTGTTGTCCAGCCCGACGTGATGAATGTCTGTCGCAGGCCCCAGATCTGATACGATGGTGACAAGGTTTGTGCCGCCCAAGGAGACTTCGGAAACGGCATCGCGTACTTCGGGGTGTTCAATCGCAAAAAAGATGATCCCATCGGCCCACGCCGCGTTTGCTCGCAAGGCGGCGGCCAGTGCGCCTGCGTTGAAACCTTCGATGAAGTAACAGCGCAATATCGGCTCGTTCACACCAGACAGTCCGACCCGTTCTTTGACCCGTTCCCCCAAAAGCCGAAGATACGGGTTTGTGCCCGAAGGCAACAACACGACTATGCGCATGGGACGATCACGCCCATATTGTTCGGCGTCATCAAGGCTTAGAAAACCGATTTCCCGCGCTGCTTCCAAAACGCGTTTGCGCGTGCGCTCTTTCACGCCCTTTCGACGATTAATCACACGATCAACGGTTGCCAATGAAACGCCGGCAACGTTCGCCAGATCAGAGAGCTGTGGTCTACCTTTTTCCGGGCCTTCAGAGGGCATATCAAAAACACCTCAAAACACATCATTTGTTTTGTTTTGACATAGAGTGCCATGCATACCTAACTTCAATCAACAAAGAAAATGAGGTGGATTGGTCGCACAGTGTTTGGAAAAACACCTCAAAACACGTCAATCTTGGGAGGAGACGACATGTCAAAGTACAATTCAATGAGCCGACGCAGTGTTCTGGCTGCAGGGGGCGCTGCGCTGGCGGTTCCCTTCATTTCGCGCCCCGCATGGGCCAAAACCAAACTGCGTTATGGACATAACAACAACGTGGCATCCGTAGCCGGTGCACAGGCCGATTGGTTTGCCGAAGCCCTGAGTGAAACGTCGGGTGGCGATATTTCGGTTCAGGTCTTCCCGGACAGCCAGCTTGGCAAACTTCAGGAATTGGCCGAAGCGGTATCTTTGGGAACCATCGCCTTTTCTCATAACACCGCTGGCGCGCTGGGTTCGCTGTACAAACCGTTTGCCGCGCTGGATACGCCTTATCTGTATCGCGACGTTGACCATCTGATGGCCGTTACAGATGTCGACAGCCCAGTAATGCAAGAGCTGAACGAAGGTCTGATTGCCGCCGCGAATGTGCGCGTGATCTATGCGCATTACTTTGGTCGCCGTAACCTGACCTGCAATCAAGAAATCCTATCGCCGGCAGACTTGGCAGGCCTGAAAATCCGGGCTGTGCCGTTCCCAATCTATACCACTGCTGTCGAAGGAATGGGCGCTGTCGCTATTCCTGTTGATTGGTCCGAAGTGCCCACGGCATTGGCGACAGGCGTGGTGCAGGGGCAAGAGAACCCGGTGAACGTGGTGTTGAACCACAAGATTTACGAGGTCCAATCCCACCTCATGCTGACGGGCCATATGTCCAACGCCGAAGTTGTTGTGATGAATGAGGACGCTTGGCAGGCCTTGAGTGACGATCAGAAAGAGGCCGTTCGCGACGCAGGCAATCAAACCCGTGAAAAGGCGACGAATGCCATTCTGAACAACGAAGATTCAGAAACACAGCAATTGCGTGATCTGGGAATGAAAGTCATCGGGGCAGACGAAGGCTTGCAACTGGATGCCTTCCGCGCATCCGTCAACGCCTTGGTCAACGAACGTTTTGGCGCTGAATATGGTGATCTGTATAGCAAGATCGCTGCGGTCTCTTGATGCGAACGAAATCTCAAAGCCACGCGATCCTCGCGTGGCTTTCCCGGTTGGGCATAAACCTTGGTATCTTCCTGCTTGCGATGATCGCCATCTTGGTTGTCTTGCAAGTTGCCGCACGAAACCTTTTTGATCTTGGTTTGCCATGGGCCGATGAATTGGCACGGTTCTGCGGTATCGGACTGGTGTTTCTGGCGGTGCCCTCACTAGCCGGGCGTCAGGCCCTTGTCTCAGTCTCGATCCTGCCGGACGCGTTGAGCGCAAAGGCGCGACGATGGACAACTTTGATCGCGGACGTATCGACCTTGGTGTTTGGCGGGTTCTTACTGTGGAGTTTCGCGGAGTTCCTTCCAAGAGCGGGCAAATTCCTGACCCCGGCAATGGGTGTTCCAAACTGGTTTTACTATAGCCTTGCGTTGGTCGGGAGCCTGTTGCTGACAGCAATCGCGGTGTCGCGGATCATCTCTACCGTGGCGGGGCAGGACCCCACCGCACCATTCCACGAAGCGCGTGATGATAGCGGTATACCGATATGAGCATACTTCTTGTCTCGATCTTTATTTTCCTCCTCATCCTTGGTGCACCCATTGCGATGAGCCTGGGGCTGTCGGCTGCGATAGTCATTGTCACCCAAGGCTTGCCTGTTTCAGTTGTCGCGCAGCGCAGCCTGAACTCCTTGGACAGTTCTCCTCTTTTGGCGGTGCCCCTGTTTATCTTCGCAGCAGCGCTGTTGAATGCGACGGGTGTGACGACCCATTTGTTTGAACTTGTGCGCATGATGTTTGGCCGTATTCGCGGCGCCGTCGCACAGGTCAGCATCTTTGTGTCGCTTATCTTTTCGGGGATTTCTGGTGCGGCCTTGGCCGATATCGGCGCGTTGGGTGCCATTCAGATCAACCAGATGAAGGCGCAAGGCTACAAGGAAGAATTTGCCGCCGGTCTGACCGTTGCCGCGGCGACCATCGGCCCGATTTTTCCGCCCTCTATCCCCATCATTATCTATGCGTCTGTTGCCAATGTATCGGCTGTTAAGCTGTTGATTGCAGGAATTATTCCCGCACTATTGCTGACAGTCTTGTTGATGGTTCAGGTGGCGATTATTGCGCGGGTCAAAGGGCTTCCACGCGATGACGTGCGTGTTAACCCACGCGATGTGGCTCGCAAGGCGGTGATCTCCTTTCCTGCTCTTATGGCGCCTGTTTTGCTGATTGGTGGCCTGATCAGCGGTTACTTTGGGCCAACTGAGGTTGCCGGAGTGACCGTGGCCTATGCCATTTTCATCGGCATTTTCATTTACCGGTCTCTTTCTGCTGGGGGCATCGTGGGCGCGCTCAGAGAAACGGTCGAGGCGACCGGCAACATTCTGTATGTTGTTGCAACAGCGGCGCTTTTTGCTTGGGTTCTTACGCTGGACCAAGTGCCGATGAAGGTGTCGGGCTTCCTTTTGGAATTATCTGACAATCCGCTGGTTCTTCTGTTTCTGGTCAACATTCTATTGTTGGTGGTTGGAATGGTTTTGGAAAGCATTGCAGCAATCCTGATCATCGCGCCCATTGTGGCACCGGCCCTGACCGCCGCTGGTGTTGACCCGCTGCAATTGGGCATCGTCTTTGTGCTGAACCTAATGATCGGGCTGCTGACCCCACCCGTTGGGATGAGCCTTTATATGATCACCATTGTGGCCAAGATGCCGATCAGCCGTGTGATCGCGGGGGTGATGCCGTTTTTCATCCCGCTTCTTCTTTCTTTGATTGTGGTCTCTGCTGTTCCGGCATTGTCCACATGGCTTCCCGAAATCCTGATGAAATGAGGTTCTGAATGAGCAATTTACTGGGGCCCATTCGCCAGCTTGGTTATGTGGTCGACGATATCGAAGCCGGAATGAAACACTGGTCAGAGGTCATGGGCGTTGGACCGTGGTTCTATAATCCGCGCGTGCCGATTGAGGAGTATACCTTTGACGGCCAACGCTATGAGCCGCACAATTCAGTGGCGCTTGCCAACTCGGGCGAGATGCAGGTGGAATTGATCCAGATCCGCAATGATGTGCCGTCGATGTATCGCGATTACATGAACAAAGGATTGCGCGGTTTGCAGCACGTGGCGTTCTGGACAACGCAATTCGATGCTGATCTTGCGATGATGATCGACCGTGGTTTTACGGTGAAGATGAGCGGGTGCGTGGGCAAAAACGGGCGGTTTGTGTATTTCGCCGAAGAGCATCACCCCGGCACCTGCATAGAATTGTCCGAAGTGCTGGGCCCGAAAGGCAAGATGTTTGATATGATCCGGGCAGCCTCTGTCGATTGGGATGGGTCAGACCCCGTACGCCCGTTTCCCGATCTAACATCAAGTTGAGCATGTGATGCCCCGAATTGTCGCTGAATACCTGCTAGAAACGCCATTCCCGTTGGAAGACGTGGCCGCCATGATGGCAGGCGAACAATCCAGCGGCACCTTTGTGCGCGTGGCCGGGGAAACGGACGAACTGCGTGCGCGCTCGGCCGCCGAAGTTCTGGAAATCCGCCCGGTGGGGGAGGTCGATGCCCCAGCCCTTCATTCCGCCTATGTCGAACGAAAGGCGATTGGCGCCCCATATCGCCAAGCGCGCGTGCGCATCGCATTTCCACCCGCTAATATCGGGCACAATTTGGCGACGCTTGCGGCCACGGTTTCTGGCAACCTTTACGACATAGGTGAAATCACTGGTCTGAAGCTTTTGTCGCTGGATATCCCAACCGCATATCGCAACCGCTATTTGATGCCTCAGGTTGGCATCCAGGGCACACGTGACAGCTTGGGTGTGTCTGACCGGCCCGTTTTTGGTACCATCGTCAAACCCAATGTTGGTATGCGCCCCGCTGAAATTGCTGCGCTCGTAGATCAACTTTGCGAAGCGGGCGTCGATTTCATCAAAGACGATGAGGTTTGCGCCAATCCCGACATCGCACCATTGTCTGAACGTGTACCGGCGGTGATGGCCGTCATCCGAAAATGGCACGACAAGACCGGCAAGAAGGTGATGATGGCCTTCAATATTACGGATGAAACTGATGCAATGAAGCGGCATGCTGATCTGGTTGCGGATCAGGGCGGCACTTGCGTTATGGCAAGCCTAAATTGGTGTGGGCTATCCGGTATGGAAACCCTGCGGCGCCACACGCCGCTGGCCATTCACGCCCATCGCAACGGGTTTGGCGCGATGAGCCGTCATCCGCTGCTGGGTGTGGGGTTTCAGGCCTATCACGCGCTTTACCGGCTGGCGGGTATTGATCACATGCATGTCCACGGCATTGGTGGGAAATTCGTAGACACAAGTGCCGAAGTGACCGCTGCGGCGCGCGCGTGTTTGCAACCTTTGTCCGTGGGCGGGGCAGACGACAGGGTGATGCCTGCGTTCTCTTCCGGACAATGGGCCGGGACTTTGCCTTTGGCACAAAAGGCGGCGGAAACCTCTGATTATATGTTCATGTGCGGTGGGGGTATTCTGGCGCATCCAGATGGGCCTGCATCAGGCATCGCCTCGCTTCGCGACGCCTATGAAGCCGTGTCGGCGGGGGAGGAGCTGGCCAAGGCTGCCGAACGCAAACCTGCTTTGGCCGCCGCACTAAAATTCTACGGAAAGCACTAAGATGTCTGCCGAAGTCGTCTTCTTGGGCGATGACTTTACAGGTGCGTCCGACAGCCTGGCCACATATGCGCGATATGGCTGGAAAACCCGTATGGTGCTGCACGCCCAGTCTGGGGCAGTTGTGGGTGATCTGGATGCATTGGGCCTTCCCACTGATTTGCGCTCTGTGTCGCCTGAAAAGGCCGCAAGCGATGTGGCACGCCTATGGCCGACCATAGATGCGGCCAATCCAAAAGTGCTGCACTTCAAGGTCTGCTCAACCTTCGATTCTGGCCCGAAGATAGGCTCGATCGGCGCAACTGTGGCTGCGCTGATTCCGCGTTTCAAGCCAGATGTTATCGCCGTGATTGGCGGGCAACCCAGCCTTGGCCGGTATTGCATTTTTGGCAACTTGTTTGCGCGGGGCCCTGATGGCGCGGTGCACCGAATAGACCGCCATCCTGTTATGCGCCGTCATCCGGTTACGCCAATGGCAGAGGCTGATTTGCGTCTGCATCTTGCGGCCCAAGGGCTTGATAACCTGCGCCTGGTTGCCTTCCCTGAACTTGATAATGCTGAGGCTGTCGACAACGCCCTGTGTACTGGGCCGGTCCTGTTGGATGTTACAGCTTCTGAAGATCAGCAGAAGATTGCCGCAGCCCTCGGCCGTGTCGGCGGCCGGCAGTTGTTGATTGGGGCCAGTTCTGTGGCGGAAATCCTAGCGCAGGGGGGCAAACGCCCCAAGACGCGCAAAATGCTTGCGCCACCTGCATCCAAGAACTTGCTGCTGTTTGCCGGTAGTCGATCCGTTGTCACTCAAAACCAGCTGGGGGCGGCGACGCGATATCAGAAATTTCAGCTTTCCAGAACGGCGCTTGGGGCCGGGCAGGCGGTTGCCGACGTTGCGGCGCTTGTCGAAAAAGGTAAGCCGATTTTGGTGCATCTGGATGCGCAGGCAGACTACGGCCTTTCGCCCGATGCGCTGGCCGCGGCGTCTGGCGCGTTTGTATCCGGCGTTCTTGACCGGGTGGATGTCGGGTATCTTGGCTTGGCCGGGGGCGATACCTCCAGCCGCATTTCAGCGCAGCTGGGGTTTGATGCGCTCGATTTCGAAATTGGTCTGGGGGCAGGGGTGTGTATTTGTAGCGCAAGCCATCAAAACCCGCGCCGAGACCGGATGCGTGTGATGCTTAAAGGGGGGCAGATGGGCACATCTGACCTCTTTGATCAGTTCGCGGCGTGGTCAGAGACGGCAGGCGATGCTTGAGCCGACAAAGTCAGTTTCTGCATTCGATCGAGCATCCAGAAATCACGCAATCGAAATGATGTCCGAGGTCAGTTCAGCGATTGTGGTATTCTCGAACAAGATCGAGACGCCTTGATCGCTAAACAACAGGTCATTTCCAGTTTGCTGCAAATGGGTGCTAACTGCCGCGTCATTTGTGTATCCAAAATTGTTGAATAAGACAGTGTCCCAAGGTTCCAGATCCAGGACACGGGTGTCGCCGTCTTGCCCGGCATCAAACACAAACGTGTCGGAAAACATGCCTCCGGCAACAATGTTGCTGCCTGCGCCGGGCTCTAACCTGTCATGTTCGCCCAAACCGCGGCTCCACGCTGCAATGCCGGGGGTCGTATTGGTGATGAATTCCTGACTTTCGGAAAACCCCAGTACAACTTGCGACCGGCTGACGCCTTGATTTAGCTGACCAATCCATTGCGCTGCACCGGCGGCATCGGCCGGACGGCCAAGTACATTCTGGTAAAGCAGGTCTACAAACGCAGCGTTGCTAAGGGTGCCGTATGCGGCCTGAAACTCTGGTGAGCCGACGAAATTGGCACTGATCGATTGCAAGGACGCGCCATCCGCCAAACGTTCGCTCCAGCCTTCAAACCCGCCACTGTCCGGGTCGCGGTTCAATGTCGCTTGATACAGACGATATACCGATCCGCTCCATGAAACGGGATCACTTTTGGCATTGAACGAACTGGCAGCCGCTTGGTTCCCCACAATGAATTCCTGACTTTCCGAAAAGCCCAGAACTACCTGTTCGCGGGTCTCTCCCCGCGTCAAACGGTTTAGCCAACCTTGCTGCCCTGCCGTATCAGAGGGGCGGTTCAGCACGTTTTGATACAGCAGTTCGACAAAATTGGTATCCGACAACACGCCATAAACCTGTTGGAATTCCTGGCTGGCCACAAATCCAGCAGCAACATCCCGCAGATCAACGCCGCCTCCGTCAATACGTTGCGTCCAACCGGTGTAGCCCGCAACATCGGGGTCACGGCCCAACGTCGCCTGATACAGTCGGAACACCTGATCGGGAACGCCTTGCGCAAAGCGCGCCTGATAGCCGTCGCCGAACATTATGTCATCGCCGCCGGCCCCCATTGCCCGGTCTTTGCCACCGCCAAGATCGAGGAAATCATCTCCGTTTGAGCCGATGACAAAATCGCGGCCGTCGCTGCCGGTTATGTTCATATGGCGGAGTGGGGCAGTGCTGTAGATGTTGATGCCGTACCCATCCCAATTCACCAGCTGCAGGTTGGACAGATCAAGTTCTGCACCCCCGCTGATGAAGGGGGCGGTGATGTTAATCTCCAGCCCACCGGCCATGTTCGGGTCTGCTGAGCCACGCAGTGTTAAACCTCCGGGCTGTCGCAGCAGTGCACTCGCATCCTCGCCAGATATCCGGATTTGTGTGGATGCCCGCCCGGATTGCGAGAAATCGATGACTTCGATCTCGCGAATGCCCCCCGGCTGGAAATCAAGATAGCCCTCGGCGCCCAGTACAAGCGTATCAACGCCCGGTCCGCCAATGATCTGGATGAAGTCGTTTTGAAAACCTTTCGTGCGGTCATCTATTGCGGCATCGATCGGCCCAACCTGCAACACGTCGTTGCCGCTGCCCGCCAGCAATCGATCCATGCCGCCCCGGCCAGTCAGTGTATCATCGCCATCGCCACCAAGAAGCGTATCTGCAAAGGCGCTGCCGGTTAAAGAGTCATTGCCGCCAAGGCCGCGCACGAAGGCACTGTTGGTGCCGGCGCTTGTCCATGTGTCGGCATTTCCCGACAAGGTTTGGTTGTTTTGCAGCGCATCTATCGAGAAATCTTCGAAAACCGCATTTCCGTTCTGGTCGATGCCGGAAACCCGAAACCGGCCGCCGCCAAGGTCAATGATTTCTGGCCCTTCACCGGGTAATAGCGCCGTGGCAAGGTGGGTCGCTTCGGTCGTGCTGTTGCGGAAATCATAGTCGTCCACAACGATGTTGAACGCTTCGTCATACACCCGCAAAGACAGGCCGTTCTGAATGCGTGCAGACACGCTGTACCCATTGGCTAGGTAAAACAGATCATTCACGGGCGCATTCATGCGGCCAATGCCGCCGGTGGCCTTGTCGACACGGTAATCTACATTGCTGGAATAGGCCGACTCGTGAATGGAAACGACGAAATACCCTAGGTCTGTATTAAAAACGCGGAAATCATGGATTGGCGCGTAATACTGCCCGATCGCCAAGGGCCTGCCAAACGCGCCGGAAATATGGGTGTCGGTGGTGTCATCATACACCGAATAGCCCAAATACCGGTTTCCAGAATACTGGCTGGCGCTGTAGCGCTCAAACAAATGCAGGGTTTTGCCAGCACCATCCGATACGGTGGCAAGTTGGCCAGACATGCCTTGGACCGTTGCACCGCCCCTGTCGCCCTGCGTGTTGAAATAATCGATAATCGAGTTGGTGCCAAAGGGTTCACGGCGATACAGCACCGTTTCGGTGGGCGGCGTGTTCGGTGCTAAGGTAGACACCGGTTGGTGATTGCTGAAAATCTGATAGCCACCGCCTGCAAGGGAACTGACGGAATATTCGGCCAGGCCGTTCAGGCCCGGTGTTTCGGTAAAATTACCAGCAGCCAGGTTCAGGAAACCCGTATTTTCGTCGGGGACGTTGTGCACAACAACGCGGTCACGACCGCTTCTGAAGTCGACGGCTGTCAGCACATACCCATCAGTTTGAAAGGTACCGCCATTGGGTGACACGGGTGTCAGCTGCAGGTCGGTATAGGGCGTTTTTGCTGTAAAAAAGCGGGTGTTGGTCTGAAGCCCGTCTGCGTTGAACTCTTCAATCGCGAAACTGCGCCGCCAGTCAGCGCCATCCGCGCGATCAGCTCCCGAATAGACCAAAGTGAACTCACCATTGGGCAAGTCGTACCGTTCCGGCAAGCCGCCGTATGATATGCGTGCCTGGGTTTCGCCGATCTGGCTCAGACCTGCGCGCTCAAACATAATGGTGTCTGAAATGCGTGATGCCGCGCCGTTGCTGTCACGGATTTCCAAATCAACACTCAGTGCATTTGGAACTGCTTCGCCCTGATAGGTGCCCGAAAGTTCCCCAGTTACCGCATCAAATTGCAGCCAAGATGGTAGGGTGACATCACGGTTGGTGCCCGCTTCCAGCAGCCGAAAACTCAGCGCGTCGCCTTCTGGGTCAAAGACCCGATCTTGTGCCAAATTGACCGAAACAAACCCTGCGGCGTCCAATTGAATGCCGGGTAGCGAGTTGAAGGTGACCTCCGGTGCCAAGTTGAGAGAGATAACATTGGTGCGGATCGACGTGCCAGATGGATCACCGTTTTGCCCACTGGCATCTGTCCAGGTAAAGGCCAGGGTTTTGTCATCTAGCCGTTCAACCGCGACATCGTTTTGAGTGCCTGAAATCAATTGGTTGATCTGAAAGACGCCACTTCGAACTGGGTTGCCATCAACGATCATCCCCAGATCATCGTATTGATAATCAAGCTCAAAATACTGTGCTTTGACAGATGCGCTTGGATCACGTGGCCCCAATGCGACAGAGCCGACCAGACCGCTTTCATCGGTCCAAGTCACCATGAACCCGCTTTGCCCTAAGGCAACAATCGACGGATCTTGCTGAACGCCCAGGTCTGCGGCCACAGCAAATTCATTGCCCAAACGTGCGCCATCATAGGTGAAAACCTGACCGCGGATGTCGAACTTCTGCGATGCGTTCTGGCTGCTCAGCCAATCATTCCACACCACAACAAAATTGCCGTCTTCCAAAACTGTGACGCGCGGCGAAATCTGTACGTTTGTGCTGGTTTGATTGACGGTGACTGCGCCGCCGATCTTGGTACCATCCGCGTTGAACAACTGCATCGAGATTCCGGTGCCAGAACGATCTTGCCCGGCCAGATCGATCCCATCCCAGACAACGACAAAGCGGCCATCCGCAAACCCGGCAGACTGCGATTGCATGCCAAGCCCGTAAGACAGGTTATTCACCAAAAACGGCCCCGACGGAGAGGCACCGGCGCTGTTGTAGATTGTTCCTGTCAAAGACCCGTCGATGGTTCCAAACGGATCATAGCCATTCAGACTGAGAAACGAGATGAAATACCCGCCCCCGGTTAAAGAGGTGATACCCGGCGCCATTTGTAGACCAGTCGTATCCACATTCACGCGCGTTTCCACCCCGGCAGCTATACCGGAGTTGTCAAACTGGCGAGCATACACTTCGGCTTCGGCAGGGAAGGGGATATCGACGCCATTGACCGTCTGGACCTGGGTTCCTGACGTTCGGTTCCAGGCCACCACAAAGCCACCGCCGTCCAGCCCTGTCACAACCGGCTCAGAGTTTGTAGCGCCGCCAACAGAACTGATGGACAGCTCCCGTCCAACCGTTTGCCCAGATGCCGAGAGGATCTGGGCCTTGATCTGCAAAGTGCCTGCGTCGGCCCAAACCACAACAAAATTACCGTCAGACAGGCGAGAGATTGTGGGAGTAACCTGATCACCGGCAACGGCAGAGTTGGCCAGAATCTCTATGCTTCGCGCGCGCAATTCTGCGTTTGTTATGCTGGTTGGCATTGTTTTCCCCGGGTTTTCTGGCCCCTACGTTAACACAAAATCCCTTGGAAGACTCAGATTGAAACATACATTCTGGAAGACTCTTTAGCCCTATTGGTGAGTGACTGAACGTTTGTTTCCTGTCACCGTAGGCATGGGCACTGGTTTTTCGGAGTAACACGCGGTGTTGAAAAGATTTTTGGTCCTGATTTGTATGAGTTTTTTTCCCTTTGGCGCCGTAGCAGGTGAGGTTTCCGGTACGGCGGCATATCGTGAAAGAATTGCTCTGCCGGCTGATGCGATTTTTCGCGCAGTGTTGTTTGACATTTCCAACAACGGTCAAGTTGAGATTGGCCGTTTTGACGCTTCGGCGACTGATGGCCCGCCATACGCATTCACGATAGCCTATCCGCAGAATGCCGTATCGTCGGATGGGCAATATGCCATTCGTTCCGAAGTGATCTGGCCAGATCGGCCGTTTTTTGCGGCAGCGGCCATACTCGCAGATTTTCCCAAGAATCCCGACCCTGAAATCGATTTGGTCATGATGCGCGTCGGTGCTGCAACCACAGGGCAGGGCGATCCTGCCGGAGAGGGTGAAAAGGCTGAAAACGCGGTGCGTCCTGCACACGGTTTGACGCTTCCCGCGACATATCTTGGTACGGTCAAAACCGGAGAAACTGAGGTTGACTGGCATTTGAATATGGCCGCCGACCAGACGTTTCAGCTTAGTCGGACATTCCATGGCGGCGATGGGGAACCAGTCACCCGATCAAGCATTGGGCGCTGGCAGGCCGATCCAACACCTGGTGCAATCATTTTGCACGATGGGGCCGAGATGCCGTTGATGATCCGCCCGGCGCCACAGGGCCGTGCGCGGGTTGTGGATGTGAATTCCGGGCAACCGCTGGACGGTGACTTGAAAACCGATGGATCACTGCAACCATTGGACCTTGATCAATTGCTGATCGGGGGCATGATGATCTATATGGCGGATGCCGCCATCATCGAGGAATGCACGACAGGGACTGTTTTTCCAATTGCCACCGAAGGCGATTATCTGGCGCTAGAGAGTGCCTATCTGGCAGATCGCGCTGAACCCGGCGCGCCGCTTTATGTCATGATCGAAGGCGGTATCGCTATGCTGGAAGGCATGGAAGGGCCTGCTCGACAGACGGTGGTTGTCAACAAGTTCATCCGTACACGGCCGGGTGTGTCCTGTGAGCGCCAAAAAGCAGACGCTGGTTTGCGCAACACCTTTTGGCGGCTGGATCAGTTGGACGGAACGGCTGTTTCGGCGGATGGCGCAAAGCAAGAGCCACATCTGCTGTTGGAAACTGGTGAGACCGGGGGATACAGGGCAACTGTTGGGTGCAACCTGATGCGGGGCCGTGTCCAGGTTGATGAGGCGAGTGTCAGCTTTTCCGCAGCGGCTTCCACAATGATGGCCTGTCCCGCACCATTGGATGAGCTGGAACGCCAACTTGGCCAAACGCTTTCCGAAGTCAGCAGCTTTGATATCGTTGGTGACTCTCTTGTTTTCAGCGATGACACCGGCGCGGCGCGTGCGGTCTTTACAGCCGTCTATTTTTGAGAGGCATTGCAATGGGAGCGTCGGACCTTTCGCTTGCTGCGCGGCGCGGAGCAGCTTTTATCGCCTTGGTGGCGGCCGTCACCTTGGTTGTTCGCTTCTACCTAAGGCTACAGGAAGCCACATCTGTTTTGGCGGCGCTATCCTATATGGCCCAATATTTTACGCTGCTCACCAATGCACTGACGTTTGCGTTGATGGTGTGGATAGCCTTCGGAGGGAATGTTTCCGGCCGTTTCATACGCGCGATTGTCATCTCGATTGTGTGTGTCGGTCTGATCTACCACACGCTTCTCGCTCATCTGGTGACCCTCAGCGGTATCGAGCTTTGGGCGGATCATGGAACCCATACATTCGTGCCGCTGCTTTCGGGTCTGTGGTGGTTGTTCCTTGCGCCAAAACCGGGGGTGCGGGCAGCGGACCTCGGTCTTTGGGTCGTTTGGCCGTTGCTCTATTGCGCGTATATTTTGGTCCGCGGGAGTTTTAGCGGATTCTATCCATACCCATTTCTGAATGTTCCCGAGATTGGCTGGCAGTCACTGGGCATTAACATTGTCGGTCTTTCGCTTGCATTTGTTGTGGTGGGGGTGATCCTTTCAACGTTGGGACGGCTTGTGGGGCGGCGTAATGCGTAGGGCGCGCTTTGGTGGCCCTGCATGGAACGCTCGAAGGAACTGCAATCAGTTTGCGCTTTCATTTTTCGGTAAAGACCGGCCATTCCAACGGAGAATTGCTGCGGCGTCGATCGTTTGCCACGCTACAGCGGTTTTTGCAGCAGGGCGATGGCCGCCCCGATCAACAGCACCCCCGCGGCGGCCAGCAGGCTGACACCGATGTTATCAAACATATCGCCAATCAAACCGGCACCATATGGCCCCAGCGTTTGGGATACGGCGAAAACCACGGTGAACAAACCAATCCCGCGGCCCCAGCTTTCCGGTGGCAGGTTTTGGCGGGAAAAATTGGTGACAGCACCGGGTGCCATAAACACCGCCAGCCCAAATGCAACGGCCGAGATCAGCAAGGCTGGCCCATTGGGCAGCACCACGGGCAGCGCGGACCCAACTGCGATACTTGTCAGGATCATCGCAAGCGGCAGGCCAGACGAATAGCGCGCCAGAACCGAGCGCCACACCATGGGTGAAAGCGTGATGCAAACGCCAAGAACGACCCAGACAAGGGCAATGAAGCCCGCACTTGCCGCTTGCGCTGTCATCCACGCAGACAAGAAGGTCAGGTAAACGATGTAACCCAAACCAAAGCCAGCATAGCCCGCCAATTCCGGCAGTATGCGGCGTACAGGCAAGGGTACGGCGGTGGTTTGCGATAGTGTCGGAGTATGCAGTTGCAAAGCCGCCCAAAGAACAAGTGGCAGGAACAACGTGCTGACACCGCCAATGAATATCCAGCCCATCAACCAAATGTCGGTGCCAAAGGTCTCAAACATCAGGGGCAGCGCAGCCCCGGCAAGCACAATGCCCAACCCGCCGCCTGACCCGAATAGAATGGCAATGGCCAATGCATTGCGGCGGTGATCGTCACGAAACAACCCCGCCGCCAGCGTTCCCGCCGTGGAAAAGGACATCGCACCAAAGATGCCAGCAAGAACGCGCCACAGCGTTTGCCACCACAGTTCAGCATAAAGGCCGTTTGCCAGCAGCGAAACAGTGGTTGTCAGAACCCCAAAGGCAAACAGACGTGATGGCGAGATATGGCGAATTATCTGCATCGTCAGGATCGCCCCGACAATATAACCCAAGGCGTTGGCGGTGTTCAGCCAACCGGCTTGGGCATAATTCCAACCCATCTCTGTCTTCATGGCAGGCAGCATCAAACCATAGGCAAACCGCGCGAAACCGTTGGTTACGGTCACTCCCAGCGCCAAACCGGCAAGCACGAACCAAGGATGTTTCAAGCCGGTGCTCATCGCGGTTTTCGTGATCCGTGCCGTTTCTTCAATTGATGTCCTTACCTGATGCCACAGACGCGAAGTGGGATGCACCATAATGGCCATTCTCGCCCCATTGTTAGTCTGGGGGCAATCAGTTGGCGAGGTCTATGTTCACGCTGCCGATGGGATCAATCATCGCCTTTGCGATAGTGAACAGCGCATAGCAAACTGCCGTAACTGAAGATCGTCCGGAATTGTTCAAGAATTGCCGTGCTCCTGGCCCAAAGGGCCGGCGCAGCGGTTCGGCGCTGGGCCGTGCGGCTTGGGCTGGCAAACCAGAGTTATGGCTTGCGTTGCTCGGGGCAGACGTTTTCAAGCTGCGGAGCCATGTCCAAAAGCGCAGTCAATCCGCAGTTGCCTTTCACAAGGTCTTCTAGCGTGACCATGTCTAGCTCGTGATAAAACGCTTCTACAGCGCGTGCGATATAGGTGCGCAAGCGACAGTTGGTCGACAACGGACACGTGTTGCTTGCCACGTCAAAACATTCGGCAAAGGGGACACCGGCCTCAAAAATACGAAACACCTGTCCAATGGAAATCTGCTCTGCCGAACGGGCCAGCCGTAGCCCGCCGCTGCGCCCCCGGATCGTTTCGATATATCCGTTGGCATGCAGTTGGTTCACAACTTGCAGCAGATGGTTGACCGAGGCATTGCATTTCTCGGCGATTTCCGACGTGCGCACGGTAACGCCATCGTTGACGGCACAGGCCATCAAGATGCGTGAGGCAAGGTTCGTACGAGTAGTCAGGCGCATGAAAGTCCCATCACAGATAAGTGTTTTGGCACTTTTGCGCGATGGGGCGGGTTTGTAATTGATCCAGATCAGATCGTCACTGATCCATTGGCTTTAAGTGGAGTATGAAATTCAAGTTTAGAGGTTTGCGTGTCAAACGACGAACAGCTCAAAAACCGGAAACGTTCAGCCACAGCACAGGCTTTGGAAGTGTGGTTGGAACCGGGGCGCCGATTTCAGCGTCGCGCAGCGTTGCTTTCCGTATTGGCGCATCTAATTTGGCCCGCTCAGGCGGCGGTGGTGGCCGGTGCATTGGGGGGATTGTTGACGGGGATTGACGTGTCCCCTGTTTGGGCCGGCCTGTTGTTTGTGGGGCTGGGGGTATTGCGGGCAATCCTTGGGCTATTGGCTGAAACTCAAACAGATGCGGCGGCGGAAACAATTGTGCGAACAGCGCGCGCGCATATCGTAGCAACCGAAAGGCTGCGCGCGTCTGACAGCCCGTTCGGGGGGGCTGGCAGCATCTCGGCGCTGGCAAGTGAAAAGCTGGATCTGTTGGCACCTTACATCACACGTTACGCCCCGGCGCAGACGCGCGTGATGGTCTTGCCTGTGGTCATTTTAGGGCTGGCGTTGTGGCACTCTTGGGCGGTGGCGTTGGTGTTGCTGGTTGCCGGGCCGTTGATCCCGGTTTTTATGGCCTTGGTTGGTCTTGCGGCGAAGGAAGCCAGCCAGAGACAAATGAACGAAATCGGCAGTCTGAACGATCTGCTGGTGGAACGCTTGTCGGCCTTGGTTGATATCCGCCTGCTTGGCGCACATGATTTGGTTATGGCGGGGTTTGCCGCGCAAGCAGGCGATTTGCGACAGCGCACCATGGCGGTGTTGCGCGTGGCCTTCTTGTCTTCAACAGTGCTTGAGCTGTTCTCGGCCATAGGTGTTGCGATGGTGGCGGTTTATGTCGGGTTTTCCCTGCTTGGGGCCCTTGAATTTGGGGCCTGGGGGAATGGGTTAAGCGCGCAAGCCGGGATATTTCTGCTGTTGCTTGCGCCAGATTTCTTTCAGCCGTTGCGAGATCTTTCAGCGGCGTGGCATGACAAAGCGGCTGCCGAGGCTGTGTCCATCGACTTGGCGGCGTGGAGCAATGCCCAGACACTCAGTTTGCTGGGGAAAGGTGGCTTAGCAGAGCCGCTGATTGGCCCCGCGTCGATCTCGGTGCATGGATGCACTTTGCCGGGTGGCCTGACGTTGCCGGATATCGATATCGCGCCGGGTGAAAGCGTGGCATTGGTCGGTCCAAGCGGGGCTGGCAAAACATCCGCTTTGCGCGTGATTGCGGGGTTGGTTGTGCCGTTGACCGGGACGGTCAGAGTGGCCGACCAGCCATTGCAGGACAAAGCCGCCGATGCATGGCGGCGGCGGATTGGATGGATGCCGCAAGCCCCACATTTTTTGAATGCCAGTTTGCGCCAGAATATTACCTTGGGGCAGGGCGGTGATCCGACGCCCGCGCTACAACAGGCGGCAATCGCAGATGTAGTGGCCGCGATGCCCCAAGGTTTGAACACACGATTGGGCGAAACCGGCGGTGGTTTGTCAGGGGGGGAGGCCCGTCGGTTGACCTTGGCCCGTGCCATCCACGGTGCGCCAGATGTGATCTTGGCGGATGAGCCGACCGCCGATCTGGATGCGAAAACAGCGCAGGTCGTGGCCGATGGGCTGATTGCGCAGAAAGACCGTGGCGCAACACTTGTTGTGGCGACCCACGATCCGGTTCTGGCAGGTCGCATGGATCGGGTCATCCAAATCGGGGGGCAGGCATGACAGCTATGTGGCGCATATTATTGCTGATCCTCCGGGAGCAACGCGTTGCGCTTTCGCGTGGTGCTATCCTGAGCTTTGTCGTTTTGGCTATGGGCGTTGCCCTGCTAGGGCTGTCAGGCTGGTTTATTACAGCGGCGGCAGCGGCAGGCCTTGCGGGTATGGGCGCTGTCTTCGATGTGTTTCGTCCGTCGGCGATGGTGCGGTTTTTGGCTCTCGGACGCGCCGCCGCAAGATACGGGGAACGGCTGCTGACGCACGACGCCACGCTGCGGGCGCTAGAGGCTTTACGTGTGCGGCTTTTGGGTGGGATGCTTGGCGCGACATATCCCAGAATGGTGCGGGTCCGAGGCGCACAGGCGCTCAACCGTCTGACGGCGGATATTGATGCTTTGGATGGTGTGCCGCTGCGGTTGGTATTGCCCGTTTTGGCGGGTCTTTTGGCTCAGGCGGGTACGTTTGGGCTGCTGTGGCTGCTGGTCGGGCTGCCTGTCGCGCTGTTTATTCTGGTGGGCTATCTCTTGGGCGCAGGTCTGATTTTTTGGCAAACCGCCCGAAAAACTGCGCCATTGTCGCGACGGGCCGAGGCCGCAGCACAGGCTTTTCGCTCTCGCTTAATCGATCTGATCGGCGCGCGTCGGGATTTGGCGGTACAGGGCCAATTGACGGCACAGGCAGGCTTTATATCCGCAGCAGATGATCGCCGGTTCAGCCTGCAACGGCAACAGGACCGGGCAGAACGTATCGCAGGTGCTGCACTTCAGATGCTGGGCACTTTGATCGCAGGCGGTGTGCTCTGGCTGGGTATTTCCATGGTCCAAGCAGGGAGTATTGCGCCGCCTTTTGCCGCGCTCGGCTTTTTTGCGGCCTTGGCATTGGCTGAAACGATTGCACCTTTGCGGCGTGCCGCGGGCGATTTGGGGCGGATGGCCGAAGCCGCGCGCAGGGTTTCGCGTGATCTCAATTCGTCTGACACCATGTCGACAGGGCGCGCTGCGACCGGGCCGTTGCACCTTGACGCGGTAACACTGCAAAGTTCCAACTCTGCGGTGCCCATCATAGACCAGTTGAGCTTTTCCGTTGCAGCAGGAGAAACCGTGGCACTAACCGGACCCAGCGGTGCAGGCAAATCAACGCTTTTGCTGGCGATCGCGGCTTTGCATTCGGTTGCCGGCGGGCGCATTACCTTGGGCGGCTTATCTGTCGCCGATTGGGATGAAACCGCGTTGCGAGGGGACATAGCGCTGTTACCGCAGCGCAGTGTCTTGATGACGGGAACAGTTGCCGAGGCGCTGCGCCTTGCCGCGCCGGATGCAAACGATGACACGCTTTGGCAAGTGTTGACGGCGGTTCACCTGACCCCCACGCTGGCTGCGCGGGATGGGCTGAACACATACATCGGACCACGCGGAGACGGGCTATCCGGTGGGGAGGCGCGCCGCCTGACCTTGGCCCGTGTGTTACTGCGTCGTCCGAAAGTTCTGTTGTTGGATGAACCGACAGAGGGCCTGGATGATCTAACCGCAAACGCAGTGTTGCAAGGCATGCGATCCTACCTGCCCAAAGCTGCGATCCTGATCGCCGCACACCGCCGGGCAGAGATACACGCCGCAGATCGTGTCCTCAGTCTTCGATAACTCGTATTTTTGATACGAGTTTTGATCCAGATCAAAGTTTTTGCCTGCGCTCTGCAAGATATATTCTGAAGTTAGAATTTAAATTCGGTGGGAATCGCCCCCCGATATCTGGAGCACAAGATATGGAATTCGGGATCGTAGAGCTGTCGCGCTTACAATTTGCGATGACAGCCATGTATCACTTCCTCTTCGTGCCGCTGACGTTGGGTCTGTCGATCCTCGTGGCGATCATGGAGACTGTCTATGTCATGACAAACAGGCCGATCTGGCGGCAGATGACCAAGTTTTGGGGAACGCTGTTTGGCATTAACTTTGTTCTTGGGGTCGCAACCGGGATCACGATGGAATTCCAGTTCGGCATGAACTGGAGCTACTACAGCCACTATGTGGGCGATATTTTTGGCGCGCCATTGGCGGTTGAAGGATTGATGGCCTTCTTCCTGGAGGCCACGTTTGTTGGGTTGTTCTTTTTCGGTTGGGACAAGTTAAGCAAAGTCGGGCACCTGACGGTGGCCTGGCTGGTTGCCATCGGTTCAAACTTTTCGGCGCTTTGGATTTTGATTGCCAATGGCTGGATGCAAAACCCGGTGGGCGCAGAGTTTAACCCGATGACCATGCGCATGGAGATGACCGATTTCTTTGCCGTGTTGTTCAACGAAGTTGCGCAGGCAAAGTTCGTGCACACGGTCTCGGCAGGGTATGTCACCGCTTCTGTTTTCGTGATTGGCGTATCGGCTTGGTACTTGTTGAAAGGACGTCATACCGAACTGGCTCGGCGATCTATCACTGTTGGTGCAGCCTTTGGTTTGGCGTCGGCGTTTTCAGTCGTTCTGTTGGGGGATGAGTCCGGATATTCGGCCACTCATAGCCAAAAGATGAAACTGGCGGCGATCGAGGCGATGTGGGAAACCCATGATGCCCCGGCACCGTTCAACCTCGTTGGTTTTCCCGATCAAGACGCGCGCGAAACTCATTACGCAATCGAAATCCCTTGGGCGATGGGCCTGATCGGAACCCGATCTTTAACCACAGAGATCCCCGGCATCAATGATCTGGTCGCAACTGCTGAAGACCGTATTCGTTCTGGCCTCGTGGCGTACGAAGCTTTGTTGGATGTGCGTGAATACCGCGATGCAACTGATCCGGAAACTATCGCGACGTTCGAGGCACATTCGGCGGATTTGGGCTTTGCCTTTCTGTTGAAAAAATACGTGGACAATCCCTTGGAGGCGACCGAGGCCCAGATCAAAGCCGCAGCCGACGACACCGTGCCAACGGTCTGGCCCCTGTTTTGGGCATTCCGCCTGATGGTTGGTTTGGGCTTCGGATTCATTGGGACGATGCTGTACTTCTTCTACCGTGCCTCCTTCAAAGGCATGAACTTTCCACGCCCTGCCTTGCATTTGGCTGTCTGGATGATCCCCGCGCCTTGGTTGGCGGCGGAACTGGGCTGGTTTGTGGCTGAATTCGGCCGCCAGCCGTGGACAGTGGATGGGGTGTTGCCAACAGCCATGTCGGTCAGCGCCTTGTCGATGACCGAAGTTGGGCTGACCTTGGCGGGCTTCGTCCTTTTCTACACCGTTCTGTTCGTCATCGAGATGGGCTTGATGCTGAAATACATCCGCAAGGGCCCGTTCCAGGATGTTGATGAAACCCACGCGTGGACAAAACGCCATACAGATCGACTGGCAGGTCGGCGCAACGCCGACGCCATTGCCCAGCCTGATCTGCACCCTGCGGAGTAAGAGATATGATCTTGCATGAACTTATGAGTTACGAGTTGCTGCGCGTGATCTGGTGGGGCCTGCTTGGCGTGCTGCTGATCGGCTTTGCTGCTACCGACGGCTTCGATATGGGCGTCGGGGCTTTGTTGCCCTTTGTCGGGAAATCCGATGTAGAGCGACGCGTGGTGATCAATACTGTCGGCCCGGTATGGGAAGGAAACCAAGTTTGGTTCATCCTCGGTGGCGGCGCAATCTTTGCGGCGTGGCCGCCCCTCTATGCCGTCAGTTTTTCGGGCTTCTACCTGGCCATGTTTGTCGTTCTTGCGGCATTCATCGTGCGGCCTGTGGCCTTTAAATACCGCTCTAAGCGCGATGATCCACGTTGGCGGTCTGCTTGGGATTGGGCCTTGTTTGCCAGTGGGGCAATCCCCGCGCTGTTGTTTGGCGTTGCGGTCGGCAACGTGATCCAGGGCGTGCCGTTTCACCTGACCGACGATCTGCACACCATTTACGAGGGGGCCTGGTACCTGAAATTCATCGGGCTGCTGGATCCATTCTCCCTTTTGGCTGGCGTGGTTTCGCTGTCGATGTTGGTGATGCATGGCAGCGCATGGTTGTCGCTGAAGGCCGAAGGGCCAGTGCAAACCCGTGCCCGTGCCATAGGAACCCGTGCGGCACTGATCGCCGTGGGCAGTTATGTGCTGGCAGGTCTTTGGATGGCGGTTGGGATTGATGGTTTCAAGATCGTTGGAGACTACGTCACAGATGGCCCGTCAAACCCGTTGCATTTTGAGGTGGCCCGCACCGCCAGCTGGCTGAGTGCCTATGCTGATCGCCCATGGATAGCGATTGCTCCGGTGATGGGGGTTGCAGGTGGCTTGCTGACCTACCTTGGCCTTCGGGCTGGACGTGAAGTGTCGACGTTATTGACGTCAAAAATGGCCATCCTTGGGGTGATCTCATCGGTCGGGCTGACGATGTTTCCATTCATCATGCCTTCGTCCAGTGATCCGCAATCTTCGCTAACTGTCTGGAACAGCTCGTCTTCGCACCTGACACTCTTTGTCATGCTGGTGGCTACGGCGATCTTCATGCCGCTGATCCTGATGTACACTGCGTGGGTCTACAAAGTGCTGTGGGGCAAGGTCACAGAGGCCGATGTCTCTGAAAACTCCCATTCCCTCTACTGAAGAAAGGAAAGCCGATGTGGTATTTTGCCTGGATCTTGGGCCTTCCGCTGGCCGCCATCTTTGCCGTGATGAACGCGATGTGGCTGGAGCTGAAGGAAGACGAAAAAATCATTTCTGACAGTTCACAACCTCTTGCGCCTAACCCGCGCAAGTAAGGGCGGTCTGGTTGCTGTGCCCGCTCCCCCCGCGCTGCGATCAGACCGCTCCTTGAGACAATAAAAATAGGAAGGAGAATCCAGTGACCTATAGTCATGAAATTCGGGCGTCTCGCCGCGCCTTTTTGGGGCTGCTGGGCGGAGGGCTGGCAACCGCCGCTGCTGTCCGGCCTGCTATGGCCGAAAAACTGCAAACCAAGGCCCGCATTGTAATGATTGGGGCAGGGGCGGCAGGCACCGCGCTGGTCAATCGACTGATGGATCGACTGGAGGGGGCGGATATCACCATTCTGGACCCCAGTGCCGAGCACCTTTATCAGCCCGGCCTTTCGCTTGTGGCTGCCGGGTTGAAGCCTGCGTCCTACACGCAATCGAAAACCACCGATTGGTTGCCGCGTCAGATCGCCTTGGTGCCAGAGGCTGCTGCCGCGATTGATCCAGAGGCCAAGACCGTATCCTCAACCGGTGGTCAGACATTTAGCTACGATTTCCTGGTGGTGGCTCCGGGACTGGTTCTGGATCACGATGCGATTGAGGGTTTCTCACTCGATCTGGTCGGCACACAGGGCATCGGTGCGTTGTACGCTGGCCCAAAATACGCTGCCAAAACATGGGAGGCCGCATCAAAATTCACCGAAGAGGGCGGCGTCGGGTTGTTCACCCGACCAGGAACAGAGATGAAATGTGCAGGCGCACCGCTGAAGCACACGTTTCTGATTGAAGACATTGCGACACGCACCGCCGGCAAGGGCAAGCATGAGATGCACTATGCCGCAAACAATCAAAGCCTTTTTGGGGTTCCGATCGTTTCTGAAAAGGTGCGAATGCTCTTTGAAAATAGGGGCATTACCCCGCACTACAGCCATGTTTTGAAGGCGGTTGATCCCGGCCGAAAGCTGGCCACCTTCACCACGCCGGAAGGAGATGCTGAAATGGCGTATGACTATCTTCACGTCATTCCGCCGCAACGGGCACCGGATGTGATCCGTCAATCTGGTCTTAGCTGGGCTGACAAATGGACAGATCAAGGTTGGGTTGAAGTCGACAAGCAAACTTTGCGTCACCTGCGCTATCCCGATATTTTTGCGCTGGGTGATGTGGCCGGTGTGCCCAAAGGCAAAACCGCTGCTTCGGTGAAATGGCAAGTCCCCGTGGTGGAGGATCATCTGGTTGCTGCCATTGATGGGCGGGAAGGCAGCGCAAGTTACGATGGGTATACGTCGTGCCCGCTGATCACCCGCGTTGGTCGCGCAATGCTGATTGAATTTGACTATCACAACAATCTGACGCCGTCATTTCCGGGGGTCATCGCACCGTTAGAAGAGCTTTGGATCAGTTGGCTGATGAAGGAAGTGGCCCTGAAGGCCACCTATAATGCAATGCTGCGTGGCAAAGCCTGAGGAGACTGATCATGGAACAACTAACTCTAGAGACACTGATCGCAGTTTTCGAAGAAATCTTCGGTCGCACGCTATTTTGGGTGATGGTTGGGGCGGCTGTTGTTGTCACCCTTGCCTATATCTATGTACTGATCCGTGACCGGGCTATGTCGATGCGCAAGTTCCTGTGGGCGCAAATTTCCATGCCTTTTGGAGCAGTTGCGGCGGTACTGTTTGTTCAGGTCATGACACACTCAAACTTCCGCGATATCGGCGGCCCGGTTGATGTGATCGTCTTGCTGGGCGTGGCGGCAATGGGCGCAATTGGGATTGCCATCCTGGTCTACACGGCGCAGTCACTGTTCCGCGCCGTTCCGCACGACTGATGCGGGTTCAGATCAGCGCAGTGTCCCAGGGCAGGGGTCAAGGCGCTGAGAAGGATCAGAGAATTGGGTAGCAGAAACGAAAAAGCGCGGCTCTTTAGTAAGAGCCGCGCTTAAAATGTCGTTCGTCGCTTGGCTTATGCCAGGGCGATGTTCGTAGCCGACTCACGTCCGTCACGACCATCTTCGATGTCGAACGTAACTTTCTGGTCATCTGCCAGACCGGTCAGGCCGGAACGCTCTACTGCAGAAATGTGTACAAACACATCTTTGCTGCCACCTTCTGGTGCGATAAAGCCGAAACCTTTAGTTGCGTTGAACCATTTTACGGTGCCAGTAGCCATATCCGTAATCTCCATTATTTTTTCTGCCCGCATTATGCGGCAGCGCGGCGTGGTCGGTCTGGATCGGAAGACTGAACGCCGTATTAAGGGAGACAGTGGTCGAAAAAGAATAACGTTTGCACGGTTCATCTAGGGGTAACGGGGGCGTTGCGCAAGGGGAACTATGGGAAATGCCAAAATTGGCAAATGTCGTCCTTTGCCGTTTGGGCGCGGATCTTGCGTTCATCCAACGGGGTCATTCGCCAGATAGATACCTGCTTTCCCGGCCGCAATTTGCTTAGCTTTTACCGATAACTGTTGTGCCCAACAGGATACCAAGACCAGAGCCCGCTGTGGTGACGCCAGCGGATGTGGCCGTTCGCCAAGTCGTCCAGCGACACCAACCTGCCACGCAATGCGCAATTCACGTGTTTGGGCTTGCAGCCTTTCCGTGGCTATTTAGGATGCTGCTTCAAAGCCTTTCTTGCGCAACGCATTTTTTTGCACGGGCCCACAATTTTGAAATCCAATCCAGATCAAAGCACCATTAGGTTACAAATATGCAAGACGACACAGCCGAGCAAACAGAGCAGCCCAAGCCGATGAGCTTCTCAGAGCTGATGATGTTGATGCTGAAATTTAACGATCGGCTCGACACGCTTTGGCAACGTGTTTTGTATTCCCACGCAGCGTTGGTAGGGGTCATGGCGTTTTTTTCGCGCTCTCCCGAGGCTTTCCTGCTGCCGCGCGTTTTGGTGTTTTTCGTCTATTCGGCAAACGTGGTGATCACCTATGCCTCCATTCTGGAAACCTACCGTGGTTACAAATCGGCGGTTCAAGACCTTACCAATTTGAAGAATGTCGACGCCACAAGCAATGTGCAGGCATGGGTAAGGTCGCATAAAATCAGGGCCCAACCCCGACGGTTTGGGCTGGTATTCCTATTTATTTGGATCGGCGTTGGGTATCTGTTGCTGAACCCGTTTGTTTGGGGGCGATAGCCCCCGATTAGGGCCCAATGATCATACCGATCGCTGGCGCTACTGGCCTGCGATGCGCATGACGACGGATTCCAAATTGGCCCGCAATTCCGCATCCTGAATTGTTTTGGCAAGTGCCGCCTGTATGTCCTCAGGAGAGGTGACATTCAGCCGCCGAAGCATGGCCAAGACATCGATCAAATGCTGATCAAAGCAGCTGCCGGGCTCATACCGCCAGACGGGGATAGCTTCTTGTGAGGCCCGATCTTCAATCAACCCACACCGCAGCATCGGTGCCGCGTTTTGCCAGAATAGCGCCATCATATCTGCCAAAGCATTGGCGTCATCGGCGAAATAACTATGCGCCAGCATGTCCTCACCCAAGGCTGACATGTCGATGCTGTCGATCATTGGCACCGCCAACGTGTCCTCTCCGCCTTGGCCTGCGCGTGGCGCATCGCCATGCAATTTGCGTGACGTGACCAGTGCCCAGTCAGATTCCGACGCATAAAGTGTCAGGCGCTGGGCCAATGGCCGGAAAGTGGGGATCATTTCTGCAAATAACCCAGCATCCACGTCAGGTGCGGCAAACAATACCTGCCCCAACACAGGCGGATCGCCAGCCTGCACACCGCGCCGTAACGCCATCAGCTCCAACGCTTCAGTCAGCGCGCGGTTGCCCATGCTATGGGCGACGATGTGAATGGTTGTGGCGCCGGACCGGTCAACCAGATCATCCAGAAAATGCGACAGACGCCGCGCGCTCAGCTGCACAACCGCAGTATCGGCGACATAGCTGTAGGTCGATCCATGCGACGGCCAGGAATAGACAATGGGCACACCGCCGTATTCCATATCATAGGCGATCTGCGCGGCCCGTTTGGTGGCTTGGTCAAACCGTACGTTATACCCGTGCACAAAAACAAAGGCTTCGGTTTTCTCGGTGCCGTCAAACTCTGCCTGCAGCTGGGTGTAGAACACGTCAGTTTCGACCGGAGTGACCGATTGCAGAACCACGTGCTTGGCCGGGGAGGGCCCAAATTCAAGCCGCCAGATTGAGGGGGATTCGACCTGTCCAGGGGTGTGGTCGACCGGAATAGTAACTGTCGCAACACCCAGTTCCAACTGCCCGCGCCCATAACCGTAGAACTCTGATGGCTCTGCCTTGCCCGTCCGGGCCCGATCGGTTGCATAGTATACGTCAACAGCTCGGAAACCTTTGTCATCGCTGCGCGACGGGCCAACGGGCGTATGATCACGCGCTTTTGCGGCGGCGGTGCGATAATTCTGGGCGTCTTCCGGTTTGGAAAGCAGATCCGATAGTCGCGCCAATTCCTCTAACGTCAGTGCCAGCACTGCGCCGCCTTGTCCGCCATCGCGCTGTTCTTCCAGCTTGGCAGTCAGCGCCTGCCCGGCTTGGCGATAGTTGCCCTGCGTTTCAAACAATGCGGCAGCAGTTGCCAAGATCGGGGCAGGGTCGACATCCAATGTATTGCGGTGACGTATTGCGTACTTGGCCAGCCCAATCAGCAGTTCGGCCGCTTCGGTTTGCTTGCCAAGCCGGATCAAAAGATCGGCCTTTAAGTTATTCAAATCAAAGATCAGCCGGGGATCGGCGGCCGTGTCGCCAGAGGCTTCGCTCAAGGCCGCATCGACAGTTTGCAACGCCGCAGCCGGGTCATTTTCTGTTAACCAGGTAAGTTCCGCCAAGTCAGACGCCTGCGGTGCAGACTGCGCCATGGCCGCTGGTGACCCGGAAAAAAGAAGTGTCATCAATGACATGATCGAAAAAAACGTTCGCATAAAACTACCTCAAATATCCCGGATACTTTCGCATTTTTCTTGTAACGCCCTGATAAAATGATCGCGATGTGTGTCAGAGAAGAAGTAAAATCAACGCGATACGGGTAAAAAACGTTGGTGTCAAAACGCGGTCTCCTTATACTTGCCGATGTTTGACACCTGAATTGTTTTAATTTCACGTCTTTTTGTATTTCGAGGTACAGCATGAAAGTTGCGATCCTCTGTCTATTATTTTTATGTGCTCTGCCATTTGGCGCCCAGGCTGAAATTCGGGCGTTATTGGTGGGGGTTTCTGACTATGACGACAGCGTTGGTTTGGCCGATTTGAAAGGCCCTGCGAACGATGTCGCTTTGTTAACGCGGGTATTAACGGACCGGGGCGTTAGCGAAATCACGACCCTGACCAATGATACAGAGGACGGCATAGCCCCCACCCGCGCGGCCATTTTGGCGGGTTTGGCAAACTTGGCCGCCGTGTCCGAAGCGGGCGATTTTGTTTATATTCATCTCAGCGGTCACGGCACCCGCCAAACAGATTTGAACGGCGATGAGACCGATGGGTTGGACGAGGTTTTTCTGCCGTCTGACACCGCGCGGGCAGAGCCGGGCAGCGGCACAATTCCAAATGCGCTGGTCGATGACGAAATCGGACAGGCCATTGATGCCATTCGGGCAACCGGTGCAGATGTATGGTTGGTTATGGACAGCTGCCATTCCGGTTCGGGTTTGCGCGCGGCGGCGCCCGGCGTTGCATCTCGCTTTGTTGACCCAGCAGTGCTGGGTGTACAGATCAAGATCTTGGCCCAGACAGAACAGCAGGTCACAGAGGCCCCAGAGCCAGACCTGCCAGGCGGGTTTCTGGCGTTCTATTCTGCGCGCTCCACCGAAGTTGCGCGCGAAGTCAATTTTGCCGAAAGCAGCGGTGGCAGCGAGTGGTACGGTTTGTTCACATCCAAACTGGCAGCCCGTTTGGACAGCAGCGATGGTCTAAGTTTTCGCCAACTGTTTCAGGCCGTGCTCAGCGATATGAATGACGGATCGGTGCCGGGCGTTGCGCGTCTTCAAACACCGCTGTGGGAAGGATCGCTGATTGATGCCGCCGTCTTTGGCGGTGCCGAAACGGTGGGCTTGCGCCGTTTTGGCGTGGCGGGTGATGAGATTTTCGCCGGTCTGGTTCAGGGATTGGGCGAGGGTACGCTGGTGGGGCTGGTTGCAGATGCCGCCGACGGTCCGGATGCGGTGATCGGCTACGCCCAGATGGAAGATGTTGAAGCGACCCGCGCGTTCTTGCGCCCTGTTGCTGCGGACTGTGTTCCCAGCCTTGCGCAGCCCTGTGCCATTGTTGGGTCGTTGCCCACCGAGGCCCGGTTTGCCCAGCTTGTGGCGCGGCCCGTTGATTTGGTTGTCCAGATCGGGTTTCCGCGCGATCTGTCCACTGGCGCTGTTTTGGCGGCAGATGATCCCAACGTTGTGCAACTTGCCGATGCAATCGCCATGGCAAACAGCCCAGACAGTGCACAGCTACAGTTGTCACAAACGGATTTTGACATTGAAACAGTGTGGGATGGTTCCGCCCTCTGGTTTGGCCCCGCCGCAGTGGATGGGCAAACACCCATTGGCCTGTCCTGGCGACCAGGAGAGGGGGACCTGTCTGCGTTGCTGACACGTGTCGCCAAGGCTGAAACGATCGCCAGAATGCTGGGCAATGTAACCGGAACGGGGTCGATCCTGAACGCCAGCCCGGTTGATGTGTCGGCAGATATTCGTGCCGTTGATGTGAATGATTTGGCCGGTGTGGATGCCGGGATATCCCCCGCGCGTGAATGCCGCCGTGCACAGGCCAATGCCTCGCCTGCAGCCCCTTTGTCGGGCAATGATGAAATCAAACAATGCGATCAGATCGAATTTCGAGCCAAGGGCGAAGTGCCCGGCGAATACGACGTGAATCGCATTCATATTGATGCGCAATACTGTGTTCATGCTGATTATGTGCGCATTGTTGATGCCCGCGCGGACAGCGCACTTGGCACAGGGATGACAATGTGCTCCGATTGCCCTGGTGGTTATTCGGCTGGCGACGAACGATTGTTTGTCATTGTCACAGAGTCAAAGGCCAATGCCGAGGCGCTGAATCTGGAGGGTCTGGTAGAGACCTGTCTGGACGGTTCCGCAGCCACGCGCGGAACAGCGGCGACACAGGCACAAAGCTTTCTGGCCGCTATAGCGCGACGACCAGATACGCGCGGTTCATTCGGTGGGTTTGATATCGCGAATATCTGGGTTGAACGATTTAACTGGCGTGTTTTGCCAAGGCAAGAAGCCTTCGCACGTGCCGGACGAGCGCAGTAACCGGCCTCGTTTCAGGGCTCATTTTTCAGGGTTCTGGTGAATAGAATGAATTTTGTAGGAGGGTAAAATATGAAATGCTCAACCAAGGCGATTGCGCTTGTTGGATTGTCGCTCGTATTCGCGTCAGCAGGTTTGGCTGAACAAAAGTCCAGCCTTAGCCAGATCGCCGTTCCCAGCGGTTCTGATCAGGTGATGGTGCAGTCTTACATGGCGGAAGTTCGAAAGAACGCCGAAATGGTCAGCCCCGATGACGCAACCCGAATTTTCGGCGGTCGCCCAGCCAAAGAAGGGGCGTGGCCTGCGCAGGTTTCGCTTCATAGAACAGACGGGTTGAACGGAACGGAAGACGGTTTTTACGATACCCAATTTTGCGGCGGTACGTTGATTGCGCGCCAATGGGTGCTGACGGCTGCCCACTGTGTGGTCAAAGAAGACGGACGTACCTCTGATCCGGCCTCTGTCACCGTGCGCAGCAGTTCGGTTGATTTGGCCAAGGGCGACTTGCGCAAAGTGAGCAGGGTGATCGCCCATGAAGGCTATAACCCATCATTGTTCGACAACGATATCGCGCTTCTTCAGTTGGCAGAACCGGTCACGCAAGCCTCTGGCCCTATTGGCGCAATTCCGGTGCTGCCGCAGGGCGCACAGCTGCCACAGGGGCCTGCTGTTGTCGTGGGATGGGGGATGATGGAGGAAGAAAAGCTTCCTATCAACCTGATGGAAACAGATATTGATATCGTAGACAACAGCACCTGCAATCGCGGCATGGCTGAACAAACCAAGCGCGAATTTGGCAGTTTCTTGCTTGGCATGGGAGAGCTGAACCGCATTCCAGAAGACAAGTTGGAAGCCGCATTTGTCATCCTGGCGGATAACATCGGCAATGCATTGACCGACAATATGATCTGCGCCGGCGTTGCATCTGGTGAAAAGACTTCGTGCAACGGTGATAGCGGCGGTCCACTGATGATCCGTCAGTCGGATGGACGCTGGTTGCAGGTTGGCATTGTCAGCTGGGGACGGGAGCCATTGGGCGCGACCAACCGCTGTGGTCATAAAGACCTATATTCCGTCTACACCCGTGTTTCGAACTACTATGACTGGATCGCCCGGAACCTGGGTGGGTGAGGCGCATGTATAAGAAAGAACATATTATGAAACGTATTTCCTTTCGTTTTGCGCTGACCATGGCGGCAGCGCTGAGTATAGGCCTTGCTGCCCCGGCATATGTTGTGGCGCAGTCGACCGATGGTTTCGGCGGTAGCTTTGACACCGGTGGTGGTGGGGTGCCGGCGCTACCGTCAACTCCGGCGCCTGCCGGTGATAATTTCGGTGGCAGCTTTGGCGGTGGTGGCGGCGCGGTTGTGCCGCAACCCGGACCTCCCCCCGTTCCAGCCCCAACTGGTGGCGGTTTTGAAGGCGGCAGTTTTGATGGCGGCGGCGGTGGCGTTGTCCCAGCACCGCCTCCGCCACCACCGCCTGCACCCACGCCCGCGCCGCCACCGCCACCGCCGATCCCGCAGCCCATTCCGCAGCCGGCCCCGCAGCCAACGCCTCCTGCACCGGCGCCAACACCGGCACCACAACCTGGCCCGCAGATCGATCCGCAGATCACAGCGTTTGAAACCCGAGAATTTGGAGTTCAGCCAACGCAACAACTGAGGCAAAACAATTTCCATGCTCAAACCCCCACCAGTGTGCCTGGTGCGCAGTTGGTCACAACGCAGGTTCTGGCAAATGCCATCCAATCGGGCGTGCCGGTTGTTTTGATTGATGTTTTGGGCTCGGAATACAGCTTGCCGAATGCCTATGTTGCTCCGGCACTTGCTTCTGCGGGCAGCCTAAATGACCGCACGCAGCAGCAGGCGGCACAGTGGTTGGGGCAAATCACTGGCAACAACAAGGGCGCCGTTATTGCGATCTATTGTAGCGATCCGATGTGTTGGCTCAGTTACAACGCCACCCTGCGCACCGTCGCAGCGGGCTATACGAATGTTTACTGGTATCGCGGTGGCATGCAGGCTTGGCAAATGGCCGGGCTGCAAGTGACGCCAGCGGGCTTTTAACTGGTGAAATGAAATGCCCGGATCGGCTGATGATCCGGGCGCTTTTGTATTTGGGGGGGCAGAATGAAGGCTGTTTTTGTTGCTTTTGTTGCGTGCCTGTTATTGGGCACGCCGCTATGGGCAGCGGATCCGCGCGTTGATCAGGCCTTCGCGCTGATCGACCAGGGTGAATGGGACGCTGCAGAGCGCGCGGCGACCGGTGCCTTGGCTGACGCGACCACCGACATTGAACGTTTCGATGCCCAAGAGGCATTGGCGACCCTGAACTATTACATCCAAGACAGTGAGGACCTGCTGCCTGAGCTAATACGCTTGGATGCGCAGTCGATCCGTCTGTTCGGACGCACCGATGCGCGCCGGTTGCCGGTACTGGAATTGCTGGGCCTGACCTATGACGATCTGGATCAGACCGCGTTGGCGATACGTACGTTAACCAGCCTGATCCGCATTGCCCGCCTGTCAGGCGCAGATCCAGACAGGCTGCATTTTGGCATGCTCTACTTGGCAGATATCTACTTGGCGGCGGGGGACCCACAGACAGCGGCCATTGTCGCGGCAGATTTGGCGCTGGCGGCTTCAGAAGCCTATGGTGCAGAGGATGAAATTGCGTTGGAGGCGGCCCTGATCCGGGCTTTGGCCCATATTGATATGGGGCACCCGGTTGAGGCAACGGTACACGCCATGCCGTTGATATGGCTCGACCCTGACAGTTTTGCAGATCAGTTGCCGGAATTGGCTGATCGGTACTCGGAATTTGAGAACGCAGTGATCGATCTGGCCGCGCAGGGGCGTGACCGCGACGAAACCGCGGGCTGGCTCTATGAGCAGGCGCAAGCCATCGTGACACAGCGCGAGGCCGTGGATAACGCTCAACTGGTTGAGATGGAGAGCTTTGCCAGCGCGATCTATGCCAAAGATATTGACGCGACAGATCGGATTGGACGGTCGCTGACAGCCACAGTCCTGGCCGATGATCCATTTCCTGTCGGGGTGTATGCCTTGATGATCCCGGCCCATCTCAGGGCAGGCAGCATGTCGGGCGCCATCCCATGGGTCAAGCGGCTGGCCGATGTTCCACCGGGGTATTTGGCAACGCTTGATTTGAACGGAAGTGACAGTTTGACAGATACAGCCCGCTGGCTGGCACAAGAAGGCCGCCTGTCTGAAGCGCTGGAGTTAAACGCCTTGGTGCTCAACTTGGCGGAACTGCGCGAAGATCGACATGCGCCTGCCGTGCAGCGCTTGCGATTGGAGCGATCCAGTTTCTTGGCGTTGGATCGCCGCTATGGCGAAGCGAAAGCCGTAGCCGAACAAGCGCTGGCAGACAACGCGGCCTACAGCCCGGTCGATCCGTCCTTGCACGCCGACGCCTTGGCAGAGCTGGGCCGGTTGAGCATCGAACGTCTGGATTACACTGCTGCCAATGCGCATCTTTCCGAGGCCATCGCTGTACTGCAATCGGCGGAAATGACCGACGATATGGCCTGGGCAACATTGCTGAACACATATGCGAACACGTTGACTGCCCTTGGCCGTGGCGACGAAGCCATCCCGATCCTGCAGCAATCCAACGCGCTGCGCGAGCAACTGACCGGCCCACGTTCCTTGTCAACAGTCACCGGCAAAGTGACATTGGCAGCGGCTCTGGCAGATTCCGGTCAGGAGGATGCCGCCACGGCGATATTTGAAACTGCCTTGTCCGCCTTTGGGGAAACGTCTGACGCCGATGACCCGTTGAAGGCGCCGCTTATGCTGGCCTATGCCGACCTTCTGGACCGGATCGGGCGGACGCAAGACGCTGATCAACTGTTCGTTGAGGCAACACAGGTGTCCCAAACCAATACGGCACCAGGTGGGATGAACGAGATTTTGACGTTGCAGTTGTTGGCAAATCGCGCCTGGTCACAGGATCGGTTGGCGGACGCGTCATCCTATCTGGCCCAGGCCCTGGATCGGCTGCCCCCGGATGATCCCAGCCTTGCTGAAATTCGTATATTGCAGGGCCGGATCGCGTTGGAACGCGATGATCTGACAATGGCGTTAAGCGCGTTTCGAGACGCCACAGATCATCTGGCGCAGCCGGGGCGGGCGGATGGAGCGCATGCCAGTGATTATTTGCCGGTCTATATTCAAACGCTGGAAAGGCTGGCGCGTGCCGATCAGGGGGAAAGCTCTGCCTATCTGGATGAGATCTTTGTCGTGGCGCAGGGCGTCAACAGCTTGTCTGCTGGTCGGGCGCTAAGCCGGGCGGCTGCCCGGTGGACGACAGCGCCGGAACTGTCTGCGCGGCTGCGTCAGTTGCAGGACTATGAGGCCAATATTCAGACGCTTCGCGCCAATTTCCGGGATCGTCTGGCCGAAGGGGCAGACACCACGGTTGTTCAAGCGCGTCTTGATGGTGACCTTGCCGCCGCCGAGGCCATTCGGCGTGATGTTGCGCAGACCTTTCCCGATTACAACAGTTTCACATCCGGTCAGGCAATCGAACTGGCGACCATTGCTGCCAAACTGCGCACGGATGAGGTGTTGGTGATGTTTGCCACATCGCCCGAACATCTAAGCACCGAAAGCGGGGGCAGTGTGGTTCTGGCGCTGACCAAAGAAGCGTTGCACGTCAACAGCACGGCGGATCGCGAAACTCTGGCTGCCCTGACCGTTGATTTGCGCTGTGCGGCGGCTTTGACGGATGGGCGGTGCGGGCAGCACAGGGGGCTGACCAGAGGGGCCTTTTCGCTGGACGAGGAACCGGAAGACGCACCCAACCGCGATTTGTTCGATTTGGCGTTGGCGCATCGGGCCTATGACACCTTGCTAGGTCCGGTTTCAGAGGCGTTGGATGGAAAGACCCGCCTGATTGTGGTGCCCGATCAAACACTGACGGCGCTGCCCTTTCATTTGCTTGTGCGTTCTGCGCCGTGGCCCGGAAATCACTTGCGCCAGGCCGATTGGCTGCTGCGCGACATGTCGATTGTCGTGGTGCCGACGGTGGCCAGTTTTGATGCGCTGCGCAGTCGGGGAGATCGGGTGTCTGGCAACCGTTTCTTGGGCGTTGGCGATCCACTGATCGGGGCACAGCGTGGTGGCGCGCGGCCCTTTGAATGTGCCGATGCAACAGGCGAAACCGTGTTGGCCGCAGCGATGGATGCGAACGGAACCGGGGTGTATCAGCGGGGAGGCGCCATCGACACCAATGCACTGGCCAACCTTCCGGCCCTACCCGATACGCGCTGTGAATTGCAGCATGCGGCGCGGCTTTTCGGTGGTGACAGCCAGTTGCTGTTGCAGGGCGAAGCCACGGAAACCCGCATCAAAGCGCTCAGCCAATCTGGCGAATTGGCCAGTTTCGGCAATCTGTCCTTTGCAACGCACGGGCTGATCGCGGGTGAGGTCGGGGCCTTGGATGCCGGGCTGGTTTTAACGCCACCGTCCGCGCCCGATGCCGAAGATGACGGGTTATTGACCGTTGGGGAAATCGCGCAGCTGCGCCTGAATGCCAATTTTGTGTTGCTTTCAGCATGTAATACAGCCGCAGGCGGTGGCGGGGATGACGAAGGGCTTTCGGGTCTGGCCAGTGCGTTCTTCTACGCCGGGGCGCGTAGTTTGCTGGTATCACATTGGCCGGTCTATTCGGACGCGGCCACGCGCCTGACGTCTGATATGCTGTCCACTCTTGATGAAAACCCAGAACTGGGCTTGGCTGATGCGCTGCGTGTGACCATGTTGGGCATTCTTGATGATCCATCCTTGGATGATCGCGCATACCATCCGGCGTATTGGGCACCTTTCATGATCGTGGGCGAGGGTGCCCCACCGATGTGAACCGGTGGTCGCCCGGCTTAGTAGCTGGCTCTATGATATTTAACGCCATAGCGAGTTTGCATCAGAATTGGCCCCAATTGCCTGAAATCGTAGGTTTCGCTTCCTTTTCTTGTCGCTCCCTCGGCACCGGTGCTGTTGTCGACCGACTTACCTTTCATATGAACTGAAAAATACCCATCTTGACCAAGTGTCACCTCATAGGTTCCTGTCATGGTAAGGTTAACAATGTAATGCTGGGTATCGATTTCCGGTCTGCTTGGATCCGCGCCCGCTGTTGCGCGTGAATGAAAATACGCACCGGATTTCTGGCCGCTGTAGGTGCCATCTGCCCGAAAAATAAAGGAAATTGTTCCCATGACACCCACTTTCTTTTTTGTTTCGATCACCTGGGTGTCACTTTTCCAAGACCCGATGATAAACTTGGCGGCATCAAATGGAGTTTCTATAGGCAGACCAGCGACAAACCCCGCCAAAGCCGGAACCTGACTTGCCGGGGTCCAATCGTTCATGCCTTGCATCCAGACCAGTGTCTTGGCGGCCTCTGCCTTTGACAAGATGCGGGTCTTTAAGGCCGCGGCGTCAAACGGACCCAGAACTTGCCCGTCTTCAGCCACATAGACCGACAGAGCCGCGGCCTGCATTGGCCAAAGAAGGGCAAGGGAACCCAGCAAAAAGCCCCGGCGTTTCATAGGGCTAGTCGCGTTCCGGAATGCGCACGAATGCGATGCCTTCGTTAGATTCCACGCCATTTGGCCCTGTGGCTTTCAGCACGAAGGTGTCTTCCATGCGGCCTTGCCCTTTGACTACGCCATCCTCAACCGCTGTGAATGAGATTTTGCGTTCCAACGAAAATTTGCCATCTTCCACTGCGGTTGCACTCCAGGTGCCACGTTCATGCGAAATGCGGATCGGTCCTTCTTGTTTGTCCTTAGGTCGAAACAAGGTGGCCCCTTCGAAACGGCCATTTGGCAACATTTTTATCTGGATGACAGTGCTGTACTTCACGTCTTCAAGGGTCCAGGTAAATTGCTCGCTAAACCAGACACCCAACATAAACGCGTTTGGGTCGCTGGGTGGGGTCATTTCCCCGCTCTCGCTTTGGTTCATCGAAGCGATCGCCGCTTGCAGCGCAGGAATGGTTGAGGCCAAGGCCCATTCTGTCATTCCGGGCAGCCAGGCATATGTGCTGGAGGCTGCTTCGGGCGAGCCCAAAAAGCCCGCCAAGCCAGCCTCATCCAACGGGCCAACTTGTTTCCCGTCCACCACGATATAGACCTGAAGCGGTTGCTCAGCCTGAGTTGTGCTAAGGCCAAGTCTGGGCTGAATGCGCTGGACGTCTTGTGCAATCGCGGGTGAGGCCAAGGCCAAAACAAGGATAATCAGTCGAAACATAGCGAACCCTCCTAGTTCCCGACACGGTGCATGCGTGTACCTGCGTCAATGGCCATCGTGTTGCGGTCGACAACGGTCAACAACGCAGGCGTCGTATTCGTGGACGTATTGGGGATACCCGCACCGCTGTTAAAAGTGACCTGGATGTTTGGGGTTAAAACGAAACTGTTTTGTGTCTTTGCTTCGGCGGTAAATGTCCCCTGCGACGACATGGTTACAGTGATTGGACCATAGGTGGACTGAGAGACCATTGTGCCAAAACCCGTCACCGTACCATCTGGCCGATAGGTCATGGATTCCGAAACTTGCGCCTGTCCTTGACCGGGTATCGACACTGTGTAGCGTGCTTCCCATGTGCCGACCAAATATGCAGCCGCATCAAATTTCGGTGTTGGCGGGACATTGGTCAGCAACGGCGCGACAGCAGCAACTGTTGCGGCGGCTTGCCATTCGGCCATGCCTTCCATCCAGACAAGGGTTTGACGGCCCACTTCGCCTGCCGCGATTTTGGCCTTCAACTGGTCAGCATTGAACGGGCCCAAAGTTTGGCCATTCACCGTGTAGTAGACTTTGAGTTGTTGCGCGGGTGGCGGCGGCGGTGGCGGCGGTGGCGGTGTTACTCCCCCGATCTGAGGAGGGGGCGCGGGTGGTTGAAGGTGGGCATTTGCATAGGCAGGTGCCGCGTATTGAACCACGCTGAACAACAAGAAACTGAACGAAAAAAACGTAAGCGTAATCCGCTTCATGAAATAGCCCTCCGAAAAATATGAAAAGTTTAGACTGACCTCAGGTAATCGATCAATGCTGTTGGCTACCTTTGCGCTCAGATCGCTCGCTTGTGATTGGGAAACCGTGTTTTTAGGCGAAAAACAGCTGTTTTGCGCCAGTTTTGACAGGTTGCAGTGGTCAGGGGACGGTAAAAAACCATCAAAAAACGTTGGCCAAATGGGCGTAGACGGCCATGCGTTCACCGCATTGATGGTTGGAAACCCTTGATTAAAATGCATGGCTGACATGCATCTTTGCGGCTTATCGTGGCTCAAACTGACCCCACGTAAATGGGGAAAGGAAAAGACATGTTTGACGAATTCCACATCCGTACCACCGAAATGCCAACTGAAATGCAGCGCCTGTTGGCGGACTATCCGCGTGACTCTTGGGATGCTCATCCCGGTTTTCGGGAAAAAACGCAGCATTGGCTGGGCGCGCATCGCATGTTCCGTCGGCTGAGCACCTCTATCCGCACAAGCACCGAAAGCTATCTGGATGGCGCCCAAGATCCCGAAGCATATGGGGCTGATCTGTCCTTTCGGGGCAATACGCTGGTGGCCAATCTTCACGGGCACCACGGCTGGGAGGATCATTCCTACTTCCCAGAGCTTTCAGCCGCGGATCCCCGGTTTGATGTTGGATTGGACATTCTGGAAAAGGATCATGCCGACCTTGATGTGGTTTTGGAGCAGTTCACCCGAACCGCAAATCGCGCGATCAAGCTGATCCATCTGGATGAAACGCAAGCGCGCGATGAGGCTGGCAAACTTCATGGTCTGGCGCAGACAATTGATGCGTTTCTGGAACGTCACTTGAGCGATGAAGAAGAGCTTGCAGTGCCGATCATCCTGCATCACCGTTTGCGGGGGTAGGAGAACGCGCATGACAAAACGAACAGATGAACTTGCGGTAGAAGAATCGCAGGCCAATGCCGCAGCCCGCAGGGCAAAAGGTGAATTTGTTCGTGGCGTCAGCGGGTTTCGTAGCGCCTTGGGGGATGCGGATTTTCCCGCTGAACCAGGGCGCTACCACTTATTTGTTGCGCTGAATTGCCCGTGGTGCCACCGCGTGACCCTGGCGCGCAATGTGTTGGGTTTGCAAGGCAGCATTGGTTTGGATGTCGCCTTTCCCAGCCGGACAAACGACGATGATCCAGCGGGCCCGAACCTGTGGGAATTTAATCCAGCCCGCATATCGGCTCTGACCGGTGCGCCATTGCCCGAGTGTTCGGCGGAAACAGGCACCGGCAAAGGGTATCGTCTGGTCAAGCAAATCTATGCCGCAGAAGGGGCCGATGAAGGGTCTGTGCCGGTTCTGTATGACAAGAAGTCCGGGCGCATCGTGAACAACGAAAGCGCCGAGATTATCCGGATGCTGAACGATCAGGCTATAGCGCTTGGCAGCGCGCTTTCGGATGCAGATCGCCCTGATTTATACCCACAGTCCAATGCCTTGCGGGAAGAGATTGATGCGCTGAACCAAGCGATCTACGTCACTATCAACAACGGTGCCTATAAGGCTGGGTTTTCTTCTGATCAGGCGGTCTACGCCGCCGCGTTTACCGCCTATTTCGACATGCTTGCAACGTTAGAGGCGCGGTTGTCCTCGGACGATCGACCCTTTCTGACAGGGGCAAATTTCACCGAGGCGGACTTGCGTCTGTTCCCAACGCTCTATCGTCATGACCCGGTCTACTATGTGCGCATGAAGTTGAATGGCGCTCGCATTCTGGATTATCCGAACCTGTGGCGCTGGCTATGCCGCGTCTATGCCATGCCCGGCGTTGCCGAAAGCAATTCGCTGGTGCACTGCAAACAGGGCTATTTTGGACGGTCTTGGAACAACACTGTGCCGCTGGGCCCATTGCGCCCCATGACCTATCCTGAAGCCTACGAACATCCCGAATTGGCAGGCGGTGATCTATAGCTGTGCTGGGACAAAGCGATAAGGCTCGCGCAGCGTATCGCCCAGAAAATCCATAACCGCGCGAATACGCTGGTTGTGGCGCACTTCGGAATGGCAGGCCAACCACAGGTCCAATCCTGGCAGGGGCAGGTCGGTTAGCACCGGCTCAACCCCATCCCATGCTGCGGCTAAGCCTTGATGCGTCACGCCGATGCCAATGCCAGATCGGATCGCCGCGACATGGCTTAGGATATTGTCGCAGCGGAAGACAAAGTCTTTGGGCGTAAAGGTTTCCCCCAGCATACGCGCGGCATCAATCAGCGAAGTATCACGGTCAAACCCGATGAAACGGTGCGCATGCAGATCGCCAATGGTTTGCGGCGTGCCATGTTGGGCAAGGTAGTCGCGGTGGGCATACAGCCCCAGCGGCAGTTCGGCGATCTTGCGGGCAACCAGATCGTTTTGGGTTGGTCTGAACATACGGATGGCCACGTCTGCATCCCGCTGCAACAGGTTTGCGGCAGAGTTGCTGACAATCAACTCAATCTCGATCCCCGGATTTTGGTCCATGAACTGAGGCAGGACGTAGGGCAGGATCAAAACACCAAAAATGTCATTGGCCGAAACACGCACCACGCCGCTGATGTCATCATCCAGACCTGTCGCCTGGCGTTCAAACCCAGTCGCGGCGCGGTCCATTTCCAGTGCTGTTTCCATCAGATCAGCGCCCTTGGAGGTCAGCTGCATGCCTTCACGGCTGCGGATGAACAGCGACATATTCAGCGCCTGTTCCAACAGATCAATATGCCGCCCAACGGTGGGCTGTGTCAGTTGCAAAGCCCGTGCCGCAGCAGACAAGCTGCCGGTCTGGGCGACGGATTGAAAGGTTCGGATCAGATCCCAGGAAATACGCATGTGGCTGGGTATACAAAAATCTATATTAAGGGTCAATTATCGGGAGATTTATATAGTTTTTATTTGGTGTCAGTCTTGGGTCATCGCAAACACCGCAGTCCCACGATCCAAGGGCGCTGCGAAACCCAAAAAGGAATGCCCAATGTCCATCCTAACCACAGCCACCGTCGCCATTGCCTCCACACTGATCGCTGCCTATGGCGTGGGTCAGTTCACCACAAAATCCATCGCGACAGAGATCGAGATCGATGCCCCACCACACGCGGTATGGGCAGAGCTGTCCGACACAGAAGGCCACGCAAGCTGGAACCCGTTTGTAACCCATATGTCGGGCGATTTGACGGTTGGCAGACAGTTGAACGTGACCGTCCAACCTGCAGGCAACGCGCCGATGGGTTTCACGCCCACAGTCTTGGTCAGCGATGAAGCCAGAGAGCTGCGCTGGGTCGGGCACTTGGGCTTCAAGGGGGTATTTGATGGCGAACATCATTTCACCATGGAAGAAACAGCTGATGGCAAAACCCTTTTCCGTCAGGGTGAAACCTTCAGCGGTATGTTGGCCTATGTTCTGTTTCCCCTGATCGGCGAAAGCACCGCCGGAGGTTTTGAAGCGATGAATGCCGCGTTAAAAACACGGGTCGAGGCCAAGGGCTGAAACCGACCACCGTAACACCGAATTGACGCCCGGTTGAATTGATCAGCCGGGCGTTTTGGTATGTGGGGTGCTGCGCATCAAAGCGAGTATTCTATTTTCAAGCCAACAGCTTTTCGACTTCTGCGCGGGCTTTGCGCACCGCATCCGCACGAACTGGTCCATATCCGCGTATCTCGTTCGCGGCAGACAGCGCGTCGTGCCATTGGGGTCCGTTTTCGGCCCGATCCATCAAATCTTCGTACCACGCCAGTGTTTGGCGGTGCATGCGCGCCTCATAGTGATAGCCAAAAGGATTCAACGCTGTGCCACGCAGCCCACGCAGGTGTGAAAGTGTACTTAGAACGGGCTGCATCCAGCTGCCAAACGCCCGTTTTATCGGCCGACCGCGCCCATCTTTGCGCCAGCCCAGCAACGGTGGCGCCATATGGTATTGGATCGTGTAATCCCCTTCGAACTTCTCCGCTAACTCGTGTTTTACTGTGTCTGACGTCCACAGCCGTGCCACCTCGAACTCGTCTTTGTAGGCCATCAGTTTGAACAGGTTGCGGGCCACTGTTTTCAGAACATTTTCAGGGGCATCGGGCTGGGCTGCCCGAAACGCGGCAATCCGGTTGGCAAATCTTTTTGCGTAGGCTGAATTTTGGTAGTCTGTCAGAAAGGCGACACGGCGTTCGATGATCTGTTCCAGCGTCTCGTCCACAGGGTGCGGATCTGAGTATCCGTTCAGGCGATCTGGGGCGGCGGCCATGCAGCGGCCGATGGCAAATGCGACCCGGTTTTTCTCAACCGCGACACCATTCAACAATATCGCTTGGGCGATGGCGGCATGGCCAACGGGCACCAACCCCTTTTGCCATGCAAAGCCCAGCATCATCACATTGGCAAAGACCGCATCGCCCATCAAGGTTTCAGCCGCAGCATTGGCATCAAATCCGGCCACGTTTGCAGCCCCAACAACCCGTGCAACGGCCGCTTCGCGGGCGTCGACATTCAACTGCGCGTCGCGACGCAATACCAGATCACCGGTCGGCATCTCCGCACGGTTCAGGACAACCTGCGTGCCCGCGCGATAATGGGCTGATGCCTTTGGCGCAGAGCTGACAACGATATCGCACCCGATCACGGCATCTGCTGCCCGCATGTCGATACGCACTTGGTTCAGCACCTCTGGCGCCTGTCCCAGCCGGATATAGCTGAGCACGGTTCCGAATTTTTGGGCAAAGCCGGTAAAGTCCAGAACCGAAGCGCCTTTGCCCTCAAGATGCGCGGCCATTGTGATCAGCGCACCAACGGTCACAACCCCCGTGCCCCCAACGCCGGTGACCATTAAATCAAACGGATTGGCCAGACTGGGCAGGTCAGGGGAAGGCAGCCCGGTTTCCAGCGTTTCCAAGTTCAGAGTGACCGCTCGTTTGCGACGGGTTGCGTTTTGCACCGTAACAAAGCTGGGGCAAAACCCGTTCAGGCACGAAAAATCCTTATTACAGGAGCTTAGGTTGATCTGACGTTTGCGCCCCAAAGGGGTTTCCTTGGGCTCTACACTTAGACAGTTGGATTCCACCGAACAGTCGCCGCACCCTTCGCAGACCAAATCATTGATAAAGGCAAAGCGTTTTGGATCTTCCATCGTGCCGCGCTTGCGTCTGCGCCGTTTCTCTGTGGCGCAGGTCTGTTCGTAAATCAAAACAGAGACACCGGGAATGTCACGCAATTCGCGCTGCAATTGATCCAATTCACCGCGATCGGCAAAGCTGGTGCCGCCAGGAAAGTCCGCACGGCGAAATTTCGAAATATCATCGGACACCACGGCGATCCGATCCACACCTTCGGCCCGGCAGGCATGGGCGATGCCTGTTACACTAACCGGGCCGTCAACGGGTTGGCCGCCTGTCATGGCAACGGCATCATTATAAAGGATTTTGTAAGTGATATTCGCGCCCGAGGCGATGGCCTGCCGTATGGCCAAAGACCCAGAATGATACCATGTGCCTTCACCCAAATTCTGAAAGATGTGTTTGCCACCATTAAACTTGGACGCCACCAAATGCGGAACGCCTTCGCCACCCATCTGCGCGTATCCCACGGTATTGCGGTCCATCCACGAGGCCATAACATGGCAGCCGATACCGCTTGCTGCAACAGAGCCTTCTGGCACCTTGGTAGAGCTGTTGTGCGGGCAGCCAGAACAGAAATACGGAGTGCGCGTTGCCCCTGGCACATTGATCAGTTGTGGTGGGGTATCGGTCAGCGCGCGGGCTTTGGCTGGCAGGCCCTCTTCGGGGAAAAACGCATCAAGTCGCGCCGCTATGATCGGGACCAGCTGAAGCGGGCTTAACTCGCCGGTCCAGGGGATCAGCGGCTCGCCGTGGCTGTCGTACTTTCCAACCATTTTATGGGGCTTATCCCCCGGCCAGTCATAGAAATATTCCTTGAACTGGCTTTCAATGATGCCGCGTTTTTCTTCGACAACCAAGACTTCGTTCAGGCCTTTGACAAACCGCAAAGCATTGCGCCGGGCCAATGGCCAGACCATGCCAACCTTGTAGATATCAATGCCCAAACGATGGCAGGCGGGTTCATCCAACCCCAACAGTCGCAGGGCCTCCATCAAATCCAGATGACCTTTGCCGGTTGATACAAAGCCAAACTTGGCATTCGTGACGTTATAAATCCGGCGATCAATCGGATTGGCCTCGGCAAAGGCGCGAACCGCCCGTAGTTTGTGGCGAATACGGGTCTCAATCTCGGGGCTGGGCAGATCGGCAGAGCGTATGTGCAAGCCGCCTGCTGGGCGTTCAATTTCCGGAAAGCTAAATTTCCGGTCAGGGTGCAGTGGAACAGAGCGGCCGCTTTCAACCGTTTCGGAAACGGCCTTGAACCCCACCCATGTGCCCGAAAATCGCGACAGGGCGATCCCGTATTCACCAAAGGCCAGATACTCCTCAACCGACGCCGGATTCAGTGTGGGCATGAACCACGCCATGAAGGCGACATCGGATTGGTGCGGCATGGAAGAGCTGACACAGCCATGGTCATCTCCGGCAACGACCAGAACCCCGCCCTTGGGAGAGGTGCCATAGGCGTTGCCATGCTTCAGCGCGTCGCCGGAACGGTCTACCCCCGGACCTTTGCCGTACCACATTGAAAACACGCCCTCGACCGTGCAGTCAGGATCCAACACCGCTTGTTGGGCCCCTAAAACCGCCGTGGCGCCAAGGTCTTCGTTCACTGCGGGCATGAATGTGATTTGGTCCGCGTTCAGGCGCTCTTTGGCGCGCCACAGTTCCAAATCCAATCCACCCAGTGGCGACCCGCGATAACCGGAAATGAAACCGGCTGTGTTTAAACCTGCGGTTCTGTCGCGTCTGGCTTGATCAATCATGATCCGCGCCAATGCCTGTGTCCCCGTCAGAAAAACACGGCCCTTTGTCGTGGCATAGCGGTCTTCCAAGGCGTAGGTGCGAAAATCGGCATTGTGCTTGGTCATGAAGGGCGCCCAATCTCTCGGATACTGTGTCTTGGTATGATATCCTATTTCAGCGGTATTTCTTACCTATATTAATTGAAAATTGCCCATAGTCCGGTAAGCTTATCCAAAATGTAGCGAGATTCTGAGGAAAGTAACCAAACCGTATGAAGCTAGATGTCCGCGACCGCCAAATCTTAACATTGCTGCAAAAGGATTGCCGTGCCTCAAACGCTGAACTGGCTGAGACGGTCGGAATGTCCGCATCCGCACTATGGCGGCGGGTGAAGCAATTTGAGGAAGATGGCATCATAGAGCGCTACGGTGCAGTGATTAATCCGGCAGCGATGGGTTTGGCGTTTGAGGCAATTGTGCATGTTCACCTGACACGCCATGACCCGGATAAGATTGTCGACTTCATCCGCGCGGTCGAGGCCAGTACCGAGGTGCAGGAATGCTATGCCACAACCGGTCAGGCGGATTATCACCTACGTGTGCTGTGCGCCGACCTTGCGGCTTATAACCAGTTCCTGGAAGGGTTCCTGTTTCGGCTATCCGCCGTTTCCAGCGCACAGACCAACGTTGTATTAAAGCCGGTGAAGCGTAACCGCCCCATCGTGTAACGGTTATCCGCGCGGTCTAAGAACCTTGAAGACACCGCGATCTCAGGGATTTATCAGGTCTGATCGGCCATCAGCGGCGGGCTGCTACGGCCTTGGTTTTCTGGTTCAAATTCTGTCAGTGTTGATTTCAACCAGTCGCAAAACCGTCGGACCTTGCGGCGGTTTAAATGAGCAGGGGGGCAGGCAAGCCAGAGAGATTTCTGGCGCACTTCAACCGCTTCACGCAGCGGGCAAATCAACCGCCCGCTGGCGATTTCAGCCGAGGCGGTCAGCTTGGATTCCAGTGCAATACCGTGGCCGCTGGCTGCCAAATCTATCGACATATGCGCGCGGTCAAAAAGAACCCGATTGTGCAAGGATTGGGGTTTGTGGCCCTGTTTCTCAAACCATTGCGCCCACTGAACCACGTTCTTCACTGAATGGATCAACCTATGGTTTGGCAGTTCTGTTACGGTCAGAGACCCCGCCGCGGCATATTCGGGCGAACAAAGCACCTGCATCGGTTCATCTGCCAGGCTTTCCAGGTGAAGGCCGGGCCACGGGCCAGTGCCGTGGCGAATTTCCAAGTCTATGTTTTCGCGCCCGAAATCCGGCGGGTCATTGGTGGCATCAAGGCGCAGTTCGATATCTGGATGCAGGGCCAGGAATGCGGGCAATCTGGGCAGCACCCATTTGGTGGCAAACGTCGGTGCAATACGCACACTAAGCACGGTGTAAGAGCTTTGGCCGCGCATGTCCTCGGTTGCGACGGCAATCCGCTCCACCTCATCGCGGATCATCTCGTAATACCGCTCACCTGCCTCTGTCAGAACAACCTTGCGGCCGGTTCGGCTGAACAAACGAACGCCGATATGGGCTTCGATCGTCTGGATTTGCTGACTGATAGCCGAAGGTGTGACGCCAAGAACCTGTGAAGCGTGTTGCATGCTTCCCGTCCGGGCGGTGGCGTGAAAGGCGGTGATAGCTTTGAATGGCGCGCGCATAAGGATTAGCTAAGCTAATCAATCAGCCTTGAAAAGTCGTTTGTGCTTCAGGGTTGAAGCCGCCTAGGCTTTGGCAACCGGATAACGTTGGAGGGCGTTGAGGAGCCGTATCATCAGTTTCATCACAGTCGCCGGCTCTTAGAAAACCCTTGCGTTTTTCATTCCCATTTTCGCGCGTGGCTATGCCCAGTTCCGCTTTTCAAAGGAGATCACAATGAACCTTTATCCAAAACTCGCGCAGCGTCAGGCCGAGGGCAATCCAATACGTGTTGGGCTGATCGGCTCTGGCAAGTTCGGTTCAATGTTCCTCAGCCAGGTCCGTCATATACCGGGGATGCATCTGGTTGGGATTGCCGATCTTTCCACAGAACGGGCCCGGCAGGCGATGATCAACACCGGCTGGGATGTGGACGCAGCAGTGACTGGCTCATTGGATGATGCCATGTCCAGCGGCCGCACGTGCCTTGTTGAAGATGGCGAGGCGTTGATCGCAACAGCTGGACTGGATGTCGTGATTGATGCAACGGGCAGCCCTGCCGCAGGCATCCGACACGCGCTTTTGGCGGCAGAGCATGGTCGGCATATGATTATGGTCAATGTCGAGGCAGACGTTCTGGCCGGGGCCTATCTGGTGCAAAAATTTGACAGCGCTGGGCTGGTTTACTCGATGGCCTATGGCGATCAACCTGCCTTGGTGTGCGAACAAATTGACTGGGCGCGGGCGTGCGGTTTCAAAGTTGTTGCCGCCGGGAAAGGCACGAAATATTTGCCGCAATACGCCAGTTCAACCCCAGATACCGTTTGGGATTACTACGGGTTGACCGCGGAAGAGGCCGCAACCGCAGGGATGAACTCACAAATGTTCAACTCTTTTCTGGATGGCACAAAATCGGCCTTGGAAATGGCTGCGATTTCAAACGCTGCAGGCTTGCTGGCCCCGCGCGACGGGCTGTTGTTTCCACCTTGTGGTGTACATGATCTGCCCGAGGTTCTGAAACCACGCGCCCATGGCGGAATGTTGGAAGAGGCCGGGATGGTCGAAGTTGTATCCAGCCTGGAACGCGATGGTCGGCAGGTCTTTGGCGATTTGCGCTGGGGCGTTTACGTGACGCTGGAAGCCAGTGATGAAGATGGCATGGGCGCAGAATATGTGCGCCGGTGTTTTGGCGAATACGGTGTGACAACCGACACATCCGGGCGCTATGCCACCCTGTATCGCCCGTCGCACCTGATCGGGCTGGAGCTGGGCATCAGCGTTGCCAGTGCGGCATTGCGAAACGAACCAACCGGGCGCACGAACGGGCTGAATTCAGATGTGGTTGCGATTGCCAAAAAGGCACTGAAGCCCGGCGATATGCTGGATGGGGAGGGCGGGTTTACCGTCTGGGGCCGCATCGCCCGCGCCGAAGACTCGCTGCGCGCGCGTGGCCTGCCGATTGGCCTTGCACATGGTATGAAGATTACGCGACCAGTGGGCGAAGGGCAGATGCTGACGTGGAATGATGTAGCGATCACCGACAGCCAAGCCGTAAACGTTCGCCGCACAATGGAAGATGAATTCCGCGAAAAACTTGGGTTGCCTGCCTGATCGCAAGCCGACCTGTGCTCTTGGCTCTGAAAACTGAATGGCCGGGCGTTGGGGGAAATGGCAAAAGCTCAACCCAAAAGAAAGGTGTGGGTTCGCCCTACAACTTGCGCCCAACTGATCACAGTCAGGCACAAAAAAAACTGACAGCCCATCCGTGGGCTGCCAGTATCGTTAACCCTTAGCGCACCGTGGAAAAGGCGGTTGGGGTCAGAAAGGTGTTCATGATATTTGCCACGACCTCGCCGTGCTCTTCCTGATGGGCGGCGCGCGCTGCGACCCATTCTGGATCAGTGGCAAAGGCGTTCCAAAGCCGTTCACGCTCTTCCATGGATTCCCACGCCAGGAAATATGTCAGATCATGGTTCGATGCGCCGACCAATGTTGTGAAAAAACCCGCAGGCCGTAATCCGACCCGCTCCCAAATCCGCAGGGTTGTTGTTTCAAACCGTTGCAGCAGGGCAGGCATTCCGCCGGGAATGCAGGAGTAGACGCGCATTTCGTAAATCATAGTTAGTCCTCTGGTGATGGGGGAAAGATGGCCTAAGCCAAGGTGTAGGCGGTTTTAACCGTCGTATAGAATTCTGCCGCATATCGCCCTTGTTCGCGTGGGCCATAGCTGGATGCTTTGCGCCCCCCGAAGGGAACATGGAAATCAACACCGGCGGTGGGCAGGTTGACCATGACCATCCCGGCTTCCGCGTTGCGTTTGAAGTGGGTCGCATGTTTCAGGCTGGTGGTGGCGATACCGGCTGACAGACCAAATTCGGTTTGATTTGCGATGGACAGGGCCTGTTCGTAGTCCTTTACCGGGATCACAGCCGCGACAGGGCCAAAGATTTCCTCGCTGGCGATGGTCATTTCGTTGGTGCAGTCCGCAAACAGGGCGGGCGCTTGGAAAAAGCCATCTGTGTCGCGTGCAACCCGCGTTCCACCGCTGACCAGTCGCGCGCCTTCGGCTTTGCCAAGTTCAATATACTTTTCGTTTTGCGCAAGTTGGCTGGCATCAACCACCGGGCCGATATGGGTGTCATCAGCCAGGGCGTGCCCCACCCGCAGCGTGTCCATCCGTTCGCTCATGGCCGCTAGAAAGCGGTCGTAGATGGGTTCTTGGACAATGATCCGCGACGAAGCGGTGCACCGCTGACCGGTCGAGAAGAACGCGCCGTTGATCACGCAATCCACGGCAATGTCCAGATCGGCATCTTCCAGCACCACGAACGGGTTCTTGCCGCCCATCTCCATCTGCGCTTTGCGCATCAGTTTGGCCGACTGGAGGGCGAGCGCGGCCCCAGTTGGCTGCGAACCGGTAAATGTCAGGGCCTCCACATCATGGCTTTCCACGATGGCTTGTCCAACAACAGACCCCCGGCCCATCACAAGGTTCAGCACACCATCCGGCAGACCTGCACGTTGAAGGATATCCACCAGTGCCCAGGCACATCCAGGCACCAAGTCAGCCGGTTTGAAGACAACCGTGTTGCCATAACAAAGGGCAGGGGCCAATTTCCAAGCTGGAATGGCGATCGGAAAATTCCACGGGGTGATGATACCCACCACACCAACCGCCTCACGGGTGATCTCTACCCCGACACCGGGGCGAACCGACGGCAGAACTTCGCCGGCCAGGCGCAACGCTTCGCCTGCGAAGAAATCAAAGATTTGCGCCGCGCGAATGGTTTCGCCAATGCCTTCGGCCAAGGTCTTGCCTTCCTCGCGCGACAACAGCCGCCCCAGCTCCTCCTTGCGGGCCAAGATTTCGTCTGACGCTTTGCGCAGCACCGCGTGGCGTTCCAGCGGTGTGGAGCGCGACCATTGGGGAAACGCCGCTTTGGCGGCAGCGATGGCTGATTGCGCCTGATCAGCCGTAGCGCGGGCATATTGCCCTACGATGTCTGTCGTATCAGACGGGTTGATATTGACCGAGGCTTCGCCCGAAACCCAATTGCCACCAATTAGGTTCTTCTTTGTTTCTGACATCATCTTCTCCGAGGCAGGGTAGGGGCAGGGTCAGCCGATCACGGCAGTCTGGTCGGAATAGCGAACGGTGAAGGTCATAGCCCCTTCGTTCAGCATCCATCGACTAAGGGTGTATTGGCGCAGCCCTGCGATATGAAATGGATCGGCATCCGCCAATGTGCGGGCTTCGGCCTCGTCCTTTGCGCGCACGATGATCATGCCGCCATAGGGGATTTTCTCACCCTCATTGAACAGTGGTCCGGCGCCAAACAACACCCCGTCGCGCTCCATCCCGATTTGGTATTCAAGATGCGCGGGCAGCACTTCTTGCATGCCGGGGGCGCGGGCGGGGGTGGTTGTAATGACATAAAGCGATTGGCGCAGCATGGTGGCGTAAAGGTCTTCGGGTTTCGTGTCACTCATGGGGTGGCTCCAACCGATCTGAAAAGGAAATGGCCCGCCAGCAAACCGCCAGCGAGCCATAGGAGTTTTAGCGCTTCGCGATACCTGCAGAGGAAATCACGTCAGCCCAAACAGCGATCTGACCTTCGATGAGGGCTTTCAGCTCTTCACCGCTGGAACCGCCAGGGTTTGCGCCCAATGCTGCGATTTTTTCCTGCACCGCAGGCATGTCCAACGCGGCATGTACTTCGCTGCGGATGCGATCAGCAATTGCGTCCGGCACACCGGCAGGCATACCAATCGCTGTCCAGGACACCACGTCAAAGTCAGGCGAGACGGTTTCCGAAACAGTCGGAACGTCAGGCGAGTCAGGCCAGCGGTTTTTGGATGTGGCCGCCAGAATGTCATAGACACCTGCTTCTGCTTGTCCGCGAATAACGGTGCCGGTGTCGATGATCACATCAACTTCACCGCCCATCAGTGCAGTACTGGCCGCCGCGCCACCTTTGTAGGGCACGTGGATGAAATCAGCACCGGTGCGCAGGGCAAGAAGCTCGCCGGTCAGGTGCTGAGTGGACCCAACGCCCGAGTGTCCGATCTTGATCGTACCGGGTGCTGCCTTGGCAGCTTCGATCAGCGCTTCCAGCGATTCATACTGTCCCGAGCGGGCCGCCACGAAGAACGGGAACTGACCCAAGGTCGAGATGAACGTGAACCCATCAACGGAGTCATAAGGTAGCGAGTTGTACAGAGACGCCGCAACCGTATGACCACCAACCATCAACTGCATGGTGTAGCCGTCTGGATCTGCTTTGGACACATAGCCCGACGCAACAGTGCCACCGGCACCGGGGCGGGATTCTACGACCACTGGTTCGCCAAGGCTTTTGGACATTTCCTCGGCCATGATCCGAGACACGGTGTCGGCGTTACCGCCCGCACCAAAGCCATGCACAATGCGCAATGACCGGTTTGGGAAATCGTCCTGCGCTGCCGCAGGAAGCGCAAGTGCCAAAGTTACCGGCAATGCAAAAAGTAGCTTCTTAATCATTGTCTTCCTCCCATTTGTTTGAACCCTTGTTTCGTGTTTTAGCCTTGGGGTTCTTCAAGGCATGCCTTCGTATCAAGGTGTTGATTCGAGGGGCTTTCTTCGACTCGAGATGCTCGACCAGACCGCAAAAACGATCAGCAATGTCGAACAGACGACCAGCACCGCACTGATGGGGCGGGTCAAAAAGATGGTGAAATCACCGCTGTACAGAAGCATTGTGCGGCGGAAGTTATCTTCCAGCAGTGGGCCAAGAACGAAGCCCAAAAGCACCGGTGCTGGCTCAAAGCGGTAGTTTTTCATCAGGTAGCCAAGCACACCAAAGGCCAGGGTCAGCATCACATCTGTCACGCTGGTGCGGTGCGAATAAACACCCACGCAGATCATCACGATGATGACCGGGTACAGCTTCTGATATGGAATGCGCAGCAACAGAACCCATAGCCGGATCAACGGGATGTTGATCAGCAACAAGATGATGTTGCCAACAAAGAAACTGGCAATGACACCCCAGAACAACTCTGGCTGATCAACCATCAACCGGGGTCCCGGAATGATCCCGTTCAGGATCAGTGCGCCGATAATCAGCGCCATGACCGCATCGCCAGGGATACCCAGTGTCAGCGTGGGGATGAAACCGGTCTGGGCTGCCGCGTTGTTGGCGGATTCCGGCGCTGCTAGGCCGGGCAAATGGCCCTTGCCGAATTTGTCAGGTGAGCGGGAAAAACGCCGTTCCATGGCATAGGCCATGAAAGATGCGATGGCCGCACCAGTGCCGGGCAAAGCCCCGAAAAAGCTGCCAATGCTGGAACCACGCAGAATGGGCATGGCCAGCGAGCGCGCTTCGGCCTTGGTGGGAAATACATCGCGCATCTTGATGTTCAAAACCGGCCCAGCGGGGCTGCGATGCGCGGCATTGCGGATAATCTCACTGACGCCAAACAGGCCCATGGCCAGCGATACCAGGCTGATACCATCTGCCAGTTCAGGCATGGCGACAAAGCGATAGTACCCCGTTGTTGCATCTGCGCCCACAAGGCCAAGGGCAATGCCCAGGGCAACCATCGAGAATGACCTGATCTGCGACCCGGTGCCAATCAACGAAGCTGCCAACAGCCCCAAAATGACCAGCATCGCATATTCGGGCGCGCCAAAACGCAGTGCGATAATTGTCATCGGGATTGCGGCCAGAACAAGGATCGCAACGCCGACCATACCACCGATAAACGAGGAAAACGCCGCCACGAACAGCGCCAGCCCGGCGCGGCCGTCTCTGGCCAAGGGGTATCCTTCTAGGCACGTCACGACGGAGGAGGGGGTGCCGGGTAGATTCAGCAAGATAGAGGCAATCGACCCGCCGTATTGCGACCCGTAGTAGATGCCTGCCAGCATGATCATCGAGGTGGTCGCGTCCAGATAGAAGGTTACTGGCAACAGCAAAGAGATGGCCGTGATTGCGCCGATACCGGGCAAAACACCAATCAACTGGCCGATGAACACGCCGATAAACGCATACATCAGGATGTGCGGTTGTAAGACAACGCTCAGCCCAAGGAGAAACTGATCAATCATCTCTATCTCCAGAAAGCCGGGATCGGCAGTTCAAGGGTGACAACGAACAACAGCCAACCGCCCAATGTGGCGAGGCTGGCGTAGATCAAAACCGACAAAGGTTTGGCCTTGTCATCTGCAAACATGGAAACTGCGACCGCTAGGAAGACCGAAGGGATCAGACCAACAAAATCGATCAAAACCGCGAATACGGTTATGGCTGCCGCAACGAATACCAGCCCACGCCAATGCATTCTTCCGGCGCTTTCCAGGTTTGGGGTGGTTACATCAATCACGATTATTCCCGCGGCCAGGGCACAGATCAGCAGGCTGACAACACGCGGAATAAATCCGGGGCCCATCTGCGTGACGCTGCCAACAGGATAGCCCCAGGCAAAGATCAGCATGACAAGCCCAACCGCCAGCAGCACGCCACCGCTGACGGCGCGCTGAGCGGTGGATTGTTGGCCGTGATCTGTTTTGTTCATATTTGTCCCCTCCCAAGAACATTGAATGCCGTGTCTGTCTTACTCCCCAGGATGCGTGAACTCGGCCGTGGTTTCCAGAGCGTCAGGTTGAGCGACGCCGAACCTGTCTGCAACTTCGGCCAATCGTTTCAACGTACCGTCCGCGATCGGGATACCGTTTTGCATCCTATGGTCTGACAAGCGGAACCCGCGTTCGCCGGGCATCAAAATCTCTTCTGTTCCAGGTGTCTTTGGCAGCTTCTTCAGCTGAATTGCCAGATCGGTAATATGCTGGGCAAAAACCGCTGGATCACCGAAACTGTCGATACGTATGGCCAGGGCTGCGCCATTCATTGCGCCCTTTTCGCCAGACAATGCCTTTGAAATCACAGGGTTGGACACCAGAACGCTGGCCAGAACCTCGACCATCATCGACAATCCAGATCCTTTGGGGCCGCTTAGCGGGGTAAGCGTGGCAACTGCGGCAGGGTCTGTGGTGGGATCGCCATTTTCATCAATCGCCCAATTGGGCGGAATGGCCGTCTTTGCATCTTTGGCCTGCATGATTTTCCCCAAGGCGGCTGTCGAAGTGGACATATCAAACAAAAGGGGGCGTTCGTTCGAGGGCGCAGCAAAGGAAATGGGGTTTGTCGACACGCCTGCCACCCGAGCACCGTGATAGGCCATCAACGGGCCAGACGCCGTCATGACAATGCCAAGGTAGCCTTTTTCCGCGGCCCTCAGCGCGAAGTATCCAACCGCCCCGGCATGGGTGATGTTGCGCACCGAGCACCAGCCAATGCCAAGCCGACCAGCGATGTCTACCGCAGTGTCCATTGCGCTGATCATGGCGGATGGACCGGGTGCGCGGCCTGCCTCCAATACAGCTATGGCCCCTTCCTGAGACAGGGTTTCGGGTTCCGCGACCGGATTGATAATGCCCAGCTTGACCATCTCTACATACCGAGGAATGCGAAGAACGCCATGCGAATCCGCCCCTCGGGCATTTGCCCAAACCAGAATGTCAGACGAATGCTCGGCGTGCGCCGGGGTGTATCCAGCGGCCTGTAAAAGTGCCGCTGCATAAGCCTTTAGGTCCTCGGGGCGAAAATGTTTCATGCGTCCTCTGCCAATGGCGTTGGAAAGAACTTTTTCAGCCAAGCAGCGATGAGCGCTTTCGTATGTGGTGCATCCTCATCCGAAACCGGGAAGTGCGAAACACCCGTGGGGATCATCAGTTCCGCATTCTCGCCAGCCCTTTCAAACAAGCTGATGGATTGCTCCATTGGGGTGATCACATCACCGGCGGTGTGGAACAGCAAAAGAGGGCGGGGCGCGATATCGGCCACAACATCATTCGCTCGGAAGTTATACATGCTGATCGCAGTTTCGACCGGCACTTCGAATTGAGCATGAGGCGAGAGGTTCTTGCGCAGCTCTTCCGGGATCGGAACAACGTCAAAGCGCGAAACCCACATGCTTTCGCCGGTCTCGGCTTTGTGTTTGCGACCTTTTTCCAGAATTCCTGTGAACTTTTCCCAGGCTTCGGGCGTTGGGTGCTGGCCGCGGAATTTCCGTTCGCCATCGCCCCATCCACACAGAGACAAAACACAGGCCACGCGTTGATCGACACCACCTGTAAAGATAGCGACAGCTGCGCCAAAGCTGTGCCCGGTAACGCCGATGCGCTCTGGGTCAACTTCTTCGCGTTCAGCAATGAATGTCAGAGCGTTGCGTGTATCTGCGACTTGATCAAAGCACCGCACTTCGCCGCGTGCGCCCTCACTTTGGCCACAGCCACGGAAATCAATACGGAAGACGCAGTAACCCATATCTTCGATCATTCGGGCGACCAATTCGACATGAGATTTGTCTTTGGTGCCAACAAAGCCGTGCAACACAATGAACGTGGGCAGCCGCTGTCCGGGTTTGCGCCCCTCGGGCACATGCAGAACGCCCGAAAGCTTCAGGCCGTCAGACATAAATGTGAGATCGTGTTCCATTCGGAGTCCTTGTATTCGTAACGAAGCTTAGGCGTTTCCAGCCGCCCAAGCGCTGCAGAATGATTCAAAGCGGGCCAGATGCGCGCGCAAAAATTCTTCGGTGTCTTCGTTGGTGATCCGGCTGGCCTCTACATCGACCTTGCCCTTGGCACCGGCGATCTGAACTTCGGGCTTTGCCATCACCTGCATGTCCATGCAGTGCAGCACCTGACGCAGGCTTTGATGCACGCGTGCGCCCCCCAGAAGGCCGGGTGAAACGCTCCAGATCGCGACGGGTTTGCCGCCAAGCGGGTCTGGTTTTGCGCGCGACAGCCAGTCAATTGCGTTTTTCAAGCCGCCAGGAACAGACCAGTTATATTCAGGCGTTACGATCAACAGCGCATCTACATTTGCAGTGGCTTCAATCATTTCGGCTGCGCTTTGCGGCATGCCGGCGTCCAGATCATCCTGATTGAAGATCGGCAAAGTACCGGGGTTGGGCAGGGCGACACATGTCGATCCGTCTGCAGCCAGCCCCACCGCCGCGCGGGCCACAGCCCGCGACAACGATGCTTTGCGAAGCGATCCTTCAAGTATGCCTATTGTAACCATTGTTTATCCATCCAATTCGCTTGATAGGCGTGAAAGTCAGGTCTGTGGTGCGGCCCAAGGGAACCGATGTTGCAGCCACGGAGCAGGGGCAGGTTCGCCCCAGACATTCATGACCCGAACATTTTCTGGGCGTTTCAAGGCGGTGATCACGTTGGCTTCGTAGCGATCATCATCGTGAATGAAGGCCATGCCGCCTGCGCACTCGACCATCGCGCCGCAAGCGTCGACATAATACGCGTAGGTGTTGTCACCCGGACGGTGGCGACCAGGGCCCCAAACCATCATTTTGTCATGCGTATCAAGGATATCGCCCAATTTGCAGTAGTCTGAAAATTCCGCGACTTCCCATGAATAGTGGTGCAGGCCCGTGTCGCCACGAACGATGCCCAGAATGTGGTGCAGGCGGTTGCCACCACGCATCCAGCTTAGACCGTCATCAACCATGCGTTCTGACAGCCGCAGCCCCATGATGCTTTCAAGCTGCGCGCGGGTCACTGTTGGTTCTGGGGAAGTGATGTTGACGTGATCAATGCGCAAAGGGCCCATTCCCACCGTCGCATGACGACGTCCGTAGGTCTCATCTTCGATAGGAGAGTGGACTTCGAAAGTATGCCCCTGTGGGGTGACAAAGCTCATGCCCTTTTCGCAGCATGACAAAGTCGGGTCGGTTGACACCAGACGACAGCCTGCAGCTTCCACCCGGCTGGCGGCTTCGGCGACTGCATCTTCTGAAACCGCATCGAAACCGATGGAACGCACGGAGTTTTCCGAAGATTCATGCAGAACCAGTTCTGCTTGTCGTCCGTTCGACGACATCCAGACAGAACCGCCCAGTTCCTTTGTCACGTGCAGGCCCAGGATTGAAATCGACTCTTTTACCAGTGCGTCGACATCGATCACGTTCAATTGCACATGACCAAGTGCATTAACTAAGTAGCTCACTTCACCCTCCTCAGGAATCCCTATTTCGATGACACTAGCAGGCGTGTTCGACTGAATCAAACATTTTCGAATATTTTAACATCATCGAAATATTGGCTCGATCGGAGAGTTGATGTAGAGTGATCCCGATAACAGTCAAGCTTCTGCTTTCACGGTGTTTGACAATGTGCCGATGCCCTCGATCGTCACATCAACACGGTCTCCGGGTTTCAGAAATTCCTGCGGTCGACGCGTAGCGCCAAAGCCAGTGCACGTCCCAGTTACGATCACATCGCCCGGTTCCAGCGGCGCAAAGGTCGAGATATAGGCGATCAGGTAGGGGATATCGAAAATCATCCGCGATGTGTCTGTTCGCTGTTTTTCGACGCCATTCACCTCGGTCACCAAGGAATATCCACGGTCTTCAACCCGCAGATCGGATGCCTGAACCATCCAGGGGCCAAAGGCGCCTGTACCGGTAAAGTTTTTGCCGGGCGTGAATTGATGCGAATGTCTCTGCCAGTCCCGAACACTGCCATCATTGTAGATGGAATAGCCCGCCACATGAGACATGGCCTGTTCGCGCTGAATATGCCGCCCGGCCTTGCCGATGATAACCGCCAGTTCGCCCTCAAAGTCCAGACGTTCAGAATCGCGTGGCTGAATCAGCGGGTCGCCATCGGCAATCTGCGAAGAGGGCAGGCGCAGGAAAAGAACTGGATAGTTTGGCAGCTTGTCCGGGTCTTCACCATCTTCATGGTAGTTCAAGGCCGCCATCACAATCTTGTCCGGGTTCGGCACGACAGGCAGCAAATTGACCTCATCAAAACCAAAATCCGGCTTCGTGCCAACATCCAGCTGCGCCTGTGGTGATCCGGCGGCCAGAAACGATTTAAGGTCCGGGATGGCCCCGTTCGCGCGGCGACCTATATCTACGATGCCGTCATCCAGGGCGACGCCCCAAGACGGCTCTTGACTTTTGGTGTAGGAAATCAATTTCATTCGTATATCTTCCAGTTTTCGAAAATATGTATATCTTGGAGAATGTGACCTAGGAAGGAAATACTTTGATTTTTTTGCACCAGACGTGTGCTAAGAGATATTCGAACCTTTTACGTGGAATGGAACAGCCGCTTAGAACGTGATTAAACTGCCAGATTGTGAAACGGAGCATCGCTTGAAAAATACCACTGAATCACACAGCGCCAGTCAGGCAAAAACCGTGGATCCGTCTTCCGGACAAGATGTTCTGGCACGTTTGCGCAGCGACATTGTCAGCAGCGTGTTTGAACCGGAAGCCCGGCTCAAATTTGCGGATATGACAAAACGCTTTGATGTTGGCATTGGCACGCTGCGCGAAGCACTTTCGCAGTTGGTGTCAGAAGGGTTTGTAACGCTAGAGGCGGGCAAAGGGTTCAAAGTGGCCCCGGTTTCCGCAGAAGAGCTGATCGAAGTTACCGAACACTTTCTCTATCTGGAAAAGCGGGCGGTGCGCGATGCTATTGAGAATGGCGACGACGATTGGGAAGCCAATATTGTTGCGGTTCATCATCGTCTTAGCCTGATCGAAAGCCTGCCTTGGGCACAACGGATGGAACGGCACTCTGAATGGGTGCAACGTCACCGTGATTTTCATGAGGCGCTTGTTTCCGCCTGCACAGGGCGATGGCTTTTCAGGCTCCGTTCGATCATGTTTGACCAATTGGACAGATACCGCTTCGTCACCAAAAAAGCCCCCGAAGGCTTGGGCAAGAAGAAGTTTGAAGAGCATCGCGAAATCATGGCCGCAACATTGGCACGCGACGCTGATCTTGCTGAAAAACTGATGGAAATCCACATCCGCGATACGTCTGATCGCGCGATTAGCTTGCTTCAGGCCAAGTAAACACTCGGGCTTAAGCCTCGACAATTTTTAGGAAGCTACCACCGGGCATAGCTTTGGCTGTGCTTGGCTGGCGTTGGCATATGCTGCCATCCGGTTGTGGTCTGCGCCCGCAATCGTTGGGGCGATATTCCCTGCAGGTCACATTGGTTTGGCTGACAAGGGCAAAACAAACTGCGCCGTTGTCGTGCGGAAAGCGCAGGCAGCATCGGCGTTCAATCCAATTTGCTGCCTGTGCCCGCCTGTTTCACTTGGGGCGGTCTATCACTTTCCGCCGGTCAGGATGACCTCATCACCGACCCGTTTGCCGGTACGCAATCCGCCCGGAACCTGCAGGGTAGGCAGAATTTCGATCATGCCGATGTTGACGTATTGTGGCGCCCCAACAGCGTATTCCACAGCATCCGCGATATCTGAAACCTGGGGCATTTCGAAACCTTCGAAATACTTGCGCTTGGCCTCTGCCGGATCAATCTTTTCCACGGTCGCGAAGATGTCGGTTTCAGTCCGACCTGGGCTGATCTCGGTCACGCGCACGCGGCGGCCAAAGGCATCAACACGTAACTGACGAGAAACCGTATGCATTGCGGCCTTGGTTGCGTGATACGCGATATGCCCACCAAACTCATAATGCGCCGCCATCGATGTGATGTTGACGATATGCCCACTGTCGCGTTCCATCATGCCGGGCAATGTCAGCCGCGCCAGCTGTAGGGCCGCACGAAAGTTGACATCAATCTGTTCGTCAATGTCAAAGGCATCAGATTGCAACAGGCTACCGGGGCGGGACACACCAGCGTTGTTGATCAAAACATCAACTTCCAGCCCGCCAACCAATTCTGTCAGCGCATCGGTGTCGGTAATGTCAATTTCATGGGGTACAACGCCAGATTGGGCTTCAAGGTCTTTCAGCTTTGCGCCGCTGCGCGCCAGCCCGTGAACCGTTAACCCCTTTGCAGCAAGGCGTTCGGCGATGGCCCACCCCATACCACCTGAGGCACCAGTGACGAGAGCGGTCTTATAATCGGAAAACGGCATTTTATTATACTTTCTTCTGGTCGTTTGAATGGGATCCGCTGTCAGCCTTGGCGTGACAAAGGGGTGAGAGAGCCGCCACGGGCAGCAATTGCATCACGCAGGCGTTGGGCCAGATCAACCGCGCCTGCGGTGTCGGAATGAACGAGAATGGATTGAACCGGCATCGCTATTGTCTGGCCGTCAACCGTGTCAATTTCAGCAGTTTCGATAACCTGCAATACACGGGCCACCACGGCCTCTGGATCGTGGATCACTGCTCCGGGTTGGCTTCGTGGGGCAAGCTGCCCGTCATGAGTATAGGCCCTGTCTGCCAGGAACAGGCGTACGCAGCGACCACCATTGGCCTGTGCCGCCTTTTCCAGCGCGCTGCCGGGAAGCACCAAGAACGCGATCTCGGGATCAAACGCCATAGTGGCGGCGGCAACGGCGTTGGCGGTGGCCGGGTCAACACTGGCCAGATTTCCAAGCGCCCCATGTGGATTCATATGGGTGATGCGATGACCTGCGCGCCGGGCCAGCCCATCAAGTGCACCCAGTTGGTACAAGATATGGCATTCTAGTTCAGGCAGGGCCATGTCGATGCGGCGACGGCCAAAGCCCATGCGATCAGGGTAGCTGACATGCGCCCCCAGATCGACGCCATGTTCCTTGGCCAAACGGATGGTGCGGTCCATGATGACCGGGTCGCCAGCGTGGTAGCCACAAGCAACATTGGCCGAACTGATCAGTCCCATCAGCGCTGCGTCATCTGCGATGCTGTAGGGGCCAAAACCTTCGCCCATATCGGAGTTAATATCGATTTTCATGATCTGGGCTCCACTGTGAACAAGGGGTCGCCTGCGCTTACGGTTATGCCCTTTACAGGCAACGTTCCGATGACCTGACCTGACGTTGGAGAAACGCACAGAAACCGAACTGGGCCGATCCCAATATAGCCCAGGGGTTCGCCCTCAACCACTTGCGCGCCGCTGTGCAAAACCGGCAACCCATCCGCTTCGCCACGCGGATGGAACACCCCGTCGGCCGGGCTAAGCGCTGTCATCAAGTCCAAGCCCGGTGCATCTGCGGTTATGGATGCGGCATCCGGGCTGCGCTCAAGGCGCAAGGCATAGTCGTTTCCCTTGACCTCAAGCGATGCGATGCCATTTGCAATCATCGTGCCGGCCAGTTCATTCATGTGCTCTAGCGTCAGCATGTCAGGCCCAACTCAGTTCTGGTTCGCGGACGTTTGCCAGAGCTTGTTTCGCCTGCGCAAATGCCGCTTCTTGGTCGTCCGTTGCGCGGGCGGCTTCGGCAAACCCAACTTTGTGAAAACAGATCGTGTCGCCGGGGCGTGCTTGTCCCATGCGCCACAGGTCTGGTTCGATGACCGCTGCAATCTTGGGGTAACCGCCCATCGTCGCGGAATCTGCCAGCTGAATGATGGGCTGCCCACCACTGGGCACCTGAACGATCCCCGGAACAATTCCGTGAGAGCGCAGCTCACCTGTGCTGGTGCGTGTCAGTTCTGGGCCGCTTAACCGATGGCCTTGTCTGTCATTCTGACGGGTCACGTCAAAAGGCTCTGACCAGAACTTTTGCAGAGCGTCCGGATCAAACGTATCATGTTCGGTGGACGGCAAAGCCCTGAGGTGGATTTCACCCTCCTTGGGCAACCTGAATTCCGGCAGATCAAGACTAAGCCCTGATGGCGGTAGCGCAGGGTCAGAATGCGTGACCGGGTTCAACAGGTCACCGGGATTCAACACGCGGCCCTCATGACCGCCGAATGCTTCGCGCAACTGCGTGCTACGAGACCCCAAAACCGTTGGAACATCTATGCCGCCGGGCAGGGCAAGATATACCCTGGCACCAGCGCTGATAGGTCCGAACTCCAGCTCATCCCCCGCTTTGGCCATTCCGGCAAAGACCCGTGGCAATTTTCGCCCGTCCAGTTTTGCACCGCAAACGGCCCCCGCAATAGCAAAGGCCTGCGTGGTCTCAAACCGAAAGCGTGCCGGTGTCAGCGGGATTTCCACCGTTGCAGCGGATGTAGAGTTGCCCAGCAAGATATTGGCGATCCGATGCGATACAGGGTCCATCGCGCCAGCGCGGCCCAGCCCTTCAAACCAATGACCGTCACGGCCCAAATCCTGAACCGTGGCCAGTGGTGGTATGGAGATGACCCGGATCATGCCGCAACCTTGACCGGGCAAAACCGGATACGATCACCGGGTTTCAACAATGACGCTGGAGTTCTGAACGGATCAAAAAAGCGCACGTCAGCGCTGCCAATCGTGTTCCATCCACTTGGTCCGGCAGAGGCCGATACCCCGGTTTGCAACCCGGCCAAAGACAGCGATCCGCCTGGCAATCTAGTCAGGGGAACTTTGCGGCGCGGGGTTTCAAGCCGCGGATCAAGCCCGCCAAGATAACAGTACCCGGCGTGGCTACCGACCGCGTAAACGGTGTAATCCGGCGCGCTGTGCAACTGAACAACCTCGTCAATTGACAGCCCGGTCATTTCTGCAACGTCGCCAAGATGCGGACCACCTTTGCCCCCGTAACAAATATCAACCTTCAGGAGCTTCCCTTCGACAGGTTTGGACACGCCACTGCGCCACAGCGCATCTAGCCGATCTGAAAGATCGTCCAATTCCAAGGGAACACGATCAAGCAACAAGGTCAGGTTTGTCATGCCGGGCACTGCTTCGCGCACCCCAGCCCACTCAGCCGCGGTGTCCGCCATTGCCCAAAAACGCCGCTGATGTTCCAGATCAAACGGGCACTCTGCCTGGTACAGAACGGCTCGGCTGCCAATGGGGGTTAGCGAAGAATTAACCATCCCGGCCCCTCCGCAAAGCAATGGGGCCGGGAGGAAGCGCGGCAGCCGCCGAAGTGGGGATTTCAACATTATCAAAGGACATGCCGCCGCGAATTCCTGCTGTGTTTCGGTTTTTCACCTGTCACGTTAGCATTCAGCCAAATTGATGATGTCAGAGCGGTTTCGGATGGGTCCATTGCCAAGCATTGCTAATCCCGATCACGTCAGACGGAGTGCTTAGTATCAAGGCCATTCCAGTCCGCGTATGTTCAGACATCAAAATCAGGCGACGGCGCGCTGATGCAGCTGTCCTAGCAAATGCGAGGTTCACCATCATGCCCCATATTATCACGAAAATTGACCGGGCTGATCCGGCTGATGTTGCAGCGCTTTCCAAATGCGGCAGCGCGACCATTCATGAAGCTCAGGGGCGTCTGGGGGCGATCAATTCGCAAATCAAACCAATCGACCGGTCCATGAAACTATGCGGTTCGGCCTTCACTGTCGAAAGCTCGCCGCGCGACAATATCATGTTGCAGCTGGCCATTCACTACGCGCAAGCCGGGGATGTCATCGTTGTTTCGGCAGGTGAATATACCGAAGCAGGCAGCTTTGGTGGGGTTTTGGGCAATGCTTGCGTTGCCAAGGGGATTGCCGGCGTGGTGACAGACACCGGAGTTCGCGACACCGAAGAACTGATCGCGCTTGGGCTTCCGGTATTTTCGTATGGCATCAGCATTCGCGGCACCGTCAAAGAAACACTTGGGCAGGTCAACAAAGAGATCGTGTTCGGCGGCGAGATCATCCGCCCAGGCGATGTGATCCGGGGCGATGCAGACGGGCTGGTTGTGGTTCGGCGCGAAGATGCGGCCGAAGTTGCCGTCAAATCAGCCAAGCGTGACGCCGACGAAGAAGGGTATATCGAGGCGTACAAATCCGGGCGCACGATCATCGACGTGTGCAATTTGGAGGCCGTGTTGAAGGCAAAGGGCCTGACCACAGACCTGTAAAATACCAACGATCCCGCAATTGGCCGTCCCCATTGGGGGCGGCTTTTCTTTTGCGACGGTGTTTGGCACAGGTGCCGCAGTGTCAGCTGAACTCGACGAAAGATGCAGGCCTAAGCGAAACTCTTAACCGCCCAGCTGCGGGCGCATCGCCTGATAAACAACCGCTGTGGCGACATTGGCTAGGTTAAGTGATCGCACACGCTTATCGAGCATCGGCAAATGAAACACCCGGTCATCCATTCCTTCCAGAATTTCGGGTGGCAAACCCTTGGATTCACAGCCAAACACCAAATAGGCATCTGGCTGGTAATTGGGGGCGTAAACGCTTTGCGCGCCGTGTTCTTCAAAGAAATACATGCCGTCACGGGGTGGATTTCTTTCACTCAGAAAGCTTTCCCAACTGTCGTATTCGGTCAGATGAACATGCTTCCAGTAGTCTGTTCCGGCCCGACGCACGGCCTTTTCATCCAGCGAAAACCCATAGGGCTTGATCAGGATCAGCTCTAGGTTCAGCGCGACACAGGTTCGCCCGATTGCACCCGTGTTGTAGGGAATTTCCGGTGTCACCAACACCATTTTCAAGCTCTGATCAGACATAGGATGTGCGGACTTTCTAAGTCACGGACACAGGATCGGCCCGTTGTTGGCTTCCTGTTAACCCAACCAATGGGGGATCAACAACGTCAACTTTGCCGCCCTGACGACTGTTGGTGCAGACTGGTGTGTTTGGGGTGGCCTGGCGAAAAACTGGGAACGGAGCGTAGGGCCGTCACGGTGTGAATCTGGGGACAGCGCCTTGCCAAAAAAAACAATCAGCCAAAGTGGCTGATTGCGATCGTTTTCATTGGGGGTATCGGGGCTGGCAAAGCCTATGAACGTGGGTTCCCGATCCTGCCTTTAGCCCAACAGCAAGTTTGGCAGGAACGACACGATGCCCGGGAAGACTGTCAGCAAGATCACAAACCCAATCATGATCAACAGAAACGGAAAGGTCACACGCGCGATATAGCCAGTGCTGCGGCCCGTGATGTTCTGGATAACCGCAAAGTTGAAGGCAACGGGCGGTGTGATCTGGGCCATTTCCACGACCAGCACCATGAAGATGCCGAACCAAACCTTGTCAAATCCGGCGGCTTCCACCAGCGGCAATACGACCGGAAGGGTGGTTGCGATCATCGAAAACCCTTCTAACGCGGTGCCAAGTACAAGGTAGAGCGAGATCAAGGCAATGATCAGCATGATCGGCGACAAGTCCCAGCTGGTGACCACTTCGGCCACGGCGGCGGGAATGCCCAGTGTTGAGGTGATATTCCCCAGAATGGACGCGCCAAGGATGATGATCCCCATCACCGAACAGGTTTGTACTGCGCCCAGCAACACATCGCGGAACTGGCGCAGGTTCATCGCACCTTGTGACAGCGAGACAATGAAAGCCCCCATCACGCCAAGGGCAGCAGCTTCGGATGGGGTGGCAATACCACCGTACATAGAGCCAAGAACACAAACGATCAGGAACAACGCAGGCGCCAGTTCGCGCAGTGCCGCGAACCGCTCTCGTAGGGGCATGTGGCGCAAAGCGCGTTCGGACTCGGGCACCATATCGGGGCGCATTGTGGTGCGGATCATGATGAACGCGCCAAAGACCGAGGCCAGCAGCATGCCGGGCAGAAAGCCCGCTGTGAACAGACGCAGCACGGATTCATTTGCCAGAACGCCATACATGATCATCACAGTCGAAGGCGGGATCAGAAAACCAAGCGTGCCCGCACCGGCCAAACTGCCGATGGCGATATCCGGGGAATAGCCGCGCGCCAAAAGCTCCTTCAGGGTCATCCGGCCAACCACTTGGGTGGTTGCAGCGGAAGAGCCTGAAATCGCAGCAAAAATTGAGCAGCCCACGATGTTGACGTGCAACAAACGCCCCGGCAGCAACCCGGCCCAAGGCGCAAGGCCCGAAAACAGCGACTGTGACAGCCGGGTGCGAAACAGGAATTCCCCCATCAGGATGAACAATGGCAGCGCCACCAAATCGGGCGTTGTCAGGATGTTATAGGCAAATTGTGGGAACAACCGGTCAATCGGCAACCCCGTGAACAGCCATGCCAGCCCGATGGCAGTAGACAGCAGGGCAATGCCGATCCATGCGCCGGCAGCCAGTGTCCCGAACAACAGGCCAAATAGGCTTGATACGATGGCACTCATCTAAGTAATTCCTTGTCCGGCAGGCCGCGCGTGGGCGGTGTGCTGTTATTCAATGGCGCTTGCCGCACCGAGTTCAGGTTTGTTGAGCGTATGCCCGGCAAGGCAGGACACCAGCCGTGCAACCATTTGAAAGGCCAATACACCCATGCCGATCGTCAGCACGAATCGGGGGATCCAGAGCGGGGTAAAGCTGGCTTCTGAGACTTCGCCATAGCCGTAGGTTCGAATGGTGAATTCGGCCAACCAGATTGTCAGCGATACAGTGACCACCGAGCCCAGCACAGCTGCCATGAATTCAAGAACCCAGACAACACGGTCATGGCCCATAGACACCAGCAATTCGACACGCAGTTGCAGCCCCGCGCGAAGGGTGAGGCCAGACCCCAGAAGAAACGCCGCGCCCATCAGGTAGGCGCTGTATTCCCAGCCGATGCCTGTGCCGGTCGGGATGACCGGAATGTGGCGACCAAGAAAAGCCAGCAGAGTATCGAGTAGAACAAGAAGCGTCAGTGCCGCAATACAGCCTGCCGCTGCCCAAGCCGCCGCCAAAGAGACGATGTCTGCGGCCCTTTGCAGGGCCGCAGCTATTCCACCGAATTTTGATACGGTTACAGAGTTCGGTGAATTTTCCATGGGTTCAGGTTACTTCGAAGCGCGATATGCGTCTACGATGGCAACGGCCGCCGGCACACGCTCAAAGAACGCGGTTTGAACGGTTTCGGCGCGCTCGGCGATCTGGCCTTTCAGCTCGTCCGACAGCGGAACAAGGGTCATGCCGTTTTCGGTCATGGTCTTGATGCTGTTCAAGTCACCCTGCAGCGACACATCCCAGAAGCCTGGTTCCAGCTCAGCAGCAACCTTTTCAATGGCGGCCTGATCTTCGGCAGACAGTTTTTCCCAGGTTTCCATGTTGATCGTTACAGCGTTCGAACCCCATGTGTGGTTGGTGGGATAGATGTAGTCCAGGAATTCCCAGAACTTGCCATCAACACCGGATGTGGCCGATGTGGCGACCCCGTCAACACGACCAGACGCCAAAGCAGGGATCAATTCACCCCAAGGCATAACAACCCCGTCCATGCCAACTGCGGTGATGATGTCGACAGTGTTCTTGTCTGCGCCACGTACTGGAATGCCGCGGAAATCGTCGATGTCGTCCACTTCAACCTTCAAGTATACATACTGGGCTGGGGAGGGGACCATGTAGAGAATTTTCTGGTTGAATTTTGCGGCGAGTTTTTCGAACTCAGGGCGCAGGAAGGCATGATAGTCCTTCAATTCGTCCATCGAGGTTACCAGAAACGGCACACCTTCGGCACCAAACAACGGGTTCAGACCAACCTGCTGGCTGATGTTAATGTCTGCCATGTCGACCAGTCCGTCACGGACCGCTGCAAGTTGATCAGGGCCTTTGAAGCCAAGCGCGCCACCGGCGCTGACTGTGATGACGACATCGCCACCCGTGGCTTCTTTTACCGCGTCAGCGAATACTTTCGCATTCTCTACCTGGAAGTTGCCATCCGGAAGAACGTCGGAAAGGCTGAGGCGGGTTTCGGCGGCGGCAAATTGAGCCAGCGACATGCTGACTGCGGCCCCTAGGGCGATTGCCTTGAACATTTTCATTGCAGGTCTCCATGTTGATTTGCTTCTCCGCCATCCGCACTCCGGGTTATTCCAGATTGGCTTCACTTGGCGAATTCACATTTTTTGTTTTGTGCCCTTAAACCGTAGTAAGTCTGACTTGCGTCCGAAAAGACAATGTTGATCTGATATGATTGCGTTTGGGTATGTATGGCTGCCCTTGCGCTCTGAGCCAGGATCGCAATGATCAGACAACAGAGTAATATTGCGGAGTAATCGAAGACCATGGACCTCAGAAGGCTCCACGCATTCGTCAAAATCGTCGACATTGGCAGCATCACGCGGGCCTCTTCAGTTCTTCATATTGCCCAGCCAGCCCTTAGTCAGCAGATTGCGGCGCTGGAAACGCATTTCGGTCGCCCACTACTTTTGCGCTCAAAACGCGGTGTTGTTCCGACCGAAGCAGGCAAGGTGTTTTATAAGCACTGCCAACTGATCCTGAAGCAAATGGATCAGGCCGAACTGGACATTATGAGTTCCAGTACAGAGGTTTCGGGTTTTGTTTCAGTCGGGCTTGCGCCGCTTAGTCTGGGGTCATTGCTGGCCACGCAACTGATAAAAACATTGCGCCGCGACCATCCCGGCATTGTTCTACATATCAACGAAAACGTCGGTGGTGTGATCAGTGAGAAGGTTATGACCGGCAAGATGGATATGGCGCTGATTTATGATCCTGGCGGAATTCCGGGGGTGTCATTTGATCCGGTGCAGACGGAAGAGCTGTATTTTGTGACAACGCAAGAACGCGAAGCCGGGGAAGAAGACATCAAGTTTGCCGATGCTGTTTCGGACGCGTTGATTTTGCCCAGCCCGATTCACACGGTTCGACAGGTTATCGACACGACCTTGGCGCGGTCACGTTTGACGGCGAAAGTCATTTCGCAGACGGAATCGATTTCTCTGCTTGCCAATGCCATAGGAGAGGGGCTGGGCAGTACAATCCTGCCGCTTTCGGCCGCCAAGGCGCTGCAACGTCGGCTTCCCGAGGCAAAGCGCTATCGCATCCGACAACCGAATATGAAGGTACATATGGCGATCTGCGTGTCAGATCAGCTGCCGCTTTCCGAACCAGCAGCTGTGGTGTTGCAACATCTTTCCGAACTCGCCCAGTCGCCCTCTGATGCGCCGGAAAAAACGAGCTGACGCAACAGCGCTGGCTTAGACCAGCGCTGCGCAAGCCTTCGCTATTCGGTCACAAGCCGCTTCGATAATGTCCATCGAGGTGGCTGTAGAGATGCGGAAATAGGGTTCAAGCCCATAGGCTCCGCCATGAACTGAGGCCACGCCTTCGGTTTCCAGAAGGTACAGGACGAAATCCAGATCGTTTTCGATGACCTTTCCATCGGCTGTCTTCTTGCCGATCACACCCGCGCAACTGGGGAACAGGTAAAAAGCGCCATCCGGTACAGAACAGCTTAATCCGGGAATGGCGTTGATCAATTCAACCGCGCGATCCCGGCGCTGTTTATAAACAGCAACCGACGTTTCAATGCTGGCCTGATCACCAGTCAGCGCCGCAGCCGCTGCCGCCTGACTGATTGAAGACGGGCAAGAGGACATCTGCGATTGCAGCTTGTTGATTGCCCCGATCAGTTTGACCGGACCGACGCCATATCCAATGCGCCAGCCCGTCATTGCGTGCGATTTTGAAACACCATTAATCACCAAGGTGCGGTCGGTCATTTCGGGCACAACGCTGACAATGCTTTTGACGGGGTAATCCGCAAACCAGATGCGGTCATAGATTTCATCACACAGCACAAAGACTTGTGGATGCCGTTTCAACACTTCGCCAAGGGCGATCAATTCGTCGGCAGTATAGGCCGCGCCTGTTGGGTTTGATGGCGTGTTCAAGATCAGCCAACGGGTATTGGGTGTAATGGCGGCTTCCAACGCGGCTGGCGTCAGTTTGAAACCATCCTCTTCTCCGCAGGGCACAATGACCGGCGTGCCACCATTGGCGATGACCATATCGGGGTAAGACACCCAGTAGGGGGCAGGGATGACGACTTCGTCACCTTCTTCAACTGTCGCCATCAGCGCCACAAAGATGATCTGCTTGGCACCACCGCCAACGCTGATCTGGTTGTGGCCGAATTCCAGCCCAAGCCGGGTGCCAAAATCGTGCTGAATGGCTTCGCGCAATGGAACCGTGCCATTGACGGGGGTGTACTTGGTATCGCCGGCTTGTATCGCAGCGATGCCGACATCCTTGATGCTGTCAGGCGTGTCGAAATCGGGTTCGCCGACGGTCAGGTCAAGGATATCCCGGCCTTCAGCCTTTAGGTCACGCGCCTTTTGGGCGGCGGCTGTACTTGGGGAAACGCGAATGCTTGTCACGCGGCGGGCGAGTTTGACTTCGGTCACTGGACCCTCATTTTCTGCTTGGCCGGATTTATCACCACCCTAGCAACAGCGCGCTATAATTGCTTCCGGCGTTCTCGGTCTGGCATCATAGGTTTTTGGAATGGCTTTTACGGAATTGGCAGTTTGTGTGCTATGATCCGCGGTGTCCGGCCAGGACAATATGCGTCCACCAAAATGATGATTGGCCTGATTTAATCGGTAAATTTTGCAGCCTGGGTCAGACGCTGGACGGCGGTGTCATCGCCAATGCGTATGCCGTCAATCGCGATAGCGATTAGTGGATGCACAGCGTCGCCCGCATACTGATGTCACTATCCATGAAAAAACCCGGGGTCAATCAAGTACATTCGGGAAAGACTCCAGACAGGGAGAAAAGTCATGATTTGTAACAAAATTCAATACCTTAACGCTCCAAAGCGCATGCTGGCCGCTGCACTATTGGCGGGCACTATTTTGGGTGGCGGCGGAATAGCCAGCAGCGCCGCTGCACAGGAAAAAGTCGTCATTGCGGTCAGTCCGCTTGGCGCAGATTCGAACCTTTACTGGACAACAACCGGGGCTTTCATCCTGCCATCCATGCAAACTTTGGTTGGGAATGATCCTGCGACTGGCAAATATGACAGCAGCGGGTTGGCCGAAAGCTGGGAACATAATGAGGACTTCACATCCTGGACATTCCGCCTGCATCCAGAGGCAATGTTCAACGATGATTGGGGCCCGGTTACATCTGCCGATGTTGTGCACAGCTTTAACATGCACACCGGCGAAGATGCCAAGCTGAGCGGTATCAAGCTGCTCAAGACCGCCACGATCACAGCAGTGGATGATCATACCGTTCGCTTCGATCTGCCATCGCCAGTGCCGAACTTTCTGTTTTCGCACGCCGGTCGCGGGTCTCTTGTGATTTACAGCAAGGCGCAATTTGATGCGGAAGGGATCGAAGGCTACCAAAACGCTCCTGCCGGGTCTGGTCCGTTCAAATACGAAGGGCGCGAAGTAGGGCAGTCGATCAGCTTCAGCTCGATCGAAGATCACTGGACAGGAGTGGCACCTGAATTCGACGAGATCGAATTCCGCTGGGTCAGTGAACCATCCACGCGCTTTGCTATGCTCTCAGCGGGTGAGGCTCACGCGGTTACATTGCCACGTGACTTGCAGGATGATGCGTCTGACGCTGGACAAACTGTTTTGACCTCCAGCGAAGGGGCGATGCAGACCACAATGCTGTTCACCGGGCAGTTTATGAAGCCCGAAGCAGAAGAAACCCGCGATGCCCGCACCTATGCTTGGGCCGATCAGCGGGTGCGTGAGGCGGCCAACCGGGCGCTTGACCGCGACGCGATCTTAGAAGTGCTGTATGGCGAAGGCGTGCGCGCCCTGCCGGTTTACACAATGGACCCGCGCTTTCCGGGCTATTCCGCCGATTTGTCGGATCGTTTCGAAAGCGACTATGGCTATGATCCGGAAAAGGCCAAGGCATTGCTGGCCGAAGCTGGCTATCCCGACAAGTTCGACAATGCGAAGATCCCGTTGGTTGTGACCAGCCTGGCGGGCAACCCTGAATTCGCACAGATGGCGGAACTGGTGCAGGCCTATTTCGACGTTGTTGGCATCCAGACAGAGATGCGCGAACAAGACTGGGCCACAGGCAATACGGCGATCCGTGGCTTTACCGCTGATTTCATCACCCCCATGCGCAACGCCCCGGTACGGCCAAGCGCGCTTGGTGTGCAGATCTTCTTTACCACGCATGCCAGCCCGCACCTTGATGTAGGTGATCCGGAAGTCAACGATTTGGGTGGTAAACTGGTGGATGAAACCGATCCCGCAACACGGAATGCGATCCTCAGCCAGATGTTTACCCGGATCTTTGACACCTATGCACACCTGCCAATGGCGACGGTGCCAGCATCGGTGGTTGTGAACAGCGATCTTGTCGATGGTTGGGACTTCCCTGGCGCAACCTCCTCTGGGTTGAGCCACTTTCATCTGATCGACCTGAAATAGGTTGAACGGATGCTTCGGCGGAGTCTGTCTCCCGGACTCCGCCGCTTTTTTGAGCCTGAAACATAAGGATTTTGACCGTGTTTCGCTATCTCGCCCTTCGGATTGCATCCAGCCTGTTTGCATTGTTGGTCATCACGATCATCGTGTTTTTGCTGTCGCATCTGTCGGGCAATCCCGTTGACGCGCTGCTGCCTGATGATGCTTCGCAGGAACAAGTGGATAGTTTTATCCGCGAATGGGGGCTGGATAAGCCCCTGTGGCAACAGTACCTGACCTTTCTGGTGAACGCGGTGCAAGGCGATTTCGGAACCTCGCTGAAATGGCCAGGCGAAGATGCCATGGGCTTTGTCATCGACCGCATGCCCGCCACGCTGCAACTGGGCGGTCTGGCTATTTTGATAAGCGTCGTAATCGCATTGCCGCTTGGGGTTGCGGCCGCGGTCTACAAAGGCTCCCCCGTCGACAACGGCGCGCAGATGTTTGCTTTGCTGGGGCAATCCATGCCCAATTTCTGGCTGGGCATTATCCTGATCTGGGTGTTTTCCGTTTGGCTGGGGTGGCTTCCGACGTCGGGCACCGGCTCTTTCGCTCATGCCATTTTGCCCGCCATTGCGATCGCATGGTTTCAGGTTTCCGCACTGGCGCGGCTGACACGGTCTGCGATGTTAGAGGTGTTGGACGCCGAATATATCAAACTGGCCCGCGTCAAAGGCGTGTCAGAGTTTCAAGTCGTTTGGAAACATGCCCTGCGCAATGCCGCCGTTGTACCGTTGACGTATTTCGGCATTCTTGCCGCGTCGATCCTGACGGGCTCTGTCGTGATTGAAACGGTATATTCCTGGCCCGGTATGGGCTGGGTCGCAATCGAGGCTATCCGAGGTCGCGATTTTCCGGTCGTGCAGGCGGTGATCGTTGCCTACGCGGTGATCTATATGATCTCTAACCTGGTCGTTGATCTGTTGTACGTGATTGTCGATCCGAGGGTCAGACATGGTTGATATCCCCATCAAACCTCTAACACAGCCCAGCCTGTGGCGCCGCGCGCGTGAATTTCCGCTGATCCCAGTGGCTGTGCTGCTGATCGTGTTCATCATCCCGGCGTTCTTTGCAGAATATATCGCACCGCATGATCCCTATGTCCCAAACCTGCGGGCGCGGCTGCAACCGCCTGTCTTTTTCGGGGGCACATGGGAATTCGCATTGGGCACAGATCGACTGGGACGTGACATATTAAGCCGCATCTTGCATGGCGCTTGGTATGTGCTGGCTGTCTCGATGATCGGGATCGCTGTTGGCGTAGTTGTGGGAACGACGCTGGGCCTTGTGGCTGGCTATGTGCGTGGCTGGTTTGACGGGCTTGTCATGCGCTTGGTCGATATCTCTTTGGCGTTGCCTGCGATGCTGCTGGCATTGGCACTGGCCGCCGCGCTGGGCGCAAGCTTCTTATCGGTTGTTGTTGTGGTGGGGTTTGCGCTGTGGGCCTATTTCGCCCGGCAGGTCCGGGCCGAGGTGCTGTTGCTGCGCAATAGTGATTTTGTGGCCCGGTCGCTGGTGGCGGGGTCATCCCATACGCGCATCCTGTTTCGGCATATCCTGCCCAATGTCACCAACACGATAGTGGTTTTGGCCACGCTGCAGGTCGGGATTGCAATCATGCTTGATGCCAGTCTCAGCTTTCTGGGCATCGGCATTCCACGCCCCACACCCACATGGGGTCTGCTGGTGTCAGATGGGCGCGATTTCATCGCCACGGATTGGTGGATTTCGTTTTTTCCCGGCTTGGCAATTTTGCTGACTGTACTGTCGGCAAATATGCTGGGCGATTGGTTGCGCGACAGGCTTGACCCGCGCCAGAGGCAGATCTGATATGGCACAGCCCCCCCTGTTAGAGGTCAAAGACCTCAAAGTTGAGATTTCCACCAAGGCCGGCAGTTTCTTTCCGGTCAATGGCCACAACTTCACTGTGAACGCGGGTGAAACCCTTGGCATCGTTGGGGAGTCCGGGTCAGGCAAGTCAATGACCGCCATGTCGTTGGTGCGTCTGTTGCCCAAACACGCCGCGCATATTCGAAGCGGCAGCGTGCGTTTGAACGGGCGGGAGTTGTTAACCCTGACAGAGCCCGAGATGCGCCGCGTTCGTGGCAGCGAAATCGCCATGATCCTGCAAGACCCCCAAACCTCGCTGAACCCTTCCTTTACAGTTGGTGAACAGATTTCCGAAGCGCTGCGCCTACATTCACCGGGCCCCCGCCGTACATTGCGTGAACGCGCGATTGATGCATTGCGCAAGGTAAAGGTGGCCGCGCCTGAACACCGGGTGGATGCCTATCCAAGCGAGTTGAGCGGCGGCATGCGTCAACGTGTGGTCGGGGCAATTGCCATTTCGTGCCAGCCCAAGATCATCATTGCGGATGAACCGACGACATCGCTGGATGTGACGGTACAGGCGCAATACCTGCGGCTGTTGCGCGAATTACAGGAAGAAACCGGAACAGCCATTCTGTTCATCACCCATGATTTCGGCATTGTTGCCAACCTGTGTCATCGCATCGTGGTGATGTATTTGGGCCGGATCGTTGAATCCGGGCCGGTCGATAAGATTTTCGCCCGCCCCGCGCATCCTTATACCGAGGCGTTGATAGATGCCGTGCCCAAGCTGCACGGACAAGACGGCCGTTTGCGCACAATCCCAGGCCAACCGCCAGCGCCGACAGATCAGATACAGGGCTGCCCCTTCGCCCCGCGGTGCGAATATGCCGAAACGCGATGTTTGTCCGATCTGCCGCCAACCGTTCAGGTGGATGGACAGGGCGATCATTCTGCAAGCTGTTGGCGGGTGGTAGATCAATGAGCGACACGCCAATCCTAGAAGTCGAAAACCTGTCCAAGCATTTTGACGTGCGCACTGGGCTGTTTGGGCGCGAAAAACGGACCGTTAAAGCGGTGAGCGGGCTGAACTTTGAGATCGGTGCTGGCGAAACTCTGGCGCTGGTCGGGGAGTCAGGTTGCGGCAAGACAACCACGACCCGGCTTTTGCTGCGCCTGCAAGACCCAACCTACGGATCGGTACGATTTCAGGGCCAAGACATTCATCAATTAAAGGGCGCAGACCTGCGCACTTTTCGGTCGCGTGTGCAGGCGGTGTTTCAGGATCCCTGGTCCTCCATCAATCCGCGTGTTCGTATCCGCGATTTCGTTGCGGAACCTTTGATTGTGAACGAAAAACTAACATCGGCAGAGGTCGATAAGCGCGTTCTGGGCGCGTTGGATGCCGTGGGCTTGCGGCCGGCAGATGCCAATAAATACCCGCATGAGTTTTCAGGTGGGCAACGACAGCGCATCGCCATTGCCAGCGCCATTGTCACGCATCCGCGTCTGATCATTCTGGATGAACCTGTTTCGGGTTTGGATGTGTCGATCCGGTCCCAGATCATCAATCTGTTCAAGGATTTGCAGGCCGAATATGGGCTGAGCTACATTCTTGTGGCCCATGATTTGGCCACAACCCGTTATCTGTCAGATCGCGTTGCGGTTATGTATTTGGGCTCCATCGTCGAATATGGTGCCACCGATGATGTATTTGACTCCCCAGCGCACCCCTATACCGAAGCGCTGCTGTCTGCGGCCTTGTCGGCTGATCCGCAGGCAAAGCGAAACGAAATCGTTCTGACAGGCGAAGTGCCGTCGCCCTTGAACCCGCCCACAGGATGCGCATTTCATCCACGGTGCCATCGCAGCCTTGGCGAGGTTTGCCAGCAACGCGCTCCGGCGCTGAATATCCGGGATCAGGGCCGCGCTGTCAGCTGTCACCTGTTTGACGATTAAGGTGCGCACAGCGGGCATTCCGCCCAGCAATGTAGGGTGCCATAACGCGCAACGATAGCGTCGTACGGGTAGGGCGAGCCGCGTAAGATGCGCTCAATCAGCGATCAAAGCGCTTCGCAATGCTTCGACTGGATGCATCGGGCGTTGGCCGGTGTATCGCTTGACCTGACAGCGGCAGGAAAACCCGGTGGCCAGCGCGGTATTGCCCGCGGTCTCAATCTTGTCGCGCCATGACAGATCATACAGCTTGGCAGAAATCTCGGCCTTGTCGGCTTCGTGTCCAAACGTGCCGGCCATGCCACAGCACCCCGTCTTTTCGATACGCAGTGTCAGACCGCATTTCGCAAAGATCGCTGCCCAGCGGGCTGCGGTTTGCGGATCAGAGGACGTTTCGGTGCAATGGGTGAACAAAACAAACTCGTCTGGCCGCTGGGCCGCGCGGGTGTCCTGCAATGCTGTGGTCAGGAAATGATCAATCGATGTAACGTCCGGAACGTCTGCGAAACCTTCCAAATATTCACTTGAAAACATTGAGATAAAAGACGGCTCAAGCGCCACGAGCATGTAGCCGTCTGCCACGTGTTTTCGCAGCTGGGTCAGGCTTTTATTGGCCGTACGTTCAAAGCTTTTGCGTGCCCCGATGACATGCAGCGGCTTGCCGGTTTTCAGCGGTGCAGAAACGCGTACGTCGTACCCCAAGTTTTGCAGCAATTCGGCGCAGGCATCCAGCACAGCGCCATCGAAAGTCGCCAGAAAACTGTCGGCGATCAGCATGACTTTGCCGCGAGTACCGGGTTGGGATACGTGTCGGCGGTTGGGCCGGATCTTGGGCAGATCCACCAATCCGACTTTGCGCAGAATTGGCGACGCCAGTTGCAATGCCGAATTGGCAAGCTGCGGAATACGGCGCAGCAGGGGGGCCATCGGCTCTAACATTGCCAACAAGGTATGGGCGGCGGGTCTGCGGTTGCGGGTATAGTAGGATGCGTAGAAAGTGCTGCGCATCTTCGGGATATCCACCTTGGCAGGGCATTGCGACGCGCAGGCCTTGCAGCCCAGACAATCAGACAAGCTGTCAAACAGCTCGGCTTCCAACGCGGGCAGTTCAGCTGCGCTTTCTTTGGGCCGTGACTGCAAACGCGCCCATTGGCGCAACAGGGCAGAGCGGCCCTTGGGCCCGCGACGGCGATCGCCCGTGGCTTTGTAAGACGGGCACATTGCGTCATCATAGTCTCGGCCCATGCATTGCCCATTGCCGTTGCACTTGATCGCCAAATCATAGGTTTGCGCCAAGGCGGGCGTGATCATCGCATCCTGCGGCCCGCGAAACGGCACCTGATCCAGCGGGGTCAGTTGTTGCGCAGGATCCGGGCTGGCGATCTTACCGGGGTTCAGTAAGTTTTCAGGGTCAAAAGCCGCCTTGATCCGGCACATCGCGGCATACAGTTTGGGCCCAAAGATATCTGGCACATATTCGCCACGAAAACCTTTGCCGTGTTCCCCCCAGATCAAACCACCATGGTCTTGCGCCAGTTGATGCACCGCGTCAGACACTTTGCGGATCATGGCGGCATCTTCGGGCCTGCGCATATCCAAGGCCGGTCGCACATGCACACAGCCAACATCCGCATGACCAAACATCCCGTATTTCAGGCCCTCCCGGTCCAGAATGGTGCGAAATCCAGCAACGAAATCCGCCAGGTTTTCTGCGGGGACTGCGGCATCTTCAACAAACGGCGTGCCTTGTCGGGTTGGGTCCATTCGACCCAAAAGCCCAACACATTTTGATCGCAGCTGCCAAAGTTCTGCAATGGTTGCAGGATCGGTCACTGATTTTTGACTGATCATCGATGCAGGGGCAGGGGGTAATCCGTTTAGCCGCGCCAGTTTGGCGGCAATCTCAGCCTCATCATCGCCGGTCACCTCAACGAAGTTCAGGCCCAGAACCGGGCGGCTGCCATCTTGGGAAAGCACCGCTGCGATTGTTCCCCAAATAGGGTCGCCTTGCGCAAGGTTCAGGATTTTGTCGTCGATAAACTCAATCGCGGTGGGTTCTGCAGTGACCAGACGTCTGACATCGCGCAGGGCCTCCGTCATGTCGTCATAGGCATACACAACCAAAGCGCGCGTCTTTGGCAATGGCAGCAGGCGCAGCTTCAACCGTTTGGTCAGTGCCAACGTACCTTCTGAACCGCAGAGCAACTTGATCAGAGAGAGCTCATCGTCTTGCAGGGCATCTTGCAGGTTATAGCCCGTCAGCCCCCGGTTCATTACGGGGAAGACCCGTTCAATCTCTGCCGCTTCAGCGGCGAGAGTGTCACGAACAGTGTCTGTCAAATCCGAAGGTGGGTTGATGCTATGTCCTGCCAGCGCAAGATCGGTACCATCGGCCAGCACGGTGTCCATTGCCAATACATGGTCAGATGTTCGCCCGTATATGCGCGAGCCCTTACCGGAAGCATCTGTTGCGGCCATGCCCCCCAGCGTGGCCCGTGACGCGGTAGAGACGGTGGGCGCAAAAAACAAACCGAACGCCCGCGCGGCATGGTTCAACTGATCCAAAATCACGCCGGGCTGCACAATGGCATAGCCGTCTTTGGCATTGATTTCTTCGATGTCAGTTAAATAGCGGCTGCAATCCACCACAATCGCATCGGTCAGCGATTGACCGTTGGTGCCCGTGCCGCCGCCGCGCGCTGTGATGGCGATTTTGCATTCCGTTGCCGCGCGTGCGACCCGGTTCAGATCATCTGGGGTTCGGGGAAAAACCACCGCAATCGGGGGCAGTTCATAAACCGAGTTGTCGGTGGCGTGGACCGTGCGCGTGCCAATATCGTCGGCGATCTCCCCTTGGAAACCTTCGCTGTCTAAACGTGCGCGGAACGAGGCGATGGGGGATTGTGGGGACGCGATATCTTTCACTAAGCAGCTTTCTGATTTACCGGGAAACGATCATGGTCTTGTGGCATCTGAACATTGGTCAGTCGGTTGACGTGAAACCAGACAGGGGCAGAAACGGGCCGCAAAGCCCAGCTATCCAGCATGTCCACAAATCCAGCACTGGTGCCGATTGCCTTTGGAGCGTTGGGGGCGGGAATGGAAAACACTGTGCCGGTGGCGCAGGCGCGAAAGAAGGCAACACCCTCAAGGCGCAAAGTTTCCAAGTCATCGATCATGGTGTGAAAAGCGGCCTCAAGCGGTTAGCTGTTTTTGTGGGCCTGATCTTGGCGGCGGCCGCACATGTCATCCTTGATGTCGTGTCATACATGTTACGGCTTGTTGGCGTCAACGCAACCCCGCGCTGCCCGCTCATGCCTTGGTGGATGGCCGGCCTCGTATTGCATAGGCCACAGCGCGTGATAGCTTCGCTAGTCGGTTATTCGAAACACACGCCGGCGCAAAATGGGCCAAAGCGGGGTCTGGCTGATTAGCATGATCAACAGGCCCGTCGTCAGGACCAGTGAAATCGGGTTGGAAACAAACGCCCACAGGAAATCTCCGACATCCTGCCGGGCGCGCAGCATTGCACGGCGATAGTTGCTATCCATCATCGGCCCAAGGATCACACCCAGGATCACCGGCCCAACTTGGAACCCATAGGTTTTCATGAAGTAGCCAATGACACCAAATAGCAGCATCCAATACACGTCGATTGGATTATTCTGGATCGCATAGGTGCCCACGGCGCTGAGAACGATGATCAGAGGGATCAATACCGCCTTTGGGCATTCCACGATCTTGGTGAACATACGGATCCCGGTGAGCCCGAAGATCAACAAGAATACATTTGCCAGTGTCAGACTGCCCACAATGAACCAGAACAAATGAGGGGTTTCGACCAGCAAAAGCGGGCCGGGCTTTAAGCCGTGGATAAACAGTGCTCCAATGATCACTGCTGTGACCGCGTCACCCGGAATGCCCAGCGTCAGCATCGGAATATGAGCCCCGCCCACAGCCGCATTATTTGCGGCCTCCGGCGCCACCAGACCTTCGCGCGTACCGGTGCCAAAGGGCCGTTCCGGGTTCTTGGTTGTGCGCTTTGCATCATCATATGCCAACAGAGCAGCGATATCGCCACCCGTGCCTGGAAGCGCCCCGATAATCGTGCCAATCCCAGAGGCGCGGATCGCCAGCCAGAAGTATTTTTTGACATCCGAAAATCGTGGAATGATCCGGTCAATCTTCTGTTTGATGGCGGGGGTGTTCAGCGTGTGCAACTGCACCAGTGCCTCGGCCACGCCGAAAAAGCCGATCATCGCCGCAACATAGGGGATGCCGCCCAACAGATGGATCGAACCAAATGTGAACCGCCCCTCGGCTGTCATCGGGTCAAGGCCAACCATGCCGATCAACACGCCAAGCGCACCGGCAAAGGCGCCCTTGGCAAAGCTTTCACCCGATAATGTGCCCACCAGCAGGATGCCGATAATGCCCAGCAGCAAATAGTCCCGCGATTGGAACATCAGCGCGAAACTGGAAATAACAGGCGCAAAAAGTGCCAGCGCCAGAATACCGACGAAACCACCAAAGACAGACATAACGGTGGTCAGGCCGATGGCTTCTCCTGCCTCACCACGTTTGGCAAGCGGGTAGCCTTCTATCGCAGTGGCAATGGCCGAGGGCGCGCCAGGGATGTTCAGCAAAATCGCCGTTCTGGACCCGCCATACACGCCGCCAAAGAACACCCCAGAGATGAGAGCAAGCGCTTCGTTGACGTCCCATTTGAAGGTGAACGAAATCAGGATCGATGTTGCCATCGTGACAGACAGGCCGGGGATTGCGCCAACGTAAATGCCAGCAAGCGTGCCCGCGGCGGTTAAGAATATCAGCCATGGATCAGTCCATGCGATTGCGAAGAACCCAAGTGCTTCAAGCATCTAGAAGTACCCCCGAAATAGCGACCCTTGCGGCAGCACAACCTGAAAAACTTCGCGAAAGACAATGTAGATAGCAGCCAGCGTCAGCGCAGTAAGCGCAAGCATATACAGCGGGTTCTTGCGCCACAGAAACTGAAACGCGCAGAACAGGAACAGCGCAGAACTGACCAGAAAACCAAGCAAGGGCATCAATACAACGTAGCCCAGGACCAACCCGATCAGGACAACATGGTTGATCGGCACCACTTCGCTAAAGAAACCCGGCGCGTCTTTGGGGGCAGGCGGCGAAGACGCCGCCGAAACCAAGATGACAAGGCCAGAGATGACCATCACACCTGAGGCCAGCATCGGAAATACACCCGCCGTTGTCTTGCCGGTGAAACCGGAAATTTCATAGGCCTGCCAGAAGGCGGCGACAGAGAACAGCAGCAAGAGCAAGGCAAACACCAGCTCACCCGGCCTGCGGTTGGCGGGATCAGACGACATCATGATTTCTCCGAACAGCAAGACACGCCGGCCCGTTTGGACGGGCCGACGTATGCGTGATTATGGACGAGGAATGCCCAACTCTTCGGGGCTGACTTTGGCCGCCCCGGTATCTTGCAAAGCCCAAGCTGTGACTTGCTGCCACTTGACCAAGAAGTCTTTGGCTTCGTCACCGGACATGTTCATCACGATGTTGCCGCGGTTGGCCATCAGGGTTGTGAAGGTCTCGCTTTCCGCAGCTGTCTTGAAGGCTGTTGTCAACGTGGCGACCACATCGTCCGGCGTGTCTTCACGCACGAAGACACCATAGAAGGGCCCCCAAGGCAGGAAGTTTGCCATGTCTGGCAGCGCGTCTGTGATCGCGGGTGCCTCTGGCAATGTGTCGACGGGTGTCGAGTTGACAACTGCAAGCGCGCGCATATTGCCCGCCTTTACTTGTTCCGCAGCGGCCGAAATACCAGCAGGCATAAAGTCGACTTCGCCACCCAGCATCGCGGTCAAACCGGGGCCTTCGCCACCAAACGGAATGGCCGTCACTTCAAACGGGGCGGAATTGGCGATCAAGGCGCCAATGGTGCTTGGCAATCCGCCTGGGCCTGTGGACCCCATGATGACAGAGCCGGGATTGGCGGCAATATCTGCCATCAATTCGCCCATTGTCTGATATTTTGAATCCTTGGGCACAACGATCACCGCGACGCCCCGACCAAGGATATTGATCGGCGTGAAGCTGGAATAATCCAACGACGCAACGCCCATGACAGGGTGAAGCTGCGGGTTTTCCGCACCGTACAAGAAGGTGTAGCCATCAGCCGGGGCCGCATTGACATACGCTGTCGAAATTGCGCCAGCGCCGCCAGATTTATTGAGCACGACAATGGACTTACCCAGGGCTTCTTCCGCGGCTGGGTTTACGGCACGCGCGACAGTGTCTGTGGCACCACCTGCGCCCCACATAACGACGCCAAGCAACTCGCGCTCTGGAAATTCTTGCGCAGATACAGTTGAGCCAGCCAATACAAGCGCAGCGACGGCTCCAATCCAATTGGTCTTCATATTTCCTCCCATTGCGGTTTACCCGCAGATTTTTCGCCAATGTGGCGGTGTTTTAGGGCGTTTTTCCCATAGTCAGACTAACGAGATGCCATCTTGAACTTCAATTGCTGATTTAGGATGTTGCGTAACATCAAGTTAAGTTCCGGAGAGGGGCGCCCTCATGCGCGAAATCACCTTACGCCAAGTTGAAATGATACGGGCCGTTTTGTTGCGCGGTACAATCAGTGGGGCTGCCGAACATTTGGGCGTTTCAGCCCCCGGTGTCAGCCGATTGATCAAACATACCGAGGAATCCTTGGGAATTCGCCTGTTTGAGCGGCGCGCTGGGCTTTTCATTCCTGCTGTTGAGGCTGGACCGGTGTTTGATCAGATCCGTGAAGTTTATAAAGGTGTAGAAAATCTTCAAAGCTCGATTAGCTCACTGAAGAAAGGCGAAGACGTTCGGTTGTCTTTTGCGTCCGCCCCTTCGGTTGCGCAGTTTATCGCGGCCAGAGCAACCCGTTCTATTCGGCGCCGATATCCTGATCTGTATATCGATCTCAACATCCTCAAAATCGAAGAAACGCTCGACTACCTGTTATTGGAACGCGGCGAGTTCGTGATCATGAGTTCCCCGGTCAACAACCCAGGGATTGAGAGCACGGAAATCGCCGTTGGAAGGATCGTGGCGATCCTGCCGGAAGGGCATAAATTGGCGGCCAAATCAGAGGTGACGGTGGCAGAGATGGCGCAAGAGGCGCTGATCGGAGTAGACCCATCTGACCCATACGGCGCGGCGATTGCGCAGCCTTTCCACGATGCGGGGTTGGACCCGAATTACTCAATGCGGGGCCGCTTTGCGCAGACGGTTGTTAGCTTGGTACGTCATGGTTTGGGGGTCGCGCTGATTGACGAATTTTCAGTGGCAGAGGTCTATATGCCGGGCGTGGTACGTCGACCAATGGTAGAATATACGCCGGTCAAGATTTACGTCGTTTCCAAAAAAGGGCGTGTTCGATCCAACTTTTCTGACTACGCGATCCGGCAATTTCGCAAGGAGCTTTCAGAGGCTTCCAAGCACTGGCAAGAAACGCCTTAAAGGAATGCCACATGCGGCCCAATATATATGCCGTTCAGCCAGTTTTGCGACGCGTCAGTTCCCGATTTCTGCGCGGGCCTTTGAAAAATCATGCCGTTCAAGGTCCGGAAGATCTATCCAGTATTGAAGCGCACCCAAATCGCTGACTTGGAAATCTCGAAACTCCACATCTGGAAACTGCATTAGGGGCAGGGCAAACAGCGGCTCTTCTTCGTTATTTTGTGTAGATGGCGCATGGCCCAAGGACTGATGCAAATACCGTTGAAACGGGGGGTGCGGCTGGTGTGTGGCGATCCAGTTCTTGGCGGGCTTCTTGGGTAAAGTGGCAAAGCTTTCCCGGCTGTGGCAGGCGCTGGCGAGGCTACAGTGCAGCGCTGCCTCCTCAACAAGTCTGTTCATTTCATGGAGGCCGTTCTCATACCGGGCATGCGACGAGGAATGATGGGTTTCCAGTTTCAATGCCCCCTCGCTAGACAGCTTTTTCCAGTACTGCCAAAAGATCTTGCGGTCCGCCTCGCGTGTTGGAGCGGCCAGATTTATCTTGCTGAGTTTGGTCATCTTTCGAGTAACCGCTTCACGTCGTTGCGCGATGGCAGACAAGGTTTTCAGGCTTTGAACCTTGCGCGCTGGCTGGTTTTGCGGGGCGCACCACGCTTCGTTCCCAGTATAGGTTTCTGCGCCTTCATCCACAAAGGCAATGAAACGGTTCAGCGCTTTAGTGGTGCTGTCCAGAATGTCGCGATAGAGGCCCAACATCGTGTGAATGGCGTGATAATTGTGCGGAAACCCTTCAAATCCAATCATGACACCATCTACTTTTTCCAATGTGTGACGGAAGATCGTGTCTGCAAATGGAATGAAGGTGGTCGACGGATCGCGGGCCATCTTCTTCTCGAAGTCTTCGCAAAAATGGAAAAGGCTCTTGTGATCGTCGTCTATCACGGCCTCTTCCACATGAGGCGGGAATTTGATGCCGTCTCCTTGGTACAGTGTATGCGAACCCCACTGTAGGCTGACGCCCATGTCCATTTCCCATTTCGGCAAGATGGACCCCGGCGGCAAATGGGTGTGCTCCAGCTCATGCAGCCAGAACTTTTGATAGGCGGTTCTGTTGAATTTATACGCGGGCAGCGCGGCATCGGGAACGATTTGTTGAATCTCATCAGACTTTGGCAGGTGAACAACCAAATCTCCCACCAAGTTTTGAAACCCGTTTTGCAGCAATGGATAAAAGAAGAACAAGATGCCATCGCGCGGATACAGGTGACGCAGGCCAAATTCAGGGATCGCCGCACAATCAATCTGACCAATGAAATGCGCCGGGCGTTGCGTGCCTTTCGCGTCCGTCACACGTGGCCAGACCAACCCTTTGGGGGCCATTGGCAGCCCGCCAAAAAGGTAAGGCCGGGGTTCTTTCGGGGGGGCATCACAGGCCGGAAATGCAAAGCTTCGCGCAAGTTTTCGGTGATATGGTCGCGCAATTCGGGGGCCGGAATCTCGTTCAAAAGTGCCTGTAACGATGGCGGCACCGCAAACCCAGTGCGATAAAGCTGCCGGATTTTCTCTTGTGTTTGCTTGCTGTCTTGGTCGCCCTGATCGAAAACACCACTTTTGCGCATCAGCTTCAATTGATCGCGCTCTTCGTCCATGTTTTCAAAGAACTTGCGCATTTGTTCATCAATTGGCAGCTTCTGGCGCTCAGCAGCGCGCCAGACCAATTTCACCAGTTTTCTCTTTTCGAAAAATCCAAGCTTGTCGATAGACCCGCCCATACCTGCCAGCATCTTTGCGACTTGCTGATGTCGCATTTTTTGTTCTGGCGTGCCGTTGATGAGCGTTAACAAATTACCAAGCATAAGCAGTCCTCACTTGGCGGTGTTGTGCCGGGGCAATTTGACTGAATTTGGACGAGCCTAGGGACTTTGGATGGTGGTTTGAGGCGGCAAAAATTACCGCAAACGGGGGCGGTCCCGTTTTGCCGCTCCGCTCAGGTGGCCTTGTTTCAGAGTGGGCCCATCGCACAATCGGCCCAACAGGCAAGAGCTGGCCACGCCCATTGGGGACTGGCCGTTCCGGTCGCACCCCAAATGCGTGAGTAGGTTCGATCAGCTCTTTCGGTCGGTCGTACGTTTCAAGGCCTCGGCCAAGGCAGACCCCAATGCGCCCTGCGTGTTGGGCTTATTTTGCGGTTTGCTTTTGTGCCGGGCGTTGCGGTCCGGTTTCGGTTTGGCGGGCTGGGCCGAACGTTGCGCCGAAGCTTCGCCGGCGTCCTTGCGCATGCTCAGCCCGATACGTTTGCGTGGTACGTCAATTTCGGTCACGCGCACCCGCACAACGTCACCCGCTTTTACAATGTCATGCGGGTCTTTGACGAACCGGTCTGCCAACTGGCTGACGTGCACCAAACCGTCTTGATGCACACCGATATCAACGAATGCGCCAAAGGCAGCGACATTGGTCACAGTACCTTCCAGCGACATTCCGGATTTTAGGTCTGTAATGCTGTCGACGCCTTCGGCAAAGGTTGCGGTTTTGAAGGTTGGGCGCGGGTCACGGCCGGGTTTTTCAAGCTCTGTCAGGATATCGCGCACGGTTGGCAGGCCGAAACTGTCGTCTACAAACTGCTCGGCCCGCAGGCCAGACAGCGCATCGCTATTTCCCATGATGGCGCGGATATCCCGGCCACAGGCCTGAACGATCTTGCGCGCGACGCCATAGGCTTCGGGGTGAACAGAGGAGGCATCCAGCGGCTCGGTGCCATTTGAAATGCGCAGAAAACCCGCACATTGCACAAATGCCTTGGGGCCCAAACCGGGCACTTTCAGCAACGCTTTGCGCGAAGGAAACGCGCCCTGGGCATCACGGTGAGCAACGATATTCTGCGCCAATGACGGCCCCAGCCCCGCGATGTGGGACAATAACGGTGCAGAGGCCATATTTAAATCAACCCCTACAGCGTTCACAGCATCTTCGACAACGGCAGCCAAGGATTGGGCCAAGCGGCGTTGGTCTACGTCGTGCTGATATTGGCCAACCCCAATGGCTTGGGGTTCGATCTTCACCAATTCGGCCAGTGGATCCTGCAAACGGCGGGCGATGGAAACCGCACCGCGCAAAGACACGTCAACATCTGGAAATTCTTGAGATGCCAGTTCTGACGCGGAATAGACCGAGGCCCCGGCTTCGGACACGATGACAGAATTCGGGCGCTGCGTTCCGGCGGGCAGACGTTTTAGAACGTCCGCGACCAACCGCTCAGACTCCCGGCTGGCGGTGCCGTTCCCGATGGCGATCAGCGCAATGCCGTGCTTGCGGATCAGGTGCATCAGCGTCTCTTCGGCGCCGCGCAGGTCATTGCGGGGTTGAAAGGGGTAGATGGTTGCGGTTTCCAGCAATTTGCCGGTTTCATCGACCACGGCGATCTTGCAGCCAGTGCGGATCCCAGGGTCCAAGCCCAGCGTCGCGCGGGCACCGGCAGGGGCGGCCAGCAACAGATCGCGCAAGTTGCGGGCAAAGACATCAATCGCCGCATCATGGGCGCGGCGGCGCAGTTCCGTTAGCAGATCAACGAACATCGACAGGCTCAGCTTGACCTTCCATGTCCAGGATGCGGCTTCTTGCAGCCACTGATCACCGGGGCCAGTGCCCTGAATTCCAATCTCGGCCCCAATCATGTTCAGAACGCGCGGCAATCCGGTTTCTGGATCGGGGCTGATGTCGATTGTCACGATCTCTTCTTTGGACGCACGCAAGATCGCAAGCGCCCGGTGAGACGGGATCGCTGACCATTTTTCACTATGCGCGAAATAGTCGGAAAACTTGGCGCCAGACTCCTCCTTGCCAGGAACCACGCGCGCCGAGATCATCGCGTCACTCTGCATGAACTGGCGTAAGCGGCCCAGCAGGGCGGCGTTTTCCCCCAATTCTTCGGCCAGAATATCGCGTGCCCCTGTCAGGGCCAGTTTTTGCGTGGGCACCGCCTCAGTCAAATAGGTCTGCGCCAGCGCCTCTGGGTCGGTGCTGCGATCTGCCAGAATTGCGCGCAACAACGGTTCCAGCCCATTTTCGCGGGCTATCATTGCTTTGGTCCGGCGCTTGGGTTTGTAGGGCAGATACAAATCTTCCAGTACCGCTTTGGTATCGGCCGCCGCGATGGATTTGGCCAGCACGTCTGTCAGTTTGCCTTGGCCCTTGATTTCGTCAAGGATGCTGGCCCGCCGCTTTTCCAGCTCTCTGAGGTATTCCAGCCGTTCTGACAGACGGCGCAATTGCGTGTCATCCAGCCCGCCAGTCACCTCTTTGCGATACCGAGCTACGAAGGGAACAGTGTCACCGCCATCCAGCAATGAGACGGTGGCGGTTACCTGTTCGACGCGCGCGCCAATGTCGGTGGCAATATTTCGGGCGATACGGTCTGCGACGGCGGTCATGGCTGGCTCCCTGCGATGCTCGGACGTGTGTGATAGCGCCGCAAGCGGAGGTCGCCAAGCCCTATGACGCCGCCACGTGCCCGCAACGACGCATCATGCCGCGGAAGCTAGGGGCAACCGTTCTTCGGCTCACAAATCTCGGGCCAAAGAACAAAGCTCTTTGCCGGGATCTGAGGCAATACCGTTGCCCATAATCGCCCGTGTTGTGGAGCCCAGCTTCAGCGTGCGTTCTTTACCGCATTCCAGGCAAATGCCAGCACCCCAAGCAGAACCAACGCTTCACATATCGGCGCGGCAGGGGCCATTGAGGCTTCGGTGATCGTTTCACTGAGTAAGAGAAACAGCATCACATTCAATCCGATTGCGCCGATGGCATGTAGCCAAAAGTGGATTGTCGGAAGCATGCTATCCGCCATCGCGGGATAAGCTTGATAGGTCAGTGCAAATACCATCGTTAAAACAAAGCCGACCAAGTTGATATGTGCATGGCTGGCCGCAAGTGAATGATCACCAGACCCGCCCATGTACATGCCAAGTATCAGGCCCACGATCAAAAATACGACACCAAGCAAAAGGAAGTTGCGTGAAACGTTCATTTTTTTGTCCCCGTTCGCGTATTATATCCGCAACTATAGCACAAAAAGACGCCTCCTTTGCGAAAGCGCTGATCTGGCTTGAATGGCGGCGATTAGACACTTGGTGGAATCTTGTGACTGGTTTGCGCAGATGCTAGCAAATCGCATTGTGAGCGCCCGGTCCGCGCTACGATGATCTGGATACATTTACCATGCTTCGCACCCGTCTTGAGAAACTTGTCAACAACAGGTTCTTTGAAAGCGCAATCGTCATACTGATTATCATCAACGCGGTTGTTCTGGCGCTTGAGACGTCTCCAACGATCATGGCCGCATTCGGCCCGGTTTTGTTGGCATTAGACGCAATTATTCTTGCGATCTTCGTGCTCGAAATCCTGATGCGGTTGGTCGTTGATTTTCGTGGGTTTTGGCGTGATCCATGGCGGCTGTTTGACTTTGCCGTCGTGGCGGTTGCGTTGGTTCCAGCCAGCGGTCCTTTGGCGGTTTTGCGGGCCTTCCGAATTTTGCGGGTACTGCGCCTGATTTCGACAGTGCCGTCCATGCGGCGCGTGGTGAACGGGTTGCTACAGGCGATGCCGGGAATGGGGGCAATCGTCTTTCTGCTTGGGCTGATATTCTTTGTCTTCTCGGTGATTTCGACCAAGCTGTATGCAGAAGCTTTCCCTGAATGGTTTGGCACCTTGGGGGCGTCGTCCTACACTCTGTTTCAGATCATGACCTTGGAAAGCTGGTCGATGGGGATCGTGCGCCCGGTCATGGCGGCTTTCCCGTGGTCGTGGGCGCTGTTTGTGCCCTTTATCGTAATGACGGCCTTTGCTGTTCTGAACCTATTTATCGGTGTGATCGTTGACGCAATGCAGTCTCAGCAATCTGCCGAAGCCCATGATGAGCGCGAAGCCATGTCTGCGGAAACCTCGGCCATTCTGTTGGAAGTGCGCGCGTTAAGGGCGGAAGTCGCGGCGCTGCGTCAGGGGCAGGCGGAGGAGACCTAGGTCGCACCGATTGCGGGGGGAACCCGTCGCTTTGGGCGGATCGGCGGCAGGGTCATCCCTCTGGTTTTTTATTTGCTCGCAGTTCGCCCGTTGTCAGAACAGGGGAAGCTTCGATGCTCTGCGCGTCCAGCATGTCTGCCACGCGCTCCAGTGATGAGACCAGCTGGGCCTGCTCCCAGTCTTGAAGTGCAGCAAACGCGCGCACAAAACGTTGTTGCAGCGCGTCTGGGGCGTCTTGAAGCGCGCTTTTCCCAAATTCTGTGATCACCACGTTGACCTGCCGCCTGTCCAGCTCTGACGACACGCGCTGAACCATGCCGCGCGCCACCAGCTTGTCGACCAAGGCGGTAATTGTGGCCTGGCTGACGCCCATCTGGTTGGCCAGTGTCTTGGGGGTGGCGCTGTCTTTCTCGTCGACAATTTGCATGACGCGAAGCTGCGTTGGGGTCACCCCGGCCGCTTGCGCCAGATCGCGCGCGTACAGCTCTGTTGCGCGCAAAATGCGACGTATGGCGATCAGGCTTTCATCTGTGCGGGCGCGTAGTTTGTTGGTCATGGGCGATATCTTTGCACGAAAGAGCAAAATGCTTCAATCGACGAAGTAATTTCACGAAAGGTTCACATTTCTAAGAGCTGAGCTCGCAAAGATATTCGTTTTGTGAAGTTAAATAACCTTGGGGATTGGCAGTATTTCAGCAAAAATCAGCAGTATATTGCCTATAGCTCTGAAAAGTGCTTTGCCTGTTGAAGTATTTGCTGCACTGCTTTAGTTAGTTTTTTGAACAATTCTAGAGGCTCGACCGAATGCGGAACGACAGCGGCATCCCCCGAACGCCCAAGCCCCACCTACGCAAACCAGTTGCAAAGGACGGGGCCGAAATTTGGAATTTGATTCGGGCCTGCAAGCCTCTCGATGAAAACTCGATGTATGCGAACCTGATTCAAGCCGATCATTTCCGCGATACCTGCGTTGTGGCAGAGGTGAACGATGAGATTGTCGGCTGGATATCCGGCCATATCATTCCGGGCAAAGGCGCGTTTTTTGTCTGGCAGGTTGCCGTCAGCCCAAAGGCGCGTGGCCATGGCTTGGGCAAGGCGATGCTTCTGGAACTTTTTCACCGCGAAGAGACCAAGAGCGCCACATCTCTCAAGACAACAATCACCCCGGATAACGATGCCTCTTGGGCGCTGTTTCGCAGCTTTGCGCGCCATATCGGCGGAGAGTTGTCGGATGAGCCCCACTTTCAGAAAGACGCGCATTTCGGCGGCGCGCATGACACCGAACACATGGTGACGATCGCTTTGCCTGATACGGCAAATATCCAGCGCGCGGCCTGATACCCCCTCAATTCGACTGACGGACCCTCAAAAAGGGAAAGGATACCCCATGCCCAATGACATGGCACAGAACAGCTCAATTTATGCACGACGCGAAAGCGAAGCACGATCCTACTGCCGCGCCATGAATGCGGTATTCACAAAGGCCCGCGGGTCCGAAGTTTTTGATGCGGATGGTAATCGGTATATTGATTTTCTGGCAGGCTGTTCTTCGTTGAACTACGGCCACAATGATCCCGACATGAAGGCGGCGTTGATCGAGCACATTGCCGGTGACGGGATCGCCCACGGTCTGGACTTTCACACTGAGGCAAAAGGCGCATTCCTGCAGGCCTATGAAGACCACATCCTTGCTCCGCGAGGTATGGATTACAAAGTGATGCTGACAGGCCCGACCGGCACAAACGCTGTTGAGGCGGCGATTAAGCTGGCGCGCAAAGTCACCGGCCGGCGCAATGTGGTTGCCTTTACCAACGGCTTTCACGGCATGACCATGGGTGCCCTTGCGCTGACGGGCAACGCCTCCAAGCGCAGCGGTTCGGGCGGTGGTTCGCTGGATGATGTGACCCATATGCCTTTCGAAGGGGCGCTGGGCCAATCCGTGGACACGCTGGACGTGATTGACCAGATGCTGTCGAACCCATCTTCAGGGGTCGATGCGCCAGCGGCGTTTATCTTTGAACCCATCCAAGGCGAAGGCGGCCTGAACCCGGCATCAGACGCCTGGATGCAAGGGATTGAAAAGATCGCACGCAAACTGGGTGCGCTGCTGATTGTCGATGATATTCAATCCGGTTGCGGCCGGTCGGGGCACTATTTTTCCTTTGAAACGTCAGGCATTAAGCCAGATATGATCACGCAGGCAAAGTCACTTTCCGGCTTTGGGTTGCCCTTTGCGGCGTTGCTGATCAATCGCGAACATGACATCTGGAAACCGGCAGAGCACAACGGAACATTTCGCGGCAACACACATGCGTTTGTCACCGCCCGCGTGGCGATTGAAAAATTCTGGTCGGACAAGGCGTTCGAAAAGGAACTGGCTGTCAAATCAACTGCGCTGACCCAGGCATTGCAAGACGTGGCTGACTTGCTTGATGGTGCCACGCTAAAGGGACGGGGCTTGATGCAAGGCGTCGATGTTGGCTCTGGCGATCTGGCGGCCAACATTTGCGCGCGGGCCTATGAATTGGGCCTGCTGATTGAGACGTCCGGCGCCCATGATGAAGTGGTCAAAGTTCTTGCGCCGCTCACAACACCTAATGCCATCATGCGCGAAGGCTTTGACATCCTGAAGCAGGCAACGTGTGATGTCGCTGGAACACTTAAGATAGCAGCAGAGTGAGACTGACATGATCGTACGTGATTTCAACAAGCTGCAAGGCACGGATCGTCATGTCGCTGATGCGCAATGGACATCTACCCGGATGCTGCTGGCGGATGATGGGATGGGCTTTTCATTTCATATCACGGTGCTTGAAGCCGGATCAGAGCACACGTTCCACTACAAGCATCACTTCGAAAGCGTTTATTGCATGAAGGGGAAGGGGTCGATCACCGATCTGGGAACGGGCCAGACCCATTCGATTTACCCCGGTGTGATGTATGCGCTGAACCTGAATGACCAACACACCCTGCGCGCCGAAGAAGAGCTGCACATGGCCTGCTGCTTCAACCCGCCCGTGACAGGAACAGAGGTTCACCGCGAAGACGGGTCTTATGCACCTGCACAAGAGCGCGCCGACAAGTCCTAAACGCGGATGCTTTGTGGGGGCGTTTTCGAAGCTGATTGAATGGATAGGCAGGCCAGAGGCAGATCATCCTAAGGGGCCATCGGTTCTGTCGCGATGGGAAACGCTATTGCAGACACGGGGCTTTATGCAATAGGTGCCAGCCAAGGACCGCGTAGCGTGGACGTCCAGATCATATTCGAACGCGAAGCGTTGATCCCCGCGATCAGGGCCATGCTGCTGAAATCATTGAATCTGCGCGGCCCCGTCTTACATATGTTACATAGCCCAAAACCGACGCCCCTGATTTCGCCCAGGCGAATATTTGCTTTTTGCGGTTTGCCGTTGTGACGACGGGATGGATGCACCATCCCAAAATACTTGTGCGATCCGGGCCTTTTGCGCGGTTTCGCCTAAGGGTCTGCCGTCGCTGAAACGGCTGGGCTAATCGATGCGCCTCAGAGCTCTGAATGCGCCAACCTGTCCTTGCCCGGCTGCTTTCAGCGCAGTGCTTGAAACCGACCCACTTAGGAGATTGAACGTTGGCCACACCTACAAAATCGACGTTGTTGAATTTTTCCACTCCTATCAAGGAAACCGCGATGGAAAAGACCTCGCGCGCTGTGAAGGAAATTTTGGACGACGAAGCGGAGAAGCGTGAACTCAGAACCGCACGTCTTCGCAAGGCCCGCCTTGAGAGAGAAGCTGGAACGCCGTCTGACAAAAGCACGGCCAAGCCTAAGAAACCCAGCACCAAGGCTGCCAAATAGGGCAATTGTCCGCTTTTCATCGTCCGTGCTGAACCGATCCGGTGTCTCCGTTTGGGAGGGCAAGCCTGTTCGAAATTGATGAAACCTCGGTTCACTGCCCCGCTGGACCGCAGCTGACTGGCTAGGCTGGTCAGTTCTTTTGGTTGTCCAGTTCGATCAGTTCTTCCAGATTGCTGGTGAACCGTAACAACAAATCGCAGAAGGTATTGGCGTCGGCCTCATCAAAACCTTTTAGCAAATGCGTTTGTTGTTTTAGGGAGGCGGCAAGGATCTGATCATGAAGGCTGCGTCCGGACGCGCTTAGCGACAAGCCGCGGCTGCGCCCGTTGGCATGTAAATCACCGGCAATGATCAGTTTGGCTTCGGTCAGGCGGTGGACACTACGGCTGACTGTTCCCTTGTCGACACCAATCGTTTTGGACGCTTGGATAGACGTAATACCGGGGCTGCGTGCCAGCAACAGCAGCATGCGCCAATCCACAGTGCCAAGGCCAAAATTTGCTTTGAAGTAGTTTGCCGCGGCTTCCGTGAACCGGTTTGCCGCGAACGACAATAGCATCGTTGGTGTGCGAGAGATGCTGAGGGTTTGAAATGCCTCCCCGGTGATATCGTCTTCGACATCAACAAGAAACAACTCATCGGGCAACTGTGCAGGATCGGGATGTGTCATAAGGCTTTGCTACCCTGCTTTCTGAGGTAAGCCAACTGTTCGCAGGGTCCAAGCCCCACACAATATTGCGTGTGCAACACCCTGGTTCCCGGTTCTGGGCAAAGAGCCCAGACAAACTGATACCCAAATCGCGGAGGTCGGTGGGCGTGGTTCGGCAAAATAGCTGAAAGGTCAGCCCATTTCAGATCGCGCTTACATAATCATATCGTCCGCTATTTGATTTAATGAAGTATGGGCCAGGACTATGGTGAACCCTTGGTCGATAAACACAGTGTCATCCCCAACCTCTGTCATGTGATCGGTGGCATCAGCGGCGGACGTGTACCCGAAATTGTTGAAAACCAGGGCGTCCCACGCTTCAAGCCCCAGAACGATATCGGTCGCATGGTCAGCGGCATCAAAAATGAATTGATCGGCCATAACGCTACCTGCCAAAACGTTTGTGCCGGTTCCGCCATCCAATTGGTCATGCCAACCTTGGCTGCGGACCCAGGACTTCAACGCGTCAGCGGTGCCGGTGATGAATTCCTGACTTTGCGAAAAGCCTTCAACCACCTCTTCCCGGCAAGCGCCCCCCGCGATGTTGTGCAACCAGGCATCAATCTCTGGCTGCGCCGGGTCGCGCCCCAACACGTTTTGGTACAGTAGGGTCACAAAGCCTTCGTCATCCAACGTGTTGTAGGCGTTTTGAAATTCGGCACTGGCAACAAAACCAATCACCGCAGACGAAAATACTTGTCCAGACCCCAGGCTTTCCGCCCAGCCAAGAAACCCGGCCAAATCTGGCGTGCGGCCCAATGCAGCCTGATACAGGCGGAACACGTCATCGGCCCAAATCGATGGGGATTTCATGTCTGCAAAGGTCTGTGCAACGGCGTTGGTGGCTTTTTGAAACTCTGCACTATCCGAAAACCCCAAGGCCACGCCTTCGCGAGTGTTTCCATTGGCCATACTGGTTAACCAGGCATCCACTTCGGCCTGTGCGGGGGCGCGGCCCAGAACGTTGGAATACAGCAGACCAATATACTCGGCATCATCCAGGGCACCGTAGGTCGCCTGAAACTCGGCTGAACCAACAAAGGAGGCGGCCATTTGTGTCACGTCTACGGTGTGTTCTGTTAACGCCTGGGTCCAGCCCAGATACCCCGCCATATCTGGGTCACGGCCCAATATGGCGTTGTAAAAACGATAAACTTGCCGCGCTTCGATTGGGGTTAACCCGACATGGTACGCTTCACCGTAAAGGAAGTCGTCGCCAGCGCCGCCATACAAATGATCGGCGCCCGCCCGCCCTTGCAAGGTGTCATTGCCGGAAGACCCTTGTAGCGTGTCATTTCCAGCCAAGCCCTGAAGCCGATCGTCCTGTGCTGTGCCGTTCACCAAGGTTCCGCTTGCGGTTTGGGCATAGTTCCATGTTCTGATCAATGTGTCCGAGGCAACCAACGTGCCGTTGAACACAAAGGACTCGATCGTCGTGGTGTCTGTGGTGCCAGTTGCATCAGAAATCGAGAAATTGCCGTTGCTTCCGGTAATTGTGTAGTCGTTCAACGAACCCGTAAAGATCAGGGTGTCGAGCCCGCTACCACCATTCAGCAGATCATTGCCCGCACCCGCCAGAAACACGTCATTGCCGGTACCGCCATCGATGGTGTCGTTTCCATCACCGCCAAACAAGGCGTCATCGCCTGCGTGGCCATGCAGATAATCATCGCCGTCACCACCCAACAGCGTGTCATTGCCGCCTTGGCCAAATATCCGGTCTTTGCCGGCACCGCCTTCCATTCGGTTGACGGAATTATTGCCGATCATGTTGTTGTCGAGCGCATTGCCCGCCACATCGTATTCGCCGCCATCGGCAAAATCCATGGCGTTCAATTCGGGGCCCATGACAAAGGATTGGGCGGCTTGCTCTCGTTCCCAACCGGATGCACCGTCGATCACCGTCATCGCGGTGGTGTCCATCGGGGACCAATCCGTATCCGACCCAAATACAACCAGCGGCCCGTCGGACCCGATGTCGGGGGGCGTGTCATTTCCGGGTATGTCGATGATGTCGGGGCTGACAGGACCGATTGTTGTGTCGGTTCCGAAGAAAGCCTCAGCATTAAACCCGCTGCCGGTTCCCTCGCGCAGGTCATAGGGTGGGGTTGGGTCGGTGTCTGGTTCCGGGTTGGCCTCTTCCCCGGCAATTTTCATCAAGCGACGGTCGGATAGGCTGTCATCTGCAAATTCGAAATCTTCAATATTGGTGACCCGCACGCGCCCGCCGGCATGGGTGAAATACAACGCAGTTCCGTCGGTGGTGATGGTGTAATCGCCAATAGCGCCTTCAAAGATAAGCGTGTCATTGTTGGAGTCACCGTCAATGGTGTCATGACCGTCAGAGGCGTAGATTTCGTCAGAGCCGGAACCACCGTTGATATAGTCGTCACCGGCGCCTGAGCGGATTGTATCTTTGCCGCCCATGCCCCACATCGCGCTGCCGTCGGAATGTGAAACAACGCTATCCCCACGGGACGTGGCAACCAAGGTGCGGATCTCTATCGGGTTGGTCGTTGGGTCTGTTGGCGCGCCATACTTTTCGCCCTGGTTATAGAAGGTCGCCCAGGCTCTGTAGCGTTGTTCTTCTTCGTTTCGGATCATCTGATCGACGACCACGGTGTTGAAACGGTCGCGCCCGCCGTGAAAATTGACGTCGCGGTTGGTATAGCTGATGTGAACGTTGTTGCCGCCAGCGGTGTTATAGCTGCCAAACAGTATGGCGTGCCGTGTGTCTACAATATGTAGGTTGCTGAAATTGCTGTCGAATACATCGCGGACCCAAATTGCGTAACCATTACCGCCAGACCCCTTGTTTTGGGTGCCGTCCATGAAAAAGTCAGTCATGGTCAAGTCGGTGGTGCCTGCGATTGTGACACCATGCGAGATACCATCCAAGATACCTAGATCGCTGATGACAGCATCTGTTGTGCCGCCGAGCGTGATCATACTGTGGCCCTTGCCGGACCCAACCACGTTATTGAAGTCGCCTGGGTCAGCCTCTCCATAAGGGCCGATCAAAGTAAAGCCGGACAATTTGTTGTCTGATACAACGTCGCGACGTTGAACCGTTGTGATTGCCGGGTCAAAATCAAACGTTAAGGGACTATCCAGAACAATCGTATTGCCATTAACAGCAGTGACTTCGGCCATGGCGATCCGCAGCGGATTATCCTTGCGCCATTTTTCATCGCCGATGGAGTCAAGGAATTGGGGCGTGTTATCTTCTGCAAGATAAATGAATTCGCCCACTTGCAAATCATGTCCGCTGGTCAGTCTGATAGACGTATCCCCGGTACGGGCAGTTGACCGTAGCGAAAAGGTTGCGTCGATGACCGGTTTTAGGATCTCGTGGCCAATCTGGATCGCGGGCCGTCCACCCAGAGCTGAGTCAATGGTGATGGTCGTCAGGCTGCGACCAGCCCCAATCAATGACACGTTGTCTTGGTTGATCAGGATTGGGGTATCAAAGTGATACGTTCCTTCCTGAAGCCTAAAGGTCGTCCCAGATCGCGAAATATCAATCATAGATTGTATTTCGGCAGACGTTGATCCCAGTGGTACATCGACAAATGTCGTGGTCATTTTTATCCCCAGGTACTGCAGGGTAACCGGTCATCGCTTGGGCTGCTAAGACCGATTTTGGATTGAACATGGTGCGCAGATGCACGCGCATTCAATTTCGTTTTCGCCGTTGAAACAGCGAGGCGGTTGTTTTGATCTACAGGGATTTCACTGTGGAGGTACAACTGAAGGTGTTTTTATTTTTCATAATTCGAACCCTTATCAACTTAAGCGATAGTGTATCGTAGGTTGTAAGGTTGAATTGTGTCGAGATATTGCAACCAAAGCGGTAATTAGAAGCAATCTAAAATTGGTTTTCGACCAAAATACACACTTTTAACGTGTAAAGTTAAATCACCTTTAAAGAAGTGACCATTCCTGCAACGAAAGCTGTGGAGTCGAAAGAAAACCGCAAGCCGACCGGCGCTCTGGTTAAAGATCACACGCTGATCAGATGATTGTCCCACGCAAGATTAGAACGGTTTGGTGTGACCTCAGTTTGGGCGTTGATCAACTTGATATCACCCTCTCCAGAACTAACGAGAAAATGATTATCCATGGTTGTAACGCCAGATACGTCTGGTATTTTGAATGTATCTGAAAGGTGCAAGGATCCTGTGTCGTAGATTTGAAGCAGGCTACCTCTGGGGGATGTTGCGGCAACGCTTGATCCATCTTGTGAATAGGCGACGCTGCCAACATACCCATCCATATCATGGGCTTCCTGAGCGGCCAGCTTCATCAAGGTGATCTGTTTGCCCAGACTGTGGATCCCTACAAGCGCCGCCGCCGGGCCGTCCCCTTGCCACTGCATACCGAATGCGACGTCGCCGTTTTGCCTGACAGCAAGATGGCGAATGGAGTTTTTGTGCATATCGGGTGGAAGCACCGCGATCTCTTTCACACGGCCGTTCTCGATATAGGTCAGATTGGGTTTCATCGTTGCGATATTAAGCTTGGTGCGGCCCGTATCAGGGTGGGTATCGATGCCGCCGTTGGCGACAACCAATGTCTCGGTGTTGGGCAGGCGCTTGATGTCATGGGGCCCAATGCCCCCACTGGCCCATTCAGCGACACGTGCATAACCATGCCGAGCGTCCCAGACCCCAATACGCCCTTGGCCCGCTTCAAAATCGTTTTCGGTTGTGTACAGCAAGCTGCCATCAGAGGAGAAAGCGCCATGCCCATAGAAATGTCGTCCTGATGGGGAGCTGAGCACAGCCTTCTGTACACCTGTCACACAGTCGATCACGACCGCGAAAGTACCCGGCCGTCTTGCAAATGCCACGGCCTCGGGGCGGGTCGGATGGGCGGCGGCTGCGTGGCCACGTGCGGGCAATGGTCGCTCAAACCGGATTTGAAGATCGGCACCAACCCCGCATAGGACAAATGTTCCGTCTGGTTTTGCAGCTGCCGACAGAAAGGCCGGTGATCCTGCGTCGGCCCATGTGGGTTTGGGCACAAGGCATGCGGCCAGCAAACCACCAAGGAATTGGCGACGTCCTGTGTAGCGGACTGTCATGTCAATCACCGTCCAATGAGTTGAAACCTGCCGCGACCCCCAAAGTGGGGCCAAGCTCTTCACGAACAACGCGGCGGATCAGGTCAACCGCCTGCTGGATAACTTCGACTCTGATGCGTGATTGGGGGGCGGCGACCCCCGCAAAAATCGGGTCATCCAAATCCGACAATCGGGACATCGCACGATCGAAACTGGTATCGAGTTTGGCCGAAAGCGCGGTGTTGTCCCCTGACAAACGGTCCGCAAGGTCTTGCAGGGAAGCCAGGCTGAGCATGACATGTTCCGCAGAACGCCCGGATCGCCATGCTTCTGCGCGTGTGGGCCGGGGGCGGTCAAACGTGCCCAATGGTCGACCAAGGCGCGTGTCGGCTGTGAATTCAAGACCCGTTGAAAGAGCTTTGAACATCTCTTGCAGGACTTCTTCATCACTGCGATAGCGGCCAACTGGGGTCGGGTTCAGCATTTTGTCGGCATAGCCTGACTGCCACTCCTCCAGAATTTGCGAAGTTGTTGCGGCGATGTCTGCACTGATCGTTTGAACAAGCTGGCAATGATAGCCGTCTGCACCTGCTGACATTAGCGTGTCATCATACAGCAGAAACTCCAACGCATAGAACCCGCGGGCGGCAACTGAGACATGGGCGTAGCCCTGAACCGATGTTGCGATTGGGTCCTGGTCAGACAACAGGGTTTTCAGCGCACGGGGCGTTGCGCCACGGCTGTCTGGCCAGAACGCCAGCGCAAAGGCGCGATCGTCTGCTTCGGTTGGTCCAAAACGCAAATGACTGGCCGAAACCCACGCATCAAAGGCCTCGCCGTAGGCGGCTCGCAAAACCTCGGATGTCGCAGAACACTCTGCCGCTGCGACATCCGACAAGTGTTTTGAGCGTTCGGCCAAGGTTTCGAACCTTGGTACGATATGAATGCCAACAATACCTTCGATCATATCGGAGGCGGTGTCTGCCAAAGCCAGAACCGGCGCGGCAACCAAAGTAAGGGTTAAGGCAATGCGTCTCATAGGCTTTCCAGAAATGCGATCAGGGCGTCGCGGTCAGCGGTTTCTAGTTGAACCACAGTATCGCGTTGGGCAGCGGCTTCGCCGCCATGCCATAGCACGGCTTCCAGCAGGGACCGCGCGCGGCCGTCATGCAGAAAATATGTGTGCCCACTGACTTGCTGGGTCAGACCAATTCCCCACAGCGGGGGTGTCCGCCATTCTTGCCCGGTTGCCCGCGCTTCGGGCCGATTGTCAGCCAGGGCAGGGCCCATGTCATGCAGCAACATATCCGTGTAGGGCCAGATCAGTTGGAAGCTTTGTTCTGGTTGGTCTTGCAGACGATGGGTCACAAAGCTTGGTGTATGGCAGGATGTGCAGCCCGTTTCATAAAAGACCTGCTTGCCCCGCAAAACCTGCGGGTCGTCCATCTTGCGCCGTGCAGGAACAGCCAAGTTCCGGCTGTAGAAGGTGACGAGGTCCAAGCCTTCGGTGTTTATCTCGGTAGTGCGATCATCGCCGTCGCCATGGACAGCGGTTTGACATGTGGTCTGAGCGGTAGTGCATTCGCCAGCACCCGATGGAAAAAGCGGATTGGAAATGCCGATATCGCCTGAAAAGGCCCCGGCGGACTGTTGTCGGACTGTGGGGTTGCCTGCTTTCAGACCAAAGCGCCCCAGCATCGGCTGATCAAATTCGACAGACCAAACCACGTTTGGCCGCCCGGATATGCCGTCACCGTTCAGATCATCCGGATCAGCACCGGCAAGGATGTCAGCGGCTGGAATGGCTTCCAGCAGGCCAAGCCCGATCATCTGTGGCGCAACACGCGGGCTGAGCATGGCATCGGGGTGCAATGGGCCATAGCCAAGGTCAGCCGCCTTGTAGGTTGGATGGCGCAAAGACACTTGAACGCCGTCGGCCAAAGTAACGGTGTCTTCGTTATACGTGATATCAAGCCGGTATTCCGACGCGTGACCTTGCACTGCAAAGTCTTGCAGCTGTGTCCCATAGTTTGGGTCAGGACGCGTTGCGATGTAGCCTGCAATCTTGTCTGCATCAGCGTCCGTTGAGCCGGGGATCGACACGCGCAGGAACATAGAGATCGCGTTGTCATCGGCATTCTCGGGCGGGTGGCCGCGCCCGTCCTTCAGGTGGCACCGCTGGCAAGACCGCGCGTTGTAGAGAGGCCCCAAACCATCAGATGCCAGAGTAGAGGAGGGGGACGAAACCCAGAGCTTGCGAAACAGCCCATTGCCGACCCTGAAGTCCAACTGGTCTTCAAACGTGATGTTGCCTGACGGTTGCGAGAAGGCATCGGCGGTGTCCGAAGCCCGCACTGTCGCAGCGCCGCCCGGTTTTCCCTCAAAATTCTGCGGGGCTGTGAAATCTGTTGCAATCGCCGTGACTGCAGCGATGCGTGCCGCCTCCTCGGCCGTCCGGGGAAGGATGTGCAGATGTGGGTCACCAAGATCCCAATCTGGGGCTTCTGCCAATGCAGCCGTATCCGTCAACGCAATGCTGCCCGCCATCAGAGTGGTGAGCAGCAAGGTTTTTGGCTTCATCCATTCACGAAGCGATAAGTTTGGCATGTTTGTCTTCACCTGATTTGGCCTCGAAAGTGCGCATGGGGCATGGAAAATGGTTTGGCGGTCAGAAAAGGTGTCGATACACGTCTTGAGGGCCAATTGGGTTTCACAGCGCTTCTTATCCGCCACAGGAGGGCGTTGTTGCTGTGTCGGGGAGCCACCCAAAACCAGAAAAAAGGCGGCAGCCTTGTGGGCTGCCTTACCAATTGCTCGATAGGTTTTCCCCGAGTGGTCAGTGATCTTGCCACCCCACGCCCGCATCCAGTTGGGCTGCGTCGGTGTTGTGATCTGTGGTCGTGTGACATTGACAGATGACATCGGTGGCAAGACCTTGAGCGCGCTTATTGGAAGACAGCTTCTGGATCGTCCAGGCTGTCAGACCCTTCGATGGCGATCTGATCCAGACCAAGCGCTGTCACGACACGCTCAATTGTCCGGGTCTGATCGATAAAGCCATTCACACCGCCCATGATCAGCGCCTCACCGGCCTCATTGCCGCGTTCCAGCATCTGGTCATAGGCAAAACCTGCCTCCGCAGCTGTCTTGATGCGGCCCAAAGACATCATTGTGGTGCTGAGCTTGGCTTGCATTTCGGCATCCAGCGCGGCGTTGGTTTCTGACACCAAGTCCGACAACGATGGGCCAGACACCAGCGTGCCATCGACGCGGATGTATTCGCCCAGATAGATGTTCTGAACGCCCAAACCATCATAGTAGTGGTCGTTATGTGTGTTGTCGGCAAAGCAGGAATGCTCTTCTTCGGGATCGTTCAGCATCACGCCAAGGCGCATCCGTTCGCCAGCAACCTCGCCATACGACAATGAGCCCATACCCGTCAGGATAGCTGCCAAACCGGTATCAGGAGCAGCAGTCAGTTCAGCACGTGCTGCACCGCCATCCCGCCATTGGGCCGACATCCATTCCAGGTCAGACACCAAAAGATCGGTTGCGGCAGTCAGGTATTCGCCGCGACGAACGCAGTTGTCATTCGTGCAGTCATCACCAGTTGCATAGTCTGTCCACGGGCGGTTGCCCGCACCCTTTTCATGCCCGTTCAGGTCTTGGCCCCAAAGCAGGAATTCAATCGCGTGATAGCCCGTGGCCACGTTTGCTTCGATGCCATCGGCCTCTTGCAGGGTGTCAGACAGCAGGGCAGGTGTGATTGTGGTCGCGTCAACGTCAACCCCAGACAACGTGAACGTTGGGTTGGCGATGACGTTCAGAACAGCAAACGCGTTCTCATCAGACGGTCCGCCATAAGACTCATCCACGTAATCGATCAGCCCTTCATCAAGCGGCCACGCATTCACCTTACCTTCCCAATCATCCACGATGGCATTGCCAAAGCGGTAGACTTCGGTCTGTTGATACGTGACCCGCGCCGCAAACCATGCTTCCTTCGCCGCTTGAAGAGCCTGCGCTGAAGGGGCAGCCACTAAGGCCTGCACAGCGGTTTGCAGGGTGCGGGCTGTTGCCAAACTATCTTCGTAGTTTGCGGCGGCGATGTTGGCGTAAGTGTCCAAAACGTCTGCTTTATCAACGGCAAAAGCCGGCGATGCAAAGGCGGCGATCAACGCTGTAGACGTCAGAAATGCGTGTTTCATGTTAGGTCCTGTTAGTGGAGTATCGTTGGTTGGGATCGGAGGGGTGTTTCTTCGCTGGCCGTAAACTTGGGCGCGCAAAGGTTCATGCGTTTCAAAGCAAGACCGAAGTCGGCAGCCAAAGAGGTGATCAGCGGTGCCACGTCGGGGCGGACCAGCAGAGTTGCGATCAGCATCGCGTCTTCATGATCACCCGTTGCCGCGGTGGAGATGAAATTCGCAAAGCATGACTCGTCGGAGCCGATGCATTTGCAGTTGATGGAATGCCGCATCAAAGGTCTGCGCCCGTATTGAGAGCAAAGGCTGCACAGGGTTTCAATGGACTTCAGCGCCGAACGTCCTCGCGCAGCCCCTAAACTGGATGCGAAATCGCTCCAAACACTTGCTTGGGAGTCTGGTCCGTCGCACCAAAGCCTTAGGTAGATGACCGATGCTGCCTCGATGCCATCAAGCTCTGAAATGAAGCCGACAGGCGCGCCGCCACGTTTTTGCTGCGCGCTGTTCATTGGTGCAGGGCCAAATGACCCGCCCATGCGAATTGCATGGTGTGGGCGTAGTTGTTTAGGTGGGTTTGATTTGCACCCAGCTGCGGGCCGTTTGGCATCGGGCGCCGGGCAACTACTTGGGGGAAATGAGCTGACATCATGCGTGCCCCTCATTCATGGGGGTGTTTTGCACTTCGCGGTCAAACATCCATTCCATGCTGACCCCTTCGGCCGATCCTGACTGTAGCCAGATTTCGACCATTTCGAACCGGACGGGGCTAGGGGTGGCGCGGGCACGAATTGGGGTATTCAAATGGTCCACGTGGTCTCTCATGTGGGAAGTCCTTTCATCTGACGATTGTCGGGCTTCCCCCGTTTTGAGAGGGGTGGCTGGATAGTGGTTTAAATCTGAGTAATTTAATCACCTATGTCAATCCGACTTTTTTAGTCGGATTAATAAAATGCTACGCGACGCTGCGACACCAATGGATAACTGCGTGGTTCGCAGACAGGGTTTTCTGACCAGGTCACGTGGTGAAAATGCCCCGTGGAGTGGGGGTGAATGTCGAAAATACATATGTATTTCAAATGTTTGGATTTCATACTGGCCAGCCCTGTCCGGCGTGAATTTTTGAGCCGTTCACAAGGGGCTGTTGGCGTCGGGCTCCAGTTCTGTGCTGGCTGCAGCGGTTGTTTTTGCCGCGCAGAATGAACCGTTCAAAGCAGAATTCGCAAAATCTTACCAATTTTTCTGCTGTGAATCGTCTGGCTGGAAGTATGGCGTTGATCGAAAAGGCACTTCGCGTCGGACCAGTGCCGCCCGATACAGCCCCGCCATTGCCCACCTGAAAACCGGGGCGAAGACTTCGCCAACTCGGAATAATGTTGCACTCGTGGGCGTTATCCCAGAGAGTTTTTGCACTGAATTTAGGAAGGTCGATCCAGACATGCTTAGAAACATTCCACCAATCCTGTCGCCCGATCTTTTGCATTGTCTGCGTGCAATGGGCCATGGTGACGAGATCGTTATCGCGGATGCCAACTTCCCAGCAACAAGCAAGGGCGCGATAAGCATCCGCGCAGACGGGTCCACGGCAAGTGAACTGCTGCACGCGATCTTGTCGGTGATGCCGCTGGATACCTTTGTTGATACCCCTGCAATCACGATGTCTGTTGTCGGCAATCCAGATGAAATTCCTGAAGCTGTCATCGATTTTCAAGCGATCATCGACGACGTGGCCGACGCACCGGCGAAAATTCACGCCGTAGAACGGTTTGATTTTTACGACCGTGCGGAAAAGGCTTTCGCCATCATCCAGTCGGGCGAAGGCCGCTTGTATGGGAACATCATTCTGAAAAAGGGCGTGATCTCTCCGGCGGGGGGATCCTGAGGCCTAACGCGGCGCAATCGTAGGGCGGCTCTATAGGCTGGTCCACGATAATGAAAATGCATGAGCTGCCAATTGCACAAGTGAACAGCGCCTGCGCTTGGCATCCCAACGCGCTGCGCGGTCTGGAGCATAGAAGGAGGCACAGGGGCGTTCCTGTGGACCCGAGTAAAACCGCTGATGTTGGCGGGTATTCCGCCTGCGCTTCGTTGCTTAGTAAGCGGCTTCATAGATGGCCAAGGCGTCAGCCTCTTTGACCTCGCGCGGATTGTTGACCAGCAGTCGCGTTTGATTCATCGCATCGCGGGCCAATTTTGGTAACACATCTTTCGGTATGTCCATTTCCCGAAGCGACTGTTGCAAACCGCATCTTTTGGAAAGCTCTGCCAAGGCACTACAAAATGCAGCCGCACGATCAGCGGTGCTCAAAGGCTCCAGATGGGGAAACAGGTAAGGGGCAAGCTCAGCATAGGGCGTGGGCGCGGTCTTGATATTGAAGCGCAATACATGTGGCAGAACCAGAGCGTTGGACAGACCGTGCGGAATATGGAAATGCCCCCCAAGCGGGTAGGCCAGCGCATGGACGGCTGCCACGGGCGAGTTGGCAAAGGCCTGCCCGGCCATCATTGAACCCAACAACATATCCGAGCGGGCATCGATATTGCTGCCTTCCTGTACGGCGGTTTCCAGCGCCCGCCCCATCAGCCGCAGCGCTTCTCGAGCCAGATTTTTGGACAGCGGGTTGTTGTTGGGGCTGGCAGAGGCGTAGGCCTCGATAGCGTGAACCATCGCATCAATGCCGGTGGCCGCAGTGATGTGTGGCGGAAGGCCAAGGGTGAGTTCTGGGTCCAGAAGGGCAATGTCGGGCAGGATCACGGGCGATACCACACCCATTTTTTCATTGGTGCCTGTGGTGACAATCGATATCGGCGTCACTTCTGAACCAGTTCCCGCAGTCGTCGGAACCAGGATGAGAGGCAGGCGCGGCCCTTTGGCATTGCCAACACCATACGCCTCGCTAAGTGGTTGTGTGGCCAGCGCCAACAGCGCCGCCAGTTTGGCCACATCCAGCGACGACCCACCGCCAAGGCCGATCACCCCCTGTGCACCGCAATCTTTGGCCGTTTCAGCGCAAAGGGTGATGATGTCTTCAGGCGGATCGGCCTGCACGTCCTGAAACAACGTCACCTCAACACCGCTGCGTTTGAACGACGCCAGTGCCTTGTCGACAATGCCCGTGGCCATCATCCCCGGATCGGTCACAAGCAAGACGCGTGACCCGATTTCAGCCTTGGTGATTTCGCCGATCTGCGAAAACAAACCTGCGCCAAATCGAACGCTCGCAGATGTATTGAAGGTAAATGGTGTCATTGGTTTTCTACCGAGTTTGTACTGGTGCGACTGAGTTGCTTGGCATGTTCTTCCAGCGCCCTTAACAGCGCTTCCGGTGCGCGTTCCGACATGATTTTCGTGGCAATCGTTTCAAGCGAGCAACGGTTGTCCATGGCGCGTTTTTGAATGATGCGGTGGGCTTGATCGTCCGAGATATTATCTTGCTGTTTCAGCAATATCTTTGCAACGGCCACTTTTGAAAAGGCGAGTTGCTGCTCCAGCGCTTCGTTCTGTTTGGTAAGGGCATCGACGCGTTGCTGCCAGCTGGATCGGGCGATCATCAGATTGGTCAAAAGCCCAAATGGCTTGACCGGGCGCCCGATAACGGCGGCGGCCCTGATTTCCAGAACCAATTGCAGTGTTGAGGGGTCTTCGTACTCAACAAGCGCAATCAAGGGGGGGCCAACTTCGGATATGGTTTCCGCCAGAGCCCCGATTTGCAGCCGGTGTTCCGGTTCGACCGTGACGATGGCCGCGTCGATGCCTTTGGGTAGGGAGGTCGGAATTGGCCAGCCAGAAACCGGAACACAGCCGATCCGTTGCAAGTGCTTGACCAAGAACTGCGTTTCAGGACTGGGCGGCAGTATCAGGCAAACCTGCAATCCATTCAGATCACTCAAACGGGGCTTGGAGCCGCGATTATGCTTTCTGGGCGGCATCATATTCGATGTTGTGTTGGATCATATAGGGGAAGGGGCGAACGGCGTGTTGCTCTTGTTCTAGAATTTCAAACCGACTTGCGCTGTTCACTCGGGCGATGCGGGGCCACAAATACGTATGGTGGGAATCTTCATCTATCTGCACACGGCCTTGTGGGGCTTCAAATGACGTTCCTCCCAAGCCATTGATCAAGGTCTCAACGGTCAACTCCTCTGCCTTGCGCGCAGCTTGGGCAAACAGATGAACCTGAAAATAGGCACTTTCAGCCCCGGCGGTGACTGGTAGGTTTTCGCCAAAGCGGTCTCGATACCGGGTTACGAAGCGTCTGCTTTGTTCGGTATCCAATGTTTCGAAATAGGGGGCCGCACTGATATGCCCTTCAGCCGCATCCGAACTCATCAGCGCGATATCTGCTTCATTCGTGGCAAGGCTCACAATGGGCATTGCATGCCTTAACAATGACGAACGTCCGAAAGCTTCGTACAGTCGAATGGTGTCTTTACCCACAGCGGTTGAATAAATCGCATCTGGCATCAGCGCGACAGCCCGTTTGATGACATCCTCAAAGGCATCATCAGAACTGTCCAGGTCAAGGTAGACTTCATCTACAATTGCGCCACCAGTCTGGGTGAACAGGTCGCGCATTATCCTGTTGCTTTCATGGGCAAATATGTAATTGCTGCCCACGAAAAGAATGCGATTTCCGTAGTTGTTGACCACATGGCTGGCAAGTTGAACTGAGCTTTGGTTTGGCGCTGCGCCAGTATAGAAACAGTTGGTCGAGAACTCAAAACCCTCATACATCGTTGGGTAAAATAGCAAGGCGTTCTTGTTCTCAACGACGGGCAGCACCGCCTTTCGGGTGTTGGACATGTGAGGGCCGAACAAGATCTGTACGTGTTCGTTGTCACAAAGATGCTGCGCGGCAATTTTGTAGTCTGCTGGAAGCGGACCAATGTCCTGTTCAACAGGTTTCAAAGGAATGCCATTGATCCCACCTGATGCGTTGATCTCCTCGATGGCCAAAAGGGAGGCCTGATATTGGGTCATTTCAACCGTCGCAGTTAGGCTGGTTTTGGAAAACAGCAACCCAACAGGATACCCCTCGGACGTTTTGGCCAGCGGCTTCATGTCAGGGTTTTCCAATCAAAGTTTCCTTCAAAAGCGGCAGCGGCCTGATAAATGGTCGCCTCGTCAAAGTCCCGCCCAATCAGCATCATCCCGATTGGCAGCCCATCTGTCTGACCACAGGGTACACTCATCGCGGGTAGCCCGGTGATATTGAATGGAGCAGTGTTAGCATTCATCTCCAAGGCGCGGGTGACAAAAGTCGCCGCATCCGCATCTCTGGACGGCAATTTGGGGGCTTTCAAAGGCACGGTTGGCATCAACAGCAGATCAAAATCATCAAGGGCTGTCTCGTAAGCACGTTTCAAACGACGGACGAGGTTCTGAGCTTTGGCATAGAATTGTCCGGAATAGGTCGATGCGAAATAGTCGCCTGCCAATAGCGTTGATTTCAGGTCCGGCGGGAAAATCGCGGCGTGCTGCGCCCAATCTTGCTGTGCCCGCATCAGAGAATTGACGTACAGCCCTTTCCAGTTGGAGCCGTAGTTGAACCCTTTCAGCTGGTTTGTAGTGCCCTCAACCGCAATTGGGGACCAAATGGCATGGCCCTGCCGGTGGAGTGGGATGTTGATATCAGTGACCTGAGCGCCAAGAGTGCCCAAGAGTGCAGCACCATTCCGAACAGACGCATCAACATCTTCTTCCGAGTTATGCCAGCCAAACCCTTCAGCGACGACACCGATGCGTAGACCTTCACAGCCTTTGGTCAGCGACGGCGCGTAGTCAAAAGAGCGCGGTAAACGCACTTGTCTAGGATCAAGGCCGTCATACCCGGCCAGAACTTCCAGGAATTTGGCGTTATGTTCGACGGTGGAAGTCAACAGCCCGGCATGATCCAAGGTCATTTCGATCGGCATGATGCCGGTGTAAGGAATAAGGCCGTGTGTCGGTTTCATGCCGTAAAACCCAGAATAGGCGGCGGGAATGCGAACGGAGCCACCCTGATCTGTGCCGATAGCCAAATCCACATGCCCGCTGGCAACCAGCGCACCGCAGCCAGATGAAGAGCCGCCAGCGGAATGCCCGTCTTTGCGCGGGTTGTTGACTGGTCCAAGCGCACTGGTGTGACTGCTGCCAGAGACGCAGAAATATTCGCATTGAGCCTTGCCCAAAATCGTACCACCTGCATCCAAAACGCGTGTTGCGACGGTGGCATCCACATCGGGGGTGTAGCCGCGCAGGGTTGACGAACCGTTCATCATTGGCACGCCCGCCAGACAGATGTTGTCCTTTAGTGCGACGGTCAGGCCTGATAGTTTTCCGTCTGGTTTGCCAGTTACGGTCGTTTTCACGTACCAGGCGTTAAACGGATTGTCCTCGGGGGCAGGGGGGACGCCCGGTGTGCGTGGATAGGTGACTTCGGGCAGTTCGTTGGTCATGTCATCGACCAAATCGTAGTCGTTACACACGCCCTCCAAGATTGAGATATACTCAGGAATATCACCTTCGTTCAGATTGAGCCCCAGTTTCTCACTGACGTTCATTAGGTCTTGTCGTTGTGGTCTGCGGACTGACATAAATTACCCTTCTATCCCAATGAAATTCCGGGCGTCTTCGTCAGCGCCCGCCACTTGTGGGTCGAATTCCTTGACGATGACGCCTTTATCGATGGCCAGCACGCGGTCGCAGAGCGACCATAAAAACTCGATGTCCTGCTCGATCAGCAAAACGCCAATACCGGTTTTCGTGCGGAGCTCTTTGAGCAGGTCCACGATCTCGTCGCAGATCGACGGTTGGATGCCTTCGGTTGGTTCGTCCAGCAAGATCACTTTGGGTTTGCCACATAGGCATCGTGCCAGAGCCAGCAATTGCTGTTCACCCCCAGAAAGGCTGCCGCCACGCCTGTCCAGCAGACGCTCAAGCCGAGGGAACAGGGCGATGATTTCCTCAACAGTTCGCGCCGAAGATTTGAAGTCTTTGACACATCCCATTTTGAGGTTTTCATACACCGTCAAAAGAGGAAATATTTGCTTTCCTTGAGGCACATAGCCAATCCCCGATATCGCGCGTTCCTGAGTGGATATCTTGTCCAAGACCGCGCCATTCATTTGGATCGATCCGGACCATGAAGGAAGCTCTCCGGTTATGGCGCGTAGCAAGGTGGTCTTGCCCATGCCATTGCGACCCAAAACGCCGACACATTCGTCGCTCTGCACCGATAGATTCATACCAAACAGGACGGGCACATGGCCGTAACCTGATTTCAAATCAGTGACTTCCAGCATCGCTGACATCCTTTCTACCCAGATAGGCCTCTCGAACATGGGGGTTCGCAGCTACCTCCTGAAACGTGCCTTCAGCGATGACTTCGCCCCGGTCAAACACCGTCACATTTTCCCCAATCTGTTTGATGAAATCCATGTCATGCTCCACCACAACAACAGAGCTGTTGACGGTGATCTGCTTGATGATTTCGATGGTTTTCAGTGCCTCGGCATGGGTCATGCCCGCCGCCGGTTCATCCAGCAGTGCAAGGGCTGGCTTGGAGGCCAATATCAGCCCCAGCTCCACCCATTGCCGCTGACCATGAGACAGGTCGGCCGTCTTTACGTTGCGGGCATCTTGGAGCCCGATACGCTGCAATACATCCTCGATATCCCGTTCAACCTGTTTTCCCGTGGACACGCGATTGGCAGCCAGTTCTAGGTTTTCGTAAACTGTCAGCCCCTCAAATAAGCTGGGTACTTGCGTCTTGACGCCAATCCCCAATCGGGCGACCTGATAAGGCAACATTCCCGAAATTTTGTGGCCCAAAAATGTGATCTCGCCGCGGGTTGGTTCGTGCTGTCCGCTTAGCAATCTGAAGAACGTTGTCTTGCCAGCGCCATTTGGCCCGATCAGGCAACGCAACTCGCCTTTCCTCAGCTTGAAATCGACTTCTTTGATGGCGTGAACGCCGCCAAAATTGATGCCCAATCCCTTGGCTTCCAAGATGACTTCACTGTTCATGAGTTAGGCTCCTTTGCCAAAGCCGAGCCTTTTTTGGTGACACGTCCAAATGCTTTGCGGATGGTGCCTGCGATAAGCGGCGCAAGCCCAGCTGGCACCAAAAGGACAAAGATCGTCAGGAGAATGCCCAGTACAAACGAGACGTTTACCGTTTGCTGAGTACCCAGTTGTGTCACCATCCATTGAATGGCGATACAGCCCAGGATGGGGCCAACCAAAGTTCCCCGTCCGCCAACAATGACCCAGATAATGATCTGGGCGGATTGCACGAGGCTGAACAAAGTGGGGCTGACGAACGCGCCCCAATTGGCAAACATGCATCCTGCCAAACCGGCAATGGCACCGCCGATCGAGAAGGTGATCAGTTTGTTCAAGCTGACATTGTAGCCCAGCAGCTCGGCGCGATGCTCGTTTTCACGAATAGCGATGGTGACTTTGCCGTATTTTGTGGTGAGGTAGAATTTAACCATCAGGTAGACGGCGATCAGCAGTCCGACCGAAAGGTAAAACATGCCGTTTATGTCAATCATACTTCCGTTGGGCCAATCCAAAGTCGGGATAGACGTGATCCCGTTGTAACCACCAATACGTGCCGAGCCGATTTTGTACTGCGGGCCAGAAGTGGAATTGATCAGATTGAACAGGATCAGCGTGACGGCCAACGTGATTACGCCAACGTAGATATCGCTGATGCGGCCGTAGAACATGAAGTAGCCCAGCAATGCCGCAAAGATTGCGGGCACAATTATGGAAACTGCAACCGCCTCCCAGCCTGCGCCAAAGTTCAGGGCACCGATGGCATAGGCATAGGCGCCGAGCCCGAAAAAGGCTGATTGGCCCAGAACCATAATGCCGCCCATGCCCCACACAAACGCAAGGCTGAGTGCCAGCATGCCCATGATGATGTAGACTGTGAAGTTGAGGACCGCGAAGACCTCAATTATTGACGGGACGAAATACGTTGCAACGATAACAGCGCCCAAAATCAGTAGTTTGTACGTGCTGCTCATTGGTTAGATAGCCTTTTTAAAGAAACGACCGGTGATCCCCTTCGGAAGGATCCGAATAAGGATGACCGCACTCACCAGCAGGGCCACTTCGCCAATGATGGGCGTGTACCAATAGGTGAAGGCCTGTGAGATCGTGCCGAACAGGGTAGAGGCCGCGATATTGCCTGCAATCACGGTTCCGCCACCGCTGATCACGGTGATGAAGGCTTTGGCGATATAGGACACGCCGATTGTCGGGATCACACCGGTGACAGGGGCCAAAGCTGCGCCGCCAAGACCGGCAAGGGCCGCACCCAAACCAAATGTCAACGCGTAAATCCGTCTGGGGTTGCCACCCAGTTTCGCCACCATGTCCGCATTTTGCGTGGTGGCGCGGGCCATCAACCCAAAGGTTGTCAGCTTAAATAGGGCCGCAAGGCCAACTATGATCACCACGGCCAGCGCAATCAAAAAGAACGAGTGGCCACTGGTTGAAAAACTGCCGACTTGGACGCTGGGAAGCGGCGTTGAAATACCAGTGGTGGTATTGCCCACGAGCATTGTCATCAGACCAACAATCGCCAGCGAAATGCCCCAAGTTGCCAGCATTGTATCGATCATGCGCCCGTAAAGGTGCCGAACAACGAGCCATTCGAGAAGAATGCCGATCAGTCCAACAACCAGCGGAGCCAGAACCAAAATGCAAAACCAGATATTCAGTCCGGCCACGTTGGTTCCATAAATTGTGACATAGCCGCCCAGCATAATAAACTCGCCGTGCGCCATGTTAATGACCTTCATCATCCCAAAGACCACCGCCAACCCAATGCTGATAAGCACCAGGATGGCGATAGAGCCCAGGATTTCGATCGCTATGATTAATCCGAAATCCATTTCAATCAATCAAAGCTCGATGACGTACTGCTGATTGTCGTCAGGATTTTTGATCAGATCGCAAACAGCTGCGGTATCTGCAGGCGGTTGCTGCTCGAACTTTTCAATGAGGTTGAGCTTGCGGTCGCGTGCCTCGGCAACATGAACGTCCACGATGGTGTGGTGCGTTGCAGGATCAACAGTGACTTTGCCGCTTGGCGCATCAACCGAGATACCGGTTTCCAGCGCTTCAATAACCGGCATGCGATCAATCGTACCAGCCTGTTCAACAGCTGCCGCCCAGAGCAGGAATGCCTGATAAGCACCCATAGAAAGCTCTGTAATATAAGGATAATCCTCTCCGAACTTCTTGTGGAATGCCGCCACGAATTGCTGGTTGCGTTCACTGGGAAGTTCCTGAAGATAGTTCTGGCAAACCAGATGGCCGTTGTACTCTTCTGGTGGCAGGGCGATATGCTCATTCCCGCCTGCGAACGTGGTCGAAGACAGTGGGATTTTGCCCAACATGCCAGCGGCTTTCCATTGACGATAGAACGACATGTGCGCACCGCCAACCAGAGCAGAATAGACAAAGTCTGGGTTGGCCGCTTGGATTTTGGAAATGGAAGAGCCAAAGTCCGTCACATCCAGTGGGAAGAATTCGACGTCCAGAACCTCTCCACCGTTGTCCAGCGTGAATTTCTTGACCCAGTCTGATGTGATCTGACCGTAGTTGTAATCCGCCGCAACGATGTAGACCTTTTTGCCTGCTGTCTTGACGGAATGGTTGACCAATTTCTGTACGGTTTGGGCTGGGGTTACGCCGGTTGAGAAGTGATTGCGATCGCAAACGCCGCCTTCGTATTGCGTTGTGTAGAAGTAAAGCGTGTTGGTCTTTTTGAAGATTGGGCGCACGACCTCACGTGAGGAGGACGTGATGCCAGCAAAGACGGCGGCGGGTTTGTCTGAAAGCGCGGTCTGCTTGGCATATTGCGCGTACAGCTGGTTATTTGACTGCGCATCATAGCTTTTCAGGATGATTTCACGGCCCAACAGGCCGCCTTTGGCGTTTTGTTCAGCGACGGCAAATTCCATCATGTCCCCGACAGGCTTTCCGTAAACGTCTAGGCCGCCGGAAAGGTCGTAGATGGACGAGATTACAATTGGGTCACCGGCAGCAAATGCGCGCGGGGCCTGAAACAATGCGGCAGCTGCGGCTGCTGAGCCGAGTAGTGTGCGACGGGATATCGTCATGAAGTTCTCCACAGTTGGGTTGGATAGAGATTTTGCTCCCCAAAAACGCCGATAGAACGCACGCGAATGCGCAAAGCCGGAGGCGGCTCAACAAAAATCAGCGGTGTAAGGAGAGGCCATTTTCTGACCGAGGACCGACGACGCTGTCGATCAAATTATATTGCCACGAGTGACGAAGCGGCGCATTTGACGCTTTCGTCCGGCTGGGCTCATTGGCCCACGAAAAACGCTAGTTCACGATTCGAGGTTTGTAAAGGCGTTTCTGGGTTGGGCCGTAACCTGTTGAATTTTAGTGATAATTATATTGTATGTGCAAATTTAGTGGGTGCTGTTTGCACATTTGTGGAGTTCGGGTCGCCATAGTTTCAGTCACAAAAAACGATCATGAGATACGAATTCAGTCTGAACGTTCGCCTGACAATTTTGATCAAAGCGTCACGTTCCTCTGTCACGTCACGGCAAGGTCAGTTTCAAAAAATCGCCCTCTATCTGCCTGCGATCTGAGCACGGGCCAAGCTGAGCCTGACCAGGACGATGAGATCCGCATTTTGGAACAGGTGGGGCTATTTTTGCGGTTCGGCATGTCGGGCCGCCCATGCGTCAACGGTTTGGGTGCGGATCCGATAAATACTCGTGCTGGCCGCGATATAAAGATCCTGCCCGTCTTCTCCGCCAAAACACAGGTTGCCTGTTAGTTCCGGGACGTTGATCCGCCCTAATTCTGTTCCGTCAGGGCTGAACACGATCACACCGATTTCACTTGATGACCAGACATTGCCATGGGCATCTACGGCGATGCCATCTGGGAAACCTTCGTCGATATGTGCAAAAAGCCTGCCGTTTTTGCACAGCAGTCCTGAGTGTACATCATAGACCCGGATATGGCTGTTTCCGACCCCAGGAGGTTTGCGCACGGACGATGAATCCGCCACGTAGAAAAGCAAGCCGTCTGGCGAAAATGCCAGCCCGTTTGGTTCTTCGACATCTATCACAACTGGGTGGGTGTCTCCGGTGATTTGATCGTACCGGAAAACATAGTGATCACCGTATTCGCGCCGCCCTGCATGACCTTCGCGAGGCTCGGTTATACCGTATGCCGGATCAGTGAACCATATCGAACCATCCGGAGCGATCACAACATCATTTGGCGAATTCAGGCGGACGCCCTGCCATTCATCGACAATAGAACGCACAGTGCCCTCGCGGTCACGTTCCATGCGGCGGCGACCGTGTGAGCATTGTACCACGCTGCCGTCTCGATCAAGCGTGCGACCATTGGTGAATTCCACCTTGGTTGCGTAGTCGCTTACCACGCCGCTGGCTCGGTGATATTCGCGTATTCGGTTGTTGGGAATGTCGCTCCAGCGCAAGCACCCGCGCGCGGGAATCCACAATGGTCCTTCGGCCCAAATCGAGCCTGAGGCGACAGCTTCAAGCGTTTCAGAGGCATTGACGAGGCCATCGAGACCAAGAACTGATCCTGAAATTTGCTTCTGGGGCATGTTGTTACTCCGATTTTTGGGATTGGCTGCCCGTATTATCTTTTGGTCCTGACGTGCCTGCCTTGGCAGCTCTTGGCGCAAGGATAGGCGCACCGCTGGCCAGGAATAGGACGGAAAGAACCAGAAAACCCTTGAGCACGTTCTGGCCTGCAAAGCTCCAGCCGATCAGGTTTAGCAAGCCGTCCAGCAGGATAAAGAACAACGCGCCGCCCCATACGCCAGCGGGAACCGCGCGGCCGCCCGTGATCAACGTGCCGCCGATGACGACAACGGCAATTGAATCAAGCAGATAGTCGTTGCCCAGCTCTACGTTTGGGGCCGAAAATGACGCCCGCAAAGCCCCAGCCAACCCCGCAAGCGCACCACAGGTCAGATAGACAACCGCAATGATGTTTTTAGAGCTGATGCCAGCATATTCGGCCGCGCGCGAGGCCTGACCAAAGGCCAACATGCGCGTCCCCCAAGCGGTTGATTTCAGGATGAACGAAATGAACATCGTGAAAAACAGGACCAAGACAGCAAAGGCAGGCACGCCGAAAGGCGCCCAGTTCAGGAAGCTTTTGAGTAAGGGATCCGCCGAGCCTTGAAACCCCTTGGCCAAGGTCAGCGAGATGGCAGAGGCAAACAGGCTTGTTGCCAGTGTTGAAACGATAGGGGGTATGCGTACAAGCAGAATGCCGATGACACTGATCGAGGCCAAGATCAGCCCTGCGCCGATTGCCGCGGCAAGGCCAAGAACCCAAGAGCCTGAGGCTTCGCTGACAGCGACCGAAAGCAAACCGCCCAGCGAAAAAACCTTGGCGACCGAGACATCGATATTGCCTGGTCCGGCGCTCATCACCATCATCTGGCCCAGTCCAACAAGCACAAGGTAGGGCGCAACCGTAAAGGCAAGTGTCAGGGTTTGAAGCCCGCCGCCACCCGAAACCAACAAGGTCAGCACCAGCACAATCGCTGCAGCGACAAAGGACCATGTCCATGGCGGGATCGTCATTTTGCTACGCTTTTTCACTTGATTTTCCGATCTACGACAAGACGTCCGGCAAGGACTGCAATGACGATAAAGGCTTGAACGGCTGGTTGAAGGTTTGACGACAGTTTCAACAATGTCAGCAGAACGGTGAGAAGTCCCAATGTGATCGCGCCAAAGAGGGTGCCCCAAGCAACGGCGCGGCCGCCGGTGAACATACCGCCCCCCAGGATGACAGCGGCAATGGTTGTCAGCGTATAGCCCGGCACTGCGTTCACATCGCCGCCTCCGATCTCAGCTGTCAGCGTCAGACCCGCGACCACCCCCAGTAGTCCAACGGTTGCATAGGCCAGCATCCGCGTGCCAAGCATCGAACTGCCTGAACGGACCAGCGCAATCGGATTGCTACCAAGAGCGCGGAAGTTCACGCCAACGCGGGTTTTTTGCATGAAAAACCACGTAATCGCGGTTGCCAGGACCATGGTGATGATTGGCGTTGGAATACCAAGCGGGGGAGACCACATCGTGTATGCAGTCAGCCAGCTTGGCGCTTGCCCGCCCGGAACTGGCAACGCGAAAAGCCCCAGACCCAGCCATATGAACGACGCCCCCAGAGTCGCAATTAGCGAGGGGACCGAACGAAGCTCCACCAGTGCGCCAAGAAGCGCATAGCCAAGGATGCTGGCCAATAGCGCCAGAACTCCAATCAAAGGGGTGTCGCGCAGCAGGGTGGCAGATATGGCGGTAATCATCCCGATGAAAAAGCCAATGCTCAGGTCGATGTCGCCGATGCTCATCATAACCATTTGCGCCATTGAACCTATGGCCAGAGCAACGATCGGAGACATGATCAGGGTGAAGCCGAACTGAGACCAGATAAGCGGCTGCATCGTACCACAGACCAAAAGGATAATGATCATTGCGGCCAGAGTAAGCAGACAAGGCATCGTGCGGCGCAGAAGGCCGCGTGGCAAGGTTGTCAGCTTCGGAGCCGTGTCTGTAACGCTCATGCGACCGATCCTTTTGATTCCGCGAACGACATCGCAATGATACGTTCATCCGTGATCTCTGCCCCGTGCAGGGCCGCCGCAACGCGCCCCGCACGTAGAACATAGGCGCGGTCGCAATGCCGCATCTCTGAATTTTCGCTGGAATACCAAACGATTGTGCGCCCGGCTCGGGCTTCGTCACGGATCAGCTGATAAAGCTCAGACTTGGTGTGGATGTCCACTCCGCGAAACGGGTCGTCCAGCAAGATGGTATCGGCGTCAGAGGCAAAAGCGCGGGCTACGATGACTTTTTGTTGGTTCCCGCCTGAAAGCCCAGTAATCGCGGCCTGCGCACCGCCGCGGACGTTCAAAAGATTTACCCATTTTTTGACCAGGGCATCTTCCTTGTCGGTCTGGCGAAGCCCGCGTTCAGCCAGATCGCTGAGCGCGGTGATTGATAGGTTTGACGCCACATTCCAAAGCGGGAAGATTCCCGATCTTTGCCTGTCGCCGGGAACATAGGCTCGTTTTGCGTCGACGGTGACTTCGCCGGCAACCCCGTTCCACAAGCGTGCCAGGACATCTTCCTGACCTTGGCCTGCGATCCCGGCCAAGCCGATGACTTCGCCCTTGCTGGCATAGATTTCTGTATCTGCACCGGAAATGTCTTTCATCGGTATCTGTACTGCAACTGGGCGTGACGCATCACGGTCTGCGCCGCCTGAACCGACCCCGGTTTCGGCCACGGCAACCTCGCCGCCCATCGCCATGAACAGGTCACGTTCAGTGACGTCGCTGGCCAAATGGGTAGAAACGACAGCGCCATCCTTCATCACCGCAACCCGATCACAGACCGAGAGGATTTCCTTCAGTCGATGGGATACAAGAACAATTCCCAGCTTTTGGGCGCGTAATTTGCGAACATAGTCATAGAGGTGGTCAACGGCACTTCCGCTTAGTGACTCTGTCGGCTCGTCAAGGATCAGCAGGCGCAGATCATCGGTGATTGTGGCCCGAGAGATTTCGACCATCTGGCGGTCGGCAAGCGGCAAGTCATCGACATAGTCCGACGCCCGGATGGAATTGTCGGGGAAGATTTCTTTCAATCGTTCCTTGGCGATTTTGGCGGCCGGACCGTGCCAGCGCCACTTCGGCATCCATTGGTTTGCCGACAGGTATATGTTTTCTTTGACGGTCAGTTCCGGGGCAAGTGAGCCTTCCTGATAGGCCATCCTCACACCACGGTAAGAGCCTTTTTCAGTGCTCGTCCTACCTTCGATTTCAAGCGTTCCTGAACTCGGCCTCTCGATGCCACAAAGGGTACGCATCAGGGTGCTTTTACCGGCGCCGTTGTGCCCGACAATGCCCAGAACCTCGCCTGACCTCACATCAAGCGTAACACCCGATAGGGCCACGGTAGGTCCATAAGTCTTGATTACGTCCCTGACCCGCATCAGTGGGCCCATGTCTTCTGAAGTCATGCCCTGGAACTCGCCTTGAAAGAAGCTGTTGTGGCCAGCGCGACGTGGCGCTGGCCTTTTTCGAGCGTAAGATTAAGGACTTATCTTACGGGAACCGGCGGCAATGCCGCGGTTTCAACAGTTCCGTCAATGTTGGCTTGCAGTTGTGCATCAACAAGTTCCTTGGTCCACTGCCAAGATGCGATTTCGTCATCGCCAACCGCAGCGATCCATTGATCGCGGGCTTCATCGCTAACCACAACAGGTGGGAAAATCGTGGTGCGTGGCACTTCGTTCCCTTGGTAGATGCTGATCGCAGTGAACATTGCAGCAACGCCTTGGCCGGGGTCGGACATGACCGCAACCGAGCCAGGAGCCCCGTTGCCATCGCCCCAGAATTTCAGCGCACGCCCACTTGGCGCGAATGCAACAACAGGCGTGTCACGACCAGCTGTTTGGAACGCTTGGACGCTGCCCAGGCCTTCTCCACAGCCGATCACACCCTGCACATCCGGCAAACTGGCGATGATGCCAAGCAAGGCTTCTTGCGCTTTGGCGCTGTCGCAGAAGGTAAAGACTTCACCCACCACTTTTACGTCCGGATTTGCCGCCAACATTTCTGTTTGGACTGCGTACATTTCCAACTCGGGCGGGGAACCTTGAACACCGCGTGCCAAGACAACGTTACCGGCGCCACCGATGCCATCGATAATGGCCTGCGTTGACAGGCGCGCCCAATCGCCAAAGCTGTTGGTTACCACATAGGCACAATCCAAGTCGGTGGAGCTGTCAAAAACGGCAACAACGATCCCCAGATTACAAGCTTGCTGGAGCGTTGGGTTCAATGCTGTCGGGGAAGCTGGATTGACCAGCAGAATGTCGGGTTGATCTAGCAAAAGCGCCTTTAGCTGCGCGATTTGTTCGGTGGCCGAATTTTCACCTGGAGCATTCGAAACCTGGAAAGAGCTGATGAGACCGTCGGCTTGGGCTTTCGTTGCGGCTTCTTCGAAAGCTGTGATCATCGAACGACGCCATGCATTGCCAAGAAAGGCGTTGCTCAGTGCGACGGAAGGTGCGGCTTTCGTTTCAGCTGTCGCCAGCGACGGGGCTGAACCCAACGATGCGGCCAGCAAACAGGTTGCCGCCAAGCCTTTGAACAAATTAGTTTTCATTGTACTTCCTCCTCGTTGTCGTTCCTTTTTCGTTGGGCGAACGCATCCTCCCAGGGGTAATTGAACTGGCGAATGCCAGTGGCTCCCTCGTAGCGCTTCCTTTTTCGGGCAAAGACCCGATGACACGGGATTAGGTTATACGATCAACGCTTGCCGCGATTTCGTCGTCGTCGAAACAGCGCAGCCAGTCGTCTTTCATAAGGACCGGAATCCCGAATTCGATTGCCTTGTTTGCAGCGTCGGAAAAGACGCCCTGATGCTGGTCAAACAGGACCGCACCCATGATGTTCATGTGGCCCAGCAAGAAGTCGCGCGCGCAGTCGTAAGGTACGCCCTTGCGGACCACCTCATCCATCGCCATGCGCAGCACCTTCATCAAAGAGCCATTGACTGTCTCAGACAGCCCAGGCTCTAGCAGGGCGAACTGCTTTAGCGTAACGCGGTGCGAGCGTGCGACAGGCGCATAGATGGCTTTGCCAACGCGTTCACCCAAGGCGTAGTCTTCTTCAGGCCCTTGAACCAAAACATTCACGATGCCTTGTTGCGCTGCGATACCGCCAAAATAGTCGCGACGACCTTCAGGCGTCGTTTCATCGTTCCAGATAGGGGGGTGGCACGGGTGGGAAACGAAATACGTGATGTCCGCCCGTTCTGGTAAATGGCCTGCAAACGGCGCGGCCCCATCCAAAACAAACACCATCGCGCCTGATTTTACTTTGTCGATAATGTTGTGGGATACTTTGCCAATCAACGTGTCCGGCACGGCAAGAACGATAATATCGGCACCATCCAGTGCCACATCTACGTCTACGCAATCCACACCATACGCGTCACGCACCGCAGCCTGACCTGCCTCGGAAACTTCAACGTGCATGGTTTCGAATTCGTCATTCTTGGCGAGGTTCGCGCCCAGGCGCATCCCCATTTTCCCGCCTGCACCAAATAGAGCCAGTTTTGTCATGATTTCCCCTCCCATAATCCCCGCAGATACGGCGGGATATCTGTGGCAACTGGTATAACTAGTACCTAAGCACACCCTTATGTCAATGAGAGCTTTCGGGACGCGCCAATCAGCAAGGCGCACAACAGGGCCGCGCCAATAGACCATTTGCGGCGCGGGGGGAGGTCTTTGTAGCCGTAAACGTTTTCGAATACAGTAGGCGGCAACGAAGGTTGAAACGGTAGACGCATCACAAGCGTCGTGACCGTCTTACGTTAGTGCGCCACGTGATAACGTTTTGAAGTTGTCTATCGGTGAACTGGCTAGAAACATCGCTCTCGAAAACGCCGATCGAACGATAGCAAGTGCGCAAAGCCAGAGACAGCTCAGAAAACTGGCCACAACAGAAGAGGCTATTAACTGGCCCAGAACCGACGTCGCCTTCAAACCAGCTCGCAGTTTAGCAGGGCAACTTCAAAGCAGGTTTTCAGCTAACAGATCAAACACAAGGCGAATACGACGGCTGGTATGAAGTTCGCGATGAGTGACAAGCCAGACAGGAATTGGGAAAGGAGCGATGTCCGGCAAAACTGGAAACAAATCTGACATCGTGGATGCTGTTTCTGTTTCGAAAACGCCTATGCCAAGTCCTTCGCGGACCATGGCCAGATACGCGGTGCCACTTGCGCAGGACAATTTGAAATTGCTTTCCGTCAGCGGTAGGCGGCGACTGGTCAAAACCGAGAGAATGGGCTCTGCGCCACCAAAGCCGATGAAGTCTGCATTGGCGACATCTGCCGCAGTTTCAGGCTGACCAAATGCCTTGATGTAGCCACGTGAGGCATAGAGTTGTGCGGACATTTCACCGATTTTTCTACAGACAAGGTCTGGTTGGTCAGGACGTGCATGCCGGATCGAGATATCTGCTTCCCGACGCATCAGGTCCTGAACTTCGTTACTAGTGATGACATTGACGGTGATGCTTGGCGCTACAGACCTTAGTTTTCGCAACACCTTGGGCAGATGGTAGGTCGCCATAGTATCGGTTGAGGCGATATTGATCTGCCCTTGGATATCTTGAGACTGGCCTGACGCGGCCATAGCCGCCAGGTTCGCTGCCACGTCCATCGCCCTGAAATGTTCAAGCAATTCAACGCCTGGACGGGTCAATTTTAGCCTGCGACCAATACGTTCAAACAGCATGACGCCCAGGTCTTCCTCCAACGCGGCGACCTGTCTGCTTAGGGTGGGTTGCCTTTGGCCAAGACTGCGGGCCGCCGCCGAAAGCGAACCTTCTTCAGCAGTCGCAAGAAAGGCCCTCGCTTGATTCCAGTCAAAGGATTTGGAGCTCTTTTTCATCTATTTGTGTATATAGCAAAGCTGTTTTTCGGCAATATGCATTGAATTTTTCATATGGCATTGCGTCTCCAACAAGAATTGTCTGATTTCTGAACGGAGACTGAAAAATGTGGAACCGAAACCTTAGCCCTCACTTGATGCTATCTTCGCTGTGGATCTTCTACATGCTCAATTTATTTGCGCGAGACATGCATGAATTGGGCCGGCCGGGAATGCTTGAACAAGTGATGTCTGGAGTAATTGATGGTGTCGTTGTCACCGAAGGACTGATGCTGGTCGGCGGTCTGATGGCCGAGTTTCCGATCTTGATGGCGCTCCTGTCTCTTTTACTCCGCTCTGGAATTAGTCGCGTTTTGAACCTTGTCGCAGCACCGCTTGCCATTGCCATGACCGTGATGACCAATTTGAACCCGGACCTCGACAATGTGTTCTTCATGGTCATTCAAATCGTGGCCTTGATGGTGACCTTTCGGGTTGCCTGTAAATGGGACACGGCAGCCTAGGCGTATTGCTTCCATTTCAACTCCAGTAGACGTCGGCACGCAGTGACACTAACCGCAACACAGGAAAGTCACGGAACGAAAGGGCTGCGTGTCGGCGACTTATTTCTTGCGTTTAGAGCTGATTGAGGCCAATCGGATCGTATGCGGACCTTGCAAGTTATATTCTCGATCTTGGTGGCAATCGTCGTGGCCGTTGGCATTTTCAGGGTGTCATACGGCTATTTTGTCTCTGAAGAACTGGCAAAGGCCGAAGGACGGCTGACCCTCTACCAAAGCACGGTGGACACTGAATTCGAACGGTTTTCGCATCTGACATATGTGCTGTCGCGCGATCCGTTTGTGATCGAAACGGTTCAGGGCGGAACGGTGCAAAACCTTAACCTGAGGCTGGAAAGTTTTGCGGCGCAAGCCGGGCTTGATGCGATCTACCTGATGGATGCGACCGGGCTGACAATTGCCGCTTCAAACCATGCTGAAGCGGGCAGTTTTGTCGGTCAAAACTACGCGTTCCGGCCCTATTTTCAGCAAGCTCTGACCGGGCAGCAGGGCCGGTTCTATGCAATCGGCACAACCACGGGATTGCCCGGTTATTTCATTGCTGATGCCGTGCGTGACAGCCAAGGGGGCATTCGTGGAGTGATTGCCATAAAAATCGGGTTTTCGCTGCTGGAGCACAGCTGGCGTAGCTCTGGCGAGCAGGTCTTTCTGTCCAATAAGGACGGAGTTGTCTTGTTGGCGTCTGAGTCTGATTGGCGGTATCGTGTTTTGACGGAATTGACCGATGATCAACGGGCGCAGATAGAGGCGGCGCGACAGTTCCCTGGGCAAGTTCTTGACCCTCTTGATTGGTCGGTAACTTCGGCGCAGCGTGCAAAAATTGGGGGGAATGAGCGTTTGCATTTGGTCGCAAACACCACGCCTCATGACTGGACGCTTCATTACTTTGCCAGCGATGACCGGGCGGTTGCACGCAGTTGGTTGGTTACGGTTTCAGCGGTGTTGTTGGCCGGGCTTGCGTTGATCATCTTCCAGATACAGCGGGCGCGACGGGTGGCTATCGCGCTGCGACACTCTGAAGAGGAAGAGGTCAAGCTGCGACAAGCCAATGAGCAATTGGCGATTGAGATTGCCGAACGCAATACGGCCGAGCGGCGCTTGAAACGCACCGAGCGCGAGCTGGAAAGGGCCAGCCGCCTTGCCGCGTTGGGGCAGCTTTCGGCTTCGGTCACACATGAATTGGGACAACCCATCGCCGCCATGCGTAACCATTTGGCCGCCGCCGAAATCACGACGCCAGCAGTGACCGGGCTGACAGGCAAGCTGGGCGGCTTGGTCGAGCGTATGGAGCGGATCACCCGTCAGCTGAAATTCTTTGCGCGTTCTGAACAAGAGGAATTTCAAGACGTCGACCTGCGAGAAGCGATGCGCACCTCGCTTGCACTGGTTGCTCCGAATGTGGCTGAGTTTCAGGTAGAGATCGAAACTGACTTTCCGTCCAACCCTGTGATGGTGCGCGGAAGCAGCCTGCGTATCGAACAGGTCGCAACCAACCTTTTGCGCAATGCCATTGATGCGGTTGAGGAAAGTGACACACCGAAAGTTGAGATTTCCATTGGTGGTTCAGACTCACAACCGTGGTTCCGCATCAGCGACAATGGCCACGGTCTGGGCAAAGCAACGCTGGGCGATCTGCAAGAACCCTTTGTCTCGACCCGTGAAAGTGGACGCGGCATGGGGTTGGGGCTGGCGATCTCTGCGAGCATCATCAAGGATCACGGCGGGACGATGACAGCCAGCAATATCGAAGGCGGCGGCGCAGAGTTTATTGTCACCTTTCCCGATGCCGACACAGAGGACGCGCCATGACCAACGCTGATCAGTTTCGTGTTCTTGTTGTCGATGACGACAAATCCATGCGCATGTCGCTTGTCGAGCTTCTGGAAGCTGCGGGTTGGCAGGCGGAGGCGTTGTCCCGTGCCGAACAGGTTGCCGATCGGCTGAGTGTTCTAATGCCGGATGTGATCCTATCTGACATGCGGATGCCCGGCATGTCTGGGCTAGAACTGCTCAAAAGCCTGAACTCAAATCTGACACCGCCGCTAATCCTGATTTCTGCCCATGGCGATATCCCGTTGGCGGTGCAGGCCATTCAGGACGGTGCCTATAGTTTTGTGGAAAAACCCTATGAACCACGGCGCTTGCTGGCGATCCTGAAGAATGCGGCCGTTCAGAACCGCATAAAGAAAAGCAATTCGCGTCTGAAAGAACGATTGAGCAAACTGTCTGGCCTGGATCGTGTGCTGCTGGGGGAAACCAAAGAGGTCGCCAACCTACGGCGTGATATTCTGGATCTTGCCGATACCGCCGCGCCGATATTTATCGAAGGGGAAACGGGCACTGGCAAAGAACTGGTCGCCCGTGCCCTGCATGACCTGAGCGCTGATCCTGACACGCCGTTTCTGGCCCTGAACTGTGCAACATTGTCTGCGGATACGTTTGAGGCCGACATGTTCGGTGCGCTGGGCGCGGCCAGTGGCCGGTTGATGGCCGCGTCCGGTGGCACGTTGTTTCTGGACGAAATCGGTGCTTGCCCGCCCGCAGTACAGGCCAAATTACTGCGGGTGATCGAGGACAAAACCATTCTGCCAGTCGGCGCGCAACATCCTGTGCCAGTCAGTTTCCGGGTGATATCGGCTTCCAATCAGGACATGTCATTGGCGGTTCAGGAAAACCGGTTTCGCCAAGATTTGCTGTTTCGGATCAATACGCTGATCCTGAATATTCCCCCGTTGCGGTGTCGGCGGGATGATCTGACCTTGCTGGCTGCTCATTTTCTGGAAGACTACGCCCGTCTTTATGAAGTCTCCCCGCCATCCATCACGCAGGAAGACTTGGCCGCACTGCTGGCGCATGATTGGCCTGGGAATGTCCGCGAATTGCGAAATGCCTGTGAGCGGCGGGTTTTATCCTCGCGACGCGGCGCAGGGACATTTGCAGATGCTATCCGGGCTGACCAACTTCTAAGCGATGTTCCCGACACGCTGCGCGAAGCGGTTGCCGCTTTTGAGCGTGAATTGATTGGAAAAGCCATCAAGGCCAACAAAGGCCGGATGGACGAAACAGCCGATGCACTGGGCATCGGACGACGCACGCTTAACGAAAAGATCGTCAAACTGGGCCTCGATAAAGACGCCTTGTTATAGTATCTGGCGCCCTGCGGAAATCCGCAGGGCATTGCAAATACCGCGTGCGTTTTCCTTCATAGGCAGCGTCCAGCCTGTCCCCAATAATTGCGCCATGATTATCCGCATGTATTCGGGAGGAAACACCGTGCGCAAATATCTCAACAGAACCGCTGTCGCTGCTCTATCCTTGGCTTTCGCATCCGAGGCTATGGCCACCGAGTGGAATGTATCGTTGTGGGGCAAACGCCGCGCCTTCACCGAACATGTTGAACGGCTGGCCGAACTGGTCAGCGAAAAGACCAACGGCGATTTCACGATGAACATCAGCTACGGCGGTCTATCGAAGAACAAAGAAAACCTCGATGGGATTTCCATTGGTGCGTTTGAAATGGCTCAGTTCTGCGCTGGCTATCACCGTGACAAGAACCCATCGATCACGGTCCTTGAGCTGCCGTTCCTTGGCGTGTCTTCGCTGGAGCAAGAGGTTGAGCTGTCGATGGCTGTTTATCAGCATCCGGCCGTTCAAAAAGACCTCGCACGGTGGAATGCCACTCTGCTGATGCCGTCCCCGCTGCCGCAATACAATCTGGTTGGTGTAGGTGATGCGCCGCAAAGTCTTGCTGACTTCGAAGGTCTGAGCGTACGTGCCACGGGCGGGATCGGAGCGGCGATGGACACCATCGGCGCGGTTCCAACCTCCATGTCAGCCTCCGAGGTTCGTCAGGCCATGGACAGCGGCATCGTCAAGGCCGTCGCCTTTGCGCCGCATGCGCATATGTCATTCGGTACAATTGAAAACGGCACATGGTGGACCACCAACCTGAACCCCGGCACGGTAAACTGCCCGGTTGTGGCAAATACCGATGCGCTGAACGACCTGTCCGATGAGCACCGCGCGGCGTTGTTGGGCTCGATCGATGAAGCGCTCGACCACTATTTAGACACCTATGAAAACAACACGATGGTTGCGTGGGGCCCAGAGCTGGAAGCGCGCGGAATTGAAAGCGTAACCTTCTCTGACGAAGAAATCGCAGCCTTTAAAGAAGCCGCCGCCGCTCCAGCCGCTGCTGCATGGATCGCCGACAACACAGCACGGGGTCTTCCGGCGCAGGAACTCTATGATCTTGTGACCGGGATGATCGCTGAGGCCAACTGATCCTCACACCCTGCACCAAGATCGGCTTGGTGCAGGGCCTTTCTTTTTCACATCACAGAACCTGAAGGAAATCCGCCATGGCAGGATCCTCTCTTGTGTTGTCTGACGACAGCCTTCTCAGCAAAATTGATGCGCGTCTTTACCGAGTGGAAGGAATTCTGGCCCTGATCAGCGGGCTTGCTGTGTTTTCTCTGATGTTGCTGGCGGTGGCCTCCGTCAGTGGGCGAAATTTCTTCAACCAACCCTTGCCGGGATATGTGGATTGGATCGAGCAGGCGATGCCGCTGATCGCGTTCATGGGGATTTCCTTCACCCAGCGGGATGGTGGCCATATTCGAATGGACATGGTCGTAGGCGCGCTGAAAGGCCGAACACTCTATCTGGTCGAGATCATCACAACTTTGGCAATCCTGATTTTGATGGTGCTGATGGTGTGGGGCAGTTGGGCGCATTTCGCGCGCAGCTTTGACTTTGCCGCACCCTTATGGAGCCGCGACAGTTCGATGGATATTTCGCTGCCATTGTGGCCAGCCAAGCTGTTGGCACCCATTGCTTTTTCGGTGCTGACACTGCGGTTGAGCTTGCAAATTTGGGCCTATGGGCGCGCATTTTTCCTGAACGAAGAAACCCCCGTGGCGGTTCCCCTGATCGCAGATGCAGCCACGCAGGCTGCGATGGAGGCCGAGCATGTCTCGAGCCTAGACAACTGAGGTAAAAGAAAATGGAACCTATTGATATCGGCCTGATCGTATCAGGCGGTATGCTTGTTCTGGTCGTATTGGGCATGCGTGTTGCTTTTGCCGCCGGGTTGGCTGGAATGATCGGACTGATCTGGATTTTCTGGGCAAAGTTTGGCTACGATCCATCGCGGTTTGCAAAGGCGATGACCATCGCCGTTAAAACAGCAGGGCAGGTGCCTCATTCCAAGGTCTCTTCGCAGGCCCTCAGCCTGATCCCGACCTTTATCCTGATCGGTTATCTTGCGTATTATGCTGGCTTGACCAAGGCCCTGTTCGAAGCGGCAAAGCGGTGGCTTGCCTGGGTGCCAGGTGGGTTGGCTGTTTCGACCGTGTTTGCGACCGCAGGGTTTGCTGCCGTCTCGGGGGCCTCGGTTGCCACTTCAGCTGTCTTTGCGCGGATCGCAATTCCTGAAATGCTGAAGATCGGCTACGACAAACGTTTTGCCGCCGGTGTTGTTGCTGCGGGGGGCACCTTGGCCTCCTTGATACCGCCTTCTGCCATTCTGGTGATCTACGCGATTATTGTTGAACAAGACGTGGGCAAGCTGCTTCTGGCGGGCTTCATTCCGGGGGCATTCTCGGCTGTGATTTACGGTTTGCTGATCATCGGTATGGCCGTCACGATCAAAGGCTTTGGTCCGCCCGTCAGTGGCTTTACCTGGCGCGAACGTTTTGCGTCTCTGCCACCGGCCTTGCCGATCCTATTCGTCGTCGCCACCATTATCCTGTTTGTCTACAACCCATTCGGTGGTGACGCCTGGGGAACGCCCACCGAAGGCGGCGCAATCGGGGCCTTCATCGTCTTTCTGATGGCTCTCTATCAAGGGATGCGGTGGAACGAGTTGAAGGATGCGCTGCTTGAAACGGCCAAGCTGAGTGTGATGATCTTTACGATCATCTGGGGTGTGCTGGTCTATGTTCGGTTTCTTGGTTTTGCTGAATTGCCATCTGCGTTTTCAGATTGGATCACCTCACTGACCATGTCGCCAATGCTGATTTTGATCTGCATCCTTCTGGCTTATGCCGTGTTGGGTATGTTCATGGATGCCATTGGAATGCTGTTGCTGACGCTGCCTGTGGTCTATCCTGCAGTGATGGCTTTGAATGGTGGAGAGACCGTCTCAGCTGCCGATGCGACCTTTGGAATGTCCGGGCCAATGTGTGCGATCTGGTTTGGTATCCTGGTGGTGAAAATGGCAGAGTTTTGCCTGATAACCCCTCCCATTGGTTTGAACTGCTTCGTTGTCGCAGGTGTTCGTGATGATCTGAGCGTTCAGGATGTGTTCAAAGGGGTGACACCATTTTTCATCGCGGATGCTGTGACAATCGGACTGCTCGTTGCCTTCCCATCCATCGTGCTTTGGTTGCCTTCACAGGTCTGACGTTGAAGCTGTCCAACTACTGTTGACCAGTCGGAGCAGACGCAGCGCAAGCGTGTTCTGCTCCGATTGGCCGACATTGGTTTTCGATAGCCCAGACGGTTTCAGACAGCCCAGATTTAAGACCTTTGATAGAGTTTTTGAACTTTGCTTACTATTTGTTCACTTTCGATTGTGCAGGCGTCTATCAGCCGTTCGAATTGGTCGCCCAAAACCACATCTGCATTCGCAAACAACCCCCAGTCATAACTGATTGGAACCGACAGTGGACGAACGGACGCGCCTTCTACAGGGATCCCAATTGCGGTCACGGGATCACAAAGCGCAATGCCCAATCCAGCCCGAGCTGCCATCGCAGCACTCAAGGATGAGTTGGTCGACGTCTCTGATTTTATTGAGATAGAGTGGCGTTCAAAGGTCTTATTGATTGCATCGCGGATTTGATAGCCGCCACAAATGGTTGCTGTTCTCTCAGACTCAAATGCCGAAAGTGGAACCGGGTCTTCCGTGTCAAACCGGCTGCCTTTCTGGACAACAGCAACAACGCTGGAGTCAAACTTTGCAAGGCACCGCAGCTGGTCCATGTCGTTGGAATAGGCAGAGAACCCAAGATCTGCAGTGCGTTGACGCAAAGAATGCATGACGCGCGCAGAGGTTGTCGTCTCGATATATACGAAATCAGGCAAAATATCAGAGACACGGGCCAAGACAGGGCCAACCAGACCCGCAGACATTGTCGGCGTGGCAACTATATCAATAGCCGGAATCTTTTCATCCCGTATGGCATGAGCCCTTTCTGTCAGATGTGACAGGTTGGCCATAACCCTCTGAGACTCTTCGTAAAATTTGATTCCTTTGTCGGAAAGAGAGATTTTGGGCCCGTTCCTGTTGAACAGCTTAAAACCGACTCGCTCCTCCAAATCCCGGATCATGCGTGTAATGGCGGGTTGGCCAACGGACATTTTTTGTGCAGCCGCAGTCATTGAGCCGCATTTTACCACAGCTGCGAATGCCTCCATTGAGCGAATGTCAGGCCGACCATTATTCGTTGTTGACATATTAAAAATCCCATCATTACATAAAAGCATCATCGTTGCTCTAGTATGCCTCAAAAGCATAGCAAGCTGCGCAGCGGTTGGTAAGTGCTTCGGCGGGTAATTTTCCGAAAGCGGAATTCAGGTCGCCACATGAACGGAACTCACTGCTGACAGATCGTACAGTGGCTCTTTTGGAAAAACGTCGTAATGAACCAAGATATGTCCTCAATTGACCTACAGGGTTTGGAATGTCTCCAGACCCGTGTCAAAGATGATCTCGCCCTCTTGTGCTATCCCGGTAAACAATGGGTGCCGCCAAAGGATGGGGTCGCAGATGTCATTATCATTGGCGGGGGCATGTGTGGCATGGTGGCATGGCTTGCCCTGACCACCGGCGGCATCGACAACGTCCGTATTTTTGACCGCTCAGAAGCCGGATTTGAAGGTCCGTGGCTTGACTATGCGCGTATGGAAACCTTGCGCTCCCCCAAAACTCTGACAGGGCCTGCCTTTGGTCATGGCGCGCTGACGTTTCAAGCGTGGTATCGGGCACAATTCGGCGTGGTCGCTTGGGAAGAGCTGGATAAAATACCGCGTACCATGTGGGTGGACTACCTGCGCTGGTATCGGTCTGCATTAAGCATCCCGATTGAAAACAATGTCTCTGTGGATCGGGTTGAACCCGAAGGCGATTTGCTAAGGCTCACACTGTCGGGCGCGCAATCTGGTGAAGTCCTCACCCGAAAACTGGTCTTTGCCACCGGGCGCGATGGGACCGGCGGGCCGAATATTCCCGGCTTTGTCAAAGACCTGCCGCGTGATCTTTGGGCGCATAGTGCCGACGAAATTGATTTCGACAAACTGAAAGGCAAGCGTGTCGCGGTGATCGGGGTTGGTGCGTCCGCAGTCGATAACTCTGCCGAAGCATTGGAGCACGGGGCCGCCGAGGTAAGGCATCTCGTTCGCCGCAAGGAAATGCCGACGATCAACAAGATGATGGGGATTGGCAGTTTTGGTTTCACTGCGGGTTATGCCGCCTTGCCGGATGAATGGCGCTGGCGCTTCATGCAATACAGCTTTGCCACCCAGACCCCATCTCCGCGCGGATCGACGCTGCGTGTCAGCCGACACCCCAACGCATACTTCCACTTTGGCAAGGCCACCACGCGGATCGAACCACTGGGAACGGGCGCGCGTGTGCATTTTGCTGACGGAACGTTTTACGATGCAGATTTTGTGATTTTGGGCACCGGGTTCGTCATTGACCCCATGGCGCGCAAAGAGTTCGGTGATGCCGCTTCACAGATCTTGTTGTGGAATGATGTCTATGCGCCGCCAGAGGGCGAAGAAAACGCAGACCTTGGTCGCTTTCCTTATCTGAATTCCGATTTCTCGTTCCGCGAAAAAACACCGGGAACGGCACCCTGGCTGAACAATGTATTTTGCTTCAACTACGGCGCCTCGGCCAGTCTTGGAAAAGTCAGCGGGGATATTCCGGGCATCAGTGCAGGGGCGGCGTGGCTGTCCCGTGCGATCGCCGCGGCGCTTTATACTGAAGATCTCGAAACCCATTGGCAGGGCATGCAGGATTACGGCACCCCCGAGCTTTTGGGCGACGAATGGAAGGCGACAGAACTACCTATGCCGTCTCTGGTCAAAGAAGGTGCGAGCGAATGAGCCTTTCTCTGACCACCGCCCTTGTCGCGTCGGAACTGGACACAAGTTCCGAGCTTGCCCAAGCAATTTCCCCACGGAACAACATCTTTGATTTGACTCAAGACGCCGAAGAGGCTGTTCTGTGTCCTAAGGATTTCGGTGCCTTTCCCCATGCGCTGCGGGCCGCTCTGGCCGCCCGGATCGCGCGACTGGCAGGGGATGCCAGTCTAGCCGCGCATTACGATATGACGGCTGGCGACTATGCGGATTTGGCACAACCCGATGCCTCAGGAGAGGCGCACGGGCTGAAAACGGTTTTGGCTTTTGTCGATCTTGTGGCCAATACCCCGCGCGACATTTCGGCTGACCATGTTTCCGCGCTGCAAAGCGCAAGGGTCAGTGATGCAGACATCGTTCGGCTATGCGAACTGGTGGCCTTTATGGCCTATCAGCTCCGCGTGATTTCCGGGCTTCGCTTGATGCAAGGAGAGTTGGCATGACCCGCGTCATCCACAAATTCACTCGTCGCGTTCCTGAATGGCAACCGCGTGTGACACCTGTGAACCTGTCCGAGGCCACTCCCGAACAACTCGATGCGCTTAAAGTTACGCCGTCGAATACCAAGATTTCCGCTTACGTTTTGACCTTGGCGCATGACGTGGAAAGCTTGTCGGTACGCTCTCCTTTGTTCAACGCGATCATGTATGACAAGGGCGGCATGTCGCGCGAAGAGCGTGAGTTGGGGGCTTTGGGCGCTTCTATGGTCAATCGCTGTATCTATTGCGCGGCTGTCCACGCGGATCGGCACGCCAAACTGGCCAAAGATGAAACCGTCACGGATGAGCTGTTCACCAACGGCGAAAAGGCAAATTTGTCCCCACGAAATCGAGCGATTTTTGATTTTGCCCGCAAGTCTGCCGAAACTCCGCCGTCTGCCGGTCCGGAAGAAATAAAAGCGTTGCGGGACGCTGGGCTTGATGAGGCGGAGATCTTTGATCTGATCCTGTCTTCAGCGCTGTTCGGATGGGCAAATCGTTTGATGCATGTGCTTGGTGATCCGGTGCGTCGTGACCCTGTACCACAAAAGGCATCGGCATGACCCAGCGTTTGCGCATAGGGATCGTTGGGGCAGGGGCCATCGCCCTTGGCACCGCCGCGCTTTTGCATCGGAACCAACATGTGCCGGTGCTTTGGTCGCCTTCAGGCAAAAGCACGCATGTGTTTAGGACGGCACCATTGCGCGTTCATGGCGTGTTTGAGGCTGAGTTTTCACCTGAAATTGCCCAATCCGCCAAAGAACTGGTGGATCAAAGCGATGCGCTGATCCTTGCGCTGCCTGCCACCGGGCACAAAAGCGTTATGGATGCCATCGCACCTCATATTCGCGACGGTCAGCACGTTATTGTTTCGTCGCACGCTTCCTTTGGCGCGCTCTATCTTGTGGCGCGCCTCGCAGAACGCGGTGTTTCGGCACCCGTGACGGCATGGGGCACCACAATCGTGTCTGGGCGGCGCACGGACAATGCCGTCCGCGTCAATACTGTGCGCGCGCAAGTTGATCTCTGCACGGTCCCGGATACGTTTAGCGCCGAGGCGTTGGAATTGTGCCAAACCCTGTTCGGAGATCGCTTCACGCCTCGCGACGGATTATTGGCTATCACGCTGTCCAATCTCAACCCCCAGAACCACCTTGGAATTGCGCTTTGCAATATCACCCGGATGGAACGGGGAGAGGATTGGAGCCAAGGACTCAACGTCACGCCAAAGGTCGGGCGTTTGATGGAAAAGCTGGATTTGGAAAGGCTGGAGATCGCCAAGGTGCTCGGTCTCGATGTCAAAACCATTTTTGAACATTTTCACAAAAGCTTTCACGTACCGATTGGCACCATCAGCGACATGAACCAAGAAATGCATCGCCATGGCTATGGCGGTTTGGGTCCAGCCACCGCAGACAGCCGATATGTGACAGAGGATGTGCCTTATGGCCTTGAAGTTACAGCCGTTTTAGGGCGCTTGGTTGGACGCCCTGCGCCCCTGCATGAAGCGGGGGTCGCCCTGTTTTCGGCCATGTATGATCGCGATTTTTCTCAGGAAAACGCGTTTTTGAAAGCGCTCGATCTTACCCGTTTTACCCTAGACGACCTGCAGCAAGCCGCCCGTACCGGACTGTTGCCAATGCCATCCGAGGATGCCTGAACCAATAAAGATACGGACAAAAACTTAACCGACAAGGAGACGTACCAATGACTAAACTCGCATTTAGCCGCCGCCGGTTCCTCAGCACAGCCGCCGCTGGTGCCACAGCTCTGGCCAGCCCGGTTTACCTGCGCAGCGCCCATGCTGCAGGGGGCGAAGTGAATATCTGGACATATAATGATTTCGTGCCAGACTCTTTCAAGAAGCAGTTCGAAGCCGAAACTGGCATCAAGGTGAACGTTCGCTTGGTTGATGACCAAGGGAAACAGTTCAACCTTTTGGCTGCCGAGGCCCCGAACCCAACCGTGGACATCATGACGGTGGCCGGTCACCGTTTCCTTCAGTTCATCGACAATGATCTCTTGGCTCCTCTGGACACGGGCCGTCTGAGCAACTGGGGCAATATCAATCCGACCTTCTCGGAAAGCGATTGGTCCACGATCAACGGCCATAAATGGGGCGCGCCAATTCTGTCCGGTATGGAAGTGCTGTCCTATAACAGTGATCTGGTAAGCGCTGAAGAAGCCAAAAGCTGGGATGTATTGTTCTCTGAAAAATACAAAGGCCAGACCGCGTATATCATCCAAGATATGATGTCGATCATCATGCTGAAGATGGGCTATGACGGCAATATGGTTGCCTATCTGGATGACCCGGAAAAAGCCGCCGCCATCGTCGAAGAAGCCAAGCAGTTCCTGATCGCAAAGAAACCGCTGGTCCGTAAATACTATGACAGTGGCGCCGAAGTGCAGCAGATGTTCGTCAATCAGGATATCGCTCTGGCCCATAGCTGGAACGGTCCAGCTGCGGCGTTGATCAATGACGGGTTCCCGCTTCAGATGACCATCCCGCAAGAAGGCTCTTATGGCTTTGTTTACACCTACAACGTCGCCAATAACGCGCCGAATGTGGACAATGCCTACACGTTCCTGAACGCGATCCTTGCGTCGCCGGAAATTGGGGCCGCAATGACCAAGGCGTCTGGCTTTATTTCGACCTACAAAGATGCGTCCCAGTATCTGACCGATCTGGAGAAGCAGTCGACATCGTTTACCGACGAAGAAATGGCCAATCTGAAATTCTTCCGCGCGGAAGCCAACAAGATGAAATACGGTTTTGTTGACCCTGCCGTAGAGGCCATCAAAGCGGCCTAATCAGCCCAGGATCGCCACTTTATACTCATCGTTCTGTCCGTCCATAGAGACGGGCAGGGCACGCATGCCTTCATTGGACAAGCCAACATGAGCGACGACCACGCACTCCGCACACAAGCAGGCCATAGTGCCGGAAATAAGGGCGATCTCCCGTTCTGGGGACGGTTGACGCATTGGGGGCCGTATCATCTGCTGATGAGCCTCGCGACAACCAGCCCAAGACGCCAGTTCCTGATCCTTGCGATCTTTCCACTGATCTGGGTGCTGACCCAGCACCTTGGGCCAATGCTGCAAATGCTGCGGGTCAGCCTGACCGATGCCTACCCAGTTGCGCCGGGTGTAGAGCAGCACTTCACATTGGATAACTATGCACGCTTTTTCGGAGATTACATTTTCTGGCAGCCGTTTTTCAGAACGCTGATCTTTGCGGGTGTCTTTACCTTTTGCACGCTGATCCTGACCTATCCGGTGGCCTATTTCCTGGCGCGTCATGTGTCGCGAAAAAACCAGATGCTGATGCTGTTGCTGTTGTTGATCCCGTTTTGGGTGGGTGAGATTGTCCGCACTTTTGCGATCATGATCCTGTTGGGAAACACCGGTGCTGTGAACCAGTTGCTCATCTGGCTTGGCCTGATCGATCGGCCGATCCCATTCATGTACACAAGCTTTTCCATGGGTGTCGGGATCGTCTATCTGACCGCGCTTTACATGCTTTTGCCGCTCTACTCGGCACTCGAAAAACTGCCCAAAAGCTATAACGAAGCCGCCGCTGATCTTGGCGCGTCTGCCTGGACCAGATTTCGCCGGGTCACATTGCCACTCACGCTGGAAGGCATTTCCTCGGGCTGTACGCTGGTCTTCCTGATCTCAACCGGATTTTACGCAACACCCGTATTGTTGGGCGGCCCATCGACAACAGTTTTTGCTGAAACCATCGCCGGGTTCTTCCACGTGGCGGGGGATGAATGGCCGACAGGTGCGGCCTTTGCCACAATCATGTTTGCGGCCGCTCTGGTCCTAACAGGCGCCTTCCAAAAGTTCATGAACACGCTTCGCAAAGGAGATACCAAGTGAACCGTGGCAATCGCATACTGTTATCCTGCGTTTACTGGGCTTTCGTCCTCTATGTATTCGTTCCTTTGGTTCTCATGGTGCTTATGGGGTTCAAAGACAGCAAATTTATCGGTTTTCCGATCCGCTCTTGGACGCTTGATTGGTACACGGGTGTTTTCGGCGACACCGAGGTTTTGTCGGCCTTTGGCTATTCGGTCTCCATCGCTGTTTTGTCGACTTTGATCTCCATTCTGGTAGGTACTTGGATCGCGATCCTGCTTGAAGGTCGCAAATTCCTTGGCCGCAACGCCATATTCGCGCTCACCATTTTGCCCGCACTTGTGCCGGGGATCATTTCGGCCATCGCGTTTCGTATCTACGCCCGCTGGCTTGGAATCGAACCGGGCATGGGGGCGATCATCTGGTCTCATGCGGTTCACAACGTGCCTTTTGTGGTGCTTGTCGTTATGGCGCGCCTGTCCACCCTGCCCAAAAGCCAATTGGAAGCGGCGCGGGATCTTGGCGCGGATCCGTTCATCACGTTCGTGCGGATCACTTTGCCGTATCTGATCCCGGCCATTTTGGGGGCGAGTATCTTCTGTTTGCTTCTGAGTTTTGATGACTTTGTGCGCTCTTTCTTCCTGGGCGGCTACGATCCAACGCTTCCTGTGTTGATCTTTGCCAAGCTGAGATCTGGCATGTCTCCTGAAATCAACGCCATCGCAACTGTTGCTCTGTTCCTCACCGCAGCCATTGGCATCTGGGCTGAACGGTTCACCCGCAGCCTGAACAAGGACTAATTCCGTGACTGATACCAATCCCCTTGTCCGTATCGAAAACCTTACCAAAACGTTCGGTGACACGATTGCGCTGAACAATCTGAACCTGGATATTGCACGCGGTGAATTCGTGACCTTTCTCGGCCCATCCGGCTGCGGAAAATCCACCACGCTTCGTATTCTCGGCGGGTTTGAACGTCCAACCCAGGGGCGCGTCTTGCTTAATGATGAAGACGTGACCAACCTGCCGCCGGAAAAACGGCATGTGAATATGGTCTTTCAGGATTACGCCCTGTTTCCACATATGACCGTGCGCCAGAATATCGCTTTTGGGCTTGAGCTTAAGGGACTGAAGAAAAAAGACATTCGTCTGCGCCAAGATGAGATCATGTCTTTTCTGGAACTGGAAGCCTATGGCGACCGTTACCCGGCGCAATTGTCTGGTGGGCAACGGCAGCGTGTCGCACTGGCTCGTGCATTGGCTCCTGATCCCGCGCTGTTGCTGTTGGATGAACCGTTGGGCGCATTGGACGCGAAACTGCGTGGCCAAGTGCAACAGGAACTAAAGGCGATTCAGCGCCGCACCAACAAAACCTTTTTCTTTGTCACCCATGATCAGGACGAGGCGCTGACCATGTCAGATCGCATCGTGGTGATGAACAAAGGTAAAATGGAACAGGTTGGCACACCCGAAGAGCTCTACTTCCAGCCATCCACCCAATTTGTGGCCGAGTTGATTGGCGATACCAATCTGATGACAGGCACATTGCGCGGCACAGACGGTGAAGACGTGGTTATGGATTGGTTCGGTTACACGCTCAAAGGCCGGTCCAATGGTCCTTTGCCAAGCGATGCCACAGATGTCACCGCATCTATCCGTTTGGAAAAGCTATCCTTTTCCAATTCCCGCCCGGCTGGACCAAATGCCATCCAAGGCAAGGTGATCGACAAGACATTTCACGGGAGCCGCATGTCCGTAGATGTGCTGATAGAGGAAACCCAAGGTGCCAAACTCCGCGCCTTTGTAGATACCGAAACTGGAATTTCGCTTGGGTCAGACCCGGTTTGGCTCAATTGGGACAGTCAGAGCATGGCTGTTCTGCGAGGGTGATATTTCGGTGTGATTGGTGCAAGGCTCGGCAAGGTGCTGCTGCGAAGTGGAAAGGGCTGTTAATCAGGCCACGAATCCTTCGGGAGTAGAAAGCTGGCCAATAGACGGCTGACCGCTGTGGATGCTGTATCCATCCAGCGGGCAAATCCCCCAGAAGGTCACGGTGTTTGGGAATTTTCTGGACAAGGCGACGAAATCCAACGGGGGATTGCGACTCAAAAAAACGCAGCCTCTTGCGGGGCTGCGTTTGGTTTCGTGCTGAGTGTTGCGGTCGATTATCTGGTCTCCAAAGCCCCAAGAAACATCCCGTTATGAGGCTGCCGGCTTGGGTCTTGGGCGCAGATACCAATACCAGACGCGGTAAGCCTCAAGCGCGATCAACGGCCCGAAATGTATTAAGGCGGGGGCCGCGCCGTTCCAGTTGTGCAAGGCGGCCCAGTGAACCAAAGTCAGCACTGCCGCGGCGTAGGTCCAGCGTTGCAGCCATTTCCACCAGGTTCCCATTTTGCGCACAAAATAGTCCATCGAGGTCAGTGCCAGCGGCACGAAAATCAAAAACGCGATCCAACCAGTCCAGATGTAAAGCCGCGGCAATTCATCAACGACAGTGGTCAGCGAAGCCTTGTCGAGAAGATAGAAAATCGTGTGTAGCAAAGCGTACCCAAAAGAAGCCACGCCCAAATAACGCCGGTTGCGTTTCAACCATTGCGGCCCGCGCCACCCCCTAAGCAGCATTGTCAGCGGCGTCGCCATCATCAAGATAATCAACAAACGCGCAGAGGTTTCGCCGGACGGATGCACCAGCTGATGAAAGATCCTTGGGTTTGTCGATGTCAGTGCGGTGAATGTCATCATTATCCCAAGAGAGGCCAGTACCAGCCAAAGCAAATAGGGGGATGTCGCAGAAAAGAAGCGTTTCATATTGTGACCCAAATCAATGTTTTCTTGTGGATGACACGTTTGAGCCGCGAGTTTCCGTCGCGGCTCAGAACATCTTTTTTCACTTTTTTAGTGCCGGTATCATCCGTGCCAACGTGCCGTCCTTACGCACGAACTGGTTGAACAGGGCGGCAGCCGCATGGGCCGTGATGAGGGCGAACAGCAGAAAGTTGAAATACTGATGCAGGAAGCCCAAATCTGCGACGCCATTCCATGTCAGCCCACCGGTGATCACCATCGCAAATAGCGTGGCGTAGAGGGCGCGATGCATCCATGTGGCGATCTTGGCCTGCATCTCGGGCGTGCCGGGCGCATGGCCTGGGGTGCCGTAGCGAAAGCGCAGATACAGCCTTGCCAGCACCGCAAGAAAGATTGTCGATCCAAAGCCAACATGGACCCATGCCATTGTCAGGTCATTGCTGGCAGGCGTTGCACCGGTCTGCATGGCCTCAACAGTCAGTTTGATCGGTTCGTTGAACAGCCATTGCACCCAGATCGCGGCGAAAACGACCCAATGCAGGATGATCTGGGCGGGGCGGTAAGTCTGAGGTTCATTGGTCATGGTGGCCACCTTTCAAGTCAAACGGACTGTCATGTCGACGCCTGCAGGATCGAGCCCGTGCCAAACGTTTCCTGTTTGGGACAAGGGCGCATTCTCTAGAAAGCTTGCGTCATGTGTGATCAATTCATAGCGCACCAAACGCGCCATATCGTCAGGGGCAGGCGGGCGGTTGGGCCCGGCCCAGATGTTCATTGCCAGCCTGTGCGTGTTGGGCGCACCTGCGTTCATATCCGCAAAACCCCAGTTTCGCAGTGTGAGGTGGCGTGCAAACCCGATGGTTTCATACCACGTCAGGGCGGGTTCAATTTCGGCCACCTTGAAGTGTAAATGTGCCAGATAGGTGTCATCATCCAAGGGCGCCATAAGGTCTGCCCCTTCAGCGATAGCAAGCTCTGCTGCCACATCCAAAGGTTCCCGCCCGTTGTGCGGATTACCATCGGCATCATACAGCGTCAGCGTCCTTGACATATCGCCATAACGACCAAACCGCTCTGGCGTCTCAAAGGTGATTTCGATCTCTAAACCATCGTAATCGCTTAGATATAGCGATTTCGCCATAAGGTGGTCTGTTGGGCTGACCTGTACATTCAGATGGATCAGGCGGGCGAAAACCCGAGAGAACTCAGCCTGACTGCGCACTCCGATGGCGACGTGATACATGCCTGTATAGGCGGGCTCGACGGTTTTTTTGGCACCTGCGTGCAATATGAAAAGCGTTTTCTTGGCGGTGCCAAGGACAACACTGCTGCCCTCGTTAGAACGCTCGATCAACCCCAGAGCAGTGGTCCAAAATTTAACGGCGCGTTCTAGGTTGGTGACTTGAAACTCAACCACACCCCACGACAGGCGGTCGGTCAATTGGCTGGCGGACATGGTTGTAACACCGGATAAATCGGTCATGAGGTCAATCTCTGATAAGTACGAAGCGGAAGAACCGCGCCCCGATCAAAAGCTGTCGGAGCGCGAAAGGATTTCGCGTTTAGCTACGCGGTGCGATGGGGGCTTTATTGGTGCGTCCCCAGATCACAAAGGCGGCCAGCGCAAACAAGATTGCGTTCATCGGCAGCACTTCGAACTCACCACGATATGTGTGCAGTCCTGCGGCCAAAACCATAATCACAGCCAAACCTGCGGCTGCCAGCTTTGTAAGGTCCGGCAAGATGCGAGTGGCTGCCGGAAGGATAACGCCAACCGCGCCCAGAACCTCGGCCAAACCGATAAAGCGGATCAAGGCGACGGGCGCGTTTTCAGCCCAGAGCATTCCCATCGCAACCATGTCTGTGGGTGACGAAGTCAGCTTCATAAAGCCGGCCATTAAGAACATGGCGGCCAAGGCGACTTGGGCAACCCATAGGCCGATCGTCCAGCCTTTTCCTGTTGGTGTAAGTTTTGCGTCAATCGATGTCATTTTTTCTGCTTTCCTGATGTCGCCCTGTTCGGCGGGGAGTTGTGTATGCCGGTATCTTTAAAGGTTTCCAAATGAGAGATCATTGGGTTATTAATTGAGACACCATTCACTGTGAGTTGATGATAATGGACACATTATTGAGCCTTCGGGTTTTGGCCGCTGTGGCCGAACACAAGAGTTTCTCTGCCGTGGCAGAGCGAATGGGGCTGTCGCCGGCTATGACAAGTAAACATGTTCAGCACGCCGAGGCGCACGTTGGGGCACGATTGTTGAACCGCAACAGCCGCAATGTCAGCCTTACAGAGGCGGGCGCGCAGTATCTCTTGTCGGTCCGGCCCTTGCTTGAAGGGCTGGCAGAGGCAGAAGCTCAATTAGCGACAGAAACCGTAACTGCGCGCGGAAGGCTAAAGCTCTCACTACCCGTGTGGATGTCGAACCCGGCCTTCGCCGAAATTCTGGCGGCCTACCATCAGCAGAACCCGCACGTGACGTTTGATCTTGATCTGAGTGGCCGCAAGATCAACATGGTGGAAGAGGGCGTTGATTTGGCGCTGCGTGTCGCGTTTGAACTGGATCAGGGGCTCATTGCGCGCAAGTTGGCGCAAGTGACGTTCCAATTGGTCGCGGCACCAGCCTTTCTGGATCGGTTTGGGCGTCCGCAGACACCTGACGATCTTATCGACGGCCCTATGTTATCATACTCGCAAGTCTCGCCCGATGGTCGGCTCAAATTTGGCGGGGCAGGTGGGTTGGATGTCAAGTTGCGGCCCGTGATGATCAGCGGCAATGAAAACCTTCTTCACCTCTCGGCCGTTGCTGGCATGGGGTTTGCGATGCTGCCCAATTGGGTTACGCGGGATGATTTGGCCGAGGGTCGATTGGAAGTTGTACTTCCTCAAATCGAATGGCCGAAATTGCAGGTACAGGCGATCTATGCCGACCGTAGTTATCTGCCAGCCAAGGTACGTAGCTTTCTGGATTTCCTAGCGGGCCCCAACGGACTGTCTACCGTTATAGAGTGACGCCACGCTGCGAACTGCGGGTATTGATTGAACCGCTGCGTTTTGGCGGTTTTTGTGCCCCAAGCTGTCACTCTCTCAGCCAGCAACGGTCTACACAACGTCCATCGGTGCGCGAGTGCGCTAACGACGAAAGTTGGTCGTTGATTTGATTGAAACAGCACTTTTGTACGGCCGAACTGCCCTGCGCCGGACTGCCCATTTGACGAGATGCTTCGGTTCGTAGGTGAATGACTCGAAATTCCGGAGATAAACCAATTGATGTATTTTTCCGGCACATTCCCTCAATGCGGGCGTCTTGCAAAAGGGCAGATAGTTGTGTCACCCGTTGGTTTGATCATGTTTGAGGGCTCCAAGTAATTTCATTCAAGCGTCTAATAATAAACGGAAAAACATCGCCTCATGGGAACGTTTTGATGCCTTGTTTTTCGCGAAATCGACCCAACCCTAGTTTCAGTTGACAAATCAATTTGCCCCCTTAGTGTTAAGGCAGTTGAGGTGTCAACTCCGTGTTCCGGGGAGGGAATGCGGTCATTTTGGGAGGATCATATGCACCGTTTTTTACCTGTGGCCACCGCGGCTGCACTTTCGGTCGGTCTAACAAGCGCGGCCTTTGCAGACACAATCACCGTGGGTGTAATCGCGCCGTTTTCCGGTCCGTTTGCGATCTATGGAAAACAGTATCAAGAAGCGATCGAAACCTATGTGGCGCAACACGGCACCACGGCTGGCGAACATGAAATCGAGTTCATCTACAAAGATGTTGGTGGGCCAAACCCAGACCAATCGCGCAGCCTGGCCCAGGAATTACTGATCCGCGAACAGGTAGATTACCTGGCCGGATTCACCTTCACACCGAACGCATTTGCCGTCGCCTCGCTGATCGATCAGAGCGAAACGCCAACGGTCATTTTCAATGCGGCGACCTCGGCGATCAACGCCGATAGCGATTTTTACCTGCGTACGAGTTTCACCCTCTGGCAGGTGACATCACCCATGGCAGAATGGGCTTACGACCAGGGTATGCGCACGGCGGTGACCACGGTTACGGACTATGGGCCGGGAATTGATGCAGAGAACGCATTCAAGGCGGCGTTTGAAGCCAAAGGCGGTAAAGTTTTGGACCAAATTCGCATGCCGCTTTCCACAACCGATTTCACGCCGTTTATCCAAAGTGTGCGTGAGCAAGCACCAGATGCGCTGTTTACGTTCCTGCCTGGTGGACCTCCGACCTTCACCTATACCAAGACCTTCAATGAAAACGGTCTGGCGGAAGAGGGCATCACATTCCTGGGCACCGCCGAAACCGAGGAAGTGAACCTGCAAGGGCTTGGTGATGAGGCGCTCGGCCTCGCCACGGCATATCACTACTCTGGGGCGCATGAGTCCGAGATGAACGATGCTTTCAAAGCCAAATTGACTGAGCTGTTTCCTGACGCGGTTGCAAACTGGGCATCTGTTGGTGCCTACGACGGGACGCATCTGATCTATCAGATGGTTGCAGCGGCTGGTTCGGATGGCCCTGCGGCCGTTAAATCGGCATTGGGTTTGGAATGGGAAAGCCCACGCGGTCCTCTGATCATGGACCCGGAAACACGCACCGTGATCCAGAATGTCTATATCCGCGAAGTCGAACGTGACGCGGAAACGGGGCTTTTGGTGAACCGTGAAAAAGGTGTGATTGCCACCGTCGGCGACCTTGGCTGGCCGAAGTAAACGCCCGGAATGTCAATCGTTTGGGCCGGAACATCGCTGGCCCAAACGCGCCTTGATCGGAAAAACCAGATGACACTTGTTCTCAATATTTTCGTGGACGGTATCGCCTACGGGATGATCCTGTTCATGATCTCGGTCGGCCTTTCTGTCACGATGGGCCTCATGCAGGTGGTTAACCTTGCGCATGGCGGTTTTGCGCTGCTGGGTGGTACCTTTGCGCATTGGTTGGCCCAAGAAAACGGTGTGCCGTTTTGGCCCGCCACAGTGCTGGCGGTCGTCGCGACAGTGGTCATTTCGCTACCGCTTGAGCGTATCATCTTTCGCCGCATCTACGGGTTTGGCGACTTGCAGCAAGTATTGGCAACCATCGGTCTGACATTTCTGATGATTGCGTCGATTAACCTATGGCAAGGCTCGTCCCTGCTTAGCATTCCGTTGCCCGAAACCCTGAAACAAAGTGTGGATTTGGGCTTTCGAACATTGCCCGTGCATCGCTTGGTTGTGATCGCTGTTGGCTTTGCCTCGATCCTTGGGCTTTGGGTGCTGATGGATCGCACACTCTTTGGCATCAGGCTGCGCGCAGCTGTTGATAATCGCGGGACGGCCTCTTCTCTGGGGATTGATACGGATTGGATTTTTATGGCGGCTTTCGGCCTTGGCGCTGGATTGGCGGCCTTGGGTGGAATTTTAGGAGCCGAAATCCTGCCAATTGATGCATATTATCCCGTTCGCTACATGGTGCTGTTTCTGATCGTCGTGGCTGTTGGGGGCATGGGCTCGATTTTCGGGTCGTTCATTGCAGCCCTTGGCATAGGTTTGCTTGAGACGGCGACCCGCTACATCGTGCCGGATTTCGCGACCATCGTGTTCTTTATCTTCGTCATCATTTTGCTGGCGCTGCGGCCCCAAGGGCTGCTGGGGAGGGTGGGCGCATGAAGGCTTTCACAAAATCCTGGGGACCAGCCTTGGCCTTGTTGATCTTTGCCATCGGGTTGTCGTTCTTGATGCCCTTTAATCTCGCGTTTTTGACGCGGATCCTGATCATGGTGATCTTGGTTCTCTCGCTTGATCTGGTGCTTGGCTATGCAGGCCTTGCCACACTGGGGCAGGCCGCAATGTACGGTGCTGGCGCATATAGCGCCGGGTTGTTTGCGATACATGTTTGGGCTGATCCTGTGGCCGGTCTGTTGGTTGGCGCGATCGCGGGGGCGGTGCTTGCATTTGTTTCGGGCCTTGTGTTGATGCGGACCCATGGGCTGACGCTGATCATGTTGACCATTGCCGTCGCCGCGATCTGTCATGAAATCGCGAACAAGGCGCGCGATCTGACCGGCGGTGCAGATGGGCTTCGCGGCATTCGGATGGACCCCGTTCTTGGGCTGTTCGCGTTCGACTTTGTCGGCAAGACCGGGTTCTGGTACGCCTTGGCAGCTGTCTCAATTGTCTTTGTCTTCCTGGCGCTTTTGACCCGTGCGCCATTTGGACTGTCGCTGCGCGGTATCCATGAAAGCCCGGATCGGATGGCAGCCATCGGTGTGTCCGTCTATTGGCGGCGCGTCACGGCCTATACAGTGGGCGGTGCGATTGCAGGGATCGCCGGGGCACTGGCTGCACAGGTCACTCAAATTGTCAGCCTGGAAAGCTTTTCGTTCACCTTGTCAGCAGAGGCGTTGATCATGCTGATCCTTGGGGGGACAGGGCGGCTTTACGGCCCGGTTCTTGGCACTTTCATCTTCATGTTTGTACATCATTGGGCGGCGGCAAATGATCCGTTTAACTGGTTGTTTGTGATTGGAGCCATGGTTCTGGCGGTCGTCTTTTTCCTGCCCAAGGGGATCATCTCAGCGCCCAAAGTCCTAACGCGGTTGGGCAAGGGAGGTCGCCATGCAGGGTCTTGAGGTCAGAGGACTGACGAAACGATTTGGCGGTTTGACCGTCGCGGACGACATCGATTTTAATCTGAAGCCAGGCGACAGGAAGGCGTTGATTGGACCCAACGGTGCGGGCAAAAGCACGTTCTCCAATCTGGTGACGGGTATCCTTGCCCCAACCGCCGGTACGATCCGGTTTGACGGTTCCGATATCGGCCCAATGAACGAGGCACAGCGGGTACGGTTGGGCATCGCCAAAACATTCCAGATCACCACGTTGTTTCAAGAAATGACCGTGCGCGAAAACCTGCGTTTGCCCATTCTTGAACGTCAAGGTCGCGGGTATCAGCTGTTTCGCCGCGCGGATGCGACCGCCGAAACAGAGGCAGAGATCAAAGACCTGCTTGATCAATTTGATCTGGGCGCTTTGGCGGATCGCACGGTCAGCGACCTGGCATATGGTCAGCAGCGATTGGTTGAGCTTGCACTGACCCTGGCGCTTAAACCGCGCGTTCTGATCCTTGATGAACCCGCCGCTGGGGTGCCGACATCCGAAAGCCATTTGATTGTCGATGCTATCGAGGAGCTGCCCAAGGACTTGGGCGTTCTCATCATTGAGCACGACATGGATATTGTCTTTCGACTGGCGAAGCAAATTATCGTTCTGGTTCAAGGCCGTATCCTGATCGAGGGATCGCCTGATCAGATCGCGACAAATGCCGAAGTCCGTGAACTCTACCTAGGAGCTGGCCATGACTAATGCTGGTTTGATCGTCGAAAACGTGACAGCGGGCTATGGGCCAACGCATGTGCTCAGCCATGTGAACCTGTCTGTACGCGCGGGCGAAAAGCTTGCGGTGATCGGGCGAAATGGGGCAGGGAAAACGACGCTGCTGGCGACGATCATGGGGCTGACAAAACTGCACGAGGGAACGATCTCTTGGGCGGAAGCGCCAATCCACACGCTGGCATCGCACAAACGATCCGCCCTTGGGCTGGGTCTGGTTCCGCAAACCCGCGACATTTTCCAATCGCTCACCGTCGAAGAAAACCTGCTGGCTGCGCGCCGGGGCGACGCGACATTGGATGAGGCATATACGCTGTTTCCGCGCCTGAAAGAACGTCGTCAAAACGGTGGTAATCAACTGTCGGGTGGGGAACAACAAATGCTGGCCATTGCCCGCACTCTCATGACCCAGCCCGACATTCTACTTTTGGATGAACCACTTGAAGGATTGGCGCCAGTGATCTGCGATCAATTGATGCAAGTGTTCGAAGATCTGGCCAGCGGTGGGCGCCGATCCGTTGTGCTTGTCGAACAGCAGGCAAAGGCGGCGCTGCGGTTTGCAGACCGCGGAGTGGTGATGGCCAACGGGGCAATCGTCCATGACGGCGACGCAAATGATTTGCTGAACAATCCTGAAATTTTGCACCGCCACATCGGCGTGTCGCTTACGACTTAGAAGGAAGAATGATGACTATGATTGAAGGTCACCGTCAACTGACCCCTGACGCTGCTATCCCGGTCTTGGATGTCGATCCTTATTCCGAAGAGACGTTGCACGATCCCGAACCCTTTTTCACTGCGCTGCGCGAGGCCGGGCCTGTCGTCTACATTCCCAAGTATTCTGTCCTTGCAGTGGGGCGCTACGAAGAAACCCGCGTTGTGTTTTCCGACCATGAGAACTTTGTTTCGTCGCGCGGAATTGGGATGGATGATTTCAAACTGGAAAAGCCGTGGCGCCCGCCCTCGATCATTTTGGAAGTCGATCCCCCCGAACACACCAAGACACGCAAGGTAATGGCAAGGGCGCTATCGCCCAAAGTTGTGCGTTCGCTCATGGACAGCTTTACCAGTGCAGCCGAGCAGCTAGTGGATCATTTGCTCAAGCAGTCAGAATTTGAGGCTGTTGCGGATTTTGCCGAGGTGTTCCCCACGACGGTGTTTCCCAAAGCGGTGGGAATGAAGGACGTGAACGAGCGTCATCTGGTGGATTACGGCGCGATCGTATTCAATGCAGTGGGTCCCGACAATGAACGCCGCCGCGCTGCGATGGCGCGCGCACCTGAAGTGGGCGGGTGGATCACCGCGGCTTGCGCGCGCGATCGTCTGACGGACGGTGGTCTGGGGGAGATGGTCTATGAGGCTGCCGACGCAGGTGAAATCTCCCATGACGAAGCTGGAATGTTGGTGCGATCTTTCCTGTCTGCGGGCGTTGACACAACAGTCACCGGCATTGGAAGCGCGTTGTGGTGCTTGTCGCAAAATCCATCCCAATGGGAAGCCCTTAAAGCAGATCCAACCCTGATACGCCCCTGTTTCGAAGAGGTTCTTCGCTTTACGTCACCGGTTCACACCTTTGCGCGGACGGCCAATGTGGACACTCAAATCGCGGGCCACACCGTGCCCGAGGGGGCAAAAATTCTATGCGTCTTGGGGGCCGCCAACATGGACCCCAATAAATGGGGCGATCCCGAGGTCTTTCGAATTGATCGTAAACCCGTTGGCCATTTGGCCTTTGGCGCGGGCATTCACGGCTGTGTTGGTCAGAACATCGCGCGCGGTGAACTGGAGGCCGTGCTGCGTGCGTTGATCGCAAAAGTTGATCGGATTGAACCGACAGGTCCCGCCGTGTGGCGGCCAAACAATGCAATCCACTCACTTGACAAAATGCCGCTGAGATTGGTCGCAAAATAGGAGACAGACCGCATGCAAGTAACGTTTATCCAACCAGACGGCACAGAGACGACCGTCAACGCCAACTCAGGCGACAGTGTGATGCAAACAGCGCTCAACGCGGGCGTTGACGGGATTGTCGCGGAATGCGGTGGCTCCATGGCTTGTGCAACCTGCCATGTTTATGTCGCCGATGAGTGGGTCTCCAAAGCTGGAAACCGCAGCGAAAGCGAAGAGGACATGTTGGATTGTGCAATGTCCGAAATGCGGGATACGTCCAGATTGTCTTGCCAGATCAAACTCAGCGATGACCTTGATGGATTAAGGGTTCATATAGCGCCCGAGCAAACCTAAACACCAAGCTGGTGACAATCCCTCTGGTTGAGATTATCAGCGTAACCGCGATCAAGAGGGTAAGAGTTTGACCAGAGTGCAAGACGAACAGCGACAAGAGGCACGCATTTCAAGCCCGACCAAACTGCGGGACGGCACGGAAATCATTGATATTTCCAACTATGCACCCTTTTTGCTGAATGCCGTTAGCAACGCGTGGGGGCGAAAAACCTCCACGATCTATCGTCGCGATTTCGGGCTTGGGCTGGTTGAATGGCGTGTGATTTCGATGCTCAATATTGAGCCCGGAATAAGCGCTAGCCGCATTTGCGACGTCATTCGCTTGGACAAGGCGGCGGTCAGTCGGTCTTTGAAAATTTTGCTGCAAAAGGACTTGCTGCGCTATGAGCAAGTTTCGAACGATCCTCGCAAACGCCTTTGGTCCCTTTCTGAAAAGGGGCTGGAAACTCACAGTGCTCTTTTGTCGGTCGCATTGTCTTGCGAGGCTGAACTTGTGGCTGGTGTGCCGCCTGAAGACCTTGAGGTTTTTCTGCGGGTCATGCGTCAAATCCTCAACAATATCGACCCTGTGTAGCCGGTTTCCAATTTGGCGAACATCGCAGGGGGAAGGAACGGCTCTGTAGCAACCAATGCAGCGGTATTCAGGTTGTCACCCAACCCGAAAACCCGTCTTTTGGCGAAGGGTAGCTCCGCAGCAACCGTGTTTCCATTGGGGCCCCATTCCGTTATGCCACCTCGCGCTGCATTGGGGCAGACCTTCCAGAGATCAATCGTCTGGCGTAACCTACTGCGCGGGGATCGGCAGCAGAGGTAGACAGGTAAAAACCTCTGCCGCCAGATTTGCGCCCGTCAGAATGCGCGACAAGCTGCCTTTAAACGACCACTCCGCTCTCTGTTCCATTCACGAAGACGCGCGTTTGCGTCGGCACCGCTGTTGCCACGGTCGCGATCGCCATGCAGGCGTCCCGGCAGACAGCTACAAGGGTTTCAAGCTTCTCTTGCGGCTCGGGGCTGTCGAGGATCACATGGGCGGTGTAGGCATCGCAACCGCCCAGGCCTTGCTGCCCTTCATTGGGTTCTGCCCGCAGCGTTACGTACTCTGCGCGAAGCTCGACCTTGATCTTATCAATCTCCATTGGCGCCTTGCGCAGATATTCCTGAATATGGGTCAGCAAGCAAAAGGCCACCCCCATGATCAGATACCCCAAAGGGGAGGGGGCCTCATCATCGCCGCCCATTCCGGTGCCTTCATCACAGCGGACTTCCCACGAACTATAGTCCGGCCGAGGGCTCAGGATTACCCCATGTTTGGATTGGCCAGGGCCTGGCTCGGCAATGACCTCATAGGCGAAATGGATTGGTTCGCCCGGTTTGATGGTCGGCTTTGGGAACGGGGCCATGGTCGAAAGCGTTGGCTTTTGCGCAGCGCGAGAGACGATGTCTGTCATGACTGAGCACCGATATTGGTCTGACCCGCGCCCTTCAGTCCAAGGATCGCTCGTGCTTCGTCTGGTGTCGCGATCTGGTTGCCTTGCCGGGCAAGGATGTCGCGAATGTGCTCCACCTGCTGTGCGTTCGAAGTTGCGGGCACCCCGCGCGCGATAAACAAAGAATCCTCAAGCCCCACACGGACATGCCCGCCCAACTGCGCGGCAACCGCTGCCAGCTTCATCTGTTGTGCGCCTGCGCCTACGACCGAGAAATGGTAGTTGTCGCCTAACAGCTTGTCCGCTGTGCGCTTGAGGAACAGCAGGTTTTCAATATCGGCACCGATCCCGCCCAGCACGCCCATGACGAACTGCACAAAGACCGGTCCTTTCAGATAACCCTCTCCGAGACAGAACTGCAGGTTGTACAGATGGCCAACATCGTAAACCTCGTGTTCGTACTTGATACCCAGAGGGCTAAGTGTTTCTGCGATCTCACGCATGTCGGTAAAGGTATTGCGGAAGATATTGGCTTCTGTCGCTTCTAGAAAGGGTTTTTCCCAATCGTGTTTCCAGTCGCTATAGCGATCAGCCAGCTTGTGCAGGGCGAAGTTGATCGACCCCATGTTGAACGAGCACATTTCGGGCGAGAAAGTTTTTGCCGCCCGCAGCCGTTCGGCCACCGTCATCGACGGCGAGCCGCCGGTGGTGATGTTCAAAACGGCATCTGTCGCCTGATGGAGTTTCGGCAGGTAGAGATTGAAATGCTCAGGATCGCCCGAAGGCGCGCCTGTCTGGGGTTGGCGGGCGTGAAGGTGTAGGATGGCCGCGCCTGCCTTGGCGGCGTCAAGCGCTGATCCGCCGATTTCGTCAGCTGTAACGGGTAAGGCGTCTGACATGGTCGGCGTATGGACACCGCCAGTGATGGCGCATGAAATGATCGTTTTTGACATTGTCTACTCCTTGAGGACGGCGACAGGGCGGCACCAGCCAGCGCTTGCACCTTTGATGCTGACTGGAAAGCACATCACTTCGAAGCCAGTGCTGGGAAGAGTTTCCAGATTTCCCAGCTTTTCCATATGCATATACATCCGGTCCATCCCGGCGCGGTGTCCCTCCCAGATCAGAGAGGCATCGCCGGTTTCTGCCACCCGTTTGGCGGTGTGTATGAAGGGGGCATCCCAGCTCCAGGCGTCTGTGCCCGTGATTTTGACGCCGCGTTCGGATAGGTAGTTCGTGGCGGCGCGGCCAATTCCACAGCCGGTGGCAACATACTCTGGCGACCCATAGGCGGCACCCGCGGCTGTGTTAACCAGAACGATATCACCGTCTGACAATGTATGCCCAATGCGTTCCAGTTCGGCTTCGATGTCTTCGGGCGTGGCAACGTACCCATTTTCAAAGTGTCGGAAATCGAGCTTTACACCCTGGCCCCAGCACCACTCCAGTGGAACCTCATCAATCGTTATCGCGCGTTTGCCGCCGTCCATGGTGGAATGAAAATGATAAGGCGCATCAAGATGCGTTCCATTATGTGTAGACAGGGTCACGCTTTCCACCGCCCATCCTTCGCCACCTGGCAGTTGATCGCGCGTAACGCCCGGAAAGAAAGCCAGCATTTGATCTGCGGTTTCGTTATGGCCCATATACGTGATCTTCGGACCAAGACCGGGCGGGTCGGCGTAGTCGGTGTTCTCTAGCGCACGCGCAAGGTCAATCAGTTTCATAGTAGTCTCCGTCAGCGGCCCAGTAGGCCTGTCGCGATAGGGGGGAACAGGATGACAAGGACAAGGCAAAGCACCATCATCAGCGCAAAGGGCGCGGCGCCGATGAAAATGTCCTTCAGACCGATCTCAGGGTCGTCCAGCGAGGCTTTGATTACGTAGACTGATATGCCGAAAGGCGGGGTGAGCAGGCCGATTTCCACTGCGATCACGGTGATAATTCCAAACCAGATCAAATCGACGTTCAGCGCGGTCACCACCGGCAGCATAAGCGGCACGAGGATCAGCATGATGGAGCCGGAATCCAGGATCATGCCCAGCAGGATCACGACAAAACAGTACAGCAGCAAAATGCCCAGAACGGTCAGGTCTGCCGTAGCCACGTAATTGCCAAAGCCCGCAGGCACACCAGAAAAGGCCAGCATCCGCGAATACATCTGTGCGGCAATCAGCAAAAAGCAGATGGCGGCGGTGATCATCCCGGTTTCGGCCAATACGCTCCAAAGGCCCTTCAACGTCAGACGCCCTTTCAGTATTCCGATAACAAACGCCCCGGCTGTGCCGATTGCGCCGGCTTCGACCGGCGTGAAGAACCCAGCATAGATCCCGCCCAAAACCAGTCCGATCAGTGCCGCGATCGGCAGACCCTTGGAAAGAAGCTCTGAGGCGGTCAGGTCCTCGCTGTCACCGCCAAGATTACGGCCCACGAAGCCTGGCGCATAAGTCGCCATCAGCACGGTCCCGATCCCGAAAAGCACAGCAAGCACCAGCCCCGGCCCAAGCCCGGCGAGGAAGAGTTCACCAATGGATTGTTCGGTCAGCAGTCCATAGAGGATCAGCAAAAGCGAAGGCGGGATCAGCATTCCCAAGACAGAGCTTCCCGCCACGACGCCAACGGAAAAGCGTGCCTCATATCCATGGCGGCGCAGTTCGGGCACCGCAATTTTGGTGAATACCGCCGCCGAGGCGATGGAAATCCCCGTGATGGCAGCAAAGATTGTGTTGGCCGCAATCGTCCCGACGCCCAATCCGCCCTTGATCCGCTTGAACATGGCGTTGGCGACATCAAAGGCATCGCGGCCCATGCCGGATTCAGAGACGATGAAGCCCATCAGGACAAAAACCGGCACCACACCGAAGAAATAGCTGGAAATCGCGTCATTGGCGGCAAGGCCAAGCATTTTGGCCGCCAAAAGCGCGTTGCCCTTGATCGCCCAAACCCCCACGAAAGAACACAAGATCAGGGCAATAGGCACATAGAGCCCACCAATGGCCAGCCCGCCCATAGCAAACAGGCTGAGAATTCCGATATCAAAAGGGGTCATAGCTTTTTATCCAAGGCACGCCGTAAGGGCCGGACGAGAAATTGCAGAAAGAGCAGAACAGCGCCCACAAGGATCGCCAGCTTTACTGGCCACGTTGGGAAGGTGACGTTGCCCACAGAGCCCACGAAATCCCCCCGTTCAATCGAACGGATCAGGATAGGCCAATGGGCATAGATCAATGTGCCAACCACAAGCGCACCCAAAAGTTCGAATGCGGTTTCCATCCATTTCGCAAGGCGGGGATACCGCCCATGCAGGTAATTGATCAGCCCATCCGACCGTGTCAGCCGTCCGGCCTTTAGGGCTTGCGGCACTTGCAGGAAAACGATTGCCACAATGGACAAAGACACCATTTCCGGCACGCCGGGCAAAGGCGCCCCCAGGGTCTCGCGGCCAATAACGTCGATGCAGATGATCAGCACCAGCCCGACAATAAGCAGTGTGCCAAGGATATTTGTGCCCTGCGTCGCCCAATCTAGGAAACGCAGAGCTCTGGAAACAGCTTTCACTTATTCTTGGTCCCAGTTGCGCAGTGGCGTCGCGCCAGCCGCACGCATCGTGTCCATGTATAGGGTCATGATATCGGTGCCGCCCTTGCCTTGAGTGTCAAGTCCCGCGGCCCATGTCGCTGCCGCGTTGTCCATGCCTCCTGCCCAGGCTGCGCGCAATTCGTCGCTCGCCACCGTTACGGTTGCGCCGGCTTCTTGCATCTTGGCGTAAGCAAGGTTCACGAAGCCTTCGAGGTCTGCCAAATACCAATCCATGGCGTCATCTGCTGCCCCGTTGAGCGCGGCTTGCACGTCTGCGTCCAGACCGTCCCACCAATCCTTGTTGGCACAAATCGAACCGGCGAACTGCGCGCCAAGACCGAATTGGGTGATATAGGGGGCGACCTCATATAGCTTGCCCGGAAAGGCAGCTGAGGCAAAGACGATTACACCGTCATACACACCTGTCTGTAGCTCGTTGTAATAGGTTGTCAGGTTGCCCTGCACGCCGACGGCACCTGTACCCGAAAGCCAGTTGATCGCCGGGCCGGGGGCCGCAATTTTGCGCCCATCAAGATCCTCAAGGCTCTCGATCGGGAAATTGGTCATCAGCAGATAGTCATCAATCGCAGTGGGCGATCCGACATAGACCACATTATTTTCGGTATAGGCCTCGGTCATCCGCGGGTCATTTCGGTGCAGATCGTGGATAACATCCGTCACCAGTCGCACGTCATCGCTAACGAAAGGCGTGTAGTAGGTGACGTTCTGCACCGCCAGTTTGGCGGGGTCGAACAGCGAGGAACACATGCCCAGCTCGGCCAGCCCGGCCTCAACCGCTTCCAGTTCTTCGCCCACACCCGCAATTGAGCCGCCATATTGCTCTGACGCTGTCAGGTTGTGGCCAAGCGTCTCAAGCGAAGCGGTCGCACTGGGCAGAAACGCTTCCGAAAACTGCTTAACCCATCGGAACACAGGCGGGTGACCTGCAACGATTGTAACATTGAAATTTTCCGCAGAGGCTGCGGACGCGCAGGCCAAGAGGGCCGCTGCTATAACAGCATTTTTCTTCATGATTTTCCTCCCATTCGAGTCACTCTCCTTGACCCTACCATCAGGCTATGACGCCAAGGCCAATCAGTGAAATTGATAATGAAACTACACGCCATTAATGGTATCGATAGTCCATGCATCTAGAGAATCTTGACCTGAATCTGCTTGTTGCCATCGAAACACTGATGCGCCGCAGAAGCGTAACCGCCGCCGCCGAAGAGCTTCACCTGACCCAATCAGCAATGAGCGGCGCGTTGAAACGCGCGCGGTTGCACTTTGAGGATGATTTGTTCTTCTATGATGGGCAGGCGATGGTGCCGACGGCGTTCGGGCGCGAGCTTGAACAGCGCATTCCGGACGTGGTGACACAATTGCGGGCTTTGGCGCGCATGCGTGCGACCAGCAATCTAGAAAGGCTAAACCGTCGCTTCTCGATCATAGCGTCCGACTATATCTCGTCGGTCTTTCTTTCGGCACTGTCCAAACACCTGGTCACTGTCGCCCCGAATGTCTCTTTGTCGGTGATCCCTTTCAATCGCGAGGCACTGCTGCAATTCAAACGCGGCATTGTTGACTTTATGATCGGCCCAGAGTTTTCCGTCGAAGAAAACTATGCGGCAAAGCCCCTGTTCGAGGACGGGTTCAAATGCGTGATGTGGCGCGAAAACGAAGCACTGCGGTCTGGGTTTACAGCCGAAGCCTATTTCCGGGCGCCCATGGTTCTGACAAACTTTTTCTTGGAGAATGGCAAAAGCCATTTTGAGCGATGGCTTGAAGCTCAGAATAAGAACGTCAAGGTTGCGGCCTCACTGCCCAGCTTTGTTGTGCTGCCCGATTTCATTTCTGGCACGCAGAATGTCGCAACGATCCACGCAAGATTGGTGCCGCATTTTCGATTGGCTGACGATCTGGTTTTCGTAGACCCGCCTGTAGAAATCCCGGTTTTGAGAGAGTTTCTTGTCACCAACAAGAAACACACTTTCGACAAGGATGCACAGCTTCTGGCTGGAGCGATGCATGATATTGCCCTTCGGATTTAGGCGTCGTTTGATCCGGCTTTCGGGCGGTTTAATATTGCGGCTGCCAGAGGGTGGTCCGCTGATCGCGATAGGCTGACCGGGATGCATTTTCCCCGCAAGAATAAAACAGAATCAATAGTTTGCCGAAAATTATTGCTCTGCAAGTTTATGGCTGGATTGCCGTTGTTGGTACAAAGACAGCATACAACGAACTGGGGCCCCATAAGAGCACAGGTGCTGCACCATTAGCTGAATTGCGGCGTGATCTCGCCCCTGTGTTTTGCCGTCCGAAAACTGCGCTAGGCATCCCATGACAGGGGCGGGGAGGTATTATCTGGCTGGAGCCGTTTATGTAGGAGTTGGCGCGTCGGCGCGAATAAGGCCTTCGGTTTTGAGGTCTGACCACAGAGCTTGCGGAATCGGCGTTTCGAAAATCGCAACGTTCTGGCGAACTTCGTCAGGTGATGCGGCTCCGGGAATTACGGTTTTTACCGCCGGATGGCACAAGGGAAACTGCAAGGCTGCTGCAATGAGAGGCGTGTCATGTGCGACGCATACATCGTTGAGTTTGCGAACCCGTTGCATGATGGCTTCTGGCGCGGGCGCATAGTCATAACGTGCGCCTTCCACGGCGCCAGTCGCAAGTATGCCAGAGTTGTAGGGCCCGCCCAAAATGATCCCAACATCGCGTTTGATGCACAGCGGCAAAAAGCTGTCGAGCGGATCTTGTTCCAGAAGGGTATAGCGCCCGGCCAAAAGGAAGCCGTCAAATTCCGCCTCTCCCAACAGCTTCTCACATATCTGCCAAGTGTTGACGCCAGCACCAATGGCAGAAACCTTGCCTGCGTCGCGCAGTTCGGCCAAGGCGCGGTAGCCGCCTTGGGAAAACAGTTGGCGCAGGTTATTGTCTTCGAAGGCTTGCCCGTTCGTTCCCGCGTCCAGGTCATGCAAAAACAATATATCGATCTTGTCAGACCCGAGCCGCGCGATGCTATCCTCATAACTGCGCATGATCCCTTCATAGGTGAAATCAAAGACGATCTGCTTTTGTGGCACGTCTACAAAGGATTCGGGTGTGACATCTTCGGGCGCGCAGTCTTGCAATATGCGACCAACCTTTGTGGACAACGACATGGCGGCGGTGTCAAATCTGGTCAGGGCTTCAGAAAACCGAATTTCGGACCGGCCAAGCCCATATTGGGGGGCTGTGTCGAAGTAGCGGATGCCAGCGTCCCATGCGGCGTCCAGAGTGGCCTGCGCGTCAACATCTTCAATCTTGCGATATAGATTGCCCAGTGGAGCACCGCCAAAGCCAAGTTGAGACAGTCTAACAGGGGACGTGGTGCGTTGGTTCAGCAGGTTCTTTTTGGCAAGCTTCATGGTCACTCTTTTCAGGTTGTGCGAAATTCGTTCGGACGTTCACGCGTTAATAGCACAATGCATTTTGCCCTTTGGCGAGGATGCAGCACCAACATACACCGTGCCGCAACCGAATGCTTGGTCGAAACGGCTTTGAGAATGAAATGGTACTCGGCCACAGGATGAGCAGGGGGAGGCATTGCCATGTACGGGCTTGGCAGCTGCGGTGTCATGTGTTCCACCTCTTAGGTTGGAAACGGGCCAATCATGGCGCAACTATCAAACTGAAGAAGTCATATCGGCCGCTCGAAACCTAATAAAACGCCTAACTTTTGTACGGAAATCCTGCATTTTCCCAGGCCGGCTAAGCGCCGCATCGGCAAGTTCTTTTCATTCGCCGAAGCAATGCGCAGTCTCGTCTGGTACGATAAAGGGGAATACTATGACCGAACAGACCAGCCAGTTGGTGTACAACTTAAACGCCGTTCCACCACCACCCAAAGCGGCGCTGGCAGCTTTTCAACACGTTTTGGCATCTATCGTGGGGATTGCCACACCATCCTTGATTATCGGCGGCGTGTTAGGGCTTGGGGAACATGTGTCCTATCTCATCGCCATGGCGTTTTTCGTTTCTGGGGTTGCGACTTTCATTCAATGCCGACGCATTGGGCCTATTGGGTCGGGCTTGCTGAGTGTGCAGGGCACATCCTTTGCCTTTCTGGGCGCTATCTTGGCTGCAGGGTTCGCTGTCAAAGGGCAGGGCGGCACACCCGAAGAGATTCTGGCGATGATCTTTGGGCTTTGTCTGGCCGGCTCTGTGATCGAGATCATTCTGTCGCGTTTCTTGGATAAGCTTAAGCGCGTTATCACGCCGACAGTCACCGGTATTGTGATCACCGTGATTGGTCTGAGCTTGATAAAGGCAGGGTTTACCGATTTTGCCGGTGGCGCGCAGGCGGGGGATGATCTTGGTAAGCCCCTGTTCTTGTTTCTGGGTATGCTGGTTGTGGCCGTGATTTTGGTGGTGACGTTCTTGGGCAATCCAATGTTGCGCATCGCGGCTATCATGATCGGTCTGATCGTTGGCACGATTGTGGCCAGCTTCTTTGGTTTGGTGAATTTCGGCGCGCTGGGCAGTGCCAAACTGTTTGCTATGCCGATCCCGTTCAAATACGGCCTCGATTTTGATTTTGGCCTGTTTGTGCCCATCGCGTTTTTATATTTCGTGACAGCGATTGAAACCTCCGGTGACTTGACGGCGAACTCTGTGATTGCGGGGGAGCCTGTTGAGGGCGAGGTCTACATGGAACGCATCAAAGGTGGTGTTCTGGGGGATGGCGTGAATTCGGCCATTGCCGCCACGTTTAACACCTTTCCGAACACCACGTTTTCGCAAAACAACGGCGTGATCCAAATGACAGGCGTGGCCAGTCGCCATGTGGGCATGTGGATCGGTGGTTTACTTGCCTTGATGGGCCTGTTTCCCGTCATTGGCGCGTTTTTCCTGATCATTCCCAAACCAGTATTGGGCGGCGCCACAGTGGTGCTGTTTGCCTCTATCGCCGTGGCGGGTATTCGCATTCTGGCGTCGCAAGAAATGACCCTGCGGCGCATTTACATTATGGCCGTGTCCTTTGGCCTGGCGCTGGGCGTGACCTTGGTTCCGGATGCGACGCAACACTTGCCAACGTTCTTTAAGCAGGTCTTTGCCGCGCCGATCACGTTGGCGGGTCTCAGTGCGATCATATTGTCGTTATTAATCCCCGAAGACAAAGTCTAGGCACCAATAGGCCAACACCAAGTTCAACACATGGAAAAGCCCGCCTGATGATCAGGCGGGCTTTTTGATATTTAGGACCCATTGAATGGCCGAGATCGTGGGCCAAACAAATCGCGCATAGTCTGCCATGATCGGATCGTTCCAACGATTGAAATCCTGTATCGAGCGTTCAGCGGGTATGTTCTGGGTTGGGCGCGTTCAGACCGTTGCGCATGATGACAAAATCCACAAAGCTGCGCCAGTAATTCAGGGTCATCTAGCGAGATGTGAGGTCATCGAAGTCTCGCGCCTAGCGGAGGAGCGTATGAGCATTGGCGTTTAAGGGGGCGAGATCACAAGAAGAAGTACGGTCAAGGCGGCCCTGACCGTACTCTTGAGCTGGCTTTCTAGACCGCAAACCCGAAAGGGATCGGCAATCGACCTAGCCCCATTTCATCTCGCCAGTCAGAACCTTTGCGCCGATGGCCAAGGCCACGCCCATACCCAAGTCGGGATAGCGTGCTGTCATCGCGGCACTCAGCTCTTCAGAGGTGTTGGCTTTGGTCAGCTCGTCTTCGATGGCCAAAAGATAGGCCTTGGTGAATTCCACAGCTTCAAGACCCAGCTGTGCATCCAGTGTCATGTGACCCGGCACAACAACCTTAGGCGCGCGGGCGATGATGGCGTCCAAGTTGGCAACCCATGCTGCGCGCTCTTCCTTTGTCTGGGTGTCGGCCACCCAAACATGCGTGCCTGAAAAGGTCATCACGCCACCAAAGACAGCCTGCAAGTCTTCGCTCCAAATGTAGCGGCGATTGGCCAAGCCCTCGGCAGGAATGATGTCGAGCACATAACCATCCACGGTCAAAGTCGCGCTGTCGTCCGCTTCGGCCATGATCACATCGTTAACCGATTGCGGTCCGTATTCGCCCAATTGTGGACCCCAGGTTTCAACCTTTTTTGCAACATTAGCGGTGATCGCAGCAACGGTTTCGCTGGCCGCAATAACGCGCGCCTCAGGAAACGCCTCTACGATTGGACGCAGGCTAAAGTAAAAATCCGGGTCGCTTTGGCTGACATAGATTGTGGTCAAGGTTTTGCCAGTGGCTTTGATCGCATCGGCCAATGCTTGGCCGTCGGGCAGCGTAAACCCACCATCGATCAGAACGGCTTCGGACGGACCAGACACCAATACAGGCGCGCGGAAGAAGCCGTTTTCACCTGCTGGAAAGTGGGTCCAGCTGAGGCCTTCGTCGCTTGCAAACGACATTTGGGGGGTCATGGTGGCGGCGACGCCAGCTGCTGCGGTCAGCTTAAGGGCTGTTCTACGGTTCATTTTTTGATCCTTTTTCGTGGTCAGGCCAGCTTGAGAGCGGCCAAGATTTGATTGGTTCCGGAATACAGGGCACTGGCATCCAAGATGCTCAGCTCGCCATTGACTGTTGCGATCAGCGCCGGAACGCCTTGCAGCCGGTATGCGCCCATCAATTCGCGGGCCGCTGCCGTTTGGCTATTCACTTCTTGCAAGAGTGCGTTGTCCGCCGCCAAAAGACGCGCGCTGGCATCTGTCAGGCCCATGTCCTTCAAAATGTTTGCAACAACAGTAGTGGAGGTCACGTCTTTGCCGCCCTGATACCGCGCCGATTGGATGGCTGCGAGGGCCTCGATCACGCGATCAGGGGCGTCTTCAGACACCGCAACAACAGCGCGCGTTGCGACGGTCGAATCCAAAGACGCGTCCTCAGAACCAAGCACTTTGGTTCGATAGTCTTCGCTAAATGGCTGACCACTCAGCGCGCCGATGCGCTGGTCATTGGCCCAAGCCTGCGCGGCAAAGCTCTTCATCGGGCGCGCGTTCTTGCCGGCAAAAAGCCCCGTTGGCATGGGTTGCACATCAATTGCGGGGTGTTTTCCCAATGCGCTGATCGTGGCAGAGGCGCCGTAGCACCAGCCGCACAACGGATCGAAAATGTATTGCAATGTAACTGTCTGTGTCATGGTTTGTCTCCTTAAGGGGTATATGCGACTTTTCATTGTGTGTGATAAGACAAACGATTTTGACAAGCTGTCTGCCAAAAGCTAACAGTGGGCGCATGGTGAGAGCACGCAACCTCAACAGGCTGGCCTACTTCGCAGCTGTGGTGGAAACAGGGTCCTTTACGCGGGCGGCTGAACGGTTGGGGGTGACCAAGGCTGTGGTCAGCGCACAAGTCACGCAATTGGAGCTTGAGCTCAAAACAACCCTATTGGTGCGCAACACGCGCAAAGTGAGCGCGACCGAAGCCGGGCTGGCGTTTTACACCCGGTGCGCTTCGATCCTCCAAGACGCGGATGATGCTTTTAGCGAATTATCTCAACTGTCAGACAGGCCTTTGGGCACCCTGCGCATGACTGCGCCGCATGATTACGGCACTGTCGTCGTGACACCAGTTGTCGCCGCGTTTCGCCGCAAGTATCCAGAGTGCAAGGTTGAGCTGCATCTTGGCGACAGCCACAGCGATCTGATGTCAGGTGAGCTTGATCTGGCCATTCGTGTGGGTTGGTTGCGCGATTCCGGCTTGATCGCCCGCAAAATTGGCGGCTTTCAACAAGTGTTGGTGGGGGCGGTCAAGGACGTGGCCAAGCTGGGTGCCATTGAACATCCGGCTGAACTGCAGTCGCTCGATTTCATTGCCAACATGTCTTTGTCTGATCCCTTGCAGTGGGCGTTCGAAGACCAGGAAAAGCAAGGCGTGTCAGTGAAATTGGCAAACACACTGTCCATCGACAGCGCACCTGCAATTTTAGAAGCGGTAAAGGGCGGGGCAGGGGTGGCGATTTTGCCCGACTTTTTGGTGCGGGAAGATTTGCACACCGGCAAGCTGATACAGGTTTTGCCGAATTGGACTTTGCCCGAAGGCGGCATATTTGCGGTCTATCCTGCGTCTAAGTTCCGCCCAGTCAAAGTAACCGCCTTTGTCGACATGTTGCGAGATGCTTAAGGCCCTGGAATGAAATGAGGCGGTTTGGCAAGTGAATTGGCATCAAAATGATTGCCCGTAGGCGCACACAACCGGCACGCAGGGCCACAAGAACAGCATGGTCGTGCAAGCTAGGAAACAGACTGGTCATTGGTTTGACTGCAGCGAATGACGGGAGTGAGCCCATTTTGCGTGATGCTGCGCGATGCACGAAAGTCCGGTTTCGGCTAGTCGATGAAACCACCTTGGAAATCTGGGCCAAAGCGGAATTTGGAATAAGATTTCAGCAATGCTGGCGTCTCTTAGGTCCATTTGGACGGGTTGGCGCGGCGTTCCGGAGAGGTCTTTTGATAGCGCTGAAAACGTTCGCATTGGCCCATTTTAGTCAAATCTGAAACACTCCTCGCTTCCAAAATATCGGGCTCGTCCAGTATGGGTATTCCAAACGCCATGGCGGCGAACTCGAGACGAAAAGGTATGCAATGCGAATTTGCGTGATTGACGATGAGGTCGTCAGCCTGAATGTGATCAGTGCCGTACTCAAACGCATGGATGGCCATGTTGTGGAGAGCTTTTCATCGGCAACGCAGGCACTTTTGCGTTGCGGGGAAACAACCTTTGATCTGGTTTTGGTCGACTATCAAATGCCGGAAATCAATGGCGTTGATTGCGTCAGAAAACTTCGAGGGATGCCAAGCTACCAAGTTGTTCCCCTTGTGATGCTGACCGCTGATGAAGATCGCGCGCTGCGCCTGGAAGCCATCACAGCGGGTGCCACCGACTTCCTCAACAAGCCTTTTGATCCGGAAGAGCTTCGGGTTCGCGTCAAGAATTTACTATCGTTGCAACAGGCGCAGCGGGCGCTTCTAGACCGAGCAGAACACCTTGATTTCGCAGTGCAGCGCGCAACGCTTCAATTGAGAGCACGTGAGGAAGAACTGATCTGGCGATTATCGCGCGCCATTGAAATGCGCGACGATGCGACAGGCGAGCATATTTCGCGCGTTGCGATAACGTCAGAATTGATCGCGCAGCATATGGGGCTGAGCAAAGAGTTCTGCCGCACGATTTATCTGGCCTCGCCGCTGCATGATGCCGGCAAGATCGCGATCAACGACGCCATTTTGCTCAAGCCCGGCAAACTAACGGAAGATGAACGAAAGATTATCCAAACCCATACGCAAGTTGGCTCAGATATTCTCTCTGATGGTGAGAGTGATCTGATCAAGATGGCACATGAAATTGCGCTGTCTCACCACGAGAAATGGGATGGGACGGGATACGGCAATGGCCTGTCAGGCCAAGATATCCCGCTGTCGGCCCGTATTGTCGCGGTTGCGGATGTATTTGATGCCTTGTGCCGCGCCCGCAGTTACAAACCAGCTTGGCGGTTTGAGGATGCCTTTGACGAAATCGTAAGACAATCAGGGCATCACTTTGACCCTAGTTGCGTGTCTGCTTTTCAAGCGGCGCGCGCGCAAATCAGAAAAGTTTACGCATACAGCCAGCACTCCGGCAGCGTAGCTTAAAAGGCGAAGGACAAGATGCCATGAGACAGGTGATCTTCGTAGTGATGTGTTTCTTCGGGTCTGTGGCCCATGCCGACGGACTAATGGAACCGCAAGGACCGGTCGTCTTGACCGTGTTCGGCAACATTACCCACACAAACGGGGATGGTGTCGCGCAATTTGATCTCGACATGCTGGCTGCACTGGAACAGCGATCGACCACGGCAAACACGCCTTGGTTTGACGGGCCGCGTGATTTTGATGGCCCTCTTGCGACGGCCATTCTTGATGCGGTTGGGGCCAACGGGTCGGCCATGCGGGTGATCGCATTGAATGATTATTCCGCCAATGTCCCTATCGAAGATACGCGCAGCTTTCCGGTTGTTTTCGCCACCCACCTGAACGGCCAAGTCATGTCTGTGCGCGACAAAGGGCCCTTGTTCCTGATCTATCCATTCGACGAATTCCCCGAATTGTTTAATGAGATATACTTCGGTAGATCGGTTTGGCAGATCACCCAAATCGAGGTGGTCGAATAGTGTGACGCAACCCAAAACGACCCGCGTTTCACCACGGGTCATCAAGGGAGCGACGTCTGTCTTGATGGCGCTGAGTGTCGTGTTAATCGCCTTGTCTGCCTTCTTGTTTGTAAATCTGCGCGACCGGCAGCAAGCGACCCTGACCAGCGTGCGCGAAGATGCCATGTGGGCCGTGTTCCAGACCCATCGTGAGGCATCTCGTCTGGTTGAGGCCATTTTGACAGCTCAAAAGGCGGGCACGCCTCAAGCGCTTGACCGGATTTATTTGACGTTTGATTTGGTATATAGCCGGATGACCTTGCTAGACGCCGGGTTCTTTTCTGAGCGGTTCAGCGAGTCCACCATCCTGAGCGAACAAGCAACGGCGCTTCAGGCAGGTATCCGGTCAATGACGGACCGCATTGATGCCACGGCAAACAGCCCATCGCTTTTGGTGAATTCGCTAAGTTCGCTGTTGGGGGACGCCCAAAGACTGCAGCGGCAAAGCAACGATCTGGTCATTGCGACAAACGACATACTTGGATCAGCCCGTGCAACGGCTCGGATCCAGACCTCATCCGACTACGGGCGTCTTGCGACCGTCGTGGGATTCACAGCACTGGTCTTTATCTGCACAATCGTTCTTCAATTTGTGCAACTGCGGTTGATCGCAAATACACAGCGCCAACTCAAGGAGCTGTCTGTCCGCAATGCCGAAATCGCAAAGACTGCGCAGGCCGCAACACATGCGAAGTCGCTTTTTCTGGCCACCATGAGCCACGAGATACGCACACCTCTCAATGGTATCATCGGCGCGGTCGATTTGCTGGACGATACCGATCTTGACCCCGTGCAAGCGCGCCGCACCCTGACGATCAGGAGATCAAGTCACCTTTTGCTGGATGTCATCAACGACATTCTGGATTTTTCCAACCTTGATGCAAATGGGTTGACCTATCAGTTGGCGCAACTTTCTTTACCTGAACTTACGGACATTTTGCATGATGTTTTCCGACAACGGCTGGTGGATGCAAACCTGTCCCTTACGATCGAAAGACCTGCCTTGATCGTGTCAACAGATGACGTCCGACTACGGCAAGTCCTGATAAATTTGATCGGTAACGCCATCAAATTCACTCCGTCAGGAACCATTAATGTCCGTATTTCGACGCCGCAGGACACGACGATGAGGATTGAGGTGGAGGACTCCGGCATCGGGATTCCGCAGGCCGATATCCCTAAACTCTTTCAGAATTTCAACCAGATTGAAAACTCGTCATCCCGACGCTTTGGGGGAACCGGCCTTGGGTTGGCGATTTCCAAACGGATCATCGAAGGTTTAGGCGGACGCATAGGCGTAGACAGTAAAGAGGCTCAGGGGACTACGTTTTGGCTGGAAGTGCCCATTGAAATAGTAGGTCAGGCCGAAACTGTGGATATGAATGCGTCAGTAGATGAAGAAGACGGGACTTTAAGATACAATAGCAAAGTTCTGTTGGTCGAAGATAATGCAGTCAACCGAGAAGTCGCAAAAGCGCTGTTGGAAAGTTTCGGTGCATCGGTTGAAACTGCTAACGATGGTCAAGCTGCAATCCAAAGCAGCGTAGGCGCGGCGTTTGATTTTGTTGTTATGGACCTTCAAATGCCTGTCATGGACGGCATAGCGGCAACGCGGGAATTGCGAAAATTGGGGTTTTCCGCTCCTATCATTGGTCTGACAGCCAACGCATTTGAGGAAGACCGACAAGGTTGTTTGAACGCTGGAATGGATGATTTCTTGGCCAAGCCGATCACGCGTTCGAAAATTTCATATATCTTTAAGACCTACGCAACGCTAGCTGAACCATTCCCCAAAGACACCTTGATCGATAGACAGCAGTTAAACGCCGTGAGAAATGAACTGGGCGCGGCATTGTTCTCAGAACTTCTTGGGCAAATTGCCGATGATGGGCGGGACTTACGGTCACTCGTTCGTGCAAAACCGCGCGGAGACGATGGAGAACGCGTCGATGCTGCATTGCATAGCTTGAAAGGCGCAACCTCGACACTGGGCTTAGCCAGTGCCGCGAAAATGGCAGAAGAAATGCGCAATATGGAACAGTTTACCGCTGAAACCGTTGAAGACTTGATTGACCTCATCGGCAAAAGCGTTGCACAGGTAGAAGCAGGAATTCAGTCATCGTCCTGAACGCCACCATGTCGGCAGTCAGTCCCGATAAGCCGATTTGGAATTGAGTGCCCATTCTCCTTTTGATCCCACATCACCGAGAACACGCGTTTGAAGGCCGCGAACTCAAAGCGGACGCTCAATAAGGACTTCTGTTTGGCGGCTTAGTCCCGCGTTGCCGACCTTCGCACATGTCTTCGCGCGGGCCAGCCAATCGTCCCGTCCTTTCCGTTGCCAAAGCGTTGCAGTCCTCTTCTGGCGACAGGTGGCGGTTGGATCATGAGGGAAATTCGAAACTTTGAGTTTGGTGCACTGATCTGAGACGGCCTTTCTTTTTCCCTCCTTCGTGCGCGGCCTAGTTAGATTTTTCGATACAGTTGGTGGGGCCAATGTGCGCCCGATAATCGACGTCCAGGCTGGCCTGTGCGGTAGTGCGACGCCGGCCTTGGTTTGGAAATATCGCCACGCTCAACAGGATGGTTTGCTGCCGTTTGCCATGAAAGCGCGACTCTTTGACGTCGTGGTAAACGCAGAAGTTGGTCATCGAAAACCTGCCGGAAGTTGGAGGCTAAGTGGAATTAGCTGCAACAAATTTGGACTTGTGGAAACGATTGCGCCGAAAATTTGAGCGATGCCGGGGAAATCCCATGAATCTTCTTCTGATCATGTAGAGGGCATCGGAGAGGGCATGTAACCGGTTTCATAGTCAATGAAACCGGTTTCTTAAGTCTTGGAGCAATCATGAAATCACATATCGCAAGTATCGTTCTTATGGCGGCGGCCCTTCCTGCCGCAGCAGACGAAATGAAGACCGTGAGGCTGGCCCTCGGGACAAGTACATTGAACATCGCATATCCAAACGTCACGCTGCCTGAGGCGCTTGGCTATTGGAAAGAAGAAGGATTGGACGTCGAACTGTTGACCACGGGCGGGACGTTGCAAGCTGTTCAGCAGGTGATCGGTGGCGGTGCGGATATCGTCGAAGGGAATGTCGGCGCTTTGTTGCAAGGTATTGCGCTGAATGATCTGCCGCTGAAAGTCTTGGTCGCTCACGGCGTAACCGACTGGAAATTTGTTGTTCCCGAGGGCAGCGAGATCACAGATGGAAAAGCGCTCGAAGGCAAAAAGATCGGCATGATCAGCCTGTCGACAGGTGGCATCCCCTTGCTTAAATCCTTCCTGTCGACATCCGGCGTTTCTGCGGACAGCGTCGAAGTTATTCCCGTAGGTTTTGGTGCCGCACCACTGGAAGCGCTGAAGAACGGCGACGTGGACGCACTGCTGTACTGGGGATCTGCCGTTGCTGCCTATGAAAATACAGACACACCGTTGGAAACATTTGCGCCGGCCGCATGGACTGGACAGCCCGACTATGTGATCGGCACGACCGGCACCTTTGAAACGGAGAACCCGGATGCGGTGATCGGCGTATCCCGCGGGATGATGAAAGCCATTCTGTTCGCCCGCACCAACCCGGAATGCGCGCTCGAACTGTTCTGGCGCGACTTTCCCGATACCGTGTCTCAGGGCCCTGATGAGGCAACCTCGAAAGCCTGGGATCTCAACATCTTGAACTCCAAGATCGCGGGCTACAGCGCCGCTGCAAAACTGGGCGAGATCGAAGGCAAGGTTTCGGACGAGACATGGGCTGGATTGCAAGACTATTTGGTCTTCGCAGATATGATCCCAGAACCTATTGCGAAGGATGTTTTCCTTACCTCGATCCCTGGCTTTTACGAGAAAGTTATGGATTTCGATCAGGCCGCGATCATTGAGCAAGCAAAAGCGTGCGACTTCTAATGAACGTTAGTTCTGACCAAGTGAGCCCGGATATGTTGAGCATTTCCGGGCTCACCAAACGATATATCTCTCGGGATGGCAGCGAGACGCTTGCGCTTAGCGATATCGACCTGACCGTGGGTGAGGGACAGTTCATCTCTGTCGTCGGGCCGTCGGGTTGCGGTAAAAGCACCTTGTTGAAGATCCTGTCGGGAATACTTGATCGCAATTCCGGTGATATTTCGCTGCGCAGCCTGCCGTTGAATGGGCCGGATGCGCGTATTGGGCTGGTCTTTCAAGCGCCGCTGCTGCTGCCGTGGTTGACGGTGACCGAAAACATTCTGGTGCCTGCCAAAGTGCAGAAACTGGACATGTCCCAGGCACTCAAACGCGCCAAGGACCTGATCGAAATGGTCGGCCTGCAGGGATTTGAAAAAAGCTATCCAAAAGAGTTGTCCGGGGGCATGCAGCAGCGCGTCGGCATCTGTCGCGCATTGATCCATGATCCAGAGTTTTTGCTGATGGATGAACCGTTTGGTGCGCTTGACGCCATGACCCGTGAAACCATGAATGCAGAACTTCAACGGATTTGGGCAAACAGCGGCAAAACAATCATGCTTATTACCCACTCGATCCCTGAGGCGGTATATCTCGCTGATCGGGTCATTGTGATGACACCACGCCCTGGTCGCATCGTCGACGATATCTCAATCGACCTGCCTCGCGAACGGACCCTCGACATGCACTCCACCGAGGCCTTTGGCACCTACGTCCGCAAAATCCGCGCCTACTTCAATTCAAACGGGACGCTTGACGCATGAAGAAACGTTTTTCCCTCTGGGGCCTGCTGCAGCATGTTCTTTTGCTGGGCGCAGTATTGGTGCTGTGGGAGGGGGCCGTGTGGTACTTCGAGGTGTCCTCCATCGTACTGCCCGGACCATACGAAATCCTTTTGGCGCTGATAAAGATGATGAAGACGGCCAGCTTTTACCGCCATTTGGGCGTCACCTTGTCAGAGATCCTTGCCGGCTTTCTTCTTGGGTCAGTTGGTGGAATATTTCTGGGCATCAGCATTGGTTTGTCGCCAGCGCTGTATCGTTTGCTGTTTCCCTACATCGTTGCTTTTGAAACGATGCCAAAAGTAGCGATCGCACCCATTGTTGTTATCTGGGCAGGGTATGGCATGACCTCAAAGATCATCATCACGGCGATGATCGCCTTTTTCCCACTGCTGGCAAATACTGTCATGGGCATCCGGTCCGCCCCGCGCGAACAGGTCGAGATGTTGCGCGCGTGTTGTGCGTCGCGGTGGCAGGTTTTCTACATGGTGCAGCTCAAGCACGCTTTCCCCAACATCTTTACTGGACTTGATATCGCAATCGTTCTGTCGGTCATTGGCGCGATCGTTGGTGAATTTGTGGGTGCGAGGGCAGGGCTGGGGTATTTGATCCTGCAAAACAACTTCAATTTTAACATTGCCGGCACATTTGCGGTTCTGTTTGTACTTTCAGCCATTGGGATCACGCTTCACTGGATCGTTAACAAGGTACACAGCCGCGTTGTGTTCTGGATGGACAATGACCCGTACAGTGCGGATGCATAGCGTGACCATTGCACCCTCAGGACAAGGTGAAGCCAGTGCCTGTCATCGCCAGATTCTGGCCGCCGTGGCAGAGTCCGGGCTCGACGTGCGCTTTCGTCAGCACGATGAGTTGGCCAGCCGCGATCCTGGGACACATCCAGACAATTTCGGTGCGGGCCTCATGGCATTGCCAGGGTCCGTACAGGCAGTGTCGGGATTGGTGAAATTGTGCGCGCGCCTTAGTGTGCCGATTGTGCCCCAAGGGGGGCGGACAGGACTTGTCGGCGGCACGGTCTCTCATCCTGGAATGCTGGTTCTGTCGTTGGAACGGCTGGATCAGATTGAAACACTGGACCCTGACGCCGGGATCGCAGTGGTGCAGGCGGGGGTAACCCTTCAGGCGCTGCAAGATGCTTGTCGGCCACACGGTCTGGAGCCGGGCGTGGATTTGGGCGCACGCGGCAGCGCCACACTGGGTGGTATGGCGGCGACCAATGCAGGTGGCATGCAGGCGTTTCGAAACGGGGTAATGCGCCATCGGGTGCTTGGCTTAGAAGCGGTGATGGCGGACGGCCAACTCCTGTCAGACATGACACAAGTGATCAAATCGACCAGTGGCTATGATGTTAAGCAGCTGTTGATCGGCTCCGAAGGAACGCTTGGGATCATCACCCGTATTGTGGTGTCGCTTGTTCCGCTCCCTCAGGGCAGCGCCACTGCGCTTTTGGCCTTGCCGGATGCAGCCAATGCGCTTCGACTTACCGGCCACTTGCGCAAGACGCCGGGTATCACGCTGTTAACCAGCGAGTTGATGACGCGTGATTTTTTGCAAATGAACGCAGAGGCTCATGGGCTATCGCTACCGCAAGGCGTCAAGGAAAGCCCGGTGACTTTGCTTGTCGAAATTGAGGGCCCCAGCGATGAGGCAGCGGTCGAACAACTTGAAACCGTGCTAAATGCGCTTCCCGAAGAGTGTATTGTGACCGATGGAACCATCGCGCAAACACTTAAACAGCGGGACGAATTGTGGCACTTGCGCGAGGATATGTCAGTCTATGCGCGGCAGTACCCCGGTTACTTGTCATGTGATATTTCTGTGCCGGGTTATCAGATCGACCAATATCTTGAGCTGATGAAACAGCGCATGGCGGCACTGTCACCACCGCTTGAAGCGCTGATTTTTGCCCATATCGCCGATGGAAACCTGCATGTGATCACCAAGCGTGCCCATTTGACAGGTTCCGAACGCAGCGCAGCCGAAGATGCCATCTACGCGCCATTGCCTGCACTGGGCGGATCAATCAGCGCCGAGCATGGCATCGGCATCAAAAAGTCCCGTGCGTACAACGTTCATGTCTCAGTGCAAAAAAAGTGGATGATCGCGCAGATAAAAGCCGCCCTCGACCCTTTGAATATATTCAACCCAGATCTTTTTCCGGGATACGATCATTCCCGGGAGGAACTTGATCTATGACGACCACACGACGCCCAAAAATTGGCCTCAGGGATGTGGCGAAATACGCGAATGTATCGCTTGCTACGGCGTCCCGCACCTTGTCCAACCCCGACCTCGTATCGCAGGCCGTGCGAGAGAAGGTTTATGAGGCCTGCAAGGCTCTTAACTACATTCCAAACCGCACCGCCCGCCGACTTAGTCAGCATCGCAGCGAAACCATTGGCCTGATTGTACCTGACATTTCCAATCCGCTTTTTGCCCCAACGATTGACGGTTTGCGCAGCGTGCTGGATGAAAACGACCTGGGCTTGATGATCAATTCCGCAGAGCGCGATGTCCGGCGCGAATTGGCGCAGGTCCGGACCCTCCTTGAATATGGTGTGGATGGTATCGTGACCTTGATGCCGCTGCATGACGACGACTTAATGGCTATGGTAACGGCGGCGAATGTACCGCTGGTGCATCTATCGCCAGTTTGCGACCTAGGCTACTTGCCGGCCGTGAGATTCGACAACGCCACGGCCATGCGCGAAATGGTGGGGCAGGTTATTGCTCAGGGGCATCGACGAATTGCCGTGCTGTCGGGCCACCGCAGCGCCACACCGATTGTGACTGAACGGCTTGATACTGTTCTGACTTGCCTTGATACCGCAGGCTTGCGCCCGCCGCCCGAGTGGATTGCTGAGAGCGCCTTTGGATCAACAGAAGCTCGCGCCGCCGCCGCCCGCATCCTGACCCAACCAGAGCGGCCAACAGCAATAATTTGCACTGGTGATCAGCACGCCGCGGCAACGGTCATGGAGGCGCATGCCCTAAACATCGACGTGCCCGGCGCGCTCAGCGTAACGGGATGCAACGACGTGTCACTGGCGCGTCTGTGCCACCCGCGTTTGACGACAATACATTTGCCCTACCGTGAACTTGGAACTGCCGCCGCAGAGCTTTTGTTGGCAACAATCCAAGGACAGGAAGTTCGTGCAACCAAAACTCTTCCGCATTCCATCGTCATGCGTGAAAGTCTTGCGCCACCCCCAAAGGAAAGTTCATGAAACCTGCCACACTGGCCGCACATCTTGCTCGTGATTTGGATCGCGACAAGGGGGCTCTAAATCCCTTGGTGGACCGCACCGCGACGCGGATTTTTCCAAATCTCGATGCGTTGGAGCATGCCACCTCGCAGGGGCGATTAAGTGCTTTTTTGGGGTCGCAGACGCCGGACATCGTTGCCGAAGCCATTGCGCAGCTGGAAGGGGCGGGTTGCGAGGCGTTGATCACCAGTTCGGGGATGAGCGCGCTGACAATCACCTTGTTGGGTTTGTTATCAAATGGCGATCACGTATTGATGCCGCACACAGTATTTGGCCCCACGCGCGTAGTTGCAGACGACCTGCTGCGCAGGATGGGTATCACCACAAGTTACTACGATGCGCTGGCCAGCCAATCAGAATTGGCCGCACAGTTCCGTCCCGAAACACGACTTATCCTTACTGAAAGCCCTGGGTCCAACACCATGGAAGTGCAGGATATTCCTGCAATTGTCGCCACCGCGCATGCGGCCGGTGCGCTGGTTGCCATAGACAACAGTTGGGCGACGCCGATCCTGTTTCGGCCACTTGAACACGGGGTAGATGTGTCGATCTGCGCGGCCACAAAGTATCTGTTAGGCCATTCTGATGCGATCTTGGGAACAATTGCGGCCCGCCCGGAGCTGTTGAAAAAGCTACGAAGGACGGCCCAACAAATGGGCGACACGCCCGCACCAGACGCGGCTTGGTTGCTGGCGCGCGGTCTGCGCACCTTGCCCTTGCGGCTGCGTCAGCACGAAGACAGTACAAATCAAGTAATCAGGGCGTTGGACGGACATCCGATGGTGCGTCAGATCCTGCATCCCAGCCAGCCTGATAGCCCTGGCCACCGAGAGTGGAAGCGTGATTTTGACGGCGCTTCAGGTCTGTTTTCTGTGGTCACGCGCTCATTGGACCGCGTGGAGCAAGAGGCGTTGTTCGCAGGGCTAAAATTGTTTGAACTGGGGTTCAGCTGGGGTGGCTTTGAGAGCCTTATCCTTCCACTGAAGCCGGCCCCCGAACACGCGCTTCACCAGACACCGCACACACTGCTGCGCATCCACGTAGGCCTTGAGGATCCTGAAGACCTCATTACCGATCTGATTGGCGGCCTAGACAGCCTCTCTGTGAAAGACTGACCCAATGTCCACACTGCCAGACCGCATCACCAATTTGGCTTTCTTTCCGATGCATGAGCCCCCCGCCCATGACGCTCAAGGTCAGCGCATATTGCGACTTAACTTAAACGAAAGTCCCTTGCCGCCGTCCCCTAAGGTGATTGAGGCCGTCGCCCAAGCGTGCATGACCATGAATTTATACCCTGATGGCGAAGCGCAGGCTTTGTTGACAGCTTTGTCTGCGCATACCGGATGGCCGGAGGAAAAGATTTTTGTTGGGGCTGGCTCGAACGAGCTGTTGGCGGCCAGCGCCGAGATCACCCTGAACCCCGGTGATGAGATGATTGCCCCGGTGCCGGCTTTCCCAACCTATCGCAAACTCGCCACGCTGCGCGATGCCACTTTCGTTGGCGTGCCGCTGCACGCGGACGGGCGCATCGATTTGGACGCCATGCTGAAAGCCGTGAACCCGCAAACACGGTTGATGTTTGTTTCATCGCCGCACAATCCAAGCGGCACCGTTATGAGCCCGGCCGAGATCGCCCGCTTGAGTGCCGAGCTGCCAGCGCATGTCATGCTGCACTTTGATGAAGCCTATTACGAATTTGGCCGCGCCGGTGGCGGTCCGGAAACCTTGCCGATCCTGCAAAGCCGCAACGGCCCCTGGATTTCCACGCGAACCTTTTCCAAAGCCTACGGCCTGGCAGGGGCTCGTGTCGGTTATGGGCTTGCAGGGTCAGTTGAGCTGGCTCAGGCGATCCGCAAGGTACGCCCAAATTTCAGCCTGAGCCGGCCAGCGTTGGCCGCCGGCTTGGCTGCACTTGAAGACATGCCTTACGCCCACGAAATAGTCGCCAAAACCCTATCAGAGGCGCAGCGCATGTGTGAAACGCTGGCAACATCGGGTTTTCAGGCCTTTGACTGCGCGGCGAACTTCATCGCGGTGATCGCCCCAACAGAAGGGGCCGATCTTGTCGCACAGCTGAAGGCGCAAGGCATTCTGATCAGCAGCTTTGCCTTGGGCGAAACAACCGCGCTGCGCATCACAATCGGTTCAAGCGAAGACAACGACCGGGTTCTATCCGCACTTCTGGCGCTGGTGAAGAATGCGCAAAGGGCACAGTGCTGATACGCGTGATGGGCATTGTCGTGTCGGCATTGGCTCTCAACAAAGGAGTACCGCAATGACACACCAAATGGCCCTCGGGGCATTCTTTCATCCGACAGGCCACCACATCGCGGCATGGCGTGACGAAAGTGCCCAAGTCGATGCGGGCACCAACATCGATCATTATCTGGAGCTTGCCAAAACGGCAGAGCGTTCGCTGTTTGACTTTGTTTTTCTTGCAGATGCTTCTGCAACACGGCATGGCAATCTGAACGCGCTTTCCACATGGCCGCAATATATGGCCTATTTCGAGCCAACGACATTGCTATCCGCGATGGCCGCAGTGACCAAGCGCATCGGGCTGATCGCAACGGCAACCACATCCTACAATGAACCCTATCATATTGCCCGCCGCTATGCCTCGCTTGATCACATCAGCAAAGGGCGTGCCGGCTGGAATATTGTCACGTCGTCCAACCAGAACGAGGCGCAAAACTTTTCGCGCGACAGTCACTTTGCGCATGCAGAGCGCTATGCGCGTGCGGATGAGTTCGTGCAGATTGCAAAAGGGCTTTGGGACAGTTGGGATGATGACGCCTTTGTGCGAGATCGTGCCTCAGGGCGCTATTTTGATCCCGAGAAACTGCATCAGCTAAATCACAAGGGCGAAACTTTCCAAGTTCGTGGCCCACTGAACGTGGCGCGCCCACCGCAAGGATACCCGGTGTTGGTGCAGGCTGGCTCCTCTGAAACAGGCCGCGCTTTTGCAGCCAACCATGCCGAGGTGGTCTTTACCGCACAGACCGATATCGATGATGCCATTGCGTTTCGCGCCGATATGCATCGCCGTCTGGCTGGTGTTGGCCGCAATCCCACCGACATTCGCATCATGCCTGGACTAAATCCAGTTCTTGGCAAGACCCGTGCCGAGGCCGAAGCCAAACGAGCGCATTTATCCAGCCTCATACCTGTCACGCTGGGGCTTGAGATACTCGCACCTATCGTTCCCGAAGTGGACTTGTCCCAATGTGATCCCGACCGACCCATTCCTTTGGAACTGCTGCCAAATTCAACGAATGCTTCCCAAAGCGGGCTTGCGAGCTTGCGGCGTGAAACCGAAGAAGGGCAGACCATCCGTCAGATTTACACCCGCTACGCCAATGCGCGGGGACAAAACAGCGTTTGTGGTACTGCCTCTGATATCGCCGATCACATGCAGCATTGGTTCGAAGCGGGTGCGGTCGATGGTTTTTTGATCCAGCCAATGACATTGCCCGAGGGTTTGGAGCAATTCGCAGATGAGGTTATTCCGATTTTGCAGGATCGCGGTCTGTTTCGTGACAGCTATACCGGCGGCACGTTGAGGGAAAACCTGGGGCTTGCCCGTCCGGTTCGCAGCTACACTCTTCGCGGTGAAGTTAACGCGCTTACCAAAATTTAGGGATGTGCTGAGTGCGCCCGGCGAAATTAGGACACTGAAGAAAGCTGCGATTTGTCGTCCTGTTGAACTTCAACAGGTATAGGATCAGATGCCGCAAATCAAAGCACCTGTCAGCGTCCGGATTTCGGGGCGTAGCGCCCTTAGGTGCGGGTGATTGGCTTAGTGAGCCGCATCCGGCGGCCTCAAATTCGTGAACCTTGCCTGCCAGGTGCCCGTCCACTGATATGACGATAAATCCACGGCGCTCTTGGCGTTCCGGAACAAGCGCATTCTCAATGCAGGAATTGCTCGATCGAGCCGGGGTATCAATGAGGTGCCGCTCAATCTATCGCAGTAACGTCTACATGCGGCGACAAGGCTTATCATCGCCGCCGCTAGAGGAACAATTTCCTGAAAATGATAGCCTTCAAGACCCACGCCTTTTGGAAAATCGGGCGCGCGGTTTTCTAGTGTTTTACCAGCTGAATGGCTTCTGAAATCCGCAAGATACCTTACGTCGTGCCAAATACGGCTTGATCTTGCTTGACAATTTTTGTGGTCGCCATATCAATTGGTCAACCAATCAATACTTGAATCAAACAAGGCTACCTTGACGTTTGTGATCGTTAGAACCGGTGAGTCTGTCGGGGGCGGAGCTGTGGAAAGGTGAAGTTTCCGTGGGCAGCCGAGCGGGCAATCACGCCCCCCCAAATCGTCAATGTTGAAGTTTCCATGTGGCGGGTAGGGCGGTTTGCGGAGCAACACCATTTGGCCTGGCTTGATTGAGGCATCGTTTTCGAAGGGGTTGAGGGACGACCCAAATTTTACGGAGGCGCGTCCAGAAGCGGGCGTGCAGGGAAATTGCCAGTGTTGCGGTGTTCTGAACAAGGCCCGCAGGCGGCTTGGTCGCTGGTCAGAATATGGTCATCGGCGGAGGAAAACTGATCCGAGATTGACGAAAGCAGTTGGTCTTGGGGGGGGCGATATGGGCTGCACCATTCTGGAAAACGGCGGTGTGGCAGTTTGCATTGAACATACTTAGGGAGAGGAAAGTTATGTTTACCTTTTTGAATCTGAAAACAAAAATGGTGGGAGCCGGTTTGGCTGCGGCCCTGTCGGTTGCATCGGCTTTGCCGGCTGTGGCCGCTGACAATTTGCGTATGGCCAGTGCCTTTGGCCCAAACCACCCATCTGCGCGCGGTTATGAAAAACTGGCGTCGGAATTGGAGCGTCTGACCGAAGGTCGCTTCAAGGCAGAGAACTTTGCCTCAGGCCTTGTCGCGCCAAATGAAATGTTGTCGGCGCTGGAAAGCGGGATCGTCGATGTTGGCTCTGTGTTGATGGCGTATTTCCCAGCGGAGTTCATTGAAGCTGGGCTTCCGGGTGAAATGGGGCTGTTGAATACCAGCCTCTTGTCCGCCAGTGGAGCGACCACAGAATATATCGCCACCTGTGCCGAATGCCTGGCCGAGTTCACGGCTTTGGGACAAGTCTATACAGGAACATCCACCACTAGCGGCTATCAGATCCTTTCGAAGGAACCGATTAACGCGCTGGCGGATCTTCAGGGTAAAACGCTTCGCACAGGGTCTGCCGCTTACAGCCGTTGGGCAGAAAAAATTGGTGCGGTTCCAGTGCAAATGCCTGCACCTGCCGTGTTTGAAGCGCTCAATCAGGGGGTTGTCGAGGCTCATATCAATTCGGCTGGCGATCTGAATGCCTATCAGCTGTTTGATGTCATCACGCAGGTGACAGAGATGAATTTCGGCACATTCAACGGCATCAGCGCGGCATCAATGCGCCTTGCCGTGTGGCAGGATCTGTCATCGGCTGACCGTGCGCTGTTCATGGAAGCGTTCAATTCCGGCATCACCGAAGTTCTCATCCAATACAAAAACAACGTGAATGCGAGCATCGAAAAGGGCAAGGCAAGTGGCATTACCTTTGTTCCTGCCGCGGCAGACATTCTCGCGGCGAATGAAGCCTTCCTGCAAGAAGATTTGGCGTTGATGGAAGAGCGTTTGACAAAGCGTGGCATCACCGATGCAGGCACAAAGATCAAACGCTACCAAGACCTGGTTGCGAAATGGGAAAAGCTGACGGCGGATGTCACGGACATTGCCGAATACAACGCCCTTATCACCCGCGAAGTCTGGTCGAAAATTGATCTGGCCAGCTACCCGAACTGATCAAAAATAGTGTGACCGAAGGCGCGCATTGGCCCTGTGTCAGTGCGCGTTTTTTGAATGCAAAAGGGGGAAATCATGCGGCGAAGCATTGATACACTTATCCTGAACCTCACCTTTGGAATCGGGGCCTTGTTGCTGGTTCTGATGATGGTGCAAATTTCGGTGAATGCGGTTCTGCGCGCGGTCTTTGGCGCGCAACTTCCAGCAACTGTCGAGATCGTTTCAAATTATTACATGGTCGGTTTCAGCTTTCTGCCGATGGCGCTGGCGCAGATTAAGGGCCGCCATATCGATGCGAGTTTCTTGCATGCGCGCCTTGGCAATGGGCTGCGGACGGCCGCGAACTGGTTGTCGCAAATCCTGTCCGTTGGGGTTGTCGGGTTGATCATCTATCAAAGCTACATTGACGCGGTGAAAAAGACCAAGATCGGCGCGTATGCGGTTTCTGGCACCAGCGAAATTCCGATTTGGATTTGTTACTGGGTCTTGCCCATCTCCTTTACCCTTTTGTTGATCGCAATGCTGTTTTTCCCTTTCACACAGCGGTCTGATGAAGAAGGGGTTCAGGTATGAGCGCAAATGTCATTGGCTTTTCTGGCCTGATTTTCCTGTTCTTTCTGATCGCAATGCGGGTCCCGATCGCCATCAGTTTGTTGAGCGTTTCCTTCGCAGGCATCACCTTGGCGTTTAACATGAATGTGGCGTTGGGGGTGCTGTCTACGGTGCCCTATACCTTTGCTGCCAGTTGGACGCTTAGTTCGGTACCGATGTTTTTGTTCATGGGTTTCCTTGCTTTTCATACGGGCTTGACGCAGGGACTCTTTCGCGCTGCGCGCGCGTGGGTTGGTGCACTACCAGGCGGGGTGGCCATTGCGTCGGTGCTTGGCGCAGGCGGTTTTTCTGCAGTCACGGGTTCTTCGATCGCATGTGCGGCCGCCATGGGGCGGATCGCCATCCCCGAAATGCGCAAAAGCGGATACGATGATGGCATCGCAACAGGAACGCTTGCAGCCGCCGGTACGATTGGTGCGCTAATTCCGCCGTCTATCGTGCTGATATTGTTCGGTATTCAGGCGCAGGTTTCGATCTTGAAACTGTTCCTCTATGGCTTCTACATTGGTGTGGCAACGTTGGTTATCTATTCCACCGTTATTATCGGTCTGGCTTTGCTGCGCCCGCATCTTCTGCCTCGCGGACCTGTGGTGCCATTATCTGAACGGTTTCGGGCGCTGGTGGATGTTTGGCCATTGCTGTTGTTGGTGGTGGGCATTTTCGGCGGCCTTTTGACTGGCGTGTTTACCGCGACGGAAGCTGGCGGTGTCGGCGCTTTGCTCACAGCGTTGATCGGGTTTGCGCGCCGCACGCTGTCCTACGAGGCCTTTCGGTCAAGTGTTATGGACACGTTGTTGGGCGCCGGGAGCCTGTTTTTCGTAGCCATCGGAGCCAATGCGTTTACACGGTTTGTGGCATTGACCGGGCTGACCAATGCAATGAATGATTGGATCATCGCACTTGCGCCATCGGCCTTTGTTTTGCTGCTGTTGATCATCGTGTTCTACCTGATCATCGGCATGTTCTTGGAGCCCGTCGGCGCGATGCTGCTCACCTTGCCACTGTTGTTACCAATCGTGCATTCTGCGGGCATCGACACGATCTTTTTCGGGATCTTGGTCGCCAAACTTTTGGAAATGGGGATGATCACACCGCCTGTCGGGTTGAATGTTTTTGTCATTCAATCGGTGTCGGACAATGTACCGCTAGAAAAGATATTCAGGGGCGTAACATGGTTTTTATGCGCTGACCTTGTATTGGTCATTGTGATGGTGTTCTTGCGCAATTTCGGAACATGAATGGCAGGGCCGCAAGGGAGTTCCCATTGCGGCCCGTCTTTTTCAAGCACGGCGATGCTCAAGGCCTTCAAAGCCGCAGGTTGTGAATTGAAGCAGAACGTCATAGGCGCTTTCCAGTTCTTCGCCTTGGAGGGTTTGATCCAACAGGCTGTCAAAGCGCGGGTGTTTGGATACGGTTCCAACCATCTGCATCAGCATCATATTAAAAGCCACAATCACCTCGTCTGGGTCTGCTTGGGGCAGGGCCTTTTGCAAGGCGGCAATATACAGTCGTGCGGTTTCATCGAAGTGTTCTTTAAACAGATGGAGCCATTCGTTGTCTGTTCCAATCCGTGTCAGAAGGCGCAGGTAGTTTGTCCAACCTTCTTCACCGCAAGTCGCCTTTTCGAAAAGCGGGTGCATGAATGCATTCAGCAGGGCCCGTACCGAAGGGGCTTTTAACGCCTCTAGTCGTTCCTTACGGATATCACATAGATTTTGAGCCCGACGCGCCACGACAGCCCCAAATAGATTTTCCTTGGTGCCAAAATGATAGGATGCAAGCGCCAAGGTCACGTCCGCGCCATTGGTGATGTCGCGCAAAGAAACCGCAGCAAAGCCTCGCAGTCCAAACAGCTCTTCCGCCGCATCAAGGATTTTGTCGCGGGTCCGGGCGCCGTTGTTCGATGTTTGGTTTTCTTTCATTTCTCGGGTCTCAAGCTGTTGGTCCATATCTGGTACGGTTTTCGGTTTGGATCCGTTTTGAGACTGGGGCCGCTCCGCTGTTCGGAGCGTTTTAGCATCTCCAGTCGCGCAGGCCAATTTAATTGGCGGCTTGTGAACCGGGGTGACGATTGTGAACGCAGCGCGTCAATCGTGCAGTTGGAGTGACTTTACTCGAAGTACATGGTGCCCGAACATGGCGTCTCTTTCACAGGGATCGCTGCGGTGAAGGTACGGGGCTTCTCTTTGGTTCCGTGCTGCCCCAAACGCTCGTTCAGTTCATCTTCCGTGCGAAAACGGCCGAAGCTTGATGAGATGACGTTGTTGCACGGGGTATGGTGTAAAATGGCAGTCTTTGTCCCACCCCATAACAGCGCGAATGATCTGATTGTCACCGACTGAACGAAAGTGGCGGCGGAAATGTTTCAGGCTAAAAGAGCACGCAATACCAGATCATCGACTGCATTTTGGGCAACCCAACAGCACAGCAGGTCTCAGCAGGCTCAAATAAAGCCGGTGCTACAGTGACGCCACCGCCTGCCATGGCGGGGAGCTAACGACAGCTCAAATTACTCAAGTGTCGCGCGGATCAAAGCTTCGGTTGCGGCGGCGTCGACGATACTCAGATGTGTCTCGTCTGCGATAACATGGTAGCTGCCTTTGTCGTTCACGGCGCTCATCGTTTCTTGGTATTTGTCGGCAAAGAACGCCTCATCCTCTTGACCAGCGATCAAAGTAAACTTTGGCAACGCTGCGACGTCCTTCAGATATTTTGAACGTGGGGCAAAACCCGTGTTCAACCGGTAAGAATAGGCCAGCGTTGCAAGGTTGCCGTATTTGCCCGTTCGCGCGGCCTTGGGCATGTTGAATTGGATGACGGTTAGGCCGTTAAGCGCCGTTATCTTGAATGCATTGAGAATGCTTAACCCGATGATCCGGCGCTTCAATACATGCGCCCAGCCACCTGAATTCACGCGTGTCGTCGGTGCATTATATTTGAGGAATGGCGCAAGTAAGATAGCTTGATCAATTGTGTTGCCATGATTGCCGCCTGCAAACCGCGTCACCAGACCGCCTCCGGATGAATGTCCACCAAGAACGACAATCTGTTCAGGCAAGCGTTCTGCCGCAATCAAAGCGGCAATGTCATCTTCCATTTGACCGATGTAATCGACATCACCGCGGCGCGCGGGCGTGGCACCATGTCCGCGCAGGTCAGGGACTAAAACATAAGCGGCGTCAGACAGGTTTTGGGCAAGACGGTTGAATTGTAAACCAACCCATCCAGATCCATGAACGAGGATCAACAATGGCTTGGATGCGTCTTTTTCGCCGTAGCGACGAACCGGCATGCGCCAGCCATCGGCCATGTCGACATGGTCTTGCTCAGGTGCATCAGAAATGCCGCGCGCGATCGTGTGTGCGAAATCGAGCCCGCCTTCTGCAGAGCTGTTATCGAATGATTTTGGCTGATCCGATGCGATCAGACCAAGCGCGATCACAAGAGTCACAGCAATGCCCACCAAGGCAGATGTAAGAATATTCAATATCATACGCGGCACTTTTTCGGATAACGACAGAAGGTTCAATTGCCAATCGGCGCTATGCACAGGACGCACAAGCAAAATATGACTTTGGTGGCAAGGCTCTCAATAAGTCATCCCATTACGCCAATACCGGGGACAACGATAATAACGCGTTATAGGTGATGCGCACGCTCTTGGCGCATCACGCGAACGTAAGGTGTTGTAAATAATAAAAGTAATGGCGCTCAATGTCCGCCGGCCATTGGCGAGTGGCAGCAGCGCGGGCTTTTTTAGGGTGCATTGCCGGTGATTGGCCATCAAATCGACAACACGATCCCAGCGTTCTAATTCTGGCGCGCCCAGGCACGGTCGGGAACCTCGTCTAGGGCGGTGCGCCAGGCATCGGTTCGGGTAACGGGCAAAGCCGCCATATCAACAGCTGCTGTCGCGAGGCGTACCATGGTGGCCTGTCTTTCTGACTGATCGCTGCGCGAGACACCGTATGCGACAAACGGTTCCGCCACCTCAAACCCCATATATTCCAACGCCAGACGGCGGATGGGCATCAACAACGGTCCGATAGGACCGTATACACCGTCATCAGAAAAGCGCGCAGGTGTGCCGCCGGTGGTTACGCTTAGCATCGCGCGCCGACCCTTGAACACGCCGCTGTCAAACCGACGCCCGTCGACATAGGCAAACCCATAGCTCAGCACGCGATCAATCCATCCCTTCATCAATCCCGGAGGCCCCCCCCACCATAGCGGAAACTGCAGGATAAGATTGTCTGCAGCGGCGACGCGCGCCTGTTCGCGGGCAATATCAGCGGCAAAGCCACCGCTGCGGGCCGCATGGGCCTGTTCTGCCTGTACATGGAACCGTGTTGTGTCGGCCCGTTCGGTCATGTCATGGGGGCCCAGATCGGCGCGGAATCCTTCACCCGCCAAATCGGAAATCGTCACCTCATGGCCCGCCGCACGTAACGCGAATGCCATGGCATTGGCTTGTGCATGATTAAAGGAGGCTGGATCGGGATGCGCCACCACGATCAGTACGTTGCGCGAATTTTTCATGCTCTAAAATCCAACCTTGTCCGGGCCTTTTAGATGTAACATCGCGCGCACCTCGTCAGGGGTGGCCACCTCCAGCCCCATGTGTTCCACCATTTCGCGCGCCATCGAAACCTGTTGAGCGTTGCTAACGGCAAGCTCCCCGCGGCGGATATATACGGAATCCTCTAACCCGACGCGCAGGTTCCCGCCCAGCAGGACCGATTGATGGGCAACCGGCATCTGATGCTTGCCCGCACCCAAAACGGACCAGTGATATTGATCGCCGAACAATCGGTCTGCCGTCCGGCGCATGTGCATAACGTCTTCGGGATGAGCGCCTATCGCCCCTAACACACCAAACACACTCTGGACAAAGAAGGGGGGCGTGATCAGCCCGCGTTTCACAAAATGGTCCAACGTATAGAGATGGCCAATGTCATAGCACTCCACTTCGAACCGCGTACCGCTTGCGGCGCAGGTGGTCAGGATATTCTCGATGTCGGCAAAGGTATTGCGGAAAACGCGCGAGCGGGATCCTTCGATGAACTCCTCTTCCCAATCGTGTTGAAAGGCCTTCATCTTCTCAAGGATCGGGTACATGCCAAAATTCATCGACCCCATATTCAACGAGGCGATCTCGGGCTGAAACTCTGCAACGGGGCGCAGTCGTTCTTCGATGCTCATGGTGGGGGCGCCACCAGTGGTGATGTTGATCACTACGTCGGATCGTTGCTTGATCACTTTTAGAAACGGTTCAAACGCCTCGGGTCGTTGATCTGGCATACCGGTTTCAGGATCACGCGCGTGCAGATGCACGATCGCAGCCCCAGCCTCTCGTGCATCAATAGCGGCATCTGCAATCTCGGAGGCAGTGACCGGCAGATGCGGCGACATAGAGGGTGTGTGTATGCTGCCAGTGATGGCGCATGTGATGATAACTTTGCGATTGGGCATTTGGTTTCCCTAGAAGAATGCGCGAGGAATAAAGAGTGTGAGAGGCGGGATCAGCGCGATTAGGGCTAGGATCAAAAGGCAGATCCCGACCAACGGCAAAGCCTCGCGGATGACCTTGGTGACAGGTTCACCAGAGATGGCCGAGGTGATGAATAACAAAATGCCCACCGGCGGCGTTGCCATGCCAATTACAACATTCAACACCACGACAGTGCCGAATTGGACCGGGTCCATGCCGATCAAGGCCTGCATCTTAAGCAGGATGGGCATGGTCAGGATCAGGATCGAGATTGGCTCAAGAAACATTCCCAGCATCAAGAGAAAAAGGTTCAGCAACAACAGGATAAGCCAAGGGTTGTCAGTGATCGATAACATCATCTCGGCGATCAACGTGGGCACTTGTTCCAGGGTGAAAACAAAGGACACGATGCTGGCCATCGAGGTGATAAACAGGATCGATGACGACACCAGAGCAGTGGCAATCAACGCTTCCCACACGCGCGCCACCGTCAGGTCACGATAGATAAACCCGATCAGAAGTGCATAGGCCACGGCCACTGCGGCGGCCTCGGTCGGGGTAAAGATACCTGCCTTGATCCCCACAAGGATGATCAGCGGTAAAATCAAAGCGGGCAGGGTGCGCCGCGTCGCGATCAAACGTTCTCGACCCGGAAGTTTCGGTGTGACGGGAAAGCCATCGCGTTTGGCCCGCCAGGAGGCATAGATCAGCAAGCCAACCGCAATGCCGATGCCAGGGAAGACACCCGCCAGAAACAGCTGACCGATCGAAGCACCAGACAGAACACCATAGATAATCATGGTGATTGACGGAGGGATAATGGGCCCCATGACCGAACTGACCGCGATCAACGCTGCTGCATAGGCCGGTGGCATGCCCTGTCGTGTCATGGTGGGGATCAGAATAGTGCCAAGCGCCGAGGCTTCGGCCGTGGCGCTGCCCGAGATTCCGGCAAAGAATCCCGAAGACAGGATAGACACAGAGGACATGCCGCCGCGGCGATGGCCGACCATTGCGCGCGCGAATGTCACGATGCGCTCGGTCACGCCGCCGACGTTCATCAACGCCCCCGCCAGAAGGAAGAGCGGGATGGTTAACAAGACAAACTGGTCGATCCCCGCCATCATCCGCTGCGGCAACATCAAGGCCATCATGCCGTTGCCCGACAGGTACAAATAGGCCGTGCCGCCGATCCCAAGTGCCAGCGCAATCGGAATGCCGCTGACCAGAAGCCCGGCGAAAATAACAAAGAAACTGCCCATTTGAGTAACCCGTCCGGTTGGTCCGCGCTTTAGCGCTTCGCGTCATTATTGTTGATGAATTCGGGACCGAAACGAACGACCACATCAGCGATCACATGCAACCCCATTAGCCCCATGCCCACCGTCACCGAGATGTAAACATACCGGATCGACAGCCCCAAAGGTTCGCCCCAGAGTGACCCCCAGATAAAATCCAGCGCGGGAATAGTCTGACGATCAAACCGCGAGGCAAAGTCCGCACCATAGAGGGCCATCACCGTAAGAAAGCCAAGGATCGGCACCGCCATGACCGCCCGCAAAACCCAGGCCGCCCGTGCTGACAGGGCCGAGGGCAAAAACCCAAGCGTCACGAAGTCACCTCTGGAATAGGCCAGACCAAGCACCAGGAATGTCTGCCATATCAACAGGTAACGGCAAAGCTCTTCTGCCCAGATGATCGAGTCACCCAAAACGTAGCGGGCGAAAACCTGTGCAATCATGATTCCGACAATCAGGGCCATTGACAGACCGGCGATCCAGCGGATGGCCGTCACATAGGCCTGAACGATACGCATAAGGATGTTTGGAGACTGGGGAATGTCGGTCATTCGGTCCTCTTATACGTTAGACCTGCGCGGCAAAGTTGTCGCCGCGCAGGTCTGCAAGCAAATGGAAGCCAGATCAGGCCGAGGCACCGGCGGCGGCGATAAAGTCACCTATCAGCGGTGACTTCTCGGCCCAGGCCGCATTGACGGGTGCCACACGCTCGCGCATTTGCGCCAGATCATCAAGCGGCACGATTTCGACACCCTTTTTCGTAAGCTCATCACGCCCCGCTAGGTCCTGTTCCTTGGCATAGGCCAACGAAGCCGACACTGACCGGCGACCGGCCTCTTTCATCACGGCTTGTTCTTCGTCGTTCAGGCTGTCCCACACGCGGTCGGACATGATCGTCGCCATATGCCACGGGTAATGGCCGGTAAGGGTTAAATTCTTGCCGACCTCCCACAGGTTTTCACCCAACATTGACGACACGTTGATTTCCACAGCGTCAATGACCCCGGTTTCCAACGCGCCATATATCTCTCCATAGGGCAGACCAACTGGCGCAGTGCCCATCGCTTCCCAGATGGATTTATGCAGCGGCACCGGCACGATACGAGTTTTCAGGCCAGAAAAATCTTCCATTTTGCGCACAGTGTTCTTGATCGACAAGAAGTTGCGTTGCCCGCCATCCGCAGTGGCCAGCCCGACAATGCCGGCCGGACGCAGATCGTCGAGAACCTTTTGACCAACATCGCCCAACGCCAATTTCTCAAAGTGATCATAGTCTTGCACGAGGAACGGAAGCTGCCAGGCATCCATCGCAGGACGGCCAGTGACCAACGGTAACAACACACCCGACACGGCGGACATATCCAGCGTTCCCGCGACCGTGGCCTCAAGAATTTGCTTGTCGCCGCCAAGTTGCCGGTTGGGGAAAATTTGAAGGTTAAAGGCGCCGGGCATTAGCTCTTCCAGTGCATCGCCAAAGCTGGTCGCCATCTTGTGGCCCGGATGGACCTCATTTGAAGCATGGGCAAACCGGATCCGTTTGGACGCGGCCCTTGCAACATGTGGCATGGCAAGTGTCGCGCTCAACGCGGCACCGGTTTGAAGCAGAGTTCTTCTGGTGATCATTTGGATCTCCTCCCTGAGATATTGGATCGCCTGAACAGGCGGCTGCGCCGGGGGCAGTATGCCCCACAGCAGGTCAATCGAGGTTCAGCATTCGGGCCGGGTTGGCCGAAATCATTTTGCGGATATCTTCGTGGCTGACTTGCATATCGAGCAACATCGACACGATCTGGCGATAGCCTTCGATGGGGCGTGGCGAACCGCGCAAGCCTAGGTCAGACGATAGAATGGTGTTGTCCACGCCAGCGGTGTCAATCAGACTACGCAGATCGGCTTCGTCAAAGCATTTGGCGCCGCCGTCGATGAACATACAGATCGAATGCTCCATCACCGCACCCAGTTCAACCATGGTGCGGATGTCGTCATTGGTCGCGCCGACAATATAGGTCGGGTGATTGACCAACATTTTCTTGACGCCGCGGGCCTTGCCCTCTTCGAAAACCTTGATCAGCTCATGTGCGGGCAGATGCCCCCCGGCAAGAATGATGTCCGCCGTGGCGATGATATCAAGGCATTTCTTCAAGTCATCCAACAAGTTGCCATTGGCATCCAACGCTGACAGGCCAATCGGGTCCATCATCTTCATCGCGGTTTTCGGGAATGTGGCCCCGGCACCTGAGGCCTGATCCAGATGGTTTTGGGCCGACAGTGTGGGCAGCCAGACAATCTTGCCGCCAATCGCCGCGGCATGTTCCACGGCATAGGGGTTGATCCCACCGCTGGCATTGTTCAACGCAACACCAGAATACAGGCTCACGCCGGTGTCGGGCACCAGTTTTTCCAGCATTATGGAGTGGGCGACACCAAGGTAAAAATGATCCTTGTATAGAACCGCGCGAAAACCGGCTTCGGCGGCGTCCAACATTGCCTCGTGGTGGTCAAGGATACGGGGCATCGCAGCGGGGCCAGAATGGCAATGCAGATCAATCGCGCCCTTCAGAAGTTCGGCCACTTCGGCGGCGCGGGTCGGATCTTGAGAGGTGGTCATGGTGTGTCTCCTGCGAGGACCGGAGCATCCGGCATCGGGTAATCATCGGCGTTCAAAACCCACCCTGGTTTGAGCGAAAAATCCTCGCGCGGGGGGCTGAATATGTCGACAAGCTGGTTTTGCCCGGCACCGGTGGCGCGGGTTGTGTGGATGACGGGCGGTGGGATCACCAAAAGCGACGGCGCGCCCATTTCTACGGCCTGATCGTCACGCCAATCGGCCATGTCACTGGTCCACGGCCAGCGCAGATAATGGGTGAAGTCGCCGGTCAGGGCCAAAGACCCCTGTTCAAAGTTGTCATGATGATGCGGCGACATCAGGCCGGGATCACGCGGGCCGTCAAAAGGCTCCAACACGTTTATCATCAATGTGCTGCACCGGAAAATCCGCCCGAAACGTCCGGGTTCCGGCGCAATATCAAGGGAATAGGCCCGGATTTTCCACCCGTCCCTGGGCGAAGGCCACGCTGCAAAATCCGGGATATGGCGGCGCGGCACATCATAGCCGCGCGCATTGCCGCAGGCTTCGGCCAAATCGGCATTTTGGGTCGAAAAGATCCGCACAACCTCGCCACCATCGGGCAGGATAATCTGGCTGTCACCATGGGGGATAAACACAATGCTGTTGGCGGCGATTGTCTGGCTGGTGCCGTTCCATGTGACGGTTGCACCCGTCTGGGGCAGCAAGACCGCATATTCATCCACCTGTCCCATCCGAACCAGTGTCGCCCCCGGCGCGGCATGGCTTAGCGCGACGACAAAGTTGTGCCCGCGCTGCATCCAGGTCTTGCCAGTGGCATCGTCAATTTGCGGCGGCTGGCGATAGAAATGCGCCTCTTGCGGTTCAGACACCAGGCCCGTTTGGCCCAGCATATTGCCCGCCTTTGCAGGGGCTAGCGAGGCACGAGGGTCGGATTTATCATACATGGCTTAGCCTTTCCCAACCGTGTCAATCGCAGCTGTCATCCGGGTGTGCATTGTGGTGGCGGCGCTGCGTAAGAACCCCTGATCTGACGACAGAATGAACACTGACGCCCCATCGGCTGCACGCGCCGCCGCATCCTCGGGCGTGCCGGGCAGGATCGCGACGATGAGCCCCGCAGCCTTGGCGGCGGCCTGGACACGGCTGGTCGCAGTCGCAACCACGTCTGTGGTCCCGCCGTAATCATTATAGGCCACGGACAGATCACCACGCCCGATGAACACTGCATCCAACCCGTCAACGGCCAGAATCTCGTTGATATTCTCCACACCTTCAGGGTCTTCGATCATTGCGATGACCGTGGTGCGGGCATCCTCGGCGGCAATATGCGCCGCTGTGTCCCGCGCGCCAAAACCCCCAGCGCGGGTGGTTGGGGCAAACCCCCGTTCGCCCCCGCGATACCGGGCTGCGGCGACAATCGCACGGGCGGTGGCGGCGTCTGTCACATGCGGCACCAATATACCATCAGCTCCACAATCCAGCACCGAAAGGATCGCTGCCGGGTCGCTGCTTTGCACCCGTGCCACAGCGCCCAGACCATGCGCTCGACAGGCCAACACAATCCGATCTGTGGTCTCGCGATTGAACGGTGAATGTTCTTCGTCGATCACCAGAAAATCATATCCCACCGTGCCAAGGACCTCGGCAGGCATCGTCGCTGGGATCTTCAGGAACGACCCGAAAAGGCGTTCGCCAGACAGGAGGCGTTCCCGAAAAGGGCGGGGGTGTTGCAAAGGTTTCTCCCATCAAATCGTGTTTCGCACAGTGAAACATCATTCTTGCTATCGGAACATAGGAAGGTTAGATAGGATGTGTCAAGCGTTATAGGATTGGTTTTCTGATCCACGTCTTGATAGTGTGGATGACAGAGAATTGGGGGCAGCATGCAAGACGATGCACCGGGAAAAACAGAAGTAATTCAAAGTGTTTCGCTTGCGATGCAGATCCTTGAGACACTTGCAGAAGCGCGATCTGATATGGGTGTGACAGCGCTTGCGGACTCACTTGGTACAACCAAAAGCCGAATTTACCGCCACCTACGAACACTGGTTACGCTGGGCTATATCGGCCAATCTCCGATTACCGAACGCTATCGAATCGGCAGCCGTCTTATTGCGTTGGGGCGGTCGGCATCGGATTCGGCCGATCTTGCCGGCGTCGCCAAGCCCTTTATGCACCAACTGCGAGACGCAACCGAACAAGCGGTTAGTCTGTCACAGGTCGAGGATGAGGGTATCCGAATACTGAACACTGTGTCCGGAACCCTGCCAATCGAGGTTGGCGTCCGCCCTGGGTCGTTGCTTGGGTTTGCCAATTCGGCGCAGGGTAAGATTGCTTTGTCGCTAATGGATTTGGCGCGTCGTGATGCGGTTTTGGAAAAGGAAAAGATCGTTGCGACGGATTTCACCATCACGGAACCCGCAAGTCTTCGGGCGCATCTGGAGTTGGTCGCACAACAGGGCTGGGCGACAGCGCCAAATGAATCAATGTTGGGTTTGAACGCGCTGGCCAGCCCGATATTTGATGCGGATAAGGCATTGGTCGGGACAATCGCGATTGTTGGTCTGACGCAACATATACTCACGCCGCCAGACGATTCCCAAATCAACGCGGTGCGCCAGGCCGCTCGCGGTATTTCTCTCGCGCTGGGGTATCCAAAAGACTAGCATTGGCTGCGGGTTGTCTGCGCGCCTTTGAATTGGCCATGTCCCATATAGTTTTCTTCGACACCAACGAAGAAATCAGCCGCTCGGACCTTGGGATCAAACCACTAAACGTATCAATGAGGGCGCCTGCGCCGCGCGGCGGGCATTGTGAACTGTGTTGTCTGAGAAACTTGACGATATCGCGTTGATCCGCGCAATTTCGGAAAATGAGCAAGTGTTCACCATTCAAGCACTTCAAAACCAGACCCGAAATCATCAAACTGGCGGTATTGTAATACGTCCGTTTCCCGCTGAACTTACGACAGGTTGAAGATCTCCTCCACGAACGAGGGATCGATATCACGCACGAAACCATCAGGTTCTGGTGGAACTGTTTTGGACTGATGTTTGCGAAGGAAATCCGCTTAAGGCGGGCAGGGAGCCATTCGAACTGGCGCGGGCACATTGATGAGGTCTTTGTGAAAAAAACGGCGAACGTTCCTATCTTTGGCGCGTCATTGATCATGAGGGAACTATTCTGGAAAGCTTCGTTTTAAAGCGGAGAGATCGCCGTGCAGCCCTTAAAGTGTTGGGGAAATTGCTTGCTGCCCACGGATCTCCTCATGAAATCGTAACGGACAAATTCGCTTCCTACAGGGCGGTACTTTGCGAGGTGAACATCTTGAAACGCCACGAAACGGGCCAGTACGAAAACAATCAATCTGAAAACTCACACCTGCATTTCCGACGACGAGAAAGGGCGATGTGCCGATTTAGATCGCCTCGAAGTTTGCAGAAATTCGCTTCGATTCATGCCGCCATGTTCAACCTATTCTGCCATTGATGCCACTTGCTCCACCGTCCCAACTTCAAGCTTTTTCGTGACCAGTCGCTACGCGATTGGCGGAATATCAGCGCCGACTAGAAATCGATCGCCCGGTCGTTTGAGACGAGTTAACGTTCGTCTGACAGCGCCCATAGAGGAAAGCCGCCCGCCGCGGATTACTGACTAGAGAATGATGAAATGCAACCCGATCAGCAGGAGCGGAAAGTAGCTTAAGTTTCGTCAAAAACTGTCCAACGACCAGGGAGTAACTCAGTCCATCTTCCGGGGATCGTCTTCAGTTTGGCCGATCGACGTTGTGCCGCAACCCATCCGTCAAGAGCGCTACCATTTGTTCACCCTGTTTAGGCTTCTTTTCGTTGGTCGCCATGCACAGCCGCGCGATCGCACTTAGCAGGTCGTCTGCTTCAATGTCCTGTCTCGCTTCCCCGGATGCGATAGCCGTATCCAGTAGCATTTGAAGTGCAGGTCGCAGCCGTTCGTCAAAATGACCAGGCAATGAGGCAAAAGCCGGATCACCAGAATGCAGGGCGCTGGCCAATCCACGCTTGGTTGCAATGAACACGGCATAGCGCTGCATCCACATCGCCAGCGCTTCGAAAGGCGGATGCGCGTCGGCAAATCCGACAGCTGAGTCGGCGCAGGCGTCTACCTCTCTGCGGAAAACTGCGGCAATCAGTTCGGCTCGATTTGGAAAGTGCCGGTAAAGCGTGCCAACGCCAAAGCCCGCCTTCTGGGCGATCTCGCGGACGGGGGCATCAACGCCTGACGATGCAAAAACCTCCTTCGCGGCCACAAGAAGGGCATCGAGGTTGCGCTTAGCATCCGCTCGGACGGGCTTCTCATGCGAAGACTCCGTTGTGACTTCCGCTTCTTTTTCAGCGGCATTCTTGCTTGAATCCATTGCCATTACGCACCCCTGTTGCCAAACGGAACAATGTTCCGTATAAGATTCGGACCAACGTTCCGTTTCTCAACTTAGTCAAATGCTGCGCCTAAGGCCAGCCGTGTATTGCTCAAGGAGATTGTGCATGACCAAGACCCCTGTTGCCCTCGTGACCGGCGCAAACAAAGGTATCGGCCGACAGATCGCCGCTGATCTTGCAGAGCGGGGTTTCAATGTCCTGATCGGATCGCGAAATCTGATCCATGGCGAAACCGCTGTCGCAGAAATCGGGCAGGGCGTGCAGGCTGTGCAACTTGATGTCACGGATCAAAACTCTATCGATGCAGCCGCCGGGCGCATTGGACAAGAGTATGGACGTCTCGATGTTCTTGTGAACAACGCGGGCGTGTCCCATGCGGGTAAACCCGGCGAAGGGTTTCCCAAAGATGCCATGGCGACCAATTTGCTGACAGATGCGCCCATGGAAAACATTCGTCGCGTCTGGGAGGTGAATGTGTTTGGCGTCATTGCTGTGACGCAAGCGATGCTCCCCCTGTTGCGCACAGCTCCGTCCGCCAGAATTGTGAACATGGGAAGCACCGGCGGATCGCTCGCGTGGAATTCGGCCTCAGGAAACGCGCACCGGGCCATGTTTGGCAACTACTCGGCATCCAAATCCGCAGTACATGCAGTGTCGCTCGCCTTTGCCTTTGCGCTGGAAAGCGAGGGGATCAAGGTCAATACCGCTTGCCCCGGCCATACAGAAACCGCGCTTAACAATTTCTCGGGTTCCCGATCCGTCAAAGAAGGTGCGTGTGAGGCTGTGCGCCTTGCGACCCTTGGAAACGATGGGCCAACAGGCACGTTTTCCGACGAAAACGGCACCGTGCCTTGGTAAGCCGCCCGCCACATTTTCACTCCCCCCCTTTCAAGGACTTAAGACATGAACAACCTGCTAAAATCCGCCAATTCTCTTCCGGTCAAAGACGAGCTCCCTGTCGTCTCCGTCAGTCCGATCATACTTGATGCGCCCGATCGTGGCATTGATCTGGAGGTGCGGGTGTCTGCACCTGTTTCCGGTAAAAACCTGCCGGTGATTTTGCTGTCGCATGGCCACGGCCCGTCGCTTTATATCCCCTCTGCGGATGGCTATGGACCGATTGTTAACTTCTGGGCCTCTCAGGGCTTTGTTGTCATTCAGCCGACGCATTTGAACGCGAAGGCACGCGGCATGGACCCCGAATCCGAGGGTGGTCCTGCGTTCTGGAAATCTCGCGTTGCGGACATGACGCAAATCATTAACCAGCTTGATCTGCTCATGTCCAAAGTGCCCGGATTGTCCGACCGGGTGAACATGGAAAACATTGCAATCGCGGGCCATTCACTGGGCGGACAAACCGCCGGGGTCTTGCTGGGTGCACGGTTGAGTGACGCCAATGATCCTGCGGCGACAGATGTCGATATGTCTGACCCGCGTATCAAGGCTGGTTTGATCATGGCGGCACCCGGAAATGGTGGCAGCGATTTGAACCCGAAAGCCGCCGCCCATCCGGGCTTCTCCTTCATGAATCCGGATTTCTCGCATATGGCGACCCCGACGCTTGTGGTCATTGGCGACAATGATCTTAGCCCGCATCTGACAACGCGCGGCGCTGACTGGCATGCAGACCCCTATGCGATGAGCCCCGGCGACAAATGGCTGTTGACCATAGCGGGCGGCGAGCATGGGCTGGGCGGAATTGCCGGGTTTGATGCCAAGGAAACAACCGACGAAGACCCCGACAAGCGCGAAACGGTGTTCCGTATGACTGCGGCTTGGCTGCGCTCGATCTTTGACGCCAATGATGATGCCTGGACTACGGCCTGCACAGCACTGGCATCTGATGCCTCTGCTCTTGGGCATGTAGACGCAAAGTAAAAAATAACCTCAACGGGAGACGGAATATGCGGGTTTTTGTAACAGGTGCGACAGGCTTCATTGGCTCGTCCGTCGTTGAGGAGCTTATCGGTGCGGGCCACGCTGTCACAGGCCTCGCGCGCTCAGATGCCAGTGCGGCCACACTTGCTGAGGCAGGGGTAAACGTGGTGCGTGGCTCACTGGAAGATTTGGAATGCTTATGGCTGGCTGCCAAGGCATCCGAAGGTGTCCTTCACATGGCCCATAACCACGACTTCGAAAATGTAGGGCGCGACGTCGCTGCGGCAGAGGACTTAGCTGCGATCAAGACCATGGGCGCAGCGTTACAGGGAACGGGCCACCCTTTGATCATAACGTCAGCGACGCATGCCCCAACCGAAGCGGAAGACGGTGATCCGGGATACGTGCGTTACCCCTCGGAACAAGCCACTTTGGCGATGGGGGCACAGGCTGTGCGATCTATGGTGGTGCGCTTGCCACCCACCGTTCATGGGGATGAGGACAGGACCGGCTTTATTCCGCGCTTGATCACTTTGGCGCAAGAAAAGGGGCAATCAGCATGGATCGGCGAAGGGCAAAACCGTTGGCCATCGGTACACCGCCGCGATGCCGCGCATCTGTTTCGGCTCGCTCTGGAAAATGGAGCAGCAGGCTCGCGATTCCACGCGGTTCACGAGGAAGGCATTCCGACTCGGGACATCGCACGGGCCATTGGCCGCCGGTTAGGCCTGCCTGCTGTGTCCATCCCAACCCAACAGGCAACATCCCACTTCGGTTTCCTGGGGCACATTCTGGCAATGGACATTCACGCCAGCAGTTTTGAGACCCAAAGTAAGCTTGAGTGGACCCCAAAGCACCCCGGCCTAATTGAGGATATTGCGGCCTACGAATGCTAGGCTCAGGGCCCATGATTCACGCAGTACGTCAGAGATCAACACGCGCCCGACTGTGAGCAGGGTGATCTGCAATGCCCAGGCAGCAGTGGACAGGGTGGCCGTTTGCGCAACAGACTGAAGCCTGCGGAGTACGCACCATACAATTCTCTATAGAAGCCATCAATTATTGGTCGATTTATATTCATTCATAAGGTGGGTAGCCATGGAGCACGCCCCACGGTGGGTCGAAAAGATCATGAAAGGATCTGACGATGTTTATCGGTCATTTTGCCCTTGGCGCCATGGTGAAACCACTGGCACCCACACTGCCAATTTGGGCCTTGGTCGCGGCGCCGCAACTCATGGACTTACTGTTTCTTCCCCTGGTCGCAATAGGTGTCGAAGGCTACGTCTCCGGCCCCTTCGGACATAGCGAGATCGATGCCCTTTATACACATTCGTTGGTTGGGGCGATGCTCATTGCGGGGTTCGCCTATTGGATTGGTGTCTTTGCCTGGAAGACCCGCGCCGCTGGGGCCATCTTAGCGAGCCTTAGCTTTTCGCATTGGATCATTGATCTGTTTGTACATCACCATGACATGCCATGGCTGCCGGGAAATCTAGGCGGGTTCCCACGTCTGGGGTTCGGACTATGGGACTTTGAATATGTGGTTTTCGGCACCGAGTTACTGATGGCTGTCATCGCGATTGCACTCTATTTCCGGTGGGCGAAGACAGAGAAACCCTCACGTTTCTGGTTCGTTGGACCAGTCATATTAACAGCCATGTTCACAGTATTAGCTGCCGCCGATGTCACAACCCTTCCACCGCTCTAAATGTTTCGGTCCAAGCGAACAAACGTGCGGCATGAATCAAAAGGGCATCCTGCGGATGAGAGATTTTTCACTCTTACCAATTCGACGAAGCACTTTCCGGCGTCCTTTTGTGAAACTTTTCCCAGCCCCCTGCATTTGGGCCAGAGAGGTGTTGGTAATCCGTCCAAGAAAAGGATGGACCATAAAACGCAGATTTTCAGATGAACAGATCATTTGAATGATCAAGGAATGTGAGTCTGTCTTGAAGGGGCCGGCGTTGTGCCGGAAGTACGGGATCAGCGATGCCACGTTCTATAAATACAAGGCCAAGTTTGGCGGGATGAATCTATCTGACGCAAAGAAACCGCGGGCGCTTGAGGATGAGAGCAACAGCCAGAAGCGGATGCTGGCTGATGCCATGTTGGACAACGCCACTCTCAAACTCTCGCCACAAAAAATGTATGGCCCGCCCCGCGGTTGCAAGTTGTTTGATGACATCTTTGGCTTGCGTAAATGTATCCGGCCTCTGATCAGTGGCTGATTTTGCCAGCCAGGCTTTGATGAGATCCGGCCGCGCGCCGCCCCAAACTCCGCCTTGTACCTAGTCTTCGTCGCCGTAGTCGTCCGCAAGCTCCGGCGGTACCGGTGGACGAGGAGGGCGCGGTGGTGGCAATTTCATCTCGCCCTTCCAAGGCACGTCATCGCGGCTAAGCCATGCATTGACGAACAAGGTTTTGAATTTCCAGCCGTCTGCCGTGCGCACGCAGATGTCGTCACGGGTACCCAATCCAAACACGAAGTTGGTGTTATATTCGGTATTGAATTGCACGATCTGATTGAAACACTTCACACGCACTTTGTCTTCAGTTTTGGGAATGAAGCGGAACGTGTTGAACACATGCTGGCGTCCGTACCACCAGGCGGGGCGACCATACCACATCTTCTTAAGGTTCTCTAGAATGGCCTCGTGCCCCTGAACCCGCCCTTGCCAAAGATGATCAAACCAGCCGTCTTCGGTGAAACATTGCACGATTTCATCGGCATCCGCCATATCAAGCGCCCAAGCGTAGCGGGCATAAAGCTCGGTGATGTCAGCGCGATCTTCGGCTGAGACGCGTAGGTCAGATGGCATTGTGCGGCTCCTGATCAGAAAGGGTTGCAGAGAGTTTGGCGACAAACTGCGCCAGCGGCCCGCCCAATGTGTCGGCAGAGCTTCCCAAAAGGAAGATCGACGACAGGTGGTTATGGCCTGACAAATATAGCGTGGTTGGCAAATGTTGATCGCGTTCAAACAGCGCGTTCAAAAGCTGCAATGTCTGGTTTTGGAAGTCGGGCGGATCGAATTCGCAGACGGCGACGAAAAGCGGAATGCGGCAGTTCTCGATCAAACCGCCAAGCGAGGAACGATCACCATATACCGCAGCATCCTTGCCAAAATATGCAAATTTTGGCGGATTGTCGGCTGCCGTTACCATGTCATAGAGGCCGGAGATCAAAACACCGGCGCTTACACCGCCACCGGCAATCTGGTGCAGCTCGGGCTTGGCCAGATAGGTCGCAACGTGGACGGCCCCTGCAGATTGCCCCATCAGGATGATGCGCGATGGGTCAAGCCCGTGGGCTTTGCCTTCGCGATGTACCCAAGCAATCGTGGCGGCAATGTCCTCGGACCCGGCGGGATAGCCATGGGTTGGTGCCAATCGATAGGTCATGGCGATGCAGGACAGCCCGTTTGCAAGGGCCCAGACACCGACGTTTTCGTAAAATGGTGCGTCATCGGCGGCGGTTTTATCCCCCGCAACAAAGGCCCCGCCGTGTACGAAAATGACCACGGGTTTCAAATCGGAACCCGCGCCATCGTGATACAGATCCAGCCGATGTCGGTCGTCTGGTCCATAGGTAATATCGCGCGTCACAGGCAAAGCCGCGATGGCGGCCTTGTTGTGATGCTTGGCACAAAGCGGTCGGGTTTCCTTGGCCACTTCTGGGTTGAAGCGTTGGCCCATGTCCCGGATCGCTTGTGCTAGTTCGGCCGGTAGCGTCATGTGTTATCCGTCCATGACCCGTGAAACGCTTTCGGACAATTGAACGGCAATTTACAAACTGCCAACGGATCACCGTCAAGGTTCTGCGCATCCAGAATGACCAGATCGGCCCGGTTCTCGGGGTGGCGCGCAACGACGCCCATCAAGAAGCCGTCACCTTCTGGCGCATCGTCAGAGCGCGGCACGAACACTGGCTCACCCGAATTCGCCTTGTCCAGCTTGTGCTTGGTCAGCTCGCCGGTTTCCCAATCAAGCCGGGCAAGCCCGTCGGGCTGCATCATGAAACCATAACGGTATTTAGACATCATATAGCGTGGATCACAGCGCGGCATTTCACCAACGGCGCCGGGGAAGGGTTCGACCGTGTAGTCCTCGGAGTCCGACGACAGATCAAAGGTCAGGCGGCAGACCGTTGCGACACCGTCCAGCGGATCGGTCTTGTTGCCATTGATGTCGCGGAAAAACGCGAAACCGTTGCCGCAGCTGACAGTGCCATCAAGGATCACTTTGTCGCCTTCGGTATAGGCGTTCATAATGTGGCCGATGAAGACATTCTTCTTCTTGAACCACCGCATTTCAGAGGCGTGGCCATCCCGGCGCATGATGCCGAAACAGCCGGGCAGATCAGGATCGTAGGCATAGAAGTCGCCGCCCGCTTTGATGCGATCTTCGTCTGCGGTCAAAGGCATGACGGGGAAAATCACATGTTCACGCGTGACGCCAAAATCATGGGTCAGGCCGGGATAGGGGCCTTTGAACCATTCTTGCCGGGTCATGTTGCCGTCTTTGTCGATCACCTGCAGGCACATGTCGTGATTGACAATGTCACCGCTGGCGAAAAAGCCGTGCGACCACCATTCGCCTGTCACCGGATCAAATTTCGGATGCGCGGTCACAGCGCGTGCCTCGACCTGACCACCGAAGTTCCAAGGGCCTATCGTGTCCAGCGTGACCGGGTCCAACTCAGTTGGATGGGCGTCTTCTCGAAGCGCAAATAGTCGCCCGGCGTGCATGATGGCGTTAGTGTTGGCGGTGTTGTCGCGATCCGCAACATCGGCGACGCTTGGATCATCTGTATATTTGTTGCGATATTTGCCAAACAAGCGACGACGCGCAGCGCGCTCCAGCTTGTGACGTTCGGTCTGAACGTATTTGCAGGTAAAATCGACATGCCCGTCCGAGATCGCGAACCGCTGGGCAAGCCCATCGCCATTGATGATATTGTCATCCTCAAGCGTCGGATAAGCGGCAACCGGGCCACTGCGGTAGAATACACCGTCCAACTCTGCGGGAACTTCGCCTTCAATCTCAAGATCGAAGGCATGCGCTTCGAAGCGCAGAGGTTTGACCGGACCAAAGAATCCAGGAATGTCGTGAAAACGTGCGGGCATGGCTTCCTCCTCAGGGTTTCAAGTTACATATTTCGGAAACTGTCAGTCATGTCAATATGGCAGTTGCTTCTGGGGAGGGAAATCGTGAAATACCTGGGCTAAAGACTATCCGTGGTGGCGGTAAAATATAATAAACCCCGACCAAAATGGTCGTGTCTCTAGCGCCCATGATCCTGTGTTCATCACGCAGCGATTTCGAATTTTCGCAGGGTTTGAGCTCTTGGCTAAATGCAAGCGCGGTGGGCCTGTTTAGGCCACATCCGCCTTCATTCCAGCAATCAGCAGCGTCAAAAGAAGGTGCATGCCATCGCTGTGTTTTTCAGGGCGAGAGACGAAGAACGGGTGCTGATAGCGTGTCGTTGATTCGTGAATGGCGCGGGCAACAGCCTTTGCATCCTTCACTTTGAACTCGCCATTCTTGATCCCGTCTTCGACGATAATCTGCAACTGCGCGCGCAGATGTTCGACGTGTTCCGCTATCACACCACGAGAGGCTTCGGCCAATTTGTTGTAGGTGGCAAACAGCTCCGGGTCGTCTTGAATGGCTGTTTCTTTTATTTCAATCAACCGTTCTACCCAACGAAATATACGGTCTTCGGCAGAAGCGCGACTCCGCACGATTTGATCTAAAGGGGCAATCATGCGTTCGAGCCAGCCTGCCGCCACAGCATCCTGGATCGCGGCCTTGCTGGCAAAATGGCGATAAACATTGGCGTGGCTCATACCAAGATGGCGCGCCACATCAACAACATTTGTCTTTGCGGGGCCGTGGCGACGAAACAGATCCTCGGCCGCCACAATGATTTTACTTCTCATCGTTGTTTCTGGCTGGGAGTCGGGCGTTTGGGTCACCTTGGGCATAAAACGGCTTTCTTACATTGAGTGCCTGGACTGGGTGTCGGCATTGATTAACCCTAGCGGGCTTGCGGGCAATTTTCAACATACGTCATTTGTCATTAATGGCCAAACTTTCAGCATTTCCAGCTCTTGACGGTATGTGGCGACACAAAGCTCGATGTCGTTGGTCTAGTGCTGTGTAGAAAGGGCTAGACGTGAGACAAGTTACAAATTACATAATATGAAACATAAGCGAAACTGGCTCGATTATCGTCGATCCGTCCGAAGGAAGGCCATTAGATGTCCCACGATTATAAAACCCCCTACATGTCCATTGGCGGCGAGCGCATTTCTTCCGGACGGAAGATGCAGCCGGTTTTGAACCCGTCAACCGGGGCCAAGATCGGAGAGGTTCCCCTGGCCACGGCACAGGATCTGGACCGCGCGGTGGGCATCGCAGCGGAGGCCTTTAAAGTGTGGCGCGCAACTTCGGCCTATGATCGGGCAAAGATCATGCGCAGAACTGCTGACATCCTGCGCGAGCGCACTGACGAGATCGCCATCCAAATGACGTTGGAACAGGGCAAGCCACTGCATGAATCCAAGGGCGAAATCGTTGGGACGCCCGATTTTCTTGATTGGGACGCGGATGAGGGGCGCCGCACCTATGGCCGCTTGATTCCATCGCGGGTACCAAACCAACGTCAGATGGTGACCAAAGTGCCGATCGGCCCGGTCGCGACATTCACGCCCTGGAACTATCCGTTCATGATCCCGGTGCGCAAAATCTCATCCGTGCTGGCGGCGGGCTGTTCGTGCATCATCAAACCGGCCGAGGAAACTCCGAACGCCGCGCTGGCCATCATGGAGGCGTTCGAAGAAGCCGGTCTTCCGGCTGGTGTGCTGCAGGTGGTATTTGGTGTCCCGGCTGAGGTGTCGGGCTCGCTTCTAACCAATCCCGGCGTGAAAGGATTCGCCTTCACCGGATCGACCGCAGTCGGTGCCGAGCTGTCGAGCTTGGCCGCAAAGCAAGTTAAGCGTTCGGTTATGGAGCTGGGTGGTCATGCTCCGATTCTGATCTTTGATGATGTCGACGTTGAAGAAGTGGCCGAACTGACCCGTGCACGTAAATTCCGCAACGCGGGGCAGGGGTGTATTTCGCCCTCACGCTTTTACATCCAAGACGGAATCTATGACGAATTCGCGGACCGTGTCGGCGCGCTTGTTGGTACGATCAAGGTGGGCGACGGCTTTGACACCGAAACGCAAATGGGCCCGCTGGCGCATGAGCGGCGCGTGCCCTGGATTGAAACTCTGATCGAAGATGCCACATCAAAAGGCGCACGTCTGTTGTGCGGTGGGCAGCGCGTGGGCAATTCCGGTAACTTGATCACTCCGGCGGTTCTGGCCGATGTGCCCAACGACGCGCGTGTCATGCAAGAAGAACCATTCGGCCCCCTGATTGCGCTGAACAAATTCTCGACCTTTGAAGACGGCATCGCAAAGGCGAACTCCACGCAGTTCGGGTTGTCCGCCTATTGCTTCACCAACGATAACGCCACGGCCATTCGCGCCGGAGAAGAGCTGGAAGCTGGCATTATCGGCATCAACAGCTTTGCCGTTGGGGCGCCAACGTCCATTGCCTCGCCCGAAACTCCGTTCGGAGGGTTCAAGATGAGCGGCTATGGCTCTGAAGGCGGTACCGAAGGCCTAGAGCCATATCTGGACACCAAATTCATCAGCCAGTTCTGAGGGAAGCGTTATGAAAATTGACGTACACGCCCATTACACCCGGCGCGCTTATTACGAAGAACTGGAGGCGATGCCGGGCGTTAGTGTCGAGCGTCGTTCCAAGGGTACGCATTTTCTGAAGCGGAACGGGTCGAACTGGCTGCCCTTCTGGGACAGCATGTTCGATCCCGATGACTTGATCCGTGATCTGGACAAAAAGGCGATCGACATGCGGATATTATCGCTGTCAACGCCGGGGGTCTATGACTTCCCGGCAGATGATCGCATTCGCATTTGTCGGGCAGAAAACGATGCAATTATCGCGCGTGTGGCCCGCGATCCGGACCGCCTGCGCGCTGTGATCACACTGCCGTTGCCCGATGTCGACGCCGCGCTGGTCGAACTTGAGCGCGTGCGTTCAGCGCCCGGCGTTGTTGGCCTTGCGCTCGGCTCTAACGTGAATGGCGTCGCGCTGAGCGATCCGCGTCTCGAACCCCTTTGGGCGCGGCTTGATCAGCTGCGCTTTCCCGTGTTGGAACATCCGATGGTGCCGCAATTCGTCGATGCCATGGATGAGTTCGCCCTGGGGGTTCGCGTCGGTTTTATTTTTGATACCAGTCTTGCCATGGCCCGGATGATATATGCCGGGATTTTTGAGCGTTATCCCAACATCCCCTTCGTTGTCGCGCATACCGGGGCGGCGTTTGTTGATCTGTTAGAGCGGTTGGACAATGGCTATCGCAACTACGCCGATTGCAACCAGCATATCAGCAAGCTGCCAAGCGAATTCGCGAAGGCGTTCTGGTACGACACCTGCAGCTTCTACCCGCCGTTCATTGACATGGTGCGCGGGATCGTTGGCAGTGAGAAACTGATGTTTGGCACAGACTACCCCTTCATTGACCGCGACGATGCCCATGTTGCCGGGTTGCAGGCGACGGAGGCAGAAAAGAAGATGATCCTAGGGGGCAACGCGCAACGTCTTTGGGGTTTGTGACCGCCCCCGCGTTGTCTGCGAAAGAGATAAAACGGCCTTTCCAAAACGGACAATGACCATCGATTGAACCTCAGACCCAGCCGAAGCAATCAGAAAAGGCCCGCTGCAACATGCACGCGGGCCTTTCCCTTGGGAGGTTCAAAATACGCCGACCGGCTACGCTACGCGCGCCAGCGGCTGAAGTAGAGCTCAACCCGGCGCACGATGGCGTTGAACACCATGGCAATCGCCGCCACGATAAGAACAATGCCCAGCAGGTTCACTTGGTCAAAGTTGTCGCTGAACATTTGGGTGAAATGTCCAATCCCCTTGGACGAGGCATAAAGCTCGCCCAAAAGCACACCGATCAAAACACCCGACATGGCCAACCGCAGCCCGGTGAAAAAGCCCGGCACCATGTGGGGCAACAGCACATAGCGAAAGGTTTGCCATCTGCTTGCTCCCATCGCCCAGGCGCTGGTGCGAAAGATCGGCTTTAGGTTGTTCATGCTGGCCACTGTCGCAATGATCACTGGGAACATGCCGTGGGTCACGCCAAAGACAATCTTTGACATGGGTCCAATCCCAAAGGTCAGGATCAAGATCGGCAGGATCGTGACCTGCGGAATGCCGTAAAGCATCATCAGGACTGGAAAGAAGGCGCGTTTGCTGAACCTTGTACTGCCAACGGCCAGGCCAATCACAAGCCCGATCAGGATCGCCAACACAAAGGCCGCGGCCAGTTCCCCCAGTGTCAGCATCAGCGCCTCGACGACGCCGGGACGGGCCAACAGGGCCCCCATATTGCCAAAGACCTGACTGGGGGGGGCGCTGAACAGCGGGTCAACGATGAAACGAGCGAAGATCTCCCAAAGGATCAAGAGGGCGGCAATGACATATAGGCGTGCTGCTGCCGGGCTGCGTAGGCGTTCAGACCATGGCACCGCATGCCCCCTTGCAAGTGGCGTGTTGGGGATGGCTGCGCTGGCGATGTTTTGAATGGGCATGTTTACTCTCCCTCTGTGACGCCATAGCGGCGGTTGCCTATCGCCTCGATCACGCCGAGTGACAGGTTCAAAAGTGCGGCGATAACGATGACGATGATGATGTAGGCGTACATTTCCGCCGGGTTCATATCCATCGAGGCGTTGTGAATGGCGTGCCCCAACCCCTCTAGAGAGCCGAGCGTTTCGCTGCCCAAAACGCTGAGGAAGGTCAACACCGCCCCCATGCGCAGGCCGGACAGCACGACCGGAAAGGCCGCCGGAACAAGTACCAGATGGAACATCTGCCAGCGTGTCGCGCCCATCGAACGGGCCGCTTGAACAAAGCCACTTTCTACACTGGCAAACCCCGAGATCGCCGCCAGAACAATGGGAAAGAAGGCCACCGAAAAGCCAAATACGATTTTCGAATTGGGTCCCAACCCGAAATACAGGACGCAAAGCGGGAAGAACAACACCATGGGCACGGTGAACAGCGAGGCGAGCAATGGCTCGAACACTTGCACCAAATAGGTCGATCGGCTGATCACATAGCCCAAAGCCAGCCCGACCGAGGCGGCCCAGCTAAAGGCCATTACGCATTCATAGAACGTGACTTCCCACGGCTCAATGAAGGCGCCTGTGGACAGGATGTGTCCCAGTTCTTTGAACACCGCGTCAGGGGCGGGCAACAGGGTAATGGACACGCCGCCCTCGCCGGTGGCTTCGCGCCAAGCCCAATAGATCAGCAGCAGACAGACCACCCAGGTCAGCAGAACGAGCAGTTTGTCGAGGAGTGAAGACCTGCTCATGCCAACTCATCCTCTGACGACAATTGCGCACCATCCGCACTGACGGTTGCGATCTTATTGCTGTGCGGCGTCGCCTTCGCCATCTCGTCGTGAAGCTCGCGGTAAAGTTCGTTACGCAAGTTCACAAACTTTTCCGACGTGACAAAACTGGGCAGGCGAGGATGGGATTCATTGACGTCAATGATCCGCTTGATCCGCCCTGGCCGGGCCGAAAATATCGCCACACGGTCGGCCAAATAGACGGCCTCGCCCAGGCTGTGGGTCACGAAAATGATGGTCTTTCCGGTGCGTGCCATCAGATGCGACAGGTCTTCGCCCATGATCATTCGGGTCTGTTCATCCAGAGCGCCAAAGGGCTCATCCATCAGGATGATGTCGGTCTCAAGGCTGAGAGCGCGGGCAAGGGCTGCGCGTTGGCGCATCCCGCCGGACAGTTGCCGTGGATAGTGATCAGCGAACTCGCTCAGGCCGACGCTGGCCAGCGACTCTTTGGTGCGCCGCGCGCGCTCGGCCTTCTCGACCCCGCGAAATTTCAGCCCGACATCGATGTTTTCGGCGATCGTGTTCCACGGGAACAATGAGTTTTCCTGAAACACAAAGGCGATTTTATCTGGCATCGGCCCATTGATGGCTTGGCCCATAACATCCACCGACCCCGAGGTGGCCGTTAACAAGCCCCCCATCAGGTTCATTAAGGTGCTTTTGCCACAGCCGCTTGGGCCAATCAGGCACAGAAACTCGCCTTTTTTGACGGTCAGGCTTGTTTCCAAAAGCGCGTTTACAAACAGGGACGAGCCCTCTTTCCCGAACTGCATGGTCGCGTTTTCGACCTGAATCGCCAGATCGTCCGGTTGCGGTGATGACATCTTTTGTTTCCTCCCTGGCGCCGGGTGCCCGTCTTTGGCACGCGAACGTTTGGTCTTGATCATTGCAGCCCCACGACCCGAAACTGGCAAGGTGAACCCTGATGTTTTGCTGAGAGTCGCAGAGGGTAACGGGGTGACGTATTACATATTTCATAATCTGTATCACGTCTTGTTGCCAGTAAAAAAAGACGCATTTGGGCCCATCACATAGAAAAACCCACCCGCCAAAGGCGGATGGGTCAAAATAGGCTTCACAGTGTTTTGCGTCGCTTATTGGTCAGGGAGGAACTCGGTCGTGAACGCGCCAGCGGTGTCAAATCCCTCGGGCACATTGCCGGCGTCTTTGAAATTGCGCACCAACATATCAATCGCCTCCGGCGCGGTGCGCCCGTCGGTCGAATAGTCCATAATCGCTTCATCATAGGCCTGGGCCACAACATCGGGATTGATGGACAGTGTGGTGGCGATAATCTCGACCGTTTTGTCGCGGTTTTCCTTGGCAAACTTGATGGTATCAGACCAGGCGGCTGCGAAGGCCTTCACCTTATCTGGGTGGTTTTCGATCATGTCGTTGGTGGCATACAGCACATAAAACGGAAAGGTTGGGATATCGTTTTTGTATTCATAGACGATCTTGCCCACGCCCTTGTCCGTCAGGTCCAAACCAGTCAGGAAGTCAGCGGTGGCCCCGGAAACCTCGCCGGTTCTCAACAAGGCCAGTGCAGCCCCCATCCGCGCGGGGACCATTTCAAATCCGTCATCGCCCCAGCCGTTTTTGCCTGCGACATAAGACGCAACCCATCCGGTCAGGGAGGTCTTTGAACCCACGGTGAGTTTCTTGCCCTGCATGTCCTCAAGGCTGCTGACATCGCTGTTTGCGTTCGCAACAATAGTCAGATCTGGCGTGGACGAGATCGTATAGAAGGGCGTAATTTCCGCACCTTTCGCCATCAACGCGACACTGGTGCCCGAGGCCAAGCCGATGTCAATCGCATCCGCCGCCATGGCCTGTAACAGTCGCGCGCCACCGCCAAAGCCGGTGGCTTCGACATCAAGGCCGTGTTTCTCAAAAATGCCCGTCTGAATGCCAACATCAAGGAAGGCAAAGGCAAAGGATGGTGGCACAGACTTCCCTGCGCGCACAACGTCGCCTGCGTGTGAAGGGGTTGCGAAAGCTGCGGCCAGCAGGGCCGCGCTGGACGCAACGCAAGCGATGTTCTTCAGTTTCGAAATGATTGCCATGGTGTCTCCTCCCAGTGGTCTTGTCGCATGTGATTTGGTTCTAGGGCTGCGCAGGTCATTTTCGCCCACGCATGAATCACTACACATTACGTATGACAGAATTCATAATATGTCATGCATTACTTTTGTGCAAGCCTCGAGACGCCTTGGTTGGCGGTCAGTAGTGGTCGCGCCGGGGTATGGCGAAGTGGCATCGTTCTGACCGTGATTGGTAAAAAAACGCTGCGCCTGACGCAGCGACCCGAACCGCCTTATTCACTGCCCAGCAGTGTATTTGTGCCCCCAATGAACGAGAGAGATTTTCTCACGCTTTTGTGCAGGCCGACAGAACCGTAGAGCCGACAGCGGTCATTGCCTACACAAATTGCATTGGTAGCTTTGTCCAGCGTGCCAGACCCATGCCAATACCAATATTCAGCGGGTGCAGCAAAAGGCGTCTTCAAGGGCCGCAGGTGCAGCGTTCGGCGGCCTATTGGAAAGTTCGCTGTGGGCCGTGGCGGCCATGAACCCAATCTGCTGGTTTTTTGACGCCCCTTACCGTGGGCTAGTGTTAAACTTCGCCAGAGACACCTTGCGGCACATCAGATAGTGGGACTACTATCAGGTGCGTTTTGTGCCCTTTGAAGCACCTTCTGTTACCTGATCCTCCACTTTCTCTTCAAGGATCACATACAATGTCAGACGATACGTCGAAGACCCACTACATTTGTCAGACCTACATCGAGACTAAGGGCACAAAGGGTGGTCTGGCTGGCGTCAAAATTGACAAACAGTTCCAGTATACAACAGCTGCGGAGGCCGAGAGCCGCGCGGAACGTGCGAGCCAATCCCCCGATTGCGCAGGCGCGGATGCGTATATGATTGTTGAGGACCCAAGTTCTGGCGAGATAAGCCCGCCAACGTTCTTGGTTCGGATTGGAAATGTGCCAGAATTCGATGATTTTTGATCGATTATTTGAACGCTGGCCCATGTGCCCAGAGAGTGAGCGAATGGCGCAGGCCCGATTGCACAGGAACGACCTGATGCAAAGTATAGCTGGGGAAGATGCTGACACAGCCTTGGGCGCGGTTGGCCGAAAGGATTTGGGCGCTTGGCATAATCTCTAGTGCGCCCCCTTCGTAAGAATTTGGTAGGCTGAGTTGTAGCACCAGTGTGAGCTTGCGTTTTCGTGCCAAAGGGCCTTCGCCAATGTCGGAGTGCCACGCGAAATGGCCGCTGTCGGAAGAGTCGTAGCTGGCGATCTGCGGGCTTTCGGCAAACTCGCGCAGGTCAAAGCCAAATTGATCGACGTTGGATTCGCGGACAATTTCGATCAGGCGGTCCATGACCCAACCAAGCCCGTCGACGTCATCAAGCCAGACCAACTGTGCCATGCGGAGGGAAGGGTTGTGCGTTTGGCCCACCAGTCGCGCATCTTTGGTCGGGGCTGCGGTAATGGCCTCAATGATGCGGTTGCATTCACCCGCGCTAAACGCCTCTGGTTTAGAGTAGAGTGCCGTCATCTCAGGCGTCTTTTCCAAAAAAGACCAGATATCATTCGGCTGCCCTCGCAAGCGTTTGCGCCATGACCATCTGTTTGATTCTTGTGGAGGATGTGCGCGGGTTGTAGCGCACCTGCGCGATCCTTTTGCCGGTGTCTTTCAGGTAGGCATCAACATCGAGGTTGTGGGGCTTGCTGCCCCAATCTTCGCCGATCACAAAGATATCGGCACCCACGGCTTTGCAGCCTGACACGTATTCCAGCGCATAATAGGGGCGCACAATGTCGACACAACCGAGCGCCTCAAGCATCTCAACCCGTTGTTCCAATGGGATAACCGGTACGTTCGGCTTGTAGAGATGCACGACCTCATCAGAGGCGACGCCAACGGCTAAAGTGTCGCCCAATGATTTGCAGTGATTTAACAAGGCCAAATGGCCAACATGAAGCAGGTCGAAGGTGCCAACGGTATAGACGATCATTTTTCGCTTTATCCTTTTGCCCACCCGCCATCGGTGGTAGAACGAGGAATCTGAATGCGCGCGTGCGTATTTGTTCAGTTTTTTCAAATAATTAAGCTGAGGTATCTCCAGGCGTTCAGACGTCCGGAGTCGACTTACGTTTTGAAACCGCTCGTTTCAAATGCACTCAGAATGGAAAGTAGAGATTGCCTGTCAAATGTTGACGAGGGATCGCTTCGTCTACCTCAAAGGATGTCTCATGACAATCGAAAACGCTGCCACGCCCAAGCCACCGATCTTATCATACATCAAAGATCTGCCAAATATCTGCTCGCTCGCGGGGCTGGGGTGTTCTTTGCTGGCGATTTATTTTGCAATAATCGAACTTTATCCTGCGGCGATGATCGGCATGATTTGGGCCGTTGGGTTTGACTGGGCGGATGGGTTGATTGCCCGCCGGATGAAGGGGCGCACGGGCGATGATCGGGCCTTCGGTGGCACGCTTGATCTGTTGATCGATATTGTCAGCTACGGCGTAACACCTGCCGTATTGATCCTGAGTTATGCTGATTTCAGCCCTTGGTTCCTGCCCGTCGTGTTCGTCACTTTGGTCTTTGGTGCGATCCGCCTGAGTTATTTCAGCACATTCGGGCTATCGGGTGATGCGAAATACACAGGGCTTGCGATTGATAACAACAGCATCAGTCTTGTCTTTATTGTTATGTTTGCAGGTTTTTTCGAGCGCCCGACATTTGCGATTATTCTAGCGATCAGCGCCTTGAGCCTTGCGGTTTTGAACGTCTCACAAATCAAGACGCCCAAACTGTCTGGAAACCCAGTCAACGTTGTCATTTTGGCGCTGTACACGCTGTTAGCGACCCTGTTTTACAGCTGGTCCTTGCTGCAATCATGGTAAGTACCAGCCTGATCGACCTTGCCAACTTGACCACCGCTTTCCAATCCCATTCACAGGGTGTTTTACGAATTTATCCTCTTCACCGGCCTGCGTAAGTCCGAAGCTTTAGCGCTAGAGTGGAAAAGCGTTCACGAGGACCGTATCCACTTGGCCTGCTGCCGGTTTCGTGGACGGCAACTTAAGCTTTCATAGTTCTCTCCTCGAACGTGATAGGGCTTAGATACCCGATGGTCGAGTGGCGACGCTTCGGGTTGTAGAAGCATTCGATGTAATCGAAGACATCTGCACACGCCTGTTTTCTGGTGCGGTAGGCTTTTCGCCTGATCCGTTCAGTTTTCAGCGAAGAGAAGAAGCTTTCCATCGCTGCGTTGTCCCAGACATTTCCAGACCGGCTCATCGAACAGGTTATGCCATGATCTGCCATCAATCGCTGGAAAGGTTCGCTGGTGTATTGGCTGCCCTGGTCCGAATGGTGCAGCAGCTCCTTCGGCTTGCCTCGACGCCAGATCGCCATGATCAGGGCGTCCGTGACCATTTGGGACGTCATCTGATCGCTCATGGACCATCCAACGACACGCCGCGAGAAGAGATCAATGTCGGCGGCAACATAGAGCCAGCCTTCGGCTGTCCAGATGTAGGTGAAGTCCGCCACCCATTTCTGGTTCGGACCATCCGCATCGAACCCACGTTCAAGCACATTGGCAGCTATGATCGATCTCGTGCCCTCGTCTTTCGGTGACACAGACGCAAATTTCCTTGCCCTTGAAATCCGGGGCCTTGCCGCTTGGCAAGGCGCAAGGCCTCTTTCTGTTTGAGCACAAAGAGGTAGGTCGCAAGCGCCGGTTGTCGGCACATTTTATGGGAACACGAAAAAGCGACCGATGAACGCCCAACCGTTCTGGTGGTGAGACCTAGTAGCCTCTGGCGGCAACGTGTCCCGCTGTCTTGTTGAAGAATCCCTGAACCGTCTCGGCTGCACCGGCTTCGACGAACCGCGCGTCAGACCCGATGGTGACAAGGTCCATGCCCCATGCGGCGGCCCGTTGCGCATAGCCGACCGACCCACAATGCAGACCGCAAAACAGCCCCGCTTCCATGGTTGCCGCGCGAATGTGTTTGATCAGTGCGATCATCTCTTCCGCCTCGGGGTCGAACTTGGCGGGGTATCCGTAGCTAAGTGACAGGTCAGCCGGTCCGATATAGATGCCGGACAACCCCTCCACCGCCAGAATGTCTGGCAACGCCTCTATGCCCTTGCGCGTCTCGATCATGGCCAGCGCTAGCACGTTGGCATCGGCAGATGCCGTCGTATAGGGCTCTGGCCAGACCATCCGCGCCCGCACCGGGCCAAAGCTGCGCCCACCGGCAGGTGGGTAGCGGCACACTGCGACCAAGCGCTCGGCATCCGCAGCGCATTCGATCATCGGGGCGATGACCCCCATCGCGCCCGCATCCAACGTGCGCATGATTGCAGCCTCATCCAGCCACGGAACCCGTACCAGCGGCGTGATGCCCGCGCCTTCAATGATCGGCAAGAGCGTCAAAAGATCCGAGTAATCGGCTGTACCATGTTGCAGATCAATCGTCAGTGCGTCCCAACCGGCCATCGCCATGGCTTGTGCGGTCAAAGGGGATGCCGCGGCAATCCATCCGTTCAAGGCCGTTCGTCCTTGAATGGAGAGTAACGAATTGTAGGACTTGTCCATTTAACCGGCCATCATGTGCGTGAGCTTGACGTTCTGGTAGTCCTTGATCGCATCCGGTCCGCCTTCGCGGCCCATGCCGGAATGATCCATACCGCCAAAGGGGGCTTCGGTATGAGCAACAAAGAAGGTGTTCACCCCGACCATACCCGCATGCAGCCTGCGCGACAGGGCCTGCGCCTTGTCTTGATCGCCTGTAAAGGCATAAGCGGCCAAAGCGTATGGCGTGGAATTGGCGCGTTTGATTGCGTCATCAAAGCTGGTGAATGTGGCCACGGGCGCGACAGGGCCAAAGGGCTCTTGGGACATGATCTCTGCCCCATCCGGCACATCCGCCAGAACGGTCGGTTCCAAAAAATAGCCAGTGTTGCGCGTCTCTGGCCGCTTACCGCCAGTGACAAGGCGAGCGCCGCTTTCAATCGCTTGTGCGATCAAGTGCTCGACCTTGTCACGGCCTGATGGCAGGGTAAGTGGTCCCATGGTGGTCGCCTCATCCTGGCTGTCGCCCAACACCAGCGCTTCAGCTTCGCGCGCCATGACATCAAGGAATTGATCGGCAGCTGCTTCCTCCACATAGAAGCGGTTCGGCGCGATGCAGACTTGCCCCGCGTTGCGGAATTTGAAGGCGGCGCATTGCTTGGCGGCCTCTTCGATGTCCGCATCGGCGCAAACCACTACAGGAGAATGCCCGCCGAGTTCCATTGAACACCGCTTCATGGTCTGAGCGGCTTGCGCCACCAGCATTTGACCCACACGGGTCGACCCGGTGAGAGAAATTTTGCGGACCTCTTCTGCCTCCATGATCGCAGTACTGATCGTGGAGGCAGGGCCGGTGAGCATCTGCACAACGCCTGCGGGCACGCCACCGGCAACGAAGCTTTCTAAGATGAGTGTGGTGGTCATCGGCACCTGTTCGGACGGACGCACGATGATTGCGTTGCCTGCCGCCAGCGCTGGCGCCATCTTGCGCACCGGCAGGTTGACCGGGAAATTCCAAGCGGTGAAGGCCGCGCAAATGCCGACCGGCTCAGGCTCTGTCAGCAGGCGTCCGCCTTGACGGGACGGCAGGACTTGGCCAAAGAGCCGCTCTGCCTCGCCCGCGAACCATTCGACTTGCTCGATGGCCGCGCCCACCTCGCCTGCGGATTGGGCATAAGGGCGACCGATTTCCAGGCTCAACGCGCGGGCGATGGCACAAGTGCGGGCCCGCATTTCTTCGGCGACCCGGCGCAGAATGCGGGCGCGCTCCCATCCGTGCACAGCCGACCAGCTGTCCTGCGCGGCGCGGGCGGCGGCGAGGGCCTCTTCCACGTCATCAATGGTGCAACCCGGTTGCTCCCACAGCACCTCCTCGGTGCAGGGGTTGACCACAGGGATTGACACCCCGCGACCTGCATCACGCCACTCACCAGCGATCAGAATGCGGGGTTTGGAAAGGGTTTGGGTGCCGTCCATGGTGAAAGTCCTTTGGGTATCGGTTCAGAGGATTTGAGGTTCGGGCACGGGGGCACCGAACTCGGTTTCTAAAAAGTCAAAATCGCAGCCCTCGTTGGCCTGCATCACGTGGCGGGCATAGGCCCAGCCATAGCCGCGCTGGAATTCGGGTTTGGGCGATGTCCAAGCGGCGCGGCGACGTTCCAGCTCTTCGTCGCTGACGTCCATCTCCAAGATGCCCGCGCGCGCATCGATACGGATCATATCGCCCGTTTGGACAAGGGCCAGCGGCCCGCCCACATGTGCCTCGGGCGCAACATGCAAGAGGCAAGCGCCATAAGAAGTGCCTGACATCCGCGCGTCCGAAATCCGCAACATATCGCGCACGCCCTGTTTCAGCAGCTTTTGAGGGATCGGCAGCATGCCCCATTCCGGCATGCCGGGCCCGCCTTGGGGGCCAGCGCCGCGCATAATGAGTACCGTGTCTTGCGTCACCTCCATATCAGGGTCGTCAATCCGGGCCTTCATCTCAGCGTAAGTATCAAAGACCAGCGCCGGGCCGACGTGGTTGAGCAAGCGCGGATCAGCGGCAGAAGGTTTCATTACCGCGCCATCGGGGGCAAGATTGCCGCGCAATACCGCCATCGCCGGTTCGGATGAGACCGGATTGGACCGGGGGCGGATCACATCCGGTAGGTGGGTCTTTGCGCCCTTGATTTCTGTTCCAAGCGGTTCGCCTGTCACGGTCAGCGCATCACCCGCCAAAAGATCGCCCATTTCAGCCATCAGCGCGGGCAGGCCCCCGGCGTAGTAGAAGTCTTCCATCAGGTATTTGTCACCAGAGGGCCGGATATTGGCGAGCAGCGGAACGCGTTGCCCAGCTTCGTGGAAATCATCGAGTGTCAACGGAAAGCCAGCGCGCCGCGACAAAGCGGTCAGGTGGATGATCGCATTGGTCGAACAGCCCATGGCCATCGCAACATGCAACGCATTCTGGAAACTGGCGGCGCTCAGGACTGTTGAGGGCTTCAAATCCTCCCGCACCATCTGCACTGCACGCCGCCCTGTGGCGGTGGCCATGCGGATATGCCCGGAATCGGCGGCCGGGATCGACGAGGCCCCGGTCAGCGTCATGCCCATCGCATCGGCGATGGCTGTCATCGTTGCGGCGGTGCCCATGGTCATGCAATGTCCATAGCTGCGCGCGATACCCGCCTCCACCGCTTGCCATTCCTTCTGGTCGATATTGCCGGCGCGGCGCTCGTCCCAGTATTTCCAAGTGTCAGCGCCAGACCCCAGCACCTCACCCCGCAGATTGCCGCGCAGCATCGGTCCGGCAGGCATAAAGAGGCAGGGCAAATCCATCGAGATCGCGCCCATCAGCAGCCCCGGTCCGGTCTTGTCGCAGCCACCCATCAGAACCGCGCCATCTACGGGATGCGAACGCAAAAGCTCCTCGGCCTCCATCGCCAGCATATTGCGATATAGCATGGTCGTCGGCTTTACGAAGTTCTCGGATAGCGACAGGGCAGGCAGCTCGATAGGAAAGCCGCCCTCTTGCAAGATGCCGCGTTTGACGTCCTCGACCCGGTGCTTGAAATGGGCGTGGCACGGGTTGATGTCCGACCAAGTGTTCAGGATCGCGATGACCGGACGACCATTCCAATCCTCAATTCCATAGCCCATTTGCATCAGCCGCGAGCGATGCCCAAAGCCGCGCAAATCATCCGTGTCAAACCAACGTGCCGATCGTAGCTTCATTGCGACGCCGTGACCCCGCCGTCTACATAGACCACCTGACCAGTCATATAGCTGCCCGAAGGGGCGGCGAAGGCAATGACCTGACCTGCGACCTCCAGCGGGGCGCCAATACGTCCCATCGGATTGCGCTCGAGGATAAATTCACGGAAGGCCGGCTTATCCAGATGCGGACGAATGCGGTCCGACTGGATAAAGGTCGGCGCGACGCCGTTCACAGTGATGTTGTGCGGGGCCAGTTCCATCGCATGCTGTTTGACCAGCATCACCAAAGCGCCTTTGGTTGCGCAATAGGCGGAATAGCCGCGCCCGCGCAGGGCCAATTGTGAGCGCACAGATAGAAGATGGATCTGCCGCCCGCCTTGACCGCGTGCGATCTGGTCGCGCGCCACAGCTTGCCCCAAGAACATCGCAGATTTCAGGTTCGTCTGGTACATGTCATCAAAGGCTTCCTCTGTGACCTCCAACAAGGCTTGTTCACGCTGAATACCAACGCAATTGACCAACACATCAATACCGCCCATGGCAGAGACAGCCCGCGCCGTAACCTCTTTGATGGAGTCGACCTCTTTCGCGTTCATTGCAAAGCCATGAGCGTTGCCGCCGGCTTCGCGAATACTTTCAGCCAATGCCTCGGCTTTCTCGAGACGAGGACCGGCGATGACCACCTCGGCGCCGCGATGCGCCATGGCGACGGACAGTGCCTCGCCGATTGCGCCATAGCCTCCCGGCAGGAAAACCCGAAGGCCCTCAATATTGAAGAGGTCCGATATGGCAACGGGATCGAGTTCGGGTGTAAGAGTCGCTTGCGTATTCATGGCGTCACCTCGACACCAGCTGCGAGATACACGCTTTCCATCAGTCTCAAAGTCTCCAGATTGTCGAGCCGGTCGGTCTCGAACAGGGTATTGTCGTTGAGGCCCGCCACGAAGGCGGCCATCAACGTGTCGAAACACTCTTGGTAGCGACCCAGTAGGTCGACCTCTTCAGCGCTGTCCTGATCACCGACGATCAAGATGCGGTTGAGTTCCATGACGATGGTGCCAAGGGTGCCGATCACCTCGAGCCGGTCACCATGCAGCTGCGGATAGCCTGGCGCCACAAGGCAGCCATCGGCGGTGGCAATCAAACCATTCTCACCGCTCATCAGGATCGCTGCAGTGTCTTCACCGGGCAGCCCTTCGGCCAAGCGGTGCAGCCGCGCTGCCTCGACCGTCAACGGGCCGCACAGGCAGCGCAGAACGTCCAGATGATGGATCATCGTTTCAAACACGAGGTTGCGCTTGAAGCCGGTCAAATAGGGCTGGCGTTCAACCAAGAAGGGCACATCCCCCTCGCGCGGGCAAAGACCCGAGCCACGGCAGGAGATCTGCGCATGCCGGACCGTGCCAATGCGGCCTTCATCGATCCAGCGGCGCACGGTCATGTAATGCGGGCGAAAGCGGTAGTTCTCATGCACCATGAAGCGCACCCGGTTGCCCACATCGGCAATCAGCGCCTCAGCCTCGGCAACGGTTTCCGTCAGCGGCTTCTGGCACATGATATGCACGCCGTGATCCGCTGCAATCCGCGCCACGGGCGCATGCGCCCCGACAGAGGCCGCGATGTCAACCGCGTCAAAGCCGCCATCGGCAAACATCGCCGCAGCATCTGTATAGGTCCGCGCGACGCTGAATTCCTCGGCCCGTTCCGCAGCCTTTTCCGGATCGGTGTCGCAGAGCGCGACAATCTCCGCCCCCGCTGCGACCCAGGCCCTGAGATGAAACACGCTGATCATGCCGCAACCGACCAGCGCGATGCGCAATCTGTCAGCCATCATTCCCCCCCAAATGCCCATAGCCGTAGTACCAGGTGCTTGGCTCGCTTTCAGACGTCCGCAACGTGTGCACAGCCCCAGCCGGGATCAGGACCAGATCGCCGGGCTGGCATGTCGCTGTCTCTCCGGCCACGTCAATCTTGACTTCGCCTTCGGCCACCACGACGAACTCGTCCGTATCATGGGTGAAATCCGCCCAAACCTGCCCCGGCGGGTCGTTGATGACGCCAAAGCTGAAGTTTGGGAATTGCACAGCGACATCAGTGCGGTTCACCGGGACAGGATAGGCCGCTTTGCGAAAAACACTCATGCCGCCCGCTCCGTCAGAAGCGCGCCCAGATAGGTCCGCGCCGGTTCGAAATCGAGCAGCGCGTCATAATCCGGCAGCGTCGAGACCGCGCCTTTGTTTACGAACACAAAGCTCTCGCAAATCTCTTGCACAATCTCGAGGTGGAAACGCTCGTTCGGATGCACACAGAGGAACACCAGCCGCCCTTCATCGCGCAGCCGACGGAAGAAATCGAGCATAAAGCCGATATAGCCGTCTTGGGTGTTGAACTGCGGCTCATCAAACAGATGCAGCAGCGGATAGTCAGACCCCGCAGGCTCCATCAAAGCGTTTGGCTTGAAGGACCGGAAGTGCCGCACCTGATAAGACTGGTGGTAGTGGATCGCCAGTCGGTCGCGCTGATCGGTGCGCACCTTGTGGATGTTGCGGCCTGCCACATTCACCTCGCCCGAGGTGGGCGCGTTTGAGCCAGTGATCAGCTCAAAGAGGGTCGTCTTGCCTGAGCCGTTCGGCCCCATCATCCCGACAATGCCCGGCTTTTCGATGACAAAATCGGCGGCCAGATGAAAGGTTGGCGTCTTGTCGAACCGCCCCTTTGTGTAGATTTTTTCGAGGGCTTTGACCTCTAGCATGTTGGTCATGACTTACATCCCAATCAGGCGCCGCCGCATGGGCGCATTGTCCAAGAGTTCTTGCGCAGGGCCTTCGTGCACGATCTGCCCGCGGTCCATCACATAGACCCGGTCCGAGACCTCCAGCGTGGCCAGCGCGTGCTGTTCAACCACAAGGCAGGCGATGCCTTCAGCCTTAAGGCGGGTGATGGTCTTCATCACGTCCTGCACGATCTTCGGTGCAAGGCCTTGGCTTGGCTCGTCAAACAGCACCAAACCGGGCGAAGCGAGCAAAGCGCGGCTGATCGCCACCATCTGCAGCTCGCCCCCCGACATGTTCTCGCAGTCGCGTCCCATCAGGTGTTCGAGGGCGGGAAAGACCCCCACCATCTCGTCATTGGTCCAGCGGCGGAACTTGGTTCGCCTCGTGCCAAGCGCCAGATTGCGCCGCGCGGACATCGCGGGAAAGACGCGGCGATCATCAGGCACCCAAGAGATCCCCATCTGCGAGATCTTGTGCGTCGGCACCTTTGTAATGTCGTGCCCATCGAAGCTGACACGGCCCGAACGTGGCTGAGACAGCCCGAGAATGGAGCGGATCGTCGTCGTTTTACCCGCTCCATTCGGGCCAAGCAGGGCCACAACCTCGCCGGGGTTCACGGTCAGCGACGGGCCAAAAAGCGCCTGCGTCTCACCGTAAAAGGTCTCGATATTCTCAATGGCAAGCATCAGGCCACCTCTCCCAGGGCAGAGCGCGCCACCCATTTGTTTTCCTGCAGTTTTGCGGGCGTGTTCTCGGTCACGACCTGGCCCCAATGGATGACTGAAATCCGGTCGGCCAGTTGGAACAGGAACCGCATGTCATGCTCGATCAGCACGATTGTGTAGCGGCTCCGCAGCTCTTGGATCAGCTTGGCGAGCGCCTGCGTTGCCTCGGTCCCAAGGCCAGAGGTCGGCTCATCAAGGAAGACGATGCGCGGCTCGGGCGCCAGCGCCACGGCAATCTCCAGCGCGCGGCGTTCGCCATAGGGCAGCGCCTCGGCTTTTTCCCAAGCGCGGTGGGAGAGGCCGACCTGATCCAGCACCGACAGGGCCTTATCGACCAACGCTTTGTTGCCAAAGACGTCCTTCACAGGGTTTAGGCCAGAGTCCCGGAACTCAGGCAGCGCAAGGATCACATTCTCAATCACCACCGTGTCGTCAAAGAGGTTCATGATCTGGAAGCTGCGCGAAATCCCCATCCGGGCGATCTGGTAGGGCTTCTTGCCGGTGATGTCCTGCCCGTCAAAGGTGATCGTCCCGCCATCTGGGGCATGATGCCCGGTCAGCACATGGAAACAGGTGGTTTTGCCGGCGCCGTTTGGTCCCATAATGCCGTGGACGCTGCCCTCTTCGACACTCAAAGAGATGTTTTCCAGCACCACACGCGCACCAAAGCGTTTGCGCAGGTTTTTAGCTTCGAACAGGGCCATCTTACGCCTCCTTCGTATGGGTTGCGCGCGCCGCCGGAGCCATGCCGATCCGCGTACGGATCACATGGATCACGCCTGCGAGGCCTTCGGGGCGGACCATGACCATGATGACAAACATCAAGCCGAACCAAAGCAGCCAGGTCTCAGTGATACCGCCGATCACATCGCGGGCGACGAAGTAGAGGATCACGCCAAGGATCGGCCCCCAGAAGCTGACGAGACCGCCGCCCACAAGGACCATCATAACGATGAGGCCAGATTGGTGCAGGGCCATCACATCGGGATAGGCGCTTTCTTGGGCCATTGCGAAGAGGCCACCGGCCAGACCGGCAATCCCCGCAGAGGCTGTGAATGCGATCCATTTGATCCACCAGACATTGTAGCCGACAAAGCTGGCGCGCATTTCGTTCTGGCGGATCGCCTGACAGACCCGGCCGAGGGGGGCATTCGCGAGCCGCCAAAGACCAAGAGCCACCAGACCCAGCACCACAGCGACAAACCAGTAGAGCGATGTATTATCTGCTAAGGAAACGCTGATTGGGCCAAGGTTGAGGTCAGGACGCGGGATGCCCAAGAGGCCATCTTCGCCACCGGTGATCGAATGCAGCTTAATCGCACAGAACCAGAAGATCTGGCCAAAGGCGATGGTCATCAGCGCATAGTAGATGCCCCGCCGATGCGAGATGAAGCTGGCCACCAGCGCGCCCGCAACGAGCGACGCGGCAATCGCGGCGACCAACCCGCCCCAAAGGCTGACCGCGACCTCTTGCTGGAACAGGCCAAAGGCATATGCACCGACCCCCAGATAGGCCCCATGGCCAAAGGAATGCAGGCCGATATAGCCAAAGAGCAGGTTGAACCCGAGGGCAAAGATCAGCCAGATGGCGACCTCGATCCCAAGGTATTGATAAAGCCCCACCGCAGGCAGCCACCACGGCGCCGTAGCCAGTGCGGCCAGGAAAACCCCCATGGCCAGGGTCAGCGGAGAGCCGCCTTTGGCGGGAATATCGCTGAGCGTGATCATTTTTGCGTCAGACATGGATCAGTTCTCCAGCGCGGATTTGCGGCCCATCAGCCCGCGCGAGCGAAAACCGACAATGGCGATCAATAGAAGGTACATGGACAGCATCGACCAGGCTGGCGCATAGGCCCCGGTGATGCCCACGGCGAGGCCTACCAGGACGGCAGCAATCACCGCGCCCCAGAAGCTGCCGACGCCGCCGATGACGATGATCAGGAAGGCCGGGATGATGACGTCGATCCCGAGATGCGGGCGCAAGCCCCAGATCGGTGCCATGGCGATCCCCGCCAACGCGGCCAGCGCCGCGCCAAAGCCGAAGATCAGCAGCCGTAGCTTGGCAAGGTCGTAACCCAATGCGCGGACCATCTCGCTGTCATGGGCGCCCGCCTTGATGATCGCGCCGTAGGGCGTCTTTTCCAGGAACGCCCAAACCCCGAAGATAGCAACGATGGCAAATGCAGCGGCAAAGAATTTGTACTTCGAGAAGATCAGCCCGGCCATGAAGAACGCGCCATTGATGGACTGCGGCACGGTCAGGCTTTGTTCGCCGGTGCCCCAGTAGTGGCGGATCAGCTCTTCGATCACCAGGCCCGCGCCGAAGGTCAGCAGCAAGCCGTAAAGCGGCGCTTTGCCATAAGTGGGCCGCAGGCACAGTTCTAGCACCATGCCCGCACAGGCGGCCAGAAGCGGGCCGACGACCACGCCAACCGCGTAGCGCACGCCAATCGGCAGACTCAACCACCATGTCCCGAACTCGGTCCCGGCGAACCAGCCGCCGCCGATGGTGGTCATGGCAAAATACGCCCCCAGTGCGAACATCGCGCCATGGGCCAGGTTTATCACCTCCATCACGCCGACGATCAGCGTGAAGCCGAGCGCGATCAGCGCAAACAGCAGGCCAAGGGTTAGCCCATTGATAATATGGGGAATCAGCTGGATCATTAGAGTCTCATACCGATGCGAAAAGAATAGGGTCGCGGCCAGAGTGGGGAAGGAGCTCTGGCCGCAGGTGGTTCCGGCGCCGGGTTAGGCGTCGAAAGTCGGCGTGTCCTCGTAGCTTTCGAGGTTACATGCGCCAATGCTGTTCTGATCGCGCACTTCCTCGGGATCGGACTGCGTGAGGATCTTGAACATGTCGTCATCCTCTTTTGGCGCTTCATTGGCCGTGGCGAGGTAGATCGTCTGCTGCACCTGATGGGTGTTCGGATCGATCACCGCATCATGATGCTGCATTCGCTCTTCGGCGGTCATGACGTGACCTTCGAGCTCTTTGATCACCGCGATGTTGTTCGTGGTGCCTGCACGCTCGATAGCATCCAGCAGGTTCTTCGTGGCCATGTAGCCGTTGTAGAAGACGTTGCCGGGGACGCGCATGCCGGTGTCGGGATACATTTCCTGATAACGCTGCACGAATTCCTTCACGCCTGGCAGGTCGAGGCCATAGTACCAGGTGGTGCCGAAGACGCCAAAGAGGTTGTCGAGCGGCAGGCCGTAGACATCGGGCCAATCCTGCTGGTTGTTGATCCAGGCCATCTTGTCGCCCATGCCGAGCTGCGCAACTTGCTGGCGCAGCGCGATCTGGTCGTCACCGCCAACAGCCGCCGCAACCACGTTTGGCCCGGCTTGCTGCAGCTTCAGCAGCGTGGCCGAGAAATCGCGCGTGCCCTGCGGCACCAGGATCTCATCCACGATGCTACCGCCATATTGGTCTACCAGCGAACGGGTCGCTTTGGCCGTGTCATGGCCCCAAACGTAGTCGTTGGTCACAAGCATCACGTCGCCGCCATAGGCATCCAGCGAATTCTTGATAGCCGCTTTGGAGAAGTTGGCCCCGTTGCCGTCCCAGACGAACTTGACGCGGTGGCAGTTCTCACCGCTCTCAGTAGGCGAGGACGAGTTGGTGTTCAGGTAGATGACGCCGTAGCGCTGTGCGACCTGGCTGATCGCGTTGGCGACGCCCGAGCTGACGGCACCGATCAGGAAGCCGCACTCTTCGCGGGTGATCAGACGTTCCGCCACACGGGAGCCAGTGGCCGGGGTGGTTTCGGTGTCGATATGCACATGCTCGACCTTGCGGCCCAGAACGCCACCACGGGCGTTGGCCTCTTCAATGGCCATCAACATGCCGCGACGGTCCGACGCGCCGGAGTTGGCATACTGGCCGGATGCGTCAGACGTGATGCCGATCTTGATCGGCTTATCGCTGGAAGCCGCATAAACGCGGTTGTGCTTCCAGGGGCCGAAGACCGTGGCCAGGCCGCCAGCTGCGGCAGCTGAGCCTAGCAAATTTCGGCGAGAGATTTTGGGGTTTGGCATTGGATTCCTCCCATTGATGCGCCTGTTCAACCAGGCGCGACACAGCGGCTGAGCACCTCCTCTGCGCCCAATTGAAAACCGTATCTCTTTGATAGAAAATTCTTTCTATTTGCGTCAAGGAAAATATTTTCCATCGTTTGGAATAGATGTTATATAGTGTGGCATGACACAAACTTCTGACAATCAACCCATTGATCCACCTGAGAATTTCGACCTCTTGCGACGGCGCATTCGCGATCGATTTGCCGGACTGAGCCCGCATTTACAGCGCATCGCACGGGCCTCATTGGAGGATCCGAATGGCTTCGCTCTAAAGACGACTCCGGTCCTGGCAGGGGAACTCGGCATTCAACCGTCGACTTTGATTCGCTTCGCCAAGGAGTTCGACTTTTCCGGCTTTTCCGATCTTCAGAAGGTCTTTCGCCAGCGGCTGATCGAAGGCCAGGCGCAGACACGTGATCAGGTCATGTCGCAGGACCAATCCGCGCCAGCGCCCGATGCCGAAGCCATGCTAGAGGCGTGCATTGCGTCGCACCACGAGGCGCTCAAGCAGGTGGCTCGTGATTGCGATCTTGACGCGTTGAACAAGGCGGTTGGCCTGCTGAACCCGGCACGACATATCTATATCGCAGGGCTGAGGCGGTCTCGGCCCATCGGGGACTATTTTCTTTACGGCTTGCTGCGCGGCGAAAGGGCTGCCTCGCTCTTGGACTTTTCTGGTGGTATGGCGGGGCCTCAGGTTTCCACCATTGCGCGGGACGAGGTTCTATTTGCCATTGCCTTCCCACCCTATTCTCAGCCGGTTGTGGATGTCGTTCTGGACGCGCACGTCTCCAATCGCCGGGTTGTGGTGCTGACGGATAGCCCGGACAGCCCTCTTACCAAGAATGCAGACGTGGCATTGTTCGTCGCCACGGACACGGCAAGCCGGTTCCAGCCGATCTCAGGCGCGGTGGCGCTGATCCAAACGATTGTGACGGCGATTACGACCTAGTCTGACGTTGGCGGCGCTCACAAATTGGGCGCCGCGTTTAAGACCCGGCAGGCACAGTCCTCACTCCGGAATGGGCACGATCCGGTCTCCGAAGACGGCATTCGGCACGTACAGAGTCAAAGCAGGGAAGAAGGTCACCAGCCCGAGCGCCACAAGCATGGCAAGCCAGAACGGCCACATCGTGTGTGTGACCTTTTTGATGGACACCTTGCCGACCGCACAGCCGGTGAACAGCGTTGTGCCCACGGGCGGTGTGATCAAACCGATGGACAGGTTCAACAGCGTCACAATGCCAAAGTGGACCTGTCACGTTTTTGTGCCGCCCCGAGTGCTTGATAAGGCCACTTTCAGTTCGAAGGCGACGGGTCCTTCCCAGCGGCACTGACGAACACGGGTTATTCGCATCGCGTTCATTTTGGGAGGAGTAATTTTTGCCCGGTTCAGGAAATGGTTGTTGTTTTTGTTCTTCAGGGAAAGCCGAAAAGCCCAGAACGAGAGGGCGCGCGTGTTGACCTCGGGCAGTACATCGTCCCGAGTTGTATCAGCCCTCAGAAGCCAGGCTTCCACCAACGAAGCTGCCATCGTCGGTCAGGCATAGGTTCTGGCTCAGGTCATCATCCTTAAGCACCAATGGCGAAAACCGAACTTTCGCGGCAACTACGTTAGCAATATATGGCGTCATTCAAAGCGGACACTGCAGAAAGCCGACACCCGGCGCTGCAACCAAGCCTCGTTTGAAATGCGAATGTCGCGAACGGTTGAACAGAGCCCATCTCCGCTGGACGACGCGCCAGTGCGGTCAGCATTCGTTTTGGAGCAGACGTGATAGCGGAAGATGTATCGGCGGAATTGATCGGAATACGATCACTAAAACCAACTACGCAGCACGCCAAATAGTTTGCTCTGAGACCTCCCTCACGAGCTCACGCAACAATTCGGTCACAACTACCACGGCAGGCGCAGCTTCGCGTATCGGAGACTGCACAAGAACCAAGCGACGCTCAAGTGCGGGCGACATAATTTGCCGCACCATCAACCGCTCTTCCAGATCATCATCCATCACTGCCGCTCGCCCAATAATGGTATCCCCCAGACCCGCGACCACAGCCGATTTTAAAATCCAGCCACCCGCTAGTTCATAACGGATATTCATCTTCAAATCTTGCTGCTGAGCGGCCCATTCAACGATCTTACGCAATACGTGTTTGCGCGACGGTAAAATTAAGGGGCGCTTTAACGCTTCGTGCAGTGTTATATCTCCCGTTTCGGCCCCGGCGGTTTTTTTGGACAATAGAACCAGACGCTCGGTTGCCAACAGCTTCGCTGAACTCTCAGCCGCTTCTGACAGGTTGATCGCCAAATCCAGTTCTTGGCTCTGCATCCCCTCATTCAATGATTGACTGGTGCCCTCGGCGATGAACAATCGAATGTTGGGGTATTGCTCCGAACAGCGTTGAAACAGCGGCACAGCCAAGCGCAAAGCGACTGTATTGAGTAACCCTAACGCCACCGATCCTGCGGGCGTATCAACACCGTGTCTTGCAGCCGTTTCTGCGTCTTCAACGCTGCGCAGGATTGATGATGCATGTGCGACGAGAATTTTTCCGACATCTGTGGTGATCATCCCGCGTGGGGTGCGGTGGAATAGTTCTGTTTTAAAATAGTCTTCCAACGCGGAAATGTGATGCGATAGCGCGGGTTGCGCTATCCCAAGGGCTTCTGCGGCGCGTGTCAAAGAGCCATGTTGGTCAATGGCGTGGATGTATTTGAGTCTGCGCAGATCAAGAGGCATGAGTGATCTCCGATATCAATGGGTATAAATAAAATTTATATCATTGATACATAATATGTATTTGTCTTATTTCAGGCAAGTTAAATATCATACATTGTATCGGTGAATAATCATCGCTTCAGATTTGGGAGGATCACTCATGAAACATGGAAAATCCATTTTAGGGCTGGGTGCTGGCGTTGTGATGCTGGCGAGCGGGGCATTTGCGCAGGCAGATATCCCTTGCGATACCGCACGACTTGTTGTGCCTTATGGCGCAGGCGGCGGCTCTGATCTGCAGGCACGCATTTTGGCGGAAAGCTACAACAAACTCGGCTTTGAGCCCGAATTGCAGGTCATCAACATCACGGGACAAGGCGGCAGCAAAGGCGCCTCCGAGGTGCAAAAAGCCGATGCGGATGGCTGTACGATGCTGTTCCAACACGAAGCAATTTTGGCCAGTTACCTCACCGGTCGTGTCGATTTTTCATGGGATGACTTTTCGCCTGCGGCCATGATCAATGTTGAACCTGCAATTTTTGCAGCCTCTCCAAACGCGCCGTTCAAAGATTTCGCAAGCATGGTCAGCTATTCAAAGGCGCATGACGGCGAAGTGCTTGCTGCTGCCAGCATTGCATCAAACACGCATTTTATCTTGTTGCAACTGCAAGACGATCTCGGGATCAACTTTAACATCATTGGATACGAAGGGGGGCGCGAACGCGTCACAGCCTTGCTGTCCGACACAGTGCATGTCGGCCAAGTTGGCGAATCTGATGCGCGTCAGTATTTCCCTGATCAATTGACTGCTTTGGCGATGTTCTCAAACGAACGCTCAGCAACTTTGCCCGAGGTTCCCACTGCAGCAGAGCAAGGCTTTGACATCGAGATTAACGTGACTCGTGGCATCATGATGCCAAAGGACACATCTGATGAGGTCCTTGCCACTTATGGCGAAAGATTTGCACAGGTTGTCCAAGACCCAGACCTGATCGCAGCGATGACGAAAATGGGTGCTGCTGTGCGTTATATGGATGGCAATGACTATTCCGCATGGTGGGCCATACAGGGCGAGCGTTGGGAAACCGTCGCCAAGGAAATCGGTATTTATCGCGCCAAATAAGGCACGATGTCGGCGGCTCGTTCGCGAGTCGCCCCTTTTTCTGACCTCGGAGTAAATCCATGAGCAATCGCAGCATCGCGCTTTTGTTGGCAGTCTTTCTGATGGGGCTATCTGCCCTGCTGTTTCTTCAGACATTTCAGGTGCAAAACTTTCCAGGTACGCGCTTTGGTGCGGAAATTTGGCCCCGTGCGATCATCGTTTCGATGGGTCTCTTGTCTTTGATCTTGTTCATCCAGAGTCTGAAAAAATCCAACGCGCGTTTCAACGCGCAAACGATCCAAGCATTCTTTGAACGGGAGCGTATCGCATGGTCCGTTTTCGCCTGCTTTTTGGTATTTTTGTGGCTGCTCCCACGTCTGGGAGCTTATCCAGCAGGCGGGTTATTTGTCTTTGCTGTTTTGACAATTCTTGGCCCCAAAACCCTGCGCTTTGCGTTGCTGCACCTTGGTGTTGCGGCGGGATCATCAGTCGTGTTGTGGGTGCTGTTTTCGCAAGTCCTCAAAGTCATCGCGCCTGCCGGGCGTTGGTGGGCATTGCTATAAGAAAGGCGAAGTGATGACTTTATTCGATGGCTTCCTATTGGCGCTGAGCCAAATGACAGAACCCTACAACCTTCTGTTGCTTGGCGCAGGCGTTCTTGCTGGCCTACTCGTTGGGGCTATTCCCGGATTTTCGATCACAATGGCTGTCGTCATCGTGCTGCCCTTCACATATGGCATGGAAACAACACCGGGCCTTGCAATCATGCTGGGCGTAATGGTGGGCGGAATTTCGGGTGGGCTGGTGTCCGCAATGCTACTGGGAATCCCAGGCACACCAGCCTCAGTGGCAACGACATTTGATGGCCTGCCCTTGGTGCGCAAAGGCGAGCAAGGCTATGCGCTTGGCCTTGGCCTCTGGGCGTCTTGCATCGGCGGGTTTGTCAGTGGTGCGGTACTCTTCGTTCTTGCCCCTCCTTTAGGACAAATCGGGCTGGAAATCGGGCCTTGGGGCTATTTTAGTCTCATCCTCTTTGCATTAACGATCACCGCCAGCCTCTCTGACGGCAATATGGTCAAAGGCTTGATTGCAGCCTGTGTCGGCCTTTTGGCATCGGCTGTGGGCGAAGACCAAGTCAATGGCATCTCGCGACTGACTTTTGGCAATGGTGATCTGGATGGCGGCTTTGCCTATCTCCCTATATTGATCGGCGTATTCGCATTCTCACAATTGCTCTCTGATATGCCGACGCGTGCGGCGGCACGGCGCACCTTGAGCGCAGAAGCGGCCACTAATGTGCGTATTCCGCACCTGAGAGTTCTCAAACAGCTTTTGAAGCACTGGATTTTGACGTTGAGATCCATCGCAATTGGTGTGTTCGTTGGTGTTTTGCCTGCTGCAGGTGCGTCGATTTCCAATCTAATCTCCTACGATCAAGCGCGCAAAAATTCCAAAAACCCTGAAGCCTTTGGCACAGGCACCGAAGAAGGCATCATCGCACCAGAAAGCACAAACAACGCAACAATGGGGGGCGCTTTAATGGTGCTCGTTGCCCTGGGTATCCCGGGGGATGCAGCGGCAGCGGCGGTGCTTGCAGCCCTTCTTGTCCATGACGTCGCCCCTAGTCCGACATTCATGACCGAGCGTCCAGATGTGGTCTACGTCATTTTGCTCGCTTTTGTCATCGGACATATTTTCGTGCTTTTACTGCAATCTGCCGCGCTCAAAATCTTCATTCGGATCGTGGGCATTCCGATCTACATTCTTGCAGGTGTGATTTTGCTCTACACGGGCATGGGCGTCTTTGCGATCAACAACACCTCCTTCGATATATGGACAATGTTTCTATTCGGCATGGTCGGATACCTAATGATGCGATTGGACTTCCCACTTGCGCCATTGATCCTTGGAACCGTTCTAGGCCCAATTGGTGAAGTCAATTTGATGCGCGCGATGCAAATCTCACCCGATTTACTGAACTTCGCCACGCGCCCTTGGGCTTTGCTGTTCTTAACAATGGCAATTCTATCGTTGCTGTTCCCATTTGCAAAAGCGCGGTCCAAATCTGGCTACTGGAAATACTTTGGCCCAGTTTCATTTCTGCTCTTAGCCATCCCAATGTTCATGATGCAAGGCAGCTTGCGCCCCATTGTTGGTGCGGCACTTCTACTCGCCGCGGCGTGGACAGCTTATCGCAAATTTTCAAAAACATCCCACAGTCATGAGGATCTTCGACATGGTTAACATTATCACAGAAATCACCCGCCCAACGGCATCACAGGTCGCTTTGGCAAAATCCGTAACCCCAGCAACGATTCACGAAGCACAGGGACGCACAGGCGCACTTGATCCGTCTATCCAACCTATTAAGCCAGGGCTTACGGTGTGCGGCCCCGCTGTGACGGTGAGCTGTGCGCCAGGCGACAACATGATGCTCATTGCCGCCATCAATGTTGCAAAGCCTGGTGACGTTCTGGTCGTATCCGCTGGCGGGCATCGCCCTCAAGGCGGCTTTGGTGAGGTTTTGACCACAGCCTGCGTTTCGCGGGGGATTGCGGGCTTGGTGATTGATGCTTGCGTACGCGATGGCGCGGCCATTCGTGATATGAACTGGCCCGTATTTTCGACCGGTCTCGCAATGCAAGGCACGGTCAAAGAAACACTTGGGTCCGTCAATACGCCAATGGTCGTGGGTGGTATTCTCATTCATCCCGGAGATATCGTGTCTGGCGATGATGACGGGGTCGTCTGTCTAAAGCGCGAAGATATTGATCGCATTGGCGCTTTATCTGTTGTGAAAGAACAAAAAGAAGAAGAAATGATGGAGGCACTGCGCACCGGTGCTGACATTTTGGAGCTGAGCGGAATTGGACAGCGCTTGGAAAGCAAAGGCTGCATTTCTGCTTAGAGCGTGCTCCGGAGGGGCGAACGCCCGTTCGCGCAGCGGTGAACGCATGGTGCACCCAGGCACGAACACTGGTTCACCCAAATATGAAAGGAACCAGAAAGAGAAAAAGACAAAAGGCCATGAAACAGGACGTGGCAGTCCCAAAGGCGGCAACAGCTCTCAACGCCTAGAGATGGAAATGCTATTGATGAAGTGCGCATTGGGAAATGGGTATTTGGCTGAAGAGTGGATGTGCGTGCCAAGTGAAAACATACACCAATTGATCGAGGACTTGGTTTGTACGCACCGGACAGTTGCAGATGTGCATTGCGACCTTCTTGAACAATTGCGGAGGCAGCGCATCGCGCAAAAGGGCAACTCGGGTCCTTCCCAGCGGCACTGACGAACACGGGTTATTCGCATCGCGTTCATTTTGGGAGGAGTAATTTTTGCCCGGTTCAGGAAATGGTTGTTGTTGTTGCTCAGGGAAAGCCGAAAAGCCCAGAACGAGAGGGCGCGCGTGTTGACCTCGGACAGTACATCGTCCCGAGTTGTATCAGCCCTCAGAAGCCAGGCTTCCACCAAAGATGCTGCTATCGTCGGTCAGGTTTAGGTTCTCGTTTAGGTCATCGTTCTTAAGCACCAATGGCGGAATGCAGACCTTCGCTGCGTTCGGTCCAAACGTCCGCTGAGCGGACGAAGTGAGCTTTCGCAGCGGTTCGCCCAACGGTGGCTTTAGCTGAGAAATTTCTGCATTCAACACTTCGTGTTGAGCCAAATCATCACGGTTGAAGCTCCAAAAAACGAGCTCTCGCTTGAGGCGATACGGTCTCGCAACTCGGGATGATGAACGAAAGAGGCAGGTGTATCGGCCATGGTATATACCAACAAAACGCTTCAAAACTCGTCTGGAAAGACCGACATCAGCATTTGGACGCCGTATTCGCTGTCACAGGCGCCCGCTGCCAGCATGTCGCCGACGATCTCACGGCGCTCCCTACCGTCGTATAGGACGGTGTCGTCGACCTTTGGTTGGGCCTTCCGTGAGGTCCAGATAACAAACGAAAAAGGGGAAAGGGACAGGGCGGTCATCTTTGGTCTCCATCATTTTGCTTGAATAAGCTTACGCCGAAGACAAGTTCTTCTGGTATCCGTCACTGCACCGTGCTGATATGCAAAAATGCAGAGCCGGTTCAAAGATTGGGGAGACATACGGATATTCCTCGCTGTGATGCGCGAGGGGTCGACGCTTGCGGCATCCCGGGGCTTGGGGATCAACCAGACCACGGTGTCGCGTCGCATCGACGTTCTTGAACAAGCCCTGGGGCTGACTTTGTTTGAACGCACAACCCGAGGGGCAGAGCCGACCCAAAGCGCCGAGGCCTTGTTAGCCTACGCCGAAATCCTCGAACAAGCCGCCGCTGCGATTGAAGCAGAAGCTGAAAATGAAAAGGGCCGGGCCAGCACGCCTATCCGGATCACCGCGTTTGAAAGCGACATGTTTGGCAATATCGGGGACGTCGTCGCAGAATTTGTTAAAAAACATCCCGGCATAAGTTTTGAGTTTATTTTCTCAGAACGTACTCTGGACCTGATGAAAGGCGAGGCTGATATCGCATTGCGAATGGCACCGGTGATTTCTGACGATAGATTGATCGCCCAAAAAGTCGGCCATTCGCAGTGGACGTATTATGCCTCGCATACCTATGCCGCCACCCATACGCTGCCCGCGGAATTCAGCGATGATATGGAAAACCACACTGTCATTCTCTTGAATCATTTCACGAGCAAGCGACGGAACCTTGTTCGGTGTGCAACAACCTCCGACATGCGGATGGCGATCCAAACTGGACAGGGTATCGGCCCTTTCCCGGTGATAGTTGGCGATGCAAACAAGCATCTTGTCAGATGCTTTGAGCCGCCACCCGGCTCTGACCTATCGGTCTGGTTGATCACGTCTCCGTCGGCACGTAAACGCCCCGAGATCCGCCAATTTACCGCCTTTGCCGCACCCCGGATTGCACGTAACCTCAAGAATTTGGGCTAGGGCCATCTGGACCCCATCCAATTGGTTGCAATTGGCGTGCTGCTCGTCGCACGCTATCGGCCGGTCCGCAAATGCAGCCACGAAGAGGACATTTATGAATGCCGCAGCATTCGGTAACATGGGCTCGAAGCCGACCTCCGATGCAACGTAGCATCATGTGATATGATGCCGTGTCAACGTCGGGTTGTCGATGTGGGAGGGCGTGGTGGATCGAAGGATCCATCATGGAAACACCAAACTTACCCGCCATCCGCGCACTGCGTCCAGTCTGGAACAAAGGCCGGATCGTCGGCCAGAAAAGACCGTTTAAGCCCAAACATGTCTGGGCTATCAGGGTGCGGCTGGAGCTGGCCGAGAACCACCGCGATCTGGCCCTTTTCAATCTTGCCATCGACAGCAAACTGCGTGGCTGCGATCTGGTGAAGATGAAGGTGGTCGATGTCATGGCGTCAGGTCAAATCAAGGAACGCGCGTCAGTTCTGCAGAGCAAGACCCAGAAACCTGTGCGCTTCGAAATCTCTGAAAGCACGCGTGCATCGCTCGCAAGGTGGATGCGGGAGCCGCTGATGGTCGGATCTGAATACCTTTGGCCGGGGCGTTTTCACGAACGGCTTCACATCTCGACCCGCCAGTACGCGCGTATTGTTCGTGAGTGGGTGACATCCATCGGTCTGGAGGCCAGCGCCTATGGCACGCACTCGATGCGACGAACGAAGGTAACGCAGATCTACAAGAAAACGGGCAACCTGCGGGCGGTCCAACTCCTATTGGGGCATACCAAGATGGACAGTACTGTCAGATACCTCGGCGTTGAGCTTGAGGATGCGCTGGCCATCGCCGAAGCTATCGAAATCTAAAGGCATGGGCCGTTCTACATGGACGGCCCCGAGCCGCCGTTGTCCAATTGCCCAGTACTGCATTGCAGCTTCCCGATAGCTGCCGTTCGACACAACACACAGCAATTTTGACGTCTCTAGGTCACCTGAGCGGAGTTTCAGCTGCAGGCGAAACTCAAAAATGGAACGTCGCGCCGAAAAATTGCATCCATATGATTCAGGGTTTGCGCAAAGCTGGGAACGACGAATGAGTTTGAACGAGGTGATGCGTTTCGGACGGCAGCCAAAACGCACCTCAGCAAGTGACCTGAAACCTTTGCTAAGTGAAGTTCACAGGCGTTTGCTTTTCTCTGTTCACACTCAGTGAAAACACATCCGGTCGCGCATAATGGCCGCTGGCGTCGAATTTACGGCGCGAAGCGCGTGCCGCGTCGACATCAATGTCCGAGAACAAAATGCCCTTTTCTTGGTGCATCGGTCCGGCTTGCACCCCGCCAAAGGGTTTGTAGATTACGGCGTCTCCCGGATTGATCCACTCGTCTTTGTTGGGAAAAAGTTCGTCGTAATGCGGGATGTCCGAGGGGATATCTGACGTTTCCAAAGCGGTCGCGCAGCCAATGACCCAACAGCCGCCCTCGCGCGCGATGTGCTGCATCGTGGCCAGCCACGTGTCGCCGCTGTCCCATGTGGGCGCGACATAGATGTCAATGTTTTGTGCGTAAAGCGCATAGCGCGCCAGGGGCATATAGTTTTCCCAACACAGCAGCGCCCCGACGCGTCCCACAGCCGTGTCGACCACGTTCAAACCAAACCCGTCGCCAAAGCCCCAGACCATGCGTTCAGGGTTGGTGGGCATCAGTTTGCGGTGGTTGTTTGCGATCGCTCCGTCGGCGTCGATGATGATGCAACTGTTGAACAGAGTGCTGCCACTTACAGCGCCGTCGATCTCTTGATACCCGGCGACAATCACCACACCGTGTTCTTTCGCGGCCTCTTGCAGTGGGGCCATACCGCCCCGTGAAAGATCAATTGAGCTGGCTTGTAGGCGACTGAAAAGTTCATCCGTCTTGGTCATTCCCGCGCCTGGCGCTAAACGCCAGACAAAGGTTGGATATCCGCAAAACCAAGCTTCGGGAAAGACCACCATGTCCGCTCCTTTCTTGGCTGACACTTCGATCAATTCAACAGCACGCGCCATTGTTTTTTCAAGGTCAAGATAGACGGGCGGGTGTTGTATCACAGCGATTTTTGTCATGGGGTCTCTCCTGAAATTTGGGGATCGTCTCTATTTTGTCGCCGCAGCAACCAGCATTTCACAGGGGCCTTCAAACCGCCCGTCTGCTTCGAATGCGCCAAGCGCGTCTTCGATTTCGGCCCAAGCGTCGTCTTGTTCTTGTTCGCTTAAACCACCAAGCATTTGGTGTAAGGCGCCGAAGCTTTCCTGTTCAAACTGCAGGCATTCAAAGGCCGATCCAAGGCGTACAGGGGCAGGCACGCGTTCGATTTGAATGTCGGAAAAGCCAGCCTCTTTGAAGCGCTGCGCCAACACGTCAGGATCACCCAAACTGAATGGGCCGGGCTGTCCGGGAAGCGGTGCAGGAAGGGCCGCGCGGCGTCTAATAATGCTGACGGGGATCGAAAAGAAGCCATTCAGCTCCGCTGCAGCGTAGGTCATAGCGCCGACGCGACCGCCCTCACGCAGATGGTCACGCATGCCGGTTAGGGCTTTCTGTTGATCCGGGAAATAAATCAAGCCAACCCGCGAAATAACGGCATCAAAGGGCTCGATGTCGATCTCGGACAGGGCTTCACCGTCTTTCAGCAAAGTCTCGACATGGGCAAACCCCGCCTGTTTCGCGTTGGACGCGGCATGATCAAGGATCGTAGGCGACAAGTCTGTGGCAAGGACGTAGCCCGTAGGGCCCGTACGGCGGGCTGCGGCAAGGGTCTGTTCCCCCGCCCCCGCCGCAACATCCAGAACACGACTGCCGCTTTTCACGTGGGTCATATCCAGCATCATGTCCGTCGCGGGGCCAAGCCAGCGCGACAGAAGAGGCGACCAACGATCCCAAGCCTCGGCCGCTGAATTCCATTGGTTGCGAGTGGTTTCTTTAAATGCGACCGGGTCAAAAACCTTTGTTTTGATGTTCATCGTCTCACTTCTCCATGTGCAATTTTTGTTGCTTTAACTGTGTGAGGGGGCCAGAAATTAAGCAATTCGCAGAAAATCGACGTTGAATTTGCAAAAATGCACAAACCTTGGGGATTGGCATGCAGTGGGACGACCTCAGAATATTCCTGGCCATCGCGCGCGCGGGTTCGATCAGTGGCGCCGCAAATCGACTGGGCGTCCAACACTCCACAGTGACTAGACGTTTGCGTTCGTTGGAAGACCAACTGGGTACCCGGTTGATTGAACGGAAGAAATCTGGATATGAGCTGACCGAAGCCGGTGAAGAACTTCAACTGTCCGCAAACCGTATCGAGGTCGAAATTCTAGGGTTCGAGGGCGCGCAAGCTGGTCACGACACCGATGCCGCAGGAGAGTTGCGCGTGTCTGCCATCAACAACATGGCCTCGACGATCCTGATGCCTGTCTTCGCCCGCTTCAGCGATTCTTATCCGAAAATCGAGTTCCATTTGGTGGTCACGAACAAGTTTGTGAAGCTCGCCGAACGCGATGCGGACATTGCGATCCGGCTGACTAACACCCCGTTAGACACGTTGATTGGCACAAGGCTAACCACAGTATCCTCGGCGGTCTATGGGTCGCGTGACTATTGCGAGCGCGTTCAGGCCGGTGACATTTCCGAAAAATGGTTGGGGATAGAATGTTGCGGATTTCACATGTCTTGGACAAAAGAAGCTCGTCCTGAAAAGGATCACAACTTTTATGTCGACGATACGCTTTTGACTCTTGCCGCCCTTAAAGCAGGTGCCGGATTGGCCTATATGCCGTGTTTTATGGGCGACAGCGAGCCGTCTTTGGTCCGTTTCCGTCCGCCAGAACCAAAACACGATCTGGGACTATGGCTGGTTTACCACCGGGATTTACGTCGCACCAAACGTGTCCGACTGTTCCGCGAACACATGCAAAGAGAAATTGGGGAATTGAGAGCCGTGTTTGAGGGGCGCTTTGACATTTCGACCGAATGACGGCTTTATTTGTTGCTATTGATTGCTTTGCTACCGCAGCGAAAGTCGGGTTTCCGCGTTTTTGTTGAAAAACTCCGGAATCTGATAATCGCAATTTTCCGCCGGAAACACTTTGGCTGCGAAAGTCAGCTCAGATTGTGGTTTGCGCGGGATGAGGTGCCCAGACAGTGCCGGAGGTGGTATTTGGCCGGCCCACTCGCCAAAAACCATTGATCGACATACACGGCCAAATAATTCGTCCAAGATGCCCAGTACTAGAGTTTTTCAACAAAATACGCCCTCCACGTCGATGATCCGACATATGCCGCGCTCTGCATGAGGGTCCGCAAAGGGGCTGACAGCCGTCATTCGGCGGCAGGGCTTGCATGCGATTTCGCTGCAACACTGCTGCTGCGCCGCCGCAAGGCGGCTGTGAGCCCAACCTGTGAATTGGATTTTTTCGCTGCGCGCGCTCGCAGCGTGAAAAATGTCGCGTTTGCGCAAGATTTGGTGCTGCCGCGCAGCGGAAAAACCAGCCATTCGTCCAGAATGCAGCAAGGATCAGAGGTCGAACTTACAGAGTGCGGACTTTGCTGCAGTTCGATTTTTTTGATCTAAGGTCTGCATTGCTGGCTTCGCGACCGCCGACAAAAGCATCACGGCTGGACAGCGGAAGTTAGCTGTAGTGCATCGGCGGGCCGTGCAAGCTGCAAAGGACGGGCCTTCCATGACTGAATTTCTGGTTGGTCATGCGTGAAGAGGGCTCCGTGAGAAGGAGCATCACTTCACTGTAGCAACGAAACCGCAGACTGAGGTTATCGCTGGGTCAACCATATCCCCTGGATGTTGCTGGATCTGCAAAGGATCCGGAAAGTCCATTGACAGCCAAACGATGAAATAATACGCCGCTGGTATTCTCAGGGCAGGGTGAAATTCCCTACCGGCGGTAATAGCCCGCGAGCGCCATTCTTCGGGATGGGTCAGCAGATCCGGTGGAACTCCGGGGCCGACGGTCATAGTCCGGATGGAAGAGAATGAGGTGAGCGCGCCATTCTAGCGTGCGGGCTTCTGTTTGCTCTGGGATTCTGTCATTTGGAAAGGATCAAGAGCAATGACAAAATCCCCTAAATTCGCCTTCATCAAGGCGCAGTGGCACGCCGAGATCGTTGATCAGGCGCACGCTGGGTTTGCACATCGTCTGGGCGAACTGGATACTGCTGCCGGGATCGACACCTTCGATGTACCGGGCGCTTTCGAAATGCCACTTTTGGCTCAAACGCTGGCGCAAACCGGCCAGTATGATGCTGTCATTTGCGCGGCGCTGGTGGTTGATGGTGGTATTTACCGGCATGACTTCGTCGCGCAAGCGGTTGTCAGCGGATTGATGGAAGCTGGCTTGAAAACGGGGGTGCCGGTACTTTCGGTTTCGCTGACCCCGCATCATTTCCAGCCTACGGCGGAACATCAGGCGTTCTTCATGGACCATTTTGTAAAGAAAGGGCATGAGGCTGCGGATGCCGCCATGGGAGTGATCGCTCTGCACAGGGACCAAACCGTTATTTCGCAGGCCGCTTGACGGTGTAGAATCTGATCAGGTGGACTGGCTTTCGGCGTCGAAACCGACGAGGCGCTCTGCGGTGAACTTGTCGGTGATGAGAAGATCAACGATCCCGGTATTCAGCGCGCCTCTGATCGCTTCGGTTTTGGCTTTGCCTCCCGCCAAGGCCATGACCCTGTCCACCTTGGCCAGATCCTCAAGCGTGGTGCCGATCACCCTTTCATCGAGCGGGCTTTTGACAAAGGTCCCTTCTGCATCGAAGAACCGCAGGCTCATGTCGCCGACCGCACCCGATGCCGTCAAGTCAGCCAACTCGCGGGGCGAGAAGACGTTACCACTGCGCGCGAGCATGCCCGAGGGTTCGACGGCACCGATACCGACAATCGCGAGCGTGATCCGTGAGAAGAGATCCATCGTCTCACGCACGTATGTATCGCCCAGCAGCACCAGCTTGGCCTCGCGCGATTGTGCGACGCCGGGCGCGCTGAGGACATGAGGCTCTGCGCCTGTTAGCTTTGCCAGACGCGTCACCAACTGGTTGGCGTGCATCTGCACCGTTGGATTGCCCATGCCACCAAGCATCTGAACGACGTACTTGGCCTTGCCTGACTTCATCGGATGAATGTTCTGGACCATCTGGAAGATGGTTTCGGACCAACTGGATACGCCAATGATTTCGCCCGATTGGAGGGTCGCTTCGACAAAATGGGCGGCGGCCTCGCCGATCCGGGCCATGATCGCGCCATCCCGGTCTTCGGTACATTCCACGACAATCGCTTCAGACAGCCCGAACCGCTGCCGTAGCCCGGTTTCAAGCTCTGCATAGGTGCCGGAAGGAGAAACGACTGTCGTGCGGACGATCTCTTCGGCCTGTGCCTTTTTAAGCATGCGAGACACGGTGGCCTGAGAGATGCGCAGATGTTGTGCGATGTCGCCTTGTCGTTGCCCTTCGACATGATACATCTGCGCCACACGCGCGATCAGTCGTAGTTCATTTACACGGGCCATCGGGTCTCCTGGTTCGTCAAGTTCCTGAATATTTATTCACTATAGCGACGCAAGGGTGCGAGCAATGGCTTTTCTCCACACTTGCAGCCTGTTCTGCCGTGCGTTCTTCCCCAACGCCGGTTGGATTTCCGGGCCATGGTGCGCGAGACGGCCAAGCTCATCAATATCTTGCCAAAAACCGGTGGCCAGCCCGGCAAGGTGGGCTGCCCCAAGGGCTGAGACTTCAGCGTTGCGGCAAGGCGTTATGCTATGGTCCAGATAATCCGCGACCATTTGCATCAGGAACGCATTCTGGCTTGGGCCGCCATCGACTGAAAGCCGGCCGATACCCGTGGCTGCGTCCGACATGATCGCAAAGACGTCGTGCACTTGCAGCGCGATGCTCTCTGCAGCGGCGCGGGCGATATGGGCCGGCTCCGATCCAAAGGATAGCCCCGTGATCAATCCGCGGGCTTCGGAATTCCAATGAGGCGAGCCAAGGCCGACATGGGCGGGTACAAGCGCTACACCGTTCGTGTCAGGGACGGACTGCGCGATATCCAGAAGGCTTTCGACATCCGCAAGGCCCAGCAGTGTCGCTGTCCAAGGCAGGATGGACGCGCTGACAAGGATGTTGCCTTCAAAGGCATAGGTGGATTTCCCGTCAATCGACCAGGCGATGGTGGTGGTGATCCCGGGTGGCGGTGCAATGAAGTCCGTCAGTGTCGTCATCACCGACGACCCGGTGCCGAATGTGATCTTTCCGTCGCCTGGGCCAAATGCCCCATGGCCAAACAGTGCGGCATGGGAATCGCCGATGGCGGCGGCAATGGGCACGCCGTCGGGAACTGTATGGATGTTTTTCGTTTCCGCGAAGATATGCGAACTGTCGTGCACGTCGGGTAGCATCGATGGGTCGATCGCAAAGAGCGCGCAAAGCTGTTCGTCCCAGCGGCCTTCGGCAAGATTGAACAGCTGCGTTCGGGCGGCATTCGACCGGTCGGTTGCATGGATGCGGCCGCCGGAGAGTTTCCAGATCAGCCAGCTGTCGACCGTACCGATGCAGATATCAGCCGTGTCGTTGCCGTGGTTTTCCAGAAGCCACGCCACCTTGGTCGGGGGAAACAGTGGATCAAGCGGAAGGCCGGTGCGGGCAAGGACCGCGGCCTCGTGCCCAGCCTCCTTCAGCGCATTGCAGGCCTCGGCCGTGCGGCGACATTGCCATGTGATAACCGGGCCAAGAGGCGCGCCAGTCTGGCGGTCCCAGATCAGGATCGACTCGCGCTGGTTCGAGATGCCCAAGGCGACGATTTCGGTGTCCGGAGCTGCAGCCAGACAGGTAGTCATCGCATCTTGCGTCGCGTCCCAGATCTTGGCCGCGTCCTGCTGGACCCAGCCCGACTGCGGGTGTTCGATGGGAACGGGTGCAGAGCCGCTGGCGATGATATCGCCGCCTTGCGAGACGAGGATGACCTTGGAGTTCGTCGTGCCTTCATCAATCGCCAGAATGGCTCGCTGCGCCATTGTCTACCCTTTCCGCTTCAACAATGCCTGCGCGCTTTCCGCGATAGCTTCGGGTGACATCCCAAAGTCGTCAAGCAGTGCGTTGGCCGATGCGGTATGCGCAAAAACGCCTGGCACACCAAGCCGCATCATGGGGACAGGGGCTTGTTCGACAACCACTTCGGCCACCGCACTGCCAAGCCCGCCAAAGGTGGTGTGCTCTTCGCAGGTCAGGATCGCGCCGGTTTCGGTAGCGGCAGCCACGATGGCGGCTTCATCGATAGGGCGCACGCTGGCCATGTTCAAAACGCGCGCGTTGATCCCGCTGGCCGCAAGTAGCTCCGCCGCGATCAAGGCCCGATGGGTCAGAACGCCATTGGCAATGAGGGTCAAATCACCGCCCGCGCGCAGCTGATCGGCCTTTCCAAGCTCAAAAACATGATCCTCTGGCAGCAGGTCCGGGACGCCCACCCGGCTGAGCCGCAGATAACAGCCGCCTTGATAGGCGGCCGCCCATTTGATGACGGTGGCCGTCTCTATCCGATCAGCCGGGGCCACGACTGGTACGTTCGGCAAAGCGCGAATCCATGCGAAATCCTCGATGGAGTGGTGGGTCGGTCCAAGCTCTCCGTATGCCATGCCCGACGAGATGCCGACCAGCTTCACATTTGTTTCGGAATAGGCCACGTCCGCCTTGATTTGTTCCAGCGCTCGGCCCGTTAGGAACGGGGATGCGGCGCAGACAAACGGAATCTTGCCGCCATTTGCCAGACCGGCCCCAACGCCGACCATATTCTGTTCGGCAATGCCGACATTGATTAGACGTTCGGGAAACTTGTCACGGAAACCACCCAGCTTTGACGATCCGACAGAGTCGTTGCACACGGCGACGATGTCTGTGTTTTCGGCGCCAAGCGACTCCAGAACTGCGGTAAAAGCATCCCGGCAATCGTGCAGTTTCGCGCCTTCGAACGGGTTGCTCATGCCATTGCTCCCTCAAGTTCGGCCATGGCCTGTTTGTATTGCTCTTCGTTGGGCACCTTGTGGTGCCATGCGACATTGTCAGACATAAATGAAATGCCCTGGCCCTTGTTGGTGTGGGCTACGATGCATTTTGGCTTTCCGGTTGTTATGGTCTCGGCGGACAGGGCAGTACAGATCTGCTCCATGTCGTGGCCGTCGATCTCTTCCACCGCCCAACCGAATGCTTCCAGCTTAGGTGCCAGCGGCGCGAGGTTGTTGGTGTCGGCCAGCGGCGCACCCTGTTGCAACCGGTTGTGGTCGATGATCAGCGTCAGATTGTCGAGCTTGAACTGAGCCGCCGCCATGATGGCTTCCCAATTGGAGCCCTCTTGCATCTCGCCATCGCCGGTGATGACGAACGTGCGCCAGCTTTCACCGTTCAATTGGGCCGCCTTCGCCATGCCGACACCGATTGGCAAGCCGTGTCCAAGAGGCCCGGTATTGGTTTCAACCCCCGGCACTTTGACGCGATTTGGGTGGCCATTGAGCCGAGAATTATGCTGCAGGAAGGTCGCGATCTCTTCGGGTGGAATGAACCCTTTTTCGGACAATACTACATAGAGAGCCAAGGCGGTGTGGCCTTTGCTGAGAACAAGACGGTCGCGCAGAGGGGCCGTTGGATTTTGCGGCTCCACATGCATAATTTCGAAATAGAGTGCTGTCAGGATGTCGGTCACAGACATCTCACCGCCGATATGTCCCGCACCCGCCTCAAAAACGGCCCTCAGGTCGCGTCGTCGGATCTTGTTAGCCAGTTTGCGTAGGTCATTTGGGGTCATCATTGCGCCCTTTGCATAATTATTCTCTATTAGGTAAACATACAACCTGCTTCACGGTCAAGAAAAGTATTGTGGGTTAGGCCTATTTTGTTTTGTTGACAGGATCGGCTTTCTGCGAATAGTATTTTTCATCAGCTATGCATAATTATGCGCCCGGGAGGGGAGAGTGAATGTCAGAATCGAATATCAATGCGCTAGACGGGAGAAAGCTTGCGGATTTCTTTTCTTTAGGTGGGGCGACAGGGCCGTTGATCGGATTGATCCTGCTGTGCGCCTTTCTGACGTTTGCGACCGATTCGTTCTTCTCAATCCGGAATTTTCTCAACATTCTTGATCAGGTCACGGTTATCGGAATCATCGCGGTCGGCATGACATTCGTTATTCTGCTGGGCGGGATCGACCTTTCGATCGGATCGGTTCTGGCTCTGGCCATGATGGTTCTTGGCTTCCTAAACGTCGAAGCGGGACTGCCCATGGGGGTGGCGATACCAGCTGCAATTGCGGCCGCCGCAGTTGCGGGTCTGATATCGGGCTTACTAATAACCGAGTTTAAAGTACCGCCCTTCATCGCGACGCTGGCCATGATGTCTATTGCGCGCGGCTTGGCGAGCATGATCACTAACGGCTCACAGATCATCGGGTTTCCGGCGTGGTTCAACATGGGCGCCATCATCCGCTACGGCGGTGTGCTGACCATGACGGTCGCCGTAATGTTCGTGGTCTTCGCGGTTGCGCTGCTGTTCCAACGCTACCGGGAAGGTGGCCGCGCGCTTTATGCGGTAGGTGGCAACCCAGAGGTGGCCCGTCTTGCCGGTATCAACGTCAATCGGGTCACTGTGCTGGTCTATACAGCCTGCGCGGCCCTGTCTGGATTGGCAGGTGTCCTGTTGGCCGCCCGCCTTGATGCTGTGCAGCCGACAATCGGTATTGCTTATGAATTGGACGCCATCGCCGCAGTCGTGATCGGCGGTACCAGTCTGTCGGGTGGTACCGGCGGCATTGGCGGCACCATCATCGGCGTTCTTATCATCGGGGTGCTGCGCAACGGGCTGAACCTGCTCAGCGTGTCCCCCTTTCTGCAGGCCGTCATCATCGGATTGGTGATCGTCATGGCTGTCGCTGCCGAGACCTTCAAGCAGCGCAAAGCATAAGAATTGGCAGCGGCGGGCGCCGCTTCCATATCCCAAGGCCCGACTGAAATCGGGTTCCCAAAGTCCCGCGAGATCGGGCCAACACGACCAACGGAGGAGACAACCAATGACGAAAACACTTAAGGCCCTGCTGGCCGCAACCGCACTTGCCGGTACGCTGCCTGTCGCAGCTTCGGCCGAGGGCCATGCCGGGATCGGCATCGAAAAGATCGGCCTGGCCGTACCGAACCTGCAGGCGGATTTCTTTAACCAGATCAAGCTTGGCGTTGAAAACTACGCGGCTGCTCTGGGGATCGAGGTGATCACCGTCGACGCCAAGGGCGACACCGCAACTCAGGTCAGCCAGGTGCAGGATCTCATGACCCAAGGCATCGACGCCTTCATCTATATCCCGGCAGGCGCCGCGGCGGCCGCCGTTCCGACGCGCCTTGCCCGCGCTGAAGGCATCCCGGTCATCAACGTCGACCGCGAGCCCGATGGCGAGCCCGGCGATACCGTGATCTACGGCGAAAACGTCATGTCCTCCTATGAGGTCTGCTCCTCGATCATCGAGCGTGCAGGCGGCAGCGGCAAAATGGTCATCATCCATGGCCAGAAGGGCACCACCCCGGAAGTTCAGCGCTTCGAAGGCTGCAAGATGGCCATCGACGAAAACCCCGGCGTCGAGCTGGTCGCTCAGCAGTGGACCCAGATGTGGTCGCCCGATGAAGGCTTCTCCATCGGTCAGAACATGCTGCAGGCCAACCCCGACATCAAGATGATCTTCGGTCAGGCTGATGGCATCGCGATGGGTGCGGCCAAGGCGGTCGAAGCGGCCGGTCTCGCCGATCAGATCGTGGTGGGTGGTTATGACGGCGACGTTGCCGCGCTGGAATCGCTGGCCCGCTGCGACACGCCGTTTGTCGTAACCGCAACGCAAAGCACGCAAGCGATGGGCGTTCTGGCGGTGAACTCGGCGATTGCCGTGGCCAAGGGCGCATCCGTGCCTGCACGCCAGATCCCGAACGCTGTGCTGACCGACTGCGACAACGCAGCTCAGTTCGTCGAAAAGCACCCGTAAGGGCTTAGGCAAAGGGCAGCGCAATGACCAACACCGACGCATCTCCGATCCTAACGCTGAAGAGCATCCATAAGTCCTTTGGAGCGATTGAAGTTCTGCACGGTGTGGATCTAGAGGTGCGTCCGGGCGAGGTTGTTGCGCTGCTTGGCGAAAACGGCGCCGGTAAATCGACGCTGTCCAACATCATCTCCGGCACGATCCTCGCTACCTCCGGAGAAATGACGTGGCAGGGCGCGCCATATGCGCCCACCACACCCCGTGAGGCGATTGATGCCGGGGTCGGTATGATCCACCAAGAGCTTTTGCTTTTGCCGCATGTGTCGATCGCAGAGAATATCTTTGTCGGGCGTTACCCGATGAAACATGGCCGCGTCGACCGTCGCGAGATGGAACGCCGCGCGCAAAGTGGCTTGCAACGTCTAGGGCTGCAAGTTTCGCCGCGCCGCGTCGTGCAAGGCCTCTCGACAGCCAGCCAGCAGTTGATCGAAATCGCCAAGGCGCTGACACTGAACGCCAAGCTTCTGATCCTTGACGAACCGACCGCTGCGCTTGGCGGTGAAGAAACCAAGCTATTGTTCGAACAGATTGAAAGGCTGAAAGCCGAAGGCGTAGGGATCATCTATATTTCCCACCGTCTGGAAGAGATCAAACAGATTGCAGACCGGATTGTCGTCATGCGGGATGGCGAGAAAGTGCAGGAATTCGAAACCGCAGACATTCCGGTGCGCACCATTGTCGAGGCGATGGTCGGCCGCAACATGGATCAAATGTTTCCACCGCTGGCCCAGCCTGCTGATGAAACCATGCTTGAAGTGCGCAATCTGGGCTCTGCTTTGGGCCACTTTGAAAACGTGAATTTCTCTGTGCGCCGTGGTGAGATTTTCGGGATCGCCGGGCTTGTTGGCGCGGGGCGGACAGAGCTTGTGCGCGCCATTGCCGGGGCAGATCCGATTGCGCAAGGGGCCGTGCTGCTGAATGGCGAGGACATCACCCCACGCTCGCCGCGTGCAGCGATTGACAAAGGCATCGTGCTGGTGCCCGAAGACCGAAAGCTGCAAGGTGTTGTTCTGAGCCATTCGATTGCTGAAAATATCGCCTATTCCAACTTTGAATCGGTCGGCAAAGCGGGTTGGGTCAACAAATCTCGTGTGCGGAAATTCGCGGATGAAAACATCCGGAAATTTGGCGTGAAGGGGCGCGGCCACCAGAACGCAAGTGAAATGTCCGGCGGCAACCAGCAGAAGGTTGTCATTGCCAAATGGTTGGCCCGCAATCCAAGGGTGGTGCTTCTTGACGAGCCCACGCGCGGCATCGATGTCGGCGCGCGCTCGTCGATCTATGAGATTATTCACGGTCTGGCGGCAGAAGGCGTCGCCGTGATCGTTGTCAGCTCGGACCTGGAAGAGGTCCTGGGAGTGTCTAACCGAATTCTGGTCATGGCCGCTGGGCGTCAGACGGGCATCCTTGACCATGCCGATGCCAATGACGTCTCGGTCATGGAGTTGGCCACGGCATAGTAGGAAAAAGGAAAAACTCCGGTGAACCGTTTCAAAGAAAAGACCGTTGTGGTCACAGGTGGCAATCGTGGGATCGGCCTGGCGGTCGCTGAACGCTTTGCCGCCGAAGGGGCCAATGTCGTCATCGCCTCAGTCGAGCCGCAGGTCGAAGACGCGGCAGCAGCGTTGCGCAAAGCGGGAGCAAGCGCTGTGGGTGTTATCTGCGATGTGACTAGCCGCGAGGCAGTTGTCGCGCTTTATGACCGCGCCGAAGAAGAGTTTGGCGGCGTTGACATCTCAATGCAGAACGCTGGCATCATCACGATCCGCCGTGTCGAAGACCTCAGCGAGGGCGATTGGGACGCCACGATGGCCGTCAACACCAAGGGCGTGTTCCTATGTTGCCAAGAGGCCATCGCGCGGATGCGCAAGTCCGGCAATGGCGGGCGGCTGATCAACACCGCATCAGGGCAAGCTCGTGACGGGTTCATTTTCACGCCGCATTATGCGGCCTCGAAAATGGGTGTGGTTGGGATTACCCAAAGCCTGGCAAAGGAGGTGGCGCTGGAAAACATCACCGTGAACGCGATTTGTCCGGGCATAATTTTCAGCGATATGTGGGACTATAATGACAAGATATGGGGCGAGATGCTGGGCGACTATGCCCCAGGCGAGCTGATGAAAGACTGGGTTGAGAACAAGATCCCCATGAAGCGCGCCGGGACCGGCAAGGATGTGGCCGGGCTGGTGGCTTTTCTGGCCAGTGACGACGCCGATTACATCACCGGGCAAACCATCAACGTGGATGGCGGTTTGATCATGTCCTGACCGGGTCGGCAGGCGACAGACAAGTGGAGACAACACATGCAAGACATCACCCTGAACGCACCAAAAATGTTTGATCTTTCAGGCCGCGTGGCGCTTGTCACCGGTGCGGGCAGCGGCATCGGCCAGCGCATTGCCATGGGGCTTGCCCAATGCGGAGCAGACGTGGCGCTTTTGGACCGCCGCACCGATGACGGGCTGGCCCAGACCGCCGATTTCATCGCGAAAGCGGGGCGCAAATCGGTTCAGATTGCTTCAGACGTGACATCGGGTGCTGCACTCGCTGAGGCAGTCAAGCAGACGGAGGCCGATCTTGGCCCGCTCCGTTTGGCGCTGAATGCCGCTGGCATCGCCAATGCCAATCCCTGCGAGGAGATGGATGAAGATCAGTACCAGACCCTGATGGACATAAATATGAAGGGCGTCTGGCTGTCCTGTCAGGCCGAGGCGCGCGCGATGCTTGCGCATGGACAGGGCGGCTCTATCGTCAATATCGCGTCTATGTCCGGCGTCATTGTAAATCGCGGTTTGAACCAAGTGCACTACAATGCCTCAAAGGCAGGCGTGATCCACATGTCCAAGTCCATGGCGATGGAATGGGTAGAGCGCGGCATCCGCGTGAATTCGATCAGCCCCGGCTATACCGCCACACCAATGAACACCCGCCCCGAGATGGTGCACCAAACCAAGGAATTTGAAAGCCAGACCCCCATGCAGCGCATGGCACGTGTCGACGAGATGGTGGGGCCAGCGGTGTTCCTGCTGTCAGACGCCGCGTCCTATTGCACAGGTGTCGATCTCTTAGTGGATGGCGGTTTCTGCTGCTGGTAGCTCAAGACTGGCGAGGAATCGAAATCGCCTCGGCCAGTCTCTCGCGGTTCAGCGGGCTAAATGCAATCCATGGATCAATGCCGCAAGAAGCAGCCCGGCGCCAGAATGTTGGTGTTGGGTTTGGTTTGATGAGTGAGTGCGCCGGTGCAGCGAATGGCCGCCAAGCGGTCGCAAGCGCAGCATCGAAGCCTTGTGGCCAACAGCTGCTTCGGGCCGTCCGTACTTGAGCCAATGTCGGCTTAGGCTGCGGCGAAGGCTCTCTCATGTTTCAAGAGGAATCGACTGCTGCGAACGACCGGAATGGCGACATGCGCTGCCTTGCAGCGATCAACGTGCAGCGCATGCGAAAGGATGCTGCGTTAGCGAAGGCTCAAAATCGAATGACTGCAAAGTCCGCTTTGCTGTCATCGGTGCAAAGTGTGGCGAAGGTCTCAAGAGAGCCCTTGTTACCAATGCTGCGCTATGCACCAATGTCCGCTATTGCTGAACAGCCTGATTATTGAAGCGAACATCGGTGACGTCAGCGATGAAAAACGGGAAATATTCCTTTGTACCGATAAAATTGCCACCCTCGACATGTGTTGGAAGGCGGAACCCTTCGAAATCTCTAAATTCTGATGGATAGCCGCCAAAAGGTTGTAACCGATATTCGCCCTCAGAGTTCGCATTGCTCCATCTCTGTAGCACAACTTGGGTCGGGCGTCCGTCCTCATCGACAGTTACATCGACTGACTGGGTTGCACTATGTTGATTCCAAGTAAATTGCCGAACCAGTGGTTCCGCGTGATGTCAGGTTGATTGATCCGATTGATTGGATGACTGGTTCAATCCGCCTCACAGAATACCTGAGTCTAAATGGATTCGTTCACTTCAGCCCTTCGTTACCGCCCACCGGCTCCGGAAACCATCGTCCCGATGGACCACAGACCAATGATGCACTAACAATCAAACTGGACCACTTAGGTGGGGCTGATCAGGGGGGGGACATGGGACCGGGGTCAGCCGGACCCAGCTTCCCGCCTCACCAGCAGATCGAGCGGGCTGGTCACATCCCGGATCGTCTTGGTCGCCACCTTGGTATAGATCGTCGTGGTCTCCAGCTTGGCATGCCCGAGCAGCACCTGGATCACCCGGATATCCGTCTCGCCCTCCAGGAGATGAGTGGCAAAGCTGTGACGTAGCGTGTGCGGAGAGACCTTCTTCCTGATCTCGGCGAAGTCGCAGGCGACACCAATGGCGCGGTTGAAATGCCGCGTCGAGATCGGATCGACCCGGTTGCGGCCAGGAAACAACCAGCCTGCAGGTCTGGCCTCCCGGTAATAATCAGGCAGCAGATCAAGCAAGCTTGGCGACAGCATCACATGGCGGTCCTTGCGCCCCTTGCCCTGGTCGACCCGGATCAGCATCCGGTCTCTGTCGATATCACCGACTTTGAGATGGGTGACTTCGCTGGCCCGCAACTCGCCACCATTGGCCACGCTGAACGCCGCTCGATAGCGGAGCCCGGGCCCAGGTGCTGCTTCAAGAATGCGGGTGACCTCCTCAGCGCTCAGCACCACGGGGATCTTCTTCGCCGCCCGCTGATACCACATGTGCCGCTTCATCTCGGGCCGTGGGCACGTAGTGGCAAAGAAGAAGCTCAGCACCGTCAGCCGGTTGTTAAAGGTCGGGGCACCAACGCCGTGCTCCTTCATATCAAGCTGGAACGCCCGAAGCTCCTCCGGTGTCGCGCTATCGGGCGAATGGCCAAGATACCGCGTGAACTCCCGCATCGCTCGCAGATACATCGTCTGCGTCTTCGGCTGCAGCCCCTTGATCCGCATGTCTTCGAGAAAACGCTGGCGCAGCGCAGGCACATACTGGTCCGTCATCAGAACCTCCTGTCATCAGATTAAGAAGGTCCCAATCGTCAGACAGGTGCGCCAATCCACCAAATCACTGTGCCCCAATCAGAGCGCAGCACCCGCCACAAGCGCCAATACCGCTTGAGCGGTTTCGTCCAAGTCCGCACAGCCGCCATCGGAAACGACAGACATCGATCCGCTACAGTGAAAGTCCGCAATGACGGGCCGCTCCGCAGCAACGCAGGTTGCAGCCGGATGTCTTCTTTGGGCCATTCGCAACCGAGCCTGGCGTCCCGAATGCTTGCATGCGGCGCTGCCTCAGAGGTCAGCGAATGAGTCCAAAGTGACGAATGCTGCCTGAGGCACAGATGTCTTCAATTGTAAGGCGCTCAAAAACACTCCCAGAGCAATCGAAGACACTAGAAAGCCTCATCGGATTCGATAGCCCTGTTGATTGCCGGTGAAGACCCAGTCGCGCGGCGCACTGCGCGCCCCATTTTGGAAGGGTGAATTGGCGTAGAGTGGGGGATAGAGACTTTCCAATATGCGCGCCAATACGCGCGGCAAATTTGGAATGGTCGCGTTGAGGGGCACGCAGTGCTGATTTGAGCGCTTGATCTGGCCCTGTTGTGGCGCTGTTTCCACTTTGTCGCCCAGCCAGTGCTTGACGTCGGAACGGAGCTGAAATAAGTGAAAGATATCTGAGCGGGCGTTGTGTAATGGTAAGACCTTAGCCTTCCAAGCTAATGACGCGGGTTCGATTCCCGCCGCCCGCTCCAGAATAATTTTCCTTACAGCTGACCAGCATTGTACCGAAGGTTGTCGGTGTAACCACCTGAATTTGTGGGGGTCTGCCCACCTTTGCCTTGGTCTTGTTCAGCTGTTTGATGGGGAAGGAAGCTTGCAATCCGCTTTGATTAACCCTGTCAATCAAACGAACATGTGTTTGTGCTTGGTGGGGGACGCGTCAACGGGACGCTTGACCGCCGGTTTTATCGTGGCAAAAGGGCAGGCACGCGTTCAGGAGGTGGCATGGCCAGACGACCCACAGATGCGACTGCGCAGGCAGATCGTGAAAAATCGAAAAATCTTGGCATTTTGTCCCGGCTTTGGCCGTTCCTGAAGCCATATCGCACGTTGATCGTTGCCGCGATGCTGGCGCTGATTTTGACGGCGTGCATTTCGTTGGTGCTGCCGCTGGCTGTGCGGCGTGTCGTTGACAACTTCAACAGCTCCGGCGAATTGCTGAACCTCTATTTCTCGGCGGCGCTGGGAATTGTGGGGCTTTTGGCCTTGGGTACGGCGCTGCGCTATGCCTTGGTTACGCGCCTGGGTGAACGTGTTGTGGCGGATATGCGCACAGCGGTGTTTGACCGTGTCATCGGGATGAGCCCTGCGTTTTTTGAACGGTTGATGACAGGCGAAGTGCTGAGCCGGATCACCACAGATACCACGTTGATCCTGTCGGTGATCGGATCGTCTGTTTCGATCGCGCTGCGCAACGTATTGGTTTTTTCGGGCGGCATGGTTTTGATGATGCTGACCTCGCCCAAGCTGACCGGCCTGGTTTTGCTGATTGTACCGGCGGTCATTGTTCCGATCCTGACATTGGGGCGGAAACTGCGCGTTTTGAGCCGTGAAAATCAGGATTGGATCGCTGAATCCTCGGGCAACGCATCAGAAGCTTTGCTGTCTGTACAAACGGTACAGGCCTTTACGCATGAGAGTATTTCGCGCGCGACCTTTGCTGAAGTGACGGAAAAATCCTTTGACGCCGCACGTCGCCGGATCTGGACCCGTGCAATGATGACGGCGATTGTCATCTTCCTGGTTTTCACCGGTGTGGTGGGCGTGTTGTGGATTGGCGCATGGGATGTGCGGGCAGGCAATATGACTGCGGGTACGTTGGTGCAGTTTGTGATCTATTCGATCATGGTTGCCGGTTCCGTCGGTGCCCTGTCCGAAGTGTTTGGTGAATTGCAGCGCGCTGCAGGGGCAACCGAACGTCTGGTGGAGCTGTTGGGCGCCGAAGATGCCATTCAGGATCCAGATCAGCCTGAAACGCTGCAAAACCCGGTGCAAGGCGCGATCAGCTTTGAGGATGTGCATTTCACCTATCCCGCACGCCCCGATACCTCGGCGCTTGATGGGGTGAACCTGACGATTAAGCCGGGCGAAACGATTGCACTGGTTGGCCCGTCTGGTGCGGGCAAGACCACGATCATTCAACTGATCCAGCGGTTCTATGATCCGGCCTCCGGCAAAGTTACGTTGGATGGTCAGGCCCTAACAGATCTGGCGCGCGATGAATTCCGCCGCCACATTGCCTTGGTGCCACAGGACCCAGTGATTTTTGCGACATCTGTGCGCGAAAACATTCGCTTTGGTCGTCCTGATGCCACTGATGCTGAAATCGAAACTGCGGCTGTCGCGGCTGCGGCCCATGATTTTGTAAGCAATCTGCCAGAAGGCTATGACACCTATGTCGGTGAGCGCGGTGTCATGTTGTCTGGCGGGCAGAAGCAACGCATTGCCATTGCACGGGCTATCTTGCGCGATGCACCGGTGTTGTTGTTGGACGAAGCCACATCTGCGCTGGATGCTGAAAGCGAACGTGCCGTGCAGCAGGCTGTTGATATGCTGGCACAGGGGCGCACGACCATTATCGTGGCGCATCGGTTGGCGACGGTCAAAAAGGCAGACCGTATCGTGGTGATGCAAGACGGACAAATCGTGGCAACAGGCACCCATGATGAGCTGGTCAGCCAAGGTGGCTTGTATGCACGCCTAGCGCGGCTGCAGTTTACGGATGGCATGGCCGCCGAATAACCAGCTATTTTTGCTGCGAATTCCTGATACTTCCCCTTGCTGACGCTTGCGGGGTGGGGGAGTATGTGCTGGTAAACATTTTTTATAGGGGGCTACTATGGGTCTTTTTAATTTCTGGAAGAAATCTGGGAAATCTTTGGTCGGTGACGCCGATGCGGCACCAGATGCCGATGCACTGAAAAAAGAAGTCGAAGACTTGGGCCTGAAAGCCGATGGCGTTGAAATCAAGGTTGATGGCGACAAGGTGACTGTATCGGGTGGCGACAGCCTGACCGCAGAAGAAAAAGAAAAAGTCATTCTGGCTGTTGGCAATGTCGAAGGTGTTGCCGAAGTTGAAGCCGAAGCAGAGGCCGCCGTATTCCACACTGTGGAAAAAGGCGACTCGTTGTGGAAGATTGCTGCCGCAACCTTGGGCAATGGTGCGCGCTACGAAGAAATCTTTCAAGCCAATCGCCCAATGCTGAGCGACCCAGACAAAATCTATCCTGGCCAGGTTCTGCGTATTCCGCAGGGCACCACCGCCTGATTTGATCCGCTCTGAGCTGATTTGAGAGCAACGGGGCGCTTTGGCGCCCCGTTTTACGTTACGCACGCAGCGTCAAAGTTGGTTTACTTCGCGTACTGGGTGCTTGCCTGAATGTGTTTTCCCAAGGACAATGGTTGCGAATATCGGACCATCAGTTGAACTGGGGCCAACAGGGAGGGGAAGAATATGCCATTCGCATGTCTCGCGGATAGGGATGTGATTGAGAATGAAATGCCGTGGGATGCACGGGATGTTCCGGTCACGATCCATAAGCTGCTGTCGAAAACTGCGGCCGCTTTCCCTGATCGCCCTGCGATCAGTTTCCAAATCACATCTGGTGCAAAGGACAAGGCGGAAACGGTAAGCTGGCGTCAGCTGCAGGAAAGTGTTTGTCAGGCAGCCAATCTGTTCCGGTCACTGGGTGTGGGCGAAAAAGACGTGGTGGCGTTGGTTCTGCCAAATTGCAACGAGACGGTATTTGCCTTGGTTGGCGGAATGATCGCCGGCATTGTGAACCCCATCAATCCGTTGCTGGAGCCAGAGCAGATCGGCGCGATCTTGAATGAGACGCAGGCCAAAGTTGTGGTGACCCTGCGGGCGTTTCCGAAAACCGATGTGGCGCAGAAGATGGCCGAAGCGGTGCGCCATGCGCCCGGTGTCCATACGGTGCTAGAGATTGATCTGCTGCGCTATCTGACCCCACCGAAGTCTTGGATCGTGCCGCTGATCCGCCCCAAGAACCCCGGCAATCATCACGCCTATGTCAAAGATTTCTGTCAGGAGATGGCCAAGCAGCCAAAAACGCTGACCTTTGAGGACAGCACCACAGACAGGGTGGCCGCGTATTTCCACACCGGCGGCACCACCGGTATGCCGAAAGTGGCTCAGCACCAATATTCTGGTTTGATTTACAACGGTTGGATCGGCAAAACGCTGCTGTTCAATGAACAAGACAACATCATGTGTCCGCTTCCGATGTTTCACGTCTTTGCGTCCCACGTGATATTGATGGCCGCTCTCAGTTCGGGCGCGCATGTTATTTTGCCGACGCCAGCCGGTTACCGCGGTGACGGCGTATTTGATAACTTCTGGAAGCTGATCGAACGGTGGAAAATCTCTTTCATCATCTCGGTGCCGACGGCCTTGTCGGCGCTGATGCAGCGTCCGGTCGATGCCGATATTTCGACGGTTGTGAACGCCTTTTCCGGCTCTGCTCCGCTGCCATTGGAACTGTTCAAACGGTTTGAGGATGCAACCGGAGTGCAGGTCATAGAAGGTTATGGGCTGACAGAAGCAACCTGTCTGGTCGCCTGTAACCCGATTGATGGTGAAAAGCGGATCGGGTCAGTCGGCTTTCCATTCCCGTACACCAAGATACGCATCCTGAAGCAGACGCCAGACGGGGTGACGGAATGCGCTGCTGATGAGATTGGCGAAATCTGTATCTCCAGCCCCGGTGTCTTTGCGGGCTCCACCTATACAGAGGACGATAAGAACCGTGACCTGTTTCATCGGGGCCGCTATCTGCGTTCTGGTGATTTGGGGCGCATTGATCCTGATGGCTATGTCTGGATCACGGGCAGGGCGAAAGACCTGATCATTCGTGGCGGGCACAACATTGATCCGGCTGAAATCGAAGAGGCTCTGCTGGCCCATCCGGCGGTGGGCTTTGCGGGTGCGATCGGCCAGCCTGATCAACACTCCGGCGAATTGCCATGCGCCTTCGTGGAGCTGGTAAGTGGCGCGCAGGTCACGCCTGAAGAACTGATGGCTCATTGCCAAATCCATGTGCATGAACGCGCGGCATTTCCAAAGCACATTGCCATTCTGGATGAGTTGCCCAAGACCGCTGTTGGTAAGGTGTTTAAACCTGACCTACGCAAGCGCGCGATCACGCGGGTTTATAACGATGTGCTGGAGGCCGCTGGTAAAGCCGCGCGGGTTGTATCTGTGGTGGACGACAAAAAACGCGGGTTGGTGGCACAGGTTGAAATGGCTGGCGAAAGCCATGAAGCTATTCAAAAAATTCTGGGAGAATTCACGCGACCTTGGGATGTATCGTCGTAACGATAATGTTCACAGATCTGCACCGAAACCGTGTTTCGGGTGAGGTGCTTTAGCAGCCGTCGCGTGCGCAGAACATATCATACAACAGACCGATCAGGCGCGTGGTGTCGTCATTGGCAAGGCTGTAATAGATCGTCTTGCCGTCGCGCCGTGTCTGAACCAGATCATCCTCACGCAGGCGGGCCAGCATTTGACTGACCGCCGCTTGGCGAATGCCCAGCAATTGTTCCAATTCTCCGACAGAGCGTTCCCCAGCACCAAGGTGGCACAGGATCATCAAGCGTCCTTCATGCGCCAAGGTTTTTAGGTAGGCGGCCGCCGATTTGGCGTTTTCCGACATTTCCGAAACGGGGGCGATGACGATATCTTCGGTCACGTAAATAGTCCTTTCGAATATCCCTGACTCTATTCAGCGTAAGACTTATTTTCAAGTCGGGTTTTCCTGTTCCGGTCAGACGTCACGATCCCGTGTTCGAACTGTTTGGCCGGAATGCAAAAAGCAGTATTGGAACCATCAGGCAAGTCTGCTGGGGGGCGAAGCCGGGTCTGCAAGGCTATAAACAGGGTTCGGAGCCGATGTGTCGAACACATCGCAAAGGGTGGGTGTAAATAAGTTGGATAGTTTGGTGACTTTTTCACTTATCCCTCTTGCATTGCTCGGCAGTGGCGGATAAATCCAGCCCTCACGGACCGATAGCTCAGCTGGATAGAGTACTTGACTACGAATCAAGGGGTCGGGGGTTCGAATCCTCCTCGGTCCGCCATAGAATTCAGGGACTTAGCGCGAAAACGCTAAGTCCCTTTTTCTTTGTAATTTCCGATATTGCGGCTGTTCAGAACGGCGCGATCACTGCGAGGATCGTCAAAAGAGGGTGGGCAATTGGGCCAGCTTCTCCTTCGATGTAAGTTGAACGTTACCAAGCCTGCGATGCGCCAATGTGCGGGGGAGCGACACTTGGCCAACAGCCACATGACGGACCGTAGCAGCATAGACAGGGCCGTGCAGGGCAGGGTGTGCCCCCGTTGGCTTTGTGGGCGGCGTCGCGCTGATCTGCTCGCTGATGTAGTCGGACCGTGCATAGACTGTTTCGGAAGGGTACTGCCGATTGACGTTGGCAACAGGCAGGAATCCCCAAAGCCCAACAGTGATGCGATGCATTCAATCCCGTTGTTGCTGCGCTGCAGATCTCGTTTGGTCTGGGTTGTCCGCGATTGGTTGGCAAACTGCAGGGGGAGGGGAAAACCTTGCAGAGTCAACGCTGAAAGGGGCCAACGAAAAACGCCACAGCGGTGTCCCAGCCGTGGCGTCTCAATTTGTGATGCGGTGTCGCTGCGCAGATTTACTTAACCCGCCGCTTCCAAGGCAATGGCAATACCTTGGCCAACACCAATGCACATGGTGGCCAGTGCGCGTTTGCCGCCATTCAGCGACATTTCCAGCGCCGCGCTACCGGCGATCCGAGCGCCGGACATGCCCAATGGGTGACCCAGTGCAATTGCCCCGCCATTGGGGTTCACACGAGGATCATCATCCGCAATGCCCAGATCCCGCAGCGTGGCCAGACCCTGTGAGGCGAAGGCTTCGTTCAGCTCGATCACATCAAAATCCGCAGCCGTCAGACCCAAGCGCGCCATCAGCTTCTTAGACGCGGGGGCAGGGCCAAAGCCCATGATCCGTGGCGCAACGCCTGCGGTGGCACCACCAAGGACGCGGGCGATGGGTGTCAGGCCATAGGCTTTGACAGCCGCTTCAGAGGCCACCAGAAGTGCCGCAGCGCCATCGTTGACCCCTGATGCATTGCCAGCGGTGACTGATCCACCTTCGCGGAATGGCGCGCGCAGTTTTGCCAATGCCTCGGCGGTTGTGCTGGGGCGGGGGTGTTCATCAGTATCCACCACCTTTGGGTCGCCCTTGCGCTGTGGGATGGTCACTGGCGTGATCTCTTTTGCCAAACGACCATTGGCCATGGCAACGCCCGCTTTTTGCTGAGACCGCAGGGCAAACGCATCCTGATCGGCGCGGCTGATGCCAAATTCTTCGGCCACGTTCTCGGCCGTTTCAGGCATTGAATCCACGCCGTATTGCGCTTTCATCAGCGGGTTCACGAAACGCCAGCCAATGGTTGTGTCATACACGGCATTGGCGCGCGAATAAGCGGCTTCCGCTTTGGGCATTACAAACGGCGCCCGGCTCATGCTTTCGACACCACCGGCGATAACCATCTCAGCTTCGCCTGCTTTGATGGACCGTGCACCTGCAATCAGCGCATCCATTCCCGAACCACACAGGCGGTTCATTGTGGTGCCCGGAACGGTTTCTGGCAAACCGGCCAGCAGGGAGGACATGCGCGCCACGTTGCGGTTGTCTTCCCCGGCTTGGTTTGCGCAGCCGAAATAGACCTCGTCTACCGCGGCCCAGTCTACACCGCCATTGCGCGCCATCAGCGCCTTGATCGGGATTGCACCCAGATCGTCAGCCCGGACCGAGGCCAACCCTCCGCCAAACCGGCCAATCGGTGTGCGCACATAGTCACAGATAAAGACATCGGTCATAGTTCAATCTCCGGTACAATCAGGTCTTCGATGGGCCCATCCAGATGCAATGGGGCACCCGTCAGGGATTGCAGGTCGTCCAACGAGATGCTGGGAAGCTTTTCGCGCAGAACAAACCCTTGCTCTGTAACATCGACTACAGCCAAGGAGGTGTAAATGCGGGTTACGCAGCCAACGCCCGTCAATGGATGTGTGCAGGCATCAACCAGCTTGGGCGAACCATCCTTTGCAACGTGGTCTGTGATCACCGCAACTTGTTTGGCGCCATGCACCAGATCCATCGCGCCGCCCACGGCAGGAACACCTTTGCTGCCCAGACGCCAGTTGGCCAGATCGCCGTTTTGGGCTACCTGAAACGCGCCGAGAATGGCCATGTCCAAATGCCCGCCCCGTACCATTGAAAAGCTGTCGGCATGGTGAAAAAACGCCGCGCCGGGTTTCAGCGTGATCGCCTTTTTCCCGGCATTGATCAGATCCCAATCCTCTTCGCCCTTGGGCGGGGCCTTACCAAAATTCAACACGCCGTTTTCGGTGTGAAAGATTGCTTCGCGCCCGTCTGGTTGAAACTGCGCGCACAGCTCTGGCAGGCCGATGCCCAGGTTCACATAGGCACCGTCTTGAATGTCTTGCGCGGCGCGCCACGCGATCTGTGTGCTGGTGAGTTTTACGAAAGTCATGGGTAGGTCACCTCTGCGCGTAACAACTCTTCTTCCTGAGCCGGGTTGGGAACTTCGATCACGCCATCCACAAAGATGCCGGGCGTGATAACATGTTCCGGGTCAATCGCGCCCGGTTCCACAATAGAGGAAACCTGAACAATAGAGGTTTCCGCCGCCATGCACATAATCGGGTTAAAGTTCCGCGCGGCCTTGCGAAAGGTCAGGTTGCCCAGCTTGTCGCCCAGCTCTGCCTTGGCCAATGTGAAATCTGCTTTCAGCCAACGTTCCTGCACGTAGGGTTTGCCATCAAACACTTCGGTCGGCTTGCCCTCTGCCAATTCGGTGCCATAGCTGGAAGGGGTATAAAACGCCGGGATGCCTGCGCCCGCAGCGCGAATGCGTTCGGCCAGCGTGCCCTGAGGCACCAGCTCAAGCTCTACATCACCAGCTGCATAGGCATTGTTGAACGCACTGGCGTCGGCTGAGCGAGGGAAGGAACAAATCAGCTTGGCGACCATGCCTTCGCGGATCATTGCTGCCAGACCGACTTTGCCGTTGCCCGCATTGTTATTGACCACGGTCAGGTTTTTGGGGCTGCCGGTTGCCAGAAACCGGTCGATCAACGCGTGGATCAACTCAATCGGTGCGCCCGATCCGCCAAAGCCACTGACCATCACCGTCGCCCCATCAGGGATGCCTGCGACCGCATCGGCAAGACTGTTAAGTCTCTTGTCCATAAAAAGTACCCTATTTCTGTTGGGAATTGCTGGTTTGCTTAGGGTTAATCGGATTGCCCGGACAGTAGAATTGTGCAAATTATGAAATTTGTTCAATATTTGTAACGGCGTGTTCACATGGCGATCAAACCCACCGATTTTATCGGATCCTTGGCCAAGGGCCTGGCCGTATTGGAAGCTTTCGATATGGAGCGTCCGCGCCTGTCTGTGGCCGAAGTGGCCGTTGCCACGGGGCTGGACAGGGCGGCGGCCCGCCGCTGTCTGCTGACCCTGACAGAACTGGGGTATGCGAATTATGATGGCAAGTTCTTCTCGCTGACGCCGCGCGTTCTTGGGCTGGGCAGCAGCGCCCTTGCAGCCATGCCATTGACGCAGGTGGTGCAGCCTTGGCTGGATCAGCTGTCGGACCGGATTGATGAATCCGTATCCGTCACCATTCTTGATGGGGCAGAGATCATCTATATCGCCCGCGCTGCCCAGCGACGCGTGATGTCGGTGTGGATCATGCCCGGCTCGCGACTGCCTGCCCATAGTAGTTCGATGGGACGCATTCTGTTGGGGTCTTTGCCCGATGAAGAGGCATTGGAGTTGATCCAGGCTTCAGACTTGTCACCGCGCACCATTCACAGCCTGACAGAACCTGCCGAGATCATGAGCGCGATCAAAACCGCGCGCGGGCAGGGCTATTGCCTTGTAGATCAAGAGATCGAAATCGGCCTGCGCGCTTTGGCCGTTCCACTGTTTAACAGTGCAGGGCAGGTGCGCGCTGCATTGAGTACCGGTGTTTCTGCCGCCCGTGTCAGCCCATCTGACCTGCGTCTCCGCTGTTTGCCAGAACTGCTGTCTGTACAAACGGCGCTTAGAAAGGTGATACGATAGCGCCGTCATTTACATCAGCGCTCCATCAGGGAAGGTCGAAAAAAATCTGTCTACCCTTCGGGATATCAGTGGCGATGGGGAAATTGTCCTATGATTTTCAGTGGTTTACGGCTTCATGTGATAAGCGCTTAAAAGGCTTCAATTTCGTCTTGTGTTTCTTTGACCAGCGCGGGTATACCCGTCGGCGGAGACGTGGCCGAGTGGTCGAAGGCGCTCCCCTGCTAAGGGAGTAGGCCCGGAAGGGTCTCGAGGGTTCGAATCCCTTCGTCTCCGCCATTTTACCATTTCGTTTGTTTTCATGGGGTCGCCATTGGCGGCCTTTTTTGTTTCTTGTCAGACACATGTCACGTACCTTCGGATTTATTGGATTGCGCTCGATTTTGCATGGATGCTGTCATTGAGTGGTAGATAATGTTGTATGACTGGCGTGGCGCTGACGGGCAAACTGACCAAGAAGCTTGTCGAGAATCTCGGCGCTGGGTCGTCACGGCGACGGCGGCGGGCTCTACCTCGTCGTGGGCCCATCCGGCGCGCGCCGCTGGATCGTTCGTGTCGTTGTCAAAGGCCCGCGCAATAAGAACGGCGCCCCGCTGCGCACCGACTTCGGATTGGGCGGGGCAGACCTCGTTACTTTGAACCAGGCGCGGGAGCGCGCGCTCGAATACCGCCGCATGGCGCGCCAGGGGCTGCACCCGCGGTACAGTGTGAAAACCGTCGTGCCGACTTTCGCGGAGGTCGTTGAGCAGGTTCACATCGATCGATTGCCGACATGGAAGAACGCAAAGCACGGCCAGCAGTGGATCAATACCTTGCGCGAATATGCGTTTTCCAAGATCGGCCGCATGCCCGTAGACAGTGTCGGTCAGCCAGAGGTGATGATGTGCCTTGCACCGATCTGGACGGAAAAACACGAAACAGCCAAGCGGTTGGCACAGCGGATCAAGACCGTGCTCGATGTGGCGCGTTCCAAGGGGATGCGCGAGGGCGCGAACTCTGGTTGCATCGTCGATCGCGGTGTATTGGAACCGGCGGACCTTTTCGCCGCGTTTTCCTCTGAAGGTCAGAAACTTAACGTCCACTTGGATATGATGTCCAGGCACCTGCTTTTGATAGCGATTGGTGTGCAACTTGCGCATGCGTGTGCCTCTGGGCAGTCTGTTGAGGCCGTTACGCTTTAGGATGCGGTAGACCCCAGCGTCGGAGATTTTTATGCCGTGATAGCGCGACAAATACCAAACGATCCGGATAGGCCCCAGGTGATACTTGCGGCGCAGATACAGAACTTTCTCGACGATCTCAGCAGGGGTTTGATTGACAGGTTTCTTCGGGATTGATTTGGCGTTCTTCAAACCAGCTTCGCCATGCTTTTGATATGCTTCGCGCCATCTATAAAAACTGGACCTGCCGACCCCAAAATACCGGCAGGCTTTGCGAGCGTTGCCAATCTTCTCGGCGTGTTGGAGCACTCTAAGTTTATGTTGAATGTCGCGTTCTTCGTTCGTCATGAATACTTCCGCCATCCCAAATCAGGGAATTTATAGGAAGTGTCCCGAGAGTCCGTACATATCTACAGATCACTTCATCGCTGTGAACAAACCAGATTGCGAAAAGAAGCGTGACCCGGACAAACGCCCCTTGATCATTCAATTAAGGAAAAAGAGCTTGACCAGACACCCAATCAAAGAAGCAGTCATCTGGGCCAAATGGTGCATTCGTTGCAAGCGCGGCTATCCATTTTTCCCCAAAGGTTTTGCCTGATGCGTTGCTATACTGGCGCGAGCCTTATGAATGAACAGAAATGTCGACGGCGCGACTTGTGCGCGAAGACCGCTCCATGGACTCAATCAGTCGATGGGAGATCAATGCATCGTGGCCTGTAACGATTGGTTTGTTGCCGGTTTGGACGGCATGGATGAAGTTTTCGATCACAGCCTGATGCCATTCGTGCTTGCCCTTCGTTGGCGTGCCCGCCGCTGCGACCTCCTGACGACCATCACGCCAGTCAACCGTCAGCGTATCTTTGTCGATCCGCAGCGAGGCGCGTTCGAAATGCAGGCGGATGACCTCTGTCCGGTGGGGGTACATCGCGGTGCTGGCCACAAAAGACCCAGACGCGCCACAGGCGAACTGCAGGCCGGCGATGGCGAAATCCTCTGCCTCCATCCGGTGCAAGGATGTTGTGGCCGTCATAGCCTGAACGCGGGTGACGGGGCCAGTGAGGCTCAGCGCGAGGTCGATTGAATGGATGGCGTTTGTCAGCATCACGCCGCCGCCATCGCGCGCATAGGTCCCGCGGCCAAGTTCGTCGTAGTAGGATTGATCGCGCCATATCGGGACGCTGATTTCAACCAGCCCAAGTTGGCCGAGGGCGCCCATGGCGATTAAGTCAGTCGCGGCAACAGACGGTGCGCGCATCCGGTGTTGGAACACGATGCCAAGCGTGACGCCCGCCCGTTCGCAGATATCAATGATCTCTTCAGTCTCTTGCAAGGTGCGGCCAATCGGCTTTTCCAGCAGGATGTGTTTGCCCGCCTTTGCCAGCGGTTCGATGATCGAATGTCGCACGCTGGGCGGGGTCGCGACGATCACCATTTGGATGGCGGGGTCGGCGGTGATGGTCGAGAGATTAGCGGTGAACGTCGGGGCCTCACCCACATAGTGTTCGGCCAGCGGGCGGGCGCGATCAGGGTGTCGCGAGACGATCGCTTTCAGCTGCGCGACATCGCGTGCGCCGGACAGGGCCTTCACATGGGTCTTGGCGATCATGCCTGCGCCGATCAAGGCGACTCCGAGAGGGTTCTGCGTCATCAGTAATTCCAAAGCGTGCCGTCTTGCAGCCGCACGACGGGGTGGCTACCGGGTTTGTATTCGTAACGAGCAGCCTCGCGTTCGTCGAAATTAACGCCAAGGCCCGGTGCGTCGCTGACATAGAACATGCCGTCGTGCAGCCTGTGCTCCGACGGAAACAGCGCGTCGCATTCGGGCGTGCCAAGGACAAGGTATTCCTGAATCCCGAAGTTGGGTGCCCATGCGTTGAGGTGGTGTTGCGCGGCCATGGAGACAGGTGAATGGCTCGGTGCGCCGTGAAAGCCGGTGCGCACATGGTGCAGCCCTGCCAGATCGATGATGCGTTTCATTGGAGTGATCCCGCCGCCATAGGTCACGGCGAGGCGGATGAAGTCGATAAGTTCGTCTTCGATCAACTTGTTGCAGTCAAAGACCGAATTGAAGACTTCGCCGATTGCGATGGACGTGGTCGAATGCTGGCGGATCAGACGCAGCGCGTATTGATCTTCTGCGGGCGTCGGGTCTTCGAGCCAGTAGAGGCCCACGGGTTCGACTGCCTTGGCGAAGGCTGCAGCCTCTCGTGGGAGGAGGCGGTGGTGGACGTCGTGAAGCAGCTTCAGATCGGGGCCAAAACGGTCGCGAATTTCGCTCAAAGCATCCGGCATAAAGCGCATGTAACGGTCCGTGTCCCAAATCTCGGTCTTGGGGATGATGCCGCTGAAATCAGTGATGAAGTCGCCTGAGCCACCCTTTTGGTCAGGCACTGCATAGCTGGCCGTGGGCATGCGGGGGATGCCGCATTGCACGCGCACGGCTTTGTAGCCCTGTTCAACGTAGGACGCGACGCTGTCAATTAGGTCGGGCAGGTCCGCACCGGTGGCATGGGCATAGACCATCGCGCCCTCGCGCGACTTGCCGCCGAACAGATCGTACAGCGGCATGTTCGCCAGCTTGCCCTTGATGTCCCACAGCGCCATGTCGATCGCGCCAAAGGCGGCCATCGCAATGGGGCCACGCCGGAAGTAAGCGCCGCGATAGAAAAACTGCCAGATGTCCTCGGACCGGCGCGGGTCCATCCCGATGAGGTTGGGGATCAGGTAATCGGTCAGGTAGGCTGCGGGCAGGGTTTCGCGATTGTTGAGCGTCGCATCGCCAAGGCCGTAAACGCCTTGATCGGTCATGATCTTGAGCGTGACGTAATTCTTGCCCGGCCCCCCGATGAAGACCTTTGCTTCGGTTATTTTCATCGGTGCTCCTCCACATTCACCCACGTCTCTGAACGGCGGATGATATCGATGATGTTTTGATATTGCGCGCCTCGGGCGAAGGTGGGGTATGGGGGCACGTCCTGCCCTTTGATGTCGCGCACGAAAAGGTCAGCCAGGACGGCCCAGCAGTGTTCGGTTTCGCCAACGCCCTCCGGAACGGTTGCCAGATCCGCTGGTGTTGGTACTTCGCCCCAGCTTATTCCGTCATGCAGTGACAGTGCACCGGAGCCGTAGTGCCCTTTTAGGTAGATCGCGCCCTTTGTGCCGTAGATGACGATGTGATCCTCTCGGAATCGTGGCACCAACCCGCCGTGTTTGAACAGCACCGACACCGGTTGCACGGCCATCGCAGAGCCAAGCCGCGCCATGACGGTGTAGGACCATTCCACATTGCTCTCGCCCCACTCGAGCGTTGGGTCGTCAAGATCATCGGGGATGAAAGCGCGGCGTTTGGTGAAGTCGTGGACACCATTGACCTTTGGCGCGCGTCCCAGATCGTCGCGCACATCACCTGCGATCTGCAGAATGTCGCCGTCGATCAATGTCTGAGCAATGGCCAGCGAATGGGTGAAGTTGTTGTTCAGCCGCCCGCCGCCATCCTCGGCGCGATGAGACCAGCCGAAGGGAATTCCGCGTTCGAGGTTGAAATGCGACATGCTTTCGATCTCGGTAGGCTCACCAATCGCGCCTTCCGCGATCAGACGTTTGGCATGCTGGATGCTGGGCATGTATTGGAAGCTGGCTGCAAAGGCGGTTTTGACGCCTTTGGCCTGCGCTTGGTTGTGAAGTTCGGTTGCCGTGTCGCCTGTGGTCGTCATCGGCTTGTCGCAGAACACATGACTTCCTGCTGCGACGGCCTGTTTGATCTGATCGTAGTGCGCCCCGCCGGGTGTCGCAATGGATACGATTTCGGGTTTGAGGGCGTCCAAGGCCGCCGCCCAATCGGTGCCCGCATAAGGGATCCCCAATTCGGCGGAAACGTCGCGCACCACATGGTCGGTGCGCCCGACCATGCCCACAACCTCGCAACCCGCCACGCGAAAGGCTGCCGCGTGGCCCTTCCCGGCGAACCCTGTGCCTGCGACCAGAACCTTCATCGACCCAGCCAGCCGCCATCCACAGGCAGGGTGATGCCAGTGACGTAGCGTGCGGCGGGGTAGGCGGGGTAAGTCACCGCCCCTGCGATGTCCTCTGGTTCCACCCAACGATCAAGTGGGATGCGATCCAAAATTACCTTGTTGCGTTCGCGGTCATTGCGCAGTTCGGTCGTGTCGATAGCCTTGGCGTGGCGCGGGTCAATGGCGCGGCGTAGGTTGATTTTAAGCACCGGTTCCTCCCTTGATGCGTTGATAGGTGTGCGGCTACGCCGCTACGTTTGACCGCTTCCAGTCACCGCGCCATAGGCGGCGGTGGAAGGCGGGGAATTTGATGACTTCTTCCCAAAGGAACAGGGACAGAATCCAGAAAGCCGACAGGTCGAGGTAAAGGACGAATAGCGCCGTCAAAGGCACGCGGAAGGCCCATTGCGCCCAGACGAAAATGTGCATGACATAGACGGTGTCCCCAGACGCGCGCAGCGTGTTGCCGCAAATCGCGTTGGTCGCACGGGGGAACTGGATGACCAGCAGGATCGGTAGGAAGCCAAACAAGATCGCGCGGGTTTCAGCCTCTAGGTTGGGATAGACCCAATCGAGCGAAAGGCACATCGCCAAAAATGTTAACGACACGAGCCCTGCGGCGACGAAGGCGCCTTTCCACGCGCGTGACAGAAAGTGGTCAAGCACCTCTTCCGAGGTCCGTTTGCCAAGCAATTGCGCGACCAAAATACCCGTCGCCTGTGTCCATTGCATCGCGACTTGTCCGGCCAGCAAGTTCCACGGCGCGATCAGGGTCATGGCAGCAAACCCGTTGAGCGACATGTTGGCGTAGATCAGAGAGCAGACATGCGTTGAGAGGGTCGCGCTGACGAAGGTGGCGGCGATGGGCAGGGCGAACCAGATGTGCCGTTTGACTGTCGGCAGGAAAGTGGTGTGTTGCCAGCCCGCGACGCGGCGCAGATGGCCATTGGTCCGAAGTAAAAGTAAGCTCCAGAATAGAGTTTGCACGGTAATTGCGATGGCACTGCCAAGTGCGGCCCCCGCCACACCGAGCGCGGGAAGGCCCCAAAGGCCATGGATCAACCCGACAGAGCAGATGACATTGATCGGTACGGACAGCAGATAGCCATAAAGCGGCAGCTTGCTGCGTCCGCAGCCGTTGAAGAAACTTGCGATGCATTGGCCAATGGCCTCGCCCAGAATGACGATGCTGAAGATCTTGAGGTAGATTTCAGCCTGCGCTGCTATTTCGGCACTTGGCGCAAAGGCACCGATCAGGGTCGCGCCGAACAGATGGATCAGGGCAACGCCGAGGATCCCGATGCTCAGGCTGACCGTAAGGCCAGAGCCGAGCACGGACTTTAGATACACCGGATCGCCACCGCCAAAAGCCTGCGCTGTGCGGATTTGCATGGCATGGGAAAACGCAAAGATGACCCCAAGAACGATTCCGCCCAAGGCCGCAGCCAACCCCATCGCAGCAAGCGCCCCTTCCCCAAGGGAGGAGAGTAGCAGACCGTCAATCACCACCGTCCCATGCAGGAAGATCGCCTTAAGCGTCATCGGCCACGCGAGGGAAAACACCTGTCGTGCCCCCGGTGCCGGCTGTGGCACGATCTGCGCAGTGGTGGCTGTCATGGATTGCTTTCGTTCCCCAAAGGCCATCGAGCGCTGTCGGCGCCATCCCGAAAAGCCTGACTATTTGCGTCAGTCGCCGATGCTATCAAAGAAGTTGGCGTTCGACGCGGTGATCCGCTCAATCGTTTCATCAAGACGCGACAGATGTTTCATGCCCGCGGCGATTGCGGTTTTGCCATCATGGGATTTGACGGCGTCCGCGATAAGGCGGTGGTCCGCGACAAGGTCAGGCATGCGCTGTTCTTTGGACAGGCCCAACATGCACAAACGGTCCACCTTGGCCTTTTCGGACATGATGACGTCAAAGGCGTAATCGACCCCGCCGATTTCGCAGAGGATCTTGTGGAATTGGTAGTCCAACCGCCCGAAGGCCTCGACATCCGATGCGGCAACAGCCGCGTCTTGTCGGGTCAATTCTTTATCCAGAAGGGCACCACCCGTTGCATCGCATCGGGTTGCAGCACGCAAGAGAACTTCTTTCTCGATGGAGGCCCGCACGAACCGCGCTTTTTCGATTTCGCGCATGGAGAACCGACGCACTTCCGTGGCACGCTGTGGGCGGATCAGCAGCAGGTCATGGTTGGCAAGTCGGCTGAAGGCGTCCCGTACAGGTTGGCGCGACACTCCGAATTGTGCTGCAATCTCGGCCTCTGAAATCCGGTCACCCGGCTTTAGCTGCAACGATGAAATCTGTCGATACAGATAGTCAAACACGTCATCAACAGCCGTGCGTCGTTCACTATGTGCGTTCGCCTGTGGCATTGGGGCGCTCCTTTTGAGACGACATTAATATCCCGCCTATCAGAAATCAAACTAGTATACCAGACTAGTATTCCAGAATGGCTGCTAGTATACCAGTTTGTGAAATTGATTCGGCCCTGAGGAGGGGCTGAGCCCGACAGCACCAAAGGGAGGGCGCCATGTCCGGTGTAAATCTAAGCGGAATCGTCAAAGCTTACGGGGCTTTGCAGGTTGTTCACGGGATTGATCTGAACGTTGCCGAAAAGGAGTTTGTGGTGCTGGTTGGCCCGTCAGGCTGCGGTAAATCCACAACGCTGCGGATGATCGCAGGGCTTGAGGAAATTACCGATGGTGATCTGACGATCGACGGGCGCCGCATGAACCGCGTCGCCCCAAAGGATCGCGATGTGGCAATGGTGTTCCAGAACTACGCGCTTTACCCGCACCTGAACGTGGCCGACAACATGGCCTTCGGGTTACGCATCCGCAAAATGCCCAAAGACGAAATCAAGACAACTATTGATGACGTCGCCGAAATTCTGGGTCTCACTCCCTACCTTGAACGCCGCCCGGCAGACCTTTCGGGCGGTCAGCGCCAACGGGTCGCCATGGGTCGTGCGATTGTGCGTCACCCTAAAGTCTTTTTGTTTGACGAACCGCTTTCCAACCTCGACGCCAAGTTGCGCACGCAGATGCGCGCCGAGATCAAACGCCTGCACAACCGTCTTGGCGTGACGTCCGTTTACGTGACCCACGATCAGGTTGAGGCTATGACACTTGCCGACCGGATCGTCGTTATGAATGACGGGCGGATCGAGCAGGTTGGCACTCCGATGGAGTTGTTCAACAACCCCGCCAACACCTTCGTTGCGGGCTTCCTTGGCTCTCCGCCGATGAACCAGATGAAGGGGAGGCTAACGGAAACGGGCGCCCAGATTGGCGATGCGGAGATCAAGATCAATGGCTCTGTTGCCAATCATGCTGGTCGCGATGTGGTTGTCGGCATCCGCCCCGAACACGTGACGTTGACGGATGAGGGCAATTCCTCGGCCTTGCCAATCAACCTTGATCTGGTCGAACCCCTTGGATCAGAGGCGCTGCTGCATGCGCGCCACGGCGACGACAACCTTGTCTTCAAGGCCGACACAAATGGCGACATCAACCATCTGGCTGGCGTGGGCGCGGTTCATGTGCCGTCTCATCTGGTCAAACTGTTTGACGCTGAAACCGGCCGCGCACTGAACCTGGGGGGCTGATCCGATGACCGATCAGAATACCGATGTCGGAGGCCTTACGACTGAAGAAGCTGTCGTTGAGGCAGGCGAGGCACTTCGTGAGCGCAAGCAGACCCGCGTGCCCGACAAGAACTGGGTTAAGGTCTGGGATCATTTCCGGCGTGAATGGCAGATCTATGCGATGCTGCTGCCCACAATCATCTGGTTCCTCGTGTTCCTCTATAAGCCGATGTACGGCCTGCAAATCGCGTTTAAGGACTATTCGATTTTCCGCGGTGTCGCAGGCAGCCCCTGGATCGGGTGGGAGCATTTTCAGACGCTCTTTAACAACGATCAATTTATCCGCGCCGTACGAAACACGATCACCATCAGTTTCTACAACCTGCTGTTTGGGTTCCCTGCACCAATCATCCTTGCATTGATGTTCAATGAGGTCATGCACGCGACTTATAAGCGGACCGCGCAGACCATCGTTTATCTGCCGCACTTCATTTCGTCGGTGATTATCGCAGGTATCGTTATCACCGCGTTCTCGCCAACCGTGGGTGTAGTCAATGCTGTCTTGGGCTGGTTTGGGTTGGACCCGATCTACTTCCTAACGCAGCCTCAATGGTTCCGTCCGATCTTTGTGGGCACTGGAATCTGGCAAGAGGCTGGCTTTGGCTCCATCGTGTTCTTGGCCGCCATCGCCGGCGTGAATCCGTCGCTCTACGAGAGTGCCGCTATGGATGGCGCAAACCGTTGGCAGATGATGTGGAAGATCACCATTCCATCGATCCTGCCCACAATCCTGATCATGCTGATCATCCGTATCGGCAATGTCATGGAAGTGTCGTTCGAACTCGTGGTCCTGCTCTATCAGCCCTCGACATATGAGACGGCGGATGTGGTGAATACCTGGGTCTATCGTCAGGGCCTCCAGTCCGGTCAATACGACCTTGCCGCTGCAGCGGGCCTGTTCAACGCTGTCGTCGCCTTCGTCCTGGTCATGACCGCCAACACCCTGTCGCGCCGCTTCTCGCGCACGTCGCTCTGGTAGGAGGATAGACACATGATGAATTGGAACCTCTATTCAAGTGGCGACAAGTTCTTCGCCATCGTGGTCTCTGTCCTGATCGGCCTGTTCACGGTCGCCACGCTTTACCCGTTTATCTACATCGCAGCGGTGTCGTTCAGCTCGGGGTTTGCGGCACAGGCGGGCAAGGTGGTGCTGACGCCCATCGACGCCACGCTTGAGGCCTATGGCTATATCCTGAAGGATCCGCAGTTCTGGCGCAGCTACGGCAATACCTTTATCTACACGATCGGTGGGACCTTGATGAGCCTCGCGTTCATCATCCCGTGCGCCTACGCCCTGTCGCGTCCGCAGCTTAAGGGGCGGCGGTTTTTCAACCTCTTCATCGCCTTCACGATGTGGTTCAACGCCGGTCTGATCCCGTTCTTCCTGAACATGCGCGATCTGAACTTACTGGACAGTATGTTCGGCATCATCCTTGGCTTTGCGATCAACGCTTTCAACATCATCCTGCTGCGCAATTTCTTTGAATCCATCCCGCAAAGCTTTGAAGAGGCCGCGCGCATGGATGGGGCCAACGATTTTCAGGTGCTCTGGAAGGTGTTCATCCCGCTGTCTAAACCGGCTATTGCCACGATCACATTGTTCCTGATCGTGGCGCGCTGGAACGGCTTTTTCTGGGCCATGGTGCTGCTGCAATCGGAAAGCAAGATTCCGCTTCAGGTCTTCTTGCGCCACACGATCTCAAATCTCAGCGACGACGACGAATTTGCCATCGTCCAGACGGCTGCCGGCTTCAGCGCCGAGACTGTCACAGGAGCGATCATCGTCTGTTCGATCGTCCCCGTGCTGATCGTCTACCCGTTCATCCAGAAGTACTTCGAGAAGGGCATCCTGCTCGGGGGCGTCAAAGAGTAACCAAGAAATCGCAAAAGGGAGGAAAACTTATGCGTAAACTGAGCCTAGCGGCGGCCTTGCTTGCAGGGAGTGCCATCACAACACCGGCCTTCGCCGACGGTCATCTGATGATTGTCGATGAACCACTGGAACTCACAATCCAGATGAACCATGCCCGCTACCCAATCTATGAAGAAGAATGGCCTGTGGAACAGGTGGCCCGCGAGCTGACAGGTATCCACCTGATCAACGACACGGTAGGCGCCAACATGCGGACGGACGAAAACACAGGACGGACCGAAGCGCTGAACTTGATGCTGGCCTCCGGCAGCATTCCCGACATCGTTGGCTCTAGCCGGATCCGGGACTTCGTGAACCAATTCGGTCCGGAAGGTGCTTTCGTGCCCCTCAACGACCTGATCGCAGAGCATGCGCCGAACATCGCGGCCTATTATGCGGAGCGCCCCGACATTGAGGCAGCCGTGAAGGCTTCTGATGGCCAGATGTATTACATCCCCTATCTGCCTGACGGCAAATATGGCCGCGCCTACTGGATCCGCACAGACTGGTTGGACGCGCTTGGTCTTGACGTGCCGCAGACTGTGGAAGAGTACGAAGCTGTTCTTCGTGCCTTCAAAACGCAAGACCCCAACGGCAATGGCGAAGCGGACGAAGTGCCCTTCTTTGCCCGTCAATGGCCTGAACTTATCCGCCTGGTCACGCTCTGGGACGGTCGGGCACACGGCTCTGACACCTACCACGACTTCCTCGTAGAAGACGGCCAGATCAGCCACGGCTACATCGGCGAAGGCTATCGCGACGGCATCAGCAATCTGGCCCGTTGGTATGCAGACGGCCTGATCGACGCGGAGATCTTCACTCGCGGCTCATCTGCCCGTGACTTCCTATTGTCGGAAAACCTCGGCGGGTCGACCCATGACTGGTTTGCCTCGACGGGTGGCTACAACAGCCTTTCCTCCGAGATCGAAGGCTTTGCCTTCGAGGCCTTTGTGCCACCGGCCTCCCCCTCGGGTCGTCGCATCGAAGAGCACCGCCGCATCCTCGTAAAGCCTGATGGCTGGGCCATTGGCCACACCAACGAGAACGCAGTCGAAACTATCAAGTACTTTGACTTCTGGTTCACCGAAGAAGGTCGCCGTTTGGCCAACTTCGGCGTAGAAGGTAACCACTATGAGATGGTCGATGGCAAGCCGATCTTTACCGAAGAATTCCTCGCACGTGGACCGGTCAACCGCTCGCTCTATCAGGACGGTGCCCAGCTTCAGGCACGCGGCTACTTCCAGGATTATAACTATGAAATCCAATGGACAAACGAGTTCGCGCTGGCAGGAATCGACCTTTATGAGCAAGGCGACTACCTGATCCCAGATTTCCTCGGCGTGGCGTTCACGGCTGACGAACAGCGGGTCTATGACCGCACGTGGGGTTCCATCCGTGACTACATGCTCGAGCGTCAGCAAAGCTGGATTCTCGGCAATGGTGACGTGATGGAAGACTGGGACGCATACGTTGCACAGCTCGATGAGATGGGTCTGCAGGACTTGTTAGCCGTCATGCAGTCGGCCTACGACCGCCAGTACGGCGCCAACTAAATCCTCCCGCTCGGGGCGGCGATCTAAGTCGCCCTGGGCATTTCATTTCAATTTTTTCGCGGGATTCCTGATCGATGTCGGCTACCAAACTACCTTTGCTTGACGAACCTAAAGCGGGCCGTTTGACCATCCAATATGGTCCGACCGCTGAAACCGACGTCGCAGAAAACCCGCCCCGATTTACCTGGATTCCCGTAATTGATGACGACGCTGCCTATGTGCTGCGCATCTCTGCTGACCCGGCCTTTCCGAAGGCCAAAACGCAGACCTTCGAAGGTCTGCCGTTGAATTTCTTTACCCCCGACAACGTGCTAGAGCCCGGCGAATATCACTGGTCTTACGCCACGTGGGACAATGGCAAAGCGACCAGCGACTGGAGCAGCACCCGCACATTCACCGTGGCCGATGGTCTGGCCGAAACACCGTTGCCGCCCCGCGATATCCGCTTGGCAAAGGTCGCAAAAGATCACCCACGCCTTTGGATGACCAACGACCGGCTTCCCGACTTCATCAATGCGATAAAGGCCGACCCTGACCACTGCACATGGTCCACCTTCTACGAAAAATCCGTGCTGCCATGGATGGACCGCGAGGTTATGAAAGAGCCTGAGGGATATCCCAACCATCAGCGCGTTGCGCCCATCTGGCGCCAGACCTATATCGACTTGCAAGAGGTCTGGTATGCGATCCGCCACCTTGCCATTGGTGGCAAGGTTACGGGCGATGCGGCGATAACCGCGCGCGCGAAGGAATGGCTGTTGGAGGCCGCCAGCTGGGACCCCATGGGAGTCACCTCCCGCGCCTACACAGATGAATGGGCCTACCGCGTCTGCAACGCGCTTGCTTGGGGCTATGACTGGCTGCATAACGAACTGTCGGAAGACGAACGTACTATGGTGCGCGCGGCCCTCTTGGAACGCACCCGCGACATTGCCGAACACGCGATCCTGAACGCCAAGATCCACTTGTTCCCCTATGACAGCCATGCGGTGCGCTCGATTTCATCCTGCGTTATTCCCGCTTGCATCGCGCTATTGCATGACGATGAGACAGGCCAGGCCCGTGATTGGCTGAACTATTCCATTGAGTTTCTCTACACCGTTTATTCGCCTTGGGGCGACGCGCAAGGTGGCTGGGCCGAGGGGCCGCACTACTGGATGACAGGCATTTCCTACCTGCTGGATGCGGCCAACTGGCTGAAATCTTACACCGGCCTGAATGTCTATCAGCGCCCGTTCTTTCAGCGCACAGCTGATTTCCCACTTTTCACCAAAGCCCCCGATACCCGTCGCGCCACCTTTGGCGACGATAGCACCATGGGCGATCTGACCTGTATCAAGATTGGCATGAACCTGCGCCAATTCGGCGGCGTGACGGGCAATGGCGCCTACCAGTGGTATTGCGACGAAAACCACCGTCTTAACCCCGGCACCGAAGGCGATTTCTACAACTGGGGCTGGTGGGACACACGGTTTGACGAACTGGCCTTCCGCACCGACTGGCCCACAGTCGAGGCGATTGATCCACCCGGTGGGCTGCGCCACTTCGAAGGCGTCGGTTGGGCCGCAATCCAGCACAAAATGGCGGTGCCAGACGAACACATCCAATTCGTGTTCAAATCCTCCAAGTATGGGTCGATCAGCCACAGCCACGGTGACCAGAACGCGTTCTGCATGTCCGCCTATGGTGAAGATATGGCCATCCAGTCCGGCCATTACGTGGCCTTCAATTCCTCGATGCACCGTGAGTGGCGGCGTCAGACACGTTCCAAGAACGCGATCCTGATCAATGGCAAAGGGCAATATGCCGGCAAAGACAAAGCCAAGGCGCTGGCCGCGTCCGGCCGCATTATCGCGGCCAAAGACCGCGAGGATCATATCTATATTTGCGGCGACGCGACCCCCGCCTATCAAAGCCTGTCACCCGAAGTGACCCGTGCCGAACGCGAGATCTACTTCGTGCGCAATTCCTATTTCGTGATCGTCGACAAGGTCGACGCGACCAGCCCCGTCACAGTGGATTGGCTGTTGCACGCCAACAACCCTTACGACTTGGGCAAATCCTCGTTCCGCAATGTGGGCGATCGCGCGGGTTTTTACGGACAGGTCGTGTGGTCGGAAGGCGGCAAGCCCGAGATCGTTCAAGATACAGGGTTCGAAGGTGTCGACCCCGCCGATTTCGAAGGCCTGCCCGTCAGCACCGTTCTGAAGGCCAAATACCCAGCCGCGACCCGCCACCGGATCGCGACCCTTCTGGTGCCCTACAAACTCGACGCGCCAAAGCGGGTGTTCAATTTCATGGACGATCAGGGCTACGACGCCGACCTCTATTTCACCGACGCCGACGAGAACACCTTCAAGGTCGTCATGAAGAAACTCGCCAACACTTAAAGCGGAGACCGACCAAATGACCGTCAAAAACATGTTTCCTGGCAAGGACGCCGAACTTGAAACCGTCGCCGACGGGCTGTCGCGCAAAGTCGGGGCGTTTAACGATAACCTGATGGTCGTCGAAGTCCACTTCGATGAAGGCACCACAGCGCCGCTGCACAACCATGTCCACGAACAGATTACCTATGTGATGTCGGGCAAGTTCGAATTCACCATCGGCGATAAGACCTACATCGTCGGGCCGGGGGACTCTCTTTACAAACAGCCAAATATCGAACACGGCGCGACCTGCCTTGAGGCGGGCACGCTGTTGGACGTTTTTACGCCGCACCGCGAAGACTTCCTTTGATCCGATGACCAACAAGAACAGAATAACGGAGTATACGTCATGACCAAACCTGTGATCGGCTTTATCGGCCTTGGCCTGATGGGCGGCAATATGGTGGAGAACCTTCAAAAACGGGGGTTTGAGCTGGTCGTGATGGACCTCAACAAAGACGCCGTGAAGACGGTTCTGGATCGGGGCAACGCCACGCAAGCCTCCTCTGCCAAGGAGTTGGCAGCAGCCTGCGATATCGTGATGCTCTGCCTTACCACTTCCGAAGTCGTGGAAAAGATCGTCTATGGCAACGAGGGCATCTTGGAAGGCATCCGCGAGGGCGCGGTTCTGATCGACTTTGGCACATCTATCCCCGCCTCAACCCGCAAGATCGGTGCAGACCTCGCCGCGAAGGGTGCGGGCATGATCGATGCCCCGCTTGGCCGCACACCGGCGCATGCCAAAGACGGGTTGCTCAACATCATGGCGGCGGGCGACAAGGCGACGTTCGACAAGGTCAAGCCCGTGCTTGATGAGCAAGGCGAAAACGTCTTCTACCTCGGCGCGTTGGGCGCGGGGCACGTTACCAAATTGATCAACAACTTCATGGGCATGACGACCGTGACCGCGATGAGCCAGGCCTTCGCCGTGGCCGAACGCGCCGGTGTCGATCGTGCCCAGCTTTACGAGATCATGTCGACGGGCCCATCCAATTCGCCCTTCATGGGGTTTTGCAAAAACTACGCCGTGGACGGGGTCAGCGACCTTGGGTTTTCCATCAACAACGCCAACAAGGACTTGGGCTATTTCCTGAAAATGGCCGAAGACATGGGCACGCAAGCCAAAATCGCCGAAGGCACCTCTACCTACCTTCAGGCCGCAGTTGATGAGGGCATGGGCGACGGCAATGTGCCGGAAATCTTCGACTACTTCCTGACGCTGGAACGCTGAACCCACGGACAAAGGACGACACTAGTAAACTCAACGGCAAAACGGCGATCATCACTGGCGGCGGGCGCGACATTGGCGCAGCAGTGGCCAGCAACGTCAACTCGACCTTCATGATGACCAAAGCCTGCTTGCCGCATATGACGGGCGGCGCCATCGTTAACCTCGCCTCTCAGGCAGGGCGCGATGGCGGTGGCCCGGGTGCAGTCGCTTACGCTACATCCAAGGGCGCGGCTAGGACCATGACGCGCGGGGTTTATGCGGCCACACCGGCTGACGGCGATGTGGCGCCAACATGGGGCGAACGCTTCGCCTAGGGCGGGTTTCATATTTTTCAAAATGCGCCGCGTTTCCGTAACGCGGCTGTTACACGGCGGGGCCAATGGAGGCGGTGGTAAACACTGTCACCGGGAAACGTTGCCATGAATTCGTGCTTGGCTGACCTTTGCTCGGGCGCTCACCGTCAGTGCAGAGGTTTTTGAGGAATCCTCATCTGGCTTCCAGCAATTGTCCTGCACGGATATTTTTCGCCACCCATACAGTGGCTCAGGATTTTCGGGAGTGCGAGACGAGGCCTGTTTCAGATTTGCCTGTCCATTTTGGAGCCACAAATCAAGTACGAGCGGCCTCGTGGCGAACTAAGGAAGATCCAATGCGCCTATCCGCGCATTAAAGATAATTTGGAGGAGAAAAATATGACCCTTAGCAAAGAAATGCTGTCTGTCTCAAAGGCCGTGACGGGTTACAGGCGTAACCGAAAAGAAGACCGGCGATAAGATTAAGGCCAAGAGTTCTGATAGGAGCGACGCTTCCCGGTTCAGGAGCCACCAGAAAAAGGGCGGGTAGGATCGGGTCATGGCTGACGGTAGTGCAGGTGGCTCCGTGCTTCCGGTTCAGGTTTGGGGTCATCGACTGGAATCCTTCTGGAAAGGATGGACAGCGCCACGGATTGAGCATCTAGGCCAGGCGCGCTTATGTCCGGTACCAACCCCACGCCTTCGATCCGACCGCTGCCGTGACTGACATAATCGGCGACGGGCAAGAACAGGGTAAACTGATCCCCGACATCAAAGGGTTTTTGAACCAGCAGAGCGCCCGCGCTGCTATCACCGATTAACACGGCGCCGCGCGCGCTTCGCAATACTTCTGCCACGAGTTCGGCAGCGCTTTGCGTTTGTCCATTGATCAGGATCGCGATTGGGCCATGAAACATCGGCTGCATGGGCAAGAAATGGACCCGTGTAACGGCATGGTTTGCAAGCTGGTTCCAAAGACCAACAACAGATGCACCATGCCAAGGCGTCAGCGCTTCGATCTCTGTGCGTTCTGGCATCAGCGCACCTTCTCGAGACCATCCCCGCCCCAATAGCACTCCGGCATCGACACCCTCAGCGATACAGTGTCCCACGAGATGGCGCATTGCAAATGCCCCGCCGGGATTACCGCGTAGATCAATGATCAGGCCCTTCGCGTCGCTTAATAAGATTTCCTCGAATGCGGCCGTGATGCGCGGGCCGGTGTCTTGGCCCATGAACGTGCGAACAGAGAGACGAGCTACCGATTGGTCCCACCCCAAAGATACGGCGTCGGGTCCGACTTGTACGGAGTCAAAGTGTCGGCCTAGCTCTGCCGCACTGCGGTGTTGGACGGACAGCACGACATGGGACAGACCGATCCGCCTGAACAGTTGTCCAAAATCGCGACGAAATTGCTCGGGTTCTGGCGAAGCTTCGGCTATGTCCATCAGATCAGAGAACACCGTATGCGCCTGTTGTGATGCCATCCAAGCTGGGTCAAAGAAGTATCTATCGAAGATGTCTTTGATGACCGAAACTGATCGGCGGTAGTCGTCAGTGTTTGCCGCACTTGGGCCTGAGATCATGGCCAAGCTTGTCGCGCTGAGCGCCTTGATAACGGATCGGCGGTCCATCCGACGGGATGGGTTGGTGTCACCTGTGGGGTGGGGCATAGTGGAGACCTTCGAATTGTCTGGCAGTTCACACAGACGTCTGGTGTGAAAACATGGGTTGGACATGAGGGGCGCGTCGGGAACACGCGAAGGTGCGTTCTTGGGCACAAGACCAAGTGGATCAGCGACGGTGTTCATTGCGGGACCGGCAGCGAAGTGTGCGCAGCGTTAAACCCAAGAAACGATCACTTTGTTGTCCGTCCTTCGCATTAGCTGCGCACGCATGGCTCGGTCTAGGGAAGCGTTGTTGATAGGCTGGCGCATTCCACGTTGGTCTTGTGAGCGCCAAGTACGTCCGCAAACAGGTTTCGGCCCGGGTTGATGACAAATCCGGTGTCCGCCGAAAGGCCTTGCGCCAGATACAAGTCCGCCAGCTGATCCGTGGCATCGGACGAAACGCGCACCATGTCGCTGACCAGATCCCGCCCTGCCAGCAGATCGCGCATCACCTTTGGGTTCGTGATAACAATGCGGATCGATCCCGCTCGCCCCACATCGACATGTTCGCCAGTAAAGTCGCCGGCCACAAAACGGACAGGCATCGTGCGACAGGCGCCGCTGATGCGAAACGAGGCCGTCCCTTGGCCAGCAAGCCCGCGCAGCATCAAAAGGTTCCCCTCCTTTGGGTGCGGAATATTGATGACGGCGATGTCCCTTTCCGGGACGATGGTCGATTCAGCTTTTGCGAAATCGATTGTTGCGAAGTTGATCACTATCACACTGACCGCCAATCCAATGGTTGCCAGATGATCTTTTGGCGTTCTGAGTTTCATGACATTTCCTTTCATGGTTGCTGTCCCATGCACGTGGGCTCTGGAACCAAGAAAGGCGAAAAGCATAGGACCTGCGCCCGGATTTACGTTTCCGAACGTTTGAAATCGCGATTTCGAACCTCTTTGTCACCACTCCCGTGGTGTTTATAGTCAGACGGCGTTTGGCCAGTCAGGCGACGAAACTCGGTGTTGAAGCTGGACTTGCTTTGGAAACCCGCTTCCAACATGATGTCTGTCACGGGCAGATCAGTGGTTGTCAGCAGCATCGCTGCATGGCGCACGCGATAGCCATTGATATAGCGTGAAATATTCTCTCCGTGAACGCGATTGACCGCTTTTGAAACGCTCCGCGCGGGGCAGTGAAGCCGCCGACCCAACCGCGCGAGCGTCAGATCCGGGTCCGTGAACATTTGCTGTTCTGTCATCAGTTGATCGAGCTTGCGCAGCAGGTCCTCGTCCTCTTCTAGAGGTGTCTCTGCCGCAGGGTCGCGCGAAGCGGGCCGCGTCTGCCCTCCAAGGATAAGTGGCACGCCAACAAGTGCGCTCAACAAGACGACAGTAACAATCACGCCAGATACGCCAGTCAACAGCTGGATGATCCCTGTATGGCCAGCAGATAGCACCGCAACAAAGATCAGATCAGCCGCAACGATCAGGGCAATGAAGAGGAGCGCAAAGAGCAACGCAACTCTGGTTATACGAAATTTGTTGGGTGCGACCTGAACAAATGAGTCCAGCGGCTGAAGCAGCATCCGTGCCAGCAAAATTGCACAAATGGCATTGGTGCCGATCACGACCAAATCAGCGGACCAAGCTGTTGGTAGAAAAAGCGCAAGTTGCCCGACCACAAGACCAATAGCGACGATCAGAAGCCTCTGTCGGCTTGGGGCCCCGGTCGTTGACGCAAGTGATTGAAAACCAAGCCATAGCGTTGGTGCTATCAGTATCGCAATATGGGGCTGTATCCGGCTCAGCGCCTCAATCCCATATTCCGATCTCAATCCCACAAAGACGGTGACCACTGCAACAAGGCCAAGTGCAAGGCCAAACAGAACGCGTGCAGCAACCGGCAGCAGCGGTCTGCTCACAACCGCGGCTGCGATGAAAACCGCAAGAATCGAAATGAGCCAAGAACTGGGAACCGTGCTCACGGTGGTATTCCTCAAATCAGGTCTTCAAGCGCAATGGTTCAGATGCGCCGTAGCGTGGCAGGCGTGGTTCATCTGAGCTGTTTGACACGCAAGATTAAATGCCATCGCATTCTACACCACACGCATTGTAGCTTGCTAGTATTCTCCAGTACGAGATCGCGTTTTGGAACTACGTTCAGGTCAAACGGCAGCATGGAGGCATTCGTGATGTTTCGTCGATGCTGTAGGCGCTCACCCTCGATTGGAGACAATGACTCTCCACCATAGGTCGCAAACATCGCCCATCGCCCCATCGGCCACGGACGACGGCCTTGCCCGAGTCTCGATAGTCCTGGCTTGGTGTAGCGAAAGTTAGGTTTGGATTTGATGTCAGGGACCCGGGTTGAATGACCGGTTTGGCACCGCTAGCTGCAAGGCGGCGATACCCTTTCGGAAAGTGCGAACGGATGCTGCGCTAGCAAAGGCGAATTTCCCAAGGTCAGCGAATTCCGCGCAGCCGTCATCGGGCGACCCAACGATCTCGCAGGTGCGGCGAATGTCGGCAATGTGGGCTGCGATTGCAGCATGGCCGATGGTTGGTCAACGTTCATTGTGGGCCATTCGTGCCAGCGATATCTCCGTCGATCCTCCATGATGCCGCGAAGCGGAGAATGTCTGGAATTGAGCCCAAAGTTACGAATGCTGCATTTCAAGGAACGTCCGCTATGAGGCCCTGGACCCGCTTACCTATAGCTGAGCTGCCGGTGGATTGGTTGGACTGGACATTAAGCGCTGCGAAGCCTTAGGAATGTAACTGGATCTGCTAAGCGAGAAATAGTGGTGCGTTCAGCTTGGCTCAGTAGTTAATCGCAGGAACTTACATTGCTTACAGACATTTTCGCATTTCGATATGCAAACAGGAATATTTGGGACGCTTATAGCACCAAAGAAAGTCGCCTTTTGGTTCAGGCATTTTCTGTGGTGAAGGACATGAACCCGTATTATGATTCCAAGGGTAGTGAAAACCCAGTTGGCAAGGCATTTTGGAAGAGCCTACACGATAGAATAGCGGTTGAACTTGGACTTCAAAAACTCTCACAGACAGCTTTTAGTTGTCAAACCATGTATCAGGGGAAGCAATCAAACTTCACCTATTCACATACTTGGCTGTCTGTCTGTGAAAATTGGTTGGTACAAAGCCCGACTGGAAACGACGACATTGACGCATTTATCAAGGAACGACTGAGTCTGATTGAGGTAGCACTGCGCGATAGAGAGCTAGCTGTTTCGAAGGCAAATACTGAGTTGCCCCAAAAGATAATGGATGCAAAATTGAATGCGAAGAGGCGTCCACAGGGCGAACTTAGAGTTCTCGATGATCCTGAAACTGGTCTCAGGGCTTGGAACAAGAAACTAAATGAGTCCTTTCAGGTTCGCGTGGACGAGTTGAATACTCGGTTTCGTCAAGCCGGTTGCAAGCTGCATTATCACAATGGGTTTATTCAAATTTCAGAAGACGAATTGCTTTTGCAGGAAACAGAGGAACCATTTTGGAGGTTGGTCGCTGATCCGATCTGGAAGAACGTTGATACAGACATGAAAGAAGCGATAGATAGGCGGGACGGAGGCGAACGTGATCCCGCGTGGTATGCTGCTCGAGCTGTGGAAAGCACAATTAAAATCATCTCTGGCGAAAAGGGGTGGTCTCACGGGCGCGAAAAAGGCGCACATAACTACATCGACAATCTGGCGAAGAAAGACGCTCTATTTATCGAGCGATGGGAGTCGGACGCACTCAAGTCAATTTTCACGGAATTGCGAAACCCATTTGGGCATGGCCCGGGTAGCGAAAAGATGCCTAGTCTTACACCTCAGCAAATCGACCTCGCCATTGAATTGTGCATTTCTTGGGCGAAGAGTTTGATAAGGCGTTTCTGATTTTCGATTTAAGGGAAACGCCGCCAAGGATATTCGTTGCCGCGCAGATTTAGTATCGTTGCCCAAATCGGACCTTGGCGCAACCGCCGCTGACGGTAACTAAGTCCGCAAAGCCGACGTCCGACTAATCAAAATGCTGCACTACGTCCCCAATGAACGCTTTCGGGAAAGTGCACCGCAGCATCAACGATCTTCTCCAATGTCCGCTCCGGTCCGAAAGCACCAGTAGGCTGAGGTCACTCGTCCGCTTGAAAGCGGATAAAAAAACGCAAAGCAAAGGTCCAAGATTCTTGCAAAGCGAGCGCGAGCCGCCCCACGATGAATGGTCTGTTCTGCCGCAAGGGGGGCTTGTGGCTTTGCCCGTGCAGTCTCCGGCGGTTGCGTCGGTGAAAAACTGGCGAAATGGTCGGCATAACGAAAGATTGGAAGGCGACTGGTTTGTGGTTGAGCAGATCGATACGCACTTTTCGTCGGTGGCCAGGCTCAGATACGGCTAGGTCTAGTTTCAAGTCCAAATCAACTGAGCGAACGACGGCTGGACAGCGCGATGTACATTCAAGGCGGGGCAAATTCTGCAGTAGCTCTCCAGTGGTGCAATATGTGGTATGGTGTTGAGTTTTCGTGAATTAAAAATAAATAGGTCAAATGCATAGGTGATTTTTTATTCGGACTTCGTCTCCGCCACATGACCTGATTTTTGTTGAGGGCATTTGGGCTATTTGCCGCGTTCGGCAAAACAACCACAATCATGTAAAAGTATCTGAGGCTATTTTCGGCAAGCGGCCGTACAGAGGAATTGCATGCAACGTCCAGATCAAAACGGTCACGCAGGGAAACGGATTCTTGTCTTAGGGGCTTATGGTCTGATCGGTTGTGGTATTACGCGGCGTTTGGAGCGTGACGGATATCAGGTCATTGGGTTTGGCCGAGATATTGATACTGGCAAACGTGTGCTTCCATCGGTCAGTTGGCGGTCTGGAGACCTTCGCTGTTTGACTGAGGAAAGTGCCTGGCGGCCTGTCCTTGAAGGCATCGATGTGGTGGTGAATTGTTCTGGTGCCCTGCAAGACGGGCCCCAAGATGATCTTGAGGCGGTCCATCACCACGCGATATCTGCTTTGGCCAAGGCCTGCGTTTTTGCGAATGTGGAAATCGTGCAGATTTCAGCGGTCGGGGCTGTTGAAGGGGCTGAAACGCCGTTTCTTGCGTCAAAAGCGCGGGGGGATGAGGCGATCAAAACCTCCGGTGTAGAATTTCATATATTCCGTCCTGGGCTTGTCTTGGCGCCTCACAGCTATGGCGGGACAACAATGCTGCGCATGTTGGCAGCGTTCCCCCTGATACAGCCGATCGCCATGCCGGATGCAAAGATCCAAACAATCGCTCTTGACGATGTTGCTGAGGTTGTCGCAGCCGCGATTGCGGGCACCATCCCCAATGGTTTCGTTGGCGATCTTGTTGAAACGGAAACGCATTCCTTGCGCGAAGTTGTAAGGTCCATGCGCGGTTGGCTGGGGTTTCCCCCTGCAAGGGTAGAGGTGGCGATACCTGGGGTTTTGACACAGGCCACGGCCAAAATCGCGGATAGTTTGGCCATCTTGGGATGGCGTTCACCATTGCGGTCGACCGCGATGAAAGTTCTGGCCGATGGTGTGGTTGGAGACCCGGCGAAACTTGCCCAGTTCGACGTGCCGCCAGTGAAATCGCTTCACCAGACATTGGCGGAAATGCCCGCACGTGCCGAAGATCGTCTGTTTGCGAGCATCGCGTTACTGACCCCAGTGATCATTGGCACGCTTGTCACGTTTTGGTTCTTGTCCGGTGTGATCGGGCTCTTTCGTATGAACGCCGCAGCTTCGGTTTTGGAAAACGTTGGGTGGCCGCATGTGCTGGCGGTGTCCAGCGTCCTGTTCTGGGCCATTGTGGATATTGGCATAGCGGCGGCATTTGCGTTTCGCCCCTATGCAAAGCAGGCCTGTTGGCTTTCGGTTCTTGTCAGCCTTTTCTATCTTGGGGCCTCTACGCTTTTTGTGCCGCAACTTTGGATGGACCCTCTTGGTCCGTTGGTGAAAGTGCTTCCGGCCATTTCCTTGGCTTTGGTTGCGCGCATTACATTGGAAAGCCGATGATCGATTGGATCGACATTGTCCGCCTGCTGCATGTTCTTGGCGCTTGTGTCTTGATCGGGACGGGGGCGGGGATTGCGTTTTTCATGGTTATGGCTCACCGCACCAAAGAGCCTGCCAACATCGCGCATACCGCAGCCATCGTTGTTATTGCGGATATGTTGTTCACCGCCACGGCCGCAATTGCGCAGCCCATTACCGGCTATATCCTTGCGAGGCACCTTGGGTGGCCGTTGCTGGAAGGCTGGCTGGCTCTTTCGCTAGGGCTCTATGTGTTTATCGGGGTTTTCTGGCTGCCGGTCATCGCCCTGCAGGCCCAGATGCGCGATGAAGCGCGTGATTGTGTGCAGACCGGATCGCCGCTGTCGCCACGCTACACACGGCTCTACCGCATATGGTTTGCCTGTGGCATCCCGGCGTTTGTCGCCATTGTGATCCTGCTATGGCTCATGATCACGCGGCCTGCGATCTTCATTTAAGGCTCCACCGGCGATGTAACGGGCTGATAGCTGGACCGCATGCGGGATAGTGCGTCAAGAGGGCGGGAGCGGTGATGGAAACTATGGGCAGCAATTTCTTGCTGCCCGAAAGGTTTCAAAGGCCCAGGCGCCAAGGAAACCGGAAAGCCAGAAAATTATCCCTGGAGCGCAGCAAACAGCTTAGGCGCTATGCCACTCCCGATCCCCGTTTGCGTCTTTTACACGAGTGGGCAGGCCAATCGTGTCCAGCAGGGCAAACAGCGGTTTTGGATCAAGCTCTTCAACATTCATCATGACGCCTTTGTCATATGTGCCGTCGGCGATCAGCATGGCAAAGGCCACGGGTGGTACACCCGCCGTATAAGAAATCCCTTGGCTGCCAACTTCGTTATAGGCGTCTTTGTGATCTGCGACGTTGTAGACAAACACCTCTACATCTTGGCCATCCTTGGTGCCTTTGACCAAATCACCAATACAGGTTTTGCCGGTGTAGTTGGGGGCAAGGCTGCTGGGATCAGGCAAGACGGCCTTAACCACCTTCAGCGGGACAACTTCCAAACCTTCGGCTGTCACAACCGGTTGTTCAGACAGCAGGCCCAAGTTCTGAAGAACCGTGAACACGTTGATATAGTGGTCGCCGAAGCCCATCCAGAACCGAACGTCGGCCTGCGGGTAGTTCGCGGCCAGCGAATGAATCTCATCATGGCCGGACATATAGGCTTTTTGCTTACCGACGACGGGCAGATCCCACTCACGGCCGATTTCGAACATCTTATTCTCTTGCCAATCACCTTGCTGCCAGCTGTAGACCGTGCCGGTGAATTCGCGAAAGTTGATCTCTGGATCGAAATTGGTGGAGAAATATTTGCCGTGGTTGCCGGCATTGATGTCCACGATGTCGATGGATGTGACCTCATCCATGAATTCATCCACTGCAAAACGGGCAAAAGCGTTGACCATGCCCGGATCAAACCCGGCGCCCAAAATGGCTGTCACACCGGCCTTGGCGCAGGCATCGCGGCGCTTCCATTCGTAGTTGGCGTACCACGGTGGGGTTTCACAAATCTTGGTTGGGTCTTCGTGAATTGCGGTGTCAATATAGGCAGCGCCTGTCTGAATGCAGGCCTCCAGCACGGTCATGTTGACGAATGGCGAGCCAACGTTGATCACGATCTGCGTGCCAAGCTGGGTGATCAGCGCGGCGACGGCTGCGGTATCTATTCCGTCTACCTGATGAGCCTGAAATACACCGGCTTGTTTCATCGCCGATTTGTCATGCACGCTTTGGACAATCGCTTCACATTTGGCCAGTGTCCGGCTTGCAATATGAAGATCGCCCAACACGTCGTTGTTCTGCGCACATTTGTGCGCCACGACCTGTGCGACGCCCCCGGCGCCGATGATAAGAACGTTCCGTTTCATGACTCCAAATCACCTTTTCACGTAAGTTTCAGGACAGTGCGTCGACGAAATCAGTATAGTCGAAATCCCGCACCAGCCGTGTGGTTCCGTCCAACTCTCGGATGGCGATGCCGGGCATCTTAACCCCGTTGAACCAGTTTTTCTTGACCATCGTGTAGCCCGCAGCATCTTGAAACGAAAGTCTGTCACCGGGCTTGAGCGGCGCGTCAAAGCGGAACTCGCCAAAGATATCGCCGGCCAGACACGACTTTCCGCAGATCATCCAGTCATGGTCGCCCGTGTTTGGGCTGATTTTTGCAGGCTCTCGATAGATCAACAGATCAAGCATATGCGCTTCGATCGAACTATCGACAATCGCAAGATTTTTGCCGTTGAACATGGTGTCCAGCACCGTCACCTCTAGCGTCGCAGCACCCGTGATCGCCGCTTCGCCCGGTTCCAGATACACTTGCACGCCATAGGTCTGCGCAAAGGATTTCAGGCGTGCTGCCAGACGATCCAACGGGTAGTCGGCGCCTGTGAAATGAATGCCACCGCCCAGACTGATCCACGCCATTTTGTGGATGATCTCACCAAAGCGATCTTCGATCAGCGACAGCATCTCATCAAAGCGTTCAAAGCTGTCGTTTTCGCAATTGTTGTGGAACATCAGCCCATTGATTTTATCCGACACGCCCATGATCGCTGCCGGATCATGTTCGCCCAGTCGGCTAAAGGGGCGGGCCGGATCCGCCAGATCAAACTCAGACGTCGACACGCCCGGATTAACCCGAAGCCCACGGATATGGTTTTGCGACGCGTCGTCGAATTTATCCAGCTGGCCGATGGAATTGAAAATGATCTTGTCCGAACAGGCCAGAACCTCTGCGATTTCATGATCTGCATAGGCAACGGAATAGGCGTGCGTTTCGCCGGGGAATTTTTCATGGCCCAAACGGACTTCGTACAACGAAGACGAGGTGGAGCCGTCCATATACTCTGCCATGAAGTCAAAGACTGACCATGTCGCAAAGCATTTCAGTGCCAGCAAACTCTTGGCACCAGACTCTTGCCGCAACCACGCAATCTTTTCCAGATTGGGCAACAAACGGGACTTGTCGATAAGGTAATATGGCGTTTGCACAGCAAGAACTTTCAAGGAAGCCCCGATTGCCGCCAAAGCCAAGTGGAGAAGGGCGATGAGGCATCGTTTGAGCGGGTTTGGCCTGCTCTAGCGTGCCTCTCAGAGATTCGAAAGAGGTGTGTGTGCGGGTATCGTCTTGGTTGGCCGAAACGACCCTTGATGAACCGGCCACAATCGGAACGGTTCACCTTTCTGATGTGCGACCGCTTGCTCATGCCAAGCAAGCGATCGCGCTTTTTCGTTTGGTTATTTGTCCAGCGCAGCCTGGGCCTGAAGCGCGACGCGCGCCTGTACCTTTTGTTGTGCCTGATCAATGACCACTGCGGCGATGATCACCAGCCCCTTGATGACGGTTTGCCAGAAGGAGGACACACCCATCATGACCAGACCATCCGATAGCACACCGATAACAAATGCACCGATGATTGTTCCGCCAATCCGGCCGCGGCCACCAGACATCGAAGTGCCGCCCAGAACCGCCGCGGCAATCGCGTTGAGTTCGAACGTATCACCTGTGGCCGGATGCGCCGCGACCAGCTGGGAGGAAATGATAATCCCGACCAAAGCCGCGCAGAACCCAGAGAAAATATAGACGAAATACTTTGTCTGGTTGACCTTAATGCCGGACAATCCAGCCGCCCGCTCATTGCCGCCAACTGCATAGATATGGCGCCCAAGCGGTGTGCGCGTTGCGATATAGGCTGCCAGCAACCCCACGGCGATCAACATCCAAATGGACACAGGGATGCCCAGCACGTTTCCAGCGCCGATCCAGCGGAAGGTGTCAGACCCGTATTCGGGGTTGCCATTCAGGTTTGGAAAGGTGCGGCCGTCTGAGCTGAGCATGGCCGCGCCGCGCGCCACGTAGAGGGTGCCAAGTGTAGCAATGAAGGGGGCAACGTTCAGTTTTGTTATTAGAAACCCGTTTATCGCCCCAATGACCACACCCACAAGGATGACCAGCAGGCAGATCTCGAACGTATTGAATTGGATCGACCAGCCAAGGCCAAGGTCAATTCCGTTTAAAATCAGATACCCTGCGACCATCCCGCAAAGGCCAACGATGGAGCCAACAGACAGATCAATCCCGCCTGAAACGATCACGAACGTCATGCCAATGGCCAAGAACGCATTCAGCGCCACGTGTTTGGACATGATCACCATATTGGCGGTCGACAGAAAGTTCGGCGCATTGAACGCAAAGAAGACAAAGACCAATATCAACGCGATAAAGGTACGGGCCTTTAGCAGGATCAGGAGCGCATCCGGGCTGGAGGGCGACGGTGCTGAGATCGTTTGGTCAGCCATTATGCTGGTTCCTTGTTAGAGCTGGGCGTTGCGTGGCCGATGGCAGAGGCTTCGACAAGCGCGCCATGAGAGGCTGTGGTGCGGTCAAACTCACCGGTGACGCGGCCGTTTGACATGACGATGATGCGGTCAGACAGGGACATGACTTCATCCAGATCCGATGTCACAAAGATGATCCCCAACCCTTCGGCGGCGAGCGTGCGCATCACGCGGAACACTTCGGCTTTTGCGCCAATATCAATGCCCCGCGATGGTTCATCCATCAGCAATACTTTAGGGGCAGTCATCAACGCTTTGGATATGACCACTTTTTGCTGGTTTCCGCCTGACAGCGAAGACACCGCGTTTTCGGAAGAGGCGATCTTGACCGTCATGCGCTTGACGAAATCAGCCACGGTCAGTTTTTCCTGCGCAAGGCTCATATAGATACCGCGGGTGAACTTCTTGAGGCTGGAAAGCGTCATGTTCTCGCGGATCGACAGGATTTCGACCAAGCCATCGTTCTTGCGATCTTCTGGGATCAGTGCAAGCCCGCGCGCAATACGCCCGGCGACGGTCTTTTCCTTTAGCGGCTGTCCCTCGACGAAAAACTGACCGGTTGCATGTGTATGCCGCCCAATTGCACATTCCAGAAACTCTGACCGTCCAGCCCCCATAAGGCCGTAAATCCCAAGGATTTCCCCACCTTTCAGCGACATAGAAACGTCGTCTACCAACAGCCCGCCTGCGGAACTGCCCAATGAAACATGCTCTGCCCGAAAGACTTCGTCGCCAAAGGGATGTTCGATTTCTTTGTGAAAGTCTTTGCCACTTTCTCCGATCATATTGTGCACAATCCAGTCGACATCGACGCCATCCATTGACCGTGCACCGGTGATAACCCCGTCGCGTAAAACCGTGATGTAATCACCGATCTGGATCAGTTCTTCCAACCGGTGCGAAATATAGACGATCCCAACGCCGTTTCGCTTTAGGTCTTTGATGACGCGGAACAGAATTTCGACTTCGGCCGCCGAAAGGGCAGATGTCGGCTCGTCCAAAATCAATATGCGGGCGTCATGGGCCAGCGACTTTGCGATCTCGACAATCTGTTGCTGGCCAACCCGAAGTTCACCCACCAGATCGTCAGGATCAATGTCCTGTTCCAGCCGCTTCATCAACGCACGGGTTTCTTCGCGCTGCTTGGCCTTGTCGATATCAACTCCACCGCGGGTTTTTTCGCGGGCGATAAAGATATTCTCGGCGACAGTCAGGTTTGGGAACAAGTTAAGTTCCTGAAAAACAATTCCAATCCCATTTCGGGCGGCATCTTCGGTGTTTCTGAAGGAAACCTGCTGGTCATCCATCAGGATTTGACCGCTGGTCAGTTGTTCAACGCCAGCGATGACCTTCATCATTGTTGATTTGCCGGCGCCGTTTTCGCCGACCAGTACATTGACTGCTCCCATATGCAGATCGAAATCTGCATCGCTCAACGCAACAGTGCCCGGATAAACCTTGGTTCCGTTGCGAATGGACAAGCCTATCGGATGATTCATCACGATCCACCGATCGACAGGGCAGTGGGCACAACTTCTGGCGAGCTTGTCAGGTTTTTGTAGGTGAAGACGCCCTCAAAAGTGGCTGTCATCCCAACAAGATCGCCTTCTGGAACGGACAGATTTTCATGCGCCATCGCATTCAAGCCACCGGCCAGTTTGGCAAATTCGATTTGGTCACGGAAATTGCTGAAGTCCAGAAACGGCATGGCGTCTCGGATCGCTGTGCCACGTACCACAGGGCCCAGCTGCACGGTGACATCAGCCTTGCCATCATCATCAGTATCAAGCTGTAGCTTGGCTGCACGGCTGGCAGTTTTCGCAACGATAATCACGCCTGATCCGCTGACGGCAAAATTCCAAGGGTTCGCTTCGCCTTCAGGACGCATGCCGTGGGCTGCACCGGCGGCATCCACGTCTTTGGCCAAGGCAGTGCGCAAGTCGGAAAGCGGCACAAGGTGCTCAGCGACCGCTGGCAAAACCTGAGCGTCCCAGATTTCGCGGGCGTAGGCGGCCATGCGTGCTTCGTCGGTTTGTTGTTCTGCGGTCTCTTGTGTTGCGTTCGGGTCAGGGTTCTTAACGATTTTGCACCCCGCTGTACCCAAAACTATGCTTGTCGCAACGGCAGAGAAGAGGATCGAAGTTCGCATGGGATCTCCAAAAAATTGGCGAAGAACCCGGCAGCAAGGGCCGGGTTCTTCTAGTCTGTCGCTATGCGATCAAGCGCCCAGAGCGAACGTCTCTAGGTCAGCTGCGTTGTCGGCATTGATCAGAACACAATCCATCAACTGCTTTTCAGGCAATCCGGTGGAGCCTTTGGCCAGATAGGTATCGGCCTGTTCGACAGCCAACTGCGCCTGACGATACGCAGGTTGAAGAACGGTTGCCTTGATGCCGCCAGCAAGAATGCTGTCACGCACATCGTTGGAACCATCAAAACCCACAACCAGAACGTCGTTGCGTCCTGCCGCTTCCAATGCGGCCCAGGCCCCCATCGCCATGGTGTCGTTGCCACAAATGACGCCTTTGATATCTGGGTTTGCCTGTAGAATGGATTCCATCTTTTCAAAGGCTTCGGTCTGGGACCAGTTCGCAGATTGCTGCGCAACCATCACCATATCCGGGTACTGGTCGATGATGTCGTGATAGCCCGAAGATCTGATGCCTGCGTTTGTATCCGCTTCGCGACCAACCAGTTCCACATAGTTGCCGGTCTCTTCCATAATCGCCACGAACTCTTCAGCGCCAAGCTGGGCGCCCTGATAGTTGTTCGACACAATTTGGCTAACGGCGATACCGGATTCCTTGATTTCGCGGTCGATCAGGAATGAAGGAATGCCCGCGTCTTTGGCGCGCTGTACGGCGGCGACGGTTGCATCCGCGCCCGCGTTGTCCAGAATAATTGCGTTGGCACCACGAGCAATGGCCGTATCGAACAGCTGAGATTGCTTGTTCGGATCGTCGTCATGCACCAGAACGATTGTTTCAAAGCCCAGTTCTTTGGCACGGGCTTCGGCGCCCACGGCTTCTGCCTTAAAGAACGGGTTGTCATGGCTTGGCGTGATAATCGCGATCAGACCTTTGCCTTGTGCAAAGCTGATAGATGTACTTGCCAGAGTCACGACGCCTGCGAGACCCGTCATAAATGTACGGCGGTTCGTATTCATTAGTTGTCCTCCCTAGACCACAGCCCCGCATGACGCGTTGCTGATCGGGTTCAGCATCTCAATAAATTAGTTAGATTGTCAACAGGTGTGATGAGTATGTGGTGTATTGATTGAAGCCAGTTTTGGCTTCATTCAGTTAAAACTGGGCAAAATATTGAATTTGCTATGCAATATTAGATGACTCTTCTACTTACTTGGGCGCTAAAATGCATGAATGATCGAAAAATTCCTCGCCAATCACGCAAAAAAATTTCTTCTTAAGAACCTGACTCCTTTTTTTATCGATAGAGAGTCGGGCCGATTTGGAGTGTTTTTGGCGCAGGCCGTCTTGGTCGACGTCTTGCATTTCTGCGATCCGCAGGGGCCCCGGTGCCGGCCATCATTCCCGCCTTGGTCCGCCGATCACATAGGTAAGGCATTGGCCAAATGGTGCGTGACAAGAATGCGCCCGAGTGTTTAAGGATGAGATCATGAAACATGTCCCCAAAAAAAACACCGATGATGCCCTCATTCAGGAATTTCTGAACAAGGGTGGCAAGGTCAGCGTTGGTAAAACCAAGCCTTTTCCCAAAGAGTTGGGGCTGAGCAAAAATGTTTGGAACAACAAGCTGACCAAAGAAGAAAAAGCCGCACGCGACAAGAAGTGATCCTCTGTCGCCTGGTTTGATCTGCTCCCTTGCGGGGGCGATCAACGTCCAATCGGATTGTTGCCGCAAGCCGTTGCAAAGCGGATTTCCAGCTATGCGCATTCGCTAATGGGCGCTGATGTGCCGACCGTAGCACAGTCACGCGGCTGTCGTTGGTCAACGGGCGATAAGGTGATCAGGTCTGAAGTCTGCGCCGAACAGAAGCGTTGCGGCCGGGTAGGGAAAGGGCCGCGTCGCCACGGGCGCTACGGGCAATGACTTTGCCTTTGGACACCACAGCCAGACGGGCAGGGCGCAGGCGTACCGCTTCGGTCGGATTGGCGGCATCCAGCACCACCAACGATGCCAGCGCACCCACACGCAGACCAAAATCAGACAAGCCCATGATAGCGGCGTTGGTTTCTGTCACCATCGTGAAGCAACGCGCCATTTCCTCGGGATGGGTCATCTGAGCGACATGCAGACCCATAAAGGCCACATCCAGCATGTCGGCCATGCCCAGTGAATACCACGGGTCCAGAACGCAATCCTGACCCCAGCCCACAGGGATGCCAAGCGCCTGCATCTCTTTCACCCGCGTCAGGCCACGGCGTTTGGGGAAAGTGTCGTGCCGGCCTTGCAAAACGATGTTGATCATCGGATTGGGAATGGCCGAAATCTCGGCCTCGGCGATCAGCGGCAGCAGTTTGGAAACGTAGTAGTTGTCCATTGAATGCATCGACGTCAGATGGCTGCCTGCCACACGGCCATGCAGGCCCAGGCGCTGGGTTTCATAGGCCAGGGTTTCAATATGCCGGGACAGCGGATCATCGGTTTCGTCGCAATGCATATCGACCATCAAACCGCGTTCTGCTGCGATTTCGCAAAGATCACGCACTGACGCAGCACCGTCTTGCATCGTGCGTTCGAAATGCGGAATGCCGCCGACAAGGTCCACGCCCATATCCAAAGCGCGCAACACATTTTGGCGACCAGAGCGGCTGCGATACAAACCATCTTGCGGGAAGGCGACAAGCTGAATGTCGATATAGTCTTTGACCTGTTCCTTCACTTCCAGCAGGGCGGTGACGGTATTCAGATGGTCAGGGGTGGTATCGACATGTGTCCGAATGGCCAGCAACCCCATAGAGGCGGCCCAATCGCAATAGGTCAGGGCACGGCTGACCATATCATCAACCGTCGCAATATCGCGCAGCTCTCCCCATAACGATATGCCTTCCAACAACGTGCCCGAGGCATTCACCCGTGGCTGGCCATAGGACAGGGTGGCGTCCATATGGAAATGTGGATCAACGAAGGGGGCAGAGACAAGATCGCCAGTGGCATCAATCACTTCGGCGGCTTCTGCCGAAATATTTGGGGCAATTTCAGCAATGCGATCACCGGCAATGGCAATGTCAGCTACGGAACCATCGGTAAGTGTTCCGCCACGAATGATCAGATCGAACATCAACGTTCCCCCTTATTGAATGGAACCATCAGTGCTGCCGGGAATTCCGCGCGGCGTGACATGACAACCAGTGCCAATATGGACAGAACATAAGGCATCATCAAAAACACCTGATAGGGTAAAACGGTGCCAATCGGGGTTTGCTGCAACCGAATTTGAAACGCGTCAAAGGCGGCAAACAAGATGGCACCCAGCAATGCTTTCCATGGTTTCCAAGCGCCAAACACCACCAGCGCGATACAGATCCAACCGCGCCCGTTCACCATATCGAAAAAGAAGCTGTCAAAGGCAGACATGGTCAGGAAGGCACCACCAACCGCCATGAACCCGCTGCCCACAATAACCGCGCCCATGCGCACAGCCGTCACAGAAAGCCCCTGCGCAGCCACGGAAGATGGGTTTTCACCCGCCGCGCGAACGGCCAAGCCCAGAGGCGTGCGGTACAACACATAAGTGGTGACAACCACAAGGATCAGGGCGGCATAGGTTAGTGGTGTTTGAGAGAACAGCGCCTCGCCCAGCAACGGGATGTCAGACAGGAACGGTATCTCATAGGGTTTAAAAGCTTCGATTTTGGGGGGGGAGGACACCTCTGGCAGAACAACGCGATAGGTGTAGAAGGTCAGCGATGTGGCCAACAGGGTTATGCCAATGCCCACCACGTGTTGAGACAGGCCAAAGGGCACAGACAAGACGGAATGCAAACCGCCAAACGCCATGCCCACCAACATTGCCACGGCAACACCGCCCCACAGTGGCAGGCCCGCCCAAACAGCGATCCACCCGGCAAAGGCACCGGCCACCATAATGCCCTCGATCCCCAGGTTCAGAACACCGGCCCGTTCGCAGATCAGTTCTCCGATCGTTGCGAAAATCAGGGGCGATGCGATACGGATCGCGGCGGCCCAGAACGAGGCAGAAAGGAAGATCTCGATCACATCCATTCTAGTCTCTCCGGACACGAAATTTGGTTAGCAAAATTGCTAAAACCATCAGCAACAGCGCGGATGCCAGCATGATATCAGCCAGATAGGTTGGCACACCTACAGCGCGGCTCATACTGTCGGCGCCCACAAATATCGCGGCAACGAACAAGGCGGCGGCAACCACCCCTATCGGGTGCAACAGGGCCAGCATGGCAACAACAATGCCCGTGTAGCCAAAGCCGGGGCTCAGATCCAAAGTCAGTGATCCTTTCAGCCCGGCCACCTCGGAAAACCCAGCCAAAGCCGCCAATCCACCGGACAAAAGCGCGGTCTTCAGCACCACCGCTGTGACCGGAATACCGGCAAAGCGTGCTGCTTCGGCGTTTTGGCCCACAGCGCGCATTTCGAACCCCAAAGTTGTGCGCGCGTCGATCACCCAGACGGCCAGCGCAGCAATCACTGCCAAGCCGAACCCCCAGTGTAATCGCAAACCCTCAACGATGCGCGGCAGTCGGGCCTCGGCGATCAGACGTTCTGATTTAGGCCAGCCCATTCCCATCGGGTCTTTCAGTGGACCTTCAAGCAGGTAGGAAACAAACAGCAGGAAAATGAAATTGAACAAAAGGGTGGTCACCACTTCGTCCACCCCCAGCCGGGTTTTCAGCAACGCAGGGATCAACAGCACCAGTGCACCAGCCAGCATTGCGGCAATTGCCATAACGGGCAGCAGCACCGCTGCGGGCCAGGGCAGGGCACCCGTGCCCAAAACAACCGCCATCACAGCGCCAGCGTATAACTGTGCCTCTGCCCCGATGTTCCAAAGCTTGGCACGAAAGGCGACAGCCACCGCCAAGCCGGTAAAGATCAGCGGCGTGGCACGGTTCAACGTTTCCAGAATGGCGAATTTTGATCCAAACGCGCCCTTTATGATTTCACCAAAAACCGCAAACGGGTTGGCCCCGGCGATCATTGCCAGCACAGCCGCAATAACAAAGGTCAGGGCCACCGCCAGTGCGGGCAACCCAAATTGCCGGACCGCTGTTGGGTGGGCGATGGGTTCAAGACGCATGCGCGGTGTCCTTTACCGATGGGTCATCGTCAAACCCGTGACCGGCCATCCAAACGCCCAGATCCTCTGGCCGTTGTGTGCCACGCGGAAAAGCGGGGCTTAACCGGCCCTTGGATATCACGTGGATCACATCTGACAGGCGCATGATTTCATCAAGGTCTTCAGAGATCAGCAAAACTGCGGCCCCTTCGGCACGGGCCTGCGATAACCGCCCATGGACATAATTGACGGCGCCAATATCCAGTCCGCGAACGGGTTGATTGGCCAGTATGATCTTGGGGTCGGTTTCCAGCACACGGCCCAGGATCAGCTTTTGCATATTGCCGCCAGACAGTAACCGAATGCGGGTGTCCGGGCCGGGGCAGCGCACATCATATCTTTCGATCAGGTGTTCAGCGTGGTCGCGGGCCGCACGCCAATTCACCCAGCCATTCCGCGAAAACTCTGTTCCATAGGTTTCAAGGATTGTGTTTTCGACCAGATCAAAGTCAGCGATCGTCCCTGTTTTGTGGCGGTCTTCTGGAATGCGACCGATGCCATGGCCAATGGCAACGCGCGGGGTCCAGCGCGTGGGTTTTTTCCCGCGAACAGACATCTGGCCCTGATTTGGCGACACCAATCCTGACAGCAAATCCGAAAGTGCCTCTTGTCCATTGCCTGAAACGCCGGCCAATCCCGTGATCTGGCCGGCACATAGGTCCAGCGAAATACCATTCAGCCCGGTTGAGCCGCCAACGGGGTCTGTCACCACATTTCGCAAAGAAAGCAGTGGCGCGCCGGGTGTTTGTTCTTTGAACTCGGGCGCTGAAACTTCGGCCCCCACCATCAAAGCCGCCATTTCTTGCGGTGTTGTTTGATCAGTTTTCCGTTCAGCCACCAAGCGCCCATGGCGCAGCACCAAGACCCGGTCTGAAACGGCCATAACTTCGTGCAGCTTGTGCGAGATGAAGACAATCGACAGGCCCATTTCCACGGCTTCGCGCAACGTGGTGAACAGATCATCGGCTTCTTGTGGGGTCAGAACCGCTGTTGGTTCATCCAAGATCAGAATGCGCGCATCGCGGTACAGCGCCTTTAGAATTTCGACACGCTGGCGTTCGCCAACGGTTAGCCGCCCAACCTTGGCGTCGGGATCAACGGCCAGATGGAACTGTTGCGACAGGTTGCGGATACGATCTTTGACTGCGGCAGGGCGCAGCGATCCTGCGGTCAGGCTTTGCGCCCCCAGCGCAATGTTTTCCCAAACCTTCAAATTGCCAGCCAGGGTAAAGTGCTGATGCACCATACCAACGCCTGCCTCCAAAGCCGCACGGGGCGTGCCAGGGGGCAGGGTTTGGCCGAACAGTTCAACAGAGCCTTCGTCGGCCGTGTATTGGCCGAACAAGATATTCATTAGCGTGGTTTTGCCCGCGCCGTTTTCGCCGAGCAGAGCGATCACCTCTCCGCGCGCCAGTTCGAAGCTGACGTTTTCATTGGCCGTGACAGACCCAAAGCGTTTGGTGATATTGGACAGACGCAGCACCGGCTGCGTCTGGTCCTGTTGTGGCGCGGGCATTGTGTTCTCGCTTAAGACGATTTTGGTTCTTCGTCGTTGATTTCGACGGTGTAAGAGCCATCCATGATCGCCGCCTTACGTGCTGCAATCAATTCAAGCGCCGCCTGCGGGATCTTGCCTTCAAACGTGCCGAAGGGCGCCAGTGAACACCCGCCTTCCTTCATAAAGGAATACACACCGTAATCCGCAGCGGTGAAAGTGCCAGCCTGTACCGCGGCAATGGCTTTGTCCAACGTCGGTTCAAAGTGCCAGATTGCCGATGCGACAACAGTGTCGGGGTAGTCGGGCTGGGTATCGATCACATTGCCGATGGCCAGTATGCCCTTTTCCTTGGCCGCGTCAGACACACCGAAACGTTCGGCGTACAGAATGTCAGCGCCATTTTCCGTCATGGCATAGGCGGTTTCTTTGGCTTTCGGTGGATCGAACCATGATCCGATAAAGGACACCTGGAAGGCCATATCGGGGTTCATTTCCTTGGCACCAGCCATGAACGCATGCATCAGGCGGTTCACTTCGGGAATTGGGAAACCACCGACCATGCCGATGTTGCCACTTTCTGACATGGCACCGGCAATGATGCCCGAAAGGTAGGATGCATCGTGGATATAGTTGTCAAACACAGACAGGTTTGGCAGCGCAGGGTCTTCCTTGAAGGAAGAGCCCAACAGGAACGCAACGTCGGGATATTCGGCCGCGACTTCACGCGCTTCTGATTCAACGCCAAAAATCTCACCGATGATCAGGTCGTAACCTTGTTCGGCATATTCGCGCATCACGCGGGGGTAATCGGTGTTGGCTGTGTTTTCCGAATAGGTGTAGGCAATATCGCCCCGATCCTGCGCGGTGATCGCCGCTACGTGAATGCGGCTGACCCATTGCTGTTCCACCGGAACGGTATAGATGCCGGCCACTTTCAGCGGCTCTGCTGCCAACAATTGTGTTGGTCGCGTTGCGGCAGCGGCCACGATGGCACCGGATGCAGATGTCATCAGGAAATGGCGCCGCGACAAACCTTGGCGGCCTTTGGATACGGTCATGGTGAGCTCCCCTTTGTAGTGCCCCAGGTAAATTCTGATCAAATGGTCAAAATTTAGCGGCGCGTTGCAATTTAAATCGCCCCGTTTCTGTATGGTGCCGGTAGATGGCTAAAAAGCGCAACGTTTTTCGGCAGTGGCGATGATTTTTTGGGCGTTTGCGGGATGCGGTGCCGATGCAATTGTGTCGGACCGGGCAGGGCGCGGCAGCAACAGGTCACAACAATGGGCCATTCAAGCATGGGTCCACTGTTTGATCGGGTCAGTTTGGAAGCCGGGCAAATATTTACTGTGTCATGCCGACTTCAGAGCTATGATGCAAAGCCGATGGTGGCCTCTACCGCCTTTTTCCAAGCTGAGTATTTCTGGTCTCGTGTGGTGTCAGACATGGCGGGCGCAAATCGCGCGTCTGAAGCCCAAGCTTCGGCAAAGGCCGACATGTTGGGCATCAGCCCGGCCTTGTGACCTGCCAACCAGGCTGCGCCCATGGCTGTGGTTTCCAATACGAGGGGCCGTTCAACGGGCGCGTTGATGATATCGGCCAAAAACTGCATGGCCCAGTCCGAAGCGCTCATCCCGCCATCCACCCGCAACGTGCCCATTTCAGCACCTTCTAATCCCGATGTCCCGACATTTTGCCAGTCGGACTTCATGGCTTCCAGCAGGTCGCGCGTCTGATAGCCCACGCTTTCCAGCGCGGCGCGGGCAAATTCCTGCGGTCCGGAATTGCGGGTCAAGCCAAACACCGCGCCCCGACACTCAGCGTTCCAATAGGGCGCACCCAGCCCTGTAAACGCCGGAACCAAGACAACGCCCTGCGCGGGATCGGCCAATTCCGCCAAGGGCTGTGTTTGCTGGGCCGTTTCGATGATCTTCAGCCCGTCACGCAGCCATTGCACAACGGCACCGGCCACAAATATGGATCCCTCCAGCGCATAGGTTGGCTGCCCATCCAATTGATAAGCGATGGTCGTCAGTAACCTGTTTGTAGAAACAACCGGCGTTTCGCCCGTATTCAACAGTGCAAAGCATCCGGTGCCATAGGTGGATTTCATCATGCCCGGTTCAAAACAGGCTTGCCCCAATGTGGCGGCCTGTTGATCCCCCGCGATGCCTAAGATCGGGATCGCCTGGCCGAAATGATCAGTGTGGGTTACGCCAAATTCTGCGGCGCAATCCTTGACCTGGGGCAGCATAGACATCGGGATACCCAGCTTGTCACAAATGGTTTTTGACCAGCGCCCGTTGTGGATATCGTACAGCATGGTGCGCGCCGCGTTCGTGGCATCGGTCACATGCGCCTGACCACGTGTTAAATTCCAAACCAGCCAGCTGTCGACCGTACCGAACAATAGATCGCCCGCTTCAGCCCGTGCGCGCGCGCCTTCGATATTGTTCAGTATCCATGACAGCTTTGTTCCCGAAAAATACGGGTCCAGCAACAGGCCGGTTTTTTCTGTGATAACTTGCTCAAAACCCTGTGACTTCAGAGCCTTGCAGTGCTCAGAAGTGCGCCGGTCTTGCCAAACGATGGCATTGTGAACCGGTTGGCCGGTGAGACGGTCCCAGACAACAGTGGTTTCGCGTTGATTGGTGATACCAATAGCAGCCACGGCCGCCACCCCGTCACCGGTTTTGTCGATGACTGCGCGGCATGTGGCAAGCGTGGTGTTCCACAAGTCATCCGGGTCATGTTCGACCCAACCACTGTCGGGAAAATGCTGTGCGAATTCTTCCTGCGCGGTGGCCGCAATTGAAAAATCCGGGCGAAACAGGATCGCACGGGTTGAGGTGGTGCCCTGGTCGATGGCCAGAATATAGGTCAAAAGACGCCTCCCATAATCAGTGTTTCAAGGCATGACACCGGTGTCGCGCATGCCGGAGTGTCACAGAAAATGTTGCGTTTGGCTACAGATCCACAGTGGCCGGTTCGCGCGCCTGCTCCAACCAAGTTTGGAGCGTGGAAATTTGATCTGACGTCATGCGCAGCCCCAGTTTATTGCGCCGCCATACGATGTCTTCGGCAGTGCGGGCGAATTCACGGCTTATCAGCCAGCGCACCTCTGCTTCTGTCAATGTTGCACCAAAATCCACGCCCAAATCCGCCGCGCGCTGGGCACCAGCCAAAACCAAGGCGGCTTCTGTGCCATAGGCCCGTACCAGTCGCCGTGCCCAGAATTCTGTCAAAAACGGGTGGTTTTTCCTTAGGTCGGTGATCAACTCCTCAACCCCATCAACGGGAAAACCACCGCCGGGCAGGGGTACTCCGGCGGTCCAGGTGCCACGCGCGACAGGCAGATGCTGCGCGATTTTGTCCAGCGCGCTTTCGGCCAGCCGACGATAGGTGGTGATCTTGCCGCCGAAAATGTTCAGGATTGGCGCGCCCCCATCGGCATTCATTTTCAGGGTATAGTCGCGTGTCGCCGCCGTCGCGTTGGACGCGCCATCATTATACAATGGGCGTAAGCCAGAAAAGGTCCAGACCACATCCGTTGGTTGGATGTTGCGATTGAAATAGGTGTTGGCGAAATTGATCAGATACTCTTGTTCTTCCGGTGTGCAGACAGGTGTGTGCTGAGGGCTGTCATGTTCGGCATCAGTGGTGCCCAACAAGGTGAAATCCGTCTCATACGGTATCGCAAAGATGATCCGCCCGTCTGTTCCCTGAAAAAAGTAGCATTTGTCATGGTCAAACAGCCGCGGTGTCACAATGTGTGAGCCACGCACCAGCCGGACGCCTTCGGTTGTGTTCAAGCGTACCTTGGATTGGATGATGTCCCCAACCCATGGGCCACCTGCATTCACCAGTAGCTTGGCGCGATGCGTTGTTCGTTTGCCATTTTCGGTATTTTGCGTTTCGATGCGCCATTCATCTGCATCGCGTTTGGCAGAAATCACCTTGCTGCGGGTCATGATATGGGCACCGCGCGCCTGCGCATCACGGGCATTCAAGATAACAAGGCGTGAGTCTTCGACCCAACAATCAGAGTATTCGAACGCTCTTTCGAAACGTCTGTCCAGCGGCGCCCCTTCGGCGGTGTCATTTAAGGATAAAGTAGTTGTTCCGGGCAGGGCCTTTCGCCCACCTAGGTGATCATACAGAAACAGCCCCAATCGTATCAGCCAAGCAGGCCGACGTCCCTTCATCCACGGCATGAAAATGTTCAACAGCTTGGATGTGGGTGTGTTTGACTCAAAACGCATATCTTTATGATACGGAAGGATAAAGCGCATTGGCCAGCTGATATGCGGCATGGCGGATAGCAGGATTTCACGCTCTTTCAACGCCTCACGCACCAAGCGAAATTCGAAATACTCCAGATATCGCAACCCCCCATGAAACAGCTTGGTTGAGGCTGAGGAGGTGGCAGAGGCCAAATCGTTCATTTCGGCCAGGGTTGCGGACAATCCGCGCCCGGCGGCATCACGCGCGATGCCGCACCCATTGATGCCACCACCAATAATGAAAAGGTCGGTCAGCTGTTCGCCTGCGTCGTCGGTCATAGGGGGCGGCCATCCTGCGTGAGTCTGCGCGCGGAACGTGGCAGAAAAGGAGTAAATTCGCAACTAATGAATCTTCGTTTGTGTTCGTTTTGTGCGGCGTTCTTGATTTCCACCACAGAACCATGTGTTGTGTGTCACCGCTCCCTCTTGCGTAGGGGGCGGTGTGTTCGGGGCATTTGCCATCCCTGATTTGCCAAACCAAGATGCGCCCTGTTGATCTGAAAGACCCGAAATGTCCCAAACCTTTCGCCATCCCGAAATTCTTGAAATCGCGCGTCGTGACGGCAAAGTGGTGGTCGAAGACTTGGCGGCGCATTTCGGTGTCACCCTGCAAACCATTCGCCGCGACCTGACCGATTTGGCAGAGGCTGGCCAGCTTCAGCGCGTGCATGGCGGGGCGGTTTTGCCCTCCGGCACGACCAATATCGTGTACGAAGAGCGACGGGCCCTGAACCCCGAGGCCAAGGCAGGTATGGCCCAGGCCTGTGCGGCCCATATCCCCAACGACATTTCGATCTTTTTGAACATCGGCACCAGTACAGAGGCCGTGGCCCGCGCGTTGCTGCATCATCGCAATATTCTGGTGGTGACCAACAACATCAATGTCGCCAATATTCTGGTGGCCAATTCAGACTGCGAAATCGTTGTGACCGGCGGCCATCTGCGACGGGCGGATGGTGGGTTGGTGGGCAATCTGGCGGCCGACACCATTGAGAAATTCAAATTTGATCTGGCCGTGATTGGGTGTTCGGCCATGGATCAAGACGGCGATTTGCTGGATTTCGACATTCAGGAAGTTGGCGTCAGCCAAGCGATCCTGCGTCAGGCACGCAAGACCTTTCTGGTTGCGGATCACTCCAAATTCAAACGCAACGCGCCCGCGCGCATCGCGTCCTTGTCGCAAATTGATACGATGTTTACCGATGCCCCGCTGCCGAAAAAGCTGGCGCAATCCTGCAAAGACTGGGGAACCAACGTGGTTCTGGCCACAGCCCCGCAATAGGCAATTGTTCAGCGAACCGGGCCAGCGCCGGGGACAAGAGTGATTGGCCTATTGGCCGCTATATTCAGGGATGAACTGGCGCATCACTTCAGCTTCTTGCACCTGCATCTGTGCATTTGCGATTTCCATGTGAGAGCGCATAATCGTTCGGGCCGCATCGGCATCATTGCCGCGCAAAGCAGCGACCAAGCGGATCTGGTGATCGCGCCCCTGTGCCCATAATTCAACGTTGGGCGGGGAATATAATTTGCGATAGACCGTCAGATCAGACAGCAGACTGACCATGAAATCGATAACAAAGCCCAGCAATGGATTGCTGGACTGTTCGGCCAGAAGCGCATGAAATCGCAGGGATTCCACGTGTTGTTGGCGCTCTTCGTCTTGGGTTTGTGCCGGGGCGGAATAGCGGGCGATATTGGCCTCTAGCTGTGTCAGAACCTCTTCCGGTAACTTGCCTGCCAACGAGGCTGCCAGCTCTGGCTCTAGCGCCAGGCGCAGTTGATAAATGTCGGCGACAGTCAGGTCACGGAAGTAGAAGTAGTTACCCAGCAAGGCCTTGGCGCGCTGCGGGCTGACTTCATTTACGAACCCGCCACCACCGGGACCGGTACGTGTGCGGATCAGGCCTTGGGCTTCTAAAATGCGCATGGCTTCGCGAATAGTGCCCTTGGACATGGCAAACCGTTCAATCAGTTCGGTTTCGCCCGGCAAACGGTCACCAGCATGCAGCCCTTGTTCCACCACCCATTGCTTGATGGCTTCAGCCACCTGAACAGGGCGGCTTTGCTTTACGTCAGTCGTCGATTGGGTGGTGACACGCGGCAAATTGATCCTCCCCCATCTGCCTAAGGCCCGGATCATCCCGCCGACATAAATCGGTTGCGCGCGGACAGCGTCCGGCAAAGGCGCATCCTGGCGGCGGGTTCAACGGATCAGGCAGCTCTGTTCCTTTTTGTTCCGGTGCTGACAACGGGCGTCCCACAACTGGGGCGCTGTCAGCAAGTAGCTTTGTATAGGGGTGCTTGGGCGATTTGAAAATGCTCTCGGCGCGACCAACCTCAACCACAGAACCGAAATACAACACTGCCACCCGGTCACTGACAGCTTCGACAACGGCCAGATCGTGACTGATGAACAAATAGGTCAGATCAAACCTGTGCCGCAGATCGCTGAGCAGGTTCAAGACCTGTGCCTGAACGGATACGTCCAACGCTGAAACGGGTTCGTCCAAGATGATGATCTGGGGCTGCGCGGCCAGTGCCCGCGCGATGCCGATGCGCTGCGCCTGACCACCCGAAAATTCATGCGGATACCTGTCCAGAAACTCTTCGCGCAGGTTCACGCTGTCAAAGATTTCGGAAATTCGACGGGTGCGATCGGCCTTGTCCATCCCATGAAGCCGTTTCAGCGGTGTTTCCATGATTTGGCGAATGGTTTTGCGCGGATTCAGACTGCTGATCGGATCTTGAAACACGTATTGTATCAACCGTCCAAAGGCCGCCGGATCGGCATTGTCCAACGCTTTTCCGGCAATTTCGATGGTGCCGGATGAGGGTGTTAGCAGGCCAACCAGCATCCGCGCAAAGGTGGATTTACCGCAACCGGATTCGCCAACAATGCCAAGCGTTTCGCCGCGCTGCGCCTCAAGCGTGACCAAACGTACCGCCTGTACGCCCGGCGGGGCTTTTCCAAACAACGGCTTGGCGCGGGCAAAGGTTTTGGACAGGTTCGTAATTTTCAGCGCGGGCATCACAGAGCCTCCTCTGGGAAGAGGCAGCGCACCGCACGCGCGCTGGGGCCAGTCAGGGCAACACTGCCTCTGCGACAGCTCTCTTGGGCCTTGTCACATCGTGGGGCAAAGGCGCATCCCGCAGGTAGATCATCCACCGCAGGCGGTAGGCCCGGAATGGCGGCCAAGGTCCGGCGCCCGCCGCCCAGTTCAGGGACGCAAGCGATCAAGCGTTTGGTATAGGGGTGTGCGGGGGCTGCCAAAACCGCATCGGTTGCGCCTTCCTCAACAATCTGACCGGCGTACATCACCGCCACCCGGTCACACAGCTGCGCCACCACGCCGAAATCATGGGTGATGAAGATAATCGCCAGTTGCCGGTCTTTGCGTAGGTCATTCAACAAAGACAGGATCTGCGCCTGAACCGTCACGTCCAGTGCGGTGGTTGGTTCGTCCGCGATGATCACATCGGGATCATTGGCCAACGCCATCGCGATGCCGACCCGCTGTCGCATTCCGCCTGACATCTGATGCGGATAGTCGTCTAACCGGCTTTCCGCGTTGGGGATTTGCACAGATTTCAACAACTCCAACGCGCGAGAGCGGGCGTCGGATTTAGAGATCGCTTCATGGCTGACAATGGCTTCGACCAACTGGTCACCAACACGGTACAGCGGGTGAAGCGTTGCTTGGGGGTCTTGAAAGACATAGGCCACTTTGGCCCCGCGGTTGCTGCGCAATTCCTCATAGGGCATGGCCAACAAGTCTTTGCGGTTCAGCCGTACTGCGCCGCCCGTGATCACACCGGGGGGGGACGCAACCAGGCCCATAACGGACAGAGCTGTCACAGATTTGCCCGACCCGCTTTCGCCGATCACACCCAGACATTCGCCGGGGCGTACAGCCAGACTGACTTTGTTGACAGCCTTGTAAACGCGTGGACCCACATGAAACTGAGTTTCCAACGCCTGTATGGCCAGCAAATCGCTGGTTGGTCCGGGAATGTTGCCCTTGCGGTCTACCTGCGTCACCGCGCGGGGGCGGGACAGCGCACCTGATTTCAGGCGCGGATCCAACGCATCCCGAACCCCATCACCCAACAGGTTGATGCTCATCACAATCAGGAAGATCATGATCCCCGGCACGATAGAGGTGTGAGGCGCGGAAATCAGTGCAGCGCGGGCTTCGCCCAGCATCGAGCCCAGATCAGCCGTCGGGGGTTGAGAGCCGAGACCAAGAAACGAAAGCCCGGCCGTTTCCAATATCATCCATCCAATTGTGGTGGACATGGCAATGACGATCACTGGCAACACGTTGGGCAGCAATTCAAACAGGATAATGCGGGTGTGCCCCATGCCAGCCAGCCGTGCCGCGTCAATGAACTCTCGCCCGGCCAAGCCAACGGTTATGCCGCGAATGTTGCGCGCAAAGAAGGGGATGTTAACTGCAGCCACGGCGATCAGAGCGTTCATCAACCCCGGTCCCAGCGCGGCCACGATCGCCAGCGCCAGCAGAATATAAGGAAAGGCCATCAACATATCGACGCCGCGCATGATCAGGTTGTCGGTGCGCCCACCAAAATACCCGGCGATTATCCCAATGGCCGATCCAATGCTGGCGGCGATCACCGCCGCAGCAATTCCAACCGCCAATGACAGCCGCGTACCATGCAGCAGCCGCGCCAACAGATCGCGGCCCAAATGGTCCGTTCCCAGCAGATGACCATCGCTGAATGGGCGCAAAAAGCGGTTGGCCGTGTTGGTTACATTGGGGTCATGCATCAGTAACAGCGGGCCAATCAATACGATCAGAACGATGGCGCAAATCACAACCGTTCCCAGCGCGGCCAGCCTGTTGCGAAACAACAGTTTCAGAAATGCGCTCATGTCTTGATCCTTGGGTCCAGCAGGCTTTGCGCCACATCCACTGCGATGTTGAACAGCACGTAGCAGGCGGCCACAAAGACCACGCCGCCCTGAACCAGCAAAATATCGCGCTTTAAAATGGCATCCACCAGCATCCGGCCAACGCCGGGCCACTGAAAGACCATCTCAATATAGACCGACCCGGAAATCACGAACCCAGCCTGAATGCCCAAAACCGGAATAATCGACACCATCGCCGCCCGCAGCGCATGCCCCAAGATCACCCGGTTTTCACGAACACCCTTGGCGCGCGCGGTGCGAATATAGTCTTGCCGCAAAACCTCCAGCATCGCGGATCGTGACAAGCGCGCCACGACGCCCGTGGCAACTGCGGCCAGCGCAAAGGCGGGCATGATCAGGTGGCGCAGCAAATCTGGCAGATCACCACCGCCATAGATTGCATACATCCCCGAAACCGGCAGCCAGCGCAGGTTGACCGAAAACAGCAGGATCATCATGATCCCCAGAAAAAATGACGGGACCGAAATGCCGATTAGCACGGTAAAGGTGATGGCCTTGTCCGCAAAACCATACTGGCGTGCCGCAGATACAACACCGGCCAATATGCCCAGTACAGAGCACAGAACAAAGCTGGTGCCAGCCAGGATCAACGTGGCATGAAACCGTTCCAGAATTTCATCCAACACCGGTCTGTTCAGGCTGAACGATCGCCCGAAATCACCGGTCAGCATATTGCCCAGCCAGATGAAATACCGCGCGACCAATGGCTTGTCCAAACCCAGATCGCGGTTCAGCTTGGCCACGTTGTCTGGGGTTGCATAGCTGCCCAGAATGGCCGTCGCCGGATCACCGGGGATCATGGCCATGATCAGAAACACGATGACGGTGATGCCCAGCAACACCGGGATCGCCATAATCAAACGCCTGAGAATGTATCGGCCCATCTGCCCCCCTGAAACCCGGCGTAAGGGTGCCGGAACCGAAATGTGCGCGTCAAGAAGAAGAAAGCTAGGTATCGGGCAGAAATGTCGCCCGAAACACATGGGGATGTTGGCTTTCTTCTTCCGGAATCGAACATCTAAATACCTGCTGCCAAACAGGCGGTCTGTCAGCGAAATACGTCTTCGCAAACGCCCTTCACGTAGCAGACAGATCGCATGAAAGGCGGGCCGGGTTGCCCCGGCCCACATTCATTAGTTCTTTACCACGTCTGCCAGTTGCAGCAGGAACGATGGTTCCAGAGCGAAGTTTTCAACCCGATCATTGGTGACCGCGTTTTGCTTCCAGTTGGCAACAAAGACCCAAGGTGCGTCTTCCTGAACGATGGTCTGCATTTCTTTGTACAGACGGGCGCGTTCTGACTGATCTGTCGCCACGCGGGCGGCTTCCAGCAATTCGTCAACCTTTGGGTTGCTGTAGTAGCCAGAGTTGAAACCGCCCTTGTCAGGCCAGGCCTCGGTGCGCAGTGCCAAGAAGGGCAGGGTGTCTGGATCATTGGTCATCCAGGCCATTTCCGCCATGTCTGCCTTGCCTTCCAGGCCTGGGTTCACTTCGCCAAGGAAGGTGTTCCACTCATAGGTCTCGATTTTGACCTTCAAGCCCACAGCGGCCAAATCGGCCTGAATGGCTGTGCCCATCGCCACGGGGTCCAGCATGCCTGAACCGCCTTCTGTCACAAAGAACGTCAGCTCTGCGCCTTCTGCGCCGGCTTCTGCCAGCAGGGCTTTGGCTTTTTCAGGGTCATAGGGGTACGGGTCCAAATCGGCGTTGTATGCCCAGGCAAATGCTGGCGGGGTTGGGCCCGCGGCCACTTGGGCGGTGCCTTCCAGCACGTCGTTTACGATCGCTTCTTTGTTGATCGCGTAGTTGGCAGCCTGACGAACGCGCTTGTCGGCCATTGGGCCTTCCTTGGCGTTCAAAATCAGGAACCAAACATGCGGACCGGCTTGTTCGACAACGCTGAAATCTTCACCTTGGAATTGCCCCAACGCTGTTGGCGGTACTTCGACCATCATGTCGATCCCACCGGCCAGCATTTCTGCGACGCGGGTGTTGGCATCGGTGATCGGACGGAAGACAACGGCGTTTGTCCCTGCTGAATCGCCCCAATAATTGGCGTTCTTTTCGATAACCACCGCTTCGTTTGAGCGCCACTCAGCAAAGGTGAACGGCCCGGTGCCAGATGGGTTGCGCCCGAAATCGGCGCCGTTTTGTGCCACAGACGCGGGCGAGACGATTAGGCCGGTTGGATAAGCCAGGTTCGAAAGGAACGGAGCATAGGGGCCGTTCAGCTTGAACTTGACGGTCATGTCGTCGACCACTTCGGTCTCTTCTACTGCGCTAAAGAAGAACGACAGCGGGAAGGGGCCGGTATCGTGATAGGGATGGTCTTCCTTCAACATACGGTCAAAGTTAAACTTCACCGCTTCGGCGTTGAACGGGGTTCCATCATGAAAGCTGACGCCATCACGCAGTTTAAAGGTGTATTCGGTGCCATCTTCGCTGATCGACCACTCGGTGGCCAGTTGTGGCTCTACCTCCAAAGTGCCCGGCGTGTAGCGCACCAGACCCTCGTAGATATTTACCAGAATTCGAAAGTCATTCACCGCTGTGACCGCCGCCGGGTCCAGCGACTTTGGCTCAGCGATCTGGCCGACAATCAGAACGCCCTCAGGCGTTTGTGCCCAAAGGGGCGCGGCCATAGACCCCAGGGCCAGCGTCGACGTCGCCGCGGCAAGCAGAGTCCGGCGCGTCAGATTGAAGATCGACATTTGATTATCTCCCGGTTGGCTATTATGACTCGTAATTATCATGATAATTTGTATCGGTCAATTTTTCATGATAGATTCAAGTTGACCCACCGGGCTCGTCGGGCCTGACTGCTAAAAAATGAGGCAAAATGACATTCTCGCTTCTTGCGCTTGATCCGGAAACAGGGGCCATTGGCGGCATTGCAGCCACCGGCAGCTATTGTGTTGGGGCTTGGGTTCTGCGCGGATCCCTTGCCGCAGGCATGTCCGCCAGCCAAGGGGCGTCGCCTTCCACGTTCTGGGGCGAAGGTGTTTTGACCCTGATGCAGGAAGGCAGTAGCGCCAGTGATGCCGTTTCGGCGATCACAACCCCGGATACAGGACGAGATTGGCGTCAATTGTCCGCGCTGGACCTTCATGGACAGGGCGGCGCATTTACCGGTGCGCAAAACACGCCGGAAATGGGCAGCCGGGTTTTCGACGGCGGTGTTGCAGCCGGTAATATGCTGTCGGGCCAGGCGGTTCTGGATGCGATGGTTGCAACCTTTCAATCCACTAAAGGGGCGTTTGACGCCCGCTTAATCACAGCCTTGAAAGCGGGGGAGGCTGCGGGCAGTGATAGCCGTGGTTTGTTTTCAGCCGCGATGCTGGTGCTGCACCCGGATCGCCCGCCGCTGAGCCTGCGTATCGATTATCATGAAGACGATCCGATCTCGGCCCTTGTCCAACTGCACAACAAGGCCACCACGGGCGACTATGGTGAATGGGCCGCACAGGTGCCGGTTATGAATGACAAGGAACGTCGGCTTGACTGATTGGGGGGCCGTGGCAGCCCAGCGGCTGGCCACTCTTTCTGCGCATTCCCGGCCGGGGCCAGGCGTAACGCGATTGCCCTATACGCCACAGCACCGCGCCGCGATCACGACATTAAAAGATTGGATGCAGGCCGTTGGTCTGTCTGTTGATTTGGACAACGCTGGTACGCTGGTTGGGCGCAAACCCGGACCGGCAGGCAGCGGAACCTTCTATATGGGCTCCCATCAGGATTCGGTTCGTGAAGGTGGCGCCTACGATGGGATCATGGGGGTGGTTCTGCCCTTACTGGCACTTGAAAAATTGCGCCTGGACGGCGTGTCCCTGCCGTATTCTGTCGAAGTTCTGGCTTTCGCCGATGAAGAAGGCGTGCGTTTTCCCACAGCCTTGGTCGGCTCGCGCGCATTGGCAGGGCGGTTCGATCGGTCGGTTTTGTCGATGGCGGATGATGACGGCATCACCTTGCAGGACGCCCTAAAGGGGTTTGGCTGCGTGCCGCATCGTATTCCTGAATTGCAGCGATCACGCTTGTCGGCGCTTGGATATCTGGAAACGCATATCGAGCAGGGGCCGCTTCTGGAAGCCGCCGATCAAGCCTTGGGCGTGGTCACAGCCATCTGCGGGATCGAGCGGCATCAAATCACCGTAATGGGTGAAACAGGTCATGCGGGGACGCTGCCCATGGATGCACGGCGCGATGCTTTGGTCGGCGCGTCAGCACTGGTTCAAGAAGTTAATCGACTTGCGCGGGCCACATCAGAATTGCGCGGCACGGTAGGGGCGCTCAGCGTTTTTCCAAATGTCGTCAATGCAGTGCCGCGTAAGGTTCAACTGACCGCGGAATTCCGTTCGCCACAAGATCAAGACCGGGAAGCTGCAGGAAAAGCGTTGCACAGGTTTGCAGCCGCGCTGGCGGCGGACAGTGGCCTGACGATTGATATCGCACGCAGTTATCACCAACCGGCCCAACCCTGTGATGCCACGCTGTCCGCGCGTTTGGAGCAGGCGGTGAAATCGACCGGTGGTGCTGGGCTGTCGTTGCCGTCAGGAGCCACGCATGATGCCTCTGCCATGGCGGATCTGTGCCCTATTGCGATGCTGTTTGTGCGCTGTCAGCAAGGCATCAGCCACAGCCCAGAAGAATACGCCGCCCCGTCAGACATGGGCGCGGCTGTAGAGGTGATTGCGGATTTCTTAACGCGTCTGGCGACGGTGTGATCCGGGGTTAAAACCCCAGATACCGTTCGCGCGCCGTCGTATCGGCCATCAGCGCATCACTGCTGCCGGACCACACAACCTGTCCGCGCTGTATCACGAAATGACGGTCTGCCAGTTTCAGCAGGTCATGCAGGTTCTTGTCCACAATCATGATCGACAGGCCGGTTTCGCGGATTTCGGCCAGCGCCGCCCAGATCTTCTGGCGCACTAATGGGGCCAAACCTTCGGTCGCTTCATCCAGGATCAAAAGCTTGGGGTTGGTCATCAACGCCCGACCAATCGCCAGCATCTGTTGTTCGCCACCAGACAGCAGATTGCCCATCGACGAGGCGCGGCTTTCCAGCTCTGGAAACAACGCATAAACGCGGTCTGCCGTCCATGGATTTGGCTGGTTTAAGTGATTGGACGCCGTTGCGATCAGGTTTTCGCCTGCAGACAGGTTCGGGAAGATTTGCCGCCCTTCTGGCACCAGCCCCAACCCCAGATTGGCGGTTTTGAACGACGGCTGGCCGATCAATTCTTGTCCTTCAAACTGGATCGACCCGCCCGAAGCTGGCACAATCCCCATGATGGAATTAATGGTTGTGGTTTTGCCCATGCCATTGCGGCCCAGCAACGTAACCACCTGACCGGCAGACAATTCCAGATCAATGCCAAACAGCGCCTGCGATGTGCCGTAATGGGTGGTAAGCCCTTGAACTTTCAGCATCAGGCCGCTCCGCTTTCTTCGCCCAGGTAGGCGGCTTCTACATCTTTGTTTGCCCGGATTTCATCTGGGCTGCCGGTGGCGATGATATGGCCGTAAACCAGAACGGAAATGCGATCCGCCAGTGCAAACACCGCATCCATATCGTGTTCGATCAGAACAATGGTGTGCTTGCCTTTGATCTTCAGCAGCAGGTCCACCATGGCGCGGCTTTCCTCGGCCCCCAAACCTGCCATCGGTTCGTCCAGCAACATCAGCTCGGCTTCTGATGCCAAGGCAATGGCGATTTCGATGTGCCGGTGTTCGCCGTGTGACAGCGCCTTGGTAGGCATATGTGCCTTGTCGGCCAAACCAACCCGTTCCAGCAAGGCCATCGATTTGTCCCGAATTTCGGGGATCGACCGCGCCGGACGGATGAACCGAAAAGACGACCCTGCACGCGCCTGCACGGCCAGTGTCAGGTTGTCCAGCACGCTCATTTCCAAGATCAGCGATGTGATCTGAAAAGACCGGGTGATCCCAAGTCTGGCACGGCGATGGGCGGGCAGGCGGGTGATGTCGCGGCCCTTGAACTGTATGGAGCCGCTGTCGGGAAACTGGGTGCCGCACAGCTGTGTAATCAACGTGGTTTTGCCAGCCCCGTTCGGCCCGATGATGGCATGCAGCTCACCCGGTGTGACCGACAGGGTCAGATCATCGGTGGCCCGAATACCACCAAAAGATTTCATCAGGTTGCGGGTTTCTAGGATGGGTGCGCTCATTCTCCCGTCTCCTGCGATTTGGGTTTACGAATGGCGGCCAGCATGCCCATCAGCCCGCCTTTTCCAAACAGAACCACCGCGATCAGCAACAAGCCAAAGGGCAGGTGCCAGTAAACGGTTAACGACGACAGGATTTCTTCCAGCAGAATAAACGCTGCGGCCCCCAGAACCGGGCCACCCGTGGTTGCCGTGCCGCCAAGAATGATCATGAACATCAGCTCGCCAGAGCGGGTCCAATCCATCATCTCAGGGCTGATGAAGGTTGTGAAATTGCCCAACAATGCACCGGCATATCCCGCCATAGCACCAGAGATGACATAAGCCGTCAGGCGGTACGCATAGGTGTTTAAGCCCAAGGTGATGACACGTTCATTGTTGCCCTTGGCCCCCTGAAGCACCATCCCAAAGCGGGATTTCACGATCATGCGTACAAGCAACATGGCAACAACCAGAGAGACATAGGCCAATCCGAACAGTTCAAGTGGGTTGTCCAAATTCACAAGGGGCAGTTCTGATCGGGTGTCAATGACCAGCCCATCATCCCCGCCATATTCCTGAATAGAAACAATGGCATAGTAGATCATCTGGGCAAATGCCATTGTGATCATGATAAAATAAACGCCCTTGGTCCGTAGGCAGATTGCCCCAGTCAGCAGCGCGAATACTGCACAAACTGCGATGGCCAGCGGGAATTGAACCAGGCCTGATGTGGTGGCCAGGCCCCAGCTTTCCAGCCCACCGTACAGCCAGTGGTGCGCGGGAACGCCAACGGCATAGGCACCCAGCCCCAGATAGGCGGCATGGCCAAAGGAAACCAACCCCCCGTAGCCCAGGATCAAGTTCAAACTAACCGCGGCGATCGCCAAGATGGTCAGGCGCGTTGCCAAATCCAGATAGAACGGATTTCCAGTCATGTAGAAGACCGGCGGTAAAACGGCCAGCAGTGCCATGGCGATAACGGTGATCAACGTGCGAAGCGTCATGATAGCGACCTGTTGCCAAAAGAGGTTCCGAAAAGGCGCTGCCAGTGCAACGCATGAGACAGCGGGCGGTGGGCGAGAAGCATCAGCGCACCTTCGGAGGGAATAGCCCTTGTGGGCGCAGTGCCAGAACGAGGGCCATGATAATGTAGATCAGCATTGCCGAAATCGCCGGGGCAGAGTTTTCAGCCGCGTCCGAGGTCATGAAGAGTTTGAAGATGTCATCCAGAAAGGCGCGGCCCAGCGTATCAATCAGCCCAATCAGCAAGGCGGCAATAAACGCGCCCTTCATCGAACCGATGCCGCCAACGATGATCACCACAAAGGCTGTGATGATGACGTTGTTGCCCATGCCAATAGACGCTTCGGTGATCGGCGAAATCAGCATTCCGGCCAAACCTGCCAGCATCGCGCCGATGGCGAAAACCAGCGCAAACAACATCTCGATATTCACGCCCAATGCGCCAACCATGGTTCGGTTCGATGCCCCAGCCCGGATCAACATGCCCAGACGCGTGTAGTTCACCAGCCAGAACAACCCCGCCGCCGCCGCAAGTCCGGCCGCGATGATCACCAACCGGTACGATGGCAGCACCAGCGTTTCGGTCAGCGCCACTTGTCCATCCAGCCACGCAGGCAGGGGCACGGCAATGCCTTGTGGCCCCCAGATAATATGCGCCAGCGTTTCCATAACCAGGATCAAGCCAAAAGTCGCCAGAACGTGGTCCAGGTGATCGCGCGAATACAAGGGTCTGGCGACAAACCGTTCAACGGCCCAACCAATAAGCCCGGTGATCGGCAAGGCGACCACAACGGCGATCAGGAAATTTCCCAGTACAAAGGTCAGGCTGGCACAGATGAAGGCGCCGACCATGTAGAGCGAAGCGTGGGCCAGGTTGACGAAATCCAGAATGCCGAAGACCAATGTCAGGCCTGAGGCAACAAGAAACAGCAACAGGCCTAGCTGCAGACCGTTTAGGGTCTGGATAACAAAAAGCGAAATGTCCAAGGGGTGGCTCCTACGATTAGGGCGGGCAATTTTTGCCCGCCCTGTCCGTTAGATCACGGCAGTTTGCAGTCGGCTGCAAAGCTGTCCTGATGGTTTTCGAAAACAGTTTCAACAACTTGGGTGGTCCAGTTTCCGTCGGCATCGGCAACGACCTCGCGCAGGTAGAAGTTCTGCACAGGGAAGTTGTTGTTGCCATAGGTGAAGCTGCCGCGCACAGAGTCGAAGTCGGCTGCTTTCATGGCGGCGCGCAATGCGTCTTTGTCACCAGTGCCACCGGCCTGTTCAACCGCGGCTGCGATCATCATGATCGCGTCATAGGATTGTGCGGCGTAGAACGATGGGTAGGTTCCGTATTTGGCTTTGAAGTCGCCGACGAATGCTTTGTTGGCGGCGTTGTCCAGTGATGGATCCCATTGCTGCGTGACCTTGGAACCAAGGATATCCTCAAACCCGGCGGCCTGTAACTTGGGCAGGGAAATTGCATCGACGGTGAAGACCGAATAAAGCGGCAGAACGTCTTTCAGACCAGCTTGCTGATACTGCTTCACAAACGCACCTGCAGCGGCACCGGGATAGAAAACAAAGATGCCATCTGCGCCCGACGCCTTGGCTTTGGCCAGTTCCGCCGAGAAATCAAGCTGCGCATCTGCGCCCCATTTGGTCAGGTCTTTGCCGACAACATCGCCCTTAAAGGTGCGTTCAACACCGGCGACCATGTCTTTGCCCGCAGCGTAGTTGGGGGCCATGATATACAGAGACTTTACGCCCTGTTTGTTCAGAACCTCACCCATCGCCATAGGCGTTTGGTCGTTCTGCCAGGATGTTGAGAAGAAGTTTTCGTTGCATAGTTTACCAGCCATCTGGCTGGGGCCGGCATTGGTTGAGATCAGGAATTTCCCTGCATCCAGCGCTGACTTGCGCGAGGCCAACAGAACGTGGCTCCAGATATAGCCTGCAACGAAATCAACATCGTCTTGTTTGACCAGTTTGTCCGTTGCCTGCTTGCCGGTTTCCGGGGCAAAGCCGTCATCTGCAAAAATGACTTCCAGATCGTGGTCGCCGGCTTTTCCGCCCAGATGTTCCATAGCCAGATCGACGGCATTTTTCATGTCGTTACCGATCACCGCCGCAGGGGTGGTGAGTGTGGTAACGAACCCGATTTTGGCAGTGTCGGCCCATGCTGACCCCGCCAGGATCACCGCAGCCAAGGCCGCTGAGAATGTGCGTTTCATATTTCCTCCCTTGATATCAAGCCCCAGTTTTATGGGGTCTTCGACGTAAATTTGTAACTATCGTGCATATTTGTGCAAGATATTTCTACTATTTCACTGTTTCCAACACAGGTTGCCGCGCCAAAGCTTGGCGATCCAACTTTCCAGTACCTGTCTTGGGTAACTCATCCATGAAATCGACAAACCGCGGGTATTTGAAGGGCTGAAGCTCGGATTTTACAAAATTCTGAAGCGATTTAATCGTTTCAGGCGATTCTGCTGTTCCGTTGCGCAGGCTGACAATGGCCCGCAGGCTGGTCCGCCGGTCTGGCAAAGGATAGGGCAAGACAGCACATTCGTGCACGTCCGGGTGCTCGTTCAGGCAGCGTTCTACTTCCAATGGCCAGACCCATTGACCGGAAACTTTGATCAGATCGTCGGCGCGTCCCTGAAAGTAATAGTAACCGTCCTTTTCGATGAAACGATCACCGGTGCAAATCCAATCACCCACCATGGACTCGGCGGTCTTATCGGGGCGGTTCCAGTAGCAGGGCGCCGAAGAATGGCCGCGCACATACATCACCCCGTCTTCACCGGCGGTGACGATTTTTCCATCAGGTGAACGCAGCTCAATCTCATAGCCGGGAACCCGCGTTCCTGCTGCGCCCAAACGTTGTTCTTGCGCCGTGTTGGACAGGTAAACATGTAGCATCTCGGTGCTGCCCAATCCTTCAACCGGGGGCAGGCCGGTCAGGGACTTCCAGCGCAGAAACACATCTTCAGACAGGATTTCCGCCGCGGACATGCATTGCCGCAAGGAACTTAGGTCGCGCCCCTCAATTCCATCACTGTTGCACAATGCGGTGTACAACGTTGGCAGGCCGTAGAAAATTGTTGGCTTGTAGGTTTCGATGAAATCAACCACCGCATCGGCGGTTGGCCGGCCGGGCATCAACGCTGTGCAGGCCCCAACGGCGAAGGGAAAGGTAAACGCATTCCCGAACCCGTAGGCGAAATAGATTTTGGGAACCGAAAAGCACACATCCTCTGGCCGCAGCTTCAGGACATGATCAGCAAAGGATTGCTGGCTGTAGGCCATGTCATGGTGCAAGTGAACGATGCCTTTGGGCCGCCCCGTTGTGCCAGAAGAATACATCCAGAACGCCATATCATCAGGGCCCGTCGGGGCGGCGTCCAGCTGCGTTGGTTGCCCCTGCAGAAAGGTTTCAGCGCCTGTTGTACCCTCCGGTGCCGGACCGTTAACCACAATGACCGTCGCGCGAGAGCCCGCGGCAGTGAACTGATCGGTAAAGGCGGCCTCGGTCACGGCCAATGGCGCGGCAGAATCTTCGAGGTAGTAGCCCAGTATGTCTGGTGGGGTTGTGGTGTTCAGCAACACCGGGACAAACCCTGCACGCACAGCGCCAAAGAAGGCGGCGGGATACGCCGGTGTATCATCAAGGAAGAACGCAATCCGGTCGCCTTGCGCCAAACCGGCGGCTGCAAAGGCATTGCCCCAACGCGCGGCCTCTGCAATCAGTTCGGCATAGCTGACATCACCGCCGGGTCCGGTTAAGGCGCGGGATTGCGGATTGCGTGTCAGGTTGGTCCACAAGATATCAGAACAGTTGGAATGCGCTGCCTTGTCGAACCCGATCTCTTGGGCACCAGCAGTATCTCCGGTGACAGGGTCAATGATTTCCGGGCGCATCGCCTCATACTGGGCCATGAAGCCCGGCGCGATCTTGCGCAGACGCTCGCGTGAGATACGGCCAGACCGGGTAATATAGCTCATGGCAAAATCCAGCGGTTGTGCTTTCAGCCGTTCCGAAAACGTCTCATACCAATCGCAAGAAGTATTGGCGGCGCTTACAATCTTCTGCGCGACAGGTTTGCGCGTGTCCTGATAGGTGCGCAGCGCGGTGGGTACGTCAGGCGCAGCTTTCAATGCCGAAACAAGGCCCAGGGCGTCTTCCATCGCCAATCTGGTGCCTGATCCGATTGAAAAATGCGCTGTATGCACCGCATCGCCGATCAAGGCGCGATTTCCATGTACCCATGTATCGCACCAAAGCCGGGGGAATTGACGCCAGATTGATTTGTTGGTGACCAGCGGCGCGCCTTGCAGCACATCCTGAAACAGGTCCGCGCAATAGGCCGCGCTGTCAGCCTCGTTCATCTGATCAAAGCCATGCGCAAAATAGGCGTCTTCTTCCAGCTCTACGATAAACGTGCTCATATCGGGTGAGAAACGATAATGATGCGCGTTCAGAGCGCCCTTTTCATGACGCACAAAGGTTTGGGTCAGGGTGTCAAAGGTGCGGGGGGTTCCGAACCAGGCAAACCGATTGGTCAGATTTTCAACCGTGGTGCCAAACGCGTCAGGCGTCGAGCTACGCACCAAAGAGCTAAGACCGTCTGCGCCAACAATCAGGTCAGCGTCCAGCGCATCTACATCCTCGATGATCGTGTCAAACTTCAGAATCACGCCCAGTGCTTCGGCGCGGTCTTGCAATATTTGCAGCAGTTCCAGCCGACCAATGGCTGAAAATCCTACCCCATCCAGCGTCACAGGTCCGTCGGGATGATTCAGCGTCATATTGCGCCACTGTTCCATCCGTGGGGTGATCAGAGCGTGGGTTTCCGGATCGTCGGCATTCAGAAAGTCCAAAGCTTGGTCCGAAAACACGACACCAAAGCCCCAAGTCACGTCACGTGGGCTGGCTTCGGTCACGCGGACCTCTGCGTTGGGGAAGGCGCGGCGCAGCAAAATCGCCGTGTACAGCCCGCCGGGCCCTCCGCCGATTATTTCCACTGTCTGCAAATTGGTCATATCGTCCTCCCAAACCGAAAATGCCTTGTGCTGGCAAAAACCATAGGTAATGATTCCGTATTGTGCAACGAATTTCGTATAGTGGAAAGAAAAGATGACAAATACACCCATGTTTCAGGTCGAAATTCAGGTCAGTTTCGGCCATTGCGATGCGGCGGGGATTGTCTTTTATCCCAATTTTTTCAGATGGTTCGACCGCTGCTTCCACACCTATCTTCTGCATCATCACGCGGGACACGCCGCTGTGTGCCAGAAGTTGGGCGCGCGTGGCATTGGGTTGATGAAGGTCGATGCCTCGTTCCGTAGTCCGGCCTTGGACGGGGATGTTCTGATTCTGGAAATGGTGGTAGCTGATTGGCATGAGCGCAGCGTTCGCTTGAACTACACAGGCCGCGTGGACGGCCGTGTCGTGGTGCAGGGGGAGGAACTGCGTGGCGTATTTGTGCCAGACGGCGCCCGGATCAAGGCGGCCCCGGTGGCAGCATTGCGCGCGATGATAGAGGGGGATGGTCATGTCTGAAGGCGGTGGATTGCAATCATTGGACAGCGCGTTGACGGTGCTGCACGCGATGGCACGTTTCCCCGGTCCAGTCACCCTGACCGAGCTGGCGCGCAGCGTGAATATGCCGGCCAGTAAAGTGCACCGCTACTTGGCCAGCTTTGCAACGGCAGGTCTGGTTGGGCAAACGTCGCGCTCTGGCAAGTATGATTTGGGGCCAGCCGCATTGCAATTGGGGCTGGCTGCCATGGCCCGGCAAGACATCATCAACCGAACAGCAGATGCATTGCCAGATCTATGTGCGCAAACCGGGCTTACCGCGCTTTTGTCGGTTTGGGGGAATGCTGGGCCGACTGTTGTGCGATGGGAACGTGCGGCGGGCTTTATTGTCACCACATTGGGGCTGGGCACGACCATGCCGTTGATTGGATCGGCCACAGGGCAGGTGTTTTTGGCCCATAGCCCGGTTGCTGTGATCAAGGCGAAACTGACCGCCGAAGGTGCTGCCTACAAGGATTCCGTGGTTCAGGATTTGATTGCGCAGGTGCACAGTGCAGGCTTCGGCTGTGTGGCCGGAGACCTGATTCCGGGGTTGGCTGCGGTTTCGGCGCCAGTGTTGAATTCGCAAAACCATATTGAGGCCGCGGTAACGCTGATCAGCACAGATAGCGCAATTGTCAGCAAAGATTGTCCTCAAGTCTCTGCTTTGAAAGCATTTTGCGCCGGTTTGTCCGTCCAGATGCCTGTTTAGCAAGTTTTTGCATGAAAATGCATAAGTGAAATGTATCTGTTGAAATGCGCCCTGAATTGTGCAGTATAACGCATAATTGTATCTAATCCTGGCGGCAAGAGGAGGTCGCTAGGACGTCAGGGAGGGGCGAGAATGGATTGCGAAACCAATGAGAACGCAGCGTTGTTCTTTGTGGATCGCCATGTGGTCGAAGGCCGTGGCGACAAGGTGGCCTTCCGAGAGGCCGATCATGCGAAACGGGAATTAACGTATGCCCAGTTGGCCGATGAAACGGCACGTTTTGCCGGGGCGCTGTATCGTCATGGGGTGCGCCGGGAAGAGCGGATCGCAATGGTCATTCAGGATCAGATCGAATTTCCTGTTGTATTCTGGGGTGCGCTGAAGGCTGGCGCGATCCCCGTGCCCATCAACACGCTGCTTGGTGCTGACATCTATGAAAGCATTCTGACAGATTGCCGGGCCTCCATCCTGGTGGTCAGCGAGGCTTTGTGGCCGGTTGTAAAGCGTGCGATTGACGGAAATCGTTTCTTGCGGGCTGTTCTGGTGATCGGTGACGCGCCGGAAGGCACTGAAAGCTATACCGCTTTCACCGCTGGGGCAGAGCGGGAAGAGGCCGTGGAGGTATCTGGTGATGAACTGGCATTCTGGCTGTATTCATCTGGGTCCACGGGAACGCCCAAAGGTGTGCGGCATGTGCATTCATCGCTGAAGGCGACCTGCGATACTTTCGGTGCGCAAGTGCTTGGATTGCAGGAAGATGATGTTGTCTTCTCTGTCGCCAAGATGTTCTTTGCCTACGGGTTGGGCAACGCGATGTCCTTTCCCATGGCTGCAGGCGCGACAACGGTGATCTTTAGTGGCCGTCCAACGCCAGAGGCGGTGTTCCAGATAATGCGCGACGAAAAGCCGACCATTTTCTGTGGCGTCCCAACGTTGTTTGCGGCGCTGGTCAGTGCGCAAGAGGAGACCGGCAAAGCGCCTGAGCACTGCATTCGCCTGTGTACATCCGCCGGAGAGGCGCTACCGCGCGAGATCGGAGAGCGGTGGGAGCGCCTTTGGGGCGCTGAGATTGTGGATGGTGTGGGATCAACCGAGATGCTGCACATCTTCCTATCCAACCGACCGGGCGATTGTATCTATGGCACATCTGGCACCCCGGTGCCGGGCTACGAAGTGCGTTTGGTCGACGAGCATGACGAAGACATTGCCGAAGGCGAGGTTGGCGAAATGCTGGTGCGCGGGCCGTCCAGTGCCGAGGGCTATTGGAACCGTCGTCAAAAATCACAATCCACTTTTTCGGGGCATTGGACGCGGACGGGTGACAAATACGAACGAACGGCGACAGGGCGGTATATCTACTGTGGTCGGGCGGATGACATGTTCAAAGTGTCAGGCATCTGGTTGTCCCCGTTTGAGGTAGAGCAAGCGTTGATCGATCACCCTTGGGTTTTGGAAGCGGCGGTTGTCGCGCGCAAGAACGAGGCCGGTTTGGAAAAGCCTGCCGCCTTTGTCATCCTGAAAAACGGCGCTGATCCTGCTGTGGTCGGAGAGTTGAAAGAGTTCGTGAAAGAGAAGGTCGGGATGTGGAAATATCCGCGCTGGGTCGAGGTTGTTGACGAACTGCCCAAGACAGCGACGGGTAAAATCCAGCGCTTCAAGCTGCGCAGTGAAGAACCCGTGGCGGAGCCTGCGGAATGACGCTGGCCTGGGCAACCGGGCAGGGCAGGCTGACAGCGGGCGGGCGGTCATTGGAGTGGGGCGCGTTTGGCCCCGCTCCAACACCGGGCATCCCTGTGATTGTGCTACTGCATGAGGGGCTTGGCTGTCTGGCGCTTTGGCGCAGCTTTCCGGCGGATTTGTCCAAGGCAACGGGCTTGCCTGTATTTGCCTATTCCCGCGCGGGGTACGGCCAGTCTGACCCTGTGCCCCTGCCACGCCCGACAGATTACATGACACGCGAAGCGGTTGATGTGTTGCCAGATGTGCTGAACGCGATTGGCGCGGATCAGTATATCTTGATGGGGCATTCCGATGGCGGCACCATCGCGGCCGAATACGCAGGTCGGGTTGAGGATTTTCGCGTGCGCGGTTTGGTTCTGATGGCACCGCACTTCTTTGCTGAAGAGATGTGCCTTGCCTCCATCGCGGAGGCGAAAGTCGCTTTCGAAGAAACTGACCTGAAAGCCCGCATCGCCAAGTATCACAAGGATGCAGAGGCGACGTTTCGTGGATGGAACGATGCGTGGCTTAGCACGGAATTTCGCAGCTGGAACGTTGCTGACGTGATAGATTATTTGCGCGTTCCTGCGCTGGTGATGCAGGGTATGCAAGATCAGTACGGCACCAAGGCGCAGGTGGACGAGGTGGAAAGCCGATCCTACGCGCCGGTCGATGTTGTGATGCTGGATCAGTGTCGCCACCATCCGCAGTTTGAGCAGCCTCAGGCGGTATTGGATGCGGTTTCTGAGTTTTCGACCCGGTTGATGCGGATTGAACGGGCGGCTGTATCCCTATGAGTACGCCGTTGCTGACTTTGCCGGATGAGGCGCATTTGCCGGGTCGGACACCGCGTCCGCCCGAGGCGTTGTTTGCGCCCCTGATTGATGCAGTTTCATCTGAAATGACGCCGCAGGAGCTGGCCGATTGCGATGCGTTTCACGCGGGGCGCGCGGCGTTTGATGCGGGCTACTATTGGGAAGCGCATGAACTGTGGGAGGCTGTCTGGATGTGCTTGCCGCCTGCAGGGGCTGAACGGTTGTTTATGCAAGGGCTGATCCAGTTGGCCAACGTTGGGCTGAAGCGGCGCATGGGGCGAATTCAGGCAGCCGAGCGCGTTTTGATGCGCGCAGATTCAGCCTTGGCCGAGGTGCGCCATCGCGCAGATGGGCCGGTGATGGGGGTGAACGCAAAAACGGTTGAGGCGATGCGCGCTTGTGTTTTTGATCAAGAAGTGCAGAATAATGCATAAAATGTGATTAGCCCGGCCCCGATATGGGGTCGTGAGTGTCGATTTGGCAAAATAAGTTGCACAAAAAAGCAAATTTCAGGTTTACGGATCGAAAATTTGGCAATATTGTGCAAACAACGCGAAGGAAAACGCAATGGGAGACGCCGCCATGGAAAAGGTAATTGATTTCCGGACAGACCCGTCAAAGTACCGCCACTGGCGTGTAGAGTATGATGGTGATGTCGCCAATCTGTTCATGGATGTTGATGAGGATGGCGGCCTGTTTGATGGCTACAAGCTCAAGCTCAACTCTTATGATCTTGGTGTGGACATTGAGCTGGCCGATGTTGTTCAGCGGATGCGCTTTGAGCATCCGGAGGTCAAGGTTGTGGTGATGCAGTCTGGTAAGGATCGTGTGTTCTGCGCCGGGGCGAATATCCGCATGCTGGGCGGGGCCAGTCACGCTCACAAAGTGAATTTCTGTAAATTCACAAATGAAACCCGCAACACATTCGAAGCTGCCGAAGCGGATAGCGGTCAGAAGTATATCTGCGCGGTCAAAGGGTCTTGTGCAGGTGGTGGGTATGAGCTGGCCCTGGCCTGCAACTACATCATGCTGACCGATGACAGTTCCAGCGCTGTTGCCTTGCCCGAAGCGCCGCTTTTGGCAGTGCTTCCCGGCACCGGCGGGCTGACCCGTGTTACGGACAAGCGCAAAGTGCGCCGCGACCGCGCGGATATCTTCTGCTCGATCGAAGAAGGTGTACGCGGCAAGCGGGCCAAGGATTGGGGCTTGGTGGATGAAGTAATCCCGAATTCCAAGTTCGACGCGGCTGTTGTGGAGCGCGCCAAGGAATTTGCGGCAGCATCAACAAAAGTAACCGGGCAGGGGATCACGCTGAATCCAGTTGATCGGACCGTGACTGACAATGCCATCACCTACTCACTGGTTGAGGTCGAACTGGACCGTAACGGACGTAAGGCGACAATCACTTTGAAAGGGCCGGAAGGCGACGCGCCGACTTCGGTCGAAGAGCTGCACGCCCAAGGTGATCAATCCTACCTGTTGCGTTTGGCACGAGAGCTGGATGACGCAATGCTGCATCTGCGCCTGAACGAGCGGGAACTTGGTTTGCTGGTGTACCGCACGCAGGGGGACCCCAAAGCGGTTCTGGCGCATGAAGCCATGCTGCTGGCCAACGAAACAGACTGGCTTGCCGGCGAAATCCTGCAATATTGGAAGCGCTTGCTGAAGCGGGTGGACGTCACCTCGCGCAGCATGGTGGCCCTGATCGAACACGGGTCGTGCTTTGCCGGTGTTCTGGCGGAATTGCTGTGGTCTGTGGATCGCGGGTACATGATGGAAGACGCCTTTGATGGCGACAACCGTCCGATGGCAACGATCACCGTGTCTGAAGCAAACTTTGGCCGCTACCCAATGGGCAATGATCTGACCCGCCTGGAAACCCGTTTCTTGGGGGACCCGGACGCTGTTGAAACCTTGAAGGGCAAGATTGGCCAGCCACTGGAAGCGGAAGATGCGCAAGACACTGGCATTGTTACCGAAATCTTCGATGACATTGATTGGGAAGATGAAATCCGCATCTTTATGGAAGAGCGCGCGTCGTTCAGCCCAGATGCGCTGACCGGAATGGAAGCCAACCTGCGCTTTGCCGGTCCCGAAACAATGGAAACACGCATCTTTGGACGCCTGACCGCTTGGCAAAACTGGATTTTCCAGCGGCCCAACGCAGTTGGTTCGGATGGTGCTTTGCAGCGCTACGGCACTGGGGTGCGCGGCGATTACAATATGGAACGGGTCTAAGGCCCATCTACGCGGCGGGCGGCAGCCTGCTCTACGGGGAACGGCGGTTGTCGTCCCCGCAACGTAATGAAAACGCAGGGCGGGTCTTTGCCTGCCGCCAACGGAGGACATCATGCTTGACCTGATCAATGTATCCTATGACACCCAAATCCCGAATAATGTGGGCTTGTCATCTGATAAGCGCGTCTTGAAGGCGCTGGAAAAGTGGCACCCTGGCTATATCAGCTGGTGGAGCGATCTGATCCCAGACAATTTTCAGCAGTCGCTTGTCTATCTGCGCACCGCTGTTTCGGTTGACCCAAAAGGCTGGGCCAAATTCGACTACGTAAAAATGCCCGAATATCGCTGGGGCGTTCTGTTGGCGCCGCAGGGTGAAGACCGTCGGATCCCATGTGGTGAACATGCCGGCCAACCCGCGTGGCAGGAAGTGCCGGGCGAATACCGCAATATGCTGAAGCGCCTGATCGTCATTCAGGGCGATACAGAGCCAGCATCGGTTGAGCAGCAGCGCTTCTTGGGGCTGACCGCCCCGTCCTTGTATGACCTGCGCAACCTGTTTCAGGTGAACGTAGAAGAGGGTCGTCACCTGTGGGCGATGGTCTATCTGTTGCACAAGTATTTCGGCAAGGATGGTCGGGAAGAAGCGGATGATCTGCTGCGCCGGTCCTCTGGTTCTGAAGAGGCACCGCGCATGCTAGGGGCCTTTAACGAAGAAACACCCGATTGGTTGTCCTTCTTTATGTTCACGTACTTCACGGATCGTGACGGCAAAATGCAGCTGGAATCGCTGGCGCAGTCCGGGTTTGACCCGCTGTCACGCACCTGCCGCTTTATGTTGACCGAAGAAGCGCACCACATGTTTGTGGGTGAAACCGGTGTTGGCCGGACGATCCAAAAAACCTGCGAAGTGATGAACGAACATGGGATCGACGATCCTTATGATACCGACAAGATCCGCAGCTATGGCGTTATCGATCTGCCAACGATCCAGAAAAAGCTGAACCTTCACTATACCTTGTCCCTGGACTTGTTTGGCCAAGAGGTTTCGACCAACGCCGCCAACGCGTTTAACGCGGGTATCAAGGGCCGGTATATGGAGCACCGGATCGATGATGATCACCAGCTGCGCGATGCCACCTATAAGGTTTGGGTCATGGAAGGCGATCAGGCTGTGCAGCGCGACGTTCCTGCGCTGACAGCGATCAACATGCGTCTGCGTGATGACTATACACGGGATGCCTCTGGTGGTGTTGGCCGCTGGAACAAGATCATCGAAAAGGCTGGTATCGACTTCAAACTGGCACTGCCGCATGAAAGCTTCCACCGCCAGATTGGTGTATTCTCGGGCCACAACTTCAACCCAGAGGGCAAGTTGGTGTCGGGTGCGGAATATGATGCCGGTCTGCCGCAGTGGCTGCCAACCCATGCCGATGGGGATTTCATCCAATCCCTTATGAAGCCATGCTATGAGCCAGGCCAATACGCCAGCTGGATTGCGGCCCCCAAAGTTGGGATCGACAACAAGCCGGGTGATTTTGAATACGTCAAGCTGCACATGGCCTGATCGAATACTGGGCGGCGGATGTTTTCGCCGCCCAACCTACCGCGCCAAACGCGGCCAAAAATAGCGATTTCGCCATCCCCTCGAAAGGAGACGTCACATGCTTATTCAACGTAAACCCGCCTCAAACCCGTCTGTAGATATGTCAGGCCAATGTGTTGGCTGTCAGGATTGCAAAGGCGTTTGTCAGACGCTTCTGGAATTGATGACATTTCCCGAGACCGTTCTGAAGCGGAGCCGGCCCGCATGAATAAGCCGATCAAACAGCATCTGATCGATCCTGAAATCTGCATCCGCTGTTACACATGTGAGATGACCTGCCCGATCGAGGCGATCACCCACAATGACGACAATGTTGTGATTGATGCGGACAAATGTAATTTCTGTATGGATTGCATTCCGGTATGTCCGACGGGTTCCATCGACGAATGGCGAGTGGTTCAAGAGCCCTATTCGCTTGACGAACAATTTGAATTTCAAGAGCTGCCAGAGCAAGAAGAACTGGCCGATGGCGGTGGCGACAACGGTATCGAAGCGCTGGACGAAACGATGGCCGCTTTGTTGGCGGATGCACACAAAGGGGCAGGGGGCAAATCGCATGCGCCGGCCTCGGCGGCCAAACCGTCCGTCAATCTTTATAACTTGGGCAAACCTGCGGTTGCCAAGGTTCAGGGCAGTTACCGTCTGACAGCCGAAGGCTCTGGCGCAGATGTCCGTCACATCATTCTGGATTTCGGGGGGCAGCCGTTCCCGGTGCTGGAAGGACAATCCATCGGGATCATCCCGCCCGGCGTTGACGCCGACGGCAACCCGCATCTGCCACGGCTGTATTCTGTCTCTTCCCCGCGTGACGGGGAGCGTGCGAATTACAACAACGTCTCGCTGACGGTGAAACGTGATGAGGGTGGGCTTTGCTCCAATTACGTGTGTGATTTGCAAAAAGGGGATGAAGTTCAGGTGACTGGGCCGTTTGGCGCAACATTCCTGATGCCCGAAGATCCCAAGGCGCGTTTGTTGATGATCTGTACCGGAACCGGCTCTGCCCCGTTCCGCGCCTTTACCATGCGCCGCCAGCGGACCGCCGCGTCAGGGGCTGGAGATATGGTGCTGTTTTTTGGGGCACGGACGCCGGATTCCTTGCCCTATTTCGGCCCCTTGAACAAAGTGCCCGAGTCGGTGATGCGCAAGCATCTGGTGTTCAGCCGGTTGGAAGGTCAGCCCAAAGAATACGTGCAAGACCGGATTATGAAGGATCAGGAAGCCATCGCCGAAATGTTGGCGGACGAGAACACATATATCTACATTTGCGGCCTGCGTGGCATGGAAGAGGGGGTCGAGAAATCGCTTCTCAACATCGCTGAAAGTGCAGGCATGCCGTGGGACGCGACGCGCGACGCCATGCGGGATGAAGGGCGTTATCACGTTGAAACATACTGACGTGACGCCTGCGCTGAACACAGGGGCGCTTTGCCGATCATGACCAAACAGTTTGTGCACGAGATCCGCGTGACTTGGGGCGATTGCGATCCTGCGCGCATCGCCTACACGGCGCGTCTGCCTTGGTTCGCCTTGGATGCGATCAACGCGTGGTGGGAAGAGCATCTGGGTGAAGGCTGGTTTCAAATGGAGCTGGATCGCAAAGTCGGCACGCCCTTTGTGCATATGTCGATGGACTTCAGCAGCCCAGTCACCCCGCGCCACCGGTTGATGTGTGAGGTTTGGCCAACCCGGTTAGGGGAAACATCCATCGCCTTTCGTGTGATGGGGCGTCAGGATCAGACCTTGTGTTTTAAGGGCGATTTTGTATGTGTGTTTACCAAGGCGGATGTGTTTGAAAAATCCAGCCCGCCGCCGGACATTCGCACGCTTGTGCACAAGCATATTCGCCCAGCCGAGTGAAATAATGCACATAATGGCGCGGCATTAATCGTTTCTGATTGCTTTTTCGCCGAAGTCATCCCATAATTTGCACTATAATTCACACGTAGGGCGGCATGGTGAGGTGATATGAGCGAAATCACCAATTTCGAAGGTGTACACTTTGACCCATCACGTGGGGACAATGCCGATGCTTCTGTCGAGGCCCTGATCAAGGCCGTGGGGGAGCGCGTGCGCCGTGCCCGTGAACGCAAGGGGCTGCCCCGGCGTGTGGTTTCAGAACTGTCCGGCGTTTCACCCAGATATCTGGCTCAGCTTGAAGCGGGTGAGGGGAATATCTCGATCGGGCTGCTGAAGCGGGTAGCCATCGCATTGGATCACCGCATTGAGTGGCTGGTCGGTGAAGAAGATCCGTATACCTCAGAAGCATTGCATGTGGCTGATCTATATCGTTCTGCCACGTCGGCCGCGCGGGCCAAGGCGCTGGCGGCGTTAAGCCCCAACCCACCAGAAAGTCTGCGCGCACAACGCATCTGTCTGATCGGGCTGCGCGGGGCTGGCAAGTCAACGCTTGGCGCGATGGCTGGGGCAAAGCTGGATGTGCCATTCTTTGAGCTGAACCGCGATATCGAAGAACACTCAGGCATGCCCGTGAATGAGGTTCTGGCGCTGTATGGGCAAGAGGGATACCGACGCTTGGAAGCGCAGGCGCTGGATCGGATCATTGCAACTCATGACAACGTGATCCTGGCTTTGGCGGGCGGGATCGTGGCGGAACCTGAAACCTATAAAAACCTGTTGGCGCATTTCCATACGATCTGGCTGAAGGCCAGCCCGGATGAACATATGACGCGCGTTCGCGCCCAGGGTGACACGCGCCCGATGGCCGGAAACCCTGAAGCAATGGAACAGCTTAAGTCCATATTGCGCAGCCGCGAAGCGCTTTACGCCCAGGCCGAAGCCGAATTGGACACAACCGGAAAGTCGCTGGAAATATCCTTGGCGGAACTGATCGAAATGATCCAGGCGCGCGGGTTTCTGACGCAGAACTGACCGCGCCGAAATAGCGAATGATTTTAGGAGAAGTGTGATGGCTGTCAAAAGGCACAAGCAAGGGCAATATGGCTACGTGCAACTGGACAATCCGCCGGTGAACGCCATTGGGTTAGCCACGCGTCAAGGCTTGTTGGAGGCCGTAGAATGGGCCGAGGCTGAAGGTCTGGAACGGGTGATCCTGTCCGGTCTGGGCCGGGCTTTTGCTGCCGGGGCGGATACCAAGGAATTTGATAGCGACCCGGTAGAGCCACATCTGCCAGACGTGATGAACCGGATCGAGGCCAGCACCGTGCCCTGGATCGCGGCCATTCATGGCCCCGCTTTGGGTGGCGGGGCGGAATTGGCCTTGGCCTGCCGTTACCGTGTTGCCACGCCAACCGCCAGCATCGGGTTGCCCGAAGTGACGCTGGGCGTCGTGCCGGGCGCCGGTGGCACACAGCGCCTGCCGCGTCTGATCGGTATGGAAAAAGCACTGGAAATGATCCCAACCGGCAAGCCCGTATCCGGGACCGTTGCCAAAGAGATTGGTCTTATCGACGAAGTTTCTGACGATCCGGTCTACTTCGCGGAGATGACCAACGGAGAATGGCTGGGAATGGCCGTTCCTGTGGGTGAACTGAACACCGGCGAAGCACCAGGTACCTTGTTTGACGCGGCGCGTTCGCAGGCTGGTCGCCGGATGCGAGGGCATCAGGCCCCGCTGCGCGCCATCGACCTGTTGGAACTGTCGCAAACTGCATCGCTGGAAGAGGGGATGGCCGCCGAACGTGCTGCGTTTTTGGAGCTGCGCCAATCCGATCAAGCCCGTGCCTTGCGGCATATCTTCTTTGCAGAACGCGGCGCCAGAGCCCCAAAGGGGCTGAGCGCCAGCCCGGTCGATGTCAAACATGCGGCTGTTGTCGGCGGGGGCACAATGGGGGCGGCCATCGCCTATGCCTTGTTGAACGCAGGCTTGCAGGTGACGCTGTTGGAAATGGATGCGGCCGGCGTTCAACGCGCCAGAGAAAACGTGGAAAAAATCGTCTCGGCCAGCTTGAAGCGTGGTTTGATCACCGAGGATGCGGCGAGCGAACGCCGTGCCCGGTTTGCAGCCAGCTCTGACTATGGCGACGCGGCGACGGTTGATCTGGCCATCGAAGCGGCGTTTGAAAGCATGGATGTGAAGCGGCAGGTCTTTTCCAAACTGGAAGCCGTCATGCGCCCGGATGCGGTTCTGGCCACCAATACATCCTATCTGGATATTGATGAGATCGCCGCGGGGCTGGGCGACCCGACCCGGTTGGTTGGGCTGCATTTCTTTGCCCCGGCTCATATCATGAAGTTGCTGGAAATTGTGCGTGGCAAGCTGACATCTGACGCGGCGCTGGTCACCGGTTTTGCCTTGGGCAAGACACTGCGCAAAATCCCTGTTCTGTCGGGCGTGTGTGATGGCTTTATTGGCAACCGCATCCTGACCCGCCTGCGCGATGCGGCGGATACCGTCATGATGGATGGCTCCAACCCGTGGGAGGTGGATGAGGCGATGACCGATTTCGGTTATGCCATGGGCCCATATGAGGTGCAGGATCTATCTGGTCTGGACATTGCCCATGCCAACCGGCGGCGGTTGGACGCCACGCGTGATCCCAATCGCCGCTATATCCCGATTGCGGATCGTATGGTCCAGGAGGGCCGTTTGGGCCGCAAGGTTGGCGTTGGCTGGTATCGCTATCCAGGCGGGGGCGGCAAGGTGATTGACCCGTTGATCGAAGATTTGGTCCGGGAAGAGGCGCATTTTGCCAAGGTTACCCGCACGGAGTACAGCGCAGAAGAAATCAGGCAACGCTTGTTGCTGGCCGCGATCAACGAGGCGGCCAATATCCTGCATGAGGGCATTGCCGAAAAAGCGTCTGACATCGATCTGGTCACCGTACATGGCTATGGCTTTCCACGCTGGCGTGGGGGCTTGATGCATTACGCCGATAGTGTGAGTGCGCCCAAGTTGTTGGCGCAATTGCAGGCCTTGCAGGCCGAAGATGCGCTGGTTTGGGCGCATAGCCCGGTGATCGAGGAATGCGCGCAGCAAGGCATCACATTCGCGCAGTGGCGGAGGACCACGTAATCGCGATTTGATCTGCGTCAACGCGCCTGTTCTTTGAAACATTCAGACCGTAATATGTGATGGTGGCCCGCTAACTGGGCCACCACAAGACGGACAGGAAGCACCATGACCGAAGTCACCGAAGCGGTTGCCGAACCGCGACTTGCGCATTTTCATATCACCTTCTTTGCCTCTGTCATGGGGCTGGCGGGGTTGACGCTGGCCTTGCATGCTGCGGCAGAGCCGCTGGGTGTGCCGCATTGGTTATCCTATTTGGCGCTCTTGGCCACGATCATAGTTTTTTTCGTGGTATCAGGATTCTACGTTGCGAAGGCAATGCGTCACCCAAAGGCAGTTCGGGGCGAATGGGCGCATCCGGTCAAGCTGGCCTTCTTTCCGGCGGTGTCGATTTCACTCCTGTTGATTGCTACCGCGTTGCGACCCGTGATGCCGGGATTGGCCATGGTTGTCTGGGTCGTTGGCGCAGCCGCGCAGGCGGGTTTGACCCTGGCTGTGGTTTCAGGCTGGATCGGGCACAGACCCTTTCAACCGATGCATATTTCGCCAGCGTGGTTCATTCCGGCGGTGGGCAATGTTGTGGCCCCGGTGGCCGGAGTGGCCCTTGGTTTTGTTGAATTGTCGTGGCTGTTTTTCTCGGTTGGCGTGCTGTTCTGGGTGATTTTACTGACTTTGGTCATGAACCGGTTGATCTTTCATGATCCGTTGCCCGGCCGTCTGTTGCCCACACTGGTGATCTTGATCGCACCGCCAGCGGTCGCTTTTCTGGCATGGCTGCAACTGAATGGTGGTGTTCTTGATCCGTTGGCACGGGTGCTGTTTTATCTTTCGCTGGCCTTTGCCGGGATTGTCGCGGTGCAGGTGCCGGGATTTGCCCGTCTGCCCTTTGCGCTGAGTTGGTGGGCGCTTAGCTTCCCTGTGGCCGCGCTGACAATTGCCACGCTGCGCTATGGCGCGTTGAGCGGCATCGCGGGCATAACGTGGCTGGGGGCCGTGTTTCTGATCCTGCTGGTGGCGATTGTGGCGATGTTGCTGATCCGCAGCCTTAGCGCCATTCGACGTGGCGAAATTTGCCGCCCGGAATAGACCGATGCCAAATCCTGCCCGACCTTAGCCGTCGGGCGGAACCAACCCAAGGCCACGCAGGTACACCCCGATACCCGATTCCAGCAGATCTTCGGGCGAAAAGGGGCTTTGCGTGCCGGGGCTATTGCGCGCAAACAGTTCAACCACCCCGTGGCTAAGTGCCCAGACATGGGCTGAAAACATTGCGGCGGGGGGGCGCTTTTCCGGTGGGATATGCTGCGCCAGCTCGTCGGCAGATTTTTCCAGCACATCGCGGGCCCGTTGGGCCACGATCGCCAGTTCCGGGGTGCGGTTTACACTGATGCCGCTTTCAAACATCGCAATGTAGTGGCCGGGATATTTGCGTGCAAAGGCCAGATAAGCGCGGCCTGTCGCCTCAAACGCCGCCAGCGCCGAAGGCTGGCCCTTGTCATAAGCGAATTGCATCACATCCGCGAAAATCTCGTACCCCTGGCGAGCCGCCTCGGCAATCAGGTCTTCGCGTCCTTCAAAGTGACGATACACAGCGGCCGGTGTCACGCCCGCTTGTTTCGCCGCTTCTGACAAAGTGAAGCCGGTCGGACCTTTGGTCCGGATCAATTCCAGCGCAGCATCTACCAGAGCTTGGCGCAGGTTTCCGTGATGATAGCCGCGCTTGGCCATTATGCGTCCCAAATCTCCGGCCCGGCGCAAACAGCGGTATCAATCTCGCCGATGGCTTTTTCGTTTTTGCGCTCATACGGCAATGCATGCAGAACCTGCCGGATGGCGTTCAGACGGGCACGCCGCTTGTCATCTGACCGAATGATCGTCCAGGGCGCATGCTTGGTGTGCGACCGTTTCAGCGTCTCTTTGATGGCGTCGGAATAGTCATCCCACTTTTTCAGACCTTCAACGTCAATCCAGCTGAGTTTCCACTGCTTTAGCGGGTCTTTTTCACGATCCAGGAACCGGCGCAATTGTTCCGCCCGACCGACGTTCAGCCAGATCTTGAACAGGTAGATACCTTCATCCACCAGCATTTTTTCAAAATCGGGAACTTGGTTAAAGAAATGCTCGCGTTGGTCATCTTTGCAAAAGCCAAAGACCTTTTCCACAACACCGCGGTTGTACCAACTGCGGTCAAAGAACACGATCTCGCCCCCGGCAGGCAGATGGTCAATATAGCGTTGGAAATACCACTGCGATGCTTCGGTTTCCGTGGGTTTGGACAGGGCAACAACGCGTGCGCCGCGCGGGTTTAGGTTTTCGCGGAACCGTTTGATTGTGCCGCCTTTGCCCGCAGCGTCACGGCCTTCGAACAAGATCGCCACGCGGGCACCCGTTTCCTTGGCCCATAGCTGCATCTTGACCAGTTCGATCTGCAAGCTTTCCAGATCTTTTTCATACGCCTTGCGCGGCATGCGTTCAGAGTAGGGGTAATCTGCATTGATCACCTCGCCTTTTTCGGCCCGTTTGATGGCATTGCGAATGGCATCCGGGGCGTCGTCGTCGAAAAAGGCGCTGATTGCGCCGTCAAAAGGCAAGTTGCTCATATGTATCTTTCCAATCTGCTCTTACGTTCAATATGGGATGTTAATCGGCTTAACGCAAATAACTGTCCACAGTTCACTGCAGATTGGCACGGGCGGCAGCCCTGTCGATGGCGGCATCCATCTGTGCGGTGGCCGCATGCTGGGGCATATGCCCGATCCCTTCCAGCGGTGTCAGAACCGCATTCGGAATTTGGCCTGACAAGGGAACAGAGTGGATGTGCAGGCCCACGGTTGTGTCGATATCTCCATGCAGGATTTCGACCGGCACCGAAATGGCCCCATAGCGGGGGTGTATTCCGGTGATTTCTTCAAGCAAATTCGCACGTTGCAAGGCATTTTCGCGCAATGATGCACGGCGTAAGGTCAGGCCCGCACCGATATGATCCAGATACCCTGCCGGTGGATGTTGCGGCGCGAAAATCTCATCCAAGGCTGTTCTGACTTTGCTGTTGGGCACCCATGCTGTCAGCAGCGGGATCACCAGCGGCCCCAGAACGTTGGACGAAGTCAGTTTGTAAAATCCGGGCAAGTCAGATGTCCACGGATTTGAGGCCGCTGCCAGCAAAACCAGTGCTGACAGTCGGTCGGGAAAATCCACCGCCCAGGCCAACGCCACTGCGCCACCGTATGATTGACCAACAACGATGGGATCAGAAATGCCAAGCTGCGCCGCCGCCTGTGACAGCAAATCTGCCTGTTGAGTGATGCTGGCCCCTGTTTCATTGATCCGGTCGGTATAGCCCAATCCGGGGCGGTCAAAGGCCGTTACCCGGTAGCGGTCTGACAATCGGCCCACCGCATCAAACGTCCAGTCGCGCAGGTTGCCAGAGGCACCGTGGATCAAGATCACGTCCGGGCCGGTGCCCGCCTGCACGTAATGCACGCGATGGGTATCAACGGTTACAAATTTGCCGCTTGGTGGAAACTGGGATTCGGCCTTGGCCTCTTGCCGTGTCGCTTGCCACAGCGTTAGCGCGGCTGCGGCGATGATAAACGCGCCGGCCACCAAACCAATCTTTCCAAACATACTGTCTTACCCCTGACGCCAGTCCGTGCTGGACAAGCCGATTTGCGAAATGTCGTATGGGGTTGTTAGATAGATCTCTGAAATCCAGTTGCCATACATAAGATGCGCATGGCTGCGCCAACGGTTCTGAGGCGTTTGGCTGGGATCATCGTCTGGATAGTAGTTGGCAGGCACATTGATGGGTTTGCCCGCTGCAACGTCGCGGTCATATTCTTCTTTCAATGTACCGCTGTCGTATTCCAAGTGGTTGAAAATATACATCGCACGATGGGCGGAATCTTCTACCAGACAGGGGCCGGTTTCTTCGGAATCGATCAGGATCGGCAGATTGACCGCCTGGATCTCTTCGCGGTTCATGGTTGTCCAGCGGCTGACCGGGATCACCATGTCATCGGAAAAGCCACGTAGAAACGGCGACGACGGCATCAGATTTCGATGTCGAACGCAGCCAAACAGTTTGTGATCCAACAGGTGCTTCTTCACACCGTGGAAGTGATGGATCATCGCCATCGCACCCCAGCACACCCCGAATGTGCGATGCACATTGGTTTGGGTCCATTCAAAGATGCGGGTCAGCTCGTCCCAATAGGTGACATCTTCAAAATCCAGATGCTCTATCGGTGCGCCGGTGATGATCAGGCCGTCAAACTTTTCGCCGGTGGCCTCCACCTCGCTGAAGGGCCGGTAAAATGTTTCCATGTGGTTGGCGGCGGTGTTCTTTGTCTCATGCTCGCTCATACGGATCAGCGAGAATTCGATTTGCAGCGGGTTTGCCCCGATCAGACGCGCGAACTGGTTTTCAGTCTGAATCTTTTTCGGCATCAGGTTGAGCAGCCCAATGCGCAGGGGGCGGATGTCTTGCTGACTGGCCGCATCTTCGGACATGACCATAACGCCCTCATCCGAGAGGACTTTGTAGGCGGGCAGGTCAGAAGGAAGCTTAATCGGCATATCAGTCAGCCATATCAGTGATGAATTGTCCGCCGTGCAAAGGCGATTGGATCAAAGCCCGACGCCAGATGGCGCAGCTCTGCCCGTTGGTGGAAAAGGATGCCGTCCGTATGGTCAACCGCGTGTTGCAACCCTGTGGCCAACGGCCCATCCGCTGTCAGTGTGGATTTGACACCATCCAAAGTTTGATAGGTCACTTCAACGCGGGTGTAGCGGGGCACATCAATAATGGTGCCCGGCAGCGACAAGCTGCCCTCGCGGCCCGTACGCATGGTGTCTGACTGCGCACTGATGCGCGGGTTGACCAACGTCAAACGGTGCCGCTCGCCAGACGCATCGGGCATATCAATCGTAACCAACCGCACAGGCTCACCAATCTGAACAGCTGTCAGGGCAGCGCCCTGAACGGCATCCAGAATCTCGAACATTTCGTCCGACAAATCAGCCAAACGCCCGTCGAACGCCTCAACAGGTTCTGACGGTGCCGCCAACAGCGGATGGTCAAGGGCAAGGATCGGCGAGTCAGTCATTTAATCTCTTTCGCGTCGCAGACCCCGGGGATTACGCCTTTTGGCTGCAATGCTCAAGTGCAGTGGCAATTACGTCTTCAAAGTCGGCCGCAGTGCGCACGTCGCTCAGGTCACTGGCGTCAATGGTCAGGCCCCATTTGCGGGCCATTGCCTCATACCGGGGCTGACGATGGGCCAGTGCTTGTGAATAGGTCCAACGAATGAAGGTATCGGGATCCACCTGATCGGGCTCCAGATCGTTTTCCGACAGGTATTCCGCCCAGACACGTTCCAAGAACGCAGGTTGATAGGCCATAGGCTTGGGCGCACGGTCAAAACGGCGAACCAACTCTTCGGTATGTTCTTCGGTGCCCCGGATCCAGATCATCAGCGCCTGACTGCTGAGCGATGACATAATGGGATCCGCCGGATTGTCCGGATCAACCCATTCGCAGATGGAGCCGCCCGTGTCGCAAACGAAATGCGGATAGCCGTACACATTCTGTGCGCGACGAATGAAATGTTCGGTGTCCAACAGGGCAGAGCGTTCCGCCATTTCGAACTCGGCTTGGCGGCCAGTGTATTCGCTGTAGTTCAGGCCGCCGCGGGCTGGGTTTCCGGGTTTGCCCAGATAGGTGGACACAGCGGTCAGGTCATGCGTGTGCACGTTAGGCGCAATATAAATAGCGTCCTTCATCAGCATTTCGCGCAGGTAGGGGTGTTCCATCGCCGCTGCGATACAGGAATCGGCGATCGGTTCGCCCATGTAGCGGGTCCCAATGCGGTAATCGATGGAGTAGTGAAACCATGCCCCGCTTTCGCGCAACAGGTCAGACAGGTAGGTCTTGCCCAACCCTGACATCGCGAACAGAACCACCCGTTTGTTTGACGCCGCGCGCCATTCCGCTGCTGAGCCGTAGAGCATTGGCCACACCTTTGCTGACATTCTTGCGCGTGTCGTAGGTCAGCGCGTTGGCATCGTCAATTTCTTTGCGCGCCTTCGACCAAGGGGCCGTTTCGAAAAAGACGGACAATAGCGCTCAAATTGCAGGCATGTTTCCATGGTTGGGCTTGGAAAACTTAAAATGCTAGCGGTCACATTTATGCCCGAATCCGTGCCTAGCTGCCATTTTGCCAGAGCGATTGCTCAGCCGGAACGGACACAATCCCGGATACCGTATTAACCCACTGCATCCGTTTCGCGAGAGCCTAATTCTGGCCACGCGTGCAACTGCAAGAGGGAAAAATAGCGTGTCTTTTCAACCAATAAACACCGGTACAGCCGATCGCGTTTGGGTCATCGAAAACCTTATTCGCACCGACAGTGGACTGCTGCGTAACGTAACGCAGACGGAACTCGAAATGGCCATCTCAGCCGCAAACGGCATGTTGGGCATAATTCAGACAGCATTGGCAGACGTAAAGGCTAATGGCGGCGCCGTAGGGGGCATCAGCGTCGACGATGTATTGGCAATCAACGCCTATATTCGCGCCAATCCACAATTGCTTTCAGACTTCACCGCCTATCACGGCGATGACGAAGATGGCGAAGAAACAGGGTTTCACCTGATCCAGAACGATGGCAGCGAAAGCCGCCTGTTTCAGCGCAACGCGATCAACACCGTGCTGGATGGGATCTTTCACATCGGGTTCGAAGTCCGCGATGGTCGTTTTGTAAACGAAGATGGCAATGCCAATGCGCGGCTGAGCGATGTCGCCGACTGGCTAACGTATTTCTACACGGATGTGTCCACGACAGGTACAGCCTTGGATCGGATCACCGACACGATCCTTCTGGATCCGGGCCTTATGGCCAAGGTCAAGGCGGATGATCTGATGAACGGCGCGCGTGCTGCCGACGCGATGAACGGCATGCTGAAAGTGGCGCTGGAAACGGTCGCGCCTGATGCATTGGCAAACGGCGCCGTAACGCGGGCTGATGTTATTGCTGTCAGCGAATTCATTCAGGCCAATTACGAAGAAGAATGGGCCGGTGAACACGGGGACGATGAATCGGACGAAGAAACCGGGTTTCATTTGGTTCAAAACGATGGTGGACGTTTGGAAGCCTATGGCAAAGCGGTGGTGAACACTGTGGCTGACGGCATCTATCATCTGGGTTTCGGGATGAACGATACCTACACCAGGCTGATCAACGAAGACGGCAATAACAACGCCTTGGTTGATGACATTGTCGTTTGGATGAACGGGATCCTGTTTGATACGGCGGTTGTCGCGGGGACCAAAGGGGATGACATCGTTACAGGCACAGACCTGGCCGAGCAGCTGCAGGGTGATCGCGGGGATGACACCATTCTGGCCGGGGCAGGGAATGACACCATCTATGGTGGCAAAGGTCATGATGAACTGTTTGGCGAGGCTGGCGATGATCTGTTTATCGCAATGGCCGACTATTGCCGTTCAGATCACTATGACGGCGGCGCCGGATACGACGTGATTGATGCAACAGCTGTGGACAAGCTGATCATTGGTGGCGGGCTGGACACCGGCGATAGCATTGAAGAGATCATTGGCAACGGAACCACCGTTGTACATGGCACCAATGGCGATGAAGTTCTGGATTTTTCGGGCACAACCCTGACCAACATCACCAAGATCAAGGCAGGCAGTGGTCGCGACCGGGTAACCGGCACCAGCGATGATGATCTGATCTATGGTGAAAGCGGCAACGACACGCTGGACGGCGGCGCAGGCAACGACGTTCTGAATGGCGGGTATGGCACAGACAAGTTCATCTTTGCCGATAACAGCGGCCGTGACATCGTGCGCGGGTTCAACGCCAAGTCGGAATCCATCATGCTGGTCGGCCACGCCGGTGTGAATGAATTTGCCGACCTCGAAGGCATGATGACCGAAGAGTTCGGATCAACCACCATCGACTTTGGCGACGGCGACGTTCTGGTTCTAGAAGGCATTGAAATGACCCAACTGAACTTCGCTGCGTTTGAATTCATGGCATAAAACCGCATTTGCAGCGGGCCGACAGGGAGGCCCAAACCAACAGCCCCGCCGGGTTTCCGGCGGGGCTTTTTGATGCGTTTTGTGCTGTGGCGACGGTTGGTCAGAACCCGATTGTCACCTGAATGCCCAACCCCAAGGCGTCATTTCCGCTGAACTGGTTGCCAGACGCGTCTACCGCATCCCCCAGCTTTACATATTCAGCACCAAACCGGATGTTCATGTTGCCTTCGGTGTACTGACCGCCAATCCCAATGCTGCGGCGCCCGTCTGTTGGGGCCAAGCGCGATGCGATTCCGCCGTTTTCTTTTTCATAAGAGGCTTGGATAAAGCCCGAGAACTTATCGTTGAATCGACGCCCCACACCCAGTTTCCAGGTGACAGTGTCATTTTCAAAGCCTGTTACCTCGTTCCCGGTGATCGCGTCATAGCCTTGTGTGCGGACTTCCCATTTAGACCATTCGGCCCATTTGATTTGCCCAAACACCAGCGTGTCTTTGGCGATCCCCGTCTGGAAATCCAATGCCACGGTTTGCGGCATCTCAACCTCAGTAGTGGAGACACCATTCAGCATGAAACCGGGCAAGGTTTCTGTTGTGTCGAATTCATGAGTAATGGCGCTTTGCCATGTCAGGGCCAAACGCATCGCGATATCGGGTACTTCGTAGGCGGCCCCCAAAACATAGCCCCATTTGCCATCCTGCGCACCCTTAGCGTTATATTCCAGTGCTGGCGAAGGGGCTGCCAAAACCGCATTTAACGTGGCCAGTTGCGTTTGAGCGGCGACCAATTGCGATTCCAGCGGATGGCCGGACCCAACCGTAACACCTGCTGCTGTCAATTGGTTCACACCTGCCTGGGCTGCATCGCGACCCGACGTTGTGCCAGCGCGCAACATCTGATCAGGAATGGTAATGTCTGCCGTGCTGCGCACATAACGCGCGCCGCCATATACCGAAACGCGATCGGCCAGCTGATATTTTAAGATTCCCGCCAATTGCTGGCTGTCCCAATCGGCGCGCAAACCATCGTAAAACCCGCCGCTATACAGCGCATTTGCGCCATAGGGCTGGTTCACAAACAGCCCGAAGCTCAGCTTGTTACTCAGATCGCCTTTGTAGGCCAAGCTCAATGAATTGTAGCTTTGGCTCATGTCGCCGGTACTGGTTTGTCCAAATCCAATCCCAAGGGCTGGTGTGTAGTCACCTGAAACAGTTGGATCAACGGATGTAAACGACAACTCGATCTTGTTTCCGTCCTGAAACAGCAGACCGTAGTTATTTGTCGCACGTTCAATGCCTCCGGCATGTGCTGAAACAGCTGTCAGCAATAGTGCTGACGCACCACTAAATAGACTTTTCATTTTTCCTCCCAAGACAGCCTGATTGAGTGAAAGGGCTGTCCAGCTCCGACAAAAAGGCTATCGAGCCAAAAAACATCTGGCAATCTTTGACCAAACGTCAGGTTGACGTAATGATACGCAACGTCACTTTCCGGCACCCGAGCGTGTTTCATGCCGGATGTTGTAGAAGTTTGCGGCAAAAATCAGCGCAGCCCCTACGATGACAAAGGGATCAACAGCCTCGTTATACAGTAATGCACCGATTACGATGATAATCGGAAGGCGGGTAAAGTCTAGGGGCATGACGACCGTTGCGGGTGCGATGCTGAGCGCCTTGGTCAGGCAAAAATGCGCCCCCAAACCTGCCACAGAAACCAAAATGACCCACGGCCATGAGGCGGCGGACGGTATCGTGATGTGACCATCGTATCCCGTCAGCACCAAGCCAAAGACACCCTGCATCAGCGTGAGCCAGAATAGGATGCATGTGATCGACGCCGTACGCGTAAGGCGGCGTGTGAAAACGGCGGAACCCGCAAATCCAATGGCGGCCACGGCCGAGGCCAGCAACCCGGGGTGATAACTGTCGGGGCTGGGGCGTGTGACAATCAAAATGCCGATAAACCCCAATGCAGCGGCAATGACACCCACCTTGGTCAGCCGTTCGCCCAAGACCAGAGGGCTAAGCGCGATGACCCAAAGAGGGGACGTAAATTCCAACGCAAAAACCTGTGCCAGTGGGATGGTCGCAACACCGTAAAGCCACAAGTTTTGCCCGGTGAAGTGACTGACATTGCGCAACAAATGCCACCCAAGGTTCTGGGTGGACACTTCGCCAAGGCGCTTGTTCATTCCGGCGACGGCAACCACAACGACCACCCCGATAATGCTGCGATACAGCATGATTTCGAGGGTGTTCAAATCGCCGGCAAGTTCGCGCCCGGCCACAGCCATTGAGGTGAAGCCGCTGATGGCGCCAACCATCCAGAGCGCGGCTTTAAGAGTGTGCGTCATGCCATTTCCGTACACGTGTCGCAGACGCTGGTCACGTCGAACTTGTAAGACACGTCATGTAAAGCGTGAAACCAGTGGTTTCTTTGCACGGCCGGTTGACCGTGCACCGTCTGTTCTGATCCAGCGGGAAGGCCGCTGCCTTGCCCAATCAGATCAAGGGGCATGGCAGGGCATTAGTTTTCAACTGTAATTGGCAGATTGATCGCGTCGCCATGCAACGTGATCATTCCCACTCAATAGTGCCAGGAGGCTTGGATGTGATGTCATAGGTCACCCGGTTGATGCCCTTGATCTCGTTGATGATCCGCGTTGCGGTTTCACCAAGGAATTCATGGCTGAACGGGTAGTAATCCGCTGTCATCCCATCAACCGACGTGACGGCGCGCAACGCACAGGCATAATCATAGGTGCGTCCGTCGCCCATAACGCCAACGGTTCGAACCGGAAGAATCGCAACAAAAGCCTGCCAAATCTCGTCATACAGGCCGTGTTTGCGAATTTGGTCAATGTAGACCGCATCTGCCTTGCGCAGAATTTCCAGTTTTTCGCGCGTAATTTCGCCAGGGCAACGAATGGCCAAACCCGGACCGGGGAAGGGGTGTCGCCCGATGAAGCTGGCGGGCAAACCCAGTTCGTGGCCCAAAACGCGCACTTCGTCTTTGAACAATTCGCGCAAAGGCTCGACCAGTTTCAAACCCATCTTTTCAGGCAGGCCGCCCACGTTGTGGTGGCTTTTGATTGTGACCGAAGGGCCACCTGAGAAGCTGACAGATTCGATGACATCGGGGTACAATGTCCCCTGCGCCAGAAACTCTGCGCCCTCAATCTGGTCGGCGTATTTCTGGAATACGTCGATGAACAGTTTGCCAATGATCTTGCGCTTGGTTTCAGGATCGCTGACGCCGTCCAGCTCTCCCAAAAACAGCTCTTGTTCTTGGGCGTGGATGACTTGCAAATTCATATGGTCACGGAACATGGCCACAACTTCTTCGGCCTCGTTCAGACGCAACAGGCCGTGGTCCACGAATACACATGTCAGCTGATCGCCGATTGCCTCGTGCAACAAAGCCGCCGCGACCGAAGAATCGACACCGCCGGACAGGGCGCAGATGACCTTTTTGTCACCGACCTGCGCACGTAATTTTTCAATCGCTTCAGCGCGATAGGCGCCCATTGACCAGTCGCCCGAAAACCCTGCCATACGAACAAAGTTCTCATACAGCGTTTTACCATTGGGTGTGTGGTGGACTTCGGGGTGAAACTGCACTGCAAAGAAACGGCGATCCAGATCAGCCGTGATTGCGAAAGGTGCGCCGGGGGATGTGCCATAGACGTTAAAGCTTGGCGCGATTTCGGCCACGTGGTCCCCGTGGGACATCCAAACCTGTTCGCGGCCCGATCCATCCATGAACCATCCGTTCAGCAGATCAATGCGTGTCTCATCAGGGGTGACATAGGCGCGGCCAAATTCCGCAGTGCCTTCGCCCGCTTCAACGCGGCCACCCAGATCCTGCATCATGACCTGTTGGCCATAGCAGATGCCCAGGATTGGTACGCCAAGATCATACACCGATTTCGGCGGTCTTGGGCTGCCCTCTCGAATGACTGAATCCGGCCCGCCGGAGAAGATTACGGCCTTAGGCGCAAACTCTGCCAGAAAGGCATCCGTCACGTTTTGATAAGGGTGAATTTCGCAATAGACGTTCAGCTCCCTCAGGCGGCGTGCAATCAGCTGCGTCACCTGGCTGCCAAAGTCTATGATAAGAAGGCGGTCGTGCGATATCTGGTCCATGCGCACGCACTAGAACGCGAAGCGCGCGGTGGCAAGAGGGCAGCAGACGAAGGGCAGGGAAAGGAGCGCCCATAACTTAGTTTTTCACCCGTCTCGCAGCAAAAGCGCAGGTAAGGGGCGGGCTTTTTAGCTGCATGTCGCTTTCCGCCCGCAATTGACGCAATCTAGGCAAACCCAATTGACGGTGCGCGCTAGGAAGGGATGTCAATTCGCGGGTTTTAGCCGCACCTTTAGGCGAGGACATATAAAATGGCAGAGGCAAGATCACGCAGACGGTCCGGCGGCGGTGCCGCGCGACGCGCGGAACGGACAGCCATCAGCACAGAGACAGCGCGCTTTATCGAACGCAAAATCCCCAATTTTGAGATTCTGAACGAAGAAGCGCTGGAAATTATCGAGACCAACGCCGAAATCGTTTTGGAAGAGATTGGCGTCAACTTTGTGAACAACCCCGGAGCGTTGGAGTTGTGGAAGCAAGCCGGGGCCGATGTTGATGGCGAACGTGTGCGTATTCCGCGTGGTTTGGCGCGTCAGCTTTGTCAAACCGCGCCCAGCCGTTTCACCCAACATGCCCGCAACCCGCAACGAAATGTCGAGATTGGGGGCAACTCGCTTGTGCTGGCCCCGGTCTATGGCCCGCCCTTCGTGCGCGATGTTGCGGGCGGTCGCCGCTATGCCACGATGGAGGATTTTAATTCTTTCGTGAAGCTGGCCTATATGTCCAAATGGCTGCACCACTCTGGGGGCACCATTTGTGAGCCAACAGATGTCCCTGTGAACAAACGCCATCTGGATATGTTGCTGGCGCATATGACCCTGTCAGACAAACCGTTTATGGGGTCTGTCACAGAACCCAGCCGCGCGCAGGACAGCGTTGATATGTGTGAAATCCTGTTTGGTAAGGAATTCGTGCAACAAAACGCCGTGATGACTTCGCTGATCAACATCAACTCTCCGTTGACGTTTGACGATGTGATGATGGGCAGTCTTGAGGTTTACGCACGTAACAATCAGGCCGCCATCATTTCCCCCTTCATTGTTGGCGGTGCTATGGCGCCGGTTTCGGTCGCCGGGACACTGACCCAGGTTCTGGCAGAGGTTTTGGCCGGCGTCGCCTATTCCCAACTGATACGTGCCGGAGCGCCGGTAATCTTTGGGGCCTTTGTCACCTCGATTGATATGAACTCAGGCGCGCCCACTTTTGGGACGCCCGAAGCCAGCCAAATCACCTATGGCGCGGGGCAGTTGGCGCGGCGTCTTGGGTTGCCATACCGGTCCTCTGGCAGCTTCTGTGGGTCTAAACTCCCCGATGCCCAATCTGGATATGAGACAGCCAATTCACTGAAAACCGGGCTGTTGTCGGGCGTTAACTTCATGCTGCATGCTTGTGGCTGGTTGGAAGGCGGCTTGGTGGCCAGCTTTGAGAAGTTTGTGATCGATGCAGACCAGCTTGGTGCCTTGCATAAGTTTGCCGCCGGGATCGAGGTGGATGAAAACGCCCAAGCCTTGGATGCTATCCGCGAAGTTGGTCCGGGCGGGCACTACCTTGGCTGTGCCCATACCCAAGCCAATTTCAAAACCTCATTCTGGCGTTCTGAGCAGTTTGATTTCAAACCCTATGAGACTTGGCACGAAGAGGGCGCGCGTGACACGCAAACCCTTGCTGCAGAACGTGTGGCCAAGCTTTTGGCGCAATATCAAAAGCCAGAGATGGACCCAGCCATTGCCGAGGCGCTTAATGACTATGTCGCGTCCCGCAAAGCTTCCATGCCAGACGCGTTCTCCTGATCTTTATGATCGGTGGGTGAGGCGCACAACAGCTGCGCTTCACCCATAACCGCGGACAAAATGTCGATGTGACGGCGCGGAGAATACCCGGCTTCGCGTCTGCGCCGCTGATCATCCAAAACCTCTTCCAACGCGCATAGGCGCGACAGTGCCGGACCGTGCCGCAGCGGTGCCGATACCCCCAATAGTTGTGGCAAATGACGGTCGCGGCGATAGCCTTGAGCACAGATATGCGCTGCTTGGATCAACAGGCGCGGGCGGATCATCTGGTTTACGTATTGCATAGCAGCGGTCATGGATTTTCCTTCCGAAGGTCGCGGAAGTATCAGTATTCACGCAGTTTTTCCCTGTTGCACGATTCACTGAAACGCCGTTCGGTCCTCTGTGAAACCGTTTACGCGTTGCTGCCAATCTGACTGGCGTAATCAGTTGTTAACGGACACTCGCAAGGGTTGGACTGGGCAGAAAGCAGGTCTGTGCAGGCGCTTGCGGGAAAAGACAGGGGGACCGCATATGACACAGGTGTTTATCGCGCCGTCCGGCAGAGAAATGCCGGGATGGGTTCCTGTTGGGGCTGTGCATTACTTGGCGCATACCGAACAGGGGCAATCCATTCGTGAACTGGCCCGGATCGCCGGTTGCCATGCTTCGACCATTTCGCGTCAGGTCCGCCGGATTGAATCCCGGCGGGATGATCCACTGATCGATGCGGCGTTGCGGGGGCTTTCCGTGTGGAAGGCTTCGGTTCGGGCAGTTGGCGCTATGAAGGATGAACAGACAATGTCTCAAGCTCAGAATATGCCGGAGGCCGATGTTCTGGCGCGGGAAGGCTGCCGTATTCTGCGGCGGCTGTGCGAAGCAGGCGCGGTTTTGGCGGTGTCCACTTCGATGGAAAAGGCCATCGTAGTGCGAAATGATATCGGCGGGCAGGGCACGCGGACCGCAACGGTGGACCGCGTGATTGCCGAGGTGATGGCGCTGAAAAACTGGATCGCCTGTGTCAGCGCTGGCAAAGTTGCCCGCTATCGCATTACGCAAGATGGCCGATCCGCTTTGGCGCGGTTTCTGGCAGAGGATGAAAATCGTGCCGGAGCGATAGATGCACCATCACCGGAACCAGGGCAAAGCTCACGCCCACGCGCTCAGCGCAGCGACCCACCGTTGCTGGCCTTGGCCCGACGCCGTGAAAAAGATGGGTCTTTGTTTTTGGCACCTGATTTGGTGGCCGCAGGGGAACGGTTGCGCGAAGATTTTGAACTGGCGCAGATGTCACCAAACACGACCCAAAACTGGGACAGTATCCTGACAGGTCGGATAGATGGCACGTCCCCGTCTTCGGGCCCAGGTGGTGTCAGCGCAGCCCAAGGCCGATTGCAGGCGGCGCTGGCGGATCTGGGGGCCGGGCTGGGCGATGTGGCGCTGATGTGCTGCTGTTTTTTGGAGGGGTTGGAAACCGCTGAAAAGAAAATGGGCTGGTCGGCGCGTTCTGGAAAAATTGTCCTGCGCATCGCGCTGCAACGGTTGAAGCGACACTATGATGAAAGCGGCCAGTCCAATGTGATGATTGGCTGAGTCTTTTGACCGTTGGGGATGGAAGCCCCAAAAAATGCCCGCCAAAATCTGGCGGGCATTTTTGTATTAAGCCGGTCGAGAAACCAATCAGGCCGCAGCCGATTTGTTGGCCTCTTCCAGATATTTCAACAGGTTTTCCGGGCTGGAAACGCCATAGGGGTCTTCGCCATGGTTGTCGGACAGGCCGGGCTCTTCGAACCAAGCTTCGACAACACCGTTGTTCACGATGGTTGCATAGCGCCAGGAGCGCAGGCCAAAGCCCAGATTGTCTTTGGCAACCAGCATTCCGATTTTGCGTGTGAATTCGCCGGAGCCATCAGGAATGACCTTTACGGAGTTCAGCGCCTGCGATTCTGCCCATTTGTTCATGACAAAGCTGTCATTCACGGACATGCAGTAAATCTCATCAATGCCGAAGTCCGCGAAGGTTTCGGCGTTCTTTTCAAAACCAGGCAACTGGTAGGTTGAACATGTGGGAGTGAACGCGCCAGGCAGCGAGAACAAGATCACGCGTTTGCCAGCAAAATAATCTTCGGTGGTCATGTCCTGCCAACGGTATGGGTTGGGGCCGCCAACGGCCTCGTCACGGACGCGTGTGTGAAAGGTCACGGAAGGTAGCTTAACGCCAGTTTGCATGAAACATCTCCTGAAAAGGTTGGGTTATTCGTGGGCTACCTTTGGGATGCTGCAGATGCAATATGGATTTTGCCGCAGTGCTTAGATAATCGCGGGTTCTTGACCTGTGTCAGACCGCATCGCAACAAAATATGGCAATGTCTCAGATGCTTGCGGGGGGCACTGGTTAACTTGGGGATGTTTCGCAGTGCAAACACACCGCGACACTGGTAAAACCCCCCGCGACTGTTACGTTAGCTTGGACTGAAGCCGGATTCCCGGGGAAAAAAATATGCGCGATCTCAAAATCCCACAGCAACGCCATCCAGAGAAGGCCCACAAGCCGGACAATGCCCAGCCCAAAAAGCCGTCTTGGATCCGGGTGAAGGCGCCAGTTGGCAAAGGGTATCAGGAAACCCATCGCATCATGCGCGAAAATGGACTGGTGACCGTGTGTGAAGAGGCTGGCTGCCCAAACGCCGGAGAATGCTGGAACCAAGGTCACGCGACGATGATGATCATGGGTGATATCTGCACGCGCGGATGTTCGTTCTGCAATATCGCCACCGGGCGCCCGGATACGCTGGATCTGTTTGAGCCGGGCCGTGTTGCGGATGCGGTTCAAAAGCTGGGCCTGAACCACGTGGTGATCACGTCTGTTGACCGCGATGATCTAGAGGATGGCGGGGCCGATCATTTTGCCCAGACCATTCGCGCTATTCGTCACCGCAGCCCGAATACGACTATCGAAATTCTGACACCGGACTTCCTGAAATGCGCCCCCGAGGCGCTGGAAGTGGTTGTTGAGGCCCGCCCGGATGTATTCAACCACAACTTGGAAACCGTGCCGGGCTTGTACCCCGAAGTGCGCCCCGGCGCGCGGTATTTCCACTCACTGCGTTTGTTGCAGCGGGTGAAAGAGATTGATCCGTCGATCTTTACCAAATCCGGCATCATGGTTGGGCTTGGCGAAGACCGTCAGTCGATCACTCAGGTGATGGATGATATGCGCGCTGCCGATGTGGATTTTCTGACCATTGGCCAATACTTGCAACCCACACCCAAGCACCACGTGGTGGATCGGTTTGTCACGCCTGAGGAATTTGAGACCTACGAAAAAGCGGCCTATGGCAAAGGGTTCCTGATGGTTTCGGCAACACCGCTGACGCGATCATCGTACCACGCAGGCGATGATTTTGCCCGCCTGCGCGCCAACCGCGAATCCAAGCTGGCAAAGGGGTAGGCCCCTTTAACCTTCTCGCGCCGGTTAAGGCGCGGGAAGGGCTTTGATATAGGCCGCAACGGCCTCCCGGTCTTCTGCGGGCAATTGTGCAAAGTTGCTGACAACTTCCGCCATATGGCCACCCACACTGTCAAAATCTGGCGTGAACCCGGATTCCAAATAATAGGCAATGTCCCCGGCGGACCATTCCAATACGTCTGGTGTCAGCGCTGGGATTTTGCCCTGGCCACTGGGGTTGGGGGCACCACTTAGCCACTGCGACCGTTGCAGGCCGCCCAGAGCATTGCGCGGCGTATGACATTCACCGCAATGCGCCAGCGCTTCAACCAGATACCGGCCGCGCGCTAACTGCGGTGTTGGGGCAGGGCGCACCCATTCGTCATTCACAAACAACAGTTTCCAGCCTCCCAGGGACCGGCGGATGTTAAAGGGAAATCCGACCTCATGTGCTGCGCTGGGTGTGGCGCTGGCTGGCAGTGTTTGAATATGCGCCCACAAATCAGCAAGGTCTTGTGGCGCGATATGTGCGTAGGCGGCATACGGAAACGCAGGGTAGTAATGCGCCCCGTCCGGTGACACGCCTTTTTGCACGGCGTTGGCAAACTCCATCAACGACCATGCTCCGATACCATGAACCGGATCTGGCGAAATATTGGGGGAAATGAACGTTCCGAAATCAGAGGGAAAGCGCTGTCCGCCCGTCAAGACCAGCTTGGCATCACCTTCTGCTTTGGGCGCGCTGTGGCAAGAGGCACAACCCGCTGCCGTAAATACTGCCTGACCGCGTTCAGCATCCCCGGTCAAACCGGCAAAACTGTCTTCAGGCAAATGTTGTGGGGCCGTTAGAACCCAACCAATGGCGGCCGCTATGACAGCGACCGCCCCAAGAAACACAATGAAAGAGCGCATGAACCTTAGTTCGCTTTGCCGCGATAGGTTTGGTGGCAATCTTTACAGGTGCCGCCAACGGCGCCCATCGCCTGACCAATCGCTTGCTGACCACCGCCCGCGGCGGCCTGCATTGCTTTGGCGGCTGTTGCCAGACCTTCGAATTTGGCGTTGAAATCGCCCATGTTTGTCCAGATGTCTGCTTTGGCAACTGTTCCGACAACAGCATCCATGTCGCTACCTTCAGGCCACAACGGACCGGGGCTGACCATGGTGACACCGGCCAGTGAATCGGCTGCGGCCTGGGCCGTGGCGGCATCATAGGCAGTATCGCCCTTGGCCATTCCGCCAAGGATACCAAGGTTGATCGCGATGATCCGCATTTGACCTTGCCGTGCTTTGACAGGGGCAGGCAGATTTTGCGCAAACGCAGTGGTTGTCAGCAATGCAAGGCCCGTCGCGGCGACCAGAATGGATTTCATAGTAAACTCCCTGTGTGCAATGATTATGGTGGTAGTATGCATGTGCTTTTTCCCAATAGAATTCCACAACTTTGCAAAGTGGGTACGGATTCTTGCACAACGTGAATTGGGATGACCTTCGATTTGTTCTGGCGGTGGCAGACGCAGGGTCTGTCAGCGGGGCCGCACGTGCTTTGGGTGTGAATCACGCCACGGTTTTGCGCCGTGTTGCTGCTTGGGAAGAGGCGCATGGCAGCGAGGTGTTCGAACGATCGGCGCAAGGCTATCGGCTTCGCACGGATCGGGCAGCGTTGATTGCGGCCGCGCGCTCTGCCGCGCAGGCCATGGAAACTGTGGCGCAGTTGATGGCAGGCCGCGCCACGGGCACACGAGAGGTCTTGCGGATCACGTCGGTGGATAGCCTGTGCCAAGCGGTGCTGGCCCCGGCGATGGGCCAAATCGCAGAAAAACTGCCCGACGCACAGGTGGTTTTGCTGTCATCCAATGCGCATCTGGATATGGCCCGGTTACAAGCCGATATCTGTGTCCGCGCGAGCGATACGCTGCCAGATGATATGGCGGGCGACGCGGTGTGCCATGTGGCGTTTGCTGCCTATGCCACCCCGGATGCCCCGGATCAGTGGCTGGGGATGACAGGACCGGTTGGGCGATCTCAGCCCGCCGAATGGATGGCAGACCAAGTGCCGGCGCAAGCCGTTCGGGCGCGGGCGGACAGTTTTGTCACGCTACGCGATATGGCAAAAGCTGGCGCGGGGGTGGCCGTTCTGCCCGTGATGCTGGGGGATACGTGCCCCCAATTGCAGCGCCGCCCCGGTGTGATGCCTGCTATGACGGTGCCACTTTGGGTGGCGTGTCATCGTGATTTGGCCAATGCGCCGCGCCTGACGCAATTGCGTCAGGTCGTGACCGCAGTCCTGCAAGAGGCGCGATCCACGATCGAGGGGCGCGTGACGGCGTGACAGCCCTAACAGTCCGGAAAGGTGACCTTGCCGATATAGGGCAGGTTGCGGTTGCGCTGCGCAAAATCAATCCCGTAGCCCACCACAAATTCATCCGGAATTTCAAAGCCCACCCAATCGGCGCGGAAATCCACTTCGCGCCGGGATGGTTTATCGAGGAGGGCAATAGTTCTCAATTTTGCAGGCTTGCGTGATTTCAGCAATTTGACCGTGTGGCTGAGCGTGTGGCCTGTGTCGACGATATCTTCGACCACCAGAACATCGCGGCCTTCGATCCCGCCGCGCAGGTCTTTGAGAATGCGGACTTCGCGACTGGATTCCATCGCGTCCCCATAAGAGGAGACCTCCATAAAGTCGACTTCGACCGGCAGGTCCAGCTCTCGGACGAGATCGGCAATAAAGACGAAGGACCCGCGCAACAATCCGACGACCACCAATTTCTCGGTCTCGGAAAATTCACTGCGAATGGCGCGGCTTAATTCTTCGATTTTGGCAGCGATTGCCTTGGCCGAAATCATCTGTTCAACGACATAAGGACGCTGTGGCATAGTCTACCCCTTGATTTTACCGCCAGAGCATACGAAATGCACCGCCACTGTCACGCACCAAAGGGGCGACATGCCGACCCACGCTGAAACCCGCACGCTGCCCTATTCCGCCCAACAGATGTACGATTTGGTGGCGGATGTGGCGCAATACCCGAAATTTCTGCCATGGACCGCCGCGGCGCGCATTCGCACGCGCACCGATATGGGCGATCACGAGGTGATGCTGGCTGATTTGGTGATTAGTTTCAAAGTGTTCCGAGAGCGCTTTGGATCGCGTGTCACGTTATGGCCCGAGGACAAGCGGATCGATACAGAATATTTGGACGGGCCATTTCGCCATATGGTCAGCAAATGGGCGTTTAAAGATGTGGAGGACGGGGTTGAGGTTTCGTTCTTTGTTGATTTCGAATTCCGCAACCGATTGCTGCAAGGGGCGGCGGGCATGTTCTTTTACGAGGCCATGCAACGAATCGTGCGCGCCTTTGAGCGCCGGGCGGCGGAACTGTACGGGTGATCTGGCAGAGCCCGCCCGATGGGCGGGCGCCGGGTTTGCAGGCCTTGGCCTAACGGCCCAGACCTGCGGTTGGACGCAATGAGGCCCAGGGGATTTGCCGGGTGAGGCGCTGCGTATTTTTGAAGAAAAGAAGCATGGGGGCTCCCTGGTAGGTAAAGCGGCCCCTGAACGTAGCAAACGCCGACCCGTTTCGGGGCCGGCGTTTTTTTTGTGTTTTGAGCGCGTGGTCAGCTGTTGGTGTGGTAGGCCTGTTCACCGTGGACGGCCAAGTCCAGACCGTTGGTTTCGGTTTCTTCATCCACACGAAGCGGGGTGATGAGCCGGACGACGAAGATCAACACGATGGTAACCACCGTTGTGAAGACGCCGACGATTGCCAATGCGCCCAGCTGCGCGGCCCAGGAGCCCGCACCAAAGGCTGCGATCATGATCGTGCCAAAGATGCCGCCGATGCCATGCACGGCAAACACGTCCAGCGTATCGTCGATTTTCAGTGTATTGCGCACCAGGTTGACCGCTTCTTGGCACAGAACGCCTGCGATGGCGCCGATGATCAAAGCTTCGACCGGGCCGACAAAGCCGGAGGCTGGTGTGATGGAGGCGAGGCCAGCGATGGTGCCGGTGACCATACCAACAAGGGAGGCTTTGCCGAATTTGATGCGTTCCCACAGTGCCCAGGTGAGCGATGCCGTTGCGGCAGAGATATGGGTGACGGTCAGGGCCATGGCGGCACCACCGTCTGCGGCCAGCTGTGAGCCGCCGTTAAAGCCAAACCAGCCCACCCAGAGCATGGCGGCGCCGATCATGACGTAGCCCGGCGAATGTGGGGGGGTATTCTGGTTTTTGCGCGGGCCCAGGAAGACGGCGAGCAGAAGGGCCGCCAGACCGGCGGTTTCGTGTACCACGATGCCGCCTGCGAAATCTTTCACGCCGGTTTCGCCGAAAATACCGCCATCGGCCAGAAAACCGCCGCCCCAGATCCAATGGGTGACAGGTGCGTAGCACAGCAACATCCAAAGGGCCGAAAACAACAGCACAAAGCCAAAGCCGATCCGTTCGACATAGGCACCGACGATCAGGGCCGGGGTAATGATGGCAAAGGTCATCTGGAAGGCGAAGAACAAGACTTCGGGCAGGGTGCCTGACAGGGTGTCTGCATCAATGCCCGACAGGAACATTTTGCCCAAACCGCCCCAATACGGCCCCCCGTCGCCAAAGGCGATGGAATAGCCAAAGACAAACCACAGAATGCTCATCAAGCAGGCGATGGCGTAGCAATGCATGAAAACACTGAGCACATTTCGTGCACGCACGAGCCCGCCGTAAAACAGCGCCAGCCCTGGCAGCGTCATAAACAGCACCAAGGCTGTTGCAACGATGATCCAAGCGGTATCCGCTCCGTTCATTTGTCCCGTCCTTCCCGTTTTTTTGGTTGGACGCGTCAAAGCGGAAGTTTTGCGTGGAAAAAAGAGGCGAACGTGATTTTGGCAGCTTAAAAATGGTGCAGTTTGCAAAACGGCTAAAAAATAGACGCAAAATAGAGTCTTTGGTTAAAATAAAGTCACATTTGGTTTAGGGCGACCTTGATCAACTCCAGAGCGTGATCCCGCGCGGCCAGACGAACCTGTCCGCGGCCAAGGGCGCCAAATTCCATCGTTTGGGTTTGGCACTCTTCTGCGGTTGCCAGAGCGAAACAGACGCGCCCTTCGGGCTTGGTGTCAGAGCTGCCAGGCCCGGCGATGCCGCTGATCGCAACCGCCACATCCGCCCCGGCCCGTGTCAGGGCGCCAGTCGCCATTTCGCGGCAGACCTCTTCGGATACGGCACCGAATTCGTCCAGCGTTTTGGCGGAAACGCCCAACATGTTTTGTTTGGCCTTGTTGGCATAGCTGATGAAGCCGTGGCCAAAGATGTTGGACGATCCTGCAATATCGGTGATGGCGGCCGCAACCATGCCGCCAGTGCAGCTTTCGGCGGTGGTGATTGTCACGCCGCGCGCCTGGGCCAGCGCCAGGATGTCTTCGGCCAGGCTCATATCAGCACCAGGTGAAACAGGGCGGCCAGGACGATAACGCCAATCGCGGCAAAAACACCCGCTATCACGTCATCCAGCATGACACCGGTGGCGTCTCCGCGCCGGTCTGCCATGCCCACCAGCCAGGGTTTCCAGATATCAAACAGCCGGAAAAGGGCAAAAGCGGCGATCCATCCGGGCCAAAGCGCAGTGATATCGGCCCCCATCATCTGTGCGCCATAGCTGACCGGGAACAGGGCAATCCATTGCCCGACCACTTCGTCGATGACAATGTAGGACGGATCATGGTCTTCGCTGCCCGCTGTCATGGCGCGGGTGGCGATGATGCCGGCGACATAGCCCAGAGCGCTGAGGGCGAGCAGCAACCAAAACCCGCCCAGCATGTGGATGCCATAGGCGACCGGAAGCGCGGCCAGCGACCCCCATGTGCCAGGGGCGGGGCGCAGTAACCCGACGTAGAAGAACGTTCCGACAATTTTCATGAGCGCACCAATGTTGCTGTGGCCAGGGCGGCAATGCCTTCTTCGCGGCCGGTGAAGCCCAGACGTTCGGATGTTGTGGCTTTAATGGAAACCTGATCGGGGCGCAGCCCCATGATTTGTGCCATTACGGCCATCATATCTGCGGCATGAGGGCCGATCTTGGGGTGTTCGCAAATCAACGTGCAATCCACATTGCCAATGGCATAGCCCTTGGACGTTGCCAGATCTACGGCATGGCGCAGGAAGATATGGCTTTCGGCCCCTTTCCATTGTGGGTCTGACGGCGGAAAGTGGCGGCCGATATCGCCTTCGGCCAACGCGCCATAGATTGCATCTGTAACGGCGTGCATGCCAACATCGGCGTCCGAATGGCCTTGAAGGCTGCGCTGGTACGGCAGTTTGACACCGCATAGCACCACATGGTCGCCGGGGCCAAAGCGGTGCACATCGAACCCATTGCCAAGGCGTATGTCCATAGTTGTCTCCAAGATACGGGCGGCGCGGGCAAAATCGGCCGGGCCGGTGATTTTCAGGTTTTGCTCTGATCCTGGGACCATGGCAACCCTCAGACCGGCCGCACGTGCCACCTCAACATCATCCGCAGCGGCACCTGAATGGGTCTGATGGGCGGCAGTAATCGCGGCGTAGTGAAACCCCTGGGGGGTTTGGGCGCGGAACAAGCCGCTGCGGTCTTGCGCACCAGTTACGTTCCCTTGGGCGCCGGTCCACAAGGCATCGGTAACAGGCAGGGCGGGGGCGGCACCGGGCGCGGATTTCAGCGCCTCCAGAACTGCGTCAATGGTGGTGTCGTCAATACAGGGGCGGGCCACGTCGTGAATCAGCACCACATCGGGGGCAGTGTCGGCCATAGCGGCCAACCCGGCGCGCACAGACCCGGCGCGATCCGCAGCACCGTCGACCAGCGTTATACTCATCCCGTCAGCGGCGCGCAGGGCAAGGTCGTGATCATCTGGGTGAACAACCAGAATCACCTGATCAAACCGGGCGAAACGCTGCAACGTCCAGGCGGCAACGGTCTTGCCTGCCACGGTTTGCCATTGTTTCGGCAGGTCGCCACCTGCGCGGGTTCCACGACCTGCGGCCACAATTAAAGCGGCTGTTTTCATGCCAATCCTCCAACACCGCTTGAATAGGCGTTGTGCGTTGGCGGCGCAACGAACGGAGTGGTTGTGCTTAAAATATGTGCAACGGCGTTTTATTGCTCAAAACCAATGCCTCACTTTATTGATTAACGCCATAGCTCGGTTTAGCTGAAAGGCGTCTGCACAAGGAATAGGCGCTTGGCCCTTCAGCTGGCTGATATTGCCATTGATCCACCTGTCTTTCTGGCTCCTTTGGCCGGAATCACCGATTTGCCGTTTCGACGGTTGGTGTCTCGTTTCGGGGCGGGTCTGGTTGTGTCTGAAATGATTGCTTCGGGAGAGTTTTTGACAGCCCGGCCCGGCAGTCGTGAAAAAGCAGAGTTGGGGGCGAACGTGGCGAATACATCGGTGCAATTGTCTGGCCGCGAAGCCAGTGCGATGGCCGAAGCTGCCAAGATGGTCGAAGACATGGGAGCCCGTGTGATCGACATCAATATGGGCTGCCCTGCCAAGAAGGTTGTGGGCGGGTACTCCGGATCGGCCCTGATGCGGAATTTGGATCACGCCCTGTGCCTGATCGAAGCTGTTGTTGGCGCGGTATCTGTGCCGGTGACTTTGAAAACCCGATTGGGGTGGGATGATGCAACGTTGAACGCACCAGAGCTGGCAAAACGCGCACAAGACGCCGGAATTCGGATGATCGTCATCCATGGGCGCACGCGCTGTCAGTTTTACAAAGGGCAGGCAGATTGGTCTGCGATACGGGCGGTGAAATCGGCGGTCAAGATTCCGGTTATTGCCAATGGCGATATCGTGGATACGGCATCCGCACGTACTGCGCTGGATCAATCCGGCGCAGACGGGGTGATGGTTGGGCGCGGTGCGCAGGGCAAACCTTGGGTTCTGGCGCAAATCGCAGCGGAGATGTTTGGGGCCAACCAACCGGAGGTCCCGAAAGGCAAAGCGCTGGTCGAGATGATACAGGAGCACTACGAAGATATGTTGCGATTTTACGGGGCCGATCTGGGAAGCCGGGTCGCTCGCAAACATCTGGGTTGGTACATGGATCAGGCGGGCACACCGGCCGGTTTGCGCCGCGCCGTGCTGACCAGCCGTGATCCCGCGCAGGTTTTGACGCAGTTGCCACACGCGTTGTCCGAACACGAAGGGGCCGCAGCGTGAACACTGAATCCGATCTGCAACTTTGGGCGTCCTTGCCGGTTCCGGCAATCTTGGTGGATGCCGATGAACGTATTGCAGATATGAATCCCGCTGCCGAAGGCTTTATGAACAATTCGGCCAAATGGCTGATGGGCCAACCGATCTGGGACCGTCTGGCCGTTGATGCCCCATTAGAAGAAAGCCTGGCGCGGGCGCGGGCCAATGGCACGCCGCTATACGTGAATGATGTGGATGTTGGCACGGGAAACCGGCCGCCGCTGGTGTGCAACATGTCTTTGGCCCCGGTGCAGGGCCAGCCAGGTTGGATGATCCTGCTGTTGTCACCGCGCGAGCTGGCCGGGCGTATGACGCAAAACCATTCGGTGAAATCGGCGGCCAAATCGGCCATCGGCATGGCTGAAATGCTGGCGCATGAAATCAAGAACCCACTGGCAGGCATTGCTGGTGCGGCGCAGTTGCTGTCGATGAACCTACCCAAGGAAGACTTGGAGCTGACCGATCTGATCGTCGCGGAAACCCGGCGGATCGTAAAGCTGCTGGAACAGGTCGAGCAATTCGGAAACCTGTCCGCGCCGGAAATGCGCGAGGTCAATATCCACGACGTTCTGGATCGGGCGCGCCGGTCCATCCAATTGGGCGTAGGCGCCCATATGAAATACGTCGAGGATTATGACCCGTCCCTGCCGATGGCCTTTGGTGATCCGGACCAGCTGTTGCAGGTGGTGATGAACCTGCTGAAGAACGCAGCCGAAGCCGCTGATAGCAAAGACGGTGGCGTGATCCGATTGCACACGTTTTATGAACATAGCTTCCGCCTGCGCCGCGCAGATGGATCGGGCCATACCTTGCCGCTGCAAGTTGAGATTATCGACGACGGGCCGGGCCTGCCGCAGGACATTCGGGGCGATGTTTTCGACCCGTTCGTGTCTGGCAAAGAAAACGGAACAGGGCTTGGATTGGCCCTGGTGAGCAAAATCATTTCTGATCACGACGGGTGGATTTCCGTCGACAGCGTACCTGGGCGGACCGTGTTCCGCATATCGCTGCCGATGGCACCCAAACTGCCTAAGGAGAGCGACTGATGGACGGCACAGTATTGGTGGCGGATGATGACCGCACAATCCGAACAGTTCTGACACAGGCATTAACCCGCGCTGGATGTAAGGTTCATGCTACATCTTCGTTGACAACGCTGATGCGTTGGGTCGGCGAGGGCAAAGGCGATCTGGTGATATCCGACGTGGTTATGCCCGATGGTAACGGCCTGGAAATGCTGCCGAAAATCCATCAGGATCGCCCCGGTTTGCCGGTGATTGTGATTTCGGCCCAGAACACCATTATGACGGCGATTCAAGCGGCTGAGGCCGAAGCCTATGACTATTTGCCCAAGCCGTTTGATCTGCCCGACCTGATGAAGCGCACGGCCAAGGCGCTGGACAGCAAGCAGCGTGCGCCCATGTCACGCGAAGAGCCTGTGACGGGGGGCGATGCGCCGGATGAACTGCCATTGGTTGGCAAAACACCGGCGATGCAGGCGCTGTATCGCTTGGTTGCGCGGGTGATGAACACCGATCTGCCCGTTTTGATTGCGGGGGAAAGTGGCACGGGTAAGTCGTTGATTGCCCGCGCTATTCACGATTTTTCGGATCGTCGCAACTTGCCGTTCATCACAGTGACCGGGGCTGATTTGGCCGAACTGGAAGGTCCGGCCAAGGTGCTGGCGCGTGTCAAAGGCGGCACGCTGTTGATTGACGAAATCACCGACATCAATGACGAAATTCAGGCCCGCATTGTGCGCATGATGGACGTTCCGGGCGAATATGTGCCGCGTTTCATGGCCACCAGCCAAGGGGACTTGGCGCAGGCGATGGACGAAGGCCGCGTGCGTCAGGATCTGTACTATCGTCTTGGCGGGGCCACCGTTGCGGTGCCGTCCTTGCGTGAGCGGGTCGACGATATTCCGCTGCTGACTGAGCATTTCCTGCAAAAGGCAGAGCGTGAAGGCGCGCAGAAGCGCTGGCTCTCCGAAGAAGCCAAAGAGATTTTCCGCGCCTACAGCTGGCCGGGCAATGTGCGCCAGCTGGAAAACGCTGTGCGCCGGTTAAGCCTGACCAGCCGCGCCGAAGAGATTTCGCGCACCGAGGTTGAGGCCGTTCTGGGTAATCAGCCTGAAATGGGGCCGATCCTGCGGGGCGGGGACAGCGAAAAACTGTCGTCATCTGTTGCGCGCCATTTGCGCCGGTATTTCGATCTGCACGGCAATATGTTGCCACCTCCCGGCCTGTACGCGCGGATTTTGCGCGAAGTTGAGGCCCCGCTTATCGAAATCGCGCTGGATGCAACCGGCGGGAATCAGGCAAAATGTGCAGATTTACTGGGCATTAACCGCAATACCCTTCGGAAAAAAATCACAGAGCTTGATATTCAGGTGACACGCCGACGCAAATTGATGTAAAAGGGCCACACAAACGTGGCGGCGCTGCATTCGCAGTGATGAGACCACAACATCTGGCGGTCCGCTGCTTAAGGCAGCACTTTTTGTGAGGTTGGCCTGTGGCCACAAAGGCACGCAGTCTTAAATGGTCGCGACTGAGCCGTTTGCGTCGACAGCGCAAGGTTCAGAACGTGGCAACGTTGGGCTTGGTAACACTGGGCCCATTGCTGGCGCTGGCCACCTTTGGGGTGCTGGGGCCGTTTGATCGGGGTGCGTCCTCGCTCAGCCTGCGGCTGATCCTGCTGGCAGACTTTGTTTACGTTCTGTTTGTTGCGGCCCTTGTGTTGCAACGCGTGGCCAAAATGGTCTCTGCACGGCGCGCACAGTCTGCCGGGTCTCGGTTGCACTTGCGATTGACCGGGGTTTTTGCCCTAATGGCGCTGCTGCCCGCCATCACGGTGGCCGTTTTCGCGGTTTTGACAATCAACGTCGGTTTGGAAACTTGGTTCTCGGAACGGGTGCGCAATGTTGTGGGGGCCTCTCTGTCCGCTGCTGTCGCCTATGAAGAAGAACATCGCGCCGACCTGACCGAAGATGTCGCAGCCTTGGGGCAGTTCATCGATACTGCCCGCGACAACTCTTTCATCATGAGTGATGGGGAAATTCGTCAGGTCCTGGGGCAGGGACAAACGCAAATTCAACGCGGATTGCGCGAAGCCTATGTCATTGATGGCACTGGGACAATCCGGGCGCGGGGCGAACGGTCTTACTTGTTTGACTATGAGCAACCCAGCGAAGAACAGATTGCCCAGTCTACCCAGGATGGTGTGACAATCATCGAAGACTGGGACAACAATGAATTCCGTGCTCTGATCCCGCTACGCTCTTTTGTTGACCGCTACCTGTATGTCAGCCGAGAGGTCGACGGCGGTATCCTGAACCTGCTGGATGATACCAAGCAGACCGCGCAGTTCTATCAGCAACAAGAATCCGAACGCGGTAGACGCTTGTTTGACTTTGCTCTGCTTTATCTGGGTTTTGCGGTGCTGCTGATCTTGGCCGCGATCTGGCTGGGGCTGTGGTTTGCCGAACGCTTGTCACGCCCCGTTGGTCGTTTGACCGGGGCTGCACAGCGTGTGGGGGCAGGTGATCTGGACGTTCAGGTGTTTGAGGAAGAAGGCGACGACGAAATCGCCTTGCTCAGCAAGTATTTCAACCAAATGACCCGTCAGTTGAAAGGGCAGCGCGAAACCTTGCTGGATAACACGCGCCAGATCGAACGGCGTCAGCGGTTGTTTGACTCGGTCCTCTCCTCAGTCACCTCTGGGGTTGTTGGTCTGAATGCATCGGGGCAGGTGACCTTTGTGAACAAATCAGCCGAACGGTTGCTGGGTTGGCACGAGACCAAGGATTCCGTGCATATCCATGTGGCCGTTCCAGAGTTTGGCCCATTGGTTGATTTGGTGCAGAAAAGCGGTCTGGAAACCGGGCAGGACGAAGTGAAGGTCAGCCGTGAAGGCCGATTGGAAAACCTGCTGGTGCGCGTTTCGACACGTCGTCGCGAAGACGGCGGCCTGGAAGGCTATGTGATCGCGTTTGACGATGTTACGGATCTGGTCAGTGCGCAGCGTATGGCAGCATGGGGTGATGTGGCCCGCCGGATTGCGCATGAGATCAAGAACCCGTTGACCCCAATTCAACTGTCTGCCGAACGGATCAAACGCAAGTTCCACCGCAGCTTACCAGATGAAGACGCCGAGAAGCTGGACCAGATGACGGGTGTCATCATCCGCCAAACCGGTGATTTGCGGCGCATCGTAGACGAGTTTTCCAAGTTCGCGCGGATGCCCGAGCCAGAACGAAAGCCCGAAGACGTGGTTGAATTGCTTCGCGGCGCAGTGCTGCTGCAAGAGGCCGGACAACCCGATGTCACCTTCCAGACAGAGCTGCCAGAGGGCGCAATTCCTGCGGAACTTGACTCCACAATGATTGGGCAGGCTTTCACAAATCTGATGAAGAACGCCGGAGAGGCCATTGAATCCCTACAGAAAAAAGGGGCGCCAGTTGGATTTTCTCCACAAATTCGGGTTTCCTGTGCTGTGGCGGACAATCGGGCTGAAATTCGGATTATGGACAATGGGATCGGCCTGCCAGAAGACCGGGCACGGCTGTTTGAACCCTATGTCACCACACGCGACACAGGCACGGGGCTGGGCCTGTCGATCGTGAAGAAAATTATCGAAGAGCATGGCGGCACCCTGACATTGGATGATGCCCCGATTTTCGAAGGCAACACACATGCAGGCGCGATGGCTGTGATCAGGCTGCCGATGGGGCGGGGCAACCCACCAGCGGCAGAAGCACGACATTTAGAAGAAACGGAATAGGATAAGGTGGGATCGTTATGGGTGATATTCTGATTGTAGATGACGAACGCGATATTCGTGAACTGATTGGCGAAATCTTGGAAGACGAAGGCTATACCACGCGGCTGGCAAGCAACTCTTCCGAAGCGATGGCGGAAATTAATGCCGAAGCGCCCGCGATGCTTATTCTGGATATCTGGCTGAAAGACAGCAAGATGGACGGGATCGACATTCTGAAATGCGTCAAGCGGGACAACCCGGATGTGCCAGTGGTGATTTTTTCGGGTCACGGCAATATCGAGATCGCAGTCGCCGCCATCAAACAGGGGGCTTACGACTTTATCGAAAAGCCCTTTAATATCGACCAGCTGTTGGTGGTGATCCGCCGTGCTATGGAAACCAGCCGTCTGCGCCGCGAAAACCAGAAATTGCGCCGCCGTGAAGCGAAATCATCCAGCATGATTGGTGAATGTGCCTCGTTCCGGGCACTGCTCAGCCATTTGGATAAGGTGACGAAGTCAAACGGCCGCGTGATGCTGACCGGACCGGCGGGCAGCGGCAAAGAAGTGGCCGCGCGCTATATTCATTCCAACTCTGGTCGGGCCGATGCGCCCTTTGTCACCGTCAATTGCGCCGGTGTCAGCCCCGAGACGATGGAAGAGGTGCTGTTTGGGCGCGAAACTTCGGATCGTGGCATTGAGCCGGGCTTGTTGGAACAGGCCCATGGCGGGGTGGTTTATTTCGACGAAGTGGCGGACATGCCTCTGGGAACCCAGTCCAAAATCTTGCGTGTTTTGGTTGATCAGCAATTTCAGCGGGTTGGCGGGCACGACAAGGTACGGGTCGATCTGCGCGTCATATCCTCGACCAACCGCGATTTGCTGGCCGAAATCGAGGCGGGCACCTTCCGTCAGGAATTGTACCATCGTTTGAATGTGGTGCCGATCGCGGTGCCCAGTCTGGAAGAGCGCCGCGAGGACATTCCGATGTTGGCGCGGTATTTCATCGAAGATTGCAACAAGTCGCAGGGCCTGCCTATGCGCGAGCTGAGCGATGATGCGGTGGCGCTGCTGCAGACCATGATCTGGCCGGGCAACGTGCGGCAGCTGAAAAATCTGGTGGAACGGGTGCTGATCTTGGGCGAGGGCAGTGGAGAGATTGCGGCCAGCGAGCTGCCACAGGAAAGCAGCGGTCCCACCGCGGATGACGGGCGTGTTGTGTTGGCCGGAACCTTGGCCACTTTGCCGCTGCGCGAAGCGCGGGAAGCCTTCGAACGCGAATATTTGTTAACGCAGATCAATCGCTTTGGCGGAAATATCTCTAGGACGGCCAGTTTCGTGGGCATGGAGCGCAGCGCGCTGCACCGGAAATTGAAGTCATTGGGCGTGGTGACAACGGCCAAGGCAGGAAGCCGCGTGGCTCGTTTGGAAGAAGAAGTGCACGAAACAACGTCGTGATCTTGGGGGCGTTTGCTGAAGCTGTGCGCCCTGTGATGAGATGTGAACGCGGTTGATCATCGGCCGCTGCCTGGCCGTTGACGTGAATGTGTGCCCCCCTTTCAGGGGCGGCACGCAGGATATCTCGGTCCGCGGCAGGCCGCGGCCCTGCGGGATGCCTCCGGCGGAGGTATTTTTGAACAGAAGAAGGGCGGATGGGGAGCAGAAGCGCCGTTTTGGCAGTATTTTGTTAACCAAACTGTCTTGTTCTATTTGTGCGGAACAGGCCGAGGGGCCGATGGCCGTAACAGGAGAAGCCTTGCGCCGGACCTGGTGTGCCGCCCAGCGAGGACCGGTTCGGTGCAAGGTGACTGTCCGTGTGGAATTGTATGCACAACAAAGCAGCTGGGAACGCCGGTTCCGGGTTTTGGTCAGGCGGCATGTCATTGACGCCGCAGCAGGTCTCTGCCATGCAAAAGGTCACTGGATCAGCAGTCGCGGGGCATAGCGCAGAGCATGAAAGTGATCATTTGCGGGGCAGGTCAGGTTGGCTGGCAGATTGCACGGCATTTGTCGGGCGAAAGCAATGACGTAACCGTGGTAGACAACAATCCGGAATTGGTGCGTCGGGCGACAGATACGCTGGATGTGCAAGGGATTGCCGGGTTTGCCTCTTACCCGGATGTTTTGGATCGGGCCGGTGCCAGCGATGCGGATATGATTATCGCGGCGACCTATTCCGACGAAGTGAATATGGTGACCTGTCAGGTTGCCCATTCGGTTTTTGCGATTCCGCGCAAAGTGGCGCGTTTGCGGGCGCGCAGCTATCTGACAGCAATTTATTCTGATTTGTATCGCCGCGATCACATGCCGATTGATGTGGTGATCAGCCCGGAGCGGGAAGTGGCAGATGCGGCGTTGCAACGTTTGTGGGCACCGGCGGCGTTTGACACTGAAACCTTTATGGAAGGCAAAGTTCGTCTGTTGGGGCTGACGGTTGATGAAAACTGTCCCATCGTCAACACGCCGTTGCGTCAGCTGACAGATCTGTTTTCTACGCTACGGTCGGTTGTTGTGGGGGTGCGGCGTGAGGGAACGCTGTTTTCACCCGACGCGGCGGATCAGCTGTTTCCGGGGGATGCCTGTTACGTTTTGGTGCACAGCGACGATATTTTGCGCACCATGGATGTGTTCGGAAAACAGCATAGCAAGCTGGAGCGTGTTGTGGTTGTGGGCGGCGGCAATGTGGGCCGGATGGTCGCGCGGGAGCTGGAACAAGGCCGCAACCGTGTGCGCGTGAAGGTGATTGAGCGCGACCGCAAGCGTGCGGAACATGCCGCTGAGGCGTTGGAACGAACGATTGTGCTGAATGGCGACGGTTTGGATGCGGCCATGTTGAGCGAAGCCAGTATCGACCGGGCGGATGCGGTGCTGTGTGTAACCGATGATGACAAGGTCAATATGCTGGCCGCCGTACGCGCCAAGGCCGAAGGTTGCCCGATGGCGATTGCGTTGATCAATGATCCGACACTGGTGCCATTGATGGAGCCTTTGGGCATTGATGCCTATATCAACCCGCGCAGCACTACGGTGAGCTCCATTCTGCGCCATATCCGGCATGGTCGGGTGCGGGCGGTGTATTCCATCGGCGATGCAGAAGCCGAAGTGATTGAGGCTGAAGTGCTGTCAACATCACCGCTTTCAGGTCAGCGTATCCGGGATGTGGATTTTCCCGAAGGCGTTCTGGTTGGAGCGGTGATGAAGGATGGTAAGGTGATCAAACCCTCTGGCAGTCTGGTGATTGACGCGGGCGATATTGTGGTTCTGTTCGCCCTTGCCGGGGATGTTCGTGAGGTGGAGCGCCTGTTGCAGGTGTCCATCGACTTCTTCTGATCTGATGCGCGCAATTCTTGCCCTGCCACTGTTTTTGTTGATGTCCGGGGTCGGCTGTGTGTCGATGCTGCTGCCAGCGGCGTTGGCGCTGTATATGGGCAATTTCCACGACGCGCGCAGTTTCTTCTATTCAGGGCTGTTGGGGCTGATCGTGATTGCGTTCATCGGCATTGCCATGTCGGGGAACAAGCACAATCAAAGCGGGCTGAGCCAATTGCGGGCCTTGTTGGCCGGGTTCGCCATTTTGCCGGTGTTTTTGGCTGTGCCGTTTTACGAGGCTGTCCAAACGACCAGCTTCATCAACGCCTATTTTGAAATGGTATCCTCGTTGACAACCACAGGAGCAACGCTGTTTGACCCTGAGCGGCTAAGCGCACCTGAACATCTGTGGCGCGCGCAGGTGGGCTGGATGGGCGGCTTGCTGATCTGGGTCTCTGCGGCGGCAATCCTGGCGCCCCTGGCGTTGGGAGGGTTCGAGGTGACATCGCTGGCCGTGCCGGGACATTCCCGGTTGAGCGGCAGCGCAAGAGCGGACAGGACCAATCCGGCGCGCCGTTTGATGCGGGTGATCGTGGCCTTGGTGCCGGTCTACACCGGGCTGACCATTGCGCTGAGCCTGATGTTGCTGGTGGCGGGGGACGGACCATTGGTGGCGCTGTGCCATGCCATGTCCACCATGGCCACGTCTGGTATTTCACCGGTCGGCGGGTTGGCTGAGACAAACAGCGGCGTGACCGGCGAAGCGATCATCTTTTGCTTTTTGTTCTTTTCTCTGTCTAGGCTGACCTTTTCCAAGGACACCGCCGGCGCGGCGCGGTCTGGATTGGGGACGGATCCTGAATTTCGGTTGGGTGTTGGCATTGTGATCGGGGTGCCGGTCTTGCTGTTCCTGCGCCATTGGGTGGCATCCTTCGAAGTGGGAGACGAACAAAACGTGGCGGCGGGGCTTGGTGCGCTTTGGGGGGCGTTGTTCACCACGCTGTCCTTTCTCAGCACCACCGGGTTCGAGAGTATTGACTGGACCTATGCGCAGTCCTGGTCGGGGCTGGGCACACCGGGGTTGATCCTGATGGGGCTGGCGCTGATCGGTGGCGGTGTGGCCACCACTGCAGGCGGGGTGAAGCTGATGCGGGTTTTTGCGCTGTATCTGAACGGGGCGCGCGAAATTGAACGCCTGATCCATCCGTCCTCTCTTGGGCGATCGCCAGAAGGGATGCGCCGCATCCGTCGGGAAGGGGCGTTTATTGCCTGGGTGTTCTTCATGCTGATGGCCATGACCATCGCTGGTGTCACCACATTTCTGGGCCTTTTGGGGGTGGAGTTTTCGCAGTCGGTCCTGTTGGCTGTGGCAACCTTGTCCAATACCGGGCCGTTGATTTCCAGCGCGGCGGAAGCGCCGCTGGAATTGATTTCACAATCCAACGGGGTGAAGGCCACGCTGGTTGGGGCGATGGTTTTGGGGCGTCTGGAATTGTTGGCTATTGTAGTCATGTTAACGCCAGATGCGTGGCGGGATTGATGCGTATCGGCGATGCAGTTGAAAAAACTGCGATTTTGCTCTGGAATGTCGGACAGCGGCGATACATACTCCATTCTACGCGAGGGTGCACCACTGGCGGTGTCAAGTAATAATAAAGGCTATTTCCATGGCTTCAGACCGACAGAATCTTCAGGACGCATTTCTGAATCATGTCCGTAAAACAAAAGTTCCTGTTACTGTATTTCTCATTAATGGGGTGAAACTGCAGGGTGTGATCACTTGGTTTGACAACTTCTGCGTTCTGCTGCGGCGGGACGGTCAATCACAGCTTGTATATAAGCATGCGATTTCAACGATCATGCCGTCTCAGCCCATCAATCTTTATGATGGTGAAGACAAAGATTGAACGAGCATGACACGCATGTGACCCAGGCTTGGGTCCTGCATCCTGATCTGGTCTCTGACCGCAACAGACGCGATCCGGGACCCGCACTGGAAGAAGCCGTGGCATTGGCCGCGGCTTTGCCAGATCTGACAGTTGTCGGACAAGAAGTTGTGCGCCTGTCCAAAATGCATCCCGGCACCTTGTTCGGGAAGGGCAAGATCGAAGAGCTGAAACACCGGATCAAAGATGCAGACGCTGAACTGGTGCTGATCGACGGCCATGTGTCGCCGGTACAGCAGCGCAACCTGGAAAAGTCCTGGAATGTCAAAATTCTGGACCGGACCGGTTTGATCCTTGAAATCTTTAGCGACCGGGCCGCAACCCGAGAAGGTGTGTTGCAGGTCGAAATGGCGGCGCTGTCGTATCAGCGTACGCGTTTGGTGCGGGCCTGGACCCACTTGGAACGTCAGCGCGGCGGGCTGGGGTTTGTTGGTGGTCCGGGTGAAACACAGATCGAAGCAGACCGTCGTGCCATTGACGAACAATTGGTGCGGTTGAAACGGCAGCTGGAAAAAGTGGTCAAAACACGTGACCTGCATCGCAAGGCCCGTGCCAAGGTGCCGTTTCCGATTGTTGCGCTGGTGGGCTATACCAACGCTGGCAAATCCACCTTGTTCAACCGTCTGACCGGGGCGAATGTGATGGCCAAGGATATGCTCTTTGCCACGCTGGACCCAACCATGCGAACGGTGCGTCTGCCCACGGGGCCTGATGTGATCCTTTCGGATACGGTGGGTTTCATTTCGGATTTGCCAACAGAACTGGTTGCCGCGTTTCGCGCGACACTGGAAGAGGTTCTGGCCGCTGATGTGATCGTGCATGTACGCGATATTTCGCACGCAGAAACCGCGCTTCAGGCCGCCGATGTCGAAGCGATCCTTGCGTCCTTGGGGGTCAGTGATGACACGCCGCGCTTGGAAGTGTGGAACAAAATCGACCTGTTGGAAGAAGATGAGCAAGAGGCGGCGCTGACGCGTGCCGCGCGCGATGACGGCATTGTCGCGATTTCCGCGATCACCGGACAGGGAATAGACGCATTTCTGGACGCAACGACAGATGCGCTTGGCGCCGGGATGCGCACCGAAGACATCTCTTTGACCTTCGGCCAGGGGCGGCGCCGTGCGTGGCTGTTTGAAAAGGGATTGGTTTTGGAAGAAACCCAAACCGAAACCGGTTATGATGTCACCGTTAGGTGGAGCAGCCGGGATCGCCAACAGTTTGAAACCCTGTAGGCACCATTGGCAGGGCAGTCGGGACTTGCACCCGTGGCTAATCTTTGAAACATGACGACGAACCTGAGTAGAGGAGCCGGTTATGGCGGATGATCTTTTCAACAGCTTCATGAACGGACCTGACGAGAAGGGCCGTTTTGGTCTGTTTGGTGGTCGGTTTGTTTCTGAAACACTGATGCCACTGATCCTCGAACTGGAAGAACAGTACGAACGCACCAAGACCGATCAAAGTTTTTGGGACGAGATGGAGTTTCTGTGGAAGCACTATGTCGGCCGTCCCAGCCCGCTGTATTTTGCCGAGCGGCTGACAGAGCGTTTGGGTGGGGCCAAGGTCTATTTCAAACGTGACGAGCTGAACCACACCGGCGCGCACAAGATCAACAACGTGCTGGGCCAGATCATTTTGGCCAAACGCATGGGCAAGACCCGGATCATCGCGGAAACCGGTGCTGGCCAACACGGCGTGGCAACAGCCACCGTTTGCGCCAAGTTCGGGCTGAAATGCGTGGTCTATATGGGTGCTCATGACGTAGAGCGCCAACAACCCAACGTCTTCCGCATGCGTTTGCTGGGGGCCGAGGTGGTTCCCGTGACCTCGGGCCGCGGAACGCTGAAAGACGCGATGAACGACGCGCTGCGCGACTGGGTAACCAATGTGACAGACACTTTCTATTGCATCGGCACAGTGGCTGGTCCGCATCCATACCCGGCTATGGTCCGCGATTTTCAGGCTATTATCGGCAAGGAAACCAAGGTTCAGATGCATGAGGCCGAGGGCCGTTTGCCCGATACGTTGATTGCCGCCATTGGCGGTGGGTCTAACGCGATGGGGCTGTTCTATCCGTTCCTGGATGACGACAGCGTGCGTATCATTGGCGTTGAAGCCGGCGGTAAAGGCGTGAACATGAAGATGGAACATTGCGCGTCGCTGACGGGCGGGCGTCCGGGCGTTCTGCACGGCAACCGCACGTATCTGCTGCAAGACGACGATGGTCAGATTCTGGAAGGTTTCTCAATCTCTGCTGGTCTGGATTACCCTGGTATCGGCCCGGAACATGCTTGGTTGCATGACATTGGCCGCGCCGAATACGTGGCAATCACCGACGCCGAAGCGCTGGAAGCCTTCAAAGTTTCATGTGAGTGCGAAGGCATTATCCCCGCGCTGGAGCCATGCCACGCGCTGGCACATGTCATGAAGATTGCGCCGGACTTGCCCAAGGATCACATCATCTGCATGAACATGTGCGGACGTGGCGACAAGGATATCTTCACTGTTGCCAAGCACTTGGGTATCGATATGGGCGCTACCGAAGGGCGCAGCATGTCAGGCTGATCCTGCCTTCACTATTGCATTCAAGCGCCCGCTTTTCAGCGGGCGTTTCGCGTTTGGGGCCCGTGTAAACGATAGTTTATGCCGCTAAACCGCAGATCAATGGCCAATGGTTTAAACCGCAAGTCAATATCCACCCGAGCGTTTTGCACGCAAATCGGGGGCGTCAAAGGCCAAACAGGCCGATCACGCAAAGGAACAGACAGATGAAAACCACCTATGCTTTAACTCTTGTTGCAACCGTATTTGCAGGCGCTGCATCGGCAGATGAATTCAGTGACAGCATTGTGGCTGATCTAAAATCCGACGGGTATCAATACATCGAAGTCAAAAACGGACCATCACAGGTCAAATTCGAAGCCACGCGCGGGAACACCAAAGTCGAAATGGTTTTTGATCGCGACAGTCAAACCCTGATCAAGCGCGAAACCGAAATGGCCGAGGCAGAAGAACGCGACCGTATAGGTGTTATGGAGCGTGAAACGTCCAGAGATTTTGAGCGCCGCGAGAGCCATGACGATGACTCTGATGACGATAGCAACGATGACTCTGATGACGACAGCTATGATGATGGCGATGAGGACGAGGATCAGGGTGACAATTCTGGTGAGCGCGGCCAGTATAGCAGCGACGATGCTGATGATGACCGGGATGATGGTTCGGATGACGACGGATCGGAATACGATGGTTCGGATGACGACAGCTCTGACGATGAAGATTCCGATGACGACGAAGATGAAGACGACGATGATGATGCTGACGAGTCTGACGATGACGAAGAAGAAGACGACAACGACGACGACTAAGTTGCGTCCAACCAAGGCAACAGTGATCCCGGCCATTGCGCCGGGATTTACGTGGGAGCAGGCATGAAACGCAGGTTGTTCATATCCACCTTGGGGGCGGCAGTGCTGTGTGCCAGCGCTGGCGTCGCCGAAGGACCGGTGGATCGTATCATCAGCGACCTGCGCGCGCAGGGCTTCAACCAAATTCGAACGCAACGCACCTTCTTGGGGCGTATTCGGATCGAGGCCCATAAAGGCCGTTTGGAACGCGAAATCGTTGTGAACCCGCGCACTGGAGCAATTCTGCGAGATTATTGGGACGACGAAGACGAGGATGAAGGCGATCGTGAAGACAGTTTGATCGACTCCAGCGGTGATCGATCTTCGCGTTCAGACAACAGCGGTCATGGGTCTTCGGATGATGACAAGCACGACGACAAAGACGAAGAAGACGAGAAGGACGAAGAGGACGAGGAAGACGAAGAGGACGAAAAAGACGAAGATGAAGACGGTGATCATGACAGCTGATCTGTATGGCCGTTTTTCCGGGTGCTACGCATGAAAGCACCTTGGTTCTTTGTCGTTATGCTGGTGTTTCAGCTTGCCTGTGCGTTTTTCTTTCTCTGGCAAATTTTTGCGCCCCTGGTTGGGCTGCAAACACGCCCGATTGCCTGGCAGCTGTATGAGCTGATCGAGCTTGGCGCGGCTATTGGCCTTGTTCTTGGTGTGGCTGTGACGGCTGCAATGCTGTCTCGTGCGATGAAAGCGCAGGCCAATGCGGAACAACAGGTCCGTGTTGCATCGGGGGCCTTCATGGACGTTTTGGAACAGCACTTTGCAGAATGGGGGCTAACCCCGGCAGAGCGGGATGTGGCGTTCTTTTCGCTGAAAGGTTTGTCGACCGCCGAAATCTCGGTTTTGCGCCAAACGTCTGAGGGTACGGTAAAGGCCCAAACCAATGCCATTTATCGCAAGGCCAAGGTCACTGGCCGCCCGCAATTGTTGAGCCTGTTCATTGATGAGCTGATGGCGGATGCGCTGCCGGGGCTTGGCGTGAATGGGCAAGAAGGCGTTGCGCGCACGGATGACAAGGTGGCGTGACAAACGCCATGCCGGGGCCGGGCTGGCTACAAGGCGTGGCTGCGCAAAACATCCATCGGAATAATCTCTAACGCGCGCTCATGGGTTGCGGATAAATCAATCTTGGGTGCGCAGCCTTCTTCGTGGGCTTGCAAGAACCGGCTGGCACATAGGCACCACTGATTTCCGGGTTTCAGACCGGGAAAGTCAAATTCCGGACGTGGGGTCGACAGGTCATTTCCCACATATTTCGAATAGGCCAGGAACTCAGCCGTCATCACAGCGCAAACCGTGTGGCTGCCGGTGTCCTGATCACATGTGTTACACGCGCCATCCCGAAAAAATCCGGTCAGCGGATCAACGGAACACGGGCGAATTGGGCCGCCCAAAACATTGATGCCCAGATCTTTTTCCATTGTCCGTAACGGCCTCCGATTGCCGTGTTTCAAATGTTCAACCACTTACGGCGGTTGTTATCGAAACTTGTCCGCCAGTCTTTGTAATGGATTGCGATTGTCTTCTGGTTCGGGCGCAGGTGAGGTTTTTTTGGGGACCGGCGCCGTATCTTTTGCCGGAATTGAGGCGGCGGGTTTGGTCTGAGCTTTGGCTGGTCGCTTGCCTGTGCCGGGTGTTTTGGAAGAACGGGGCGGGGCCACACGCAACGCCACAGCGTTCTGAAAGCGCCCAGCGTCGCCGCTGGCCAAAGCTGGCGCTCCATCAGACACGCCGGTCAACACGGCGTCCAGCCACGTCTCTTCGGCTTTGGCAAAGTCATGCAGCACATAGCCCGCAACCAGTTCCTTGCGGCCGGGATGCCCGATGCCCATGCGCACACGCTGGTAGCTTTCACCGATATGGGCGTGCATGGAGCGCAATCCGTTGTGGCCTGCGTGCCCGCCGCCGGTTTTGACCCGCAGCTTGCCGGGGGCCAGATCCAGCTCATCATGAAATACAGTGATGTCACTGGGCTGCAATTTGTAAAACCGCATGGCTTCGCCAACGGATTGGCCGGACAGGTTCATGAAGGTTTCCGGCTTCAGCAACAGCACTTTCTTCTGGCCCAGATGGCCTTCTGCAACCTGACCCTGAAACTTGCGTTTCCAAGGGCCAAACCCATGATCCTGGGCGATCCGATCCAGCGCCATAAAGCCGATATTATGGCGGTTTCGTTCGTATTTGCTGCCGGGATTGCCCAGCCCCACAAAGATTTGCACGCGCGCTCCTGCGGTATTCTGTTCACGTATCAGACATACGGCGCAGCGCGCGCTACGGCAAGGCACAAGCCCTGGTTAGGGAAAGGCTTTGGTTTGGTGTGGTCACAAGCGCGCCCAAACGCCATGGGGCAGGGCACAAAAAAACGGGGCCCGCAAAGGGGCCCCGTTCCTGCACCATAAACGGTGACTTATTCTTCGGCTGCTGCTTCTTCTGTTGCTTCGCCGTCTTCATCCTCATCAGCACCGGCAGAGCGCAAGCCCGATGGTGCAGAGATGTTACAAATCACGAAGTCACGGTCGATCGACGGCTTTGCGCCTTCTGGCAGTGTCACATCCGAAATGTGAACGATGTCGCCGATGTTCAGACCGGTCAGATCAACGGTGATCTTCTCAGGAATGTTGCCAGCAGTCACAACCAGTTCGACTTCTGGGCGAACCGTGGTCAGAACGCCGCCCATTTTGATGCCGGGTGCGATCTCTTCGTTGATGAACTCAACTGGGATAAACAGCTTCACCTTCGACGTACGACGCAGGCGCATCAGGTCGAAGTGGGTTGGCAGGTCTTTCACAACGTCACGCTGAACGTCACGGCAAATAACGCGCACATCTTCGTGGCCGTCCAATTTCAGATTGAACAGGGTCGACTTAAAGCGACCGGCCTTCAGGTGCTTAAGCAGCACGTTGAACGGGATTTGGATTGCCACGGGGTCCGTGTCGCCGCCAAAAACCACACCAGGAACCAAATTTGCACGACGTGCACTACGAGCGGCGCCCTTGCCTGTCCCCGTGCGTTCCTGGCATACAAGATCTGGGATCTCTCCAGCCATAGTAATTCTCCATCAATTCGGGGTGCCTCCAAGGCTGTCACCCCAGTTACAAGAAGTGGCGCGATAGCCCGGTTTGCCCACATTGGCAAGCCAAGAAATGCGTTTTCGCCCTATTTTCAAGGCGATTTCGGCATCGCGCAGTTGTCTTGCAGTGATCAGGCGTCCCAACCATCGGCAAAGCCCTTGGGCACCATCAGAATATCGCGATCCACTGTATTGATATCGGTATGGCCACACAGCGCCATGGACATATCCAGTTCCTTTTGGATCACCTCCAGCGCGCGGGTCACACCGGGTTGGCCCATTGCGCCAAGACCATAGATATAGGCGCGGCCGATATAGACACCCTTGGCCCCCATCGCCACGGCTTTCAACACGTCTTGGCCAGAGCGCACGCCGCTGTCCAAGTGGACTTCGATCTTGTCGCCCACCGCATCCATGATTGGTTCCAGCGCGCGGATTGATGACAGGGCACCATCCAGCTGGCGTCCACCGTGGTTGGATACGATAATCGCATCAGCCCCTACGTTGCAGGCTTGCAGCGCGTCGCGTGGATCCATGATGCCTTTGATGATCAGCGGGCCATCCCACATTTTACGGAATTCGCGGATGCGGTCCCAGTTTAACGACTGATCAAAGCTTTGTGCCGTCCAGGTTGTCAGTGACGATGGGTCTGTCACACCGGCGGCATGGCCAACAATATTGCCGAAAAACCGCCGCTTGGTCTGTAACATGCCAAGGCCCCAGCGCACCTTTGTCATCATGTTGGCTACGGATTGGGGGGTCAGTTTGGGCGGGGCAGACAGGCCGTTTTTCAGATCCTTGTGGCGTTGTGCCAGCAATTGCAGATCCACGGTGATGACAGCGGCGGAACATTTTGCGTCCTTGGCCCGATCAAACAGGCGCTGCATGTAATCATCATCTTTCAGCGTATAGACCTGCATCCAGAAAGGTTTGGTGGTGTTCTCTGCCACATCCTCGATCGAACAGATCGACATGGTGGACAGGGTATAGGGCACGCCAAACTCTTCGGCGGCACGGGCGGCTTTGATCTCACCATCGAAATGCTGCATCCCGGTCATGCCAACAGGGGCCAGCGCCACGGGCATTGCCACGTCTTGGCCGATCATCTGCGTTTTGGTGCTGCGTCCGGCCATGTCGATGGCAACGCGCTGACGCAGGTAAATGTCATCAAAATCCGAGGAATTTTCCCGGAATGTCTGTTCTGTCCAGCTTCCCGACTCACAATAGTCAAAAAACATTTTGGGCACGCGCCGCTGGTAAATGCGTTTCAGATCCTCAATTTCTGTGATGACGGGCATGGAACGCTCCTGAGTTGGCACAAACTGGTAAGTTTTCCTTACCGCTAAAGCCGACCTGTTGCAATTCCGATCCGATGCCATTGTTGCCGCAGCGGCAAAAAGTGTGCATTGCAAGCGGGCGCTACGGTGCTTTGCAAGGCGGGCAACGCGTGTTATGGCGGCGACGTTTTTCCAAAAGGAGCAAGGCGATGGCCTATCGGGTTTTCATTGATGGTGAAGTGGGGACAACGGGTTTGCAAATCCGTGAGCGTCTGGCCCCGCGCGAGGATATCGCGCTGGTGCAGATCGATCCTGCGCGCCGTAAAGAACCCGAAGCACGCAGCGCGGCGATGGCCGAAGCTGATGTGGCCATCCTGTGCTTGCCGGATGCGGCTGCGATTGAAGCCGCGGAATTGGCCGCACCGCATGGCACGCGTCTGATCGACGCCTCGACAGCGCATCGGGTGGATCCGAACTGGGTGTTTGGTTTTGCCGAAATGGTCGATGGCCAGCGTGATGCGATTGCCGGGGCGACCTATGTGTCCAATCCGGGGTGCTGGTCTACGGCGGCGATTGCGCTGATCCGTCCGATGGTGGCCGCTGGCCTGATTGATCCGGCCTCTGGCCCGGCCATTTCGGGTGTTTCGGGCTATACCGGCGGTGGCAAGGCGATGATTGCAGAGTTTGAAAGCGGTGAGTCGGCCGGATCATTCCTGTACGCCGCAGGGCAGGGCCACAAGCATTTGCCCGAAATCACCAAACACGGGTTGCTAAGTGCGGCACCGGTGTTTGTGCCCTCTGTTGGTCAGTTCGCACAAGGCATGGCCGTGGCGGTGCAATTGCCGGGTCATGGGCCCGATGGCATGGCTGATGCCGAAGCGGCGTTGCGTGCCGCCTATCAGGGCGCGCAGTTTGTTCGGGTTGTCCCGGCGGCAGACAATGAGCCACGTGTGCAGCCTCATCGCCTGAACGGGACCAATGATCTGGAACTGTCAGTGCATGGCAACCCAGAGACCGGGGCGCTGTGCCTGATCGCTGTTCTGGACAATCTGGGCAAGGGCGCGTCTGGCGCTGCCGTTCAGAACCTGAATATCATGCTGGGTCTGAATGAAGACGCCGGGCTGTAATCTCCGGCGCGACAGTAAAATCAGGCCTCTCTCCTGATTGGAGAGAGGCCGAACGTTGAACCGTTCTTAGGCGCGGTGCGCCCCATCTGACAGTGATTTCACAAAGGCCAGCACGTCGCTAACCGACTTGCCCTTGGCCAGTTCGCCCACAATGGCAGAGCCGACAACACAGCCATCCGCCACCGACGCAATGCTTTGTGCGGCGTCCGGCGTTTTAATGCCAAACCCCACGATGACAGGCAGGTCTGTTTTTGCTTTGATGCGGGCCACTTCGGGGGCAACATCGACAGCTTGTGCTTCGGCTGCGCCCGTAATCCCGGTGATCGAGACGTAATACACAAAGCCAGAGGTGTTTTGCAGAACCTTTGGCAAACGCTTGTCATCGGTGGTTGGGGTCGCCAGACGAATGAAGTTCAGCCCGGCTTTTTGCGCTGGAATGCACAGTTCGTCATCTTCTTCAGGGGGCAGGTCCACAATGATCAACCCGTCGATCCCGGCTGCTTTGGCCTGTTCCAGAAACTTGTCTACACCGCGCGAATAGATCGGGTTGTAATACCCCATCAACACGATCGGGGTCGTGTCATCGGTTTCACGGAACCGGCTGGCAATCTCCAGCGTGCGATCCAAGGTCATGCCGCCATCCAGCGCGCGTTGTCCGGCCAGCTGAATGGTGGGGCCATCGGCCATTGGATCAGTAAAGGGCAAGCCCAGTTCGATCACATCAACACCGGCCTCTGGCAAGCCTTTGACAAGCTCAAGCGACGTGTCGAAATCCGGGTCCCCCGCCATGACATAGGCCACAAAAGCCTTCTTACCTTCGGCCTTCAGCGCGGCGAATTTGGCGTCGATGCGGGTCATGGGGAACCTTTCCAATTTATCAGTCGGTCCCTGTTGCCAAAACCCCTTGGGAAAATCAATGCGCCGCGGCCACAAGATGACCAAGCAAGTGTCATCCGGCGGAACTTTGTTCTGCCAAAGGGGATTGTGTGCGCCAAACGCTGATCTGAAAGCGCCACAATGAGGGGTGTTTTGGCCTGTGCTTATCCGTCGGCTGGGGGATCAGCCGAAATCATCCAGCGAATACCAAACTGATCTGTGCAGGTGCCAAAGGCCGGTGCCCAGAACGTAGGTTCCAGCGGCATCTGGACCTCACCGCCGTCTGACAGGCCCGCAAAGACACGGGTCGCCTCCTGGATCGTTGGGAAGGACAGGTGAACGCTGGCCCCTGTCATTGTGGCGCTTTCACCACTTGGATCATCGCTGGCATATATCCAGCCGTCGCCCACTTTCAGCGCGCCATGCATCACGGCATCGTCCGGTACATTGGGCATATGGGCTTTGACTTCGGCTGGCATGTCCGAGAATGGCATGATTTCGGGGGCCGGGCTGCCGAAGACCTGTGCATATTTTGCCAGTGCGTCGGCGCAGGTGCCCTGAAAGAAGAGATAGGGGATGGGATGCATCGAAAGTCCTTTCCTTTCACCTGTTCACAATAGCACATCTTGCGCCGCGCCCCTAGCGGTCATAGAAGGCGCGAAAGTGCCAAAGGAGAGTGCCATGGGCTTCAAAGTCGGGATTGTCGGATTGCCAAATGTTGGCAAGTCAACGCTGTTTAACGCGCTGACCAAGACGGCTGCCGCACAGGCTGCGAACTTTCCGTTCTGCACGATCGAACCGAATGTCGGTGACGTCGCTGTTCCGGATGCACGGTTGGACACGCTGGCCGAAATTGCAGGGTCAAAACAGATCATCCCAACACGGATGACCTTTGTGGATATCGCCGGTCTGGTAAAAGGTGCGGCGCAAGGGGAGGGGCTGGGCAACCAGTTCCTGGCCAATATTCGCGAAGTTGATGCCATCGCCCATGTTCTGCGCTGTTTCGAAGATGGGGATGTGACCCATGTAGAAGGGCGTGTTGATCCGGTTGCTGATGCCGATACGATTGAGACCGAATTGATGCTGGCCGATCTGGAAAGCATTGAAAAGCGTCTCCAGAACATCGTGCGCAAAGTGCGGGGCGGTGACAAGGAAGCAGTTGAACAGCAGCGCCTGTTAATGGCGGCCAAGGAAGTGCTGGAAGACGGCAAGCCTGCCCGTGTGGTTGAGATCAGCGAAGACGACGAAAAGCCTTGGCAGATGCTGCAGCTTCTGACCAGCAAACCCGTGCTGTATGTCTGCAACGTTTCTGAGGAAGAGGCCTCGGTCGGCAATGAGCATTCCAAAGCTGTGGCGGAAATGGCTGCAGCGCAGGGGAACTCTCATGTGGTCATTTCGGCCAAGATTGAAGAAGAGATCAGCCAGCTGGAACCGGATGAGGCAGAAATGTTCCTGACCGAACTTGGGCTGGAAGAAGCTGGGTTGGACCGTTTGATCCGGGCAGGCTACCAATTGCTTGATCTGCATACCTATTTCACGGTTGGCCCGAAAGAAGCCCGTGCCTGGACGATCCGCAAGGAAACGCTGGCGCCACAAGCGGCGGGTGTGATCCACGGCGATTTCGAGAAGGGCTTTATTCGCGCTGAAACCATCGGGTTTGACGACTATGTTGCGCTGAAGGGCGAACAAGGCGCCAAGGATGCCGGCAAGATGCGCGCTGAAGGCAAAGGCTATATGGTGAAAGACGGCGATGTGATGCATTTCCTGTTCAACACCTAAGCTGATTTCAGCACACGAAAACGGAAAACGGGGCGCCAATGGCGCCCCGTTTTTTGTTCGTGGATTGATCCGGTTGGCCGGGTTTAGACGAAGTCGTCCGTACCCAGATCAGCCGCTGTCATGTTGGTCAGGATCAAACGGTCATCCATTACGCCGTCGCCATTTACATCGGTCCACAACTGGATTGAGGTTTGGTTGTTATAGGCAGAGACATAGACGTTCAGGTCATCATAGGTCAGCCCGCCAACAAGGTGGATTTTGTCGACACCATCTTGCCAGTCGTAGATTTTGATCAGTTCATCTCCGAAACCAAACTCAAAGATATCGGCGCCTGCACCGCCTTGAACGTGGGCGTCACGGCCTGTTCCTGCGGCGATATAATCGTCACCTCCGCCACCGTAGATTTTGTCATTCCCGCCATAGCCGTAGATCAGATCGCTTTGCGATGTGCCGGAAATCACTTCGGACCGACGATCACGGTTGTGATCTGTCCCGCTGATAACGTTATCCGCGTAGAAGATCAGCGAATCCACGTCATACGCCGTTCCAGAGCTTGACCCGTAGGTTGGCGTGCCGGAGCTTCCAGAACTGCCAGAAGTCGTGTGGGACGAACCATCAACGTCAGTCTGCGTACCGGACGTATCGGTTGTGGAACCGGACGTGCCTGATGATGCACCTGTGGCGCCAGACGTGCCCTTTGAGGCTCCGGTCGTATCTGTGCCGGCGTTTGAGGTGCCCGTATCTGTTACCGATGTATCGGTTGACGTGTCGGACGTGTCTGTGGTGGTTCCCGACGTGTCGGTTGTTGCGCCCGTCGTTCCAGTGGTGGAACCGCCGCTGCCAGCATGGACAGAGGTGTCCACAGTAGGAACCGGAGTGGTGGATGGCGCATAGCCCATTGCCACGGCCAACGCTTTGGATTCAGCGTCGATTTCGGCAAGATTGTTCAGAACTACCAGTGGAACAGCCGCTGTGCCGTTTGGCCCGTTCAGAATGTCGGCAATCGATGTATCACCGTCTGCCAGCCCCGGAAACAGGGATGCACTGCCAATATAGTTGGGGGCGTTCGGATCGGTAGAGACCGTGATGTTGTTGACCCCAATCTGACCGGTGCCATCGGTGATGTTCAGCGCGTTATAGACCAGGTGCAGGTTTTTATCGTGCTCTACGCCGTAGACGCCCAGCTCATCATAGATTTCGCCGTTAACAGTGCGGAAGGTCACGCCATCCAGCCAATAGTCGCTGGAAATATTGCCAAAGATCGCCAAATTCTTGGAGTACTGAATTTGCGCCGGATCATCGACACGGGTCGAACGTTCTGAGCTGTTGATATTGATGTAGGCATTGCTGCCACCATCGTAGGTCTTGGCGTTTGGCAACAGGGTGTTGCCCGAGATCTCACCACCATTCACGCTGCCCAAAGTGATCGCGTTGATCACTGCGGTGACGATGACGTTGTTCTTGATGTAGAAGTTATCAAAGGAAACGTTTGCACGTTCTGCGTCGGTCAGATTGCTCATATGACCGAAAACGCCCGCGGACTGACCATAGGGATCATACATCAGGTTGTTTTCGATGGTGAAGTTGTGCACGCCCGCATTCTGCGCTCCAGACGATTTATACGCCCAGAACTGAATGAAGTCAGAGTGATCCTTGGGTTCTTGAGTCAGATCAGTTGGATCAATCTGGAAAGGTGTGAAGTTCCCAAAGAAGTTCTGCGAGACCAAAGTATTGTCGTGATCGGTGCCGCGTATCCCATCCACACGGATGGCGTGGAAATAGTTGTTTTCGATAACCGTGTTCGTTGACAGACCAAAGCGGCCACCTGTGTCTTGAACAAAGCTGACGCCATGCAGCAGATCGGTAAATTCGTTGCCTGAAACCTTTACGCTGTCACTGCCGCGAATTTGCAAACCTTGACCACCAAGCAAACCATTGTCTGGTGTCAGTGTGTAACCACTCATCGTGATGGTCTGCGCAATCTTGTACCCTTGGAACGTGTTCCCCGACAAATCGACATTCGCCGAATTGATCACTTCCATGGCACTGGCCGTTGCTGCAACAGAGTGCTGTGTTCCTGAAGGTTCTACCGCCTGAAAGACCAGACCTTGCATGGACACGCCGCTGAAATTGATGACTTTCGTCGTACCCAGCAGGGTGGCGCCATTTGGATTTTCTGCTTTGATGGTCAATCCGGGGGCGTTGAGAGAGCCGCCATCTAGAGTGAACGCCGAGTATGTACCGTCCTTCAGGACGATTGCTTGACCTGCGCTTGCAGAAGCCAACGCCGAGGCAAGCTCGGTGTCATTGGAAACAATGACTGTGGACATATTTTCCTCTTACGTGCTTATCGGGCTTTGCCCGTTTTTGTTTCGTTTTCACGTTTTGCGTACCGTCTTATGGTTCTGGCTTAGAACGAATTGTTGCAAAGCTGCAATGAATGACTTTTTGCAGTGGCAATTACTTGCCAGTTACATTGTTGCAACAGCTAGACCGCGCCGAATCTGGGCTGTTTCACCGTATTCGACTGAATATTTCAGCTTTTTGATAACGAATCGCTAACGAGCGTTTCGCATTCGGAAACGATTGTTTTCACCCTGGAAACAGTATTCGAGGGCTTGGAAACAATGGTTTCTGAACCGCTACCGTCCGAAGAAGGTTTTGAGCGTGATTCCCGACTCAGCCAAATGCGCGCGCACTGCTTTTGCGATCGCCAACGCCTCTGGTCCGTCGCCATGTAGGCAAACCGTGTCGATGGGAATTGCGATCCATTTTCCCCTTGCGGTCTCAATTGCACCCGCCCGCACCATGCGGGCCACACGCGCAGCAGCTGCAATCGGGTCATGGATCACCGCGCCGGGTTGGCTGCGATCCACCAATGTCGCGTCATCATTATAGGCGCGGTCGGCAAAGATCTCGTTCGCGCGGGCAACACCCATGGTTTTGGCGGCGTCTTCTTGGGCTGTCCCGGCCAAGACCATCACAATCAGGTCGGGCGAAACCTTCAATGCGGCCTCAAACGCGGTGCGAGCCATTCGCTCATCCTCGGCGGCCATATTCGCCAGGGCACCGTGCAACTTCACATGTCGGATTTCTGCGCCTTGTGCCCGCGCCATGCCCTGGGCCGCGCCAACTTGATAGGTCACCAGATTTGCCAACTCAGATAGCGATAATGCCATGCGGCGGCGACCGAACCCCTGAAGATCGTCAAAGCCCGGATGCGCGCCGATACCAACGCCCTGTTGATGCGCCAAGGCCATGGACCGGGCCATCACATCGGGGTCGCCCGCATGCATTCCGCAGGCGATATTGGCCGAGGTGACGATGCGCAGTAGCTCATCGTCTTGGCCCATGCGCCAAGGACCATAGCTTTCACCCATATCGGCGTTCAGATCGATACTTGCCATTCGCTTAGTCCTCGTCCCATCCGGTGATTGCACCGCTGATCAACTGATAGCTCAGAAGATCGCTCATGTCCTCTGGCGCGCGAAACCGGGGGCGCACCTGACGTGGCAGTGCAGCGCAGTCCTGATTATAGCGCGCATGGGCCTCTACGGCCTGATCCAGTGTCACCATGTGAAATCGTAACCGGTCGCCGGGGGCGGCCTGTGCGACACGTGGCAAATCACTGGGCAGAACCGTTGCCAGCCGGGGATAGCCGCCGGTTGTCTGGCAATCTGCCAGCAAAACAAAAGGGGCACCATCGCCTGTGATCTGAATGTCCCCCGGCACAATCGTTTCCGACAGGACAGTCAAGCCGCCCGGCGTGCTGAGCGAGACAGATGTCGCAGACAACCGCACACCCTGCCGGTTGCCATGCATGTCGCGCTGAAATTCCACCGCTTCGAATTGGGCGCGCGTTTCAGCGGAAAACAGGTCTGTTTGGAACCCTTGTGTCACGCGAACAGTGCCGCCACCCAAGCGGGGAAACGGTGTTAGGGTCACATCGTTGGGGCCGGGATGCGTTTGGCCAAGCGGTACATGCGCGCCAACCTGCAACGGGCCCCCGATGCCAGCCGCTGTATGAACGGATCGGCTGCCAAGCTGGCGCGCTGTGGCGATACCGCCATCAACATGTAAGTAGCCATAGACCCCGGAACGGGCTGCGCCGATCTGGATCGTTGCGCCGTCGGGCACGGATACAGCTGTATTTGCAGGAAAAGGTTGGTCATTTATACGCAAGGCCATATCTGCCCCGGTCAGCGCGACACGCATGGCTCCTTCGGCGCGAAAGCTTGCGCCGGCCACGGCCAGTTCCAGCGCGGCAAGCTCAACCGCTTGACCCAACAGCGCTGCCCCTTCGTATAGGGCCAAGGGATCCGCAGCGCCGCCACAAGAAACACCCTGTGCCAAGTAGCCGGGACGTCCCAAGTCTTGGACGGTCAGGCCCGGAGAGGCAGACAGAACATGCAGCGCCCTCTTCACGACAACGCTTCCCATGTCGCGCCACCGTTGGGGGCGGACTGTAACGCAGCAAAGGAGGCTTCGCTGACAGCTGGGAATGTCACCTCGTCACCGGGACGTAATAGAAATGGCTGTTGGGCGTCGGGCTGAAACAAGGGCAGGGCGGTTTGACCCACATGTTGCCAACCTGTGGGTGTGGAGACTGGAAACAAAACAAGTTGGCGGATCGCAACCACCAAGGCACCGGCAGGTACGCGCGGTGTCAGGTTTGTTTGGCGCGGAATATCCCATTCTGGCGGCAGCTGGCCCAGATAGGGCATGCCGGGCGCAAATCCGATTGTCTGAACCCGCACTTGAGCACCGCTCAAAGACGCGACTGCGGCGTCCATTGTCAAACCGGCCGCCTCGGCTGCGTCTTCTAGTTGCGGGGCCAATGTGCCGCCATAGACCGTTGGCACATGCCACAGGCGTCGTCCGCTGGGCAAATCCGCATCATACCAATTGCGCTGTCGCAGCAGCCCGTCCAAACCGGTGGACAATGCGCTGTGTGGCAGGCGTAGGGGGTCAATTCGTATTAAGACTGACACCAAGGAGGATGCGGTTTCTTCTACCCCGTCCCAATTTTGCGCCTCGACCGTTTGGCGAAAGGCCAAGGCGGCTCGATTGGCACGTTCATCCAGTGCGTCGCCGAACTGAACCAACATTCCGGTCACACCTGCGGGTTTGATCTTTGGAAAGTTGGCGTGTTTGTCCATGAACGGCCTCGATAATCCCAGTAACGTTTAAACCTCTGGCATGCCGAAAGAAAGCGAGGAGTAACTGCCGAATTTGACATTGCACCGAAGACTGCTTTCAATCACAAATAATGCGTTCGTGGCAACGTTATCCAAGGTTCTTTCTCCTGTTCCGCTCCATCCTATTTTTATTTGCTCTCTTCCTTTGGCCTGTCGTGGCAACCGCACAGGCGGAGGAGACGGCGCAACCAGACGGCGCTGCGCCGCTGTCAGGCAAACTGGTCATATACTCCGGTCTGGCTTTCCCCAAGCAAGTGGGTGCAATGGAGGAGATGATCGCGGGGTTCACACAGGTACATCCCGAGATCGATGTGGTATTGCGATCAATCAACATTTTTGCATTCACACCGCAGTTTCGCGATCTGCTGATTAACAATCCACCAGACGTCATCACATGGACACCGGGCAACAAGCTGCGCCCTTACGCCGTTGAGGGTTTGATTGAACCAGTTGACGATGTTTGGGCGGCTGGTGATCTGCATATGGCGATGGCACCAACGAAAACGGCGCTATCTTATAAAGAGCATGTCTACGGTGTGCCGATCAGTCAGTATCCTTGGGGTATCGTTTACCGACGGGATATCTTTGACAAGCTTGGCCTGTCGCCTCCTCAGACCTGGGAAGAGCAATTGGAAAATTGCCGCGTCATTCAAGACGCCGGGATCAGCTGTTTTGGCTATGGGCAAGAGTTCAAGTGGACGGCTGCCGCCTGGTTTGATTACTTGAATTTACGGGTGAATGGCGCAGAGTTTCATTGTGCCCTGACACAGGGTGAGATTGCCTGGACGGATGCCCGTGTCACCAACACCTTTCAGGTCTGGGCTGCACTGGTAGACGAAGGTGTTTTTTCTGAACGGCGCGATGGTCGTCATGACGCCTTTCAGTTCTTTGTAGAGGGGGAAGCCGCTGCCGTCCTTACGGGATCTTACAGTATACGCCCGCTGCGTGAAGGCGGGATGGATGACACGAAAATCGGGTTTTATCGCTTCCCTCAGATAGCCTCTGATGTTCCAATGGCCGAAATTGCCCCGATTGACAGTTTGCACATTCCATCCGGTGCACAGAACAAAGACGCAGCGCGGGCCTTTTTGCGCTATGCCGCCCAGCCCGCGGTGCAATCTATTCTGAACGAGGCAGACGCCTTTACCAAATTGCCTGTGCATTCCAAGGCGCTGCCCGAGGAAGATGTCATCTTCACACAAGGGTTTACAATGCTGACCCAGCAAACGCCGGGCGGTGTGGTGCAGTTCTTTGATCAGAACACCAAACCGGAAATGGCGCTTCGGTCGTTGGCCGTGTTCCGCAAAATGATGGCGGGAAAAATTGACCCGTCAGAGGCGCAAGAGTCGTTGGAAGAGTTGCGGCAGGAAATCTACCGCTGAGGTTCGGTGCTTTCGCGCCTTCACATGGCAGGTCGGCACCCCCAGATTTCCGTATCCTCATGTCTCTTGTGATTAAATACTAAGCACTCATCCAGAAAAGATGAACTTTTTGCATGCCAAATGCGCACATCATTCGGTTGTGACTTGCCGGGGGTCGCCGCGCTGGGCAGGTTGATCATATAACAAGACGTCTACCGAGGGCGGGCAAATTCTCGACGTTACCTCCATATCGGCCCCTAAACGTGGTCCTTCTCCTCCCAGGGCACAGGGCCGTGTCGAGATAACTGCGCGCCTTCGGGAGACAAAAACCGTGCTGGACGGTTTGCATATGTCCGGCTCGATGAAAGCGCTCTTCCCACGCCCAAAGGATACTGGTTTGGATGCCGTTCTTTTGAACACGGCTGGCGGGATAACGGGTGGCGATAAATTTGACATTCAGATTGGCGCGCAGGTCGGCACGACCCTGACGCTTACCACTCAGGCAGCCGAACGTATCTATCGTGCGCAGCCCGGTGCTCCGGGGCGGGTCGAAACCCGTCTGACGGCAGAAGCTGGTGCGCATATGATGTGGCTTCCACAGGAAACCATTCTGTTCAACGGTGCAGCACTGGACCGTAGTCTCAGCATAGACGCCGCAGCGGATGCCACTGTTTTGGCATGTGAAACCTTGGTTTTCGGGCGCACCACCATGGGTGAACACCTGGACGAGTTGACACTGCGTGACCGGATGGATGTGCGGGTGGACGGAAAGCTGGTGTTCGCAGACCGGTTGCGGCTGGAAGGCGACGCTTGGCGCCAGCTACAGCGCCGGGCCGTGGCGAATGGGGCCAAGGCGATGGCCAGCGCGGTATTGGCAGCGCCTCAGGCTGCGCTGCACCTTGCAGAATTGCGCGAAGCTTTGGCCGATTGTGGCGGAGCGTCAGCGCTGAGTGATAATCTTATTTTCATCCGTATGTTGGCCGAGGACAGCTTTGACTTGCGTCAGACGCTCGTTCCAATTTTGATAGGGCTAACTGATACGGAAATTCCCAGGACCTGGACGATCTAAAAGATGCAACTGACTCCCCGAGAAAAAGATAAACTCCTGATTTCGATGGCCGCAGAAGTTGCGCGCAAACGTTTGGCGCGCGGCGTAAAGCTGAACCATCCCGAAGCCATCGCTTTGATCACCGACGCGGTGGTCGAAGGCGCGCGTGACGGCAACTCTGTCGCGCATATGATGGAAGCGGGCGCCAAGGTGATCACCCGCGAACAATGCATGGAAGGGGTGCCTGAGATGATTCATGAAGTTCAAGTTGAAGCAACCTTTCCCGACGGCACCAAGTTGGTGACCGTGCACAACCCAATCCGATAATCGCCCCAAGGGACTGATAAGATGAAAAAACTCGCCGTTCTTGCCCTGATCATTGCAAGCCCTGCTGCCGCTCACACCGGCGCTGCGGTACATATGCATCCGCATGATGGGGCGTCCTGGATGATCGTTGCGTCCGCGCTGGGCCTGATTGCCGTTGCCGGTAGCATGGTGGCCATCAAGGCCCGCGCCGAAACCCGAGGCCGCAAATGATTCCGGGTGAGGTTTTTCCAGCCGCAGGAACGCTGACCCTGAACGAAGGGCGCGAAACCATAACGCTGATGGTGTCAAACACCGGTGATCGCCCTGTGCAGGTGGGCAGCCACTATCACTTTGCCGAAGCCAACAGCGCACTGGATTTTGACCGTGCGCAGGCACGCGGTATGCGTCTGGATATTGCAGCAGGCACCGCGGTGCGGTTTGAACCTGGTCAGCGCCGCGAAGTGACATTGGTTGCCGTGCTGGGTGAACGTAAGATTTATGGTTTCAATCAAATGGTTATGGGAGCGTTATAACGTGAACGCAGTGAACGCTACAGTGGATCAAATGACTTCGTTTTGGCGTCAATCAACCCAAATGGTCAGCCTGATGACCGAAGCGCATGTGGTGATCACAATGCGCACAATGGGCATGGTCGGCCTTTGGCCAATGCCCAAGGGCGAAACCCACCGGATGCTGTCTGAAAAGCCCCCTGTGTTCTTGGAAAGCTATATGGCCGCTGGTCATGCGCTGATGTCTGGAAAAACACCGGATGCCGTCATTCAGGCTTTTACCAACCCGTTGGAAAAGAAAGCAAAATCAAACCGTCGCCGGCTGAGCCGCACACGTGGGCCCGTGGCGCTTTTGCCGTGATGCCGCCAAGGTACAGGAGGTTGTAAATGTTGTTTATTTCACCTTTTGACTATGCTGCGATGGTGATGCGCAGTTTTAATTCTGCCGTACACAGCAACATTAATGTGGCGCAGGTGTTTACCAGGGCAATGCTGCAGAACCAGAAAGTGCTGATGGGGCTTGCCAGCCCGCAGTCCAGCTGCGGGCCTGTGTTGTTGCGCAGCCGGAAACCAGCGACTGTACGTCGGTTGGCGGCGGTCAAGGCATCAGCCGACAAATCTTCAACATCGTCGGATACCTGATTGTGACGCATCGCATCTGGATCGTTCTGGCCTGTCTTTTGGTGCCGTTGGGGGGGAACGCTCAACAGGCGCGCAATTGTTCGGCTGCGGGCGATCAGATGTCTGCTACCGAATGCGCCGCCGAAGGGTATCGCGCTGCGGATGCTGAATTGAACCGGATTTGGCGACTTGTGAAATCAGGGGCTGATCAGCGTGGGAAAGGGCAAGCACTGTTGGCTGCGCAACGCGCATGGTTGGCTTATCGCGATGCACATTGCGACTTTGAGAGAGATCAGTTCCTGGGCGGATCGATCGCCGGGCAGGTGTTTTACAGTTGCCTTGATCGTCTGACGCGCCAGCGAAATGCCGTTTTGCAAGGGTTGGGCTCATGAGCCTGCCTGTCATTGCCCAACTGGCGAACCATCAGCAGATTGCCAACTGTGTTTTGCAGCTTGGCTGTCGGGGGCGGTTTTAATGCCGATGACGCTGAATGGGTCATGCCGATGCGGGGCAGTGCATTTCACTGTCCAAAGCCATACGCCAGTGCCTTACCAACGGTGCTATTGTGATATCTGCCGCAAGACCGATGGCGGCGGGGGATATACCATCAATCTGGGTGGTATCGCGGACAGCTTGACTGTGAATGGTTGGGATGCCGTGCTGACCTATAGTGCCGAAGTCACGCGAGACGGCACCTGCCGTATTTCCACCGCAGAACGCCATTTCTGCACGCATTGCGCATCGGTTTTGTGGGTGTTTGATCCGAATTGGCCTGACTTGATCCACCCGTTTGCCAGTGCCATCGACACGGATTTACCTGCGGCCCCGCATCACGTGCATCTGATGCTGCAAGAAAAACCTGATTGGGTCCCGTTGGATGCCGGTCCGAATGATGAATGCTATGACGCCTATCCCGCTCTGTCGCTTGAGGATTGGCACAAGAAAAACAGCCTTTGGGCTGAGTGAAGGAGAACACCGATGCCCGCAACAATTTCCCGCGCCGACTATGCCGCCATGTTTGGACCGACCACCGGGGACAAGCTGCGCCTTGCTGATACGGACCTGATCATCGAAGTTGAAAAAGACCTGACAACCTACGGGGAAGAAGTGAAATTCGGCGGTGGCAAGGTGATCCGGGACGGGATGGGCCAGTCCCAAGTTACGCGGGCTGCAGGCGCTGTGGATACGGTTATCACCAACGCGCTGATCATCGATCACTCTGGTATCTACAAGGCAGATGTTGGCTTGAAAGACGGGTGCATCGTCGGGATCGGCAAAGCGGGCAACCCCGATACCCAGCCGGGCGTCGATATCATTATTGGACCGGGCACCGAGGCCATCGCAGCCGAAGGAAAAATCCTGACCGCTGGCGGTTTTGACAGCCATATCCACTATATTTGTCCGCAGCAGATCGAAGATGCGTTGCATTCAGGCCTGACCACCATGTTGGGCGGCGGCACCGGTCCGGCGCATGGCACTTTGGCCACCACCTGTACGCCCGGCTCTTGGCATATCGGTCGCATGCTGCAATCGGCTGATGCGTTTCCAATGAACCTTGCGTTCGCAGGGAAGGGCAACGCCTCACTTCCCGAAGCGCTGGTTGAACAAGTGGTCGGCGGGGCCTGTAGCCTGAAACTACACGAGGATTGGGGCACGACACCCGGTGCGATCGACTGTTGTTTGTCTGTGGCCGATGACATGGACGTTCAGGTGATGATTCACACCGATACGCTGAACGAATCCGGATTTGTTGAGAACACCGTGAAAGCCCTGAAAGGGCGTACGATCCACGCCTTCCACACCGAAGGTGCAGGCGGTGGTCACGCGCCGGACATCATCAAGATTTGTGGCGAAGACCATGTGTTGCCCAGTTCAACCAACCCAACACGCCCCTTTACGGTGAACACCTTGGAAGAGCATCTGGATATGTTGATGGTCTGTCACCACCTGGACAAATCCATTCCCGAAGATGTGGCCTTTGCAGAAAGCCGTATCCGGCGCGAGACGATCGCGGCCGAAGACATTCTGCACGACATGGGCGCGTTTTCGATTATTGCATCGGACAGTCAGGCGATGGGCCGTGTCGGCGAGGTTTTGATCCGCACCTGGCAAACCGCTGACAAGATGAAGAAGCAGCGCGGTCGTCTGTCTGAGGAAACCGGTGAAAACGACAATTACCGTGTACGCCGCTATATCGCCAAATACACCATCAACCCGGCCATCGCACATGGTATCGGCCATCAGATCGGTTCGATCCAAGAAGGCAAGCGCGCTGATCTGGTGCTTTGGAACCCTGCGTTCTTTGGCGTGAAGCCGGAAATGGTGTTGATCGGCGGCTCTATCGTTTGTGCGCAGATGGGGGATCCCAACGCGTCTATTCCAACGCCACAGCCGGTGTATTCGCGGCCGATGTTTGGCGCCTATGGTCGTGCGGTTGAAAATGCCGCCGTGGTCTTTGTGTCAGAGGCCGCAGAGGCCGATGGTATCCGTGGAAAACTGGGACTGGCCAAAGAAACAGTGGCCGTCAAAAACACCCGCAACATCGGCAAGAAAGATTTGTTGTTGAACAATGCAACGCCAGAAGTTGAAGTGAACCCAGAAACTTATGAGGTGCGGGCAGACGGTGAATTGCTGACCTGTGAACCCGCATCAGAGCTGCCAATGGCACAAAGGTATTTTCTGTTCTGACAATTCCGCTTGAAAGGGTACAATGGACCGGGGTGCGCTTTGGTTCATACCATTCAAGGAGAATACAGTAGTGAAACGTCTGCTTAGCACTTTGGCACTTACGCTCTGTCCAATTGCGGCCCTCGCCGATTGCCCAACCGGCGAAAATTTGAACAACGGTATCCGCTTTCAAGTTATCGGCGGGGACAATGAGGTTTTCCGCACCCATGGTACGCCCGGTGTGGTTGAAGCGTTTTACAATGCGTCAGACGGTTACACGACGCGTACCCTTTTGGGCCAAGGCGTGTATTTGCTGGAGGTTCTGGATTTTGAGAACAACGAGCCTGTTCCGGATTCCCGTTCGACCTATGGCTTCCCAACGACACCGGCTGAGATGCCATTGCCCAAGCCTTTTGGTGGCTGGGCGGTAAAAGTGGGAACGCTCAACAGCGATGGGCCCGGCAGCGAAGTGCAATCCTATTCTTTTGGCGACATGACGGAATACAGCTTTGGCGCCTGCACCTATCAGATGATCCCGGTTCATATTCGTTACGAAGATGACGAAGCTGTGGATGTGCTGCATTATTTGCCGCAACTGGGCCTGTCGTATCTTGCCGAAGTGCGGAGTGTGGATGGCACCGACGTGTATTCGTATTACCAAATCGAAGCGGTGCAATGATCCAAGACTTTTGGTTTTTTCAGCTACTTGCGCGACACAGTGCTCTGCAGGTGCAGAGAACCGGCTATGCATTATTGGCAGTGGTTGAATGGGGCAGAATGACTTACCTTGATTTTCAAGGGAGGGGACCTGAAACATTATCAAAGGGTTCCTATTATGGCACTTACAGCAACACACACCGGCGCCGCAGGCGAATCCGCTCTTTCCGGCATCAAGCGTTTCTTTGCGGCTTTGGGCCGTGGATTGATCGCAATCGGCGAAAGCCATCCACGCATGAAGCGTCTCGAGCGCCTGCAAGGTCTGTCCGACCAAGAACTGGCCAAAATGGGCCTGAAGCGCGAAGATATTCCGCGTTATGTCTTTTCGGACTACATCTAAGTTCTGAACATCGGTTGGGCGCAGCGAATTGCGCACTAACCTTGGACAGAAGTTTTAGATTACATAGCGATAAGCCGTCGTGTTCCCTTGTCGGGCGCGGCGGCTTGCGTGTATCGAGAGGGCAGTTGAACCACGCCGATAACCACGGAGTCTGCCCATGACAGCCCTGCCGCACACGCATGTATTACTGCGCAAAGGAACGTGGTCCGGCCCGGCGAAAACCGTAACGCTTAGCTATGATGACAGGTTCATGCGCCGAAAGGTGTTAACCACGTCTTGCGGGCAGGATTTTCTGGTTGATCTGGCCCATACGGAAAGCCTGAACCACGGCGATGCCTTTGATCTTGGGGACGATACACTGGTTGAAGTGATCGCTGCCGAAGAGCCTCTGTTGATGATCACAGGGACGGATTTGCCGCGTATCGCGTGGCATGTTGGCAATCGCCACACCCCTTGTCAGATTGATGCCTCCCGGCTGCTGATCCAGCGCGATCATGTGATCGCCGATATGCTACGTCGGATCGGTGCAACCGTTGCAGAGGTTGTTGAACCCTTCACCCCCGAAGGTGGTGCCTATGGGCACGGCCGCACACATGGGCATGACCATTCACACAGCCATGGCCCGGAAGACGCAGCGGCGGATCACAGCCACAGCCATTCAACAGGGCATTCCACGGGGCATTCGCATGAGCATAGCCACGGGCATGACCACTGATCCTTTACTGACACTGCATCAACTGTTCTCGCCGGCGTTTCCGGTGGGGGCGTTTGCCTATTCGCATGGGGCTGAAGCCGCTGTTCAGGCGGGTGTGTTGCGCACGGCGTCAGATGTTCAAGAGTGGTTGGCCGATGTGCTTGAGAATGGTTCTGGCTGGAGCGACGCAGTAATGGCGTCACTGGCCGCGCAGGGGCATGATCTGGAGTACTTGGATGCCTTGGCGCGGGCACTTTGCCCTTCGGCGGAACGGCGGCTGGAGACAGAAAAACAGGGCGCGGCCTTTGCGGTGGCTGTGCGTGATGTCTGGGGATTGGATGTGGCTGATGCCGCCTACCCCGTGGCCGTGGGGCAAACCGTGGCCGTGATGGGGTTGCCCTTGCAAGACAGTCTGCGGATGTTCCTACAAGCCTTTGCCGCCAATATCGCGGGCGCGTGTGTGCGGTTGATACCGTTGGGCCAAACCGACGGTCAGCGGATCACAGCGGCGCTGGCGCCATTGTGTACAGAGCTGGCCAATCGAGCCGCTGTTGCCACGCTGGATGATCTGGGCGGGTTTGCTCCGGTGGTTGATATCATGGGTATGCGCCACGCCACGCTGTACTCGCGGATTTTCCGCTCATGATTGCCTTTGCCGTATCGGCACTGCTGGTTGTGATCTCAGCCTTTCACCTGCTGTGGGCCTTGGGCATATGGGTGCCGTTCGGGGATGAAACCCGTCTGGCCCGTGCCGTTGTTGGGTCACCGGGAATTACTCAGATGCCGGGGCCCGTGGCCTGTGCCGTGGTGGCCGTTGCATTGTTTTTTCTGGCACTTTTACCGCATCTGACTTGGGTGCCCTTCAAGGGCGCCTTGTTGGGGCTGGCTGCGGTAATCTTTGCGGTACGCGGCATTGCCGCCTTTGTACCTGCTGCGCGGCGTTTGGCACCCGAACAGCCGTTTTCGACTTATGACAAACAGTATTACGCACCCCTTTGCCTGATCTTGGGCTGGGGGTTTGCATTGCTAGCGATTGGAGGGACCTGACATGACATCCCCAAATGGACCGTTGCGCCTGGGGCTGGGTGGCCCGGTTGGCGCAGGAAAAACCACGCTGACAGCCGCGCTGTGCACCGCACTGCGTGACAGGCTGTCGATGGCGGTTGTGACCAACGATATCTACACCCAAGAAGACGCCGAAGAGTTGATGCGGCGACAAGTCTTGCCGCTGGAGCGGATCAAGGGTGTAGAGACAGGTGGCTGCCCGCATACGGCCATCCGCGAGGACGCATCGATCAATCTGGCGGCGATTGCCGATTTGAATGCCGAAATTCCTGATCTTGATCTGATTGTCATTGAATCTGGCGGCGACAACCTGTCGGCAACCTTCAGCCCGGAATTGGCCGATGTCACGATCTATGTCATCGATACCGCTGCCGGAGAAGAGATCCCACGCAAGGGCGGCCCGGCGATCACCAAATCCGATATTCTGGTGATCAACAAAACCGATCTGGCCCCCTATGTGGGCGCGTCACTAGAGGTGATGCAACGCGACGCGACGCGCATGCGCGCTGGTCGACCATTTGTGATGGCGTCGCTGCGTCAGGGGCAGGGCGTCGAGGAAATCATAGACCATATCGTGCGCATCGGTGGCTTGGCCGTCGCCACGGCGGCTGAATAAGCCATGTTTGACGATTGATCCTGCCGGGCCTCATATTTGCGGCCCGACAGGTGATCACGACGTTCCGGGGAGCCCGTGTCAGGTGCGCTGACCTTCGGCGTCAAAGAAGGACAGGCGCGTTTCGTCAAACGCCAAGCCAACCCTTTCGCCGGGCTTCAGCTCTGTATCTCCGGCGATGCGGGTCGTCAGCTTGCCGATCTCCTCGCCGCAGTCGATCACCAGAAAACTGTCCGCACCAAGGTATTCGATCACATCAATGGTGCCGTCGCATTGCCCGCTGCCCTCTGCCGTCAGGGCGATATGTTCGGGCCGAATGCCCAATTGTGTGGCTGGAGCACCGATGGCACAAGTGCCACCACGGGCGCCGGGCAGCGTGTAATTGCCACTGTCCGCAGCGCAGGGCATCAGGTTCATCTTTGGGCTGCCAATGAACTGCGCCACAAACGTATTGGCGGGACGTTCATACAATTCGCGGGGGCTACCCACCTGCGCAATCTTGCCAAACTCCAACACCACGATCCGATCTGCCAATGTCATGGCTTCAACCTGATCGTGGGTGACATAAATCATCGTGGCCTGCAGGCTTTGGTGCAGCTTGGCGATTTCATAGCGCATCTCTACGCGAAGCGAAGCATCAAGGTTCGACAGCGGTTCATCAAACAGAAATGCGGTTGGGTCCCGCACGATAGACCGGCCAATAGCCACACGCTGGCGCTGACCACCGGACAAATCCTTGGGGCGGCGTTCCAGATAAGGTTCCAGCTTCAGAACCGCAGCCGCGGCATCCACTTTCTCGGCGATCTCAGCCTTGGACGCCCCGGCGGTTTTCAGCGAAAACCCCATATTATCGCGCACCGACATATGCGGGTACAGCGCATAGGATTGAAACACCATGGCCAGGCCGCGTTTGCTGGGCGGTTCAGAGGTGACATCCTTGCCATCAATCGACAGCGCGCCGCGGCTGATATCTTCCAACCCGCCGATCATGCGCAGCAAGGTTGATTTCCCACAGCCCGACGGGCCAACAAACACCACAAACTCGCCGTCCTGAATCTCCAGGTCAACGCCTTTGATCACCTGAACGTCACCAAACCATTTTTCGACAGATGACAGCGTGATAGAGCCCATCAGAACCTCCCCTTTGCATGGGGCGAGGCCCATGTCAGCCAGATTGCCGCTGTCCAGGTGAAGTGATTGCCCCCGGCAGGGGCGCCATCCAGCGGGCTGAAATATTCATAAAAACCATGCTCAGCGATCAGTTTTTGCGTCCGTTTGCGCAGCATTTCCGCATGCACGGTATGCCCGGTTTCCGCCAAACCGATCCCGATCAGGGTGTTCAGCATCCCCCAGACCGGCCCGCGCCAATACCGCAGCGGGTTGAAATGCTCATCCGCAGGATCATTGGACGGAACCCCAAACTCAACCGCCTGCATGACGCGTTCGAAATGCGGTAACATCCGGTCATCCCGCACCCCTGCAAACCACGACAGGAAGGATGCATTCGACAGAGAGTTGGTGAACTGACCGGTGCGCAGATCAATGCTGTCAAAATGGCCGCGCTCTGCGTTCCAATGCCGTTCAACCCCAGCTTTCAATTGGGTGATCCAGCCTTCGATCTCGTCCACATTATGGTCCAGTTCCGCCGCCAAATGCAGCAAGTCGCGACAGGCGCGCAACAGCAGAAAGGTCATGCCCACATCCGCCACACGGAAGGGGCCATTGGCGGCGATCTCATCTTCATCCCAACCGCAATCCCGTCCAAAATTCACCATGGCCAGATAGCGGTCGTAATCTTCCTTCTTGGGGCGCATCGAAGGGTCCACATGGCTGGTATCACGGCGGGTGTATTCCCCAACGTCCGACCCATCGACATTGGCCATCGCATCGTCCCAGTCGCGCGCATTATCGCGCCCGGATTCCCAAGGATGTGTGATGGCCACCATGCCATCGCTCAAGCGATACTTGATGAACCAGCGGTGCCAGGCCACCAGCCGCCCATACAGCAGCTCCATATGAACACGGCCGTAATGCTTGTCAGCCTCATACACTGCGCGCGCCATCGTGGCGGCGATAGGTGGTTGTGAAATACCCGATGTATGCGGCACGCGCGGCACGCCCCAAACATCCGGGCCTGGAAAATAGCCAAGCGATTGCTTGTGGAACACAATATGCGGGACCATGCCGTTGTCCCATTGACCGGTAAACAGCGTTTCCAGTTCAGACCATGCTCGGCGCACATCAAAGCTGGAAAACCCCCAAGCCGCAAAAGCACTGTCCCAGTTCCACTGGTAAGGGTACAGCCCGCGCGTCGGCACCGTGTACAGACCCCGGTCGTTCTCGCGCATGATCTTGCGGGCGCGTTTGTCTATCTTGTCGAAATTCATCAGTTATCCTTTGACAGAACCTGCGGTCAGGCCCTTGGTCATGAAACGTTCCAACCCCAAAAAAAGCGCCATGATGGGCACGGTGGCAATCACCGCCCCCGCCATCAAATGTTGACGCGGAATTTCAGAGGAGTTCAGGCTGGCAATCCCTCGGGTCAGAGTGAATTTTGACGGATCGTCCAGCAGCATGAAGGCCAGCAGAAACTCGTTCCAGGCAATCATGAATACATACAGCCCAACCGAGGCAAGCGCAGGCAAAGACAGGGGCAGGGTGATCTTCCAGATCACCGCCAGCCGCGACAGCCCGTCCATCAGCCCAGCTTCTTCAACCTCGCCGGGCAGGCCGCGGAAATAGCCCTGCAACATATACAGCGCAACCGGGATGGTGGTGACGGGATAGACCATGACGATACCCAAGATCGAATTGCGCAGCCCGGTCATGGAAAAGGCAATGTAAATCGGCAGCGCCAGAACGATCATCGGCACCATGTAGATCAACAGGATCGAGCGCGAAAACGCCGCCCGCCCGCGAAACCGCAACCGCGCAACCGCATAGGCGCCGGGTACGCTGAACAACAATGTGATGAACACCGTCAGCACAGAGATGAAGAACGAGTTCCACAGATAGGTGCCGAAATTAAACTGTTGGAACAGCTCAAAATAGGATCGGAAAAGACCCATGCCCTTGGACAGATCCAGTGAAAAATCCAGCGGGTTCTGCATCATCTCTGATTGGTTCTTCAGGCTGGTCATCACCATCACGTAAAACGGGATCAGAACAATGGCCGTAAAGAAGATATAGCCAAACCCGGTCAGGAATTTGATCACCGACGCTTCAAATTCGTGTCGGCTCAATTCCCCCTTGGGCAACCCACCCAGTATCGCGGCCAAAGACACAACAAAGCCGCCCCCAAGGAAAAGCGCTGCAAGTGTTGTCGCCAATGGTCCCGCCTCAACAGCCATCGGCCCAAGGCCAACAAAGGTCAGCACCAGTATCGCCAGCGCCGCTGCGCCCAGAACCGCTTTTTGCCCATGCCACCAAATGAAGGCCAAGCCCGCAATTGCGCCCCAAACCAGGGACAGCCACATCACCGGCCGAAACGGCTGCCCGGTGGCAAAACTCATCGCAACAGCCACGGTGGTGGACAGAATGACCATCCACAAGGCCCCCAGTACAGGGCCGGTGATGTATCCGAACCGAACAGATGTCATCCGCGCCCCCTGTCACTTCTTTTCTTTGAAAATACGCATGGGGGTCTGGGGGCATCGCCCCCAGGACAGCACAAGGCCGCCTCAGACCACAGCGCCATATTGGAATGCCACATGCTCACAATCCTTCCTCCCGGCTGATGAAGCGAAAGAAAAAGAATGAAAACAGCAACAAGCAGCAAAAGATCACCACCGCAACCGCCGCCCCAGCGCCAATGTTTGAGATGGCAAAGGCCTGCTCATACACATTCACCGTCAGGGTTCGGGTGCCCGCATTGCCGCCTGTCAGCAGGAAGATGTCGTCAAACTTGTTGAAGGTCCAAATGAAGCGCAACAAGAACAGCACCGACAAAATGCCCAACAGCTGAGGCATCGACAGATACCAGAACTGTTGAAACGGGCTGGCCCCATCCATATCGGCGGCTTCATACATATCGGTGTCGATGGATTGCATGCGGGCCAGAATGAACAGGAAGGATAGCGGGAAGTAGCGCCAGATCTCAAACACCGTCACCATGATCAGGGCCAAGGGGCGGTCACCAAAGAAATTGATGGCCTCATCCGTCACCCCCATTTGCACCAACAAGGCATTGGCAGACCCGGAAAACGGATCAAACAGGATCAACCACGAAAAGGCGACAGCAATCACCGGGGCGACATAGGGAAACAGATACAAGCCTCGTAAAATTCCCTGTCCGCGGAAGGACTTGTTCAGCAGCATCGCAGCAAACAGCCCAACGACCAGTGCGCCAATGGTGCCAAATACTGTGTAGAACAGTGTCACCCACAAAACGCCCCAAAACTCGGACCCGTCAAAGATGCGGGAAAAGTTCTTCAGAGTGAATTCACTATTGGTCAGAATATTCTCGCCAGTGCCGTTCAGCACAGGTTCGCTGCCCTCAGCAGCTTCTTCCGCCGCATCTGCATCACCGTCAATTGCGGCCGGAATACGTAAACGCTCGTTAAAGCCGCCTTCCAGCGTGCCGAAATCACAGCTTAACGCGGTGTCTTCCAGACGGCAGGCTTCTGGCAGTGCGCCCAGCGTAATACTATCGGGGATCGTATCGGTGAACGTCACATTGCTCAGCGGTCGGTCCTGACTGGAATTGCGCAACCGGTATTCGATCCGGGTGTCATCGCCCGAGCCACGCAAACGCTCACTCAGCACGGGGCGGGGCGGGCGCAGATCGGACAAACCCACAGGTTTGAAGCTGATCCAGAAAATCGCCAAAAGCGGCAACACAACCACCAGCGCGACCGAGATGATCGTAGGGGCCAACAATCCCCAGGCCAGCCGCGCTTCGCGCCGGGCCAGCGGTGGAATGTCAGTTGGAGGCAGAGACTGCGTCATTGGGGGCGTCCGAACGTTTGGGCCAGAATGAAATGGGGCAGGGGATTTTGGTCATAGCATTTGTCCTTCCCCCGTCATTGCCAACAGGGGAAGGGCAGGAAGGGGCGTTTCGCCCTGATCCTTATTCGATGGTCGCCAGCTCAGCGTTCATCGCGGCAACGGCGGCTGCTGCGTCAACTTCGCCGTCAATGAACTGACGTACAACGCGGTTGATGGCTTGCGCGTTGATCATTTTCGATGCCAGCGCCAGCTGTCCATCGGCCACACCCCAACGTTGTGCAACTTCCAGACCACCGACGATTTCGTCGATCATTTCCTGGGCATACAGCTCGCCCAGCGGGGCCTTGCGATCAACACCAACGGGCAATGTTGCCCACAAGTCTTTGAACTTGTTAGGTGCATCTGCTGTACCCGCCCGGACTGGGAACTTGCCTTCAGGTGCAATCGACAGGGTCTGGCCGTAACCTTCATCCATCGAGAACTTCACGAATTCAGCGGCGACATTGGTATTGGCGTCGGACGTGATGCCAAAGTAACGGATGTCACCCCATGCTGCGCCACCTGGGTTGGAAGGGCCGCTGAAGTTGGTCACGATACCGGTTTGGGATGCCAGAGCCGACGATGTTGGATCGTCATTGATTGTGGGCGGCGCACTGTCACGCAGGCCGGCCAGTTCATCCAGAATGAACGGGGACCAAATGATCATCGCGGCATTGCCCGAGAAATACAGCTCTCGGGATTGCTTCCAGAACAAGTCACCGGGGGGCGAAGCTTCTGCAATCTCTTTGTAGAATTCCAGAACTTCGGTGGTGGCTGCAACGTCCAGCGGCGTAAATCCATCCGGACCAACAGGCGAAACGCCATTGGCCAGGAAGACATGCTCCAGAACCTGGCTCATGAAGTTTTCATCAACCTTGGTGGCCGCAACAAAACCAAACATTTCTGGCGGGTTATGCAGCTTGCCCAACGCAGCACTGACCGCGGCATAGCTTGTGGGGGCTTCCAGGCCATTCGCTTCGAACAGGTCTTTGCGGTAGACGATCATCTGCGTCCAGCCGTCGACAGGAACAGAGGCGACATCGCCGTCAAAATCTGCCATCGCCAACGCGCCGGGCGCGAAGGTGCCTTTGCCCAGGTCTTCAACCACATCCGTGGCGGCTTCGGTGTCCAGAATACCTGCTTCGGCCCATGGCAGGGCATATTGCAGCGGATGATAGATCACATCTGGCAGATCACCAGCTGCAAAGGCCGCTGTGGCCCGTGTGCCCAAATCTTTTTCCGTGACGGGAATGACTTCGACATCATGTCCTGACGCCGCTTTGAACTGCGCCGCCATCTCTTGTTGTTTGGCCAGACGCTCTGGCTGTTCTTCGGTTGTCCAGAACCGGATGGTGTCAGCGGAAACAGCGCTGGCCATCAACGCCAGTGCCATCGCAGACCCGGTCAGAAGTTTGGTGTATTTTGTCATTTAGTACCTCCCATGAGTATATGATTTGCCCGAACTTTCGCAGCGATCTGCTGCGAGGTCAGGGCCGGGGTCCCGTGCGAGCTTCTGTCAAGAAACTGCGCAGAAGAGATTTCGCGCAACTCTGTCGGTTCTTCGCCTCTGATCCGGCGGATCAGAAGGTCGGCCAGACGAGAACCGGCATGGCGCGAGTCAACAGAGAACGTTGTCAGTGGCGGCTGCATCAGCGCGCCTTCGGGGATGCCATCATAGCTGATAACAGACAGGTCACGCCCGATTTGCAGGCCCAAGGATTGCGCGGCGACATAGGCACCCAAAGCCGCGCGATCCACGGCAAATACCACGGCCGTAGGTGGCTGCGCGGTGCGCAACAGTGTCATTGTCTGTGCTGCGCCATCTGCCCGGTTTACCGCGGCTTCGGCAACAAGCGACGGATCCGGGGTTAGCCCACATTCGGCCAAACCCGCCAGATACCCATCATGCCGTAGGATCGAATAGTTCAGACCGGTTCCGCCCCGGACAAATCCAATGCGCCGATGTCCCAGCTTATAAAGGGCGCGAACCGCGTCGCGCATGGCGTCTTCACCGGCTACATCGTACCACGCACATCCGCTTGGATCCTGCGTCCGGCCATAGATCACAAAAGGCACATCTTCGCGGTGCAGAAAATTGATCCGCGCATCGGTGATACGGGTGCGGGGCAGGATAAAGCCATCAGCCTTGTTTTCTTCCCGCAGAGATTTCATCTGGCGCAGGGTATCGGCCGTGTTGGCCGCTGTGGTCAGGGTCAGTGTCCAGCCTTCGGTGGCGGCACGTTGCGAAACGCCCGCCAGAAACTCTGCCAGAAACGGCCGGCTGCCGTCATGTTCGCCCACTTCCAGAACCAAACCGAGTGCGCGCACACGTCCGGTCCGAATGGCCTGCGCATGTGCCATAGGCTGATAGCCCAGCGTTTCAGCGGCTTTTCGTACCCGCCGACGGGTGCGTTCTGCAATATCCGGATAGTCGTTCAACGCCCGGCTGACCGTGCCCTTTGTCAGGCACAGGTAGCTTGCCAGATCGTCGATCGTGACTCGTTTCCTGACACGCGACCCGGACGGGCGCGTTGATGGAACCTTGGACATTGAGCTTCTCCTTGCGACTCACAAGAAACCTCCGAAACCGGTTTCGGCAAGAGAATTCAAAGCTGCAGCGCAGCAAAAATCGTGCCGCAGGAGCGATTGTTTTACCAGAAGGTCAATAAAACAAGGGCCGAAAACGCAAACGGGCCCGCAGTGACGCGGGCCCGAAATGCATAAATTTCTCAGATCGTTACGCGGAGGCGCGCCCGTAAATGGCGGCAATCCGTGCGACGGCCTGCTCTGGCGGTAGCTCTTCGCTTTCACCGGTCCGGCGGCTGGTCAATTCAACAACCCCGTTTTTCAGGCCACGCGGTCCAACCGTGATACGCCATGGCAACCCGATCAGGTCCATCGTTGCAAATTTCGCGCCTGCGCGTTCTTTGCGATCATCGTAAAGCGGCTCCAACCCGATTGCGGTCAGGCTGTCATACAGGGCCTGGCATGCGCCATCTGCGGTCTCATCGCCTTGCTTCAGGTTGATAATGCCACAATGGAAGGGGGTCACCCCCTCGGGCCAGATGATGCCCTTGTCGTCATGGCTGGCTTCGATGATTGCACCCAGCAGGCGCGATACGCCGATCCCATGGCTGCCCATATGCACGGGCACTTTGCCGCCATCGCCATCTGCCACAGTAGCGCCCATGGCTTCGGAATACTTGGTGCCGAAATAGAAGATCTGTCCCACTTCGATCCCGCGGGCGGTTTTGCGCCGCTCTTCGGGGACTTGCGCTTCAAATTCTGCAGCAACATGGGTTTCGTCGGTACGGGCGTAACGGCTGGTAAATTCCTGAAGCACGGCTTCGCATTGTGCGACATCGTCAAAATCAATTGTCCGATCGCCAAACTTCAGATCGGTGATTTCGCTGTCATAGAACACTTCGGATTCACCGGTTTCGGCCAGCACCAAGAATTCATGGGTGTAATCCCCGCCAATTGGCCCGCCGTCGGCACGCATCGGAATCGCCTGCAATCCCATGCGCTCATAGGTGCGCAGATAGCTGACCAGATGGCGATTGTACGCGTGCAGGGCGTCTTCCTTGGTCAGATCAAAGTTATAGCCGTCTTTCATCAAGAATTCGCGGCCACGCATCACACCAAAGCGAGGGCGTACTTCGTCCCGGAACTTCCACTGGATGTGATAAAGCGTCAGGGGCAGGTCTTTGTAGCTGCTGACGTTAGAGCGGAAAATGTCGGTGATCAGCTCTTCATTGGTGGGGCCATACAACATATCCCGTCCATGACGGTCAGTGATGCGCAGCATTTCTTCGCCATAGTCATCATACCGGCCGCTTTCGCGCCACAGGTCAGCGGATTGCAGCGTGGGCATCAACATCGGAATGTGTCCGGCACGCTGTTGTTCCTGATGCACGATGTTTTCAATGTTGCGTAGAACTTTGAAACCCAAGGGCAGCCAGGAATAAATCCCGGCTTGCGCCTGCTTGATCATGCCCGCACGCAGCATCAGTCGGTGACTGACAATCTGGGCCTCGGCAGGGGTTTCCTTTAGAACGGGCAGGAAATAGCGGGAAAGGCGCATGGATGTGTCCTGTAATTACTGGTTGAGGCAGGTTTAGTGATGCGCACCAAGACAGGCAAGCACATGATCGCACCGGATTACAAAAGCTTGGTCGTCCAAGCCTGTGCGAATGCACCGGACAGGGCGGGGCAATTCAGCCGCAAATCGCGCGTTCCATTGGTTGCAGGCCTGTGCGGGGTTGAAGTCATGCAGCCTGCGCGCAATATCCTTGGGAAGAGAAAGGGATAATTCATGGCGTTGCCTGTTCAGGATCAGATGAAATATTGGGGCTTGGCCACGGCTGTGTTTGTTGGGCTGCTGTGGTTGCTGGGTGATGTGATGCTGCCATTTGTGCTGGGCGGAGCGATTGCCTATTTCCTTGATCCTGTCGCAGATCGATTAGAGCGGATGCGTTTCAGCCGGGCGGCCGCAACGGCCATTATCACAGTGATCGGGCTGCTGCTTTTCATCTTCATGGCCCTGATGGTTATTCCGACGTTGATTCAGCAAAGTGTTCAACTGATCGAATCTGCCCCCCAATTGGCCCGCGACTTTCTGGCCTTCCTGACTGAACGGTTCCCGTCGATCATGGTGGAAGACAGTATTTTGCGCCAAAGCTTGGCATCTCTGGGCGAAACAGTTCGCGACCGGGGCGGTCAGCTGCTGAATTCGCTTCTGAACTCGGCTGCGGGCATCTTTAATATCGTGACGCTGATCGTGATTGTTCCGGTCGTTGCGGTTTATATGCTGTTGGACTGGGACAACATGGTGGCCCGGATCGACGAAATGCTGCCGCGCGACCATGCTCCAGTCATCCGACGCCTTGCCACTGATATCGACAAAACCCTGTCGGCCTTTGTGCGTGGCATGGGAACAGTCTGCCTGATCCTTGGGTCGTATTACGCGATTGGGCTGTGGGCGGTTGGTCTGCAGTTCGGGCTGGTGGTTGGCGTGATCGCCGGGGCGCTGACCTTCATTCCCTATGTCGGCGCATTGGTTGGCGGAGCCTTGGCCATTGGGTTGGCCGCGTTCCAGTTCTGGGGCGATTGGACCTCAATCGTTTTGGTCATTGTTCTGTTTGTGATCGGTCAAATGATCGAAGGTAACATTCTGACACCGCGTTTGGTTGGCGGCTCGGTTGGCCTGCATCCCGTCTGGCTGCTGTTGGCCTTGTCGGTGGGTGGTGCGCTGTTTGGATTTGTTGGGTTGCTGGTGGCTGTGCCCATGGCGGCAGCGATTGGCGTCGTGGCCAGGTTTGCGATTGGTCAATACATGGGGGGGCGCCTGTACAGGGGGTTGTCCGACCAGCAAGACGACACTTGATATGTCAGAACAATACAACATGTCCCTTCCAGTGCGTCCCGCACTTGGACGCGAGAACTTTTTTGTAGCGCCGCCCAACGCATTGGCCCTGGCCTTGGTGGATGGCTGGCAGCACTGGCCTGCGCGCAAATTGGTGCTGACTGGCCCCAAAGGCGCGGGCAAAACCCATCTGGCGCATGTCTGGGCGGCCGAAAGTGGCGCAACCATTCTGGCCGCAAAGGATCTGGTTGCAGCCGATATCCCGCAACTGGCCCAAAGCCCTGTATGTGTCGAGGACGTGCCGGACATTGCTGGCAATCGTGACGCCGAAGAAGCGCTGTTTCATTTGCACAATCTGGTTCTGGCAGAAGGCAAAGCCTTGTTGCTGACCGCTGACACACCGCCACGCGACTGGGGCATTGTGTTGCCCGATCTGGCCAGCCGGATGCAAGGCACACAGGTTGCCCAGTTGGAGCAACCTGACGACATGCTGCTGACGGCCGTTCTGGCCAAGCTGTTCGCGGATCGGCAATCCATCCCGTCCAAGGATGTGATCCCCTATCTGGTCAAGCATATGCCCCGGTCCTTCTTGATGGCAGGCCGAATTGTGGAAGAGATTGATCGCCGCGCAATGGGCACCGCTGGGGGGGCCAACCGCAATCGCGCGAAAGAGGCGCTGGCCGCCCTTGTGGCGAGGGGCGACGAGGCGTTAGAATAGCGTCGTAAATCTTTTACAATCCAAGGTGATAAGCACCGCCATGACAAACGCTGACTTCCTGAAATCACCCATCCCATCCGCCGTCGATCTGACCGATCTTGATCTGTCTGGTCCGATCCGTTTCTTTAACCGAGAGCTGAGTTGGCTGGGGTTTAACTGGCGCGTTCTGGAAGAGGCGGAAAACCCCCGTGTGCCCTTGTTGGAACGTCTGCGCTTTCTGTCGATTTCGGCAGATAACCTGGATGAGTTTTATACAGTTCGGGTGGCGGGTTTGCGAGAATTGGCCCAAGCGGGCAACCACACACCCGCAGCAGATGGATTGACCCCTGCGGAACAATTGGTGCTGATCGACGACGACGCCCGCAATTTGATGGCCAGCCAGCAAAAGGTGCTGAACCAGCTGCGCGATGAGATGCGCACAAACGGCATCGAAATTCTGACAAGGGATAAGCTGAACGCTGATGATCTGGCTCATCTGGACGTCACGTTTCTGGAAAAAGTGTTTCCGGTCTTGTCGCCTTTGGCCATCGACCCTGCGCATCCGTTTCCGTTTATAGCCAACACGGGGTTCTGTCTGGCACTGGAATTGCAGCGGGGCAAAGGCGTGCCGCGCAAGGCGTTGTTGCCCATTCCTGCGCAGATTGACCGGTTCGTACAGTTGCCCGCAACCGAAGACATGCGGTTTCGTTATATACCCTTGGAAGAACTGCTGCTGTTGCACATCGACAGTCTGTTCCCCGGCTATGCCGTCAAAGACTATTTTGAATTCCGGGTACTGCGTGACAGCGATCTGGAAGTCGAAGACGAAGCCGAAGATTTGGTGCGCGAATTTGAAGTTGCACTGAAGCGCCGCCGCCGGGGGGAGGTGGTGCGCCTGACCATTTCCGCTGGTGCGCCCGAAGGGCTGAAACAGGTCGTCATGCGTGAATTGCATGTGGTCGAGGAAGAGCTGATCGAGGTTGATGGCATGATCGGCGTTGCCGATCTGAAGGAACTGGTGCTGGACGAGTGCACAGACCTGTTGTGGCCCGCCTTTCAGCCGCGCGTGCCGGAACGGGTGCAAGACCACGAAGGTGATATGTTTGACGCGATCCGGTCCAAGGATATGCTGTTGCACCACCCGTATGAGACCTTTGATATGGTCGTGCGGTTTTTGAAGCAGGCGGCGGCTGATCCGGATGTGGTTGCGATTAAGCAAACGCTGTATCGGACCTCGCGCAACTCTCCCATTGTCAGCGCGCTGTGCGAAGCTGCGGAAGAGGGCAAATCTGTCACCGCTTTGGTAGAGCTGAAAGCCCGGTTTGACGAGGCCGCAAACATCCGTCAGTCCCGCCGATTGGAACGGGCAGGCGCGCATGTGGTCTATGGTTTCTTGGATTGGAAAACTCACGCCAAGATTTCCACCGTGGTGCGGCGCGAAGGCGACAAGTTGGTCACCTATACCCACTACGGCACCGGGAACTACCACCCGATCACGGCCAAGATTTACACGGACCTGTCGTTCTTTACCTGTGATCCAACGCTGGGGCGCGATGCAACCAAGGTGTTCAATTACCTGTCCGGCTATGCCTTGCCAGCCCAGTTGGAAAACCTTGCGATTTCACCACATTCGTTAAAATCCCGAATGCTGGAGATGATCGCAGCGGAGGCAGAACATGCCCGCAAGGGCCGCCCCGCACAGATTTGGATCAAGATGAATTCCCTGATCGAGCCGGGTATCATTGATGCGTTATATGCGGCCAGTCAGGCGGGCGTCAAAATTGACTGTGTCATCCGTGGCATTTGTGGCCTGCGACCGGGTGTCAAAGGACTTAGCGAAAACATTCGGGTCAAATCCATCATCGGTCGGTTTCTGGAGCATTCGCGCATTGTGTGCTTTGGCAATGGTCATGGGCTGCCGTCCAAACGGGCCAAGGTCTATATCTCTTCGGCAGATTGGATGAGCCGAAACCTGAACCGCCGGGTTGAAACCTTGGTGGATATCAAAAACCCCACCGTCAAAGCGCAGATTGTCAGCCAGATCATGGCAGCCAACCTGGCTGATGTGGCGCAAAGCTGGGTCATGGCGCCCGATGGCTCGTTCTCACGCGCGGTTGTCCCCGAGGGGGAGTTTGCCTTTAACTGCCACCGTTTCTTTATGGAAAACCCATCGCTTTCGGGTCGCGGATCAGCAGGCGCGTCGGACGTTCCTAAACTGACCCACACGCAAGACTGACATCGTATCTGGCACGGTGCCGTTGTTACCAAGCAAAAAGGCCGGGCAATGCCCGGCCTTTTGTCTGTTGCACTGTCAGGCTGGTTATTCCCAGCAACTGACCAGAACGGTCATTCCCGCAGCGATTTCCGTCAGATCCTCTGGCGCCATTGAACCGGGGGCAGGGGCGTCATTGACTGGGATGCCTGCGCTGTCCAGCATCGCCTGTATCGCGGCCGAGGACGTGGCAAAGCTGACGGATGGTGGCAATTGTCGCGCGCCATCGGCCCGCGATTGCAACAGCCCCAGAACCGCGCCGCCAGCATCCAGAACCGGTCCGCCCGCATCGCCGGGCAGGGCATCAACGTTCAACCGTGTTACCGTGGTTTCGCCTGACAAGCCCTTCAGGTCTGCGATTGTGCCAAAGGTCAGGGTCGGGGCACCCAGCGCGCCTTCGTAGGAATAGCCAGATACGGCGATTTCTGATTGTAGACGCGGGCTGTAGCTGCCCAATGCGGCAACGCGCATCGGCACCAATGTGCTGGCCGGTTTCAACAGGGCCAGACCTGTGGCATTGTCAGTTGCGGTGATCGTGGCCTCTGTATTTCCGTCCAAGGTGATGCGTCCGCAGCTGTCAACGGCGGCCAGTGCAGTCAAAACGCTGCCCGTACGATCCACATAAAAACCGGACCGCGACAGGATCGGTTTGCGGATACGCAGCCCCGAAACCAGATCAACGCTTTGCGCCTCTTCGGTCATGGCGCCAGGGTCCAGCACGGCGTCTGTGGTGGCAAAGCTTTTCTGCATCAGGGCCAGAATGCGGGTACGGCGTTCTTCATCACCTGCAGGCCAGACCAGTGTGAAACCTTTGATCGTATCATCCACCAAAACGGTCTTGGTGTAGGATACAATCCGATTGTTGCTGCCGGACAGTTCAAACCCATTTGCACTGCGCTGACGTGGTCCGTCCAGCGGGACGATTTCCAGCGTTTGCATGATTTCATACAGGCCATACAGGGTAGTGCGGTCACCGGGTTGGCTGATCAACAATACCTGAGCCGGGATGTCACCTGTGGCAGAGTATTGCGCAAACGGAGCTTCGTATTTCTCAAAACCGACAACGCCAGTGGGCATTTCGATTTCAACACCGGCACGGCTGTCAAACACCATCCGCATGCCCATGCCATCCAGCACAGCGTTGTACTGTCCCAACAGATCCGCCCGTTGCAAGGTGGTCAGTACGCCAGTGGGTTCATACCCGTGGGCGGTTTGCCAATCTGACATGGACCGACGGGTGCCACGGCCAAACGCGCCATCAATGCCAGAGTTGTAAACCCCGGCCCATTGCAACGCGATTTGCAGTTCCATCCGCTCTTCGCGGCTCAGCAAGGCTTCGGATTGGCGTGCTTCACGCGGAGTTTCGTCAATTGGCTTAAGTTCTGGTTCGGGCTGAACTTCGGCAGTGGCAACTGGTGCGGGGTCTTGAGCTGGGGTGGCCTGCGGTTGGGCTTGCTGCGCTTGCGCGCCCGTTGGCCAAATCTGCGGGCCGTAATCGCCGGGGAATGAGATATAGCTGTCGGCCGGAACCTGGCCCCGTGCACGCAGCGAACGCAGAAGTGCCTGCGCATCAATCCGTGAATATGGCCCAAGCGCAATGCCGTACCATCCGCCGCCAAGCGCAAATGCGTTGACGTTGCTCAAAACGGATTCGAAATCGCGCGCGCGTTCCGTTGCCCGAGATTGAGAAGGCTGCGCTTCAATCTGAATATACGCCACGTCCTGCGCGGCCACTGGCTGCGTCAGCATAAATATCGCGGCCAGAAGGGAATAAAAAAGTCTGATCATGTGAAATCCGGTCTTCTGCCTGTGGTCTTTGCCCTGTCGGGGGTGGTTCTATCAAAGACAACGCCGAGCGCACTTAAAATATGCGCGCGCAGTCAATTGACCCTGCGGGTGTGGCGCAATAGGTAGTCCCTAAGTTCAAAGAGGGCCCCGCGCATGGACCAGACGCCAACAAAACCGCGCAGTTTTCAAGAAATTATTCTGCGTTTGCAGAGTTATTGGGCATCCAAAGGATGCGCGATCCTGCAACCTTATGACATGGAAGTTGGCGCGGGCACGTTTCACCCGGCCACCACATTGCGTGCACTCGGGTCCAAACCCTGGGCTGCGGCCTATGTGCAACCGTCACGCCGTCCAACAGATGGGCGCTACGGCGAAAACCCGAACCGGTTACAGCACTACTATCAGTTCCAGGTTCTGATCAAACCATCGCCGCCCGATTTGCAGGCCCTGTATCTGGGGTCGCTTCAGGCGATCGGGATCGACATGGCGTTGCACGACATCCGTTTTGTCGAAGATGACTGGGAAAGCCCAACACTGGGCGCATGGGGCCTTGGATGGGAAGTGTGGTGTGACGGGATGGAAGTGTCTCAGTTCACCTATTTCCAACAGGTTGGCGGGCATGATTGCCACCCCGTTTCGGGTGAGTTGACCTATGGTCTGGAACGTCTGGCGATGTATGTGCTTGGCATCGATCATGTGATGGACATGCCGTTCAACGATCCGCAATCGCCTCAACCGCTGTTGTATGGCGATGTCTTCCGCCAGACAGAGCAGGAATACAGCCGCTGGAACTTTGACGTGGCTGATACCGACGTGCTGTTGCGCCATTTCGAAGAGGCCGAAGCTGAATGTGCAAACATTCTAGCGCAAGAGCCGCTGGATCCGAAAACCGGCAAGCGCATCATCATGGCGCATCCGGCCTATGATCAGTGTATCAAGGCGTCTCATATCTTTAACCTGCTGGATGCGCGCGGCGTGATCTCTGTCACCGAACGGCAAAGCTATATCGGCCGGGTTCGGACGCTGGCCAAAATGTGTGCGGATGCCTTTGTTCAGACCGAAGCAGGAGGGGCGGCGGCCTGATGGCCCTGCGCAACACATTACTGCGTCGAACAAAATATCGGCTGTTTTCTCGTCTGCCCGGCGCGAAGGGCCTGAAATACGGGCGCAAGCTGCGCCGGCTCTACGCGCCAGAAGCGCAACGCCAATTCCGCGAAGCCCTCGCCGGGGCAACGGGAAAACTGTGTATCGATCTGGGCGCCAACATGGGCCTGTATAGCCGCGAGATGGCCGCCACGGCGGACCATGTCTACGCATTTGAGCCCGACCCCTGGACCGTAGCACGTTTGCGCCAGAACCTATCGGATCTGAAAAATGTTGAGGTGGTAGAGGCGGCGGCGCTGGACCGGAATGGTGAAATAGACCTTTACCGAACCGCGGATTTTGAAGAGGCACCCGAGGCACAATCGCTGTCTTCATCTGTGATCGCAGACAAGCTGAACATCGATACCAGTAAGGCAATCAAAACGCGCTGCATCGATTTTGCAGAGTTTTTACAGGGCCTTGATCGCGATGTCGCTGTTATCAAAATGGACATCGAAGGCGGCGAAGTGCCCGTGCTGGAACGCCTGTTGGACCACCCGGTGTTGAGCCGGATCGGACATATTTTCGTGGAAACCCATGAAAACCGCATTCCGGCTTTGGCAAAACGGACACGGGCGCTACGTCTTCGGACAACGCGGATGACGCAACCTGTCATCAACATGAACTGGATTTGAGGTACAGATGAACGGCAAGATCGTGGCAAGCGCCATCCTGTTGACTGGGCTGCTGTTTGGTGGCGTCGTCTATTACACGCAGGTCTATGCCTATTACGACAAGGTGCCGGAAAGCGAAGCCGCCGTTGCGTTGACGCCGCTGGATGGTGAAACGCCACAACCCCTTGAAATTGCTGAATTTGAGGGGATTGATGGCAGCAGCTCTCCGATCCGCTATCGCGCGTGTTTCACCACTCCGGTCAGCTTGGATACGCTGAAAGCGAGTTTCCAGCTCTATGAAAATTCAGAGCCGCGCAATGCACCGGGCTGGTTTGATTGCTTTGATGCCGCTGCAATCGGCACGCAGATCGAAGCTGGCACCGCGCAGGTTTTCACCGGGCAGCGCAACATTGAATTCGGGATCGACCGGGTTGTTGCGATCACCGAAGACGGGCGCGGGTTTGTATGGCACGAAATCAATGAATGCGGTGACAAAGCTTATGATGGCACACCGCTGGGCGATGAGTGTCCGCAACGCGACTGATGCCGCATTATTTGAGCCATGCGCCACAACCGCAACATTGCCAAACCGGGGCAGGGCGAAGCGAGTTTCCGTTTGATTTGCCCTCCTTTGGCGGAGGTTCAGGTCATATCTACTGGACGCCGCCTGCCTGCCCAGTTATCTCCGGCGCAAACTAATGTCCCCCGTTCGCGGGGCCTTTTTGGGTGACACGATGCCTGACCTTCTGATCGAACTGTTTTCCGAGGAAATCCCCGCGCGTATGCAAGCCCGCGCTGCCGAGGACCTGAAAAAGCGTGTGACCGACGGTTTGGTTGAGGCAGGCCTGACCTATGCCGTGGCTGCAGCCTTTTCGACACCGCGCCGTCTGGCGTTGACCGTACATGGGCTGTTGGCCGAAAGCCCAACTACCCGCGAAGAACGCAAAGGCCCTCGTGTTGATGCGCCGGACAAGGCGATCGAAGGCTTTCTGCGCGGCGTCGGGCTAACCCGTGACCAGCTGGAACAGCGCGACGAAAAAAAGGGCAAAGTGTTTTTTGCCGTTATCGAACGCCCCGGACGTCCGGCGGCCGATATCGTGGCCGAAGTGCTGGAAGGGGTCATTCGGAATTTCCCATGGCCCAAATCCATGCGTTGGGGGGCTGGCAGCTTGCGCTGGGTGCGCCCGCTACACCGTATTCTGTGCATTCTGACGGATGAGGCTGGTGCGCAGGTTGTGCCGATGGATGTGGATGGTCTGAAATCCGCAGATCAGACCGAAGGCCATCGCTTCCTGGCGCCAGAGCCGTTTTCTGTTTCGTCCTTTGAGGATTACGCGGCAAAGTTAAAGCAGTCTTGCGTTATCCTGGACCCAGCAGAGCGGGCCGAGGCGATTTGGCAGGATGCCAGCAATCAGGCTTTTGCTGCCGGATTGGATGTGGTCGAAGACCGTGGCCTGTTGGCCGAAGTGGCCGGGCTGGTGGAATGGCCTGTGGTCCTGATGGGGACAATCGATGATGATTTTCTGTCCTTGCCGCCCGAAGTTCTGCAAACCTCGATGAAAGAGCATCAGAAGTTCTTCAGCGTCAGAAACCCAAAGACAGGCCGCATCGAACGGTTCATCACCGTCGCAAACCGGATCACCGAAGATCACGGGGCCACCATTCTGGCCGGAAACCAGAAAGTGCTGTCGGCACGGTTGTCAGACGCCAAATTCTTCTGGGAAAATGACCTGCGTGTCGCCAAGGATCAGGGGCTAACCGCCTGGACCGACCGCATGGAAAATGTGACCTTTCACAACATGCTGGGCAGCCAGAAAGCACGGATCAACCGCATCGCGGCTTTGGCACGTGATTTGGCACCTGTTGTTGGAGCAGATCCAGACTTGGCCCATCAAGCCGCATTAGTGGCTAAGGCCGACCTGAATTCAGAAATGATCTACGAATTCCCGGATCTTCAGGGTCTTATGGGCCGGTATTATGCCGAGGCCGCCGGGTTGCCTGCCGATGTCGCCGCAGCATGTGAAGAGCATTATTCACCGCTTGGGCCGTCTGATAGCGTGCCCTCTGCACCCATTTCCGTAGTCGTTTCACTGGCAGACAAGCTCGATACGTTGACGGGCTTTTGGGCCATTGATGAAAAACCCACCGGCTCCAAAGACCCCTATGCATTGCGTCGCGCCGCTTTGGGTGTGATCCGTTTGGCGCTGACCAACAATCTGCGTATGCCGTTGGATCCGTTCATTGATGCGCAGCTTGTGCGCCACAAAATCAACCTGAACGCGGGCGCCAATGAGAATGATTTGGCCGCGCTGGAAGACTTGGTGCGTGAAATCGCGGATCACGGTGTTTTCGGTGCCGCATTCCGCAATATCATCGGTCGGGATGGTGCGCCGGATTCTTCGGAAGGCACCGTGTTGAACCTTGTGGGGCAGAAAGTACCTGACCTGTCTGTTGATTTGCTTGGCTTCTTCCATGACCGGTTGAAAGTGTATTTGCGTGACGAGGGTATCCGCCACGACGTGATTGACGCCTGTCTGGCGATGCCGGGCAACGATGATTTGACTGTTTTGGTCAAGCGAGCCGAAGCTTTGTCAGACTTCCTGAAAACGGATGATGGTGAAAACCTGCTGCAAGGGTTCAAACGCGCCAACAACATCCTGACCCAAGCCGAAGAAAAAGACGGCGTTGAATATTCCTATGGTGCTGATCCCAAATTTGCCGAGGATGACGCCGAAAAAGCGTTGTTTGCTGCTCTGGACAAGGGGGAAGCCGCAATCACGCCGTTGATGGCCGAAGAGGATTTCTCGGGTGCGATGGCGGCAATGGCGGATTTGCGCCCAGCAGTGGATGCGTTCTTTGAAGCAGTTCAGGTTAATGCGGACAACGAAATTTTGCGTCGCAATCGTTTGAACCTGTTGTCGCGCATTCGGTCATTGTGCCTGCAAGTGGCTGATCTGACACGGATTGAAGGCTAAGCCGTCATTCCACTTCAGGGGTCGTATGCACGTCGTGCGGGACTGTGGCTTTGTCTGACGAAGTATCCAGGTGGACAGCGCCAAGTCTTACGCTCTGATGCGGTCGTCTTGTGAGCGACAAAGCTTTATTCGACACACTTTAGAATTAGTCTAGGTGATAGAGATATGTCTGCTTGCCAGACTGGTTTTCGGGCGTATTGTTCGGGAACGCTAAAAAGGTGCCGCAGTGCAGCAAGAACGGTTCGAAAACTCAAATATCACGCTGATTACTCCAACAGCGCCCGTCGCAACGCCCAGCCATGGGGGCAGGGCGAAGTGTTTGCAGCGTTTGGTCCGCTTGGATCTGCCGGTTCCGCGTACTGTGGCGTTGTCCTTTGATACGGTGCATCGCATCGCGTCCAATGATTTGCCGGATGTTGCGCGCATTTTGTCAGAGTTTGAAAGCGGTACGCTGGTGTGCGTTCGTCCATCATCCGAAGACCCAGATTGGGGTGGTCCGGGCGCGATTTTGAACATCGGTATGAACGATGCCCGCTATGTGGAACTGTCTGACGAAATAGGTCAGGACGCGGCGGCCTCTTTGTACATGCGGTTTGTTCAGGCCTATGCCGTACACGTTGCGCGTTTGGACCCGGATGTTTTTGACGACATCATAGAAGACGGTGCTTTGGGCCTGGGCCAAGCATTGCGCGCCTATGAAGACGAAGCAGAAGAATCGTTCCCGCAGGAACCCGGCACACAGCTGGCAGAGGTTTTGCGGTCGATGGCACGCGCATGGGAAGGCACGACAGCCCGTCTGTTGCGCCAAGCCAAAGGTGCGCCTGCCGATGCCGGTCTTGGGCTGGTTGTTCAGGAAATGGCCATTGGTTTGGGCCACGGCGAATGCGGTTCTGGCGTTTTGCAACTGGTTGATTCCGAAACCGGAATGCCACAGATCAAGGGCCGCTATCTAAGTCAAAGCCAAGGCCGCGAAGCCCTGGCAGATGGCACAGAGTCTCTGTTCCTTGAGTGTGATCCGCGCGGATCATCACTGGAAGAGCTTGCACCCAAAGCCTTTGCTGAGTTGAAGAAAATCGCTGCCCTGATGCGCAGACGTCTGCGCGAAGAAATGCAGATCGAATTCACAATTGAAAACGGTAACTTGCACATTCTTGATGGGGTTCGGGTGGAGCGGACACCACGCGCAGCGGTGCGTATCGCGGTTCGGTTGGCCGAAGATGGCATCATCTCGCAACAAGATGCGGTGATGCGGGTTGATCCGCATGCTCTGTCAGAATTGCTGCACCGCCAGATCGCATCGGGTGCCCCGCGCGAGGTTATTGGTTTTGGCATTGCCGCCAGTCCGGGGGCGGCCACGGGCAAGATCGTATTCTCCGCAGCAGAGGCGCAGGCCAGTGCGGCCCGAAGTGAGCCCTGCATTCTGGTACGGCGGGAAACAACTCCCGAAGATATCAGGGGTATGCATGCGTCTGCGGCTGTCCTGACTGAAAGAGGCGGGATCACAAGCCACGCCGCTGTGATTGGTCGCGGGATTGGGTTGCCTTGTGTGGTTGGCGCGTCGCGCCTGAAGTTCAATGTCCGGCGCAAGCAACTGGTGTCTGAATCCGGAGAAGTTTTCCGCGCTGGTGACGAGATTACGATTGATGGCACCAATGGTCAGATCCTGGCAGGCGCGCCTGAGATGGTTGAAGCCGCCCTTGATGACGCCTTCCAAACGCTGCTGACCTGGGCAGATGCAGAGCGTGACATCGACATTCGCGCCAATGCCGATACACCGGCCGATGCCCTGACAGCCCGTAACTTCGCAGCGCAGGGGATTGGTCTGTGCCGGACCGAGCACATGTTCTTTGAGGCAGATCGTCTGTCCCCGATGCGCGAAATGATCTTTGCCGACAGCCCGGAAGACCGGCGGGAAACGCTGGCTTTGCTGTTGCCGATGCAGCGTGCAGATTTCATCGAATTGTTTCGCATCATGCAGGGATTGCCGGTTTGCATCCGTCTGTTTGACCCGCCTTTGCACGAATTCTTGCCGCATGACCGCGCCGGAATGCGTGATCTGGCCGAAGCGCTGGACCTGCCTATCAGCGATGTAACACGCCGAATCGAATCGATGGCGGAATACAATCCTATGCTGGGAATGCGCGGTGTTCGGCTGGGTGTGACCGTTCCAGAGATTTACGATATGCAGGCGCGCGCGATTTTTGAGGCCACCGTCAAGGCCAGCAAAGACGGCGATCCGGTTGTGCCTGAGATCATGATTCCGCTGGTTTCGGCCAAGCGAGAGGTGGAATTGGTTGTAAACCGGATTGATGCCGTGGCCGCCGCCGTACGCAATGACCTGCAAACCGATTTCACCTATCGTCTGGGGGTTATGGCAGAAACACCACGTGCTTGCCTTCGTGCCTATGATATCGCTCCACACGCGAATTTCATGTCTTTCGGCACCAACGACCTGACACAGATGACCTATGGTCTGTCACGCGATGACGCGGGCCGATTTATGTCGGATTACGTGAAGCTTGGCGTATTTCCCGAAGACCCGTTCCATGTTCTGGACATCGAAGGTGTTGGCGAATTGCTTAAACTGGGGGTTGAGCGCAGCCGCGATAGCAATCCAGACATCACTTTGTCGATCTGTGGCGAACATGGCGGCAACCCTGAATCCATCGCCTTTTGCCGAGATGTCGGGTTCGACTATGTCAGTTGTTCGCCGTTTCGGGTGCCTGTGGCCCGTCTGGCCGCTGCACAATTGGCGATTCGCGACCAAGTGGACATGCGCCCAAAACCCTGAACCATGCATAGTGTGCCCGGATACGGAACTGCGGCAAATTATCGTGTTAACTAGACGGAAACAGTTCGAGGCGCTAATTAAGCGCGCAGCGGGGCTGTTCCGCTTTTTTGATCTTTCTAAGGTATATCTTTCAATGAAGCGTTTCATTGCCGCTACGGCATTGCTTTTGCTTGGCAGCATGTCTGTTCAGGCCGATGCCCCCGGAACCACCGTTGCACGATTGTTCAAGTTGGAACAGGTTGGCATGTCCAACACGCGCGCCGGTCATTTGAACAATTTACTCGTTCCAGTTTCGCGTCAGTCATTGGAAAAAAACTCTGTTGGCAATGATGCTGCATGGTTGGCCAAACAGCCAGCGGCAAAAGGCGGCAAGGAATGGCAGTGTTTGACCGAGGCGTTGTATTTCGAAGCGCGCGGTGAAACAGTCAAAGGCCAATTCGCTGTGGCTGAGGTGATCCTTAATCGGGCTGACAGCAATCGCTACCCCAACACGGTTTGTAGTGTCGTAAACCAAGGCACGGGACGCCTGCATGCTTGTCAGTTCTCGTACACGTGCGATGGCCGTGCCGAAGTGATTTCTGAGCAAGACGCCTGGAACCGGGTTGGTAAAGTGGCACGCGCTGCGCTGGATGGTGCGCCGCGCAACCTGACAGACGGCGCCACCCATTATCACACCAGCGCCGTTCGGCCACGTTGGGCAAAGGCCTTCGCCCAAACGGCCACCATTGGCTATCACCTGTTCTACCGCCAAGCGGATCGCGTCGCGCGCAATTGACATCTGCCCCGCGCAAAGGGTAGGGCGCGCCAGGGCTGATCATGTTTGGCTCTGACAGCATATGGCCCTGATTGCGGAAGGCACGTGATGAGCAATGAAATTCGCCTGGCTTTTGCCCATCCGTCTGAACGTGCAATCGCCACGGCCACCGATCAACCGCACGACCGTATTTCGCTGCGTGATCATGTGGTCGAGGTTGAGATAGGCGCTTTTCAACAAGAACGTGGCACGACCCAACGGGTCTGTTTCAATATTGTGGTCGAAGTCGCATCGCCAGATCAGCCATTGGATGATGATGTGGACCGCATCTTGTCTTACGACCGTGTGACAGAAGCGATTGCCCATGAATTGGCCGCTGAACGCCTGAACCTTCTGGAAACGCTGGCGGACCGGATAGCCTTGCGCATTTTGGCAGAGCCGCAGGCCATTCGCACCTTTGTACGGATCGAAAAGCTGGACCGTGGCCCAGGCGCGCTGGGGGTTGAGATTGTGCGCTCTCGCCAGAACCTTTCCGATGCGCCGGACGTGTTGGACGAAGATCGCCCGCACCCTCGGGTAATCTACTTGGACAATTCGGCAGTGGCCTCGGGCGCGCTGACGGGGTGGATTGATGGTTTGTCCCAAGCAAGCGCACCAATCATTCTGTGTGTTGGTTTGCCAGATACACCCGCGCCAAATGCGGGCAATGCCTTGACCCAACGGCGGATTGATTTGTTGGCGATTGAGCAAAACGCCTGGGTTTTGGCTGCGCGGGATGCCCGTTGCGTGGTGGTGGGAACGCGGACAGAGTTGGACTGGGCCATGAAACACGGCCGGATCAGTGTTTGGGCTCCGTCCAAGATGGTGCTGGATGCCGTTGATGGGCCGTCCACGGCTTTGAATGATCCAATGGCCTTGGCCGATTGGTGCGCCGGTGAATTGGTCGCCACAGAATTGGTGGTGGTTGGCAGCCAACAGGGGCTCCCGACTGGCAAGATGCCAATGCGGGCGTTGGGGCTTGACACAGACGCGATCTGACCACTTGCTTCGCGCCGTGTGATATCGCATCACGCCCGTATGACAGATTATTTTCGACCGCTTGTTCGTTTTGACCTGACCCGGCCCGCCACTGCCTTGTCGTTGGCCGGTGGCGCTGGATGGTTTGCCGAGGTCGAACATCTAACACGCCATAACCCGCCCGCCATTTTGCCCGCGTCTGCGGTGCCCAGCGAAATCCAAGCCAGGCTGTGTGCGTCACGCGCTGACGTGGCCGGGTTATCCATGGCGCGCCCGCAGATAATGGGCATTTTGAACGTTACGCCTGACAGCTTTTCCGATGGTGGGCAGCATGGTGGTGTGGGGGATGCCGTGGCGCATGCATTGCGCATGGAACAAGACGGTGCATCGATCATTGATATCGGCGGGGAATCCACCCGGCCAGGGGCCGCCTTTGTGCCGGTGGATCGAGAAATTGAGCGCACGGTTCCGGTGATCCAAGCGATCCGCAAACACAGTACGGTTGCCATCTCAATCGATACGCGCAAGGCACCTGTCGCCGAGACAGCGCTGAACGCGGGTGCGAATTTGATCAACGATGTCTCAGGCTTGGTCTTTGACCCTGCGATTGGACCGTTGAGCGCGTCACGGCGCGCGCCGGTTTGTATCATGCATGCGCAGGGTGATCCTGAAACGATGCAGGATGATCCGCATTACGATGATGTGCTGCTGGATGTGTACGATTTTCTGGCGCAACAAGCGGATTTGTTGGAAGCACAAGGGGTGCCGCGCGATCAGATCATGGTGGACCCCGGTATCGGGTTTGGCAAGACGCTGGCACATAACTTGGCATTGCTGAACCGGCTGTCCCTGTTTCATGCCCTGGGTTGCCCGATATTGCTGGGTGCATCGCGCAAACGCTTCATTGGCACGGTGACCGGCGTGGCCCAGGCGGATCAACGGGTTATGGGGTCTGTGGCGGTTGCTTTGGCCGGGATGGCGCAGGGCGTGCAGATGGTACGAGTGCATGACGTGGCTGAAACCCAACAGGCTTTGGCAATGTGGCAGGCAGTCCACGCCCGATAACCAAACGGATCAGCCCCGCAAAAATAGCCGTTTCAACGCCCCGTATTGGCTTAACCCCATGCCGGATAAGATCAAAACCATTGCGCCCAACAGCGTTGGCGGCAAGGCTTCACCCAAGACAATGGCCCCGAGCAAGACCGAGACGACGGGTACGATATAGTTGACCAACCCCAGAAAGACTGGCCCGGCGCTGCGGATCACCTGAATGCGCAACAGGTTGGCGGTTGCGGTTGGGAACATGCCCAACAGGAATATCCAAAACAGGGTCGCCAGATCGGTCTTGGGCGGCACGCCTTCGACAATCAGCGCCGTCGGGATCACCACAAGGCTGCCCAAAAGGAACATGCTTGCGGTCAAACCCACCGGGTCAATCGGGGGCATGCGGCGGACAATGATGGCGCTGATCGCGTAGCAGGTGGCCACCCCAAGACAGGCCAACCGCCCCAGCAGTTCATTCTCTGCCCCGGTTGATGAAAACGCGGCGGGACCAATCAGAACAACAATCCCGGCAAACCCCACAACAAAGCCCAAAGTCCGGCGCAGGGTCATCCGTTCGCCGGGCACCAGAAAATGCGCAAGGGGCAGAACGATCAACACAACCGCAGCCATCGTGACGCCCGCAAAGCCGGAGGTGACAAATTGCATACCCCAGGCCAGAAGCATGAAGGGCACCGCCGTGGTCAATGTTGTTGACGCGATCAAGGCCGGCCAGTTGCGCGCCTGTGTTGTGAACAAGCGCCGACCCCGAAACACCCAGATCGTGCCAGCCAATATGGCGGCAACCGTCACCCGACCCGCGGCCAGCCAAAACGGGCTCATCCCGCGCAGCGCCATTTCCATCATCAGAAATGTACACCCCCAGACCAGCCCCAATGAGACAACCTGCAGCCAGTTTCGTGGGGAAATTTGCGGTTCTATGGCCAGCTCCTGTGCGTCAAAGAACAAAGACCCCGGCACAAGGCCGGGGTCAATCGCTGATCTATTGGGCGATACCCAAAGATCGTAATGTGTGGGGCCTTAGTTTTTGGCCTTGTCCACCATTTTGCCTGCGGAAATCCATGGCATCATGCCGCGCAGAGTTTCACCAGTGGCTTCGATCTGGTGCTCGTCGTTGATGCGACGGGTCGCTTTGAACGACGGCTGGCCAACAGCGTTTTCCAGCATGAAATCACGCACGAACTTACCGGTCTGAATATCGGTCAGAACGGCTTTCATGCGGGCTTTGGTTTCGTCATATGGCAGGATGCGTGGGCCAGAGACATACTCGCCATACTCGGCAGTGTTGGAGATCGAGTAGTTCATGTTGGCAATGCCGCCTTCGTAGATCAGGTCCACGATCAGCTTCACTTCGTGCAGGCATTCGAAATAGGCCATTTCAGGCTCGTAGCCCGCTTCGACCAGGGTTTCAAAGCCCATGCGGATCAATTCGACCAGACCGCCACACAGAACAGCTTGTTCGCCGAACAGGTCGGTTTCACACTCTTCGCGGAAGTTGGTTTCGATGATGCCCGAACGGCCGCCACCAATAGCCGAGCAATAGGACAGACCGATTTCCAGCGCGTTGCCGGTTGCATCGTTGTCAACTGCTACCAGACAAGGAACGCCGCCGCCTTTGGTGTATTCGCCGCGCACAGTGTGGCCAGGGCCCTTGGGCGCCATCATGATGACGTCAACGCCGGGCTTTGGTTCGATCAGGCCGAAGTGCACGTTCAGACCGTGGGCGAAAGCAATAGCAGAGCCTTCTTTCAGGTTGTCATGCACATATTTCTTGTAAGTATCTGCCTGCAGTTCATCGGGCATGGTGAACATGATGACATCACACCATGCGGCCGCTTCTGCAATACCCATCACTGTCAGGCCTTCGCCTTCGGCTTTCTTGGCCGAGGGGGAGCCATCGCGCAGCGCGACAACAAGGTTCTTGGCGCCGGAATCGCGCAGGTTCAGAGCGTGAGCATGGCCCTGCGAGCCGTAGCCCAAGATGGCAACCTTCTTGTCTTTGATCAGGTTGATGTCGCAATCGCGGTCATAATAAACGCGCATGGGGCGTTCCTTCCTTCTTAGTGTTGCGAATAATCGCTTGTGATTGTGGCGCAGACTATCGTTTTTGTGGTGATGGTGTTTGCGTTCTGCCTGCGTATTTGCCAAAAAGAAGAAATATCATTCTTAAAATTTGGCATATGCGATATTTTCATGCTTGATGACACGGACCGGCGTATTCTGCGCCAATATCAACACGCCCCGGAAGTCAGCGATTCCGATTTGGCGGCGCGCGCGGGTGTGACAGCGACCACATTGGCGCGGCGGCTGGAGCGCATGCGGGCAACGGGCATATTGCGTGGGGTGCGTGGGGTGATCCATTGGCCCGCCCTGGGGTTTGCGGTGGAGGTCAGCCTGCGGATCACTTTGGACAAAACCCAGCCGCGGGCATTTGACGAGTTTATCGCCGCCGCGCGGGAGGTGCCGGAGGTTTTGGAAATTCAGACCTTCCTGGGGCAAGTGGACGTGCGTTTGCAGGTTATTGCGCGGGACATGGCGCATTATCAGCAATTGTACCGGGACCGGTTGTTGACCCTGCCGCATATGGCGGATGTCGAGGCGCTGATGCATGTGGCCCGTGTGAAATCGGATGAGGTTTTGCCGCTATGATTGCCTTGGATGAGATTGATCGTGGATTTTTGCGGGCCTTGTCCGAAGACGCGGGGCTGAGCGCGGGGGCCTTGGGGCGACGCTTTGACCTGTCCCAGCCCGCGGCATGGCGGCGGATCAAGCGGTTGCGCGACGCGGGCGTGATTGCCGGGGCGCGGTTGGATTTGGACCGTGATGCCTTGGGATTTGGTGTAACCGTGTTTCTGGGTATCAAGCTGGGCACCAAAGGGCGGGTTAGTCTGGATGACTTCGAACGCGCCGTCAGTGCCATTCCGGAAGTGCAAACCGTGGAACATGTGTTGGGGCTGTATGATTATCGTCTGCGGGTGGTGGCCCGCGACATTTCTGATTTTGAGCGGGTGTTGCGAAGGCGGGTCATGACCTTGCCCGGCGTTGGCAATGTGGAGGCCAATGTTATGCTTTCCGAAGAACGGCGGCCGGGTCCGATTGGCTAACACAACCCTGCAATAAGGGGTGTTACGTGGCGCGGTATGCAGAAGTAGACTTTGCCAAGGCTGGCTCGGCGCGTTAGCAGGGATCCGAACGACATACAAAAGACCCTTGAGCCTGCATCGGGGCAATTGAACTGAGCGAATAGCGAAGGAGACAACTGATGGCTTTGTTAGACAATGTGGACCCGAATGGTCTGGAAGAGTTTTCGGTGGTGTTTACCGACCGGTCGTTGAACCATATGTCGGCAGAGTTTCAAAAGGTGATGCGCGATATTTCTTCTATGTTGCGAGAGGTCTATGGCGCAGATGGTGTGGCGCTGGTGCCCGGTGGCGGTACTTATGGGATGGAAGCGGTCGCGCGCCAATTTGCCCGTGAAAGCGATGTTCTGGTGGTGCGCAACGGATGGTTTTCGTTCCGGTGGTCTCAGATCATCGATGCGGGGGGCTTCACAGGTCAAACGACAGTGATGAAGGCGCGCCAGATTGGCAATGCAGCGGATGCGCCGTTTGCGCCTGCGCCGATCGAGGAGGTGGTTGCCAAGATCCTTGAAACCAAGCCGGGCATTGTTTTTGCGCCCCATGTGGAAACCAGTGCGGGTGTGATCTTGCCAGAGTCCTACATCACTGCGATGGCCGATGCCGCGCATGAGGTTGGGGCGCTGATGGTGCTGGACTGTATCGCATCCGGTTGCATTTGGGTGGATATGAAGGCGACAGGTGTGGATGTATTGATCTCTGCCCCGCAGAAAGGGTGGTCTTCGACCCCGTGTGCCGGGTTGGTCATGTTGTCGGCACGCGCGTTGGCGCGGATGGAAAAGACAACGTCAGACAGTTTTGCCAATGATCTGAAGAAATGGCACCAAATCATGGTGGCCTATGAGCAGGGTGGCCATGCCTACCATGCGACCATGCCGACGGATGGGTTGAAAATGTTCCGTGACACGATGGTGGAAACCCGTGATTTCGGGTTCCAGCGGTTGAAAACCGCACAATGGGCATTGGGCGATGCGGTGCGCACCATGTTGGCCGAAAAAGGCATCAAATCGGTGGCGGCAGAGGGGTGCGGCGCGCCGGGCGTGGTTGTCAGCTATACCGCCGACCCAGAGGTTCAATCAGGCCGGGCCTTTGCGGCGCGGGGCATGCAGATTGCCGCGGGCGTGCCATTGCAATGTGATGAGCCAGCCGGGTTTTCAACCTTCCGCATCGGGCTGTTTGGGTTGGATAAACTGTATGACGTGAACGGAACCGTGGCGCGGTTGCGCGCGGTGTTGGAACCGGTTTTGGAAGGCGAGGGGGCTTAACGCCCCGACGCACCCAAGCCAAGCTGCATCAAGCTGCGTCGGATAGGGCGCGCCGAGTAGAGCGCGTCCAGACCCTTGGCGCGCAGATCGCGCAATGCCGGGGCCGATAGCATTGACGTGCGGTTCAGCAGGGTGATCCCGGCCACACGGGCCCGGATATCGGGCATACGCCGCCGTTGATAGGCATCCAGCATTTTGGCGCTGCCCAGATCTGCACGGTGTGTTTCGGCCAAATCCAGCAAGACATGCATGTCGGCCAAGCTCATGTTCAGGCCCTGTGCACCGATGGGTGGCACGACATGGGCGGCTTCGGCCACCAAGGCCAAACGCTGGGCGGTGATCTGTTCCGCATGTTGGGCAATGATGGGCCAGATTGTGCGGCGACTGGCCAGTGTCAGGGGGCCCAGCAGGTGGCAGGACCGTGTGCTCATCGCTGCTTCGAACGCGGCGGGGTCCAGTTGCATCAGGTTTTCGGCTTTCGGGCCTTCCTCCATCCAGACCACGGCAGAGGATGGGCGCCCTTGATAATCTGGCAGGGGAACCAAGGTGAAGGGGCCGCCGGTGCGGTGAATTTCTGTAGAGACATTGTCGTGCGGAATGGGATGCGTCACCGCGAAAGCCAGAGCCTTTTGCCCGAACCGTGTGGTCGATACCCCAAGACCCGCAGCCGTGCGCATGGGGGAATTTCGACCATCGGCGGCGATCACCAACCGGGTGCGCAGACGGCTGCCATCAGTCAACCCAACGCGGGCTTCGGTCATGCGGGTGAACAGGGTTGTGGTCGCCGTTCCGGGACGAAAATCAACCGTGGGCATCGCGTCCAGATGCGCTGCAATTTCACGGCGTAAAAGCCAATTGGGCAGATTCCAGCCAAACGGCAGTTCTGAGATATCAGCCGCGTCGAAATCTTTGACAACCCTTGGTTCCGGCTCTGGCCCGCCGGCATCGACAATACGCATTGTCTGCAATGGTGTGGCAAAGGGGGCCAAGCGCGCCCACAATCCAGCACGTTCCAAAAACGCCTGGGCAGGCTGCAAAAACGCGGTTGTGCGCAGATCAGACCCTTCGGCTTCGCGATCTGTCACAGGTGGCGTCGGGTCCACGACCACGACAGAAAAGCCCTGGGCACCAAAGGCAGCGGCGGCCGTCAAACCGGCGATCCCACCACCTGATATCAGTATATCGCAATCCATGCTTCGCCTCCGTTTTCCCGTAACTTAGGGCGCGGAACGCGTATTTGCCATGCGGCTTACTTGCCGACGGTCAAAAGCAGAAGAACCACAAAAATCACCGGTACTGTCGCCAAACAGATCATTGCCAACGCGGGCCATCCCCAGGCGGAAACAGCGGCAACCACGGCGGCCACAACAAGTGCCAAGGCAAGGTAGATCATGCTTTCAGGCGATTTGGCTTTTGCGGTTTCGATGTTTGAGCTGTGGGGTGTGGTGTCTTGAAGTGTCATATTCCGCCTCTTGAATTCATCTTTGGGTACGTAAAACATCAGCCGCCAAAAAACAGGCGCGAAATGTCGCATATCAGATAAATATTAAGTGAAGATCGCGCTGATGGTCAGGTCAGGCGTGCCAGAAATGCCGTCAGATCATCGGTGTGATGGTGGATATGATCTGCCTGATGCGGTTCGGGCGCCACGTGAACGGTACGCATCCCCATCGCATGTGGTTGAGCCAGATTGCGGGGATCATCTTCAAACATCGCGGCGGCGTCGGTCTGCACCTCGGCCTGCGCAAACACCCGTTCAAACGCACGGCGTTCCGGCTTGGGGTGATAGTCGGCATGTTCAACGCCATAGATCGTTTCGAAGGCGGCGCTTAATCCACGGGCCTGCAAAACCCGCGCTGCATAAGGGGCCGTGCCGTTGGTGTAGACAATTTTGCGGCCGGGTAAGTCATTGATCCGGTTTGCCAATGTTGGATCAGGGCGCAGATCATCAAAAGAAATGTCATGCACGTCATGCAAAAAACCATCAGGTTCAACATTGTGCTCGCGCATCAGCCCGGCCAACGTTGTGCCATAGGTTTTCCAATAGTGTCCGCGCAGGAAATTCGCGCGGTCACGATCCACGTCCAATGCCTGCATCACATAATGGGTCATGCGCGTTTCGATCTGATCAAACAGCCGCACAGCGGGTGGATACAACGTGTTGTCCAGATCAAAGACCCATGTCCGCACATGTTCGAACATGGCTTTTGGCATAAAGACCCCCATCGTGTTGCATCTGTTGGTAATAACTAGGCTTCCGCAAGGGCTGCGGCAATAGTCTGTATTGAAACTTCATGTTTGTGCTGGCTAAGCTGTGCAAAAAACGCGGGGGGATGCTGGATGGCCCAGTCAAAAACACAACAAAAAGACGCCTACACCCTGATATTGGAAGCGATCGATGTCGGTCATTTCAAGCCAGGGGATCGTTTGGTCGAGAGCGATCTGGCCGAACGGTTTGGTGTGTCGCGCACGCCCATTCGCGAAGCGTTGCAACGGCTGGAAACCCAATCGCTGCTGACACGGGATGGGCGATCATTGATTGTGGCCTCGCTGGATCACAATCAGATGGCAGAGCTTTATGTTGTGCGCACCGAGTTGGAAGGCTTGGCGGCTCGACTAGCTGCGCGCCACGCCACGGTTGAAGAGATCGAAGTGCTGCAGGGCATGGTGGAAGAAGACCAGGCCTTGGTGAATGACCCCACCGCCTTGGCCCGGGCCAACAAACGGTTTCACAATATGATCCACTTGGCCTCACATAACCGGTATTTGGTGCAGCAGCTGGATCTGGTGCATCGGTCGATGGCGCTGATGGCCACCACCTCTTTGGCCGCCGAGGGGCGGGGCGAAGTCGCTTTGGAAGAGCATCAGGCGATTGTCGATGCCATTGCCAAGCGGGACGATGAAGCGGCCTATAAAGCGTTGCGCGACCACATTTCGGTTGCCTTTGTCACCCGTTTGAAGCTGGATTCCATGTCCGACGCAGACTGAACCCGCGCCTCAAGCATTGGGGTAGGGGGAACCACCCCGGTCTTGTCTGGCACGGCGTTCTTCCCGGCGGGTGGTAGGTCGTCTGGCAAGGATCGGCCGTGCCGCGTTTTGTCCCAATAGAAGGGACGGGCGACAATTTCCCAAATCGCCTTGTAGACTGCCGCCACACCCAACGGAAAATACAGCATCATCGTGGGCACCCAAACCATCAACCCGATGTGCGGGGTATGCGCCACGGCTGCAAAGGCGGCCAGCATGGCAATCAGCTCACAGGACAAGAACAGAACAACGGATATAGTCAGCGCCCATTCGGGCAGCCAGGTCGCGAATGGGTGGCTGACATTAACCATGATCAGCCAAAAAGACCAAAGCGCCGGTGCCAGGGTGAACTGCAAGATCGCAGTCAAAAATATCTGCTGAACCCCTAAAAACCGCCACGCGCCCAGTTCACGCCACAACGCCCACGGACGGCGCATATGCACCAGATAAGTGATGATGTACCCCTTTAACCAACGAGATCGTTGACGCACCCAAGGCCACGCGCGGTTGTTGGCCTCTTCATGAGTGACGGTGGCCACAACCTCGGTTTTATAGCCATACCGGGCCAGTCGCAGACCCAAGTCGGCATCTTCGGTCACGTTATGCGCATCCCATCCCCGCACATGTTGCAAGGCTTCGCGCCGGAAAAACACCGTGGTGCCGCCCAGTGGTATCGCAAAGCCCAGTTTCGCCAAGCCCGGCAGCAACACGCGAAACCACGTGGCGTATTCAATGGTAAAGCAGCGCGACAACCAGTTGGCCCGTGGGTTGTAAAAATCCAGCATCCCTTGCAAGCAAGCCACGGTTTTCGGCGCTTGCTCAAACCGGGCCACGATCCGTTCGATTTGATCTTCGGCGGGCGCGTCTTCGGCGTCATAAATGCCAATCACCTCCCCCTGGCAGAAACGATACGCATAATTCAACGCGCGCGGTTTGGTGGTGATACTGCCCGGCGGCACTTCGACCACACGCATCCATGGCGGCAAATGGGCCATGCCAAGGGCGGCCCGTGTCTGTTCGTCACCAGCTTCCAGAATCAACAACGCCTCAAGGCAGGATTTGGGATAAGTCAGCTGACCAAGCCGTCGGACAAGCGTGCCAGCAATGTCGTTCTCGTGCAGCAATGGCACCAATAATGAAACCATCGGAAAGTTGTTCGGCTGTGGGGCAACCGGGGGCGGGCGGTTAAAATGCCCAGCGGTCAGCGCGGCCCCCTTCAGCAGTTGCGCAAAGAACAGACTGGTCAACGCCAAACAGACGATCCCAAGAAGAAACAGATCGGGCGCCATCGCCAGCAGCATTAGGGATGCACCGGCCGCGGCCACCGCAATAACTGCGCGCAATCGGGTGATCTGGTTCATGTCACGGCAGCTGTCTTCCCGTCGCACCCAGGTTTCCGCCCGGTGCGCCAAGCGGGGCCCGTGCTGCTGGGTAATGGTGTGCTGAATCACCTGTTCCGCAGCAATCACCATGCGGACCGGCCCCAGTGTTTTCACCAGCCGGTTCCGCACAGCCAGAAATGCATCGGGACGGGCGCAGGCAATCACGGTTTTTCCGTGGTCACGGCACCATGGAACAAGGCTATGACGTAGGCAAAACTCTGGGTCCAATATTCCGGTCAGCTTGGCGTCTGCCGGGGTTTGCGCGGGGTCTAGAACGCTGGCGCCAAATTGAATGGATAGGGCCTCACGCACATCACGGTCGTGGGCCAGCCCATTGTGAACCAGCGCTCTTTCCAGCGGCGCGCCGGTTTGGTGCGCGTCGCCGATTGCCGCCAGCATGTCTTTGGCAGAAGCTGTGCCCTTGTCCAGCATGAGACGCGACAGGGTTCGATCTTTGTAGGGTCCGAAAGAAGAAGACGCGCGCAAAAACTGCGGCATCTCAGAACGGGATTCTGGCATGGCAGGTGGCTCCTAAACCTCCTGCCAATTCTAGTGAAAACCCTTAAAACAAGATTAAGAAGAGGTTAAGCCTCCGCACGGGCCATCGAGGCCGCGAAACGCTCAAACAAATAGAAGCTATCTTGTGGGCCAGGGCTGGCCTCTGGGTGATGCTGTACGCCGAACACTGGCCGATCAACCATGCGAATACCGCAGTTTGAACCGTCAAACAGGCTGACATGGGTTTCCATCACGCCTTCAGGAAGGGTTTGACTGTCCACAGCAAAGCCGTGGTTCATCGATGTGATCTCAACCTTGCCGCTTTCGATCTCTTTGACCGGGTGGTTGGCGCCATGGTGGCCGTGGTTCATTTTGATGGTCTTGGCGCCAAGCGCCAGCGCCAGCATCTGGTGGCCCAAACAAATGCCAAACACCGGGATGTTTGATTTGCTCAACACATCTTTGATCATCGGAACGGCATATTGGCCGGTTGCCGCGGGATCGCCCGGTCCGTTGGACAAGAACAGTCCATCCGGATTGTGCGACAGCACTTCCTCTGCAGTGGCGCTGGCGGGCAATACGGTGACATCGCATCCGGCAGAGGCCAGACAGCGCAGGATATTGCGCTTTGCACCATAATCTACGGCAACAACCTTGTGCTTGGCATTGGTTTGGCGGGTATAGCCTTCGGGCCAAGCCCACCGCATCTCATCCCAGCGATAGCTTTGGGCGCAGGTCACTTCCTTGGCTAAATCCAGCCCTTCCAGACCAGAGAAGGCGCGGGCCTTTGCCACCAGCGCGGCGGTGTCAAACACACCGTCGGGATTGTGCGACAGCGCCGCATGAGGCGCACCCTGACGGCGGATCGCGCGTGTCAGGCGGCGGGTATCCACACCGCCAATGGCGATCCGGCCACGTGAGGCCAGCCAATCTGACAATTCTTGGGTTGCACGCCAATTCGCGGATTGGGTTGGCATCCACTTCACGACCATGCCCGCTGCAACCGGATCGGCGGTTTCATCGTCTTCCGGGTTCACGCCGACATTGCCGATATGCGGGAAGGTGAAGGTAACGATCTGACCGGCATAAGATGGGTCAGTCATAATTTCCTGATAACCAGTCATCGCTGTGTTGAAGCACAGCTCGGCGACGGTGTCGCCGGTGGCGCCAAAACCCTGGCCGTAGAAAATAGTGCCGTCGGCAAGTGCAAGACAGGCGGTCGGTGTCATAGCGAGGGGCTCCTTGGCAGAAGGCGCGGGGCTGCGCAGCGGGCAAATCGGCGTGAACCTAAGCTCATGGTCGAGAGTGGTCAAGGGTTAGGCGAAAAACTGTTTTCCAACAAAATCAGGAGGTTAGTCTGACATTCCTGTGTTGCGTGAAAGCGGGCTTTGCAATAGTGTCAGCTTTTGCATGAAACCATTGGGGATGGGTACGGCATGGAACTTCGCACGCGTGTCACAAACGCGATGAAACAGGCCATGAAGGACAAGGACGCAACGCGCCTGTCCACCTTGCGTCTGATCAACGCCGCGATCAAGGACCGCGACATCGCGGTACGCTCTGAAGGGCGGGATGATGGCGTGGATGACACTGAAATTCTGACCATCCTTGGCAAGATGAGCAAGCAGCGCACGGAAAGCGCCAAGACATACGAAGAGGGCGGTCGGCTGGACTTGGCTGAACGCGAATTGGCGGAAATCGTTGTAATTGATGAGTTTTTGCCGCGCAAAATGTCCGAACCGGAAATCACTGCCGCCGTGGATGCCGCCGTCAGTGAAGTCGGCGCAAGCTCGATTCGCGATATGGGCCGTGTGATGGGTGTGTTGAAATCCAATTACACCGGGCAAATGGACTTTGGCGCAGCCGGGGCCATGGTCAAGAATCGCTTGGCTCAACAAGCGGGCTAAACGCCAGAAACGCATGTGACTGGCCCTGTCTGTTTGGCAGGCAGGGCCAGGTTGCACTTAATCCCGCACCAAATGGGTGATTCCTACCGAGGCAGCCCGCGCCAGGTCTTCGTCCAGTGACATCGGGATGTATTCACCGCGCCGCCACAGGATGCCCAGATCGTCATAGTGGCGGGAAATGAAGTGCCCTGACTGGCCGGTGGAAATGATAAACACCGAACTGTCCGGATCGGCGAAATCATACACTCCGCGATACCCAGCACCATGTACGTTCAAGAACGGTTCTGGTGACTGACCCGAAGTGCGACCGCGCAGCAATGTTTGGTCGCCGCCTGAGGTGGATTGGCGGATGTTCACAAAGTACCGCAGAATGGGCACTTCGCCCAAAACCGGGTGTTTGTGCAGGGCCTGATGCGCCGCGCCCCAGCGGAGAGATTCCAGCGCGGCGCCGTATTTTTCGGTGATTGAAACCAATGCATCATCCAACGCCAAACGGGCGATGTCGGTGCAGGTTTCCACAACGGTCGAGCGAATGATGTCACACCACGTTCCTGCGCCATCAACATCGCGAAACACCCGTTCGATAAACAATGGTTCCACATGGTGGAATTCATCCGCCAGCGGGCCAAGGTTGTCACGGATCAACCGGTCCTGAAGGGCGCGCAGCCAGGCGGAATAGATCAATGGCTCGGGCAGATGTTCGTTCATCTCGCCGTTCCAGTTGGCCAACAGGTCCAGCGCGCGCTGGCGCAACCGTTCGGGCGTGCCGTTGGGGGCCGCTTCGCCCGTGTACCAAAGGTCTGCACCGATCAGTGGCAGCAATGTCCGCGCGGCAGGGGAGACGGTGTCCAGCTGCACTTCGATAAAGCTATCGCGGGTGTGCACCTCGCGTCCTTGCATCATACGCTGCCAGCGTTGTACGCGCTGGCTGTCACCCCATTCAAACGACACGTGTTTGGGGAAGGGGCGATCGACCACTTTGTTGTTGGTGTTTCCGACCAACCCACCCAACGGTGAAACGAAGGCCGGGTTGTCGGATTGCGGAAAGATACCCTGCCAGCGGTTCTGTGCCACATAGCCCAGGCTGGGCATCCGTCCTTGGCTTTGGCTGTCCGGATCGCGGCGCGGCATGGCCCCGATGGTTTTCATCGCAATGGTTTCACCATCAACCAGTGTTAGGTTCTGGGACGGCGCAATAAAGTTTTCCGACGCGTCCAACGCTTCGGACACAGATTTGGAATGCATCAGGTTCACGGCTGCCGTCATCGACGTGTCGGCATCGCTGAGCGCGGTCCAGGACAAGGCCGCAACATGGCCGGGCGGTGTAACCGTGGACAGTTTGAAATGTGTACCGGGCAAGACCGGGCCATTGTCTGTCCAGCGCAGTGTCATCGTAACCGGCGCTTCGCCCTTGATGTTGACGATGGTTTTGCGGGTCTGGAAGCGCTGCCAACCGGTTGGGCTGCGGTATTCTTCGGAATTGTCTGGGTTCACCTCTTCGATGAACAGATCCTGATCATCAAGGTAAGACGATGTTAACGCCCAGCCAAGCGCCTCTGATCGGCCAACCATAACCGCCGGAATGCCGGGGATTGTACCGCCAATAACACCGCCAGAGCTAAGCTGCATGCGGGTCAGATACCAAATCGATGGGGCGGTGAAGCCCAAATGCGGGTCATTGGCCAGCAACGTTCCGCGAGAAGCAGAGCGTTTGGGTGCTGCGGCCCATGCATTGGACGCCCCCGCCAATCCAACTGGGGCGACTGGTGACAGCATTGCGTGGCGCAACTCTGGCGCATTCGAAAACTTTGGCACGCCAGGCACCAACTGGGCATATTCGGGCAACGCGGCAATGGCGTCGCCGGGAACATCAGGCAAAATATCTGCCAGTCGGTTTTCGTTGGGCAGTAGCAGCGATGTCCGCGCGCGCAGCACCTCGTCTGACGCATGCCCGGTCAGTTGCAACGCCATAACCTTGATCAACGCCAGGGAATCAGCGGGCTGCCAGGGGGCAATCGGGGCGTTAAACACAAAGAATTCCGGCGCGCCCCGGCCCAGGCTATCACGGTTGATCTCTCCCAATCGGGCATTCACACCGGCGGCATAGCTTTCCAGAACGTCCAATGTGCGCGGATCCTGTGCTGCAACAGATTTCTGCGCCAATGTGTACAAATCCAGCCGTCGTAACAGCTTGTCGGTGTCCAGGGTACTTGTGCCAAACACCTCGCTCAGGCGACCTTGGGCCGTGCGCCGCATCAGCATCATCTGCCACAAACGGTCCTGTGCATGGGCATAACCCAACCCAAAGAACACATCGCGATCCGACGCCGCAAAGATATGCGGGACATTGGAATTGTCGCGCACAATCTCAATATCCGAGGTCGTGCCGTCAACGTGGAGGGTATTGTTGTAATCCGGTAAAGACCGGGTGCCCAAGTAATAGACCAGCAATACGCCCAAGGTGCACAGCACCACAGCCACAGTGGCAAGACGCAAAAGCCAGCGAAAGACGACGGCCATATAAGAACTCTCCCTTCCAGCGGTTGCCTTGGGTTATCGCGGCAGCCAGCCCTTGCCAAGGGCAGGTCGGGCAGGCATCACATGACAAGCAAAGAAGCGCAGGAAATTGGAGGAACGTTCAGATGGCAAAAGTTGCATTTCTGGGGTTAGGGGTCATGGGCTATCCGATGGCGGGTTACCTGGCCAAAGCCGGGCATGAAGTAACAGTTTACAACCGTACGGCGGCCAAGGCGGAAAAGTGGGTCTCGGAATATGGCGGCGCAATGGGATTAACGCCCCGTGAAGCTGCGGCTGGTGCCGAGTTCGTGATGTCCTGCGTGGGCAATGATGATGACTTGCGGTCTGTCTGCCTTGGCGCGGATGGTGCGTTTGCGGCAATGGGCGCGGGTACTATTTTTGTCGACCACACCACGGTATCGGCCAAAGTCACGCGTGAATTGTTTGCCGAGGCCGCATCTGCAGAGATTGATTTCATCGACGCGCCCATTTCAGGCGGGCAGGCCGGTGCCGAAAACGGCCAGTTGGTGGTAATGTGCGGCGGGAAGGAAGCACCCTACGCCAAGGCGGAACCTGTGATTGATGCCTATTCCAAGCTGTGCAAACGGTTGGGTGACAGCGGCGCTGGTCAGCTTTGTAAGATGGTGAACCAAATTTGCATCGCCGGATTGGTCCAAGGGCTGTCCGAAGGCCTGCATTTTGCGGAAAAAGCCGGGTTGGACGGGCGCGCCGTGGTCGATGTGATCGGCGGCGGGGCCGCAGGCTCTTGGCAGATGGTGAACCGCTATGAAACGATGCTGGACGATGAGTTTGAGCATGGTTTTGCGGTGGACTTGATGCGCAAGGATTTGGGCATCTGTCTGAACGCCGCGAACGAGACAGGGGCATCCTTGCCGGTAACCGCGTTGGTCGATCAGTTCTACAAAGACCTGCAAAATCAGGGCGGTGGGCGTTGGGACACGTCTTCACTGATCCGGCGTTTACGTTCGACTGACGGTTGATCAGGCCAAATCTGGCCTGGTTTCATGTGAACACAAACATCAATTTGTTCAGAAATTTCCCGTCCTCAGCATGGCTGGGGGCGGGGTTTTCTTTTCTGCATTTGTCGGTAATTTCCGGGCACGTCATGCAGGAAAAATCGCATAGTTCTTTACAATAACGGACAGAATATGGCCGTGTCAGGAAACTATGAGGCAGCGTAACATTTATCATGAAAATGCATTTGCGTGTTGTCATTTGCCAAGCGCTGCCCTTATGTTGGTAAGGTCGGCATCACGGTATTTGTGATCGACTCAAAAGTTTTCTCGGGCCGGTTGGGCAGACTGTTATGTCGCCCCTGGCACCGGATTACCCGGCCCGTTTGGCCGAAGGAACCGCCCGGACCGCTTTTGCGACGGGCCGCAAAAAGGCGCAGGCTGCAAAATGCAGTGATGCGTCGGAGAAGAAACGCGATGCAACGCGCGACTGACATGAGGCACCTAGCAGGCGGACTCCCGCCCCTGTTGCCGTCGGCGCGGCCACTCGCCCTGACAAGACACCGCCCAACCGCTACGCGCCCCATTGGACGCGCGGCTTCTTGGGTGTGCAAACGGACAATATGGCAAAGAAAATGCTCATCGACGCCACCCACGCGGAAGAGACCCGCGTTGTGTTGGTTGATGGAAACAAGGTTGAGGAATTCGACTTTGAATCTGAAAACAAACGCCAGCTAGCTGGCAACATATATCTTGCAAAAGTAACGCGGGTTGAACCCTCGCTACAGGCTGCATTTGTCGACTACGGCGGCAATCGGCACGGCTTTTTAGCCTTTTCTGAGATTCACCCAGACTATTATCAGATCCCGGTCGCGGATCGCGAAGCGCTTATGGCGGAAGAACGCGCCTACGCAGAAGCGATGTCGGCCAAAGATGACGACGTGGAAAAGCCAAAGTCGCGTTCGCGGCGTCGTCGCTCCTCGTCCAAGGCAGCAAAGACTGACACCAAAGATGTCAGCGTGACCAAAGATGTTGCTGCAGACATCAGTGGTATGGAAACCATTGATCTGACAGGCGATGACGAAGAAGGTCTGTCGCCAATGGAAACGGTCGCCGAAACCCCGGTTGAAGAACCGATTTCGAGCGAAGAGGCAACAACGGCAGAAGAAACGCCGGTGGTTGACGCCGCCGACGCGACTGAAGAGACGCCAGTGGCTGAAGAGGCTCCTGCGGTTGAAGAGACTGCGGCCGTTGAAGAAGCCCCTGCAGGTGAAGAGGCGGCCGAGGCACCCTCCGTCGAAGAAGCAGCAGCTGAAGAAACACCTGTAGTGGAAGAGACTACAGCTGAAGAAACACCTGCGGCTGACAGCGATGATGAGTCCGAAGAACCGGAAGCCCGCGCGGCAACCGCCAAGGACGAAAGCATTGAATCGGTTTCTGATCACCATGACTCTGATGAAGACATCCGCCCACAGCGCAAGCCACGGCCACGTCGCTACAAGATTCAAGAAGTGATCAAAGTGCGCCAGATTCTTCTGGTGCAGGTCGTGAAAGAAGAGCGTGGCAACAAGGGCGCTGCTCTGACCACCTATCTGTCATTGGCAGGGCGCTATTGCGTGCTGATGCCGAACACCGCACGCGGTGGCGGCATTTCCCGCAAGATCACCAACGCTGCCGACCGTAAGAAACTGAAAGAAATCGCCAACGGTATCGACGTTCCTCAGGGCGCCGGGCTGATCATTCGGACTGCGGGTGCAGAGCGCACCAAGACCGAAATCAAGCGCGACTATGAATACCTCCAACGGCTGTGGGAACAAATCCGCGCGCTGACGCTGGAATCCATTGCACCGGCGAAAATCTATGAAGAGGGCGATCTGATCAAACGCACGATCCGCGATTTGTACAATCGCGAGATCGAAGAAGTTCTGGTGGAAGGCGAGCGGGGCTACCGCAATGCCAAGGACTTCATGAAGATGATCATGCCGTCCCACGCCAAGAACGTGAAAAACTACATCGATCCGATGCCGCTATTTGCGCGCTATCAGGTCGAAAGCTATCTGTCTTCGATGTTCAACCCCACGGTTCAGTTGAAATCAGGCGGGTACATTGTGATCGGCGTCACCGAAGCGTTGGTGGCCATCGATGTGAACTCTGGTCGTGCGACCAAGGAAAACTCGATCGAAGAAACAGCTCTGAAGACCAACCTTGAAGCGTCCGAAGAAGTGGCGCGTCAGCTGCGCTTGCGCGATTTGGCCGGTCTGATCGTCATCGACTACATCGATATGGACGAGCGTAAGAACAACGCCGCCGTTGAGAAGCGTTTGAAAGACAAGCTGAAATCAGACCGTGCCCGCATTCAGGTGGGCCGCATTTCTGGATTTGGTTTGCTGGAGATGAGCCGTCAGCGTTTGCGCCCCGGTATGATCGAGGCGACAACGCAACCGTGCCCATCCTGTCATGGGACGGGTCTGATCCGGTCAGACGACAACATGGCCCTGTCCATTTTGCGCGAGATTGAAGAAGAGGGCGTGCGCCGTCGGTCGCGTGAGGTGTTGGTGAAATGTCCGGTGGATATTGCCAACTACCTGATGAACCAGAAACGCGAACATGTTGCCCAGATCGAAGCCCGCTATGGCCTGTCCGTGCGGATCGAAGGGGATGTGCATCTGGTCAGTCCTGATTTCTCGTTGGAGAAGCTGAAAACCGCGACACGCGTTGTGGCCGAAGTGGCCGCACCTGTGGTTTCTGTTGACACCACGTTGATGGACGAGATCGACGACGAAGACGTAGTGGCCGTTGAACCCGAAGAGGCGGTTGTCTCGGACGAGGATGAAAACAAGCCCAAGAAGCGTCGTCGTCGGCGTCGGCGGCGGAAGTCCAATGGCGAAGGTCAGGAGGATGCATCCTCCAACGACACAGAATCCGATACTGACAACGGCGACGCACAGCCAACAGAAGATGCGTCTGGTTCCGAAGCAGACGCCCCAGCGGCAGATGCGGAAAAACCAGAAGGTGAGGCAGAGGCGCCCAAGAAGCGCCGCCGCCGGAGCCGCCGCAAGAAGACCGATACAGAAGAGGGCGCAGCAACAGAATCTACAGCTGCCGAAGGGGATGCTCCCGCAGTGGCGGCGGATGCCGTAGCCGAGGTTGCTGAGGCTGTTGCCGAAGAAAAGCCCAAGCCCAAGCGGACCCGTTCGCGCAGCCGAACCGCCAAACCGGCCGAAGCTGTAGCAGCAGAAGTCCTTGTTTCTGAACCCGCAGTGGAGGTTGTTGCCGAAGCTGTTGCCGCAGACGCACCGGCTGATACTGCGTCTGAGGCACCGGTCGTCGCAGAGGCCGCTGTTGAAACGCCTGTCGAGGCGGCAGTGGAAGCCCCTGTCGAAACCGTGGCGGAAACCGTTGTCGAAGCGGAGCCAGTCGCAGAACCTGTAGCTGAAGCCGTTGCAGAGGCATCCAATGGTGCGGTTGCGCCGGAACCTGTTGCAGAAACACCGGTGGACCCCGCGCCAGAGCCACAGCCCGAACCAGAAGTGGTCGAGGCCGAGGCGGAAGACAGCAACAAACCGAAAAAACGCGGCTGGTGGTCTATCGCACGCTAAGCGGTTCGAAACATTGAAATTGGAAAGGGCGCAGGCACTGGTCTGCGCCTTTTCTTTTGTCTGATGGACAAATGTTTAGAACCCCGTTCGTTTTTGGCAAGCGACATAGCCCTGCCGGATGTAAACCGTACTCCATCCATGAAGGCCGGGGCTGGATAATGGTCAAAACGAAGCATGCCACGGGGATGTGACTCGATGTTCGGTGACGGCGGCTAAACAGTGGGGTAAGACCTGTCACATGTTCGGAATCGATCTCTTAGACGCCAGCTTGTTGCCGGCGATGCTTGTTGCGCTGACGGCGGGGATTATCTCGTTCCTCAGCCCATGTGTATTGCCCATCGTGCCGCCGTATCTGGCCTTTATGTCCGGCGTCAGCGTGTCTGAGATTCAGGATGAGCAGGCAGGCCGTGCACGGGCTACGATTGCGGCGCTTTTCTTTGTTCTGGGCCTGTCGACCGTCTTTATTCTTTTGGGTTTCACAGCCTCTGCTTTCGGTGCATTTTTCCTGAAAAACCAAGAGCTTCTGTCCAAGGTTTCAGGTGTTGTAGTCATCATCTTTGGTCTGCATTTCTTGAACGTTTTCCGCATTCCATTTCTGGATCGCGAAGCGCGCATGGATGCCGGTGACAGCGGCGGATCGGCCTTTGGCGCCTATGTTTTGGGTCTGGCGTTTGCCTTTGGTTGGACGCCGTGTATCGGCCCCCAACTGGGGGCGATCCTGTCTTTGGCCGCCAGCGAGGCCAATGTGGCCCGCGGTACGCTATTGCTGGCGATCTACGCAGCCGGTCTGGGCATTCCGTTCCTGTTGGCGGCGTTGTTCCTGACCCGCGCGATGGGCCTGATGAACCGGATCAAACGTCATATGGCCCTGATTGAACGGGTAATGGGCCTTTTGCTGATCGCTGTTGGTTTGGCCCTGCTGACCGGGGCGTTTTCACGCTTTTCATTCTGGCTGCTAGAAACATTTCCTGCACTGGCAACTCTGGGCTGAACGGCCGTGTCATATGGGGATACCGCGGGCTGTTTTGCGCCGCGTTGAACGCCAAGCTATTGCAGGCCAGTCCTCCTGCGCCATACTCTGCCAAAATACACTGTGTAGGCTTTTGTGCGCATGAATAAGGGATCAAAACTGCCCGGCCAAAAGGTGCGGCGCCGTCAGGTATTTTACATACCCGGTTTTGACCCGTTCCCGCCACGCCGCTATCGTGAGCTATACCGGAAAGAGGGTGCCATTCAGGCCGCGATTTCGGACTATACACTCGCACAATCCGCCGGTCAGGGGGGCGACAGCTGGTCCGTCAACGCCACGATGGACGGTCACGATGTTCAGGCCGATATCACGGTTCTAACCTGGAATGATTTGGTGCGTTCCAGCATGGGGCAAAGCGTTGTTGGCACCTATATCCAGATGCTGCGCACGGTTTGGATTTATGTCAGCACAGGGGCTCTGTGGCCGTTGATGCGTCTGCGCAAAGGCCCGGTGATCGCTGCCTTCTATCCGGTGGTGTTTCTGATCCTGCAGGCGGCACTGGCGGTGGCCCTGTTCTTTGCGGCGTTGAATGCAGGTACAGCGGTTGATGGCGGTGCAGGGCGCGTGGTGGGTGCTGTGTTGGGGGTGATCCTCGGCGCAGGTGTGCTAGAGCTGTTCCGGCGTTATGACGGCAAGTTCTACGCCTATTACCTGATGCATGACTACGCCCACACCGCGCAAAGCCGGGGGGCAACCCCTGCCGATTTGTCCAAACGGCTGGATGAGTTTGGTCATCAAATCGCAAAAGCCCTGCAAGGGCCTTATGACGAAGTTCTGGTGGTGGGCCATTCGTCTGGTGCCTATCTGGGTGTTCAGGCATTGGCGCGCTTGGTCCGGAGCGAAGGTTTGAAGGATACCGGGCCAAAACTGGCGTTCCTCACCTTGGGGCATTCCATTCCAATGATGTCTTTTCTGCCCAAGGCGGATGAGCTGCGCGCTGATTTGCGGGTGATGTCGGAACAAAGCCATATCGCTTGGGTTGATGTAACGGCGCCGGGTGACGGCTGCGCCTTTGCCCTGTGTGATCCGGTTGCGGTAACTGGGGTGGCCCGCAGCGAAAAGAAATGGCCGTTGGTCTTTTCGGCCCAGTTCAGCAACTCGCTCACTCCGGAAAGCTGGCGCGCCATCCGTTGGCGGTTTTTCCGGGTGCATTTTCAGTACCTTTGCGCGTTTGACCGGCCTTTGGACTATGACTATTTCCGTATCACTGCGGGCCCTGTCAGTTTGGCTGATCGCTATGCAGGCCGGCCCCCTTCGGCCAGTCGCAAGGTGACGCCTATGTCGCGGTATACGTCGGTGATGTCATGACGACCCCGCCCAAGCCCGTGGCGCGTGCAGACAAAGTCTCGTTGTGGCGATATGTGCGTCTGTTTCGAAAGGATATTCTGTCGGCGCAACCGGCGCGGCTGTACCGCGCTTGGATGGCGGAATTTCGTACGCCGTTTTTTCGGTCTTACCTGCTGAACCAGCCCGATCTGGTGCGCACAGTGTTGAAAGACCGACCAAAGGATTTTCCGAAATCCAACCGTATTTCCGAAGGCTTGCGCCCCTTGCTGGGGCGGTCGGTGTTTTTGACCAACGGGGCGGAATGGGAGCGCCAGCGCCGCATCATTGATCCTGCGTTCGAAGGCGGACGTTTGCGAGACACCTATCCGGCCATGTGGGCGGCAGGGCAGGCGATGTTGACCCGGTTGGGCCAACATGTCGGGCAAGAGGTTGAGATCGAAGAGATGTGCAGCCACGCGGCGGCCGATGTGATTTTCCGCACGCTGTTTTCACTGCCGATCGAAGACCAGACTGCCAGCGCCACGTTCAACGAATTTCGCGCCTATCAGCGCAGCCAACCCATTTTGAACGCCGCGGCGTTTGTGCGGTTGCCACGTTGGATGCCGCGGTTCCACCGGCGCACCACCCGTGCATCCGCTGCACGGGTGCGCGCGTTGATAACGCAGATGACCTTGGCCCGCCAAAAACAGATTGCCGACGGCACTGCGCCTGACGATTTGGCGACAAAGATCATGACCACGACTGACCCGGACACTGGGCAAACCTTCACCGCCGATGAAATGGTGGATCAGGTGGCGATCTTTTTTCTGGCAGGGCATGAAACCAGCGCGTCCGCACTTGGCTGGGCGCTGTACCTACTGGCCACACATCCAGATTGGCAGGACCAAGTGTCCGAGGAAGCGCAATGCCTTCGGTCCAGCGCGTTTTCGAAAGTGTCAAAGCTAAAGATCAGCCGAGATGTGTTTCGAGAAACCCTGCGTCTGTACCCGCCAGTGCCGATGATGGTGCGTCAAGCGACTTGCCCGGAACGGTTTCGAGATCGGGATATTGCCACCGGGTCACAAATGGTGATCAGCCCCTGGCACCTGCATCGTCATGAACGGTTGTGGGATAATCCCGATGGGTTTGATCCGGCGCGGTGGAAGACGGAAAATGGCAAAACCTGTCAGCGCAACGCCTATATTCCGTTTTCGGCAGGCGCGCGGGTGTGCCCCGGTGCCGGGTTTGCCATGGTCGAAGGACCACTGTTGTTGTCTCTGATCCTGAGGGATTACCGGATTAAGGCTGTTCGTCGGCCAGATCCGGTGGCCTTTTTGACCGTGCGGTCGCGCGATGGCATCTGGCTACAGCTTGACCAGCGGGACAAGAAATAGCCCCGCCAATATCTGGCGGGGCTGCTGTTCTGGGGAACAGGTTTCAGACACGTAAATTTAGTTAGGACCAGCGACGATGACCCGGCCCAACCATCGTGGCTGAAAGCCTGAACAGGATTACAGTCAAGGTCTTATCGGGGCGTTAATCTTGGGCTATTCAGCGCGAGATCTGTACCAATCCAGCACGAACAAACGGATTGCGGTCGCCAAGCCGATTTCCAAATCACGGCCAGCATCAATCTCGGCCGCCAAGGCGTTGATTGGCTTTCCCTGATCTTCTGCAATATCGCGAAAAGCCTGCCAGAATGCGTCTTCCAGCGTGACAGACGTACGGTGACCGCGCAGCGTTAACGAGCGCTTAACAGGCCGGCTCATTCCTTTTCGTGCCCGTCCAGATCGCGTTTCGCTTTTTCGGCCTTGGCCCGTTCCAGCGCCTGTTCAACTTTGCTGCGTCCATGTTTGGCAGCATTTTCATTGCCTTGCGCGCGTTTCTCGGCGCGGGCTTTGAACTTGCGAAACTGGTTTAGATTGACAACGTTCGACATGACACCAGCGTAGCGAGTTGTCGTTGATCGGGGAAGGGGTTGGTGAATCTATTCAGCAAGCGGGGCAAAATCGCCCCAGTCGCTGGCAATTGGCACCGGGGTCCGGTGCGCCAGGGTATGGGTGGGCTGTCGCCCACCCAACCAAGGATCAGCTTTTGGGGCCGATCATGTCTTCAGGGCGTACGATACGATCAAAGGTTTCTTCGTCCACAAAGCCCAAGGCAATTGCCTCTTCCTTCAAGGTGGTGCCGTTCTTATGCGCGGTCTTGGCAACCTTTGTGGCGTTGTCATAGCCGATGGTCGGGGCCAGTGCCGTAACCAGCATCAGCGATTCCTTCATCAGCTTTTCGATGCGAGGGATATTGGCCTGTGTGCCCACAACCATGTTGTCGGTAAACGCGCTGGCTGAGTCCCCCAGCAGCTGCATGGACTGCAATACGTTGTAGGACATCATCGGGTTATAGACGTTCAGTTCGAAATGCCCTTGGCTGCCCGCCATGCCAACGGCCGCGTCATTGCCCATGACATGAGCGCAAACCATGGTCAGCGCTTCGGCTTGGGTCGGGTTGACCTTGCCTGGCATGATGGACGAACCCGGCTCATTCTCCGGCAGGATCAATTCGCCAAGGCCGGAACGGGGGCCAGAGCCCAACAACCGCATGTCATTGGCGATTTTGAACAGGCTTGCCGCCACGGTTTTCAGTGCGCCCGAGAACATGACCATCGCGTCATGGGCCGCCAAGGCTTCAAACTTGTTGGGGGCGGTGACAAAGGGCAGGTCTGTGATCTGCGCCATGTTCGCCGCAACGGCTTCGGCCCATCCAACTTTGGTATTCAAGCCGGTGCCGACAGCGGTGCCACCCTGTGCCAGTTCATAGATGTCGCCCAGACACGCTTCGACGCGCTGAATGCCCTTGGACACCTGATGGGCATACCCACCAAATTCCTGACCCAGTGTCAGCGGAGTTGCGTCTTGGGTATGCGTCCGGCCGATTTTGATGATGTCTTTGAATTCTTCGGATTTTGCGGTCAGTGCCGCGTGCAATTTGCGCAGGCCTGGCAACAGAACATCGCGCGCTTGCATGGCGATTCCCACATGCATGGCGGTGGGGAACGTGTCGTTTGACGACTGGCCCATGTTGCAATGGTCGTTCGGGTGAACCGGTTTTTTCGATCCCATCTCGCCGCCCAGAATTTCAATGGCGCGGTTGCTGATGACTTCGTTGGCGTTCATGTTTGACTGTGTGCCGGACCCGGTCTGCCAAACAACCAGGGGGAAGTTGTCGTCGAATTTGCCTTCGATCACTTCACCAGCGGCGGCGATGATCGCATCGGCCAGTTCTGGTTCAATTGTGCCCATGTCCTTGTTGGCCATGGCGCAGGCTTTCTTGACCACACCCAACGCGCGGATGATCGGCACAGGCTGCTTTTCCCATCCAATCGGGAAATTGATGATCGAGCGCTGCGTCTGCGCGCCCCAGTATTTGTCTGCAGGAACCTCAAGCGGGCCGAAGCTGTCGGTCTCGGTGCGGGTGTTGGTCATAAGGGTAGCCTCCCTGGAATAATCTCGGCGCGGTGATAGAGAACGCCCGCTCGCATTGCAATTGCGGCACGACCGTTGTTGGACGCTATCATTCCGAAATGGAAGCTTTGCCGCAGGAAAGTTACAAAATTTACCCGCTTGTGGTGCCTTGGGGCTGTTCATGGCGTTTTTTTTAGGGGCAGCGCCATGCAGTTGGTTGGCGTTGGCAACGCTTGTCTGTGGGCATAAACGCAAAAAGCGCAGCCCCGAATGAAAGCTGCGCTTGGTCGATAAATGACAGTACTGCGGTGTCAGACAGTTACTTGCGGAAACTGTCCAAGCTGACGATATCCGCATCCTTTGGCGTATCGTCTTTTTTGGCCGCGTCGTCTTCGGGTTCCGCCTTGGACAAATCGCGCAGCGGAGCCACATCATGCGGTCCGGGCAGTGGTTCGTCCTCGTCCTCATTGCCTTCGAACCGTAGGCCGAATTCGACCGACGGATCAACGAAGGTTTTGATGGCGTCATATGGGATGAACAACCGTTCGGGCGAGTCGCCAAAATTCAAGGTCACGGCAAAGCCGTCCTCGGCCACGACCAAGTCCTGAAACCAATGTTGCATGACAACTGTCATATCGCCGGGATAGCGGTCAGACAGCCAATCCGCGATTTGCACATCAGGGTGAGACGTGTCGAAATTAATAAAGAAATGGTGTTCCCCAGGCAGGCCGTTTTCCTGCACGTCGGTCAGAACGTCCAATATCAAGCCACGCATGGCTTTGTGCATAAGTTTTCCGTAATCGATGCTGTCGGGCATCCGGTGCTTCCCCTGTATTTCATCGCAGCATATTCCATTTTGCAGGAAACAAAAGCCTGCCCTGTGGAATTTCTTATCTTAAGGTCAATCAACGTAACGCCAAAGGCAAACTGTCCTCAATCTGCACGAAAATAACCTTCCAGTTCGAGGGAAGTCGGCTGGCAATCAGGCTGTTGCGTGCTGGCACCCAGGGGAGCTGCCAGCCTGCAACCAAGCCGCCGACTGCGGCTATGCAAAGTGGTGGCGGAAAACCGGGCAGGGGCAGGCACTAAGCCTGGGTTCGACAAACATCTGCCGTCACCCAAACCGTCTTAGCCCAAAACTTGCGAAAGCTCTTTTAGCAGTTTGGTGCGAATGGCGCGGGGATAGTCGCGATGACCGCGGGCCGTGATGACAAACCCGTCTCTGGTGATCACATGGCGCCGGTAGAAATTGCTGATTGCGATGCCCATTCCTTCGATCGCCAGACCGTTGACAGTAACACTTTGCCTTTCAGCGCGGCGGCGCATTTTTCCAATGTCTTTGCCTGCGTTGGGGCTACCGTCCCCAGACATGTCGATCACTTTGCGGCGGCACTGCGGAACGTCGCGAAACAGGGCCAAGGCGCGTTCCATCGCTTCGGCAGGGGCAGTGGCCGACAAAACAAAGGCGCGTTCCATGTCACGGGCCCGCGCAGACAGGGCAATCACGTCTGCCGGGGAACGCATATGCGTCCAGGGAATGCTGATCTCTTGTCGATCTGGCCCGGACCATTGCAGCACCGCTATCGCAACTTTGTCGCGAACCAAGACTTCGGCGATTTCTGCGTCCAACAGGGCGTCTGCCAACCCATGCGCCTGTAACTTGTACTCTGCCGGATCAACGGAATTGGAAACATCCATCGCCAGAACCAACGCGGTTTGACACGCCTTCACAGGCGGGGCCAACAAAAGCGCAACAAGGACAAGCTTCCACATGTCCCAATGCTGTCAAAGCATCTGGGCGCAGGTCAAGCATTTAGGGGGGAAAGTGCAGGCTTCTGTTGCCAGGTGCCTGCGAACCCCGCCTTACGCTGCAAAGCGAAAGGACTTAAGTTTCGATATTTCTAACCGCTTACGCGGCCAGAGCTACCGGAGCATGATTGTTATTGGCAATTATGCAATGTGAACCGATAACGGTAGTATCTCACCGAGACAAAGCTAACCCCTTTAGACGTTCGTCGATCCTATTTCGACCCCATGACCGGCCAATAACCGGGTGATTGGTGGAGTCGCCGGGTACCGCCCCCGGGTCCGATCCGCTTATTACGAGCGCGTTTATGTCCATAGTCCCCGAAGAGACATGCAAAACATAGTGCAGGCGGTCGCCGGATTCAACATGCCGCGGTCACTATCCCACTTTTGTTGATTGACGCTAAATGGCGACATGTGAAATACCGAACTTCGCGCGAGGCGGGAAGTGTTAACCCATTTTTAGCCAATGCCTTATGCGCAGAATTTGTGTGGTTTTGACGGAAGGCAGAAAGAATGTCGCAAGTTGTGTTTCATCAAGGTCTGGATCTGCGCCCAACCTCTCTTCCAATCCAGCGACCCTCGCAAATCTCAGCGTCGCTGATCGTCGCGAATTCTTCTGTCGCCACCTATGAATTTACAGGCCATTTCGAAACATCCAACGCCATCCCGACGGGAACGCTGACAGAGTTTCAATCGTCTGTTGGCGGAACGGTATTTCTGACAGCCACGGACCTATCCGCGGATGCTGCGACCGTGTTTGATGCTTTGTGGACGCAAAATGACACCGATCTTGCGTTGAGTATCGCGTTGGCCGAGGACGACACGATCACAGGGTCTTCTGCCGATGATGGTATAGTTGGGTACGGTGGGGCGGACTATATCGACGCCAACCATGGCGACGACACCGTTGTTGCAGGGGCAGGTGACGACACGGTCCTTGGCAACACAGGCGATGATCTGCTCTTTGGCGAAGATGGAAATGACAGTCTGTCCGGCGGTTCGGGAGATGACTCGCTTTGGGGAGAGGCCGGTGACGACACGCTTTCGGGCGGTGACGGTGGAGATCAGATTATTGGTGACGGTGGTAACGACACTCTTTTCGGCTCTGAAGGGGATGACTTTCTACTTGGTGGCCTTGGCAATGATCTGCTGATCGGCGGCGCCGGAACAGACTTTTTAGATGGCAATGAAGGTGACGATGAACTGCATGGCGGCGAATTCAAAGACTATGATGACGACATCGGGTTTGTGTATCGCCTGTACCAATCCACATTAAACCGCGAACCAGACGTTGCTGGGGCCATAGCATGGGCGCAACGCGTTTCTGATGGGCAATCTTTGGCAAACGTGGCGCAAGGCTTTGTGTCTTCTGCCGAATTCCAAAATACCTATGGCACATTGGATGACACGGCCTTTGTCTCTTTGATGTATGAAAACGTGCTGGGGCGTGCCGCCGATGCCGAAGGCCTGAACGGATGGCTGGCGCAACTGCAGGCCGGATCATCGCGCCAATCTGTGGTGCTTGGGTTTTCGGAAAGTCAGGAATTCAAATCAGCAACAGAACAGGCGGCGGCTGCATTCCGCTTTTCTGACCTGAAGCGCGACATCACAGATGATATTTTCCGGCTGTATCAAGCCACGTTAAACCGCACAGCCGATGCCGCCGGGTTGGAAAGCTGGGCCGATAACTATGCCAATGGCATGACATATGATCAGATTGTTGCAGGGTTCATGGACTCGCAAGAGTTTCAAAACCTCTACGGCGGTTTGGATGATACGCTGTTTGTGGAAACGCTTTACACCAATGTGCTGGGACGTGCGGCAGACACAACCGAATTGGCGGGCTGGCTTGATCAAATGTCCGCAGGCATGACACGGGTTGATGTTGTGAAAGGATTTGCACAAAGCACTGAATTTGTACAATCGACCTATGCTGCACTGGTCCAGTTTTTACAGGCTGACACTGGTTCGTTTGATGCAATGCTTGCGAAAACGGATGATATTCTTGGTGGGTTGGAAGGCAGTGACACCGTCTATGGTGGGTTTGGCAGCGATGCCTTTGTCTTCTTTAATGGTGTTGAAACCGATCCAACGGCTATGGACGTTGTGAAGGACTTTGAGCCTTGGGATACGATCGCGTTTATTGATTTTAACTACAGTTCAAAATCCGAATCCTTGAGCCATTTCAGCCAAAATGGCAGCAGCGTCATTTTCGATAACCAGCTGACGGTTGTAGAATTCGAAAACACGCAAATTTCTTGGATTACCGAAGCGATGATATACTTGGAATAAGCGCTGATGGTTTAAGCACGGCGCCTTGGGAAACGCACGGTTTTTGAACGTTGCATTTGCTGATGGGCTCGTCGGTAAAATGCGGGTGCGTAAGGTTCGAAATGGGCCAATATCAACACGTTTTTGGCATCAATGCCCTAGGTTTCAAGGGTTTCTGGGCATTCGACCTTTGCAATCAAAGGCTGCGGAGGGGGGCGGTTGTGGCAGGCAATCATATTGGTTCGCTTTGCGAAATAGTTCGGGGAAATTACCAAATTTGTTTCATTTTATTCAACAGATTTCCCAGAACCACGCTCATGGATGCAATTTTTGGAATTTGGTTGACGCGAAATAGCAGCAGCCTCTATGTCTGATCGCCGGGCGTCACTTGATCTGATTTTTCAGTCAGTGCGAGAAAAATTCTAGTGCCAAATCCGTAGCACGGTGGCCAAAATAAAGGTACTTTTGCCAATGGCAGATTTTGCAACCCGTCAGTCAATCGACATGTCGTCTTTGCCGCAGATCAATATTCAACACGTGGTCGTCGATTCAGGCCGAATACTGGTTTATCAAGACGGTATTATTCACGGCTTTGTGGGTAATTATTCGGGTTCCAGCTTGCAAAGCGTATACGGAACAATCGAAACTTTTGCTGTTTTTAATGGCGAATTGGTTGAAGAGGATTTTTTCTACGGAATACAGGATCTGAACCTGGATGCCCGTACGTTTTTTTCGGGTTACGTGTCCGGAGCAGCCATTGAACCATTCTTCGAAAATTACTTTTTCGCTGGCGACGACCTTCTTTTGACAAGCACAGGTGGCTCAACACTGTTGAGCTATGGCGGGGATGACACGATCACCGTGGGTGGCCAAGGGTCCCCCACGGTGATCTACTCAGGGGACGGTGATGACCTGGTCGCGACTTTTTTGGGAAATGACACAATTTACGGCGGCACCGGTCATGACAGCGTGTATGGCGGTGAAGGCAATGACCTGCTCTATGGCGCAGAAGGCGATGACAGTCTTTTAGGGGCTATCGGTAATGATGTGCTGTACGGCGAAGATGGCGATGACACCCTGAATGCCGCAGACGGCGCAGATTCGGTATTCGGCGGTGACGGTGATGACTCGGTCGTGGCCGAAGATGGGGCTGACACCCTGTATGGCGACGACGGCAATGACTCGATGTCAAGCGGACACGGGAATGACAGGCTCTTTGGCGGGGCCGGTGACGATTGGATGCATGCGGGCCACGATCAAGATGTCCTCTACGGAGGAGCAGGTCTGGATACCGTTCGCGGGTGGAATGGGAATGACACCCTGTACGGTGGAGATGGGGACGATTCCATGTCCGGCGGTGCGGACTCTGATCTGGTCTTTGGGGGGGCAGGCAACGACACTTTGTTTGCCGGGGGATCGCCCGATCTCACTCAATATGGCGGGGTCGAGGGCAACAACACGCTGATGGGCGGTGCCGGGCACGATACGCTGATCGGTGGGGATGCCAATGACATTCTGATTGGCGATGGCGATGCCAGTTTCGATGAGGCGTCCGGAAGCATTTACCGTTTGTATCGGGCCTTCTTGGGGCGTGAGCCTGATGGCGCAGGGCTGATCGCATGGTCAAACCGGGTTGCTGACGGGCAGTCATTGGTTGACGTGGCGCAGAGCTTTGTCGACTCCACCGAATTCGCGCAATCCTATGGCCAATTGGATGATGCGCAGTTCATTTCGCTGCTCTATCGCAATGTTCTGGAACGCGATGCAGACACAGCCGGCCTGTCCGGTTGGCAGGCGCAGTTGGACAACGGACAATCGCGCGCGCAGGTGGTTTTGGGCTTTTCGCAAAGCGCCGAGTTCCAAACAAACACAAGCGAGCAGGCCAGCACTTTTGGGCGTGACCGTCTGAAATCAGACGCCACAGATGACGTTTTCCGCCTGTATCAAGCCACGCTTGGGCGGTTACCCGATCTTGTTGGGCTTGAAGGTTGGGCAGATCGGCTGGCCGGTGGCACAGACTATGGCCAGGTGGTTGATGGTTTTGTGACCTCGACAGAGTTTCAGCAAACCTACGGCGCGTTGGACGATACGGCCTTTGTGACCTTGTTGTATGGCAATGTGCTGCAGCGCGCCCCTGATACAGCGGGGCTGTCTGGCTGGGTTGGGCGTTTGGCGGCGGGCGCTGACAGGGCGAGCGTTGTCGAAGGTTTTGCGCAAAGTAGTGAATTCCGTGTGTCGACCGAGCAAGCGCTTGCGAATTCGCTGCGCATCACCGCAACGACGTATTCAGAGCTGACAGCGGCTGCGGATGACCTGTTGGTTGGCGGCGCCGGATCAGACCGTATGGACGGCGGCTTTGGCAGCGATGTCTTTCTCTTTGCCCAGGGCGATGGTCAGGCGGGCATCACCGATACGATTGTCGGGCTGGAGGCTTGGGATACCATTGCCTTGCTGGGCTATGGGTTTGCAGAAGGGGATGCTGATACCGCCTTTACCCATTTCACCCAAACCGACACCGGGGTGCAGTTTTCGTATGATGGAACAACGATCAATCTGTTGGGCGCGGATTTAACCTGGATGGACCCGGCCATGTTGTATGTCAGCGATACAGAGCCAAGCAGCTACGTTTAAAGCTGTCTTTGCTGTTCAAATAATCAGAATGCGGGTGCTGGTTCACAAAGCGCTCTGGCGCAGTGACATCAATGTTGATCCAAACGCAATCGCGCGCTAGGCCAGTGATACGGTCCGCGCAGCGATGGCGTCGCTGGGGTATGACGGCCCGTGGTTTGATGACTTAAAATCTGAAAACCGAATTGTCCTGCACGCCCGGACGAGTAGCCGGGTGGCTGCGCGCCCCCGGTCCCTTGGACGCGAAATCGCTTATGCAAGATATGAACAATCGCCCGCAAACCTTTGTCAGCCACAATGGCGAAAAGGCTGTGCTGCCCTTTAGCGCCGCTGAATACGAGCACCGCCTTGGCCGTCTGCGCCAGATCATGGCCAGTCGCGACATACCTGTGGTGCTGCTGACCTCGATGCAGAACATCGCCTATTATTCCGGTTTTCTGTATTGCAGCTTTGGCCGCCCCTATGCCTGCGTTGTAACGCAGACGGGGTGTACGACGGTATCGGCCAATATCGATGCTGGCCAACCATGGCGCCGCAGCCACGGCGACAATGTCATCTACACTGATTGGCAGCGTGGCAATTATTGGCGCGCCGTCAAAGAGCTGATCGGCACTGCCGGACGTGTCGGTATCGAAGCAGACCATATGACACTGGCCGCCCGAGACACGCTGTTGGACATCGTTGGGAAGCCAGAGTTGTTGGACATTGCGCCAGATACGATGGCGGCGCGAATGATCAAATCAGCCGAAGAAATCGTGTTGATCCGCGAAGGCGCCCGTGTTGCCGACCATGGCGGCGCGGCGATCAAAGAGGCAATCAAACTGGGCGCGCGTGAGATTGACGTGGCCATGGCAGGGCGCGATGCGATGGAACTGGAAATCGCGCGCAGCTTTCCAGACAGCGAGCTGCGCGACACATGGGTTTGGTTCCAGTCCGGGCTGAACACGGATGGCGCGCATAACCCAGTGACCACCCGTGCCTTGGAAGCAGGGGATATCCTGAGTTTGAACACCTTTCCCATGATCTCAGGCTATTACACCGCGCTGGAACGCACGTTGTTCTTAGGAGAGCCCGATCCGGCGTCTTTGCGTCTGTGGCAAGCCAATGTCGATACGCACGAACTGGGGCTGTCGCTGATCAAGCCGGGCGTGTCCTGCGCCCAGATTTGCGACGAACTGAACCGCTTCTTGGCGCAGGAGGGGCTGCTGCAATACCGCTCCTTTGGCTATGGGCACTCGTTTGGCATTCTTAGCCACTACTACGGGCGTGAGGCCGGGCTGGAGCTGCGTGAAGATATCGACACAGTGCTGGAGCCGGGCATGGTTGTGTCAATGGAACCCATGCTGTGGATGCCCGAGGGCAATCCGGGTGCCGGTGGATATCGGGAACATGATATTCTGGTGGTTGGCGAAGATGGGGCTGAAAACATTACCGGCTTTCCATATGGGCCTGACAACAACGTGGTTGCAGTCTGACGGCGAACGCCGAGACGATGAATGGCAAAAGGGCGGGGATGAACCCCGCCCTTTTTCATTTCACGATGTGGCAACTGCAAGTCATGCAGCGTTGTCGCTAGTCACCATAGGCCACACTGGGCAACCAAGTTGTCAGGGCCGGAAACTCAAACACGATAAACAGGCCAAGCAATTGAAGCAGCACAAAGGGTATGACGCCTTTGTAGATATGGCTCAGGTTCACCCCCGGTGGGCATACGCCCTTTAGATAGAACAGGGCAAAGCCAACGGGAGGGGTCAGGAAGGACGTCTGTAATGTCACCGCCACAAGGATGGCAAACCAGACCACCTGCGGATCGCGCACCTGCTCAAACCCCGGTACGGCCAGTTCCAAACCTTGGATGATTGGCAGCATCAGCGGCATGATGATCAATGTGATCTCGATCCAGTCCAGCAGGAAGCCCAGACAGAATACGATGAACAAGATGAACAAAACGATGTGATACGGGTTTTCCGAGACCGACAGCACCAAGTGTTTCACGATGTCATCGCCGCCATAGAGGCGCAGGACATAGGCAAAGAAGTTCGCCGCCAGAAAGATACCCACGATGAAGCCAGTGGTGTTGAGCGTTGAACGCGACACCTCGCGGAAGACCTTCCAGTTCAGTTTGCGGTTGGCAATCGCCAGCAGGGTTGCCCCCAATGCCCCAAGACCAGAAGCTTCGGTTGGGGTGGCGATCCCGGCAAAGATGGACCCAAGCACCAACAAGATCAGCAGCATGGGCGGCACAACGGCCAAAAGCACATCACGCACTTCTGCCCAGCCAACTTTGTCAGACTTTTCCGGCGCGGGCATCGCGCTGGGGTTTAGCAGACCGTAGACAACGATGAAGATGATATAGAGCGCGCCCAGGATCAGACCGGGGAACAACGCCCCCATGAACAGATCGCCCAGCGAAATCGCTAACTGATCCGACATGATCACCAACATGATCGATGGCGGAATCAAGATCCCCAACGTGCCTGCACTGGCAACGGTGCCAGTTGCGATAGGTTTGGAATAGTTCTGCGCCATCATCGCGGGCAGGGCCATAACACCCAGCAAAGTCACAGACGCACCGATCACACCAGTGGACGCGGCAAGAATGATACCGATCAGCAGAACCGTCAAAGACAAGCCGCCACGCAACCGGCCAAACAGCTTTTGCATCGAGATCATCATGCGTTGCGCGACACCGGATTGATCCAGCATCAGCCCCATGTAGATGAACATGGGCAAGGCCACCAAAACCGGGTTGTTGACCGTGCCGCCGAACATCCGCGAGGGCAGGGCCTGCAGCTTGCGGTAGGAAATGCCTGTGCGGCTGAAATCAATCACATCACGAAATGTGCCGCGAAAGGGATCCAGAAAGATTTCGGCAATCAAAACGAAAAGCAGGCTGACCCCGACAAGGGCATAAGCCACCGGGATGCCGCGAAACAACATCCAGATAAACGTCAGGAAAAGTACGCCAACGGCGATTTCGTTGACGGACAGGAATTGACCAAGGAAAGACAACATTGCTTAGCTCTCCTTGCGTGCAAATATGCGGGCGATGATGATAAGCGTCGCAGCCATTACAAAGGCTCCGATCACGGTGTACAGAATTTCCCAGGGGCCAACTTCGATTTCGCCAAATGCCGGTGTTCGCACCGCTTTTCGCAGGCTGTCCACTTCGGGATTGGTGACAATCACGATCCCGGCCATCACGTAATAAATCAGATAGTTACAGGCTAATATGACCGAAGGCAGGGCAAACAGCAGCTGTTTCCACAACAGCGGCTTTGTCATCAGAGACAGTGATCGAACATACGCAGCCCAGGTCGCAAATGCGACAAACAGGAATGCCACGTTCATAAACAGTTTCAGGATCCACAGATTGTGCAGCCCGTTCGGGCTGGAGGAGCCTTCATCGGTGAAATAGGATGACAGCCCGTAGCTCAGGGTCACGTCCCAACTGATCATGATGAAGGGCAAGAACAGCCAGACCAAACCGATGATGTTATAAGTCAGCTTTTTGCGCTGGGAAAAGCTGTCGTAAAAGATATCGACGCGTACATGGCTGTTGGTTGTAACGGCATATGCGATGCCGATCAGCGCCGACATGCCATATAGCCACCATTGCAGGTCATCCATCCAGGCCTGGTTGTGACCAATCCCGCGCAAAACTACCTGCGCGCATATGACAATCATCAGGATTGGAAAAAGCCAAGCGAACACGTTCGAAATGGCGACAACGATCCGGTCGCCCCGGTTGTGTGATGCGCGATCGACCTCTCCTGGGTCGCTGATCGCGGCAACAGTTTCCGGTGTCTGCTCCATAGACGCGGGCCTCCCATTCCCTACATCAAATTCGCGTCGCAACAGGGTCGCGACGCGGAGACAGGGGCACGTGATGCGCCCCTGAAATACTTTTTGATATCAGATACTTACTTCCAGGGGCGTGGCAAGTAGATGTTGTTGCCCCAGGTTTTGTAGCCTTCGCGGAATTCCTGAAGATCGGCCCAGGATTTGGCGAACATTTCGTCTTCGGCTTTCAGGTCTTCGACCACTTCCAACCATGCGCCTTCAAAGGCTTTCAGCTGCTCAGGAGTCCAGTTTTTGATCTGAACGCCGTGCGTTTCAACGTTTTCAACCATAGCTGGGAAGTTTTTGGCTTCACCCTCTGCAAAGGTGTCTGTGATGTTGGCCATGCAGGCGACTTCGATCTGGTTCTGGCTGCGTTCGTCCAGGTCATCCCAAACGTCTTTGTTGACCAGCAGTTCGAACAGGGTCGATGGCTGGTGCCATCCGGGGAAGTAGTTGAACTTCGCAATGTTATAGAAGCCCAGGTTGGCATCCACGATCGGCATGGAGAATTCGGTCGCGTCAATCGCGCCACGCTCCAGCGCCGGGAAGATGTCACCACCTGCCAGCAAAGAAGTCGATACACCCAGTTTCTGCATCACTTCGGCACCCAGGCCGAAGAAACGCATGTTCAGACCTTTCAGGTCATCCAGCGAGGTGATTTCGTTCTTGAACCAACCAGATGTTTCCGGCGCATAGGTGCCGCACAGCATGACATGCACGTTGTAGCCATTGGTGTCATACATCTCACGCATCAGCGTCATACCGTCATCATACAGCATCCATGCCAGCATTTCGCCGGGCTCTGGGCCAAACGGAACGGCAGCAAACAGACCTGCGGCGGTCATCTTACCCTGCCAATAGCCCGATGTGGTGAAAGCGGCGTCAACCGAACCGTTGGAAACGGCATCCAGAGCTTCCAGTGTTGGAACCAATGCGCCCGGATCAAAGTGTTCGAATTCAACGCCTTCAGAGATCGAGTTGATCTTTTCTACAAAGTTCACGCCTGCGGTGCCCAAAATCGGCAGGTTCTTCCCGAAGGCTGAAGTCATCTGAAGCACATCTTGTGCTTGAGCGGCTCCAGAAATAGCAAAAGTCGCGGCAACAGCCGCCGTAAATACGCGAATGGTCATGTCTTCCTCCCAAGTGTCGCCGATTTTTCGGCGTTTGGTAATTTCACCTTACCAATACTACCGGTGTAACTGTCCGAAGCTGGCCTGTGAATACCCAGTTTTACGCAGTTTCAAAGTGGTCGCACTTGGCACACCCTGAAGCTGCTGAGAAACCGTAGACGCAATTATATTTCGTGCAACAGATTTCGAGCGCATCAATTGAAGAAAATCTAACTAACTGCTGGTTGCAATCAGCCAAAGGGCAGGGATCGCTTCGAACAAGAACCACACGGTGGTCTTGGGTTGGGGTGGTCTATCAACAAAAATCGAAATCAACCGTCCTGCACCGGCCCCAGCATAGGCGATGCCCAACATCAGATAGGCGTAATCGGCACCGGAGATCAGGCAATACAGCGCCATCGCAACGAACAATCCGCCCACGGATGCACGCAATTCAGACAGGCCCATGGTGCTGTCTGTCGGCGACAGGTCCAGCGCGTTTGCGGTGTAACGTGGCGCCACAAAACCAAACAGACCGAAAGCCAGCGTCATAACCGCGATCAGGCCGTTTACGATTTCAACAAACATGGGCGTACCTCCTGCACGACAAATAGGGCAACCGCCGCGCAGGAAAAGGGATTAGTATGCAGAACCGCCGTCACCGTCCAGGTTATGGCGTTCTGTCCCCTTTAGCGGGGGATTAAAGACGCTGACCAAAATCATGTCGTTTTCATCGTCAGCAATCAGAAAATGGTCGTCATGCTTGTCCAGAACATAGATCGTTCCGGGGACAACCGGGTAATTTACACCGTCAAGAGATTCCACGCTGCCGGACCCGCCGATGCAATAGCAGGCTTCCAGATGGTTGCGGTACTGCAGGCGTGATCTGGTGCCGGCACGCACCACAGTGTGGCAGACTGTAAACCCCATCCCATCCGCTTCGGTCAGCAGCCGATGGCTGGTTCCATTGCCCCAATCTACAAAATGATCTGTCTTTTCGACGTCTTCGCAAGACCGCGTAAACATAACACCTCTCCCATTGTGCACTTCGTATGTTGTTTGCCGCAACGGTGCGAAAGCTGCGGCTGGGGTTCAAGAAAATCATTGCGAAACAACACGTTTCTGGCGGCTCTTGTTGCCAATTCGCACAGAAAATGCGCGCGGGGGACAGCGCTTGTCTTACGGCAACGGCTTTGGCAAGCTGTCGGCGCTCCTAGGCCGTGGTCTGGGGCAACGCACAGCGGCAGGAGGCAGAACACGTGATCGCGACCCCCCAATTTTGTCAAACCATGGCACGGTACAACATATGGCAGAACCAACAAATCGCTGATGTCGTCATGAAGATGCCGCGCAAAGAACTGGAAAAACCGCGTGGTGCCTTCTTTGGTTCGATCTTTGAGACATTGAACCATCTGTTGTGGGGGGACAGTATTTGGATGTCCCGGTTCGCTCAGCTGGACGCGCCCGGTGTTGGGGCCGCGGAGTCTGTTTCGATGACGCCAACCATCGCGGTTTGGTCTGCTGAACGGTTTCAGCTGGACAGGCAGATTTTGCATTGGGCCGAAGGTTTGAAGTCGATTCAGCTGAATGGCGATATGACGTGGTATTCCGGCGCAACCGGAAAATCCCAGACAAAACCGTTGGGGCTTTTGGTTGCGCACATGTTCAACCACCAAACCCACCACCGCGGGCAGGTTCATGCCATGCTGACCCACGCTGGCGAAACCGCGCCGGTGTCGGATCTTTTCATTATGCCAGACGAAATCGGCTGAAGGCGCACTGTTTGTCGCGTCGATTGAATGAAGCCATCCAGCAGATTGGACAGGCCTCTTTCAAGGATCGCAAACCGACAAGCAGGTGAAACGCGCAGCTTTCACTGATCCGCCATTGAACAAGACGAAGCTTGTAGTCGCAATCGCGGCCGCATCAGGAATGATGCGACCGCGTTAGCCCGGCCTCAGAACGATTTGAAAACAAATTCGTCCGAGGGCAACGGTTCCAGCGTGGCCGCGAGCAGTCGGTCAGGGGCTGGACGTTTCGGTCGCGGAGGCGACGGATACTTGGGCGTTTTTTTGGGTTCAAGCGGATCATAGTCCTGCTTGCTTGACCAAAGGTGGAACAATGCCGCGCGCGTACCTCTTATGCAGTTTGGGACGGGCGCGACGGCGATATTCATTGCGGCAGCATCGTGTTTCATGGCGATAATCTGCGAATATGCGGCGGCAAAGCTGAGGCGCGATACTGGTCGAAATGCGGCAACAACACTGGTTTACAGAAATACGGTGTTTCCGTTTCGTGCATAAGCTAGGCAATTCCAGTGCCGAACGTTCCGTGCAGGTTGTAGAAATGTCTGCTTGCTCGGATCAGCGTTGAGTGGCGCACCTTAAAACCAAAATGAATCACTGTGTGATGGTTGGAAGGGGTCGCTCTGGTCCCACGCAAACTAATGGCCAATGGTGCATCATGGCCCGTGGATCGATCTGCGGATACCCGAAACAGTGCTCCGTTTCGGTTTCGCGTTATGCCATTTGGTTATCGCGGCGGGTGAAAAAGTGATTTCCTCTTATGTTTTCTGGACATTAGAGTTGCCGGCAACGCAAACTGCCGTGGGGCCCGCAAAATGGGCTGGCCTCAACGGGAACGGAGGAGATTCGATTGAAACTACTAAGATATGGCGATCCAGCGAATGAAAAACCGGGGTGCCTGGATGCCGAAGGCCGTATTCGTGATCTTTCAGGTGTCGTGCCGGATATCACGGGCGACGTTCTGGGCGATGAGGCACTGGCACGTATCGCTGCGGTCGACCTGAATACTCTGCCGATTGTCGAAGAGCCTGTGCGCATGGCGGCATGTGTGTCCAAAGTGGGCAAGTTCGTTTGCATCGGCCTTAACTATTCTGACCACGCGGCAGAGTCCGGTTTGCCTGAACCAGATGAACCTGTGATCTTTATGAAGGCCACCAGCGCCATTGTTGGGCCAAACGACAACGTCGAAATTCCGCGCGACTCCGTCAAAACCGACTGGGAAGTTGAATTGGGCGTCATTATCGGCACCGAGGCGAAATACGTGGACGAGGCCGACGCGCTGAGCCATGTCGCTGGGTATTGCGTAATCAACGATGTGTCCGAACGGGAATTTCAGATTGAACGCGGGGGCACATGGGACAAGGGCAAGTGTCATGACACTTTCGGCCCACTGGGTCCATGGCTGGTGACGCGGGATGAGGTTGCAGACCCGCAAGCCCTGGAAATGTGGTTGGATGTGGATGGCAAACGGTATCAAACCGGGAACACCGCAACGATGATTTTTTCGGTGGCGCACATCGTCTCTTATGTCAGCCGTTTCATGAGCTTGCAGCCCGGTGATGTGATTACAACCGGTACGCCTCCTGGTGTGGGAATGGGGCAGAAACCCCCAGTCTTTTTGAAGCCAGGTCAGCAGATGAAACTGGGCATTTCTGGTCTTGGGGAACAGACACAAATGACAGTTTCTGCAGTTGGTGACGCAGGATGAACCAAATAGATCTGGACGGTCGCGTTGCCATTGTTACGGGCGGTGCCCGCGGTATTGGCTATGCCGTTGCTGAAAAGTATTTGATGTCCGGCGCTTCGGTCGCACTGTGGGACATGGATGCTGAGCGACTGAACACAGCTGTCAAAGAACTGTCGGCCCATGGCCGGGTGATTTCCTGCGCTCTTGATCTAACGGATGATGCTGCGGTGAACAGCGCAACCGATGAGGTTATGGCCGCATTCGACAAGATCGACATTCTGGTCAACAACGCCGGCATCACCGGGGGCAATGGCAAGCTGTGGGATTTGGAACCAGATGTTTGGCGCAATGTGATTGACGCCAATCTGACGGCACCATTCCTGACGTGCCATGCTGTGGTTCCCAAGATGATCGAAAACGGTTGGGGTCGTATCGTCAATGTCGCGTCAATTGCGGGCAAAGATGGTAACCCGAATGCCTCTCATTACTCGGCGTCCAAGGCCGGGCTGATTGGCTTGACCAAGTCTTTGGGCAAAGAGCTGGCGAAAGAGGGGGTTTTGGTCAACTGCATCACACCCGCCGCCGCCCGCACCGAGATTTTCGATCAGATGGCGCAAGAGCATATCGACTTTATGCTGTCCAAAATCCCGATGGAACGGTTCTTGCAGGTTGATGAGGTTGCCAAAATGGTGGCTTGGCTGTCGTCAGAGGATTGCTCGTTCTCTACCGGGGCCGTGTTCGACATTTCGGGTGGACGCGCCGTCTACTGACGCAACCACCGTTACTTCACATGCCAGCCCCTTTGGATTCACCAAGGGGGCTGGTGTGCACTACTGCCCTTGAGGTCGGTGTTTGACCGCGTCCACCGGCACAAAATCATCTTTAGCCGTCGTTCGATGTTACATCGGCGGCCCCGAGATGCCGTTCCTGTATCAGCTCTTGTGCGGTCTCCCGCAGAACGCTGGCAAACAACCGTGTGTTTTCGGTTTGCGCCGTGTCCTTCAACGTCACAATCCCATAGCGGGTCAGCTCATACGACAGGGCAACCGGTAGCCGGACAAGGTCTTTGGCGGCGATGCCTTCTTCCACAATCGCGCGGGGCAAGGCGGCGATCATTCCTGAATGGCGAACAATCTGCAAAGTGGCGAAGATCGATGTTGTCTCGATCCAATTGGGCAAGGCGTTCATGCTGATATCGGCAAAGGATCGTTGCAGAAGCTGGCGCAACGGGCTCATCGGTGATTGCAATATCCAGGGTTCGTGGAACAGTTCGGCCAGTTCAATATGGTCCCGCTGTGCCAATGGGTGATCAGCGCCAGCGAACACCCAGATTTCCTCTTCCAACAAAGGTTCAAAGTCGAATTGCGCGTTTTGTTCAGGCTCGGTCAGCCGCGCAACAGCCATGTCGATGGTGCGGTTGTTCAGCGCGTCCAGCAATTGGTTGCTGGTGGCGGCGTGCAGGTTGATGGTCATCAGCGGGCGCTCTGCTTTCAGCGTCTTCAGTGCTCGGGGCACCAAGGCGGGCATGCTGGCCATGATCGTTCCAATCTTCAAGCTGCCATAGCCCCCCAGTTTCAGGTTGTTGACCAACCCCGCGAACCGCTCAACGTCGCTGACGGTCTTGCGTGCAAACTCAACAACGGCTTGGCCCATCGGTGTGGGGGTAATGCCGGTTGAACTGCGCTCAAACAGCTTGACCCCCAGCATGTCTTCGACGTCTTTCAACAGCTTGGTGATTGCGGGCTGCGTGACGTTTAGTTCATTCGCCGCCGCGCGCATGCTTTCAACCCGACCAAGGACTTCAAGCGTATTCAAATGCTTGGCGCGCAGTCGGGACAGCATCGTTCTGGTTAAAGTATCCATAATTGCCGTTATAACCAGATGGAATTGCAGGTGAAGGATTTTTCAATTTTCCTCATGGCAAATCTCAGCTAGCGTTCGATTGCGCTAAGAGGGCGATCCCGGTGTTTTTCCAAAGTGACAGCCGGACAGGCGCCATGCCGACGGGAGGAAATCTGAATGCCAAAGCACCCATCCGCTGCGCAAGCGATGGTCTTGGCTTCCGCTGTTTTTCTGCCTCGGCTATCCGGCGATACAACGCCTTGCGGCAACAACCGATCCGTGGAGGTCAAAGGTTCAAATGACTGAAGAGCAGAAGAAAATTTTTCGGTTCGGAACAACTGAAACGCCAAAAGCGGCTCAACCCGTTCACGCCGGAAACCTGACCGCCACGATTGAGGCCGGAGCCTTGAGAGCATTGTCGGTTGGGGGATTGGAGCTGGTCAGGCAGATTGATTTTCCCATTCGGGATGAGGATTGGGCCAGCCTGCCACCAAATGTATTGAGCGAAACATTGGAAGAAACCGAAGACGGGTTTCGATATGAAATTCGGTTTGACGTGGATGATGGCGCGCTGGAATGCTGTGTTGTCTATCAGGCATCTGCCCAGGGCTGGGTGCTGGCAGAAGGAGAGGCGACGGCCCATCGCGACTTCACAACCAACCGAACCGGATTTACCGTTCTTCATCCAATCGAGGGCTTTTCTGGCCAGCCGGTTTCCGTACGCCATGCCTCTGGGGGCACTGCTGACGCTGTGATGCCGGACCTGATCAAGCCATCCCAACCAATCAAGGATATTGCTGGTCTGCGTTTTGATGTGGATGGGGTGTCGCTGGACATTGCATTTGATGGTGATGTCTTTGAAATGGAGGATCAACGCAATTGGTCCGACGCGTCTTACAAGACCTACAGCCGCCCATTGGTGGATCCCTTTGCCTACGTGATCAAAGCCGGCGAAACCCAGCGCCAATCCATCCGCGTGACCATGACTGGGGCACCGACGCAAAAGGGCAATACTGCCGGGGCTGCGCTGACATTCGGCGCGCCATCGTCACAAACTGTTCCCCAAATTTTGCTGGCGCTTCAAGACGGTTGGCTGGCAGACGAAGCACAATTGCAAACACTGGTGCACACTGGGGTCAAAGGTTTTCTGCTGCGCGTGACACCAGAAAACGCGGCTGACTTGCTGCCAACGGCAAAGGCGCATCTTCAGGCCACTGCTGGCCAATTGGACCTTGAGATCGTGCTGGATGATGATCAGCCCGCCGCACCACAGATTGCCGCAGTTGCCAACGCTTGCCAATCTGCCGGGGTGACGCCGGCACATGTTATTGCACTGCCAGCGGCGTTTCTGGCATCGTACCAACCCAGCGGAGCGTGGCCGGAAGGGCTTTCCCCCGAAGAAAGCTTTGCTGCGGCAAAAACTGCGTTTCCAGACGCACAGATTGGTGCGGGCATGCTAACCAATTTCACAGAGCTGAACCGGCGCCGTCCGGATCAATGCGCGTCAGACTACATCGCGCATGGCAATTCGGCGACTGTGCATGCCGCTGACGACACCAGCGTAATGCAGACGCTGGAAACCTTGCCGCAAATCTTTCGGTCCGCGCGCTCAATTGCTGGGGATCAAGGATATCGCGTGGGACTGACGGCAATTGGCATGCGGACCAACCCCTATGGCGACGGAACCGTTCCAAACCCGGATCAAAAACGTCTGACCATGGCTGTGTGGGATCCGCGTGTGCGTGGTCTGCTGGGCGCATCATGGCTGGTGGGTGTTCTGGCGGCGACACAGGACAGTGGGGTTGAGGCGATTGCCCTTGGTGCCCCTGTCGGCCCGTTTGGCGTGTTGAGCAGTGCGCAGGATGTCGCGCGCCCCTGGTTTGACGATCACTCCAAGGCGCAGGTCTATCCGGCCTTCCATGTTCTGCGGGCGCTTTCCAGTGCTGGTGATCGGCTGCCTTTGTCTGGTTTGCCGTCTGGTTTGGCGGGCGTGGCAGTTCAAAACGGCGAAAGACGCCGGTTTGTTGTGGCCAACCTTACAGGTCAGTCGCAAACAATGGATTTCCCGGCCGCGTTTATGGGGGCTGCTCTGGATACAGACAGCTTTGAAGCGGCAGTGTTAGACCCGCTGTGGCTGGATCATTCACAAACCGCGCGTCCTGCTGGCCCGATCGCATTGGCACCGTATGCGATCCTGTTCGGCGATACGGTCGACGGATAGAGCGCGGGGCGAGGCGGCGTTCACAGCGGCTGAGCCTTCGAAGCGGTCGTTGAGTGCACATTGGCGGCGTGACCTTTCAGGTCTTTGCCTGTGATGGGCTTGACCTAATCCAATCGGGGCTATGTTTGGGGTAAGAGTGCAGCAAAGCAAAGGGCTTACCCAGTGTCCAACCGCCCCACATTGGTTTGGTTTCGTCGTGATCTTCGGTTGTCTGACCATGCCGCGCTAAGCGCTGCTGTTCAGCGCGGCGGTCCTGTGATCCCTGTCTTCATTCGTGATGATCTGGTGGATGATTTGGGCGCTGCGCCGAAATGGCGCCTGGGTCTTGGGGTCGAACATTTCGGCGGGGTCTTGGCCGAAAATGGCAGCCGCCTGACGTTGCGTTCCGGCGATGCGCTATCTCAATTGCAGGCATTGGTGCGGGAAACCGGCGCAAAGGCGGTTTATTGGAGCCGTGCCTATGACCTGCAAAGCGTAACACGGGATAAGGCGGTAAAGTCCGCTTTGTCGGCAGAAGGGATAGAGGCGCGCAGTTTTGCGGGGCATCTATTGTTTGAACCGTGGTCGGTGCAAACCAAGGTCGGCGGGTATTACAAGGTTTACACACCATACTGGAACGCTGTGCGGGGCAGGGATGTTCCAACGCCCATGCCTGCGCCTGCCGACCTACCTGCGCCAGCGCAGTGGCCGGTGAGCGAACAGGTGGCGGACTGGGCCCTTGGAGCACAGATGCGGCGGGGGGCTGCGGTGGTGCGGCCCTATGTTCGTCTAGGGGAACAGGCGGCGCATTCGCGGCTGGCCGCGTTCAGCACTGGGCGGATCGATGCGTACAGGGATGCGCGCAACCTGCCGGGGCAGGATGGCACATCGAACTTGTCGGAAAACCTGGCCCTTGGCGAGATTTCTTCCGCGCAATGTTGGCATGCAGGTCAGCGTGCGGTCGAAATGGGCATGGCAGGGGCTGAAACTTGGGTCAAAGAACTGGTTTGGCGCGAGTTTGCCTATCACCTGATGTGGCACACCCCACATTTGCTGACCGGCAATTGGCGGCGAGAGTGGGATGGCTTTGCATGGAACACAAACACGCAATTGCCCGAGGTTGCGGCTTGGCAGCAAGGCCGAACCGGAATCAGGTTTGTCGATGCCGCAATGCGCGAACTGTATGTGACGGGACGCATGCACAATCGGGCCCGCATGATCGTGGCCAGCTATCTGACCAAACATCTGATGTGCCATTGGCAGATCGGACAGGCATGGTTTCAAGACTGTCTTATCGACTGGGATCCGGCGGCCAATGCCATGGGGTGGCAATGGGCGGCAGGATCAGGACCAGATGCCGCGCCGTATTTCCGCGTGTTCAACCCCGTCACGCAATTGGACAAGTTCGACAAAGACAGAACCTACGTCAAACGCTGGCTGGCCGAAGACTATGAAAACCCCAGCGATACCGCTCTCAGTTACTTTGAGGCTATTCCCGAAAGTTGGAAAATGTCGCCGAAAAACGAATACCCGGCACCCATTGTTACGGTGGAAACAGGCCGAAAACGGGCCTTGGAGGCTTACAGCGCGCGAGATTTCGCAACATGACACAAAAAAAGTTGTCAGAAGGGCGATCACACCTAAACTGTTACGAAATTGTTAAGATGGGATTAGGCGTATGATCTTGACGACGGTTAAAGGGCAAGCGGACCTTCCACGCTATTTTGCTCAGGTCTTTGAAGTGGCTTCGAAAATGAACCGAGGCCGGATTGATTTTGTGATGCCGGACGGGCGCGTTTTTCGCGCGTCTGGAAAACACGCAGGTCCGGTGGCAGAGCTGACGATTCACAATCCAGATATTTTTGCCCGGTTGATACGGGAAGGGGATTTGGGATTTTGCGATGCCTATTTGGATGGCTGGTGGTCAACGCCGGACCTTCAATCCTTCATGGATGTGGTTCATGCCGACAATTACGAAATGTATGACGGTTTCCCCGGTCAAGGTTTGGCGCGCTGGTACGAGATGCTGCGCTTTTGGCTACAGTCCAACTCTAAGCGGCAAGCCAAGAAGAACATCAGCCATCACTATGATTTGGGAAACGAGTTTTACAGCCTGTGGCTGGATGAGACCATGACCTATTCCTCGGCCATTTTCGAGACAGGTCAGGAAAGCACCGAAAACGCCCAGATCGCCAAATATAAATCGATGGTTGATGAAATGGGGGCCAAGCCCGGTGACCACGTTTTGGAAATTGGCTGCGGCTGGGGCGGGTTTGCGGAATACGCCGCCAAGGAGCGTGGGTTGCGTGTAACCGGGCTGACGATCAGCAAGGAACAGTTCGTCTATGCGCAAGACCGGATCGCCAAAGCAGGTCTGCAAGACCGTGTGACGCTGAAACTTCAGGATTATCGCGATGAGAAGGGCAGCTATGACGGGATTGCCAGTATCGAGATGTTCGAAGCCGTGGGCGAAAAATACTGGCCGATCTATTTTAACAAATTGCGCGATTGTCTGAAGCCCGGCGCCAACGCAACGTTGCAGATCATCACCGTGCAAGACAAACGGTGGGACGTGTACAAACGCGGTGTGGACTTCATTCAAAAGTACATCTTTCCGGGCGGCATGTTGCCCAGCCCAACGGCATTGCGGGCCGAAGTGGCCCGCGCTGGTTTGAAAGAGGTTCGCTCTATCGAGTTTGGTGAAAGCTACAGCCAGACATTGCGACGGTGGCATGATACTTTTAATGAAAAGTGGGATGAGATTGCGCAACAGGGCTTTGACAATCGGTTCCGCCGCATGTGGAATTTTTATCTGACGTCTTGTGCGGCAACGTTCCATAGCGGTAACTGTGATGTAACCCAAATTACAATCACCAAACCGAGTTAAAAAAATGCTGACAGCCGCCCGCGTCGTCGCCGCCATCTTGATGGCCATTGTCGCCTATGTAACGTCCGAGCAGATCAAAGGCGTGATGGACCCAAACACGGGCTTTGGCCGTTTCAGCGAAGTCAGCGCGCTAATTGGCTTGCTTTGCGGCTACATTGTCTTGGGCTCGCGCACAGGGCGCGGATGGGTGGCCGGTTTCAACAACGGTATCACCACAGCCGTGGTTGTGGTGTTTTGGGGGCTGTTTTTTCAATCTGGGTATTTCATGATCATGAACGCGTTAAAGCAGCGCTACCGTGATTTTGGCCATGCATTCAGTGACATGTTGGACAAAGCTGTTGAATATGCGCTGGTCTTGGCGGACACGAATGTGATCCTGACTTTGCTGATCGGCAGCGTTTTGGCGGGAATCCTTTCAGAAATGGCCGCCCGCGCGTGGCGATAGTTTAGGCCTCACAATATGAGCAGCGTCTTCTTTTATGGCACTTTGTGTCATGCCCCCTTATTGAGCGCTGTCTTGGGGCGGGACATTTCCAATCACGATTTGATCGCCGCCCGTTTGCCTGGCTACGCCGTGTCTTGGGCAAAAGACGGTGATTACCCTCTGATCTATCAATCGCAAGGCCAGTATGCCCAAGGCATCCTGCTGCGAGGTTTGACGCAGGACGATCAAGATAGACTGTCATTCTACGAAGGTGGCTATGGCTATGCCCTGATGCCCATGCGCGTTTTGACCGATGACTCAAACGGCTCAAAGCCCGCAGAAGAGGAAACTCAAGTCTACATGCCACCTGCCGATCTGTTACCGGGGCGAGACTGGGTGCTGTCTGACTGGTGCCGGGAATGGGGCGCCATAACTGTAGACGGTGCAAAGGAATTCATGCGGCAATACGGCAAGATCAGCCAAGAGCGGGCACGATTGGTATGGCCCTATGTTTTGGCGCGCGCTTGGTCTCGACACATGGCGCAACAGGGCGCACCCACCACTCGCCGCAGCAACAACGGCTGGAACGATCTGACGTACCACCCACGGCCCGGCGAAGGCTATGACGGCTTCTTTGGGCTTCACAGTTTTGATGTGGAATATCGTCAGTTCAACGGCGGCATGAGCGCCCCGATACGCCGCGAAGGCTTTGTTGCTTTTGATGCGGCGCTGGTCTTGCCCTATGATCCGGTGCGCGACCGGGTGCTTTTTGTCGAACAATTCCGCTATGGTCCTTTGTTGCGCCGTGATCCGCACCCATGGGTGTTTGAACCTGTGGCCGGTTTGGTGGATGCCGGCGAAGCGCCCGAAACCTGTGCCCGCCGCGAGGCCGAGGAAGAGGCAGGCGTGACGCTGACGCATTTGGAGCTTATGCTGAAGGTCTATGCCTCACCGGGGTATTCCAGCGAATATTTCCATTGCTTTGTCGGATTGACCGACTTGGCAGATGGCGATGGCCGCATCGGCGGTTTGGATCACGAAAACGAAGACATCCGCAGCCATGTTCTGGCCCTGGATGATGCGATGGGTTTGGTTAAATCGGGCGAAATCAACGCCGGTCCGCTGGTGATGATGTTGCTTTGGCTGGAACGTGAACGGCCTCGGCTGCGCGCCTTGGGTTGAGTTCCGCGTTTGGGGGGCCTACACCATTTAAGGAAAGAGATTACACCTGAAGGAGTGGCCCAAATGCGCATCGCACAGGACTTGGCCCAAGCTGTTGGCAATACCCCGTTGATCAAGCTGCGCAAGGCCAGCGAAGAAACCGGCTGCACCATTTTGGGCAAGGCTGAATTCATGAATCCCGGACAGTCGGTCAAAGACCGCGCTGCCTTGTTCATCATTCAGGATGCGGTCAGCAAAGGCCTGCTTAAACCCGGCGGTACAATTGTTGAAGGCACAGCCGGAAACACCGGAATCGGCTTGGCACTGGTTGGCGCGTCGATGGGGTTCAAAACCGTGATCGTGATCCCGGAAACCCAGAGCCAGGAAAAGAAAGACATGTTGCGCCTTGCTGGTGCAGAACTGGTTCAGGTTCCCGCGGCGCCTTATCGCAACCCCAACAACTATGTCCGCTACTCTGGTCGTCTGGCCGAAGAACTGGCCAAAACCGAAGCAAACGGCGCGATCTGGGCCAATCAGTTTGATAACGTGGCCAACCGTCAGGCACATATTGAAACCACTGGGCCCGAGATTTGGGAACAGACCAACGGCAAGGTTGATGGGTTTGTCTGCGCTGTTGGCTCTGGCGGCACTCTGGCTGGTGTTGGCATGGCGCTGCAACCCAAAGGGGTGAAGGTTGCGTTGGCCGATCCTGATGGTGCCACGCTGCATAGCTTTTACACCACTGGCGAACACAAAGCCCAAGGTGGCTCGATCACCGAAGGAATCGGGCAGGGGCGGATCACGGCTAATCTGGAAGGGTTCACGCCGGATATGTCTTACAATGTCCCCGATGCCGAAGCGTTGCCGATTGTTTTTGATCTGCTGGCGGACGAAGGTTTGTGCCTGGGTGGATCATCGGGCATCAACGTTGCCGGTGCGATCCGCATGGCCAAGGAAATGGGGCCAGGACACACCATCGTGACGGTACTGTGCGACTATGGAACACGCTATCAGTCCAAGCTGTTCAACCCGTCTTTCCTTGAAGAAAAAGGTTTGCCTAAGCCAAACTGGCTGGATCGATCCCCAGCAAGCATTCCAGGTGTTTTTGAGGACGCATGAACCGGCTGACGCGCTTTGTTATAAACTGGGTTGCGGCATTTGGACTGGCGCTGTTTTTGTGCAGCGCCGCCATTGCTCAGACAGAAACTGTCTTTGACGCCTGGTCGGAACTGGCCACAAGGGCTGAGAAAGTCATCGAAGCAGGCCGCGCCGATGATGCCTCGTTAGAGGTACTGCGCCGCGATCTGGCCTCGTACCGCACACAGTTTCAGACGGCGCAAACTGAAAATCAGGACCGGATCGCCACCACCCAATCGCAGATTGACGCATTGGGGGATGTGCCGCCAGAGGACACAGAACCACAAGTCATCGCCACACGCCGTGCAGAACTATCTGCTCAAATGGCCAATTTGCGTGCGCCGGTGTTGCGTGCCGAAGAAGCCTATACGCAGGCAGATGGGTTGATCCGGGAAATCGACGGCCTGATCCGTGAACGACAGGCCGATAAGCTGTTGGAATTAGGGCCAACGCCCCTGAACCCAGCCAATTGGCCGAATGCCGTTCAATCGTTGATCAACACAGCCGGAACGCTGTGGGCAGAGCTGTCAACAGCATGGCAGTCTGACATCAAACGCCAGGAAATGCGCAGCCAAATTCCGTTGATCATCGGGCTGTTGGCCTTGGCCGTGGTGTTGGTGGCGCGCGGCAGGCATTGGGTGATGAAACTGGGTGAACGCCTGCGCGGTCTGACCCGGCGCGGAACAGGTGTTTGGCGCCTCTTCATATCCTTGGGGCGCATTTTGTTGCCGCTGGCTGGCTTGATCATGGTGGTCAGTGCAGCCACGACCACGGGCCTGTTTGGCACGCATTGGGCCCCTGTTTTGGTGGCTATTCCCGGTCTGGGGGCGGTTTTTCTGGTCGCGCGCTGGCTGGCGGAGGAAACCTTTGCTGCGGATGCATCTGTTGCGACCATACATCTGAACGACGGACGCAGGATCGAAGCGCGGGCCTATATGAACGTGCTTGGCTTCTTGATGGTCGCTCGTGGCGCGCTGTCGATGCTGGAAGAGATCAGTCATTACAGCACCACAACCACATCTGTCCTAGATTTTCCCATTCTGGCGGCCAGCGGGTTGATCCTGTTTCGCCTTGGGCAAATCCTTGCCAGCATCGGAGTTGGTGATCGAGAAGACGAAGGCTTTCCCGGAACTGCGAATGACGGTTCCAACTTCCGTGTGACATTGGCCCATTTTGTCGGTCGCGCATTGATGGTTGTGGCGGTGGTTGGCGTTCTGATGTCGGCCGTGGGATACAGCAACGCTGGCACGTCGCTGGTTTACCCAACCGTCTTGACGCTGTTCTTGATGGCGATCTTGATGGTGATCCAGCGGTTCATCAATGATCTTTACCAATTGGCTACCGGGCGCGATCCCCGCGATGTTCAAAGCCTAATTCCGGTACTGGCCGGGTTTGGTCAGGTGCTTCTGGCGATTCCGGTTCTGGCGCTGCTGTGGGGCGCACGCGTTGCGGACCTGACAGAGCTGTGGACCCGGTTTCGCGATGGGTTCCAACTGGGCGATTCCCGCATCTCGCCGACGGATTTTCTGACCTTTGCGGTGATCTTTGCCCTGGGTTACGGGCTGACACGGTTGTTTCAGGGCAGTTTGCGCAGTTCGGTCTTGCCGCGGACCAAGCTGGATACGGGCGGGCAGGATGCCGTTGTCGCCGGTGTCGGCTATCTGGGGATTTCTCTGGCGGCATTGGTTGCCATCACCTCGACCGGTCTGGATTTGTCATCATTGGCCATCGTGGCCGGGGCGCTGTCTGTTGGGATCGGTTTTGGCCTGCAAAACATCGTGCAGAACTTTGTGTCCGGCGTCATCTTGTTGATCGAACGCCCGATCTCCCAGGGCGACTGGATCGAAGTTGGCAGCCATATGGGGATCGTCAAAGATATCTCGGTTCGGTCTACGCGGATCGAAACCTTTGATCGGACCGATGTCATTATTCCAAATGGCGATTTTATTTCGGGCACAGTAACCAACTACACCCGCGGCAACACAATTGGCCGGGTTCTGATCAAAGTAGGCGTGGCCTATGGGTCTGATACCCGCCGGGTCCAAGAGATTTTGCAACGCATCGCTCGTGAAACGGACTACGTTTTGGCAAGCCCGGAACCATCCGTGATCTTGGCGGGCTTTGGTGCGGATTCACTGGATTTTGAAATTCGCGCGGTCTTGCATGACGTGAACAAGAAGCTGACCGTCCTGTCCGAAGTCAATCACGAAATCGCCCGCCGCTTTGCCGAAGAAGGCATCGAGATTCCCTTTGCTCAGCGTGATGTTTGGCTGCGTAATCCCGAAACGCTGCACCCGACGGCAACACCGCCTCAAAGTGCAGAAACAGAAACGACAGTGTCCCAGTCAGCCCCGGACATCAAAGATACAGGAGGAAACGCATGAGCACCTTGGCCCTGTTCCGTGAAACCCCCTATCTGCGCAGTGCCGTTGGTGTGGTCAAATACATCACACCAGAGGGCGGCATCGTACTGGACCAAACACCATTTTATCCATTGGGGGGCGGGCAACCCGGTGACAGCGGTACGTTGGAATGGAACGGCACCTTGTTGCCCATTGCCAGCACGGTCAAAGGGCCGGATGGTGCGATTGTTCTGGTTCCGGCAGAGCCTGTCGCTTTGCCCCCTGTGGGCGCAGATGTGATCCAATCACTGGACTGGGAGCGCCGCTACAAACACATGCGGATGCACACCGCCTTGCATTTGCTGTCTGTGGTTCTGCCATTCGGTGTGACTGGCGGGTCCATCTCGGCAGAGCGGGGACGGCTGGATTTCAACATGCCGGAAGCCCCGCAAGATCGTGGTTACGTAGAAGCGCAGTTAAACGCCTTGGTTGATCGTGACCTGCCGGTGACGGAGCGTTGGATCACCGAAGCGGATTTGGATGCACAGCCTGACTTGGTCAAGACGATGTCCGTCAGCCCGCCACGCGGGCAGGGACGTGTGCGTCTGGTTCGGATCGGAACCGAGGATGACCAGATTGATCTGCAGCCCTGCGGTGGCACGCATGTTGCCCGCACCGGTGAAATTGGCTCCCTGAAGCTGGGCAAAATCGAAAACAAAGGCAAACAGAACCGTCGCGTGACATTGCTGTTCGCCTGACTTTCCTAAGGATTAGGCTTTGGGCATTGCCAACAAGGCCTGCACGTCGGCTACATTTGTGCCGGTTGCTTCTGTCATCAACAGATCATCCGCCAGCTTCAGTGCAGCATAGCTGTCATTGTTGGCCAAAAGCGCCTGTGCATCGCCACCGGCTTGCGCGATACGAGCCGCTGTCCCGGCATCCACAATCCCACCAGCGGCATCCGTGGGGCCATCGCGCCCATCCGTGCCACCAGACAGGAACACCCAGTCATAGGGCAGGTCATCAGGGGCATTCATCGCAACGCGCAGTGCCAGTTCCTGATTACGGCCCCCGGCGCCCGTGCCGCGCAAAACGACGGTGGTTTCCCCACCGAAAAGCCATAGCCTGGCGCCTGTTGGCGCCGACAGCGCGGCCAAGACCTTATCCGCTGCATCGGCAACGTCGCCTTCCAACCGGTCAGAGACGATTTCAGGGGACCAGTCGATGCCTGCCTTCATCATGGCCTGCAAGGACTGACGATTTGATCCGATCAAATAGTTCTGTGCCTTTGGCAGCTTTGGCAGAACACGGGATCTCCGCAGTAAATTCTGAGCCGCGAGGGGCAGCTCATCCCAAAGATCGCGTTCCTGCAACAAAGCATAGGCGGCAGAGGCCGGACCAACCGGTCCTACGGTTGGACCGCTGGCAATCACCCGCAGGTCGTCGCCTATGACATCAGACAGCAGATAGCCCGTGACCGGCGCCGGAGAGGCCAGCCGCAAAAACCCGCCGCCCTTTAGCCGTGACAATTGCTGGCGCACCAGATTCATCTGCGTGATGTCCAAACCGCCAGCCAGCAGAACCTTGTTCACCGCCTGCTTATCCGCCAGCGTCAGACCACGGGACGGAGCGGGCAGCAAAGCCGACCCGCCACCCGAAATCAAAGCGATAACCTGATCTCGGGGACCGGCCATCTTCAATAGTTCGATCACGGCCTTTCCTGCTTGCAACCCGGCGTCATCAGGAACAGGGTGTCCTGCGTGCAACACTTCGACACCCGGAACATCGGCCGAATTTTCGTGATGGGTGACAACAAGTGCGCGGCAAGGGCCATCAACATGGCGCAGCGCTTCTTGCATCATGGCCGGTGCTGCTTTGCCCACCGCAACGATGAAATACTGTCCGCCAGCACCGGGTTTGGGCAAGGGGTTTTCGGACAGGGTACGGTGCAACGCGGCGGCAGGATCCGCAGCGTCTACCGCGGCAGAAAACAATGCGCGGGCAGTGTCGCGCATCTGTTGTATGGCTGTCATGAAACCCCTCCTGCTGTGACCTTGATTGGGAACCGAACACCGCTGTCCTGTCAAGCGCTGCAATGCAGAAAAGCGCGTGAGCTACCGTCTTGACCTTATCTTCTAGGCAACGTCAAATGGTTCAGATCAAAAGGAAAGCAGGAGCGATCCATTGGAAAAGGTCTTGGGTCTTGGTGGCGTGTTCATCCGGGCAAAGAATCCCGTGATACTGTCGGATTGGTATCGCGATAAACTGGGCGTCGACAGCCCGAACCAACAGGTATGGCACCAAAGCGCGGGGCCATGTGTCTTTGCGCCATTTCCCGAAAAGAGCGAAGAGTTTTCAGCGAAGAAACAGTGGATGCTGAACTTCCGTGTGGCGGATTTAGACGCGATGGTCGCGCAGTTGCGTGAGCACGGTGTGGACGTGGCGATCAACGATGAAGAAGATCCAACATTGGGCCGATTTGCGCGTTTGACTGACCCAGAGGACAACCCGATTGAACTGTGGGAGCCGCCAGCGGCGTGATCTGTTCCTGGCTTGCATACAATAGTGTGCAGTCAAGAATTTGAAAACAAATGATTTTTTGTTTTACTTGGCCCCATAATCGGCTGTAATCCATCGCCATGCGCGAAAGGACGAACTATGCCGCCGATTGATGACCATCCGTTGCGATACAAGCTGGCCAATGAGCTGCATGCGCGGCCGTTTCCGGCGTTGACCGCGCCATGCCGGGCGATTTATCTGGCGATCAAGAAGACCGATGCTGCCGCAGCGCGCAACCATCAAGAGGATCTGGCGCATCTGGTTGATCTGCTGGATCGCTACGGTGCCCCGCATCCGCAACCCGGTGCGACCCATTTTTCCGGTCGTATCGGGCAGCATCGTCTGAAATGGGAACAACACACGGAATTTGTGACTTATACCGTGTTGATGGACGGGCTGGGGGAACGCCCGTTTGACCCGGCAGATTTTGATATCTTCCCCGAAGCCTGGTTGGAAAAAGCACCGGGTGTTCGCATGACGTCGATCATGATCCGGGTGATAGAGCGGCCAGAGCATGACATCATCAGTAAGCTACTGGCAGATTGGTTTGTACCTGAAAGCCTGGCCGCCAGCGATGTGGCGGACAAAGAGGTAACCGTGGCCGGGGATTTCCGGATCGATCCGGCGGGCCACATGCGCTTTGCGCTGTTCGCCGGAGAAGGCACGGGAGAACGACGCATCGGACGTGTGATGCAACGCCTGTGTGAGATCGAGACTTATAAATCCATGTCGATGCTGGGTTTTTCGCGTGTGCGGGAGATCTCGGTCAGGATGGGAGAGATTGATAGCCGTCTGACGCGTCTGATGGATGTGATGACGCGCGATGAATCCTCGGCGGAAAAGACCCTGCATGATTTGTTGAGCGTGTCTGCGGAACTGGAACATCTGTCGGCCCAGACATCCTTTCGGATGGGGGCGACCTGGGCCTATGAGGCCATCGTCGCACAGCGCATTTCGGCCTTGCGTGAGACCCGGTTTCACGGCCGTCAGACCTTTGCCGAGTTTATGATGCGACGCTATGATCCGGCGATGAGAACCGTCAAATCGGCAGAGCGCCGGTTGGAGACAATGGCGGATCGTGCCATGCGCGCCGGGGATATGTTGCGTACGCGGGTAGAGGTGGAACGGTCTGCCCAGAACCAGCAACTGTTGGAAAGCATGGATCGCCGCGCCGATCTGCAATTGCGCCTGCAAAAAACCGTGGAAGGTTTGTCCGTGGTCGCGATCAGCTATTACGCCGTGTCTTTGGTGGGGTATCTTCTCTATCCGTTGACGGACGTCACCGGCTTGTCGAAAGGCCTGTTGACGGCCATTGCAACCGTGCCAGTGGTCTTGCTGGTCTGGTTGTTAATCCGCCGCATTCGCCATGCGGTTGAGGGGTCGGATTGAGCGACTGAACCGGTTCGGATGAGGTTGGTTGAAAGTGTTGGGCTGTGGTGCTCTATGCTCTGCGTTTTCTTATTTGGTCCGCGGGAGAAGGGAGGGGGCGCTGCCCCCGTCGCCTGTGGCGACTCCCCCGAGGTATTTTCGAACAGAAGAAGCGCAGACGGGGCTTATTCTGCGGGTACTGCGGCGGCGGTCAGGCCGCGGCGGTTCAGGGCGGCGTCGGTCAGAAAACCACCCAATGCAATGAACGCCAAGGTCAGTATGGCAGCGACGCCCAAGGTCGGAATGCCCGCCAGGCCGGCCCCGATGGTACAGCCGCCCGCCAGAACACCGCCAACGCCCATCATCGCAGCGCCAATCAAATAGCGGCCGGTTTCGCCGGGGGCTGAGAAGCTTTGCCATTTGGCGGTGCCAAAGGCGAGGGAGGCCAGCAATGCGCCCACAAGCGTGCCGCCGATCAACCCGACGCCGAAGTTGGCAGGCAGAGCCGTGGCTGCGACTGTCCAGAACAGCGTATCAGCATGAGGGGCGGTGAAGCTGAGCGATGACAGGGCGATCGGGTCAAAATCATCATAGAGCACAAAGCCGGTGCCGACCCAACCCAGGGGGACGAGCAGGCCAATCAGCGCGCCGCCGATCAGCGGCAAGACGCCGTTGCGCCAGCGAAGCGCGATAAACAGGGCGGCCAGGGCGACTATTGCGCTCCACACCCAGGCGCCACCGGGCAGGGCGGCCAGTGATACGGAATCTCCCAGGGGCAGCGTGACCGTTGCGACCGCGGTGCGCACTGGCGCAAGAACACCTTTGAGCGTGGCATGTGCGACAACTGCGAAAAGCACAAGACAGGTGGCAGCCCGCAGGTTTCCGGTTCCGGCCAGAACCGTCAGGCGCGACACGCAGCCCCGTGTCAGCACCATGCCGGCGCCAAACAGCAAACCGCCAATCACGATCGCGCCTATCGGCAGGTCGGAGGCAAAGAAACGATGATCGTCAAATGCGATCCAATCCGCAGCGACAGCGGCTTGGGTGCCCAATACGGCGACGGCCAGCGCCATCATCCAAACGCCCGCAGCCTGGCGCCGATCCGAGCCAACGACAGCGCGGCGAAAACAAAAGCGTGTCCGTTCAGCCAGACCACCAAAGGCCAGACCAAGAAGAACGCCGAACCAAACTGCGGCTTGCGGGGCAGTCAGATTTTCAAAGCCGAGGGACTCGAACATGGGTAGGCTCCTGAATTGGAATTTTTTCCCGATATTCCAGGGTGGGGGCAAAGATCAAGTGGGGCGATGAATTGGATATGTATCAGCGTTGGAATATTTTCCTGAAAGGCGCGCGAACTTGGAAAACCTGTTCTGATCCGTTTCGCCAGGCGGAACAGCCATCGTGGTTCGGGCGTATGTACGACACGTCGATTTTTATTTGCACAGGCTTTCGAGGTCAGGAATACGTCAAATTGCCAATTTTTTGGGTTTTGATCCCCATTCGCGACCTATGACCATTGCAGTTTGGGGTGGCATTTGGTCGAAAGGATCAACTGAGAATCGACATTCGACGCTGGAAATTTTAAATTGGGTTGGAGTTCTTCTTCTCTATGTGGAGTGGGGAATCCCGCCATTTTTTATGTACTAAATTTATTGCGTGGTCCGGCGACCGAAAATTTGACAAAAAATGGGAATGTGACCATGGGTTTCAAATCTTCTTTAGCGGCCCTGAGCACCCTTATGGTTCTGTCGGGACCGGCGTTTGCGGAACGCGGTGCTGATGGGGAGTTGCGCATCATTTACTGGCAGGCGCCGACGACCCTGAACCCGTATTTGTCTTCCGGCTCCAAAGATATTGAAGCCGCTGCACTGACGTTGGAACCTTTGGCGCGGTATGATGCTGATGGGGCCGTTGTCGCCTGGTTGGCCGACGAGGTGCCGACTTTGGAAAATGGCGGTGTCAGCGATGATCTGATGTCGATCACATGGACGTTGAAAGAGGGGCTTATTTGGTCGGACGGATCTGCTGTTACGTCTGAAGACGTGAAGTTTACCTATGACTATTGCACCCATCCGGATGCGGGATGTGCCCATATCACCAAGTTCCAGAGCGTCAGCACGGTTGAGGTGACAGGTCCACGTTCCGTAATCGTGACATTCAAGACGCCTCAGCCAAACCCCTATGTTCCGTTTGTGGGGGGCGAGAACGCGATTTTGCAAAAGGCCCAGTTTGGCGCATGTCTGGGGGCCGCGGCGCCCACCTGTACTGCGGAAAATTTCGGCCCAATTGGCACAGGTCCATTCGTGGTGGAAGAATTCCGCCCTGGTGACGTGATGACCATGGTGGCCAATGACAATTACCGAGAGGCCGACAAGCCGGCCTTTGCGACCGTGATGTTCAAAGGCGGTGGGGATGCGTTTTCAGCGGCGCAAGCCATTCTGAAAACCGGTGAGTTTGACTATGGCATGAACCTGCAACTGGCCCCCGATGTGATGGCTGGTTTGGCTGAAGGCGGCATTGGCAAACCCATTGCGGGTTTTGGCCCCTTGTTGGAACGGATCATGCTGAACCATACCAACCCGGATCCGGCTTTGGGCCCGGATGAGCGTGCCGTGGTGCGGCCACACCCATTCTTGCAGGAACCTGCCGTTTTCAAGGCAATGTCGATGGCCATTGACCGGCCTGCGCTGGTTGCACAGGGCTATGGCCCATCGGGTAAAGTGACCTGCAACTGGCTGGCGGCCCCGCCCGCCGTGGATTCTGACACGTTTGCTTGCGACACGCAGGATATAGCTGGGGCAAATGCGCTGCTGGATAAGGCTGGGATCGTTGACAGTGATGGCGATGGCATTCGGGAAAAGGCGGGTACACCGCTGCGCATCCTGTTTCAGACCTCTAACAGTGCGGTGCGCCAGGATTTTCAGGCATTGATCAAAAGCTGGTGGCGCGAGATTGGGATTGAAACCGAATTGCGGGATATTCCGGCCTCTGTCTATTTCGGCTCTGACCTGTCGTCCCCGGATTCAATGGTCAAGTTTTACGCCGATGTCGAAATGTACGCCAGTGACTTCAGCGGCACAGACCCGCAGTCCTATTTGGCGCGCGCGCTGTGTGACAAGGCGCCAACGCCCGACAACCAATGGCAGGGCGAAAACGTCAGCCGTTTTTGCATGCCGGAATACGACGCATTGTTTGAAACACTGACCCAAACTGCTGACCCGGCAAAACGGGCACAGATTGCCAAGAAACTGAACGACATGGCGGTTGAAAACGGTATGCTGATCCCGCTGGTGCATCGGGGGCGTCAGTCGGCCCATGCGCTAAGCCTGGGTGGAGTGAACTTGAACGTTTGGGATACCGAATTGTGGAACGCCGCGGATTGGTACAGGATCGATTAAACCTAAGCCGTTTGACACCATTCAAAGGGTTTAGAGCGCGATGATCGGATTTGCCGTCCGGCGTATCGTGATGGCGTTCCCGACTTTGCTGGCTATCAGCTTTGTCGTTTTCATGGTGCTGCATTTGGCGCCCGGCGACCCAATGGCGCAATTGCCGATGAGCGTTCCGCCCGATGTCCGCCAGCGGTTGCGTGATGCCCTGGGCCTGGATCAACCGGCCTTGGTGCAATACGGAAAATGGCTGGTGCAACTGTTCTGGGTTGAGCCGCTGGTTGTGATCGATGGCTGGACGCAAAACAGCGCATTGTTAGGCTGGCTGCCCGACACGCATTTTTCAGACGGGTATCAGCGGGTGATTTCCTGGCAAAGCAAAGCACCCGCGATGCAGGTGATTGCGCAGCGTTTGCCACAGACCTTGCATGTCGTTGGCGGTGCATATGTGATCGGATCTTTGTTGGCCTTGCCGATTGGGTTTTATGCAGCATACCGGCAATTCGGTCTGTTTGATCGCGTCAGCACCTTTGGCACCATGCTGGGTTTGGCCTTGCCGCCGTTTTTTACTGGGCCCTTGATGATCCTGATCTTTTCAATCTGGCTGGGCTGGGTGCCGGCGGTGTATGACACAACGCTGTCTGTCACTGGTTGGGACAGTCTGAAGGCGCAATTGGCCCAGATGGTTTTGCCGGTGCTGGTTTTGTCTGTGCAAACAACGGCACAGATCAGCCGTTATGTGCGGGTTGCAGTGCTGGATCAGTTGCGGCTGGATTTCGTGCGCACCGCACGGGCCAAGGGGGCGGGGGATCTGCGTGTATTGACCGGCCATGTGCTGCGCAACGCAATGATCCCGATTGTTACCGTTCTGGCCCTTGGGGTGCCCTCGGTATTTGGCGGTGCCATCATCACCGAAAACGTGTTTCTGGTGAATGGGATCGGGCACCTGCTGGTTTCAGCATTGCAGGCCAGCGATTTGCCCTTGGTGCTGACGCTGACCTTCCTGTTCGCCGTGATCATCGTGTCCTGCAACATCGTGGCAGATGTTCTGTACCGCATGCTGGACCCAAGGATTGCCGATGCGTAGCGTGATTGGGGGCGATATGACCCGGCGCATGACGGGGCAGGGCCGCTTTGGGGCGGCCGTGGTCACATGCGTTGCGCTGTTGGTGTTGGTGGGCCCGGTGGTATGGCACGCAGACCCGGCTGCACCTGATATCGCCCGTGCCAATCTGCGCCCCGTCATTTTGGCGCTGTGGGACGGCGGCGCGAACACTTCTTGGCAGCATCCACTGGGCACAGATCAGCTGGGCCGCGATTTGCTGGCACAATTTATGTGGGGCGGGCGCGCATCCTTGGCCGTGGGGATGATGGCCGTCCTTCTGGCGCTGGTATTGGGCACGGGCATTGGGGTTTTGGCGGGGATCAACCGGCGGCTGGATGCACCGCTGATGCGCCTGACGGACCTGTTCCTGTCACTCCCGGTGCTGCCCTTGGTGCTTGTGGCGGCAACCCTGTTCCGGCATCCGCTGCGCGCGGCGTTGGGACCCAGCGGAGGGGTGTTTTTGTTGATCGTGGGGTGTATCGCCATAACCACATGGATGCCCACCGCCCGGATCGTGCGTGGCGATGTTCTGGCGCTGCAGGAGCGCGACTTTATGCGCGCGGCCCGCGCGATGGGGGCTGGCCCTTGGCGGATCATACGGCGGCATATCCTGCCCAATATCGCGTCGCCCATTCTGGTTTCGGCTACGCTGGGGCTGGCCACGGCCATCATCACCGAAAGCGCGTTGTCCTTTCTGGGGGTTGGCTTCCCGTCGGATTATCCCAGTTGGGGGCGGATGATGGCCGATGCCGTGCAGCGGATGAACCTGTATCCGGAGCGTGTGATCTTGCCCGGTCTGGGCATTTCGCTGACCATTCTGGGGGCCAATGCCCTGGGGGATGCGCTGCGAGATCGGCTGGAGCCAAGACATAAGTGGATCTGACTGGGAACCGCTGCCAAAACCTCGGTTGGGCTGAGCGGAAATGCGTTATTGCCTCTGGCGATTTGGATCGTCAGACTGGCGCATGATCTTCTGCAGGACTGTCCCATGATCGCCTTTCCTATCTCTGAAAGCTCGCCGGTCGTTTATCCGGGGCCAGCACCATCACAAACCGACGTTGTGGTGATTGGCGGTGGGGTCATTGGCACATGCACTGCCTTGTATCTGGCCCGCCAGAACCTGCGCGTGGTGCTGCTGGAAAAGGGGCGCATTGCAGGCGAACAATCCAGCCGCAATTGGGGCTGGATCCGCCAACAAGGGCGGGATCTGGATGAAATTCCAATAATGCGCCGCGCCAATTTTTTGTGGCGACAACTGAACGAACAGACGAACCGGGACATCGGCCTGAAACAGATTGGCATAACGTATATGGCCAAGTCTCTGTCGGACATGGAACGCTACGCCGCGTGGCTGGAACGTGTGAAGTTCACCGGTGTTGAATCACGCCTGCTGGACGGTGACGCGCTGAAACGCGCTTTCCCAGCGCTTGCGCAGGCCGGGTTTGTTGGGGCGCTGACAACGCCCTCGGACATGAAGGCTGAACCCTGGGTGGCCGTTCCAGCCTTGGCCGAAATAGCCGCACGGGAAGGCGTTCAGATCGTCGAAAACTGCGCCGTGCGCGCATTGGACATGGTGGGAGGCAAAGTTGCGGGGGTGGTCACCGAAGCAGGACGCATCTCGGCGCCGCGGGTTGTTCTGGCTGCCGGGGCATGGTCGGCACTGTTTTTACGGCGGCATGGCGTTTTATTACCGCAACTGTCTGTTCGCGCCTCTGTTGGGGCCACCACGGATGTAGACTTGCCCTATGGCGGGGCCGGGTCTGATGGGAATGTGGCCTTTCGACCGCGCGCCGATGGCGGCCTGTCTGTTGCGGCTGGCGGGTTTCATGAGTTGTTCGTTGGCCCCGATGCCCTGCGCGCCTTTCCAAAGTACTTGACCCAATTGAGACAGGACCCTTTTGGCACGCGGCTCAAACCGATGGCGCCCCGTCACTATCCCGACGCGTGGACAACTCCGCGCCAATGGAGCGAAGACAGCATCAGCCCGTTTGAAGCCATGCGCGTGCTAAACCCCAGTCCAAACATGCGGAAACTGCGCCAAGTGGTTCGAGCCATTTCACAACGCTTTCCTTCAGCCGGAAACCTGGGGCTGAAGTCAGCTTGGGCTGGAATGATCGACACGATGCCGGATGTTGTTCCCGTGGTTGATCATGTTCCGGCGTTGCCGGGGCTGGTGTTGGGCACGGGGATGAGCGGCCATGGGTTTGGCATTGGCCCCGGCATGGGCGAGGTGCTGGCCAAGCTGGTGACCGAGGATGATACAGGCTTTGATTTGTCCCGGTTCCGTTTTGATCGTTTCACAGACGGTAGCCCGATGATTCCGGGGCCTGCGCTGTAATTTTGATGTGCTGCACCCTTGTTGCGCGAACAGGAATGCGCCACGATTTGCGCGTTGTACCCGAAAGGACCACCTATGCCGGTCAAGAACCGATTTGCTGAACTGCACGAGGAAATCACCGCCTGGCGGCGGGATTTGCACGAACATCCCGAAATCATGTTTGACACCCATCGCACCGCACAATTGGTGGCAGAACGGTTGCAGGCCTTTGGCTGTGATGAGGTGACACCGGGCATCGGGCGCACCGGCGTGGTTGGTGTGATCCGGGGAAAATCCGATACCAAAGGTCGGGTCGTGGGCCTGCGCGCAGATATGGATGCACTGCCGATCCACGAGGAAACCGGGCTGGACTATGCCTCAAAAACAGCGGGGGCCATGCACGCCTGTGGCCACGATGGACATACGGCCATGCTGTTGGGCGCGGCAAAATACTTGGCCGAGACCCGTAATTTCGACGGAACGGTTGTGGTGATCTTCCAGCCCGCCGAAGAAGGTGGTGGCGGAGGAAAGGTGATGTGCGATGACGGCCTGATGACGCGCTGGGGCATTCAAGAAGTGTACGGAATGCACAATTGGCCGGGACAGCCCTTGGGGTCTTTTGCCATTCGGCCTGGTGCCTTCTTTGCCGCGACAGACCAGTTTGACATCACCTTTATTGGCCGTGGCGGGCACGCCGCCAAACCGCAAGAAACCATCGACCCGGTTGTGATGACAGCACAAGCAATCCAGGCCCTGCAAACCGTTGTCAGCCGCAGCACCGATCCTGTGGATCAGGTGGTGGTGTCGGTGACTTCTGTAGAAAGTTCATCAACCGCGTTTAACGTGATCCCTCAGAATGTGCGGATCAAAGGAACTGTGCGCACCTTGGATGCTGAAGCTCGAAAAATGGCGCAAACACGGATTACAGAAGTCTGCACCGGTATTGCACATAGTTTCGGTGGAACGGCCGACATTGACTATATGCTGGGCTATCCGGTTATGGTGAACTGGGAAGAACCTACCCGTTTTGCGGCCGAAGTGGCCCGCTCGGTATCAGGGGACTGCGCCGAAGCCCCGCTGGTGATGGGCGGCGAAGATTTTGCTTATATGCTGGAAGAACGGCCCGGTGCCTATATTTTAATGGGCAATGGCGACACGGCGGCAGTGCACCATCCCAAATACAACTTCAATGACGATGCAATCCCGATTGGTTGCAGCTGGTGGGCTGGAATAGCCGAACAAAGGATGCCTGTCACGTGACCGTTGAGGGGAGGGGGCGCTGCCCCCTCTTGGCCGATGGCCAATTCACCCCCGAGGTATTTTCAAACAGAAGAAGCCAAGATGGTTCGTCCGATCAACTGTCCGTTTTCTTAACGCTGCGCGTTCTTGGTTTTGCAGGAGCCTTTGCGCGCGGTTTGGTTGCCGCCTTTGCGGAGGCGCGGGGCTTTGTCGTTTTTGTGGTGGTGGTCTTGGCGCGCGGTTTACGCGGTTTTGGAGTTGGGCGGGCTTCTAAGGCGGTTTTAGCGCGTTGCCAATGTTCTTCGGCCTTGCCATCAGGCTGGCCTTCTTCCAGCCAAAGGTAAAACGCGGCCTCGGCAATCTGGTCTTGGGGCACTTGGATAGAGCTCATGCAGGGATCCCTCGTGAAATGGGTATTGGTGTTTCGCTATCAGACTACGCGGTCCTTAGACCGGCAACAAACATATCCCGACGCAGGCGCGGGTGGACGGGGGGCAATTGCTGCCTTAAACGGCAAGCTGTCGCAGTTGGGGAACTTAAATGAGCCACGCCACCGTTGCCTGCATCAAATGGGGCACGGCCTTCGGGCCAGAATATGTGAATCGCCTGTATTCCGGCGTAAGGCGAAACCTGGATCTTCCGGTGCGGTTCCTTTGCATGACTGATGACGCAAAGGGTTTGCATCCTGATATTGAGATTCTGGATTTGCCGGTTGAACCCTTCGCCGACCCAATGAATGCCGCACTAGCCGTGGCCAATCGGCAAGGCGCCATGCGCAAGGTTTCGCTGTTTCGGCCCGGATTGATCCCGGATCTTCAAGGTCCGGTGCTTGGCTTTGATCTGGACGTGGTTATCACGGGCGACCTCACGCCAATCTGGACAATGTCGCCTGGCAAAATCGCCATGCGACATGACTGGACAGAGGCGCGCAAAGGGCGGCCAACCGGCCACGGATCTGTTTTTAAGTTTGATCCTTCAGAACATGTATTCTTGTATAAAGATTTGGCCGCCAACCCCTATGAAGAGGTTGAAAAAGCCCGCGGTTCTGAGCAGCGCTATACCTCACATAAGGCAATGGAAAACGGTGTTTTCGAATACATTCCAGATGCTTGGGTCGTGTCCTTCAAATACGACTGCAACCCGTTTCCGATGAATTGGCTGCACCCAGCACGATTGCCTGCAGACGCTCGCGTTGTGTGTTTTCACGGACGTCCGAAAATGCCGCAAGCCCTAGCGGGATACAACGCCTCTTTTATTCGCCACGCCAAGCCTTGCGACTGGTTAGAAGAGCATTGGATCACCCGCGCTCGCTCCGATCTAGGAGAGCAATGGTCCTGATCTGCGCCTGTACTTCTTCTGTTTGAAAATACCTCGAGGGTTTGGGAGCAGCGCTCCCAGACGGGCCTTGCGCCGCCCTTGGCGGCGCAAGGCCCGTTCCTACGGAAAATCGATGACCGTTCGCAACCACAGCACCAGGCAGAGACTAACCGCCGGTGTGGCTCATGTGGCGGGACATTTTTCCATCCACAGCCTGCCGGGAATAGTCGAAGTCATGCCCCTTGGGCTTTAGCGAAATCGCGTCGCGAATGGCCTGTTCAAGCGGTGCGTCGCTTCCCGGGTGATTGCGCAGCGCTGCACGCAGGTCGGCATTGTCTTCCTGGCCAAGGCACATGAACAGCTCTCCGGTACATGTTAGGCGCACACGGTTACAGCTTTCGCAGAAATTATGCGTCAGCGGCGTGATGAACCCGATTTTTTGGCCGGTTTCTTCGATCCGAACATATCGGGCCGGTCCGCCTGTACGCTCGGGTAAATCCGTGAGCGTATAATGTTCGGCCAAACGATCATGCAGATCCGTCAGCTTCCAGTATTGATCCAGTCGATCTTCATTGCCGATATCGCCCATGGGCATGACCTCGATCCAGGTCATATCCATATCGCGGGAGGCACACCATTCCGCCAGGGGAATGAGTTCATCCTCATTGAACCCTTTCAGCGCAACGGTGTTGATTTTCACCCGAAGCCCTGCGGCCTGGGCGGCGTCAATGCCACGCAACACCTGCGGCAGACGACCCCACCTGGTGATATCCGCAAATTTTGTCTCATCCAGCGTATCGAGTGAAATATTCACGCGCCGAACGCCAGCAGCGTAGAGATCGGAAGCATATTTTTCGAGCTGTGAGCCGTTCGTTGTCAGCGTCAGCTCTTTTAGAGCACCGCTGTCCAGATGACGGGTCATCGATTGGAAGAAAGACATGATCCCACGGCGCACCAATGGTTCGCCACCGGTGATCCGCAGCTTTTCGACGCCCAGCCGAATAAAGGTGGAACACATGCGGTCCAGCTCTTCCAAGGACAACAGCTCTTTCTTTGGCAGAAAGGTCATGTTTTCGGACATGCAATAGACGCAGCGAAAGTCACACCTGTCGGTCACAGAGACGCGCAGATAGGAGATTGGGCGTGCGAACGGATCAATCAATGGATTTGTCATGTTGAGCACACTAGCGGCGGAGGTTCGCCGGAACAAGGCCAAGCCCCATTGCTCCGATGCGACCTTGGTCATAAGTTGGTGAGCATGAGACTTATAATACTGACGTTATTGACTTTTACGCTTGCGGGCTGTGGTGGCTTTGGTTGGATCCCCCGTTCCGCAGAGGCGCCCAGCGGTATCGGTTCCGTCCGCCCGGTGGCCCGACCAGAAGGGTTGCAGGCCGTGCCGCCGCCCCCGGTGGGGGCGCGAACCGCAGAGCAGTTTGATACAACTTCTGCCGAAGATCGGGCCGAAGCGGCGAAAGTCGCTTCTGGGGCTGAGGTGCGGGTGGGGATAACAATTGCCTCGCTAGGTGATCCATCCCGGCCCGGATTTTGGTTGGAGACACCGTTGGTCACGACCTTGGCGCAGGGGCGCGTGCGCTATCCCAAGACCGGGAAATCGGCGCAGGTTCAATTGATTCCGATTGATGGTCCGAAAACGGCGGGCAGTCGGTTGTCATTGCCCGCAATGCGATTGATTGGGGCGCCATTGACGGAATTGCCAGAAGTCGAGGTGTTTTCAGGCGGTTGATCGCAGTGGTTGGTTCCGGTGGTTGGATTTGAGTGAAGGTACAGTCCCGCCTGCGCCTGAGGCGCTGACGAGACTGTTTGGAAGCGCTGCTTCCAAACCATCGAGGTATTTTCAAACAGAAGAAGGGCCGACTGTGGGAAGGTATTTGGCGGCTTCCTTGCGGGCGAATGGCTTCATTTTTGCGCCATGTTCGACCAGGAACGCTTGGGTGCGCTTTGGGTCGTGTTTGCTAAGATCACGCAGCCACCAAGCCACGGCTTTTTGAATGAACCAATCTGGATCATCGGTATAAACGGCGGCCCAAGACAGGATTCGATCCCGAATTTGGTTGTCAGCTGGTTTGGGGAAATTCATTTTGGTCCAGGGCAGGGTGATGACCAAAGCGGCGCGGCGGGTCCATTTATCCGGGCTGGTGGTCCAGGTTTCGACGGTGTCGATGCGGGTGGGGTCGGCGGTGAGACGGCGTTGGCCCGCCATGCAAGCGTGATCGGCGATGGCCCAGCTGTCAAAATCGGGCACCCAGGATTGGATCAGTTGCCAGGCCTCTTCGTCGGGGCGCAGCCGCGCCTGGGTCAGAAGTTTGGCGGCCGCCAGTCGCGCCTCAAAGATATTCGTTTGCCACAGCCCGTTTGCCAGGGCGACTCGTGTGGGAACATCCAGCGTTTGGCGCCAGGTCTTGGTCAGGTCGTTGACCGCAGGATTGGGCACGCCCAAATAGGGGCGGTCGATCTTGTGATAGGCCGCCATTTGGGGCGCGCGTCCCGGTTCCACCAGCGCTTGGAGCGCTGTCAGCGCCTCTTCAGGGCTCATTCGAAATTGGCCTCAATCCCAGTGGGCGCGCCATCCAGGGTTTGCGTGTTCTTTTCTTGCCAATAGTCCTGGATGCCCTCGGGACCACGGTCATCGGCCCATTTGACCAAGGTGTCACGCGGGCGCGGGTTGTCATAATAGGGCACCGCATAGCCGCAGGAGGTTTGAACCAAATCGACGGTCATGTCGTAAATCTGCCGTGCCCCCAAAGGGACCGGGCCAAATTCATGGGCAAGCTGACCCCAATCTGGGTCTGTCCGGTGAATGGCGCGCGCTGTGCCGTAAGTGCGCAGGATCAGCGGGCGTTTTTCAAAGCTGCACCACATCAAGGTCATGCGCGGCGATTGTTGCAGGTGGCCCGCCGTTTCATTGCCGGACCCGGTGAGATTCAGCCAGATAATGCGATTGGGGCCCATAACACGCAGGCTGTCCATCCCCTTGGGCGAAAGGTTAACGCGGCCTTCGGGGGCGGCGGTGCCACAAAAATAGATGTGTTGCGCTTCGATGAAGTCTTTATGCGTCAGGTCAATCTGTTCAAATTGTTTTGCCATATCACTCCACCGTTACGGATTTTGCCAGGTTTCGGGGTTGGTCCACATCGGTGCCCTTGGCAATTGCTGCGTGATAGGCCAGCAACTGGGCCGGGATTGCATAAAGGATTGGGGTCAGAACCGGATCAACATCGGGCATGATGACGCTGCGCCATGCATCACTGCCAGCTTCCTTGGCCCCAGCCGCATCCGAGATCAGCAGCACTTTGCCGCCGCGCGCCATGACTTCCTGCATATTGGAAACGGTCTTGTCGAACAGGCTGTCGCGCGGGGCCATCACAACCACCGGGACCGATTTGTCGATCAGGGCGATGGGGCCGTGTTTCAATTCGCCAGATGCATAGGCTTCGGCATGTATGTAGCTGATTTCCTTCAGCTTCAGCGCGCCTTCCAAGGCCAGAGAGTACATCAGACCTCGGCCCAGGAACAGCACATCGCGATGCTCTGCCAAATGGCGGGCGGCATCGGCAACCACCTCATCGCGGCTAAGCGCGATGTTCAGCGTGCCGGGAAGGCTGCGCAACATGATTTTCAGGGCGGCCAAACGCTCTGGTGTCAGGGTGCCACGATCTTCGGCCGCTTTCAGGGCCAGCATCAGCAACACGGTCAACTGGCAGGTGAAAGCTTTGGTAGAGGCCACGCCAACCTCAACACCGGCATGAATGGGCAACACCAGATCACTTTCCCGCGCGATGGAGCTTTCGGGGACGTTAACCACCGATACGATGCTGTCGGCCTTACCAACGCAATAGCGCAGCGCGGCCAAAGTATCCGCCGTTTCGCCCGATTGGCTGACAAACAGGGCGGTGGTGCCGGGGGTGATGGGCGGTTCGCGGTAGCGGAATTCTGACGCGATATCGATTTCGACGGGCAGGCGGGCCAACTGTTCAAACCAGTATTTCGCGGTCAGACAGGCGTAGTAGGCGGTGCCACAGGCCACCATCGTCAGACGATCGACCTTGGTGAAATCCATTCCGATGCCCGGCAGGTTCAAATTGCCTGTCGCGTCCAGATAGGCATCGACCGCCTGTGCCAGAACAGTGGGCTGTTCGGCGATTTCCTTGGCCATGAAATGCTTGTACCCGCTTTTGTCGATGCGGGTGGCTTCCATCTGAACAACGCGCATCTGACGATTGGCCAGCTTGCCGGCTTCGTCACGAATTTCCATGCTGTTGCGGGTCAGGACAACACGGTCACCTTCGTCCAGATAGGTGATGCGGTCGGTCATCGGGGCCAAGGCAATGGCGTCAGACCCAAGGTACATTTCGCCGTTGCCATGGCCGACAGCCAGCGGAGAGCCCTTGCGTGCCCCGATCATCAGATCGTCTTCGCCATCAAACAGGAAAACCAGCGCAAAGGCGCCCTCCAGCCGATCCAGTGTTTTGAACGCAGCCTCGACGGGTTTCATACCCTGACCCAAATAATAGTCGGTCAGATGTGCGACGGTTTCTGTATCGGTTTCCGAGGCAAACTGCGCGCCATGTTCGGCAAGTTCTTCGCGCAGATCACGGAAGTTTTCGATGATCCCGTTGTGAACCACGGCCACTGTACCGGCTTTGTGGGGGTGCGCATTAGTGGTTGTCGGCGCGCCATGGGTGGCCCAGCGGGTGTGCCCGATCCCGGATTTGCCGGGCAACGGATCATGCACCAACAGATCACTGAGATTTGCCAGCTTGCCAACAGCGCGGCGGCGGTCCAGGCGACCGTAGTTTATGGTCGCAATTCCGGCACTGTCATAGCCGCGATATTCCAGCCGACGCAGCGCTTCGACCAGTGTTGGGGCAACCTCATGAGTTCCAAGTATACCTACAATACCACACATTACTTCGTGCCTTCCTGCTGCTTTGCCTTCTTGGCCTTTAACATTTCGAACATTTTACGCGCAAATCCGGGTTTGTTCACCTGTTGTGCGCGACCAAGCGCCAGCGCGTCTTCAGGTACGTCTTTTGTGATGACAGACCCGCTGGCAGTCATCGAATTGCGGCCCAAGGTAACCGGTGCCACCAGCATGGTGGACGAACCGATAAAGGAGTCTTCGCCAATCACGGTTTTATGCTTGAACACACCATCATAATTGCAGGTGACAGTGCCCGCGCCAACATTGGTGCGCGCGCCAATTTCGGCGTCACCGATATAGGTCAGGTGATTGACCTTTGCACCTTCTGCGATGCGCGCGTTTTTCACCTCGACAAAGTTGCCGATCCGCACGTTTTCCGCCAGTTCCGCGCCGGGGCGCAAACGGGCGTAGGGGCCAACAACAGCCCCTTCGCTGACATGGCAGCCTTCAAGATGTGAAAAAGCGCGGATGCGTGCGCCGGATTCAATGGTCACTTCGGGGCCAAATACGACATTTGGCTCAATCTCGGTGTCACGTCCCACCACTGTGTCATAGGCAAAGTACACCGTTTCAGGCGCTTGCATGGTCACGCCATTGGCCAGAATTTCAGCCCGCATGCGGTTTTGGAACGTGGCTTCGGCCCCGGCCAGATCTACGCGTGAATTCACGCCCAGCGTTTCGGACTCATCGCAGGTCACGGCGGTGGCTGTTAGTCCTTTGTCGCGGGCGATGCCAACGATGTCTGTCAGGTAGTATTCGCCAGACAGGTTGTCATTGCCAACCGCGTCGATCAGGGAAAACAGAGTGTCGGCGGATGCGGCGATCACGCCGGAATTACACAGGGTAATGGCGCGTTGCTCATCGGTTGCGTCCTTGAATTCGACAATGCGCTCAAGACGCTCGCCATCCAAAACCAAACGGCCATAACGTGCAGGATCGGCCGCTTCAAAGCCCAGTACGACAACATCGTTTCGGGCGCGCGCCGCGATCATGTTTTCCAGTGTTTCTGGCCGAATGAACGGCGTGTCGCCAAACATGACAATCACGTCACCTTCAAAATCGGCCAGCGCGTCGCGTGCCTGTAGCACCGCATGGGCAGTGCCCAACTGTTCAGACTGGATCACAACACTGGCGTCAGGGTCGTGGTTGATAGCAACAGCGCTGACTTGATCTGCACCATGTCCGGCGACAATCACCGTATGTTCGGGCGTCAGGCTTGCACCGGATTGCATCGCGTGGATCAGCATCGGTGTGCCGGCAATCTTGTGCAGCACTTTCGGAAGATCGGATTCCATGCGCGTGCCTTTGCCCGCAGCAAGAATGACCAAAGCGGTTTTCATTATGCACTACTCTTTGTTAATCACTTTTGACCGTTTGTATCTGTCTGGCCAGTCATAGCAATATGGTGTCGGGTCACGTTGGGTTGCGGCGTGTAACAACAAATACGGGGCGGGCGGGTTTTGCAGACTGTAATCTTCGATCTTGACGGAACTTTGGCCGATACCAGCGGAGACTTGATTGCGGCTGCAAATGCGTGTTTTTCGCATATGGGGGCGAAAACCCGGCTGGATCCCGTCGCGGACGCGGCCACTGCCTTTCACGGCGGGCGGGCAATGCTGACTTTGGGCCTCACACGGGAGGGGCGGTTTTCCGCCGAATTGCTGGAACAATACTATCCCCATCTTTTGCGCGCCTATGATCGGGCGATTGATGTCCATACCACAATTTACCCCGGTGCGATGGCGGCAGTCGCTCGTCTGCGCGACGAAAGGGTGAAGGTGGGCATTTGCACCAACAAACCCGCCGCTTTGGCAGAGAAGTTGCTGACCCGCCTTGGCATACGCGGAGAATTTGCTGCGATGATCGGGGCCGATACCTTGCCCGTGCGCAAGCCGGACCCGGCCCCATACCGCGCTGCCGTTCAAGGGGTAGGCGGCGTTTTGGAGCAAAGCTGCTTGATTGGCGACACAGACACAGATCGAAAGACGGCAGCAGCCGCGGGCGTGCCGTGTGTATTGGTGACATTTGGCCCAACCGGCATGGATGTGGCTGATTTGAAACCCGAAGCGCTGTTGCATGACTATGCCGATCTTCCGGAAATCGTTCAGGAACTGCTGCAATAAACTGAAGCAAAATAAGACGAGGGTTGAACTGTTGCCGGGCACGCCGCATCAAAGCGATATGACAGAACGTTTTACAGGAAATTTCACCCAGCAAGAGCCGTTGCCCGACGCTGCCATAGAGGCCGCGATTGCGGTTATGCGCCATGGGCGGTTGCACCGATACAACACCGCGCCGGATGAATTGGCCGAAGCGGCGCTGCTGGAACAAGAGTTTGCCGCGCAAACAGGGGCCCGGTTTTGCCTTGCCGTGGCCTCTGGTGGTTACGCGCTGGCCACGGCCTTGCGGGCGGTTGGTGTGGCGGCAGGGGATCGTGTTTTAACCAATGCCTTTACGCTGGCCCCGGTGCCGGGTGCCATTTCGGCCGTTGGGGCAACCCCAGTATATGTTGGCGTGACAGACACGTTAACCATTGATCTGGACGATCTTCAGGCCAAATCGGCAGAGGCGGATGTGCTGATGCTCAGCCATATGCGCGGGCATCTATGCGATATGGACCGCCTGATGAACATCTGCGACGGCGCAGGGATCACAGTGATCGAAGATTGCGCACACACCATGGGGGCGGCGTGGAACAATGTGCCGTCCGGGCGTCATGGCAAGATCGGCTGTTATTCAACGCAAACCTACAAACACATGAACTCGGGCGAGGGCGGGTTGCTGATCACTGATGATCAGACCGTCGCCGCGCGTGCGGTGATGCTGTCTGGTAGTTACATGCTGTATGATAAGCATTTGGCGGCCCCGTCACCGGATGTGTTTGAAGAGGTCAAATACACCACGCCCAATATCTCGGGGCGGATGGACAACCTGCGCGCCGCGTTACTACGCCCGCAGTTGTCTGATTTGCCCGCACAGATTTCGCGGTGGAACGCACGCTATCAAACGGTAGAGCAAGGGCTGAGCGCCACACCGGGGCTGACCGTAGTCACCCGGCCAGAGCAGGAAAGCTATGTTGGCTCTTCCATCCAATTCCTGTTGCTGGATTGGGCCGAGGATAAAGTGCAAGACGTGATCCATCGCTGTGCTGCGCGCGGTGTGGAGTTGAAGTGGTTCGGCGGCGCTGAACCAACAGGTTTTACGTCGCGCTACGACAGTTGGCGCTATGCGCCGTCTCAGCCGATGCCTGCCACAGATCGGATTTTGGCGGGGCTTTTGGACATGCGCCTGCCGCTGACATTTAGCCTTGCGGATTGCGCTTTAATTGCCCGGATCATTCGTGGCGAAGTGGCTACGGTGTTTCAACAGGCATAGCGCCAAAAAACCGGGCATTTTTTTGCCAACTGATTCTTTTCTGCTAGCCCCGAACAGAGTGATTCGCTATGTTCTGATCAAGCTCGATCAAAACGAGCACTTTGAGGCAGAAACGGCAGTATTCCCATGACGGAAATGGTCTATGGCGCGGTTCCCGTGCGCACAGGCGAACCAGTCCTTCCCAAGTGGTGGCGGACGTTGGACAAGTGGAGCTTGGCCTGCATCCTGTTGCTTTTCGGGATTGGCATTCTGCTTGGGCTTGCGGCGTCACCTCCTTTGGCGGAACGCAACGGATACGAACCGTTTCACTATGTGTCCAAGCAGGCGATCTTTGGCAGTGCGGCGCTGGTGGCGATGTTGTTCACATCCGTCCTGTCGCCGGTCACGGTGCGGCGTTTGGCGATCATCGCTTTTATCATCGCGTTCATTGCGCTGATCGGTCTGCCGTTTTTCGGCACGGATCACGGCAAAGGGGCGGTGCGCTGGTACTCGTTGGGGTTTGCCAGCTTGCAGCCCTCTGAGTTTCTGAAGCCCGCGTTCGTAATTCTGGCGGCATGGCTTATGGCCGCGTCGCAAGATTTGAACGGACCGCCGGGTAAATCATGGTCTTTCATGCTGACCGCGCTTTTGGTCATCCTGCTGGCGTTACAGCCGGATTTCGGACAAGCCTCGCTGATCTTGTTTGCATGGGGGGTGATGTTCTTTGTGGCGGGTGCCCCGATGATATTGCTGGCCGGCACGGCTGGATTGGTGCTGATTGGCAGCGTCTTTGCCTATAACAATTCTGATCACTTTGCCCGGCGCATTGATGGGTTTCTGACGGCGGATGTCGATCCGCGGACCCAGATTGGCTATGCGATCAACGCTATCCAAGAGGGCGGCATTCTGGGGGTCGGTGTTGGCGAAGGACGGGTGAAGTGGAGCCTGCCTGACGCGCACACCGATTTCATCATTGCCGTCGCTGCCGAAGAATACGGGCTGGTTCTGGTCCTGTTGGTGGTGGCGCTGTACGCCATTATCGTCGTGCGGTCGCTGTTGCGGTTGATGCGGGAACGTGACCCATTCATCCGTTTGGCGGGCACCGGGCTGGCATGTATGTTTGGCGTTCAGGCCATGATCAACCTAGGTGTTGCAGTGCGCCTTTTGCCTGCAAAGGGCATGACGTTGCCGTTTGTCAGTTACGGCGGATCGTCGCTTATTGCGAGCGGGATCGCGATTGGGATGCTGTTGGCCTTTACAAGGACCCGTCCGCAAGGCGAGATAGGCGATATTCTTAGGGGCCGCGCACGTTTTTGATGCGCTCCCGACGCGCGCTGCGTGCCGGGGTTGGTCCGGGGCAGGCAAATGGGGACGCGGATGACGGAACGCTATAAGCGACCGCTCTTGGTGATTGCGGCTGGTGGCACTGGTGGGCATATGTTCCCGGCGCAGGCACTGGCCGAACATTTGCTGGCCAAGGGATGGCGGGTCAAACTATCGACCGATGAACGCGGTGCACGCTATACCGGCGGCTTTCCTGACGCGACAGAGATCGAACAGGTTTCTTCCGCCACCTTCGCCCGTGGTGGATTGCTGGCCAAGGCAACCGTCCCCTTCAAGATTTTTGCTGGCGTGGTCTCGATGGCATTGCGCATGCGCAAAGACCGCCCTGATGTGGTGGTCGGCTTTGGCGGGTATCCGTCTATCCCAGCTCTGGGGGGCGCGGCGCTGCTTAAAATTCCAAGCATGATCCACGAACAAAACGGCGTGTTGGGCCGCGTGAACCAGTTCTTTGCCAATCGTGTCAGTATTGTTGCCTGCGGCACCTGGCCCGCCAAACTGCCTGATGGGGTAGAAGGGATACATACCGGCAATCCTGTGCGCCAATCGGTACGGGACCGCGCGAACGCCGGATACATTGTGCCCGGTGACTACCCGATGTCCATCTTGGTGATTGGTGGAAGCCAGGGCGCGCGCATTCTGTCAGACATTGTGCCCCCGGCGTTAGAGGCCCTGCCTATGGACCTGCTGCAGCATCTGCGCATCAGCCATCAGGCACGGGGCGAGGATGAAACGCGCGTGACGCAGTTTTACGAAGACCATGGCATCCGCGCCGATGTGCAGCCGTTCTTCTCGGACGTTCCAGAGCGGATGGCCGAGGCGCAATTGGTCATATCACGGTCTGGCGCATCTTCGGTCGCGGATATTAGTGTGATCGGCCGCCCGTCGATCCTGATACCGTTTGCCGCCGCCACCAGCGACCACCAAACCGTAAACGCCCAAGGCTTGGTAGATGCAAACGCAGCGGTTCGCATTCCAGAAAGCAAACTGACGATTGACAGTCTGCGCAACGCGATAGAAACGATCCTGCGCAACGAACACGGCGCATTGCAGATGTCCATTGCGGCACACTCGGTGGCCAAACCCGATGCCGTACTGGAACTGGCAGAGCTGGTTGAACGCTTGGCCGATGATACTGCCTGATCCGGCCTTCTGCCGTGCCCCTCAGCCGCCGCGCCCCGCGCGTGGCTTTACAACACAGAAACACTATCCGAGCGGAGCAAGACTATGAACGCAGCAGCCACCAAACTGCCCACCGATGTGGGCCCCATCCACTTTGTGGGCATTGGCGGGATCGGCATGTCGGGGATCGCGGAAGTGTTGTTGAACCTCGGCTATACCGTGCAGGGCTCTGACTTGAAGGCGTCAAAGATCACGCAGCGGTTGGTCAAACTGGGGGCGACCGTGTTTGAAGGCCAGCGCGCCGAAAACCTGGAAGGTGCCACGGTTATCGTGATTTCTTCGGCCATCAAACCAGGCAACCCGGAACTGGACGAAGCCCGCCGCCGGGGGCTGCCCGTGGTGCGCCGCGCCGAAATGCTGGCCGAGCTGATGCGCCTGAAATCCAACGTCGCCGTTGCAGGCACCCACGGCAAAACCACCACCACCACCATGGTCGCCACATTGCTGGACGCGGGGGGCATTGACCCGACCGTTGTGAACGGCGGTATCATCCACGCCTATGGATCCAACGCACGGTTGGGGCAGGGTGAATGGATGGTTGTGGAAGCGGATGAAAGCGACGGCACCTTCAACCGTCTGCCCGCCACCATCGCCATTGTCACCAATATCGACCCGGAACATATGGAACACTGGGGCAGCATCGAAAACCTGCGTCAGGGTTTCAATGATTTCGTGTCCAATATCCCGTTCTACGGGCTGGCGGTGTGCTGTACCGATCACCCGGAAGTGCAAGCGCTGGTGGGCAAAATCAGCGACCGCCGCGTCACAACATACGGCTTCAACGCCCAGGCCGATGTGCGCGCGATCAATCTGACCTATATTAAGGGCGTTGCGCATTTTGACATCGCCATGCAGGCTCAAGACACAGTTATCGAAGGCTGCACCCTGCCAATGCCCGGCGATCACAACGTGTCCAACGCCCTGTCCGCCGTGGCCGTGGCCTGGCACCTGGGGATGAGCGCGGAGGACATCCGCAGCGCGTTGGCCGCGTTTGGCGGGGTCAACCGCCGCTTTACCCGTGTGGGCGAAGTGAATGGTGTCACCATCATCGACGACTACGGCCATCACCCGGTGGAAATTGCCGCCGTTCTGAAAGCCGCGCGCCAAGCCACCGAAGGCCGCGTGATCGCCGTGCACCAGCCGCATCGCTACACCCGCCTGCATTCGCTGTTCGAAGATTTCTGCGCCTGTTTTAACGAGGCCGACGTGGTGGCGATTGCCGAGGTCTATGCCGCCGGCGAGGATGTTATCGAAGGGGCCACCCGTGACGACCTGGTCGCCGGGTTGATCCGTCACGGCCACCGCCATGCCCGCGCAATTCTGAGCGAGGATGATCTGGAACGTCTAGTCCGCGAACAGGCCCGCCCCGGTGATATGGTGGTCTGTCTGGGCGCCGGTACGATCAGCACATGGGCAAACGGCCTGCCAGAGCGGTTGGGGCAGGCGGCGGCATAAGCCTGTCACGCAGCACTGCCTTGTCTCTTGGCAATGAAATGCCGCTGCCATTATTCCAAAAGCGTCCCGCCGGATTGTCCTGCAGGTGGTGGGGCGAGGCAGTGAATTCAACACCTGTCTCATTGTCAGGCAAGGCCTTGTCGACCTAACGAAATTCCTTCTAGGCGCGTGTCCTTGCGCGGCCAACTGGTTCTCGTCCTGCCATAGGGCATCCCCGGACCGCGGGTGGGGGTGAAGCCCCCGCCCATGGGGGCGGTCGGGGGCTGCCCGGCTGGCGCCGGGCGGTGACGGATGAAAGCTGCCGGAAATGGATTTACGGTGCCCCATCGTGGGTTCTAACCCCACCTATGTCACACCCAATGCGGCCCTCCACCACATGGCGCGCGCGTCCGGGTGCGTTACGGTTCTTGTATGACTGACCATTTGAAGCGTCGTATTGGACTGCCCTTGCTGACGGCCTATGGCGTTGGCGTCATGGTGGGCGCTGGCATCTATGTGCTGATCGGCGCGGTGGCCGGGCAGGCGGGGATGTGGGCACCACTGGCCTTTGCGCTGGCCGGTGTGATTGCGGCCCCGACAGCCTTGTCCTATGCCGAGTTTTCAACCCGCATTCCCGAAGCAGCGGGCGAGGCGGCCTATGTCGGGCAGGGGTTGAACCTGCCGTCCTTAGGGCTGCTGATCGGGTTGGCGATTGTTCTGGCTGGCACCATATCCGCCGCCGCAGTGTTGCGCGGTGGGGTGGGGTATCTGACCGGTGTCGTGGCGATTGACCCGGTGTATGCCATTATCGGTCTGGGGGGCTTTCTGGTGATTGTCGCCTCTGTCGGCGTGCTGGAAAGCCTGTGGATGGCGGCTGTTTTTACCGCGATAGAACTGGGCGGTCTGGCTATGGTGATCTGGGCCGGGGCAACTGCCGCGCCGCTGGGCAGTTTGGCCGATATGCCGCTGCCGGTCTGGCCGGGGATTGGCGCCGGGGCGGCGCTGGCCTTCTTTGCGTTTATCGGGTTCGAAGACATTGTGAACATGGCCGAAGAGGTGCGCGACCCATCCCGCACCCTGCCACGCGCCATCCTGATATCGCTGGGCATCACGTCGGTTCTGTATGCGTTGGTGAGTTGGGCCGCCGTTCGCGCTGTTCCGGTAGTGGTTCTGGCGGCGTCCAATCAGCCCTTGGCGCTGGTCTGGTCCACCGTCACCGGGCAAAGCGCGCATTTCCTGTCTGTCATCGCGGTTTTTGCGGCCCTGAATGGGGTATTGGCGCAAAACGTGATGGCGGCGCGTGTGCTGTTTGGCTTGGGCAAGCGTTCCCCCTTGCTTGGGGTCTTTCACCATGCCCATCCCCGCATGGGCACGCCGTTGCTGGCGACATGGCTGGTGGGGCTGTCGGTGATCGGAGCCGCCTTGGCGCTGCCGGTCGCCGTTCTTGCCGAAGCGGCCTCAATTGTGCTACTTACGGTCTTTGTAACGGTGAATGTGGCGCTGATTGCCATGAAACGTCGTCGGCCAGACGCACCATTCTGTATCCCGATGTGGGTGCCGGTTTTGGGGGCGGTCTTGTCCGGGGTGGCGTTGGTGGCCGCAGCTGGAGGATTTGAGTGATGAGTACCGCGTTGATATTGGCCTGCTTTTGGGTGCTGGCAGCGACAGGCGTTGCCGTCTTGCCGATGCGGCGCCAACGGGGCCCGGCGATTGCGCTGCTTCTGGCGGCTCCGGCGATCCTTGGCTGGATTTCTATCGAACATGGGGGGCTGATCGCCAGTGCCTGTGCTTTGGGCGCGCTGTCAGTGATGCGCCATCCTGCCCGTGCGATCCTGCGTCGGCTGCGCCCGGCCCGGTCCAAAGCCTGACACCCTTTAAAACGAAGAGCCCGAGACGCGTATGAGCCTGTCCCTGATCCTCGTATGTGTATGGTTGCTGGCCGCCAATGTTCTGGCCATGGTGCCGTCCAAGGACCAGCATTGGACACGCGCCTATTTCTTGATTGCCGTTGGCGTGCCGCTTCTGATCTGGGTGATCTATCAGAACGGGTTGATCATTGGTCTATTGGCGCTGGCCGCCGGGATGAGCGTTTTGCGCTGGCCGGTTCGGTATCTATGGCGCTGGGTGCGGCGCCACATTTCACCATCCTCAAAGCCGTGAGCTAAGCACCCCGGTGTTAAACCCGCCCATGCGCAACTCGCCATGCAGGCGCTGATATTCGATCTTGGGACAGCGGTTTTGAATCACATCCACCCCTACGGCTTCGGCTTTGGCAGCGGCTTCGGCATGTTCGACCCCAATCTGCATCCAGATAGTCCGCAGCGTTTCGGGGAATGTGGCCAGCGCCTCATCTACAATCGGGGGAACTGCCTCGGACCGGCGAAAAATATCCACCATATCCACGGGTACTTCGATGTCAGACAGGCTTGCCACCACACGAGCGCCGAACAGTTCTTTCCCGGCATGGCCCGGATTAACCGGAATTACGGTGAAGCCGCGCAGGCTGAGATAGCGTGCAACATAGTAACTGGGCCGGATTGAATTGGGTGACACCCCGACAACCGCGATGGTTTTGGTGCGTGCCAGGATGTTCTTCAAATGAGTGTCTGTGTAAGTCATGCGGATATTCATGCGTTGGCTTTGATCGCAATGGAAGCGGAAATTGGCCGTACCCTGCATTGAACGTTGCGTGCGAAGTGCAGTGGTTCAAAGAAAAAAGCGCCCAAGGCATTTGCCTGGGCGCCAAGTAAGGAACGAGGGACAGTGTAGGTTTCGCAGATGTTCCATTCCGCGATCCTAGACATGATGTAGGATCGTAAAGACACAGTTAAAAGGTCATTCAAATACTTGTGACAATTGCGCTTGACGTTACGTCGACGGATTTTGCGGCAAGCGATGGTCTGCGGGCACGCTTTCGTGGCGCCGTTCCGACCGATCCGCCCCGACTTGGCGCGGCGCGCGCAGCAAGAACATTTTGCCCAAACCCCGCCATTGCCCGATGGAGGGCGCGCTGGCATCGCAGTGAAAACGGCTGCGCCAATTTGGCGGCAGGGCGATATTGCTGCGTTCCAGTTTTTCCAACATCCAGACCAAGGGGATATTGGCCAAGGGCCGTGCATCGTTGAAACCGCCCAATTGCCCGCCCACATCGCCATGGGTGCCGCGAAACCAGACCTGTTCCACCTGGCCGTCATACCCTTCGGGGCACACCCACATCACCGGGGCATAGACCAAACGCGTCTCATCCAGTGCGACCGCGTGATAGCCATGACGAATGCTGCGCCCCAGACGGTGATTGTGAAACTCATGTTCGGGCTCGGACAGCCGCCACAACACAGGCAGGCGCATTCCCAGCGCTTTGACCGTGTCCCAGACCCCCACCATTTCTATAGGGGCGGACAGGTGGCAAAACTGTTTGGCAAAGGCGGTGGCGGACTTGCCGTCCGGATCCAGCTGATACAGGCGATACACCTGTGTGATGTTGCGTTCGGTCGCGCATTCGTGCCGCAACAAACCAACCTTATCGATGATCCCGGCCAAAGACCTCACTGCAAAGGCACCGCGTGAATAGCCCAACAGGAAGATCCGGTCTCCAGCGCGATAGCGAGAGGCCAAAAACCCATAGGCGCGCCGAATTTGCCGGTTGATGCCGCGCCCCATCAACACGTCGGCGGTTGAAGACCAGTTTTCCCACTGCACACCGGCCTCATAGTACAGCGAAAGCCCCGGAACCTCTTGCAACAGGCGATAGGTGTTTCCGGCGTTGGTTTCGGCGCCGGGCTCCAACGATGACATGGTGCCATCCAAGATGATCACATGGTCCCGCCTGCCGCGCCGCACGGCCATTGGGGTTTGACCACTACGGAACCGCCGGTGCACCCATCCAAGAACGCGGTCGCGAATGGATTGTGTGTCAGAACCCGGCGGTGCCATCTTTAAAAGGCCAAATACTGGTACAGAACAATCACATCGCTCATCCGGCATGATCCGATTGTTGCAACGTGGTCCAAACCCGGTGTGGGGTCAGCGGCATATCCACCTGCGTGATGCCCAGTTCCCACAACGCATCCTGCGCCGCGTTGGTGACAGCGGCCATGGAACCCACTGTGCCGGCTTCGCCACAGCCTTTCATGCCCATCGGATTGGCGGTAGAGGGCACGGCCTCTGTCGCGAAGGTGATGAACGGCATGTCATCGGCGCGGGGCATGGCATAATCCATGAAGCTGGCAGTCAGAAGCTGGCCATCTTCGTCAAACACAACACGTTCTGTCAGAGCCTGGCCAAGGCCTTGGGCCACACCGCCGTGAACTTGACCTTCGGCCAGCATCGGATTGATCAGATTGCCGAAATCATCAACCACGGTATAGCGATCCACCACAACAACGCCGGTTTCCGGGTCAATCTCTACCTCGGCAATATGCGCGCCATTGGGGAAGGAACGTGCCTCCAGCTTGCCCACGGTTTTGAACGACAGCAGGTCATCGCGGCCCTGATCGCGGGCCATGGCGGCAACATCCAGCATACTGGGCGTTTGGTTGGTGCCTTCGACGCGGAAGGTTTCATCGTCAAACGACACTTTGTCTGGATCAACATCCAGGGCTTCGGCAAGGAAGGCGCTAAAGGCAGAAACCATCTGCGCCACCACTTTCAAAGTTGCGTTGGTTTGCACGGTGACAGAGCGCGACCCGCCCGTACCGCCGCCCTTGGCGATGCGATCACTGTCGCCCTGAACAACGGCGATGCGATCCGCGGGAATACCGGTTTGATCTGACAGGAACTGGGCAAAGACGGTCTCATGGCCCTGACCGTTTGATTGCGTGCCAACATAGATCAGCGCACCGCCATCTTCGGTGAACTCAACTTCAACACCTTCGGCCGGATCGCCCAAAATGGACTCGATATAGTAACACAAACCCATGCCCCGCAGCTTACCCGCTGCGGTGCTGGCCGCCTTGCGCGCAGCAAATCCTGCGCGATCACACAGCGTTTCTGCACGATCCAAGACACGGTGAAAATCGCCCACATCGTAGGTTTCATCGGTGGCGCTGGTGTAAGGGAATTGATCGGCCGCAATGAAGTTCTTGCGCCGCAGGTCCCATCCATCCACGCCAAGCTCGCGGGCTGCGCGGTCCATCATGCGTTCCAGCAGATAGATCGCCTCTGGCCGACCGGCACCGCGATAGGCATCTACCTGAGTGGTGTTGGTGTAAAACCCCAAGGCATTCATCCAGGTATCCTGCACATCATAGACACCCATCAAGACCCGCCCAAACAGGAAGGTCTGAATCATCTGAGCAAAGCCAGAGTTATAGGCGCCAAGGTTGCATTCTGTCAGAACACGATAGGCGAGGATTTTGTGGTCATCATCAAACGCCATTTCCGCCACATGGTTCAAATCACGTCCGGCGTTGTCCGACAGCATGGCTTCGGTACGTTCCGACATCCAGCGCACCGGCAGGTTCAGTTGCCGGGCCGCTTGGCCGCACAAAATGTACTCGGGGTACATCATGCCCTTCATGCCAAAACCGCCGCCAATATCGGGGTTGGTAACGCGAACAGCGTCAAGTTCCAGGTTCAAAGCCGACGCGATTTCGTCTTTTGGGCCCCAAACACCCTGTCCGGTCAGGGCAACATGCAGGCGCGTGCCATCCCATTCGGCATAGGCGCCGCGTGGTTCCATGGAGTTGACGATGATGCGGTTGTCCTCAACCTCCATCTTCACAACATGCGCTGCCTTGGCAAAGGCAGCCTGCGTTGCGGCTTCGTCCCCAAGTCCGTAGTCAAAGGCCTGATTGTCGGTCATCCCTTCATGGATGGGCAAATCGCCCGGTCCGCGCGTCAACTGTGCGGGAAGATCGTCATAATCCAGAACGATCAACTCTGCCGCATCACGGGCCTGATCCAGCGAGTCCGCTACAATAAAGGCCACCGCTTCGCCCACAAAGCGCAGCTTCTCGCGCGCCAGAATTGGGCGTTCAGGATTGGCCCCCTTGGTGCCATCGCGGTTGGGGGCCAAGGCCCCACGCATTCCGATGTTCACCCCGGCGTTCAGCAGATCGTCCACGCTGAGAACAAGATGCACGCCATCCGCAGCGCGCGCTTCACTCAGGTCCAGCTCTGTTATCGTGGCATGCGCAACGGGTGAGCGGAAAACATATCCAAACAGGGCGCCTTCAGGGGTGATGTCATCCACATAGCGACCCTGGCCAGTCAGCAATCGAATGTCTTCAACGCGTTTAACCGACTGGCTTTTGCCAAACTTATCCATGATCTCTTTCCTGTTCTTGCGCGGTTAGAAACGTGCCGACGCGTTTGTGCAGAGGATGTGGTGCGAAAGATGATCTGTCCAGCCTATGTGCCCGGAATACCGAAACATATCGTAAAAAAACTGGTGTTCAAATCACGCTAAACTGGGCGGGGCGACTTTCGTCAACGACCGTCTGGGCATTTGGTATGTCGTTACGCTCGGCGCGTTGAATGGCCTGATCCAAGGGCATTTCATGATCCAACCAGCGCTGAATCAGCCTGTCGCGCAGGGTTGCCAACGGCACATCCAGCATCACTGTCATGTCCCACAAACTTGTCAGGCCGCGCCATTCCGGGTGATCCAGCAGCAGATAATTGCCTTCGATCAACAAGATACGTGTGTCAGGGCGGACTTGGCCCGCGTCAGGAAGGGTGCAGTCGTTCTGACGATCAAACGTGTGATAGCGATCTGATGAGCCCGCTTTCAGCGCTGCGACAGTTTTCGTAAACCCAGCCGCGTCAAACGTGTTTGGCGCGCCTTTACGGGCAAATAACCCTCGTTCGTTCAGCCAGTCATTGTCACGATGAAACCCATCCATTGGGATCACTTGCGCATCTGTGCCGATTTGCTGTTCCAATGCCTGTGCCAAGGTAGATTTGCCCGATCCGGGCGCCCCGGCGATGGCAACGGCAAAACGGCCAATGTGACCGGCGGCTTGCGCCGTGATCCGTTCCGCCAATGCGCTGCGGGAAATCTGTTGCATGGTTCAGCCCGTGGGGCGATTGGCCTTTTCGGCCAAACCGGATTGCCCCTGACGCGCGGCCAACACCGCCATCACCTGATCCACCGAGACATCGCGCGCCTTCAGCATGACCAGCAAATGAAACAAGACGTCCGCTGCTTCGGAGGCAAGTTTTTCTTGATCGCCTTTGACCGCTTCGATCACGGCCTCAATGGCTTCCTCGCCAAACTTTTCGGCGCATTTTTCCGGGCCCTTGGCCAGCAGTTTTGCTGTCCAGCTTTCATCCGGGTTGGCGCTGGCGCGGGCGGCAACGATGGCTTCCAGTTCGTGTAGGGTCATGTCAGCCTCATTGGAATGCCAGCTGCAGCCATATGTTCTTTGGCCTGATTGATTGTGTAATCGCCGAAGTGAAAGATCGAGGCCGCCAACACCGCAGATGCGCCGCCTTCGGTCACGCCTTCAACCAAGTGATCCAATGTTCCAACCCCGCCCGAAGCGATTACCGGCACCGGCACAGCATCAGAGATGGCGCGCGTCAGAGGCAGGTTGAAGCCCGCCCGTGTGCCGTCACGATCCATACTGGTCAGCAGGATTTCTCCGGCTCCTTTGGCGACCACGGTCTTGGCAAATTCCACGGCATCAATTCCGGTGGACTTGCGCCCTCCGTGGGTGAAAATCTCCCACCGGCCCGGCGCAACGGTTTTGGCATCAATTGCCACAACAATACACTGACTGCCGAACTGGTCGGCGGCTTCTGCCACCACATCCGGGTTGGCCACAGCGGCAGAGTTGAACGAAACCTTATCTGCCCCGGCCAGCAACAGTGCGCGCACATCGGCAACCGTCCGCACGCCACCGCCCACGGTCAGCGGAATAAAGCACTGTTCTGCGGTGCGGGTGACCACATCAAACATCGTGCCTCGGTTTTCATGGGTGGCATGGATGTCGAGAAAACAAATCTCATCAGCGCCGGCCGCATCATAGGCACGGGCGGCATCCACCGGATCACCGGCGTCACGCAGATTGACGAAATTGACGCCCTTGACCACACGGCCATCGGCGACATCGAGACAGGGAATGATGCGAGTTTTCAGCATGGGCGCTTTATGGCGCGGATTCGAAAGGAGGGAAAGGGGGCCGCGCCGCCTCAGTTGGCCGGAAGGAGCGTAATCTCTTGTCTCAAATCACCGCTGGTGCGGTCAAAAATCAAAATGCGGTCATCTTCGGTCACCACGGCGTACCAGTCTGTTCCTTGGGTAAAGGCGCTGGCAGCGGTGCCATTGGGCAGGGTGATGGTGTCGGGCAGGGCGATGGCCTCTGGCAACGGCGCATCACCGCCGTTATAGCGGGTCCAGATCAGTGCTACGATGATCACGATCCCTGCGATCATCACACCGGTCAGTACCGTTACCAGCAGGCGCAAGAACCGCAGGCTGGCAGGAAGTTCAAACTCTGGTTCCGGAGCGTCGCCCATGTCAGTCCCTATCTCTGTGCCCGCGTCGGTTTCGGTGATAAATGTGATCATCAGCGCAGCGCCGCCGTCGCGCCTTGATAAGGCGCTGGCGCGAGATGTGCCAGAGGAAGCCGCGTTGTCACGCACCCGGCTGGCAAGATTGATCGCAGATGGCGCGGTTACAGTGGGCGGCGTTGTTGTGACGGATGTGAAAGCCAAGCTGTCTGAAGGCGATGAGGTGACCATCACCGTTCCCGCCGCGCAGGACTATGATGTCATGCCAGAGCAGATTGCCCTGAACATTGTACATGAAGATGATGATCTGATCGTCGTGAACAAACCGGCGGGCATGGTTGTGCATCCGGCACCCGGCACGCCTTCGGGCACATTGGTGAATGCGCTGCTGCACCATTTCGGCGGCAATCTGTCAGGTATTGGGGGCGAAAAACGTCCCGGCATTGTGCATCGGATCGACAAAGACACCAGCGGTTTGCTGGTGGTGGCCAAATCTGACCGGGCACATCACGGGTTGGCGGCTCAGTTTGAAGCGCACAGCGCCCGGCGTGCCTATCAGGCCGTATGTTACGGGATGCCGGACACGGGCGATCCGCGTTTGCGGGGTATGCGCGGCGTTTCGGTCGAACAAGGCGGTGTGATCTGCATCACCAGCAGTTTGGCCCGGCACCGGACAGAGCGGCAAAAACAGGCGGTGTTCTTTGATCAGGGGCGCCATGCCGTAACGCGGCTGCAAATGATCGAGCCGTTTGGCACACCTTCGACCGCCGCTTTGGTGGAGTGTCGCTTACAGACTGGCCGCACGCACCAAATCCGCGTGCATATGGCCTATGTCGGTCATGGTCTGATTGGTGACCCCGTTTATGGCGGGCGCCGTAAACTGTCGGCCAAATCACTGTCTGACGCTGCGCGAACGGCAGTGTCAGAGTTCAGCCGACAAGCATTGCACGCGGCTGAACTGGGTTTTGTGCATCCGGTGACGAATGAACAGATGATGTTCACTGCCGATTTGCCGGATGATATGGCGGCTTTGGTTGCGGTGCTGCGCAGCTCTACTTTAGCCAAATAAGACGAAGGACAACCGGGCAGGGGCGAAACCGGGTGGGTTTCATACCCGGCCCGTGAACACCAGCCACAGCGCAAGCGCAGTTTCCGCGATCAGGGCGATCAGATAGGCGGGTTCAAACGCGCGGGTCAGATCAGGTGCCAATAGGCGCAGGAAGCCGCCTGCCACATAGACCAGTGCCGCGGCAGCAATGCCAGCAACGATAATGCGCGGCACCGCGCCGCTGTGGCACAGCAGATAGGCCATGAAAAACCCGTTTGCGCCAAACAGGATCAACCCAAGGTCATACCCTGCCGCATGCGCTGTGATCAGGGCACTTGCGGTTTGATCTTGCCCAATCGCCGCCAGCTCGGATGCGGCAAGCAGGGCAACCAGACTGGCGGCGATTGTAGCGGCCTGCATCAAGCGCAAGACCATTGATGATAGCGCTGCACGGCGTGAAACCGGCGCCAGAAGGCCAAAGAACAAGATCGCCAATGCAATGTCAGCCAGCAACATCACAACATCGGCCGCAACAGACAGGCGCAGACTGTCTGCCAGTGCAGTGCCTGATGAAAACGCCGCAGCCGGGCCACGCAGCACAAATTCGGCTGTGATTCCGGCGCCAATGACAACAAAATACAAAGCACCGGCCAAACGTGCTGCGGGCTGCGGTTCAGGAAAAGTTCTTGCGGGAAGTGGTTCAGAGTAGTGCATATGGACACCTTTGATTTGCAATGCACTTGCAATAATGAATGCTTTTTGGTATGTTAATTGCCGAAATATGTGCTTTATGTATGCAAAAATGCATTTGTTTGGGCGCAAACAGTCACATCTCGCACATGCGCGTGACTGAACCGGGTTTCGCATGCCGCTGGTCTGGCAAAACCTTAAACTGACCTTAACTTTTTCTGGGCAAGGCCGCTTGAAACCTCTTCGACGGGTTCTTAAGTTGGATGTTAAGCCTAGTAACATTGGCAACAACATTGGGACGGAGATGATATGAGCAACTATGCAAATCTACCTGCGCCGACCCCCGAAGCGGGGCTGAGCCGCTATCTACAAGAAATTCGGAAGTTCCCTTTGTTGGAGCCCGAAGAAGAATACATGCTGGCCAAGCGTTGGGTCGAAGAGCAAGACACCGATTCCGCGCATAAAATGGTGACATCGCACCTGCGTCTCGCCGCCAAGATTGCCATGGGCTATCGCGGCTATGGCTTGCCACAGGCCGAGGTGATCTCGGAAGCGAACGTTGGTTTGATGCAGGCGGTCAAACGGTTTGACCCAGAGCGGGGCTTTCGCCTGGCAACCTATGCCATGTGGTGGATCCGTGCATCGATTCAGGAATATATCCTGCGGTCTTGGTCTTTGGTGAAGCTGGGCACAACCAGTGCACAGAAGAAGCTGTTCTTTAACCTGCGCAAGGCGAAAGCTCGCATTGGCGCGTTGGAAGACGGTGATCTGCGCCCCGAACACGTTGAACGGATCGCGCATGATCTGGGTGTGACCGAGACCGAAGTGATTTCGATGAACCGCCGTTTGTCCGGTGGCGATGCGTCGCTGAATGCCCAAGTGGGCAGCGATGGCGAAGGCACCATGCAGTGGCAAGACTGGTTAGAGGACGAAAGTGCCGACCAAGCTGGCGACTACGAAAAGAAGGATGAGCTGGACGCGCGTCGTGAACTTCTGGCGCAGGCCATGGATGTTCTGAACGATCGGGAAAAAGACATCCTGACTCAGCGTCGTTTGGCGGAAAAACCAGTGACCCTGGAAGAGCTGTCTGGCCAGTACGATGTCAGCCGAGAGCGCATCCGTCAGATTGAGGTGCGTGCCTTTGAAAAGCTGCAAGAACGCATGCGTTCTTTGGCACAAGAACAAGGCATGATGGCAGCTGAAGCCTAACTATCTTTGCCCGATTTGCGCCAACTCAAGGCGGTGAATCGGGCAAGGTGCTAACCAATGAACATTAGAAATCGAAAATTGGGGTTGAAGATATGGAAGTACACCAAACCAGCCCGGAAGCGGGCCAGAGCGAAGACAGTTTCTGGATGCGGCTGTTTTATTCGGTCGTCTTATTCGTCCTGTTTGCCTTTGCAGAAACCGCGCTTTGGGTGATTGCTGTTTTGCAGATCATCTTGCGCTTGGTCAGTGGGCAGCCAAATGCGCAAATCGCATCGTTCTCAGAACGGCTTGGCACTTGGACGTCTGCAACAGTGCGCTACTTGGGCGGGGCCAGCACAGAGCGGCCTTTCCCCTGGGATAAGTTTTAGCGCTAACTTTTTGCCCCTCGGGGCCTTGTCTCCTTCGTTTCGGGCTGTACGCTCGGAGTGAGGGAGAATTCTTATGACACAACCTGTTCGCTGGGGCATTTTGGGCGCCGCTAAATTTGCGCAAGAGCACATGGGCCCCGCTATTAATGCCGCCCGAGGCGGTAAACTGGCCGCCATCGCCACATCATCCCCCGAAAAAGCAGCGCCGTTTCAGGCATTTGCGCCGGACATAGCGGTATTTGGCAGCTACGATTCGCTTTTGGCAGATCCAGAGATTGATGCGGTTTACATCCCGCTGCCCAACCATTTGCATGTCGAATGGTCCATGAAAGCGCTGGCCGCTGGAAAAAACGTGCTGTGTGAAAAGCCGCTGACACTACGCGCAGATGAGTTTGACCAGATCATCGCGAAACGCGATGAAACCGGCCTTTTGGCCGCCGAAGCTTTTATGATTGTACATCATCCGCAATGGATCAAGGCCAAGGCCCTGTATGAAAGCGGCGCCATTGGCGATCTGATCCGGGTTGAGGCGAATTTCAGCTACGACAACAGCCATGACAAAGGCAATATCCGCAACGACGCCAAAAAAGGTGGGGGCGGGTTGCCGGACATCGGCGTGTATATTTTTGGCTGCACCCGGTTTGTAACCGGTCAGGAACCGACGGATATTTTGTCATCTGACGTGACATGGGAAGATGGTGTGGATGTGCGCTCCTATCTGACGGCACGGTTTCCGTCATTTCACTACACCGGTCTGGTTTCGATGCGCATGGCACCGTGGCAAGAGGTGACGTTCCATGGCTCCACAGGTCTGATCAGGCTAACAGCGCCGTTTAATGCCGGGGTATTTGGTGAAGCACGGGTGCAATTGCATGAGCCGGGCAAAGGGTTGCAGGTAACGGAATGGCGGTTCCCGTCTGACAATCATTACGTTCATCAGGTCGAAGCGTTTAACGGATCGGTCCAAACAGGTGCGGCCTATCCTTGCCCGTTGGAGTTTTCAAAGGGCACACAACGCATGATCGACATGGTATTCGATCACGCAAAAGACTGATCCAAAACAAAAAAGGCCCGGCAATGCCGGGCCCTTTTCATATGGATCAAAGGATTAAGCCGCGTTGCTGTTCGCAGGCTTTGCTTTGCGCTTTGGCTTGCCGGAATTCGCATCAATGAATTCCAGAACCAGCGGGCGGATGTTGTTGCGCCAGCTTTTCCCAGCGAAAATGCCGTAGTGACCAGCGTCAGGCTCTAGGTGGCTGGCCTTCTTGCTGTCAGGCAATCCGGTGCAAAGCGCCAGTGCGGCAACACATTGACCGGGTGCGGAAATATCGTCCTTCGCGCCCTCAACGGTTTTCACTGCAACTTTTGTGATCTTGCCCATGTCCACTTTGTGGCCATCAACAACGAATTCATTCTTGGCAATCTCACCGTTTTTGAACACGCGTTCGACAGTGGACAGATAGAATTCGGCGGGCATGTCCATCACAGCCAGATATTCATCATAGAACCGGTTGTGCGGATCGTGATCAGAGGCTTCGCCCTTAGAGACGCGCGTGATCTGATCATTGAAGGCTTTGGAGTGGCGGTCGCCGTTCATTGACATGAAAGAGGCCAACTGCAGCAAGCCGGGGTAAACCATCCGGCCAACGCCTTTATACTTAAAGCCCACGCGCTGGATCATGGTTTCTTCCAGCTGCCCCATTGTGACCCGGCGGCCAAAGTCGGTGACGTCGGTCGGGGTTGCATCGGGGTCAATCGGGCCACCGATCAATGTCAAACTGCGTGGCTGTGCGTCTGGATCCAGCTCGGCCAAATAGGCGGTCGCGGCCAGTGTCAGCGGGGCAGGTTGGCAAACAGCGATCACATGGGTGTCTGGCCCCAGATGGCGCATGAAATCCATCAGATACAGGGTGTAATCTTCGATATCGAATTTGCCGGCGCTTACAGGAATGTCGCGGGCATTGTGCCAGTCGGTCACGTAAACTTCGCAATCGGGGATCAGGGACTGAACGGTTGAGCGGAGCAAAGTGGCATAGTGGCCAGACATTGGCGCAACCAGCAAAATTTTGCGCTCCTGCTCTTCGCGGCCTGACACATCAAAGTGGATCAGATCGCCAAAGGGCTTTTCTACAACAACTTTTTTCTGAATCAGGTGGTCTTTGCCATCTGCGCAAGTAAAGGTCCGCAGGCCCCAAGACGGTTTGACGACCATCCGTTCAAACGTGCGTTCAGTAACCTCGCCCCATGCTGCCAGCCAGCTCATGGCGGGGTTGGGAACAACTGCCCAAGCAGGGTAGGAGGCCATCGATTTCGCCGTCGCACCCAGCCATTGCTGAGTGTTGCGATAACTTTCCATTAAATCGTATGTCGCCAAATAGCGCATTCAGTGGTCTCCTTGTGATCCGGTCCTGTTCCGGGCAATTCGTCGCTTTGCTAAGTCGTATTACGTCGATATGCTGCAGGGGAGGATAGGGGGAAATTGTTAAGATGACAACGAACGACGTTGACGCAGTGCAGTCGCAGCATGGTTTGCAGGACAATATTGAAAAAATCGAGCAACTATCGCAGCGCCTGATTGAAGTTTTATCGCGTAAACCACCGTCCAATCCGTCGCTTAGTGGTCCTGATCAAGAGCTGTATGCCAAGGCGGCAAAAGCATATTGGCAGGAGATTTGGGAAAATCCGGCTCGTATCCTTGAGAACCAGGTCGAATACTGGGGTAAGACATTAACACATTTTGTCGATGCGCAAGCGGCACTTTCGTCGGGTACGTTGCAGCCACCAGAAGACACAGGACCAACGGATAAACGTTTTACAAATCCGCTTTGGGACAAGCATCCGTATTTCAATTTCATCAAGCAGCAGTATTTGATCAACGCCGCCGCGGTGAAAAAGGGTGTCGAAGAAATCAACGATATGGAGCCGCTGGAAAAAAAGCGGCTGACCTATTTCGCGGATCAAATCGTGGAAATGATGTCGCCGACCAATTTTCTGGCCACCAACCCCGATGCCTTGGAAAAAGCGCTGGAAACCGAAGGTGAAAGCCTGGTCAAAGGCATGGAAAACCTGGTGTCTGATCTGGAAGCCAACAATGGCGAGCTGATCGTACGGTTGGTTGACGAGACCGCGTTTGAAGTGGGCAAGAACATTGCCACCGCCGAGGGCGAAGTGGTGTATCGCAACCGTATGATGGAGCTTATCCAGTACAAGCCGACAACGGAAAAGGTACACGAAACCCCGTTGGTCTTGTTCCCGCCATGGATCAATAAATTCTACATCCTGGACCTGAAGCCGCAGAACAGCCTGATCCGGTGGATCGTGGATCAGGGCTACACCCTGTTTGTTGTCAGCTGGATCAACCCGGATGAAACCTACCGCGATGTCGGCTTGGGCGATTACATCGAAGACGGATATTTGACGGCCTTCCAAGAGGTGAAAGCCATCACCGGCCAAGACCGGTTGAACGCCGTTGGCTACTGCATTGCCGGTACAACGCTGAACCTTGTCTTGTCTTTGATGAAGCAAAGGGGCGACAAGTCTGTCAAATCGGCAACTTTCTTCACCACGCTGACAGATTTCAGCGATCAGGGGGAGTTCACGCCGTTTTTGCAAAACGACTTTATTGACGGGATCGAGGAAGAGACCAAGGAAACAGGCCTTTTGCGATCTTACATCATGGCGCGCACATTCAGCTTCTTGCGGTCGACCGATCTGGTCTATGGCCCGGCGATCCGTAGCTATATGATGGGGCAAACCCCGCCTGCCTTTGATCTGCTGTACTGGAACGGCGACGGTGCCAATCTGCCGGGCAAAATGGCGATGGAGTATCTGCGCGGACTTTGCCAACGGAATGAGTTCACAACCACCGGTTTTGAAATGCTGGGCCACAAATTGCACATTTCAGATGTCGATATTCCGCTGTTTTCGGTTACTGCCGAGACGGACCATATCGCAAATTGGAAAGACTGCTATCGCGGCTTCTGCAAGTCCAAGGCGCGGTCTCGCAATTTCATTGTGTCCCAGTCTGGCCATATCGCTGGTATCGTGAACCCGCCTTCCAAGAAGAAATATGGCCACTATACCAACAGCGATTTGTCCGGGTCGGCGGATGATTGGATGGCAGGGGCAGATTTCAATGAAGGCTCGTGGTGGCCGACATGGGAAACGTGGTTGGCAAAGCGGTCTGGCAAGTGGGTTCCTGCCCGCGAGACGGGTGATTCGGATCATCCGTCCTTGGTGCCAGCCCCAGGCACTTATGTGTTGGCTAAGGCAAACGGCTGAAAATATTCAATTTCCCAAATTATTCTGCGACGCAGCAAGAAAGTTCTTGAATTGCTGCGTCGCAGCATGCATATTCTTATCAGTTGCAGAACAGCGGGGTGGGCCCGCAAGGCACACTGAAGGAATTTACAAATGGCTAAGACCCAAGATTTCACCGCCGTAATGAAAGATGTCATGGGCGCATTCCCAATCGACACCAAAGCTTTCGAAGGTGCTTTCAAAACAAGCGCGACCCTGAACGAAAAACTGTCGGGTGTTGCTCTGGAAGCAGCTGAGAAGTCCACCGAGATTTCGTCCAAATGGACCAAAGACACTCTGGCCAAACTGGCAGACATGTCCAAAGCCAAAGCAGAGCCCGCAGACTACGCAAAAGCAATGACCGATTTCGCATCGGCTCAAGCTGAAGTTGTTTCCGAGAACATGGCCGCCTTCGCTGAAGTCGCCAAGAAAGTTCAGATGGACACAGTAGAACTGATGATGGCAGCTGGCAAAGACTTGTCCGAAGACGCTTCCGCAGCCGTCAAAAAAGCAACCGACGAACTGTCGACCGTTGCGAAAAAAGCCACAGCCGCGGCTAAGTAATCTAGACAGATTAGCGCCATTCTCCTCCCAACTCGGGCGCTATCTCTCTGCCGGGCTCTTCGGAGCCCGGCTTTTTTTTGGAATACACGCATGTGATGCTGTAACGGCGCGTCACAGCGGGTATCTTCACGCTTTCATTTTTGAATTCATCTGCTTAAGCTGCATTGCAGCAACCAGTTCCTGGAGGAGGAAATCGTGGCAGAAACAGATAAACCGCTGCTGATCAAGCGCTACGCCAGTCGCCGCCTCTATAACACCGAGACGTCGGACTACGTGACACTTGAAGATATCGCCGGTTTCATTCGTGACGGACGTGAAGTTCAGATCGTAGATCTTAAGTCTGGCGATGATCTTACACGGCAATATTTGCTACAAATCGTGGCCGAGCATGAAAGCCGGGGCGAAAGTGTTCTTCCGGTCAGTGTTCTGACCGATCTTGTCCGCAGCTACTCAACACATGCCACCAGCAGCGTTCCGCAGTTTTTGGCAGCCAGTTTTGAGATGTTCCGCGACAGCCAATCCAAGTGGATCGAGAAGACACCTTTGGCCAAAATGCCAGGGTTCGAAGCCTTACAAGCGCAGCAAGAAGCCTTCATGAAAGCGATGACCACTGGCTTGCCCAGCGGAAGCAGCGGACCAGAGGCCGAAGCGCCAAGCGATGATAAGGAAGACCTGCAGGCCATTCGTAAACAATTGGCTGATCTACAATCAAAGCTGTCCAAACTGGACAAATAGTCGATCGTTCAAACGACCATCATCAACGAAAATGCCCCGGTTAATCACCGGGGCATTTTGTGTTTGCGGTCTCGACTTTGCTGTTCGCAGTTCAGCGAAGGTCAGGTGCCATAGGCGGGCAGGGGTGCCTTCACCTTGGCTGCACAGGAGATCAGAACCTCTGCGACGGCATCGCAATGTTCCTCAGTCAGAAGCGCGGGCAGGCGTGTGTCACAGGCGCGCATCAGCATCTTCCGCGTGTTGGGCAGCTCTGGCATTTCGGGCATGAACTGCCAGTTCCAGAAGGCGCGTGCGTTGTCTGTGGTCAAGCCAAAGACCTGAACTTTGACGCCTTGTTCCGCGGCCAAGGCGACAAAGGTCTTTACGTCGTCATCTGTCATATCGACCAGGTTGAATTGCAGGGAATCCGGTGCTCGCTCTTCTTGGGGCAGTTTATCAGGAACCGAAATCCAAGGGCTGTTGTTGATCTGGGCCGCCACCTGATCATGATTACGGCGCCCATCGTGGACGCGGCGATCCACATGCGCCAACTGCGGGCGGATCACAACGGCCGACAGGTTGGACATGCGCAGGTTATACAGCGGCAGTTTGTTCTGCCATTTGGCAAAAGCTTGGGCCAAATCCGGGGCGTTTTCACCGTGGGGGCCTTTGTGCTTTTTCCAGTTATGTTCATAGGCGCCAGACATGATCACGGCTTGGGCCACCAGATCGGCATCATCGGTGACCAAAATGCCGCCTTCGCCTGCATTCACCAGCTTGTAGCTTTGAAAGCTGAAACAGCCCACATGCCCCAGTGTCCCGATCTTGCGACCATTCCACAGTGTACCAAGCGAATGCGCGGCATCCTCGATCACGGGAATGTTGCGCGCATCACATAGCGCCAAAATCGCATCCATATCCGAAGTGTGACCGCGCATATGGCTGATCAGCACGGCTTGCACCTGGTTCAGTTTGGCTTCGAAATCAGCCAGATCGATCCGGTAGTTTTGCCCAACTTCGCACAAAACCGGAATGCAATCGGCATGTACCACCGCTGACGGGACAGCGGCAAAGGTAAAGCCTGGAATCAATACACGCGCGTCCCGTGGCAGGCCAAGCGCTTTGATCGACAAAAACAATGCCGCCGAACAGCTGCTGACAGCCAGCGCATATTTGGTGCCCATGAAGGCCGCAAATTCTGTCTCCAACAAGGAAACAGGCGCGTTATCCGCCGCGTGATAGCGAAACAAATCCCCCGAGGCAAAAAGACGATCAATCTCGATACGGGCGTCGGCTGGAATCGGTTCGGCGTCATGCATATTCGGGATCATATATTTGGCTTTCCTGAATTACAGTTTTCAAATTTGTAAAACACTGCGTTGTAACAACCAAGTGAAATCCGCCGATTGCCCCAAGGGAAACCGGAAAATAATGTCGTAATTTCCGTGGGTCTGGGGGTTAAAAGCCCAGTCGGTCACGCATGGCGTACCAAGACATCGCCAGTGTCAGCAGCGGGCTGCGCATGGCAGAACCGCCCGGAAAGGCACGAGTTGGGATTTGGGCCATTGTATCAAACCCATCTGACTGCCCGCGAATGGCCTGCGCCATCAGCATTCCGGCATGGATAGCCGTGCCAACCCCATGCCCTGAATAGCCCGATGCCGACAGTACATTCGGCCCCAAGCGGGCCACGTAAGGCAGGCGTTTCATTGTGATGGCCAATGTCCCGCCCCAAGCATGCGTTAGCTCGACATCATGTAGGGAAGGAAACACTTCCAACAACGGTTTGCGCACCAGCGCGCGAATATCCTTGGGGAAGCGATAGCCATAGCTTTCGCCACCGCCGAACAGCAGCCGCTTATCCTCGCTCAGCCGGAAATAGTTAATCACAAATCTGGAATCGGCCACCGCGATATCTTGGGTCAAAACCTCTTGGGCCCGCGTGCCCAAAGGTTCTGTCGCGACGATATAATTGTTGAGTGGCATGACCTGCGCTGCGACCTTGCGATTCAGGCCACCAAGATACCCGTTGCCCGCCAAGATGACGTGATCCGCCAACACACGGCCCCGGTCCGTCTGTACCAAAACCGGAGTGCCTTCTTTGATGTGGTGTGCGCCGCTTTGCTCATAAATCCGAACGCCCGCGGCCAGACAGGCCCGTGCCAGGCCCAGAACCAGCCGCAGCGGATGCACATGCCCGGCGTCCCGATCAATGATGCCACCGGTATAGTCGGGCGAGGGACAAATGGTCCGCCATGTCTGCGCATCGGGCACATCCATGTGAGAATACCCATAGTCGCGGGCCAAGTGGTTGGCGTAGTCGTGCAAGTCTTGCACGTCTGCGTTTGATGAGCCGCACCACGCCACACCGGGGCGCAGGGCGCAGTCTATGTCCAGCTCTGCGATCAATGATTTAACCAGCTGTTTGGCGTCTTCCCCCAATTCCCACAGCTGCCGGGCAGCATCGCGCCCCACCATTTTTTCCAGCTTTACCTGATCGACACGTTGCCCGCCGCCCAATTGACCGCCGTTGCGTCCTGATGCGCCAAAGCCGATGCGCTGTGCGTCCACTACAGCCACATCAACGCCCGCCCGTGCCAGGTGCAGCGCGGCGGAAAGCCCGGTGTATCCGGCCCCCACAATGCAAACATCGGCACGTGTTTCGCCACGCTGGGACTCTTGGCGCGGCAGCAAATCCGCCGTCGCAGCATACCAGCTGTCAGGGTATTCGCCCGGCCGGTCATTGGCATAAAGCAGGTTCATCTCAGCCCCCAATCAAAGTCTGCCACCCGGTATGAAACGGTCTTCTACGGGCGTTTCCCAATCGATTAGTTCAGTTTGGGAAGTGCGCTTTTGCGACCGGTTTCCAGTGGCTTAGACGTTCAACAGCAAGTGCTCACGTTCCCACGGAGAGATCACTTGCAGAAATTCTTCGTATTCAGCGCGCTTGATAATGGAATAAACGCGCGCGAATTCGGGGCCCAAGACCTCATGCAAGGCAGTGGCGGCTTCGAATTTGTCCAGCGCTTGGCCCAGAACCCTTGGGATATCTCCATCCCCTTCGTAGGCGTCGCCACGGTATTGTTTGGAGGGACGGTGTTCTTCCATCATTCCCAGATAACCACAGGCCAACGAGACGGCGATCCCCAGATACGGGTTACAATCCATCCCGGCCAACCGGTTTTCAACGCGACGGCTGTCAGGCTTGGACAGGGGAACGCGAATTCCTGTGGTGCGGTTGTCACGCCCCCAGGCCAGATTGATCGGAGCAGCGTGATCACGCACATAGCGGCGATAGCTGTTCACGTAGGGCGCAACAATCGCGGTGGCCGCAGGCAGGTACGTTTGGAGCCCCCCGATGAAATGGTAAAACGCATCTGTTTCACCACCTTGAGGGCCGGAAAAGATGTTCTGACCAGTTTCACTGTCCAACACCGAATGGTGGATATGCATGGCGCTGCCCGGCTCATCTGCAATGGGTTTGGCCATGAAGGTGGCAAAACAGTCGTGCCGCAGCGCGGCCTCGCGGATCAGACGTTTGAAAAAGAAAACCTCATCCGCCAGTTTGACCGGATCCCCGTGCTGCAGGTTGATTTCCAACTGCCCGGCACCGCCTTCTTGCGTGATGCCGTCAATCTCAAAGCCCTGCGCTTCGGCAAAATCGTAAATATCGTCGATCACCGGGCCAAACTCATCGACAGCGGTCATCGAATAGGCCTGGCGTGCGGCGGCAGGACGGCCAGAGCGGCCCATCATCGGCTTGATTTCCTGGGCCGGGTCAAGGTTGCGCGCCACAAGGAAAAATTCCATTTCCGGGGCAACGATTGGGGTCCATCCCTGGGCCGCATACAGGTCGCACACCCGTTTCAACACATTGCGCGGCGCAAAAGGGATCGGCACGTTCTTGCGGTCATAGGCGTCATGGATCACTTGCAGTGTCCAGTCGCCTGTCCAAGGGGCGGCGGATGCCGTGCTCATATCCGGGATCAGGATCATGTCGCGTTCGATGAAGCCTTCGTCTTCGTCCGCGGCTTCGCCCCAATCACCCGTAATGGTCTGGTAAAAGATTGAATCGGGTAGATGGAAATATTCCTGACGCGCAAATTTGCTGGCGGGCACAGCCTTGCCGCGGGCAATACCCGGCAGATCCGAGATGATGCACTCTACCTCGTCCAAGCGCCGCCCGGTCAGATAGGTTTTTGCCGCTTCAGGCAATTGGGTCATCCAGTCGGTCATGCGATCCGCCTTTTTGTCAGAAACAACGCCAGCTGGTCTGCCAGTGCCGTATTGTCCAATGAATGATGCAACCCCGCTTCGGCCGCGTCCAGCAGATCATCGTCGATAACCCCGCGGCCGCGCTTGTCGATCAACCCCTGAACGAATGGCGCGGTGAACTCTGGGTGTGGCTGCACGGTATAGGCTTTGCCCGGATACAGCAGTGCTGCGTATTTGCAGCCCTCATTGCCCGCAACCAGCTGGGCACCTTCGGGTAAGGCTGTAACCTGATCCTGATGGTAGGCCAGCAGTCGCTTAGGCCCATCCGCAAACTGATAGGTTTGCGCGCCAATACGCCAACCGCCCGCGTATTTTTGAACTGTGCCGCCCAGGGCCTGAGCAATGATCTGATGACCGAAACAGATACCGACCAGGGATTTGTCGGCCTCAACAATCTGCCGGATCAAGGCTTCCAGCGGGGCAATCCAAGGATGGTCTTCATAGACTCCATGACGCGACCCGGTGATCAGCCAGCCATCTGCGGCTTCTGGCCCGTCGGGAAATACGCCTTCAACCACGCGATAGGTGTCAAAGGCAAACCCGCGCCCCGCCAGAAACCGCGTAAACATATCGGGGTATTCGCCGTATTCGGGGGTTAACGTCTCGGGCACTAGTCCGGTTTGCAGAATGCCAATTTTCATCAATCACCAATAGTTGCGGTCAGAATGGCTGGAGACATGCGCCATGGTTACACCGTGTCGAGGTATATCTCGACCTGTTCGGCGGCGCTAAGCTCTGCCATGTAGCGGTGTTCCTGCTTTTTGGTCAGCAAAAAGTTCTGGATCAATTCCGCCGGAAAAATGCGCGGCACGATTGCGCTGTTCTCAAACGCAGTGATCGCATCCCCCCAATCAGACGGAATTTGTTGCAAATCTTGCGCATAGGCGTTGCCCGAAATGGGGGCAGGCGGGTTGATGCCGTCTTCGATCCCATTGAGCGCGGCGCCCAGAATGGCGGCCAAAATCAGATAGGGGTTCACATCCCCACCCGCGACCCGGTGTTCGATGCGGCGCGCGGCATTTGCACCGCTGGGCACGCGAATGGCCGCCGTGCGGTTCTCATAGGCCCAGCAAACGCCTGTAGGTGCGTGGTTTTCAGGCTCCAGCCGGCTGTAGGAATTCTGGTGAGGGGCAAAAACCAAAGTGCAATCTGGCATCGCCTGCATGCAGCCGGCAACTGCATGGCGCAGTTGATCGGTCCCCTTGGGCCCGCCATCGTCAAAGATGTTCTTGCCGTCTTCGTCCAATATCGAGAAATGCACATGCAATCCGTTACCAGCATAGTCCTGATAGGGTTTGGCCATGAAGCTGGCGGCAAACCCGTGGCGTCTGGCCATGCCCTTGGTCAACATCTTGAACAACCATGCATCATCCGCAGCGCGCAGAGCATCGTCTTGGTGCATCAAGTTGATCTCAAACTGACCCAGACCGGCTTCGGAAATCGCTGTATCGGCGGGAATATCCATCGCTTCGCAGGCGTCGTAGAGATCAGTAAAGAACGTATCAAAGGCATCCAACGCCCGGATCGACAAAATCTCGGCCGCTTTGCGCCGCTTGCCAGATCGAGGTGACACCGGGATTTGCATCTTCTTGCCGCTGTCGTCGATCAGGAAAAATTCCATCTCCACAGCACAAACCGGTGTTAATCCCTTGGCCTTGAAGCGCTTCAATACAGCGTTCAACGCCTGACGCGGATCCCCATCATAGGGGCGGCCATTCTCTCGAGACATCCAAAGTGGCAATAGGGCGGTCGGGGCTTCCAGCCACGGCATTGGCACAAAGCCGCGCTCTGTTGGTTTCAGCACACCGTCGGCATCGCCGCTGTCAAAGACCAGTGGGCTGTCTTCGATATCTTCGCCCCAAATGTCTAGGTTCAGGACAGACATTGGAAAGCGCGTGCCGTCCGTTACCACCTTATCTGCAAATCGCGTTGGAATACGTTTTCCACGCGCTTGGCCGTTCAGATCAACGGCCGCGGCGCGAATGGTGCGGATTTGCGAGTTTTTGCGCAGGTAGTTCTGGATCTGCGAATGAGACATGACAACTTCCGGAATTTGATCAAATCTGTTGTGCCGGAAGCCGGGTGGCATTTCAAGTGCCACGCCAACGTCGCGTGCGCTTTGCAGATCAAACAGGCCGGGCTGTCGCGAAATTCATCTTTTCGGACAGCGGCAGTTAGGTCGCCTTGGCAACCCTTTGCCGGGCAATATTGCTGTCGCGGTCATTCACGCCCAGAAATTTGGCCACCAAGCGCAACAGCTGATCTTCTTCTGCTTCTCTGGTGCCATCGGCCAGAACAACCTGCCACAGCGCCTCGATTACGCCGATACGCTGTTCATAAGGGACGGCGTTTTTGATCGCTTCGGTGAATTTAAACGTGTCAGGTGCTTCGTCTTCCAGCGCTTCGGCTTCGCCGCGCAGCAGGTCAGCGTCTGTATTTGTCAGGCCGTATCGCGCGATGATGATCTCGGTGATCTGCTGTTGTTCGGCGGCATCATACGCGCCGTCAGACCGCGCAACGCGCACCAGCAAGGCTGTCAGCGCCAGCCGCGCATCTGCATCAGGAAGGGTTTGTGGCTGCGGTTGGGTCAACCGCGAAAGAAAATCTGCAAACATATCCTGCATATAAGGCCGCGGCGCGCCGACGACCAGACCCCAGACAATTTATGGCACGATATGTGCGACACGGGCCGCTTCGCTGTCTTCGCGTGTCACACCCAGTTGAGTTTTGACCAGTTCGATCAATGCGACCTCGCGTTCATCCGTTAACCCATCGGCCCGTGCCACGGCCCATAGTCCTGACATGGCATCGCTGCGGTGTGTGTAATCGACGGAGCGATGAATAACCTCAGCCAGATCAACCGAGTCGGGAAGTTCACGATGGAAGTTTTCGCAGGTTGCGCGCAGCTTTGCCGCCTCCAGCGGTTTCAGGTCAAACGCATGGGCCAGCACACGGTCAATCTGTTCGACCTCTTCAAACAGATACAGCCTGTCCGACATCGCAACACGCACCAACAAGGTGCCAAGGGCAATTTGGGCGTCTGCTTCGGGTAGCTGTTCTGGCTGAGAGGAGGGGGACTGAAACAGGGATAGCAAGCGTTCAAACATAGGCAGCCTTTCGCGATTTTTTTAAAGGATAGCGCGGGCAGGAAGCCAAGGCCAAGCAGTTTGCGCCGCGTTACCGTAAGGTCGCGAACTTCTTGTTCAGCCACGCAACTTGGTCTTCCAGCCCGTAGGGCGGGTTGATGATGAACATGCCAGACCCAACCATGCGGTGGCCCTTGCGGGCAGGGGGGAAGCGTACTTCGCTGCAAAGTGCAGTGTCGAAACCCGCCTTCAGTGCGGCGACCATCGGCAGATGTTCCGCAGAGGTCAAAATCGGATACCAAAGCGCCAAAACGCCCACGTTCCATTTCTGGTGCAAGGTGCCCAAGATTTTCGGAAGGCGGTCGTAATCGTCTCGGATTTCGTAGGATGGGTCGATCAGAAGCAAACCACGACGTGGGGTAGGCGGGCATATGCTGTGGGCCAGCTCAAACCCATCCTGACGAAACACCTGCGTGTTTTGTGACCGGGCCACACGTCGCAGAGCGTCATATTCCTGTGGGTGCAGATCGGCCAGACGGATAGAATCGGTTGGGCGCAAAAGCGATTGAGCAATCAGCGGGCTGCCGGGATAGGCCGTATCGCCATGCGTTGCGCGCACCTTTTTCAGCGCCCGTGCATAGGGGTGATCCTGTGCAAACCACCGGTCAGCCAAAGCGATGCCGCTGGCAGCTTCGCCGGTCTTGACGGCTTCGGCCCCAGACAGATCGTACAGCCCACGCCCGGCATGAGTTTCTATATAGCTGAGGGGTTTATCCTTGCGCGTCAGATAGTCCAGCATCCACGCAAGAAGCGTGTGTTTGTGAACATCGGCCATGTTTCCGGCGTGATAGGCGTGTTGGTACGACAGCATATCTCGCCATAGGCGGGAGTGACGTTACGTGCAAGTCGCTTGACCCATTCAAGGTGACATGTGTAGTATTGAACGAGCGTTCAATAAGCGGGAGGAAATCACCGATGTTTACGGCCACCATGCGTTTCGATCTGGGTGAAGATATTCATGCACTGCAGGAAATGGTGCATCGCTGGGCGCAAGAGCGCGTCAAGCCAATGGCTGCACAGGTCGACATAGACAACGTCTTCCCGCATGCGCTGTGGCAAGAGATGGGTGACTTGGGTCTCTTGGGGATCACGGTGCCGGAAGAGTTTGGCGGGGCGGGAATGGGATATCTTGCCCATACCATTGCTGTCGAAGAGATCGCCCGTGCATCGGCCTCTGTCTCGTTGTCTTATGGTGCGCATTCGAACTTGTGCGTGAACCAGGTCAAGTTGAACGGCAACGATGAACAGCGTCACAAATATCTACCAGGCCTGATTGCAGGTACTCAAGTGGGTGCTTTGGCGATGTCAGAGCCTTCTGCCGGATCTGATGTTGTCTCTATGAAGCTGCGTGCCGAAAAGCGGAATGATCGCTTTGTTCTGAACGGTAGCAAGTATTGGATCACCAATGGTCCAGATGCGGACACGTTGATCGTTTATGCGAAAACAGACCCCGATGCCGGCAGCAAAGGCATCACTGCCTTCCTGGTCGAAAAGTCGATGACTGGTTTCAGCACGTCCAATCACTTTGATAAGCTGGGGATGCGCGGGTCGAACACAGCCGAGCTGATTTTTGACAACGTCGAAGTGCCGTTTGAGAACATATTGGGCGAAGAGGGCAAAGGTGTCCGTGTTCTGATGTCGGGTTTGGACTATGAGCGCGTGGTGCTGGCAGGCATAGGTCTGGGTATCATCGCCGCCTGTCTGGATGAGATCATGCCGTATATGGCGGAACGCAAGCAATTCGGCCAACCCATCGGAAACTTCCAACTTATGCAGGGTAAGATTGCAGACATGTATGTCGCGCTGAATTCCGCCCGCGCTTATGTCTACGAAGTGGCCAAGGCCTGTGATCGCGGCGACGTGACCCGACAGGACGCCGCTGGTTGCTGTCTGTATGCCAGTGAACAAGCCATGGTGCAGGCGCATCAGGCGGTTCAGGCCATGGGCGGGGCTGGATTTTTGAACGACGCACCGGTCGCGCGTTTGTTCCGCGATGCCAAGTTGATGGAAATCGGTGCTGGCACCAGCGAAATCCGGCGTATGCTGATTGGGCGCGAGCTGATGCAGGCTATGGGATAAGCGCAGAACGGGAGGCAGAATGCCGCGATGGCTTTGGTTCTTGCCGCTGGGATTGATCGTTTTGGTCGGATCGCTGATGGCGTTCCGTCTGGGCTGGATCGCGGCACATCTGACCGAGAGCGAAGCAATCGCGGCCTATGCGACGCGCTACATGAAAGCCGCCGGTCCCAACGCCCGGCCGGACGATTGCGTCGCAGTACCGGGCCAAACCAAGTGGCTGGTGGTGCGATGCGTCAACAACGGGTCCGTGTGGGAATATCACGTCAACCGTTTTGGCGGGCTGGTCGGGGAAACCGTTCCGTAGACGCAGAGTATCGAAGGGAGGACTAAACCATGATCCGATCAATGACATTGCTCCTGGGCACCTTCGCCATGGGGATATCACCTGCTTCGGCGCAGGAAGTCACGTTTTCCAGTAATGCGACCGAAAGCTGTTTGGCTTCCGGCAAGGACGCTTTTGCCTGTGCTGGCGCCTCGGCGCAGGCCTGTATCGACGATACGCCGGGCGGGTACTCCACCGTTGGAATGGGCGCGTGTTTGCACCGTGAATGGGAATGGTGGGATGAACGGTTGAACCTGTCATATGGGTTTGCCTTGCAGCATGCCAAAAAGTTCGATGTCGACAACGGCGGCTTTTCCGCGTCGCAAGAAGAAGCGCTGCGCGAGATGCAGCGCGCTTGGATCACGTTTCGCGACCGCAAGTGCGATTATGTGCGCAGCCACTGGGGCGGCGGCACGGGGGGCGGACCAGCCTCTGTTGAATGCCTGATGACAGAAACAGCCCAGCAGACAGAATTCATAGAGATGATGGTGACGCCGGGCTGAGGCCCGATTGGTCACCACACGCACGTTGAACCCAGGTTAACCCGAACGACAGCCAAGCGAAGGAGGAAACAGAATGCTGAAACAACAGTCTTATGACGCGCTCTGCGCCGACTTCCGCTGGGATTTTCCGCCTGTGCTCAATATGGCCGGTCAAGTCTGTGACAGTTGGGTGGCCCGTTCACCGGACAAGGTGGCAATCATTGATCTGTCGGGTGAGGGGCCGCGCGATGTAACCTATCGTGCCCTTCAACATCTATCCTTTCGCGTTCAGGCCGCGTTGATGGCGCAGGGTGTTGCGCCGGGCGACAGGGTTGGCGTGCTGTTGTCACAGTCACCGCTTTGCGCTGCGGCGCATATCGCGGCATGGCGTCTTGGGGCGATTTCTGTACCGCTGTTCAAGCTGTTTCAGCACGACGCCTTGGAAACGCGGCTGCAAGACAGCGGCGCACGCGTTGTAGTGACCGATACAGACGGGGCGGCCATGATGGCAGGGTTGGATGTATCCGCGATCACCGCCGCTGACTTGCCTGAGGACGTGGAGCCAATTGATGCTGTACGCGCCACAGGGCCCGATGATCCGGCTGTGCTGATCTATACCAGCGGCACCACAGGTAAGCCCAAGGGCGCGTTGCACGGGCATCGTATGCTGAACGGTCATTTGCCGGGCGTCGAGATGAGCCATGACTTTCTGGGCCAACCCAACGACGTGATCTGGACACCGGCGGATTGGGCCTGGATCGGCGGATTGTTTGACGTGTTGATGCCTGGGCTGGCGCTGGGTGTACCGGTCGTGGCGGCGCGAATGCCAAAGTTTTCGGTTGAGGAATGCGAAAAGATCATCACGCAGGCTTCTGTCCGCAATGTCTTTTTTCCACCCACAGCGCTGCGGATGTTGAAAGCCGCAGATGCACATATTCCCGGCCTGCGGTCAGTGGCGTCTGGTGGGGAACCTTTGGGCGCCGAAATGCTGGCATGGGGTCAGACGGCCTTTGGCGTGTCGATAAATGAGTTCTACGGCCAGACCGAATGCAACATGGTGGCCAGTTCCTGCGGAGCCTTGTTTGACGCACGATCGGGCGCCATCGGGCGGGCTGTTCCCGGATTCGATGTGGCCGTGATCGATGCCGCCGGGGACGCCTGTGATGGCGAAGGTGATGTGGCCATCCGGCGTGGGGCCGGGTCGATGATGTTGGAGTATTGGCAACGGCCTGATGCGACAGCTCAGAAGTTTCGCGGCGATTGGCTGATCACCGGCGACCGGGGGGTGATGGAAGACGGGTTTTTACGCTTTGTCGGGCGCGAAGACGATGTCATCACGTCGGCTGGTTATCGCATCGGCCCCTCTGAAATCGAAGATTGCTTGTTAACGCACCCCGCCGTCGCGACCGTGGGGGTTGTTGGTAAGCCTGATCCCCTAAGGACCGAGATTGTGAAAGCCTATGTCGTGGTCAAGACGGATGTACATGCTGATGCTCAGCTGGCCGCCGACTTGCAGGATTGGGTGAAGTCCCGGCTGGCAAGTTATTCCTATCCAAGGGAAATCGGGTTTGTGGACGCCCTGCCTATGACAGTGACAGGCAAAGTTATCCGCAAAGAATTGAAGCAAATGGCGGCACAGGAATAGGCAGATGGATACCCCAAAATGCACGGGCCGTGTCCCGCATGTGATTAAACCGGAGAGACGTGAGACATGAAACTACAGTCCCAGATCATCCCCAGCTCCGAAACGTTCCGCACCAATCGTGCGGCACATCTGGAAATGTTGGAAGAAGTGACCACAGTCGCACAGGCTGCGGCGCTTGGCGGTGGGCAGAAATCGCGTGACCGCCATGTGTCGCGCGGTAAAATGCTACCCCGCGACCGGGTGGCCGGTTTGCTGGACCCTGGCAGCCCGTTTCTTGAGATCGGTGCGACCGCTGCGCATGGCCTGTACGATGGTGCCGCGCCCTGTGCCGGGGTTATTGCTGGTGTTGGTCAGGTCATGGGCCGCCAAGTCATGGTGGTGTGTAATGACGCCACGGTGAAGGGCGGTACATATTACCCGATGACCGTCAAAAAACACCTGCGCGCACAAGAGATTGCCGAAGAGTGCCGGCTGCCTTGCATCTATTTAGTGGATAGTGGCGGTGCGAACCTGCCCAATCAGGATGAAGTTTTCCCAGACCGGGATCACTTTGGCCGTATTTTCTACAATCAGGCCCGGATGAGCGCCAAGGGCATTGCCCAGATCGCCGTGGTGATGGGGTCTTGTACGGCGGGTGGTGCCTATGTTCCGGCGATGTCGGACGTGTCGATCATCGTCAAGGAACAGGGCACCATTTTTCTGGCCGGTCCGCCATTAGTCAAAGCCGCCACAGGCGAAATCGTCAGTGCCGAAGACCTGGGCGGTGGTGATGTGCATACGCGCCTGTCGGGCGTGGCAGATTATCTGGCCGAGAATGACACGCATGCCCTGGCGCTGGCCCGCCAAGCCGTAGGCTCGCTGGGTGGTGGCGTGGTTCATCCTGACCTTCAGGCATCCGAAGAGCCAGCCTATGATCCAGAAGAAATTCTTGGGGCTGTTCCGGCGGATTTGCGCACGCCTTATGATATTCACGAGGTGATTGCCCGTCTGGTTGATGGTTCACGTTTTGATGCGTTCAAGGCGCGTTTCGGCGATACGCTGATCACCGGATTTGCCCATGTTGCGGGCATGCCGGTGGGTATTGTTGCCAACAATGGGGTGTTGTTTTCCGAAGCGGCGCAAAAGGGCGCGCATTTTGTCGAGCTTTGCTCTCAGCGCCGCATCCCGCTTGTTTTCCTGCAAAACATCACCGGTTTCATGGTGGGGCGCAAATACGAGAACGAGGGGATCGCCCGCCACGGGGCCAAGATGGTGACGGCCGTTGCCTCTACTTCGGTGCCCAAGATTACAATGTTGGTTGGCGGTTCTTTCGGTGCTGGCAACTACGGCATGGCTGGCCGGGCCTATCAGCCGCGGTTCCTGTGGAGCTGGCCGAATTCGCGCATCTCCGTCATGGGCGGCCCTCAGGCGGCAGGCGTGTTGGCCACAGTCAAACGCGATGCCATCGAACGGAGCGGCGGTACGTGGACCGCAGAAGAAGAAACAACGTTCAAGGCACCGACATTGGAAATGTTCGAGCGTCAATCGCACCCGCTCTATGCCTCTGCGCGGATGTGGGATGATGGGATCGTGGACCCGCGCAAGTCGCGGGATGTGTTGGCACTGTCGCTGCGCGCGGCATTGAACGCCCCAATCGAAGAAACGCGCTTTGGTGTGTTCAGAATGTAATGCGGGCCCAATGCGCAGGTGGGAACACAGCGCATTGCGGCAAGGCCAAGGAGACGAGGGCAATGGCTAATCGGCATCCAAAACGCATCAGTCGCTCAGCGCGCCGCTATTTTCGCCGCAACAAGCAGCGTCGCGGCACGCTGGGTCTGATCCTGGCTTGCATCGCCCTGATGTTGGCGGTTGTGCCGTGGATCGGGGATACGGTGAACGCGTGGACCAAAACCTATACGGGGTGCCGGGTGCTTGGGGTGGTTGATGGCGATACGATCCGGTTGGATTGTCCAATCTCCGGGCAGGTCACCGGGCGTATCCTGGCCTATGACGCGCCGGAAACTCGGGCCGGTTGCCTACGCGAATTCGCGATGGCACAGGCCGCAACGCAATATCTGCGTTGGATACTTTGGTCTGGGCAAAGCATCTCAGCTCGATTGGAAGGAAAGGACCGCTTTGGCCGGTCCCTGACAGTATTAATTGTGGATGGAGAAGGCGTGGCCCGTCAAATGGTCAATGCCGGATTGGGCCGCTGGTACAATGGCGGCCGTCGCGCCGGATGGTGTGAAGAAGGGAAAGTTCCAAATGTTTGACACTTTGCTAATTGCCAATCGAGGCGAGATTGCATGCCGGGTGATCCGTACGGCGAGGGCCATGGGCCTGCGTACGGTCGCGGTGTATTCTGATGCAGATGCGTCGGCCCAGCATGTGGCCGAAGCGGATCTGGCCGTTTGCATTGGCGGCGCATCACCTGCCCAGTCGTATCTACGTGGCGACGTGATTATTCAGGCCGCGCTGGATACCGGTGCACAGGCCATTCACCCAGGCTATGGATTCTTGTCTGAAAACCCCGAGTTTGTGGATGCGGTTGATGCCGCCGGATTGACTTTTGTCGGACCATCCGCCGATGCGATCCGCAAGATGGGTCTGAAAGATGCCGCCAAACGCTTGATGACAGAGGCAAATGTGCCTGTGGTGCCGGGCTATCACGGCGATGAGCAAGACCCAGAGTATCTAGCGGAACAGGCAAATTCCATTGGATACCCGGTTCTGATCAAGGCCGTTGCCGGCGGTGGTGGCAAGGGGATGCGCCGGGTCGATGACCCGAAAGACTTTGGTGATGCGCTTCAGAGCGCGATGGCCGAAGCGCGCGGCGCGTTTGGTAATGAAAACGTGTTGATCGAGAAATACATCGAACAACCGCGCCATATCGAAGTGCAAGTCTTTGGCGATGGAACGCGCGCTGTGCATTTGTTTGAACGGGATTGTTCCTTGCAGCGACGCCACCAGAAGGTGATCGAGGAAGCCCCGGCGCCAGACATGCCCGAAGACGTGCGTGAAGCCATGGGGTCTGCAGCTGTTCGGGCGGCAGAGGCCATTGGGTACAAGGGCGCCGGAACGGTCGAATTCATCGTGGATGGGGCCAATGGGCTGCGCGCAGACGGGTTCTGGTTCATGGAGATGAACACCCGGCTACAGGTGGAACACCCGGTGACAGAATTGATCACGGGCGTTGATCTGGTTGAATGGCAATTGCGCGTCGCCGGCGGCGAAGCCTTGCCCGCCGTTCAGTCTGATTTGACGATCAGTGGCCACGCATTCGAAGCGCGGCTTTACGCAGAGGATGTTCCTGCCGGGTTTTTGCCCGCTACGGGGCGCTTAAGCCATTTGGCCTTTCCAGCGGATTGCCGTGCCGACAGTGGCGTGCGCACCGGCGATGTGATCAGCCCACACTATGATCCGATGATCGCCAAAGTGATTGTGCATGGGCCAACGCGCGCAGTGGCATTGGCGAAACTGTCGCGGGCCTTGGCCCAGACACATGTTGCCGGAACCGTCACGAACTTGTCGTTCCTAGGCGCATTGGCAGGTCATGCCGGGTTTGCAAAAGGGCAGGTGGATACCGGATTGATCGCTCGTGATCTTGAGGATTTGGTATCCGAAGCGGCCACAACGGATCAGGTCGTGGCGCAAGCCGCTTGGGCCGCCAGCGGATTGATGGCTGCACCCGAGGCAGATACCGGCTTTGCCTTGTGGCAGCCGGGTTGGCAGCAAATCGCGTTGATCCATGGCGATGCGGAAACGGTGGTTCGCCTCTCGGTATCTGGAACCAGCGGCACGGTGCAGATTGATGATCGCTCGGTCGCGGTCGCCTGGACTGATGGGCAATGGCGATTTGACGGGAACGCAGCGGCGCCTTGGGTGCGCGACGGGCAGACTGTGACAGTGTTTGCGCAATATGGCCGCGCCTTCCAAATCATCGATCCGCTTGATCAAGCCGCTGACGCTGCGGGCAATGGCAACTTGATCGAAGCTCCGATGCCCGGTTTAGTGCGGGATGTGTTGGTGCAAGCCGGGCAAACTGTGGTTGCGGGCGATAAACTGGCGGTGCTGGAGGCGATGAAGATGGAACATGCGCTGACCGCATTGCGCGATGGCGTGGTGGCCGAAGTTTTGGCATGCGCAGGTGATCAAGTTGAAGCAGGTGCCGCACTGATCCGTCTGGAAGACGAAACAGAATAAAACGTTATTGGAGGAAGATATGCTGACCCTTTACCACGTACCGTTTTCACGGTCCTTTCGGACGCTTTGGCTGCTGCAGGAAATGGGTATCGAAACGCAGATCGTTCTTCATGACATCCGTTCTGGAAGCATGCGCGATCCGGAGTTCTTGGCGAAGTCTCCGGTCGGGCGTGTACCGGCGCTGGAAATTGACGGAAGGGTGCTGTTTGAAAGCGGCGCGATCACCGAGTACCTGACGGAAACGCGCCCGGACGCTGGTATGGGGCGTGCGGTAGGCCACCCGGAGCGGGCGGATTTCCTTCAGTGGCTGCATTTCGCGGAAACGATGGCAACGCAGATCGAGCAGTTGAACCTAAGCCACATCTTTTTGCGGGATCCGTCGCAAGCCAGCCCGATCGTTCTAAAGATCGTGACAGCGCGGCTGAAGGGAACTCTGGCGGCCATGTCATCCATGTTAGGGGAGCAAGAGTATTTGTTGCCTTCCGGGTTTTCGGCGGCAGATACGATGATGGGATTCAACCTGTTTGCGGCGCCGTACTATGTGAAATTGGATCCGTTCCCCAATTTGCAGCGATACAAGGAAAGGTTGGAAGCGCGCGAAGGCTATCAACTTGCGAGGATGAAGGACGGCGCGCAAGACTTTTACACCAAAGACTTTTATCCGATCCCCGGAACTGAGGGATAAAGTTGGTAATTGGAAGGTTTTGACCAAAAATGGGTCGCTTTGACCCAAAGTTTGGTTGTGATTTGTAAACCCTGACTGGTGCGTGTTTCGCCGCATATTGGGTCATGCCCCCCCCCCGATATCGGGGATCAGAGCAAAAACGTTGAGGATGCAGGATGGCTGGTTTTGTTGAGATTTTTGAGGTCGGCCCACGGGACGGTTTGCAAAATGAGAAGGTGCAAATTCCCACGGCTGATAAGATCGCGCTGGTCGATAAGCTGAGCCAGGCTGGGTTCCGGCGGATTGAAGTTGCTTCATTTGTCAGCCCCAAATGGGTGCCGCAGATGGCGGACAGCGCCGAAGTGTTGGCCGGGATCACGCGCGCACCAAATGTGTCTTACGCTGCGCTGACGCCCAACGCCAAAGGCTTGGACAGGGCCATGGCCGCCAAGGCGGATGAGGTGGCGATTTTTGGTTCAGCGTCCGAAGGGTTTTCCAAGGCCAATATCAACGCGACAATCGCGGAATCGTTGGAACGGTTTCGCCCGGTTGCCGAAGCTGCACTTGCTGCCGGGATTCCGGTACGGGGCTATGTGTCTTGCGTGGTGGAATGCCCCTATGACGGCCCGGTTGCGCCCGAACAAACCGCAAGCGTGGCGCGCGCGCTGCTGGATATGGGGTGCTACGAAGTCAGCCTGGGCGATACGATCGGACAGGCAAAACCAGACGCTGTAGCGGCGATGTTGTCTGCCGTGACTTCAGAAGTTCCGGCGGCGCAATTGGCCGGGCATTTTCATGATACATCGGGCCGTGCATTGGAAAACATTGAGGTTTCACTGTCCCACGGCGTTCGGGTCTTCGATGCGGCCGTTGGTGGGTTGGGGGGATGTCCCTATGCCCCCGGCGCGGCAGGCAACGTGGCCACCGAAGCAGTGCATGATCACCTGATCGAACTGGGGTATAGCACCGGGTTGGACAGGGCGATTTTGGAAGAGGCCGGTGACATGGCGCGCGCCATGCGGACGGTGGCATTGGCGTAAGGATGGCAGTGCCATTTCGGCACAGGTGAACCAACGGATATAATTTTTAAAGTTTCGGAAGGTGTAGGGCCAATCGTCCTAACGACGAAACGAACGATAAGGAAGGTTGCAGGATGACTGCATTGATTACAACGCAAACGGATGAACGCGGGGTCGCAACGATCTGGCTGGATCGGGCCGACAAACACAACGCGTTGTCGCCGGAAATGCTGTCGCAGCTGACAGACGCGGCCCATCAGGTTTCTGCGGACCAAAGCATCCGTGCGGTGGTGCTGGCGGCCCGTGGCCCAACCTTCTGTGCTGGCGGCGATCTGGCTTGGTTCAAATCGCAAGGGGACATGGACAGAGAAACCCGCATCGTGGAAAGCCGCCGTATTGCGCAGGCGCTGTCTGCATTGGCGGCCATCCCGCATCCATTAATTGGCCGGGTGCAGGGCAATGCCTTTGGCGGCGGTGTGGGGCTATGTTGTATATGTGATGTGGTTGTTGGCGTTCAAACCGCGAAGCTGGGCCTGACAGAGGTGAAGCTTGGGGTGATCCCTGCCAATATCGGACCATATGTTGTCGCCCGTATGGGAGAGGCCAAGGCGCGCCAAGTCTTCATGTCGGCCCGCATCTTTGACGCGGTAGAGGCCGAGCGCTTGAACATCCTGTCAAAAACCGTTGAGGCGGATGCACTGGATACCGCGATTGAGGCTGAAATTGCGCCCTATCTTTTGGCCGCGCCCGGCGCTGTGCGTGATGCCAAGGCCCTCTTGAATGCCTTGGCGGGGCAGGTCAAAGATACACAGATAGATTTTGCGATCTCTGCATTGGCAGATCGTTGGGAAACTGATGAAGCACAAGAAGGCCTGACCGCCTTTCTGGAGAAACGCAAACCAAGCTGGATATGACGGTTCAAATTGCACATCTCTACGCCACCGTTTGTGTGGCGATCATCTTCTTTCAAATCGCCCTGATTGCCGGTGCCCCTTGGGGCGCAGCCACTCAGGGTGGGTTTCATCCGGGAAAACTGCCACTGAAAAACCGGGTGCTGGCAGCGCTTTCGATTCCGGTGTTGTTGTTTATGGCCGCGGCCATCTTGTCGGCAGGCGGGTTTGCGGGGGGCTTCTGGCCAAAGTGGACGGGTTGGGCCGCCGTGGCTGTTAGCGGCATGTCCGCGTTGGCGAATATCGCGACCAAATCTAAGATAGAGCGCCAGATCTGGGCCCCCATTACTGTGATCAATCTGGCTATGGCACTATATGTGGTGGTGGTCGGGCCATAGCCGAAGAGGCAAATATTGGCAGCGAGTCGCGCTTGGATGGTGCGATTGTATGCGATGGTTCACAGACTTATTGCCGCATATTTGATCATCTGTGCCCGCCGTCGCAGAAAAATCCGGGAAAAATACGCGCAATATCCCTGTAATATTCAGAATTTTTCACAGTATTATCGCTGAAAAGATATCGAATTCATGCTTGCGGAATCTGGCTGGCATTGGTTGACCCGGCTCGCACACGGCGATAAGTCACTGAGCAAGTCAAAAATGCCGCTTTACGCAGGCGTCTGACAACAAGGAGCCACCCCGTGGAAGAGATGCTGAGGGAGTACCTCCCGATCCTTGTGTTCCTGGCCATAGCAGTTGGCCTTGGCGCAGTTCTTATCTTGGCAGCTTTTGTATTGGCGGTCCGTAACCCGGACCCTGAAAAAGTGTCGGCCTATGAATGCGGGTTCAACGCATTCGATGACGCCAGAATGAAGTTCGATGTCCGGTTCTATCTGGTATCGATCTTGTTCATCATTTTCGATTTGGAAATCGCCTTTTTGTTCCCTTGGGCCGTCGCGTTCAAGGATATTAGCATGACGGGCTTCTGGTCGATGATGGTGTTCCTGGGCGTGCTGACAATCGGCTTTGCCTACGAATGGAAGAAAGGGGCCCTGGAATGGGAGTAATGACCGGAGCCAACACCGCGGGCGCTGACCGCGAAGTTGCAACCCAGGCCCTGAATTCCGAACTGGCAGACAAGGGTTTTTTGCTGACCTCGACTGAGGATATCATCAACTGGGCGCGCACCGGCTCGCTTCACTGGATGACCTTTGGTCTGGCCTGCTGTGCGGTTGAGATGATGCACACCTCAATGCCGCGCTACGACGCAGAACGCTTCGGCATTGCCCCACGTGCAAGTCCACGTCAGTCTGACCTGATGATCGTAGCGGGCACCTTGACCAACAAGATGGCCCCGGCACTGCGCAAGGTTTATGACCAGATGCCAGAGCCACGCTATGTGATGTCGATGGGCAGTTGCGCCAATGGTGGCGGGTACTATCACTACAGCTATTCGGTTGTGCGTGGTTGTGACCGCATTGTTCCAGTGGACATCTATGTGCCCGGTTGCCCGCCCACAGCAGAGGCTTTGCTGTACGGCCTGATGGCGCTGCAACGTAAAATCCGCCGCACGGGGACGCTGGTACGATGAGCGAAGCTTTAAACGAACTTGGCACGCATATTGAGCTGAAGCGCCCAGATTGCGTGCTTGCCTGGGATGTTTCTTTTGGTGAGCTGACAATCAATGTCGCCCCGGCAAACGTTGCGGGCTTTGTTGAGTTTCTGACCAAAGACCCGACCTGTCGGTTCAGCAGCCTGGTGGATATCACCGCTGTAGATTATCCAGAGCGGGCCAAGCGGTTTGACGTGATCTATCACTTCCTGTCGATGTATCAGAACCACCGCATTCGTTTGCGCGTATCGATCCGCGAAGATGAAAACGTGCCGTCGATCACCGATGTGCACCCCAGCGCCAACTGGTTTGAGCGTGAAGTGTTCGACATGTTTGGCATTTTGTTCTCTGGTCACCCGGATCTGCGCCGCATCCTGACGGACTATGGTTTCCGCGGTTATCCGCTGCGCAAGGATTTTCCGACCACGGGTTACACCGAAGTGCGCTATGACGAAGAGCAGAAGCGCGTTGTGTATGAGCCAGTGTCCCTGGTTCAGGAATACCGCCAGTTTGATTTCATGTCCCCATGGGAAGGCGCGCAATACGTGCTGCCCGGAGATGAAAAACCGGAGGCAGCGAAGTGACCTTTGCCTTTGTCGCATCTGAGACAGGTCTGACGTGCGTCAATCTGCGGTCGGCCGCCCCTTTGGGCGTCTGCGCTGCATTGCAACCGCACGGTCGGGCAGGCGTCTTTGGTTCAGACAAGGCGAACGGGTCCGATCAGGGACGGGAGGTCAAGTGATGGAGTTTCTCATTTGGATCGCCGTTACTGTTGCGACTGTCATTCCTTTGTTAAAGTTGCTGCCTCATTTCGGGGTCAATAAAAATTGGGCTTTTGCCGCTGTTTTCCCGCTGGCCGTTTTGGTTCTGTTGTGGGTGATGGCGATGAAGTTGCAAGAGATGGAGAAACGGTGATGGACGGCTCCAAATTCGATGACGGCAGCGTAGATGCTCTGTCGGGCGAACAGAAAATCCGTAATTTCAACATCAACTTCGGACCGCAGCACCCTGCGGCCCACGGCGTGCTGCGCCTGGTGCTGGAGCTGGACGGCGAGATTGTAGAACGTTGCGATCCGCATATCGGCCTGCTGCACCGCGGCACCGAAAAGCTGATGGAATCGCGGACTTATCTGCAAAACCTGCCGTATTTTGACCGGTTGGACTACGTGGCGCCAATGAACCAGGAACATGCCTGGTGTTTGGCCATTGAAAAGCTGACCGGGGTCGAAGTACCGCGCCGCGCCAGCTTGATCCGCGTTTTGTATTCGGAAATCGGCCGTGTTCTGAACCACCTGCTGAACGTTACGACGCAGGCGATGGACGTTGGCGCGCTAACCCCGCCACTGTGGGGCTTTGAAGAGCGCGAGAAGCTGATGATCTTCTATGAGCGGGCCTGTGGTGCACGTTTGCACGCGGCGTATTTCCGCCCCGGCGGTGTGCATCAGGATCTGCCCAAAGACTTGCTGAAAGATATCGAAGAATGGGCGCATGAGTTCCCGAAAGTTCTGGACGATATCGATGGCCTGCTGACAGAAAACCGTATCTTCAAACAGCGTAACGCCGATATCGGTGTTGTGACCGAAGAGGATATTCAGAAGTGGGGCTTCTCGGGCGTTATGGTTCGCGGCTCTGGTCTGGCATGGGATTTGCGCCGGTCGCAGCCCTACGAATGCTATGACGAGTTTGAATTCCAGGTGCCAGTTGGCAAAAATGGCGATTGCTATGATCGCTATCTGTGCCGCATGGAAGAGATGCGTCAATCGACTTCGATCATCTTGCAAGCAATCGACAAACTACGCGCACCCGAAGGGCAGGGCGATGTTCTGTCCCGTGGCAAGATCACACCTCCGAAACGGGGTGAGATGAAGACCTCGATGGAAGCATTGATCCACCACTTTAAACTTTACACCGAAGGGTTCCACGTCCCCGAGGGTGAAGTTTATGCGGCCGTCGAAGCGCCCAAGGGCGAATTCGGCGTTTACCTGAAGGCTGATGGGACCAACAAGCCTTACCGCGCCAAGCTGCGCGCACCGGGCTTCCTGCACTTGCAGGCGATGGATCATGTCGCCACCGGTCACCAGCTGGCGGATGTGGCCGCGATTATCGGCACGATGGACGTCGTGTTCGGGGAGATTGACCGTTGATGATTCGTGTTACTGCCGGATTGTCGACGCTGGCACTGCTGGGTGCCTGTGCGATCCCGCCTCAAGGCGTGACGCAAACTGACTTGCAGTTTTTCGACGAAGCCGTCGCCTCTATTGGTTGCTCACTTGAAACCGAAGCGGACTACCTTCCGGTAGAGCTGCAAACCGGATTGACGCGTGAGACGGTTCAAAAAATCGCCGCCTTCAAAGTGGCTGCCGACCAAGCGGAAACGCTGCCGTCTGGCGGCATCAAACTGACTACAGGAGCCTGTGCCTGATGCTGCGCCGTCTGCACCCTGAACAACCCGATAGCTTTGCCTTCACACCTGCCAATCTGGCCTGGGCCGAAGGACAAATGAGCAAATACCCCGAAGGCCGTCAGGCCAGCGCTGTGATCCCACTGTTGTGGCGCGCGCAGGAGCAAGAAGGCTGGCTGTCCCGCCCGGCGATTGAAGCGATCGCTGACATGCTGGACATGGCCTATATCCGGGTTCTGGAAGTGGCGACGTTCTACTTCATGTTCCAACTGCAACCCGTTGGTTCTGTGGCGCATTTTCAGATTTGTGGCACAACTTCCTGCATGATTTGCGGGGCAGAGGATTTGATCGCGGTCTGTAAAGAAAAGATCGCGCCCAAGGCTCATATGCTGTCGGCAGACGGCAAGTTTTCCTGGGAAGAAGTGGAATGCCTTGGTGCCTGCACCAACGCGCCCATGGCGCAGATCGGCAAAGATTATTACGAAGACCTGACGGCCAAGCGTTTCGCCGAGATCATCGACGAACTGGAGGCCGGACAAGTGCCCGTGCCGGGCCCACAAAATGGGCGTTACGGGTCAGACCCGTTGGGTGGAGTGGTCGCGCTGAAAGAGTATGAAGACGGACGTGCGCAGTACAACGCCTCTGCCGCTTTGGCGACGGAACTTGGCGATACGGTCAAGCGCATTGATGGCACCGAAGTTCCCTTGTTGACCCCATGGAAACCAGAAGCCGCGCAAGCGGCGCTGGCGCGGTCTGCTGAGGCGTCCAAATCGACGGAAACCGCCAAAGCTGCACCAAAAACCCCGGCTCCTGCGGCGAAACCTGCCGAAAAAGCACCTAAGCCGTCTGAGACAATGGTCGCAGAAAAAGCGCCTGCAAGCAGCACAGATGACGCTGATGTTGGCACCAAACCAGCGGTTCTTGAGGCGCCTATCGACGGCAAAGCGGACGATCTGAAGCAGATCAAAGGTGTAGGCCCGAAACTGGAAAACCTGTGTAATTCCTTGGGCTTCTACCATTTTGATCAGATCGCAGCCTGGACCGAAGATGAAGTTGCTTGGGTCGATGTAAACCTAAAGGGCTTCAAAGGTCGCGTTTCGCGTGACAATTGGGTCGAACAGGCCAAAATCCTTGCTTCCGGTGGCGAAACCGAGTTTTCTTCGCGTGTGAAAAAAGGGGGCGTCTACGACACTTAACGCCCGGGACTAGTAACAGGGAGTAAGAAAATGAGTAATTCTGGCGAAGGCAATAGCTGCAGCCTGCGTTGCTGGATCACCGCGGCAGTCATTGGTTTGATCACGGCGATCCTGTCTCAAGTACTTGGGCATTCTGGTTGGGGTGCTGCGATCTTCCTTGGTGTTCTCGCGTTTGTGTTGTTGGGCCTGCTGTTTAACTGGTTGTTCTGCGCCGATGTTCCCAAGCGGGGCGAGGGCGAAGTGACTGGCACGCGCTATGGCACGCTGGACAGTCTGGACACTGGACGTTCCGCCGTGTCGGCGAACACCTCAGCACCATCATCTACATCTACGTCGTCTTCTGGCGGGGCCGCGGCTTCTGCCGCCGCCGCGACTGCTGCTTCGGCTGCAGCTGCGACAGCAAGTGCGGCAGCGTCTGAAGCGTCCGCCACTGAAGCGGCGTCAGACGATGATGCGGGCGCAAGCGTATCCGATGATGCAGGGGACAGCGGTTTGAAACCGTCTGCCGCGCTGGAAGGTGAGGCCGAGTTGGCCGAGCGCAAAGGCGAATGGAAGTACGATGGCGATAGTGCAGATGACGGGAGTGCAGCAGATGCGGCACCTGCCGAAGCTGCAGACGCTGTTACTTCCGACGAAAGCGCCGCGCCTTCGGCTGACAATGCCGCCGCGGACAGTGCAGATGATGTTTCTGAAACCGTGTTGAAGCCGTCCACCGCCTTACCGGGCCAAGAAGACCTGGCATCCCGCAAGGGTACGTGGCGCTATGAAGGCGGCGATGCAAAGGCGTCAGGTTCTGAAGAAACCGCATCCACTGCGGCCGAAACGGCTGAAGCGGAGGCCGAGTCCAAAAAAGCGGTATCCTTGGCGGACCATATGGCGGCTCAGGATGACAGCGATGCGGATCGCGATGGCGATGGTGTTGTGGAAGGGACCGACGAAGGGACCAAGCCGCAAACACTGGACGCCCCGATTGATGGCAAAGCGGATGATCTGAAGAAGATCAAAGGCGTTGGGCCGAAGTTGGAAAAACTGTGTAACGCGTTGGGCTTCTACCACTTTGATCAGATCGCGAACTGGACCGATCAGGAAGTGGCGTGGGTGGATTCGAACCTGGTTGGTTTCCGTGGCCGCGTGACCCGCGATAAATGGGTGGAACAAGCCAAGCTGCTTTCGGCGGGTATGGAGACGGAATTCTCCAAGCGTGTCGATAAAGGCGGCGTGTATTAAAAACTTTGCACTCGGCCCGTTCATTGGGCCGGGTGCGACAACTGTCAGACTTGAATCCGGCTGTCTGGCCGTGCAGGTCTGGAAATTAAGCGTTGGGAGGCGTCCAAACCCCACAAGGCAGTTGCCTTGTGTTTTTGCAGGAGTGACACCGTGAGCAACTCAACTCGAAATCCTTTCTTTTTTGATCCTTTGGAATCCGTAAAAGCCGCTGCCAAAATTCACAGCGCCGCTTTGGATATGACAATGACAACTTGGACGGCCATGTTGGATGGTCAGACGCAACTTTGGAATGGCGGCTGGACCAAGATTTGGTCGTTGTCCGGCGGCGTTACCAGCGCAGAGCAGGAAGCGGCCTCAAAACCCGCTGCGAAAGTTGCGCCAAAGGCCGCTCCGAAACCCGCTGCGAAGGCCGCGCCGAAACCAGCCGTGAAAGCTGCGCCGAAGCCTGCCGTAAAAGCCGCGCCCAAGCCAGCGGCAAAAGTGGCACCGGCACCTGCCGCGAAGCCTGTTGCTGAAAAGGTGGTTGCCAAGCCAGCCGTTGCGGCCAAGCCTGCGCCGGTTCAGGAAAAAACTGTTGCAGCCGCGCCAGTTAAGACCACTCCGGCAACGACCAAGGCACCGGCGACGACACCCGCCAAGGCCCCGGTTAAGGCCGCTGCTCCTAAAGCGGCTCCGGCCAAAACAACACCTGCCGCACCTGTTGCCGCAGCGCCGGTTTCAGGCAAGCCAGCAGGCCTGAAGGCGCCACGCGCCGGAAAGGCGGATGATTTGACCACCGTGAAGGGGATCGGCCCAAAGATGGCCGAACAGCTGAACGCTGCGGGTATTTTCCACTTTGATCAGATCGCGGCTTGGACCGCTGGCGAAGTGGCATGGTTGGACGATAACCTGAAAGGTGTTCGCGGCAGTGTCAGCCGGGACAATTGGGTTTCGCAGGCCGCCGCATTGGCAAAAGGCTGATAAAATATGAGTGGGATTCAGGACAGTCAGCGCCAAGGTCGCAAGATTGCGTTGATAATCGCCGGCGTTGGCGTGTTCTGGATCCTTGCCACCGCCATCGGAGCGGAATACGAGTGGTCACAGCGAACACGTGCGCTGTTCGACCTGGTGGCTCTTGCCGGGTTCGGATTGGCCATTTGGATGATTTACGGGTTTTGGCGGGACCGCCAGAAGAACAAGGACTAAGCGATGCTGCAGGATCAAGACCGGATCTTCACCAACATCTACGGGATGCACGAACGTACACTTGCGGGCGCCAAAAAGCGCGGCCACTGGGATGGTACTGCCGGGTTGATTGACAAAGGCCGCGACTGGATCATCCAAGAGATGAAAGACAGCGGCCTGCGTGGCCGCGGCGGTGCGGGTTTTCCGACCGGTCTGAAATGGTCGTTCATGCCCAAGGAAAGCGATGGTCGTCCGGCCTATCTGGTGATCAACGCCGACGAATCGGAGCCGGGCACCTGTAAAGACCGCGAAATCATGCGCCATGATCCGCACACCCTGATCGAAGGCGCGTTGATTGCGTCTTTCGCGATGCAGGCGCATGCGTGCTACATCTATATCCGCGGTGAATACATTCGCGAACGCGAAGCGCTGCAGGCCGCCATTGACGAAGCCTATGAAGATGGCCTGTTGGGTAAGAACGCCGCTGGCTCTGGCTGGGACTTTGACCTGTATCTGCACCATGGTGCCGGTGCCTATATCTGTGGCGAAGAAACCGCGCTGCTGGAATCGTTGGAAGGCAGAAAGGGCATGCCCCGGATGAAGCCGCCATTCCCGGCTGGCGCCGGTTTGTATGGCTGCCCGACAACAGTGAACAATGTCGAATCCATTGCCGTTGTGCCTACCATTCTGCGCCGTGGTGCGTCTTGGTTTGCTGGTTTTGGTCGGCCGAACAACGCAGGCACCAAGCTGTTTGCGATCTCGGGCCATGTGAACAAACCCTGTGTTGTTGAAGAGGCAATGTCGATCAGCTTTGAAGAGTTGATCGAAAAGCATTGCGGCGGCATCCGTGGCGGCTGGGACAACCTGTTGGCTGTCATCCCCGGCGGTTCATCGGTGCCCTGTGTGCGCGGTGAGAACATGAAAGACGCCATCATGGATTTCGACTACCTGCGCGGTGAGCTGGGCTCTGGCCTGGGCACGGCGGCGGTGATCGTGATGGACAAACAAACCGATATCATCAAAGCGATCTGGCGCTTGGCGTGTTTTTACAAGCACGAAAGCTGCGGCCAATGCACACCGTGCCGTGAAGGCACAGGCTGGATGATGCGCGTGATGGACCGGCTGGTGCGCGGCGAAGCGGACCTGGAAGAAATCGACATGCTGTGGGACGTGACCAAGCAGGTTGAAGGTCACACCATTTGCGCCTTGGGCGATGCGGCTGCATGGCCGATCCAAGGTTTGATCAAGAATTTCCGTGGTGAAATCGAAGATCGAATCAAAGCACAAAAATCTGGTCGCATCAGCTCTATCGCGGCTGAATAGAACGCTTTTCAATTCCATAAGTGGCCCGTGCGCTGGTGTGCATGGGCCACCTATTCGAACCACCAAGATGGTCTTTGGCCGGAATTTCATCCGGCACTCTGCTGGGCTTCAGCCCGCAATGCGCGAAAGCGATCAATCTTGTACCTTTGGCCGTCGCCGACGTGGCCAATTGATTTTTTCGATCAATTACCGGTGAAAACATGACCCGTCGTTCCCCCAATAGTCAGCTTGCAGAATTGAACATTGGCCGTCTATTGGCGCCAACGGATGATCCGCGCGTGGCAGATTTTATGAACGCGATCGACCGGATCAACGGTTTGGGCAAACGCATGCCCGGATTCGTTTGGATGATGGAAGGATCGGGGGAACCAAACGCCGGCAATACGGAAACCAAGATAGATGGTGATCCGCAGTTCGTGTCTAACCTGACAGTCTGGGAAGACATGCAATCTTTGGAGAACTTCGTTTTCAAGACGGTTCATCACCAGTTCTTTGAACGTCGGGCGGAATGGTTCGAAGTGATGGGAAAAATGCATTTCGTTATGTGGTGGGTAGAGCAGGGGCACCAACCAACACTGGAAGAAGGCTTGGAGCGTTTGGAGCATTTGCGCGCAAATGGTGACAGCGAGGAAGCCTTTGGTTGGTCCTGGCTCAAGGCGTCGCAGTCCTGAACGGGGCCGTGTCTGAAAGCTGATGATATTCAGAATTGGGAACACCACACGATTGGGTGGCCGATTCGCCCAAGCCGCTGTTTGACCAGCATGCATCCTGACCCGGTGCCGGAACCAAGACTTGCGCAGCATATATGTCCCACGTTACGGAGACAGCATTGACGCGCCTGCCTGCGTCCGCAAGATAGGGCACGTTCGGACGAAAGGGTGATCTGACCATGGCAATTTCAAAAACACTCCTCGGCATTGCGGCGATTGGGTTGCTGGGTCTTGGCGCCTGCACGCGCGATCAGAACGTGTTTCAGGCTGATGGCGAATTCTACAAAGGCAAAGCCCGGTCCGAACGATCAGACCGTGCGAATTTTGTGGTAGAGGCTGGGCCGGTTTCGGCCAGCTTGGACAATGCCCGCGCCGCGGCCAAATACGAAGCGGTGAAATACTGCGTCGATTACCTTGGCAGCTCTGACATTGAATGGACAGCAAACCCGGATGACCCAGACGAGTCGCTGTTGATCGACAATGATCGCTTGATCGCGTCGGGCCGGTGTATCGAGCCATAAACCGCCGATAACGTGTGATGATATTGAATATCATGCGGGTGTCGCCCCATGTTGACGAGGCACGCATTGTCGTGCCGTACGTTAACCGGAGCTTTCATGAAGTCTTTTCTTAAAACTGTGTTTCCCACTGTCCTGTCTGTGGTTCTTTCGGTGTCGCTTTTTGCCGCACCAGCTGTGGCCAAACCCGCGTTGCGCGACGTGCCTGAAATTGACGACGCACTAATGGCTGTGGCCATTGCTGATGAGATTCGCAAATCTTGTGATGACATTCATGCGCGTATGATCCGGGCCCTGACCACGCTGAACAGATTGAAATCTTTGGCACGTGACAAAGGCTATTCCAAAGAAGAAGTCGAAAAATATGTGACTTCCAAGGCTGAAAAAGCCCGCATGCGCGAAAAAGCCGAAGCGTTTCTGGTTGCGCAGGGGGTTTCTGTTTCGCAAACTTCCAGCCTTTGCACGTTCGGAAAACAGCAAATCGCTGCGCAATCGGATATTGGCCGTTTGCTTCGCTAAACTGCCTAAACAGCACACACATTCAAAATCGGTGTTTTAAAACAAGGCGCCGCGGCGATTTTTCCTGCAATCAAATGGTCAGAACATCTTTCTTCTTCCGCGCTTGCGCGATAGAACGCGGCGGACCGCATATGTCACGGCACAGGTCGTAGACAGCTGTGACGGCCTCAGAAGAATAAAGGGCTCTGGCATGTCCGAACTGCGCAAGATCATTATTGACGGCAACGAGCTGGAAGTGGACGGCAATCTCACGCTGATTCAGGCGTGTGAACAAGCCGGTGTCGAAGTTCCGCGTTTCTGCTATCACGAACGTCTGTCAATCGCCGGTAACTGCCGCATGTGTTTGGTGGAGGTCGTTGGCGGCCCGCCCAAACCCGCTGCCTCCTGTGCGATGCAGGTGCGTGATTTGCGCCCCGGTCCCGAAGGCCAGCCGCCGGTCGTGAAAACCAACAGCCCCATGGTCAAAAAGGCACGCGAAGGTGTGATGGAGTTTCTCCTGATCAACCACCCGCTGGATTGCCCGATTTGCGACCAAGGCGGCGAATGTGATTTGCAAGACCAGGCCGTCGCCTTTGGCGTAGACTTCAGCCGCTTCCGCGAAGCCAAGCGCGCATCAGATGATCTGGACCTTGGTCCACTGGTTGAAACCCACATGACGCGCTGCATTTCCTGCACCCGCTGTGTGCGTTTCACAACCGAAGTCGCCGGAATCACCCAGATGGGCCAAACTGGCCGCGGCGAAGATTCTGAAATCACCAGCTATCTGAATGAAACGCTGGCCTCCAACATGCAGGGCAATATCATTGATCTGTGCCCGGTTGGCGCGCTGGTATCCAAACCCTATGCCTTTACGGCCCGTCCGTGGGAACTGTCCAAGACCGAAACCATCGATGTGATGGATGCGCTTGGGGCCAACATCCGCGTTGACACCAAAGGTCGCGAAGTGATGCGTATCATGCCGCGTAACCACGACGGTGTGAACGAAGAGTGGATTTCCGACAAGTCGCGCTTTGTCTGGGACGGTTTGCGCCGTCAACGTCTGGACACGCCCTATATCCGTGAAAACGGCAAGCTGCGCCCGGCTGGTTGGGGTGAGGCGTTGAGCCTGGCCGCAGACAAGCTGAAAGGTGCTACGAAAGTGGCTGGCTTGGTCGGCGATCTGGCACCGGTTGAAGCCACCTTTGCGCTTAAGTCGCTGGTCGAAGGCCTTGGTGGTTCGGTTGAATGCCGCACCGATGGCGCAAAGCTGCCTGCCGGAAATCGTTCGGGCTATGTTGGCACGGCGACGTTGGAAGACTTGGATGATCCAAAATACGTGATGATGGTCGGCACCAACCTGCGCGACGAGGCGCCGGTGCTGAATGCGCGTATTCGCAAAGCATGGGCCGCTGGCGCCAATGTTGCGCTGATTGGTGAGCCTGTCGATCTGACCTATGAATATGTTCACATGGGTACGGACCGCGCCGCACTGGCCGATCTGCAAGACCATGACTTTGGCGCGATCAAAGACGTACCGTCGGTTATTATCGTCGGGCAGGGCGCATTGAACGAAGCTGATGGTGCCGCCGTTCTGGCCGCCGTTATGGATGTCGTTGAAAAAACCAACAGCAAATTGCTGGTTCTGCACACCGCCGCATCGCGCGTTGGTGCCATGGATGTGAGCGCAGTTACCGAAGGCGGGCTGAGCGCTGCCATCGATGGTGCGGATGTCATCTACAACTTGGGCGCTGACGAAGTTGAAATCGGCGATGGCGGGTTTGTCATTTATCAGGGCAGCCATGGTGATCGTGGGGCGCATCGCGCCGACGTTATCTTGCCGGGCGCGGCCTACACCGAAGAGCAGGGCCTGTTCGTAAACACCGAAGGCCGCCCACAGTTGGCAATGCGTGCCGGGTTTGCGCCGGGTGAAGCCAAAGAGAACTGGGCCATCCTGCGCGCCTTGTCGGCCGAAGTTGGCAACACGCTGCCTTATGATTCGATTGCGCAACTGCGTCAGGCCTTGGTCGCCGAGGTGCCGCATCTGGCCATGATCGACGAAGTGCCGGAAAACGCATGGCAGGCAGAGCCTTTGGACAAGCTGGGCGATGCAACCTTCCGCGGCGTTGTGAAAGATTTCTACCTAACGAACCCAATTGCACGGGCCAGCGCAGTGATGGCTGAGCTTAGTGCGATGGCCAAGGCCCGCAAGGACCAACCGATCGCCGCTGAGTAAGGCAATGCAAGGGACGATTGGCATATCCCTTTGTTCACTGGCACTGGTCGGTGGCATGGCAGGGTGCACTGCACCCCAGGACGAGGCTGAAGTCCCGTTCGCGCCAGAGTACATGGGAATCGAGACGCGGCTTTTGGATGGGGATCTGGTGCAGTTTGACGTGACAATGCGCGGTGCGCGTGGACCGGAAGATGTATCGGATTATGCGGAATGTGCTGCATCGCAGTATGCCGTTATTCGAGGCTATGGATTTGCGCGGCATTTGCGCACAAAAGTATACGAAGAGGCTGGCTTCTGGCGCGCGGATGCTGTTTACACAATCTCGCCAGCACTGCCTCGCGGGTTAAAGACGATCGACGCTGAAGTCACCGTCTCTGACTGCGCAGCAAATGGAATACCGATGGTGTGAGGACCTGATGGCTGATTTCTTTTTCAACACCACCCTAGGAATCTTGCTGCTTACAGTTGGGCAAATTCTGCTACTGGTCTTGCCGCTGATGCTGGCACTGGCCTTCTTGATGTATGCAGACCGCAAGATCTGGGCCGCTGTCCAGATGCGTCGCGGGCCCAACGTTGTGGGCTTTTATGGCTTGCTGCAAAGTTTTGCGGATTTCCTAAAATATATCGTCAAAGAAGTGGTGGTGCCTGCGGGTGCTGACAAGGCGGTCTATTTTATGGCCCCCATGGTCAGCCTTGTTATGGCGCTGATCGCTTGGGCGGTGATCCCGTTTAACGACGGTTGGGTTTTGTCCGATATCAACGTGGCTGTTCTGTATGTCTTCGCGATCTCGTCGCTGGAAGTCTACGGTGTGATCATGGGGGGCTGGGCGTCTAACTCCAAATACCCATTCCTTGGATCGCTGCGTTCTGCCGCTCAGATGATTTCTTACGAAGTCTCGATCGGCTTGATCATCATTGGTGTGATCATCTCAACCGGGTCGATGAACTTTACGTCGATCGTAGAGGCACAGGATGGCGATCTGGGATTGCTGTCATGGTACTGGATCCCGCATTTCCCAATGCTGTTCTTGTTCCTGATCTCGGCCTTGGCTGAAACCAACCGTCCACCGTTTGATCTGCCCGAAGCGGAATCTGAACTGGTGGCTGGTTATCAAGTTGAATACAGCTCCACCCCGTTCCTGCTGTTCATGATTGGTGAACTGGTGGCTGTGGTTCTGATGTGCGCGCTGGTGTCACTGCTGTTCTTCGGTGGTTGGCTGTCGCCGTTCCCATTCCTGCCGGATGGTATTTTCTGGATGATCCTGAAAATGCTCTTCGTCTTCTTCATCTTCTCGATGGTCAAGGCGATCACCCCGCGCTACCGCTACGACCAGCTGATGCGTATTGGTTGGAAAGTGTTCCTGCCATTCTCGTTGGCTTGGGTTGTGTTCGTCGCTTTTGCTGCAAAATTCGACTGGTTCTGGGGCGCCTTTGCCCGCTGGTCCACAGGAGGATAAACCATGGCATCCATTGATTACGGACGCGCCGCGAAATACTTCCTGTTGGCGGATTTCGTCAAAGGCTTCCAACTGGGCCTGAAGTACTTCTTTGCGCCCAAAGCCACGTTGAACTACCCGCATGAGAAGGGCCCTCTGTCTCCGCGTTTTCGTGGTGAGCATGCGCTGCGCCGGTATCCAAACGGGGAAGAACGTTGCATCGCCTGTAAGCTGTGTGAAGCAGTTTGCCCGGCGCAGGCCATCACCATCGATGCGGAACCGCGCGATGATGGCAGCCGCCGTACGACGCGCTATGACATCGACATGACCAAATGCATCTACTGCGGTTTCTGCCAAGAGGCTTGCCCGGTTGATGCGATTGTCGAAGGTCCGAACTTCGAATTTGCCACCGAAACCCGCGAAGAGCTGTTTTACGACAAAGCAAAACTGCTGGACAACGGCGACCGGTGGGAAGCTGAAATCGCCCGCAACCTGGAATTGGACGCGCCTTACCGATGAGCCTGGACGAGCCGCAAATGGACGCCTACGCCAAGGGCAAAGCTTTCACCGAGGATACAAATCCTGGGATGGAAGATGCTTTGCATGCGCGCTACGACCATTTGTTGCCGATCTCGGCGCTGTCAGAGTTTAAAACGGAGGATGCGAGATGACTGATCCCAAGACTCCGTTTGAATTGATGATGGCGCAAGCGCAGGAGATGGCGAAATCCTTCAACCCTGCCATGGAAACGTTCAATCCCAAGGGGTTTGAGCAGCTGTGGCCGACCATGCCCAAAGACACGATGGAAATGTGGTTTGGCCGTGGGCTGAGCAAAGAAGGTTTGGACGCCAAGACGCGCCTTTTGTTGACCATTGCCGGTCTGACAATGCAGGGCGCGCAGGCTGATACGCCGTTTCGGATGACCGTTCGCCACGCTATGGCGGCTGGCGCCACAAAAGATGAAATTGCTGAAACCATCGGTCAGATGTCGATGTTTGCCGGCATTCCCGCAATGACTCGTGCCATGGACCTCGCAAGAGAGGTCATGGAAGACAATAAGGATGACGAGACATGATGGTCTTTACCTTCTACCTCTTTGCCCTCAGCGCCATAGCAGGCGGGCTGTTCACCGTGATCAGCCGAAACCCGGTGCATTCGGTGCTGTGGCTGATCTTGGCGTTCTTGTCGTCTGCAGGTCTGTTTGTCCTGATGGGCGCAGAGTTCGTGGCGATGCTGTTGATCATCGTCTATGTCGGCGCGGTTGCAGTGTTGTTCCTGTTTGTCGTCATGATGCTGGATGTGGATTTCGCAGAGCTGAAAGCCGGAATGGCGAAATTCCTGCCGGTCGCCTTGTTGATTGGTCTGGTTGTTCTGATGCAGCTGTCTTTTGCCTTTGGTGCGTGGGAAGCGTCGCCACTGGCCACCGAGCAATTGGCCAGCCCCGCACCAGAAGGTGTTGAAAACACTGCGGCTTTGGGCCTCGTGATTTATGATCAGTACTTCCTGCTGTTCCAGCTTGCTGGTCTGATCCTGCTGGTGGCCATGATTGGCGCCATTGTTCTGACCCTGCGCCATCGCAAGGACATCAAACGTCAGGATATCCTGGCACAGATGTACCGCGATCCGGCAAAGGCGATGGAGCTGAAAGACGTGAAGCCGGGGCAGGGGCTCTGAAGTGACTGACGTTTTGGCATTGGTCCAAGGCGTTTTCGAAAATGTTGGCGTGCCGGGCTTGCTTGCCCTTTGGGGCGTCAAGGTTGCAGCCGGATGGATTGCACTGCGGCGGTTTCGTCTGCGGCGCGGATGAACGGCAAATTAATCGCCCCGTGTGGGGTGCAGGCCCGAGAAACGGGCTGAACGTGAAGATCAACGGGCCATGCCCGGAGGGACGAGATGATAGGACTTGAGCACTACCTGACGGTCGCGGCAGTGTTGTTTGTGATCGGAATTTTCGGGCTCTTCCTGAACCGGAAGAACGTGATCATCCTGCTAATGAGTGTCGAATTGATGCTGTTGGCGGTGAATATCAACCTTGTCGCCTTCTCGACCCATTTGGGCGATCTGGTGGGACAGGTGTTTACCTTGTTCGTGCTGACTGTTGCTGCCGCTGAGGCCGCGATTGGTCTGGCAATTCTGGTCTGCTTCTTCCGAAACCGCGGCACGATTGCCGTGGAAGACGTCAACGTGATGAAAGGCTGACCTGATGGAGACGCTCATCCTCTTTGCGCCGCTGGTCGGCAGCATCCTTTGCGGCTTCGGTTGGAAGCTGATCGGGGAACGCGCGGCGTTGTGGATCGCCACGGGCCTGTTGTTTGTGGCCTGCTTCTTTTCGTGGATCGTATTCCTGAGCCATGATGGCGTGACCCAGCAAATCCCTGTGATGCGCTGGATCGAATCCGGTTCTTTGGCCGCTGAATGGTCCATTCGTCTGGACCGTTTGACAGCAACAATGCTGATCGTCGTCACAACCGTTTCGGCCTTGGTTCACCTGTATAGCTTTGGCTACATGGATCATGATCCGCAGTGGAAAGACGATGAAACCTACAAACCACGTTTCTTCGCCTACCTGTCGTTCTTTACCTTTGCGATGTTGGCGCTGGTCACTGCAGACAACCTGATCCAAATGTTCTTTGGCTGGGAAGGCGTGGGTGTCGCATCCTACCTGCTGATCGGCTTCTACTGGCGCAAACCTTCGGCCTCGGCAGCTGCAATGAAAGCGTTCATTGTTAACCGCGTTGGTGACTTTGGTTTCGCTCTGGGCATCTTCGGCCTGTTCTTCCTGACAGACTCGATCCAGTTCAACGATATCTTCGCAGCAGCGCCGGCCTTGGCTGAAACCAAGCTGACGTTCCTGTGGACCGATTGGAACGCTGCGAACCTGTTGGCCTTCTTGCTGTTCATCGGCGCGATGGGGAAATCGGCACAACTGTTCCTGCACACTTGGCTGCCAGACGCGATGGAAGGTCCGACCCCTGTGTCGGCGCTGATCCACGCCGCGACCATGGTTACCGCCGGTGTCTTCTTGGTGTGCCGCATGTCGCCGCTGATGGAATATGCGCCGGAAGCAACAGCCTTCATTACCTTCTTGGGGGCCACCACAGCATTCTTTGCCGCAACTGTTGGCTTGGTGCAGAACGATATCAAACGTGTGATCGCGTATTCGACCTGTTCGCAGCTGGGCTATATGTTCGTGGCCGCAGGCGTTGGCGTATACGGCGTGGCAATGTTCCACCTGTTCACACACGCATTCTTCAAAGCGATGCTGTTCCTTGGCGCTGGCTCGGTCATCCACTCGATGCACCACGAGCAAGACATGCGGAACTATGGCGGTCTGCGTAAGAAAATCCCGTATACTTTTGCGGCGATGATGATCGGTACATTGGCCATCACCGGTGTTGGTATCCCACTGACACATATCGGTTTTGCTGGCTTCCTTTCCAAGGACGCTGTCATCGAAAGCGCATGGGCTGGCACACAGGGCGGCTACGCGTTCTGGATGTTGGTTATCGCGGCATTGTTCACCAGCTTCTATTCCTGGCGCCTGATGTTCATGACCTTTTATGGCAACCCGCGCGGCGACAAGCACACGCATGAGCACGCGCATGAAAGCCCGATGGTTATGCTGATACCGCTGGGTGTTCTGTCACTGGGCGCGATCTTCTCTGGTATGGTTTGGTACAACAGCTTCTTTGGCGATCATGACTCGGTGAACCGTTTCTTCGGTATCCCCGCTCATCACGCTGAAACAGAAACTGGACATGGCGAAGCCGCAGATGCCGGTCATGGGGAAGCAGCTGGACACGGCGAAGCGGCCGCAGATGACCACGCAGCCGTTGTCCAAGAACATCACGGTTCCGAAGAGGCACATGCCGCGGCAGAAGCCGCACCTGGGCATGACGTTGTTGCGGCAGCGCACCATGGCATGGCACCTGAAGGCGCGATCTTCATGGGGCCGGACAACACCGTCATGGATGACGCGCACCATTCGCCGGTTTGGGTGAAAGTCAGCCCGTTCGTCGCCATGGTGATTGGTTTTGCAATGGCGTTCTGGTTCTACATCGTGAACCCAGAGCTGCCCAAGCGGTTGGCCGCCAGCCAACGTCCGCTGTACCTGTTCTTGCTGAACAAATGGTACTTTGACGAAATCTACGATTTCATCTTTGTTCAGCCAGCCAAGGCCCTGGGACGTTTCTTGTGGAAACGTGGCGATGGCAACGTGATCGACGGTACAATCAACGGTATCGCCATGGGCATCGTGCCCTTCTTCACCAAGCTCGCCGGTAAGGCCCAAACTGGCTACATCTTCACCTATGCCTTTGCCATGGTGATCGGCATTGCTGTGCTGATCACATGGATGACGATCTCCGGAGGAGCGCACTAATGGACAACCTGCTTTCCATTGTGACCTTTCTGCCTGCAATGGCGGCGCTGATCCTGGCTGTGTTCCTGCGTGGCGGGACCGAAGCTGCAGACCGCAATGCAAAATGGCTGGCGATGTTCGCCACTTCGGCCACCTTCCTGATCTCGCTGTTCATTCTGGCGCAGTTCGATGCGTCTGACACCGGGTTCCAGATGGTGGATGAAGCCAGCTGGCTGATGGGGCTGCGCTATAAGATGGGCGTAGACGGCATCAGCGTGCTGTTTGTGATGCTGACCACCTTTGTCATGCCTCTGGTCATCGCGGCCAGCTGGAACGTGACCAAGCGGGTCAAGGAATACATGATCGCCTTCCTGCTGTTGGAAACGCTGATGTTGGGCGTGTTCATGGCGCTGGATTTGGTGCTGTTTTACGTGTTCTTCGAAGCAGGCCTGATCCCGATGTTCCTGATCATTGGTATCTGGGGCGGGATGAACCGCATCTACGCCTCGTTCAAGTTCTTCCTGTACACCTTCTTGGGCTCTGTTTTGATGCTGGTGGCCATGGTTGGCATGTATGTCGACGCGGGCACCACCGATATCCCAACATTGCTGACGCATGACTTCAGCGCCTCGCCAATCTCTGTCTTGGGCATTCATGTTGTCGGCGGGTTGCAGACAATGATGTTCCTGGCCTTCTTTGCCAGCTTCGCGGTGAAAATGCCGATGTGGCCAGTGCACACCTGGTTGCCAGATGCGCACGTTCAGGCGCCAACAGCTGGCTCTGTGGTTCTGGCGGCGATCTTGTTGAAAATGGGCGGCTATGGCTTCCTGCGCTTCAGCCTTCCAATGTTCCCGGTTGGGGCAGATGTCATGGCACCGTTGGTGTTCTGGATGTCGGCCATTGCCATTGTCTACACCTCGCTTGTGGCGCTGGTGCAGGAAGACATGAAGAAGCTGATTGCTTATTCCTCTGTCGCGCACATGGGCTTTGTTACCATGGGCATCTTCTCGGCCAACCAGCAGGGTGTTGATGGCGCAATCTTCCAGATGATCAGCCACGGCTTTATCTCTGGTGCATTGTTCCTTTGTGTGGGTGTGATCTACGACCGGATGCACACACGTGACATTGATGCGTACGGCGGTCTGGTGAACCGGATGCCGGCATATGCGCTGATCTTCATGCTGTTCACGATGGCCAATGTTGGTCTGCCGGGCACATCTGGTTTCGTTGGTGAATTCCTGACCTTGGTGGGCATCTTCCAAGTGAACACTTGGGTTGCGGCTGTTGCCACCTCTGGTGTGATCTTGTCGGCCGGTTATGCGCTGTGGCTGTATCGCCGGGTTGTCTTTGGCGATCTGATCAAGGAAAGCCTGAAGACCATCTCGGATATGAACCTCCGCGAACGCGCGATCTTTGCACCGCTGGTGGTGATGACGATCTGGATGGGGGTCTATCCGGCACCTATTCTTGATCGCATTGGCCCATCGGTTGAAGCACTTGTAACAAATTACCATGCTGCCTTGGAGGACGCCGATGTGTCGTCCACCCAGGTCGCTGAAAACCACTAAGGGGTGGGGACATGATTTCCGCGGATCTGAATATCATCCTTCCCGAGATCGTGCTGTCGATCTTTGCGATGCTGGCGCTGGTTGGGGCTGTTTACACCAGCAAAGACAAGCTGGCCCCGGCCTTGATCTGGGCAACGGCGGCTGTTTTTGTTGCGCTGGCGTTCTGGATCGGAACCACCGGCGGCGGCATCAAGGTCGCCTTTGGCGGCATGTTCCACGACGATGCGTTCTCTCGCTTTGCGAAAGTGGCCATTTTGTTATCGGCCGCTGCGGTTCTGGTGATGAGCGAAGGTTTCATGTCACGCCGTGGCTTCCTGCGCTTTGAATACCCATTGCTGGTGGCTTTGTCGGTTGTTGGCATGATGACGATGGTCTCTGCCGGTGACTTGATGTCATTGTATATGGGGCTGGAGCTGCAATCCCTGGCGCTTTACGTCGTTGCTTCGCTGCGTCGTGACAGTTCAAAATCCACTGAGGCGGGCCTGAAATACTTTGTTCTGGGCGCGCTGTCTTCGGGCTTGTTGCTGTACGGTGCATCGCTGACCTATGGCTATGCCGGTACCACGCTGTTCTCGGGTGTGATTGCGGCTGCGGGCGAAGGCCCAATGTCCATCGGCTTGTTGCTGGGGCTGGTCTTCATGCTGTCCGGTCTGGCGTTCAAAGTGTCCGCTGTACCATTCCACATGTGGACACCAGACGTCTACGAAGGCTCGCCCACGCCGATCACCGCTTTCTTCGCGACAGCGCCGAAAATGGCGGCGATGTGCCTGTTTGCCCGTGTTGTGCATGATGCCTTTGGTGGTGCTGTCGGTGACTGGCAACAGATCATTGCACTGCTGTCGGTTCTGTCGATGTTCCTTGGGGCCGTTGCAGCCATTGGCCAAACCAATATCAAACGTCTGATGGCGTTCTCGTCCATCGCGCATATGGGCTATGCCCTGATGGGCCTGGCCTCGGGTACAGCGTTTGGCGTACAGGCGATGCTGGTCTACATGGCGATCTATATCACCATGAACGTCGGCACCTTTGCCTTTATCCTGTCGATGGAAAAAGACGGCCAACCGGTCACGAACATTTCCAGCCTGAACATGTATTCCAAGCGCGAACCAGCCAAGGCATTGTCGATGCTGGTGCTGCTGTTCAGCTTGGCCGGTGTTCCGCCGCTGGTTGGTTTCTTTGGTAAGTTCTACGTTCTGAAGGCAGCTTATGAAGCAGGGCTGATCTGGCTGGCGGTCTTGGGTGTTGTCGCATCGGTCATCGGTGCGTTCTATTACCTGCGCATCGTTTTCTACATGTACTTCGGTGAAGAACAGGATGATGCGCTGAACGGTGGAAAATCCCCCATTCTTTCGGGCTTCCTGATCGCCAGTGCCGTTATCATGGTGCTGGGTGTGGTCAACCTGTTCGGAATTGAAGGCGCGGCCGAAGCCGCCGCCGCGGTGCTGGTCAACTGATCATTGGAAACTATTAAACTGCAAAGTGGCGTTCCTGATAGGTGCGCCACTTTTGCGTTTTAAAGACGCAAGGACCGTCACCATGAGCTGGCCAACCGGCTACGAACGCATCTTGTTGGACGAAGTCGATAGCACGATGGCCCAAGCGCGGCGCATCGCCCCTACGATGACGGCCCCAACCTGGATATGTGCGTTGCGCCAGACCGCAGCCAAGGGCCGTCGGGGCCGGGCATGGGTTAATCCGGAAGGCAACTTTTCAGCCACGCTTGCGATGCGCCCAACCGGTGGACCGGCGGATGCCGCTTTGCGCAGCTTTGTCGCTGCGCTGGCTCTGTTTGATACCTTTGTTGCTTTGACCGGCCGGGCGGAAGCCTTGTCACTGAAATGGCCCAACGATGTTTTGCTGAACGGCGGCAAGGTGGCTGGTATCCTGTTGGAAAGCAGCGGCGGCGGGCCGGCCGGGTCCGTTCTGTCGATTGGGATTGGCATCAATCTGGTCACAGCCCCCATCGCGGCAGAGGTGGAAACCCGCGCCTTGCGCCCGGTGAGCCTGTTGTCGGAAACCGGCGTGTCCTTGACTGCTGAAGAAGTCCTGAACCAACTGGCTACGGATTTCGCGCGTTACGAAGCGCAGTTTGCCACCTATGGATTTCCCCCGATCCGGGCCGCATGGTTGGACCGTGCCGCGCGATTGGGGCAGGTCATAACGGCGCGTACCGGCACCAGTGAGACCACCGGAACTTTCGAGACGGTGGACGAGCAGGGGCAAATCGTCATAAAGACGGCGAAAGGCCGGGTTGCGATCCCGGCCGCAGACGTATTTTTCTGAAAGGGTCGAAATGCTTCTGGCCATTGATTGCGGCAATACAAATACAGTGTTTTCCATCTGGGACGGCACTCATCTGGTCGCGTCGTGGCGAACGGCTACCGAACATCAGCGTACCGCCGACCAGTACTATGTCTGGCTGTCGACCTTGATGCGGTTTCAGAAGATCGAGGCGGATATCACCGATATGATCGTATCCTCGACCGTGCCGCGGGTTGTGTTCAACCTGCGTGTCTTGGCGGATCGGTATTTCCAAACCCGACCTATGGTTGTGGGCAAGCCGGAATGCCTGTTGCCCGTGGATGTGCGGGTGGACGAGGGCACACAAGTGGGGCCCGACCGTTTGGTGAACACCGTGGCAGGCTATGACCTGCACGGTGGCGACCTGATCGTGGTTGATTTTGGCACAGCCACCACGTTTGACGTAGTGGCGTCAGACGGGGCTTACATCGGTGGTGTGATTGCGCCAGGGGTGAACCTTAGCCTGATGGCCTTGCACCAAGCGGCCGCTGCGCTGCCGCATGTTGATATAACCAAACCGCAATCGGTGATCGGAACGAACACCGTTGCTTGTATGCAATCGGGCGTTTTTTGGGGCTATGTCGGCCTCGTCCGCGAAATCTGCGACCGTATCAAAGCAGAGCGCGACCGCCCGATGAAAGTGATTGCCACGGGAGGACTGGCCCCGTTGTTCCAAGCCAGTGCAGACCTATTCGACAAATTTGAAGATGACCTGACGATACACGGCCTGACCGTGATCCATCGTCACAACAAGAAGACGCAAGGATAAGAATAATATGAGCAGCCAAAAATTGATCTACCTGCCCCTCGGGGGGGCGGGCGAGATCGGCATGAATTGTTACGTCTACGGCTATGGTGCCGAAGGCAAGGAACGCCTGATCGTTGTTGATCTGGGCGTGACCTTTCCTGACATGGACGGATCGCCCGGTGTTGACCTGATCTTGCCGGATACCAAATGGTTGGAAGAACGCCGCGATCGGATCGAAGCGATTTTCATCACCCATGCGCACGAAGATCACGTTGGCGCCGTGGGCCACCTGTGGGAGGCCTTGGGCGCACCTATCTATGCGCGCGCGTTCACCGCCAATATCGCCCGTCACAAGATGAATGATCGCGGCTATGGCCCGGATACCATCACCACGGTCTCTCCTTGGCCGGAAAAGGTGACTGCGGGTCCGTTCACAGTCAGCTTTGTGCCCATCTCGCACTCCATTCCGGAAAGCAGCGCCTTGGCGATCGACACCCCGGAAGGGCGCGTTGTGCACTCTGGCGATTTTAAGCTGGATGCCACACCGATTGTTGGCGAAGCCTTTGATCCCGAACTTTGGGCCGAAGTGGCCCGTCCGGGTGTTCGGGCGTTGGTATGCGATTCCACCAACATCTTTTCGCAATCGCCCGGTCGTTCAGAAGCAACCGTTGGTCCTGAGATTGAGAAGCTTGTCGCTGGCGCCAAGGGCATGGTTGTGGCAACGACCTTTGCCTCCAACGTTGCGCGGGTGAAAACCCTGGCCGAAGCTGGTGAGCGCGCGGGGCGTTCCATCTGTTTGCTAGGGCGCGCTATGCGTCGGATGATCGAAGCCTCCATCGAAACAGGGGTTTTGAAAGGGTTTCCCAAAGTGGTCAGCCCAGAAGACAGTTCTTCGATTCCGCGCGAAAACCTGATGCTGATCGTGACCGGCAGCCAAGGTGAACGCCGAGCCGCCAGCGCGCAGCTGGCCCGTGGCAAGTTTCACGGTATCGAACTGAGAGAGGGGGATATGTTCCTCTTTTCGTCGAAAACCATTCCGGGCAATGAAAAACCGGTGATCCGCGTGATCAACAGTTTCTCGGAAATGGGGGTCGATGTGGTGGATGACAGCAACGGTCACTATCACGTATCGGGCCACGCCAACCGCCCCGATCTGGAACGACTGCAAGACATCATCGCGCCGCAGATCGTGGTGCCGATGCATGGTGAGCATCGCCACTTGCGCGAACACGTGAAACTGGCACAGTCCAAAGGCCGCGCTGGTATTCTGGCGGTGAACGGCACCATCGTTGATTTGTCAGGCAACCAGCCAACGGTCGCGGGCTATGTAGAAACTGGTCGCACCTATCTGGACGGAACCGTCCAAATTGGCGCCTTGGATGGCATTGTGCGGGATCGTATCCGTATGGCCCTGAACGGGCATGTCACTGTTACAGTGATTTTGGATGAAGATGATGAGCCACTGGGGGATCCGTGGTGTGACGTGCGCGGCGTATCTGAAATTGGCCGCAGCCAAATTCCGCTGGTTGACGTGTTGGAAGCAGACCTTGGCCAATTCTTGGGTCGGGCAGGGGATAAGACCCTGACAAACGACGACAAATTGGAAGATGGCCTGCGCCGTATCGTGCGCCAGTCTTGTGTGAATGAGATCGGTAAAAAACCGGAAGTCACGGTTGTCGTTAGCCGTCTGAACTGATCTGCAGTGCGAAATAATGTCGAGTGGCCCTGTTTGGGGCACTCGGCGGATCCCGCTTCATTTTAGTTACCTGTAGAACGAAAAAAGCCCCGGCAGTGCGCCGGGGCTTTTTACTTTCAATGTGACAAGATCAACCTGTACGACGCTCGTCAAACGACAGGGCAATGAAACTGGGCATATGATCGCCCATGCCGACAACCTTGTTGTCATGTCCGCCCTTGCCGCGACCAGAACGGGCGTTTCTGTCCCGCTGCGCTGGCTTGTCTGATTTCTTCACGTCGGGCTTGTCTGCCTTCGGTGCAGCCTTAACCGCCTTTGGTTTTGGCGTGTCCTTGACCGCTTCGGCCTCGGGTGTGCTTGCAGGTGTTTGCGCGTCTGACGTCACAGTATCCGCGGCTACAGCTTCTGGCGCAGAAGGGGCAGGTTTGGACGAACGACGGCTCCGGGTGCGACGTGCGGGTTTCGCATCTTCTTCACCAGCAGGAGCATCCGCAGCGTCAGCTTTCTTAGGCGCAACGGTAGCCAAAGGATTGTCCTGGCGTGTGATCGTTTTTTGCAGCAGCTTTTCTACGCCATCCAGATATTTCTCATCCCGGACAGAGCAGATTGTGATCGCCTTGCCATCACGCCCGGCACGGCCGGTGCGGCCAATACGGTGCACATAGTCTTCGGCATGGCTTGGCACATCAAAGTTGAACACGTGGCTGACCGACGGAACGTCCAGCCCACGCGCCGCCACATCAGAGGCGACCAGAAAGCGCAAACCGCCATCGCGGAAGCTGTCCAAGGTTTTGGTACGCTGCGATTGGTCCAAGTCACCGTGGATCGGCGCGGCGTCAAAGCCGTATTTTTTCAAAGACTTCGCGCAAATATCTACATCCGTTTTTCGGTTGCAGAAGATGATTGCGTTGGTGCATTTTTCGCCTTCAGCCTCGATCAGCAAGCGCAACAGCTTCCGTTTTTCGGTGGCTTCCCGGTCCCGGCGCGACGGTTTGAAAACCACTACGCTCTGTTCGATTGTCTCAGAGGCAGAGGCCTGACGGGCCACTTCGATCCGGGCAGGTGCGGACAGGAAGGTGTTGGTGATACGCTCAATCTCGGGTGCCATGGTGGCGCTGAAGAACAGCGTCTGGCGCGTAAATGGGGTAAGGCCAAAGATACGTTCGATATCGGGAATAAAGCCCATATCCAGCATCCGGTCGGCTTCGTCCACGACCATAACTTTCACGTCCGACAAGATCAGCTTGCCGCGTTCGAAATGGTCCAGCAAACGGCCGGGGGTTGCGATCAGAACATCCACGCCTTTGTCGATCAGGGCTTCCTGCTCTTTAAAGCTGACACCGCCGATCAACAGCGCTTTGGTCAGCTTCACATATTTGGCGTAGGTGTCGAAGTTTTCGGCCACCTGAGCCGCCAATTCGCGGGTTGGGCACAGCACCAGGCTGCGCGGCATCCGGGCACGCGCACGGCCACGGGCCAATGCGGTGATCATAGGCAGGGTAAAGCTGGCCGTTTTGCCCGTCCCGGTCTGGGCAATGCCCAAAACGTCTCTGCCTTCCAAGGCAAATGGGATTGCACCAGCTTGAATGGGGGTAGGGGTTTCGTAACCCGCTTCTTCGATTGCTTTCAGAACCTTTGGGTTCAGGTTCAGATCAGAAAATTTTGTCATGCGTATCCGATGTTAACGGACACGATCTCTGGCCCGCTCGTCACATATCTGTCGGATCCGTTTGACCCTGGGAAATCCCACTTGTGACAGACAGCCGCGTGATACGTAAAAAATGGCCAAAGGTCAATGGAAGCCACATTTTACAGCGTTGTGTGCAGGGGGCGTGATCATTCTGCCGCTTTGGCCTATGTGTCTTGCGACTTTCGTTGCAGCAATTCATACAATCCAAACAAAAATTGGGCACAGGCTTTGGCACAAGTGTTTCCGTGAATTCACTGGCTGGACGCGGAACTGTCATATCGTGATCACAATGACACATGAATACATCCCCCGATATCCGGGGAAGGGCAGAGTTAGTTGAATATGCGTGGATTTCTTTGGGCTTTGGCCTGCAGCGGTCTGATCGTGCTTGGGCTGGGCTATTCCGGCGATGTTTGGGCGATGGCTGACAGCGTTGCGGTGATCCGTGTGCCTGTGGCGATTGGGTTGTTGGTTCTGGCGGTTTGGTTGCGCCGACCGTTTAACGCGGCGTTTATTCTGGTGATCGCAGCGGCGATTGCGCTGGCCCCGATCATCTATGGTATGACGCGCAGCGGTCAGGCTGGTCCGGTTACGGTTTATCAGAAAAATGTGCTGCATGAGGCCGATAACTTTCAGCCTACAATTCAAGATATGCTGGACCGTCATCCTGACTTGATCACCTTGGCGGAAGTCACCCGCGCCGACCATCCGGTTTTGGTCGGTTTGGCACAGGACTACCCTTCTCAGCACTGGTGTCGGTTCAAAAAGAAGGGCGGAACGGCGGTCGCGTCGCATTGGCCCAAGATACCGGGAAGCGAACGTTGCCTGACGGCCATGGGTGTTGCCGCGATGCAGGTTGCCGCGCCCGGTGGCCCGCTTTGGGTTGCGGCTGTGCACCTGCAATGGCCCTTTCCTTCTTCACAATCCGCCCAAGTCAGACGCTTGGTGCCCGAGTTTGAACAGCTGGACGGGCCTATCGTGATTGGGGGGGATTTCAATATGTTGGCTTGGGGACACTCCATTAACGCTATTGCCCAGGCGACCGGGACGCACAGAATTGGAAAGATCAGCGCGACCTATTGGGTGAAACACCTTGTCCCGTTGGGGATCGATCACGTGCTGGCGGCGGGCGACGGAACGATAGAGATTTTGCCGAAATTCACCTCTGATCATGCGGGCGTTTTGGCGTATGTTGATCCGGGTAAGGGCTATGGTGAGTAACGCCCGTGGTGATTGACGGAATAGGCACGTTCACCCCGGAAACACCGGAAGAACAGCGCAGCTGGAGCCGAGTGAAAACCTTTGTGTCGCAGCAGCCGGGGGCGTTTTCACGGGATGCCAGCATTGGTGGGCATGTCACGGGGTCGGCCTTTGTACTGTCTCCCGATAGACGGGCTGTGTTGCTGACCCATCATCGAAAGCTGAACCGATGGCTGCAACTGGGCGGCCATTGTGATGGGATAGCCGATGTACCCTTTGTTGCGCTGAAAGAGGCCTATGAAGAATCCGGCCTGTCTCGCATTGGTTTCATTCAGCGCGCTGTTCTGGACGTAGATATTCACACAATCCCCGCACGTGGGGCAGAGCCTGAACATTTGCACTACGACATCCGCTACCTTTTACAGGCGGAGACGGGCGAAATCGCAGCCTCTGCGGAATCCCACGCCTTGGCCTGGGTTCCCTTGGCTGAATTGGAGAGCGTGACCGACGCGCCCTCAATCCTACGGATGCGGGATAAGGTTTTGCGGCGCGCCTGATACCTGCGCGGGTAAAGTGCGCGTAGGGCCGACCGCTACAAGAACTGTTCGGCGTTCAGCCCCACTGTGATGGCGCCAATTACCGTGCCATCGGCATCAACGACGGGCATCGACACCTGAAATTGATACTGTTGACTGCTTTCATCGAACTCCACGTCGCCGATATGTAGCGCAGCGGCACCCTTGGGGTAGGTTTCAAGGTATTTGGCTTCATCGCCCTGCCAATAGTCAGACGTGGGGGAGGACACAGCCACGTTCAGCCCCTTGGCATCCATCAACAGGATTTCTGTTATCACCCCGGCAGAGGTATCAATTTGACTACGCAGAAAGTCCGATGATGGGTTTTCAACGATGGGCAGGATCATCGCGCCGTGGCGTTGGCCAACTTCGTCACGCCATTGCTGATCCAGCGCTTCAATTTCAGCCAAAGTATAGGCGCTGGTCTTCTTGTTTTGCGCTTCGATCGCGTCAACAAGAATGGCTTGATTGCTCCAGTTGCGCACATTCGTTTCGATAAACATCGACAAGAGATTGTTTACTTCCATGGCGTGAGCGGGCTGAAAGGCGGCGGCAATCAATGCGCCAGCGAGCAACAGTTTCTTCACGATCAGATCCTTTGCTGAGATACGATTGCCAACCACAGTTAGGGGGCAAAGGTTGCGAATTTCCTACTCGCTTTAGGGGACGGAATGAAAAATCAGATCGCGGTTAACAACTGGTGGAAGACAGCGTCGAAAATGCGCGGTAGCAAAGGGTATGATTCTACAATCTCACCTTCCCTACGAAATTTCGCCCATGCCCGGATTGCCCGGAGTCAAACCGTTGGAGCTAAGCAATTGGCTGTTGGTGGATGACGCCTATCAAGCCCAAATGGCAGAGCGAGAACGGCTTATTTCGAATAATTACCAAGAGGTTGTGAGGTTAAATTCAAGCTCACTTTCCGTGGCGCAAGAAGCCCTGGAATATGCGTTAGGTCATGCGCCAAGCGGATTTGAGATTGGAAAAGACAGTGTCACCCGGCCAGACAAACAGAACGTACCTTTGGATTTTGACGCACCGCTAGATACGCTCGGCCACCTGTTTCAGGAAGATTTCTGCCTGATGGAAAAGCCGGATGGCGCCGAGGAACATATCTTAACTGGCGCGGTTCTGTGCTTCCCATCCAACTGGCGTCTGGCTGAGAAACTGGACCGGCCCATGATTGGGATCCACGATCCCGTGCCAAGCTATGACAGTCAATTGGCCAAGCGGGTGCAACGATTGCTGGACGCGGTTAAGCCGGATCGCCCGTTGTGGCGCTTCAACGCGCATGAACATCCTGATCCCGCTTTGTTTCAACCGCAAAACAGCCCACGCCCGCGGCCAAAGGCAAAGCCGGGCGCGCCGCGGTTCCTACGCTCTGAGCGGCAATGTTTGGTTCGACTGCCCAAAAGCAACGCGGTTCTGTTTTCGATCCACACCTATGTTTTGCGGCTGGAAGACACGCCAAGCTAAAGGCTCGGAAACGGGCGATTAACGGTCGATACGTTCCGCAGACAGGGCAATGGCCTGTTGATAAACGGTGGCGGCGTTCCATTCGTTCAAAACACGGAAATTGGCGCTACCTTCCTGGTATGGCTTGTTTTTCTTCCAGCCCTTTTTTTTGAGGTAATGCGCGGTAGAGGCCAGCGCATCCGCCCAATTGTAGAAATCCGCCCGGCCATCACCTGTCGCATCAACACCGTATTGCAGCGCATTTCCTGGCAAGAACTGGGTGTGGCCCAATTCTCCGTGAAAAGCACCCAACTGGTTTGGGGACAACGTGCCAAGATCAACCATTTGCAGTGCGGCTATGGCATGTGGTTTGAAAAAATCAGACCGGCGGCAATCATAGGCCACCGTCAGGATGGATGAGATGACAGGCTCAGACCCCATATTGCGGCCAAACCCGGTTTCCATGCCGTGAATGGCCAACAAGATCCCAGATGGGACGCCATACTTCTTTTCTACAGAGGCAAAGAAATTGGGATTTGCAGCCTTGCGTTTGCGCGCCTGTGCCGCAAACCCATCGATCGAGCCCAAACGGATACGAATGAAATCATTCAGGGCGTATTTCACGCCTTTTTGGTTTCGGTCTGCATTGATGGTCCGCTGAGAATATCCCGCATTTGCCAAGGCTTGCAGGCCAGAATTGCGCACTCCCTGGCGTTTGGCTTCCTGTGCAAATTCGGCCTTCCACGCGGAAAATCCGGCAGAGGTATTGCCGCAAGATGCTCCAAAACTGGCGGTCGGCAAGATGAAAGCAAGGGACAAAACAACTTTGGCCAAAGTGCGCATAATCAAGTCTCCTAATCGAATTCGCAGTTGTGTTGGGGCGAAATAACCCTGCTTTGTGCATAAACGAAAAATGGCGGGTCCGAGAACCCGCCATTTTTCATTATTTTCTCGCCAGCTGTGTGCAGACGAACCGTTACAGTCAGGCTGACTTGGCAGATCCCGGTACAGGGAGCTTGCGAAGTGCTGCGCGAACCGAAAACTTTTCTTTCGGCTGGCTGTTTGCCGCGGCGGCCAAAAAGACCTGTGCGACGTCCAAATCCTTGTGATGCGAAGGCAGGTTATTGCTGATTTCGCCGGATTTCTTGGCCTGGCTGGTTGTTGTGTTCTTTTGGGCAGCGGGAGAGTTGGCGGCCGCAGCGGCCGCTAAATCAAAAGGGTTGGCACGCTTAGCGGCGTTAGCCCACCCTTTTGCTGTGACCGGCGGGGGCGTAGGCGCTGCCTGCACTTCCGTTGGGTCTGTTTGGGGCTGCTGCTCGACAGCTTCCGCTTGTTGTTCTTCAATCTGTTGCGCTTCGGCTGCCTGGGCGGCTTCGGCTTCGGCTTTAGCCTGTTCTTCCATGGCTTTGGCTTGCTTGTGCAGGGCCTGCAGCGCATTTTCGGCCGACATCGGTGTATGCTGTGCCGGTGTTGGTTCGGAATTTGCAACAAGAGACGGCGCGGCGGTACGTTCAGCGGCAACGGCAGGTTGCGTAGGCACATATGCGGGCGCTGTTTCCATGCGGACCGATGTAAAGAACGGACGCTCTGCTGGTTTCGCAGGTGCCAAAATCTCGGCTTGCGAAACGTCAGACGCCGGTTTGGCGACCGAAATTGGCGACAGCTCCATTTGCGGACGTGTATCCAGTGCCACTGGCTGTGTGCCGGTGATCACGATGCGACCGTGCTTGTCCATCTCATCGGGTTGTTCATGTCGCAAATACAGGGCGGGGAAGCCCGGTGTTTCCAACGCAACGCCGTGATCCAATGACAATTGACCCTTCATGCTCTTGCTCAGCAACCACATGGCGATACCTGTCGCCTCTGGTGTGGGCAGCGTTCCTGCTTCGACCATCAAGGTACGGCCAGTCAGCAAGCTTGAGTTCTGCATGATCACGCCTGGAACAGTGCCGGATTTGCCAGCCACCGTAACCGGTGTGATGATCAACGGTAGTGGGAACAGCATATCGGATGCTTCAGACACTTCTTCAGGTGTGAAGATCGTATCCGATTGCGCCCAGTAAACCAGTTCTGGAACATCATGCGCCAAGAACTGTTGAACCAGTCCGTTAAGAGCACAAAGCTTCAGGTCCTTGGGGCAAGTGGGGGCTTCTTGGTGCTTGCCCATCTTGTCCATCCATTCGCGAACGTCGGATGCCACGTGCATCGGGCCATCACCGATGCTGATTTTTACCTGCAGACGATGCGCTTGCAGCGCGTCTGCATAATCGAAATTCTTGCTTTGCAAATTCGGCGCGGAAAGCGCTGTCAAAATTTCTGCTGCTGCAATTTTTTCGTGTTCAATATTGATTACCGCATGGTAGCGCGGGTTCGACATCAAAACGAATGTATCACCTGCCGAAGGGCAGTGATGCATCGCCATGTCTTCCGTTCCGAGCCATGCGTTGACCGATGTCGCAAGCGCGTCAAAATCGACGGGCCTGATTGATCGGTATAAAAGTGTTGCCTGTACGTCCATTGCCATAAGCCCCTCTGCTGATCCGGGTCGAGTTATGGTTAATCCGGCAATGGGGCGGAAATCGGGGCAAAAACCCTAAGATTGTGATAATTCGGGGGCAATCTTACATTTTTGGGGGGATTGTTGCGCACCCGAAGACAAAGCGACGATCTGATGACGGCGCTAACAGCTGTGCGACTCAAGTTCTGGATTGGTTAACGCTGCACCGCGGCAACAAAAAGGCAAATCACTGCAAAGCTTGATGCAACGTTGATTCCAATGCCGTGGTATTTTGCGTGATTTGCGTTTGAACGGTTTGATTGATGAACTTGAACACTTCAATGCTGCACCACAGCACCAAGACGGTTGGACATACCATACGCAAGGCCACATTGGCGCAGGTCTTCCAGCGTTGTAGCGCCTGTTCGGCCGTATCTGATTGTATGCTGAAATCCAGACGCTGAGTGCTGGCCTGGGGCTGCGCGGGAAAAGGCGCCTTACATTGCACTGAGCAGGCAACTTCAGCTTGTTCTGACCTTGGTGTCGGCGTTGTGTGGTGTTCTGTGGCCCGTTCAAGCCGCGCTGCGAAGTCGACCGGTTTAGATTTCCGCATTCATCAGCCTCAGGTTGATTTCACTTCAATCTACCGGTCAGAATAAGTGTGTTTGACGCCCAGTTTGCGGCCAAATTGTGATGTTCACCTTTAACAATAAATAAGGGCGCCCCGAAAAACGGGACGCCCAAAATACGTGCAGCTAAAAGGAATTAGCAGCTGTAGTACATTCCGAACTCAACCGGGTGCGGAGTGTGCTCGTAGGTTTCGATCTCTTCCATTTTCAGGTCGATGTAACCTGCGATCTGGTCTTTGGTGAACACGTCACCGGCCAGCAGGAAGTCCATGTCCTTCTCCAGCTCTTCCAGAGCTTCGCGCAGAGAGCCACAAACGGTTGGGATACCGGCCAGTTCTTCTGGTGGCAGGTCGTACAAGTTCTTGTCCATGGCTTCGCCGGGATCGATCTTGTTCGTGATGCCGTCAAGGCCAGCCATCAGCAGAGCTGCAAAGCACAGGTAGGGGTTTGCCGCCGGATCGGGGAAACGTGCCTCAACGCGCTTGGCTTTGGGCGATTCACTGAACGGAATACGCACACAGCCCGAACGGTTGCTTGCAGAGTACGCGCGCAGAACGGGGGCTTCGAAGCCCGGGATCAAACGCTTGTAGCTGTTGGTCGATGGGTTGGTGAAGGCGTTCAGCGCTTTGGCGTGCTTCAGGATACCACCGATGTAGTACAGTGCTTCCTGGCTCAGATCGGCATATTTGTCGCCTGCGAACAGCGGCTTGCCATCTTTCCAGACAGACATGTTCACGTGCATGCCTGTACCGTTGTCACCTGCGATTGGCTTTGGCATGAAAGTTGCCGATTTGCCGTACGCGTGCGCCACGTTGTGAACGATGTATTTGTACTTCTGAAGCTCGTCAGCCTGCTTTGTCAGCGTGCCAAAGATCAAGCCCAGTTCGTGCTGACAGGACGCCACTTCGTGGTGGTGCTTGTCGACCTTCATGCCCAGACGTTTCATGGTGGACAGCATTTCAGAACGGATGTCCTGAGCTTCGTCCACTGGGTTGACTGGGAAGTAACCGCCTTTGACACCAGGGCGGTGGCCCATGTTGCCCATTTCATAGTCGGTATCGGTGTTCCACGAAGCGTCGGTTGCGTCGACTTCGTAAGACACTTTGTTGATCGAGTTCTGGTAGCGAACGTTGTCGAACAGGAAGAATTCTGCTTCCGGGCCCATGTACGCTGCATCACCGATACCCGAAGAGATCAGGTATGCTTCGGCTTTTTGAGCAGTGCCGCGTGGATCACGCTCATATGCTTCACCAGTGTCTGGTTCGACAACCGAACAATGGATACACAGGGTTTTTTCAGCGTAGAACGGGTCGACGTAGACGCTTTCTGTGTCGGGCATCAATTTCATGTCCGAAGATTCGATCGACTTCCAACCAGCGATCGAAGAGCCGTCGAACATGAAGCCTTCTTCAAGGAAATCTTCGTCGACCAGGTCTGACATGACTGTCACGTGCTGCAGTTTGCCGCGCGGGTCTGTAAAGCGAATGTCGACATATTCGATGTCGTCATCCTTGATAGTCTTGAGAACTGCGTCCTTGCTCATTCCCTAAGTCCCTTTCTTCGTTGGAATAGTCGTATGAATGCTGATTTCAGCGCGCGCTTACAGCGCGTCTGAGCCGGATTCCCCGGTACGGATACGGATTGCCTGCTCAATTGGGCTGACGAATATCTTGCCGTCACCGATCTTGTCGGTTTTCGCGGCGTTGATAATTGCTTCGACAGCGGCATCGACCTGATCGTCATCCAAAACGACTTCAATCTTTACCTTTGGCAGAAAGTCGACGACGTACTCGGCGCCGCGATATAGTTCAGTGTGGCCCTTTTGGCGGCCAAAGCCTTTGACTTCAATTACGCTGAGGCCTTGGATCCCGGCTTCTTGCAGAGACTCCTTCACCTCATCGAGTTTGAAGGGTTTGATTATGGCTTCGATTTTCTTCATGCCCATCTCCTCGCAGACCATGTGCACCGGCTCAGATCATTTGTGGCAAAGGCCTGCAACCGGATGCGAACGCGCCCCCTGTGTGCGGGGGGCTTTTTCGTTAAGTGGTGTGAAAAAACAGGCAAGAAGCACAAAAAACAAGCGGAATGAAAACTTTTCGGGAAAAATGCGACAAACTAGTCCTTTTTAACGTGTTTCCAGCAAAGTGTCGCTTCCTTCTGGTCATGAATTTATCTGATCTGAGACAAAATTCTGCCGTGAACTGCAGTGATGATCGTGTCGGTTGTATTCAGCGCTGCTGATGATCAAGACATGGTTTCACCTGTCGGTCACGCTGTTTGCTCCATCTGTTGACGATGACTCTGAGGGGAGCGTTCATGCCAAAACCCAGTCTATTGGCCCGTCCCATGTATTGGGGCGCCTTGGCGTTTACGGTTTTAACCTTGGAGGGCACAGGCCTGTTGCAAGACGCTTTGGAGCGGGTTGGGCTGATGCCGAATGGCAGCGCTGCATCGCGCGCCCAGGCCTCGGCAGCGGAAGCCTTGGCAATAGCTGAAAAAAACGCCCGCCAGAACTTGCCAAAGTTTCTGGAAGCGGCGCAAGCCAACCAGACGAACTGGGACTTGCGCGCTGTGAAAGTGCGTATCGAAGGTATTGAAGGCGAACAGCAGATTTGGGTCGAAGCATTCGAGCCGAACATGGGTGATCTGCTGTCAGGGCGGGTCAGTGACACCGCGCAGCCTGTTGCGGGCGTGGCACGTGGCGAAACACTGGCCTTTCGCACCGCGCAAATCACCGATTGGGCCTTTGTCAAAAACGGGCGTGGCTACGGCTATTATTCCGTTCATGCGGCATTGGCTGACATGCCTGCCGGGCAGGCCGCTGTAACCCGCGCCTTTTTGAACGATCAGCCGCTACCCGAAAGCTGGTAACACCCGTAGGGGGCGTCTAAGCTGACGCCAAAACGGGGGCCATCATGACCATATTGCTAACCGCCGATCAGATGCGCGCTGCCGAACAGGCCGCGATGGCCGATGGTCGTGTGACGGGGCTGGAGTTGATGGAGCGGGCAGGGCGCGGTGTTGTTCAGGCCATTCTTGAGACCTGGCCCAGCTTTGCCAAATCCGTCCATAGCGCGGTTATCCTGTGTGGGCCGGGGAACAATGGCGGCGATGGCTTTGTGATTGCCCGGTTGCTGGCCGAACGGGGCTGGTCCGTTTCCGTTTTTCTTTATGGCGATCCAGCCAATCTGCCGCCCGATGCCCGTAAGAACCACGATAGATGGGCCGAGGTTGGGGCCGTACGAGCATATGACGATGCGTCGTTCACGCCCGATCCGCCTGATCTATGGGTGGATGCACTGTTTGGTACGGGGCTGACACGCCCAGTCGTGGGATTTGATGCCTTTGTTGAGGCTTGCCAGTATCAGTCTGCCCCTGTGGTGGCTGTGGATATTCCCAGTGGTCTGTGTACGGACTCGGGCCGGTTTTTGGACCCCGGTACTTCAGACACAGCCGCGCAAAACTTTTGTGCCGATTTGACCGTGACATTCCATGCACGCAAACTGGGCAATGTGCTGGCCGAGGGAGGGGCTGCCTGTGGTCAGGTACAGGTTGTTGATATCGGATTGCCGTCAGAGCCACCGCGTGACCGCGCGTTTTTGATCGACACGGTAGAAGGGGCGGATTTGTCCAAGTCTGCCGCCGGTCATAAATACAACAATGGCCATGCGTTGGTTCTGACAGGCGGGGCCGGGCGCACAGGTGCTTCCCGTCTGGCAGCCCAGGCAGCGTTGCGGGTTGGGGCAGGGTTGGTAACGCTGGGTGTTCCCGGCAGCGCCCAGCAAGAGGTTGCCTGCCAAATCACCGCTTTGATGCTGACCCGCATAGATGATGCCGCCCAATTGTCAGAACGGCTGGACGATTCGCGGTTGTCGACCGTTTGTTTGGGGCCCGGCTTGGGGTTGGAACGCGCGCGTGCGCTGGTGCCGACAGTTTTATCCGACTTAGATCGGGGGGCTGTTTTGGATGCGGATGCGCTCAGCGCTTTTGGGGACGCCCCGCAAAACCTGTTTGATCAACTGCATCCTTCTTGTGTTCTGACACCTCATGGTGGTGAGTTCGCGCGCTTGTTTCCCGATTTGGCAAATGAGCTGGCCAGGGCCCCAACACGCGGCCCGGCGGTTTCCAAATGCGACGTCACCCGTCGCGCGGCGCAAAGGGCGGGGTGCGTGGTTCTGTTCAAAGGGGCGGACACGGTGATTGCAGCGGCGGATGGGCGGCTTTCGGTCCATTCCGCCAGCGGAAATCGGACCGCGCCTTGGTTGGCAACCGCCGGGGCCGGGGATGTTCTGGCCGGTATGATTGCAGGGCTGATGGCGCGTGGGTTTGAACCGATGCGCGCGGCGGAATTGGCGGCCTATCTGCATGTCCAAGCGGCACGTCATTTTGGGCCCGGTCTGACGGCCGAGGATCTGCCCGCGGAATTACCCAAGGTTTTCAAGCTGCTTGGCGTTTGATTCGGCGATCCGCTAGACCGGTTGAACGGCCTGGCCGATTGGCGCAACTTCCAAACCATCGGCGTATAGGATGTGTGGTTCATCAAATTGCAGCGTGATGATGTGCACATCCAGCACGCCCAGATCGCAGATATATTGCCCATCCAACAAGCGCGATATCGGAACAACGGCCCGCGGTTTTCCAAACAACGCCTTGGCCCGCCAATCGCGTAGCAATACCGGACAATCCGCCAGCAATGTCACCTGACCTGTGGGGCGGGCATTGCCCAAACACCCGGGCGCGACACCAATACAGCGGGTTTTTGCCTGCCTTGGCGAGACGTTTCGCACCTGTGCCATGCCCCCATCGCGGGTGATAATCCGGTCCCCGCGGCCAAGAAATTCAGCCGGCAAAACACCGTCAGACGTGAAAATACCTGTGCCAGCCACCACTGCGTGATGCCCCGATGTTATCGGTTCCATGACGAATACCTGCTTGCTGCTCTTCTTTTTGGTTCACCATAGGTTAGCGCTTCATAAATGTCGCTTCATTAAATGATGATTTTCCTCTCGCATCCGGTTCCACAGTTTGCTAGAGAACGCCGCAATCAGGCGGCCCGCAGGGCTGCCTTCTCGGTTTTGGCGGGTGTGGCGGAATTGGTAGACGCACCAGATTTAGGTTCTGGCGCCGCAAGGCGTGGGGGTTCGAGTCCCTTCACCCGCACCAAAAGATAAGAAGAAGGAAGTTCAGATGCAGGTCACCGAGACCCAAAACGAAGGCCTAAAGCGCGGCTACGCGATCACCCTGTCGGCCGATGAACTGGACGCCAAGGTCAATGAAAAGCTGGTCGAAGCGCAGCCCGATATCGAAATGAAGGGCTTTCGCAAGGGCAAGGTTCCGATGGCCTTGTTGAAAAAGCAGTTTGGCCCTCGTGTTCTGGGCGAAGCGATGCAGGAAACCATCGATGGTGCAATGTCCAAGCACTTCGAAGAATCCGGCGATCGTCCTGCGCTTCAGCCTGAGGTCAAAATGACCAATGAAGACTGGAAAGAAGGCGACGACGTTCACGTCGAAATGTCCTACGAAAAGCTGCCAGATATTCCAGATGTTGCTCTGGAAGGTTTGAAGCTGGAACGTTTGGTGGTTGCACCTGACGATGCCGCTGTTGACGAAGCGCTGGCGTCGCTGGCTGAAACCGCACAGGATTTCAAAGACCGCCGCAAAGGGTCCAAGGCCAAAGACGGCGATCAAATCGTATTTGATTTCCTGGGCAAGGTTGATGGCGAAGCCTTCGAAGGTGGCAGCGCCGAAGATTACCCGCTGGTTCTGGGCTCCAACTCGTTCATCCCCGGCTTTGAAGAGCAGCTGGTGGGCGTAAAAGCAGGTGAAGAAAAGGCTGTTGAGGTCAACTTCCCTGACGATTACGGCGCAGAGAACCTGAAGGGCAAAGCGGCTGTATTTGAATGCACCATCAAAGAAGTCAAAGAGCCGGTTGCTGCTGAAATCAATGACGAGCTGGCCAAGAAGTTCGGCGCCGAAGATCTGGATGGGCTGAAGTCGCAAATCTCAGAACGTCTGGTGGCAGAATATGCCGGTGCGGCGCGTCAGATCATGAAGCGCGGCCTGTTGGACGCCCTGGACGAAACCGTCAGCTTTGATCTGCCGCCGTCCTTGGTTGCCGCTGAAGCCAGCCAAATCTCGCACCAGCTGTGGCACGAAGAGCACCCCGAAGTGCAAGACCACAACCACGGTGAGATCGAAACCACAGAAGAGCACACCAAACTGGCCGAGCGCCGCGTGAAGCTGGGTCTGTTGTTGGCGGAAATCGGTCAGAAGGCCGAAGTCGAAGTGACGGACGCTGAGTTTACGCAGACCATCATGAACCAAGCGCGTCAGTATCCGGGCCAGGAACGTGAGTTCTTTGAATTCGTTCAGCAGAACCAGCAGATGCAGCAGCAACTGCGCGCACCGCTGTTTGAAGACAAGGTTGTCGATTTCATCGCCGAAAAGGCTGAAGTGACCGAAAAAGAGATCAGCAAAGACGAGCTGCAAAAAGCCGTTGAAGAGCTGGACGACGAATAATCCGTTATTTGTTACACTGTGAAAATGAAGTAGGGGCCGGCAATTTGCCGGCCCCTTTTCGCTGGGTGAGTGGTGGAGACCAAGACCGGCGAAATTCTTGGATGAAGCGTTATCAGGCCTGTTTTTGCGACAGCGCGTCGATCAGTTCGACCGCTTTTGAGCGCTCATCATCATTCTGCGCCGCAGCCAATTGATCCAGACAATAGTTCTGAAGTTCAATCAGCGAGCATAGGGCGGCATCGGGAAGCGTGGCTTCCGGTTCATTGGCGGTCTGCGGGTGAGCTTTGTCAAACAAAATGCGGGCCTCTTCTTCAGATAGAAATACGTCATGAGTGATTTCGGCGAAGTCACGGACTGCGTTGATACGCTCATCTGTGACGTCCAGTAGGGCGGCCATAGCCCGGACTTTGCCCATGGGGACAGTATGGCCCAGATAGTCATAAGGCGCGTTGCCAGAGCGTTTGAGGACGCGGTTCATCACAGGATCAATCACGGTGACGATATCGCTGATACCGGCGTTGCGTGCAGTTTCCAGCGACGCGATCATCAATTCGCAAGTTGCCTTGGACACACTGCTTTGCCCGCCTGATTTGGTCAGGCGCGCCGTATCCACGCAGAAGCGGGTGGATTCCCACACCAAGGGGTCGCGCAGTGGTGGTTCTCCATCCAGAATGGAAGAGAAGACATCTGACAACATGTGTGGCCCCATTGTTTGCAGGGCGCGTACACAGGAAACAACGTTTCCATCATCGTCCAAACCGATGGCATATGCGGGATCCAGTTCATCGAACTGGTCGCGTTCCATCCCATCTTTGATATTTACATCCCAGCCTAGGCGTCCGCCGAAAACGCGCGCCCGTAGGCGGAACATTTCGTCCAGAATGTCAGTGAATTTGTGTCGGTTGAGTGCGTCAACTACAATCAGCATGAATAGTCCCCCAAAGGATCAAGAGACGCGGCCCTAATGCGGCGCGCGTAGGTCATCGTGTTGATAACTTTAGAGTTTCAACGACGATGCTCTATTAGGGGAATCCCGTAGGGTGGCGGCGCCGGGCCTATTCTGGGTGAATCAGGCCCACGCTGATCGCACGTCCAACGGCCTGTGCGGTTGTCAGGGCGTTCAGTTTTGTCCGGGCTGATCGCAAATGTACTTCGACCGTTCGGTGAGAGATGGACAGAATATCTGCAATGTCTTGCTGCGACCGGCCAGCGGCGATCCATTGCAGAATTTCAACCTCACGCCGTGATAGCGGGGTGTGCAGAATAGTGTTTAGTGGCGTGTCAGATTGAACGATCTTGTCGTGGATATGCACGGCATAGGCCTGCAAATCCTTGATGATGGTGTGGCGCAGTTTTTCCCACTCATCAGCGGGAAGGGAACTGACCACACTGAGACCCCCTGTATCACCCAACGGCCCGTGTACGGGCACGGTTAGGCCCTGTTTGCCGATCCCAAAGTCATGCGCATCTTTGAAAACCTTCTGAAAGTTTTCACTAGGCTCCAAACGGGACCAATCCACCGGTGCAATGCTGCGGCGGGCCTCATGCAAAGTGGGATCGATACGAAAGTAACCGTTAGACAGATAATGTTCCTGCCATTCCTTGGAATAGGTCATTTTACCGAAGACACGCCCGGATACAGGGTTGGAGCCGGCATAGGCCACATGATCCAGACCATATTCGGTCTGAATCTGCCACAACAGGTCCATGATATTGGTGTCATCCTGTGCGCCCAACAGCAGGTCTTCCGGTTTCACGAGGCGCCCCTTCGTTTTAAGTATCAATACCAAACAACAAATTCCCTGCTGTGCCCGTGTCACAGCATTGTACCGTCCAATGCGTTCGCACCATCCGGTGTAGGACAGGTGCCTGTCCAGTCCAAATTTTGGGAATTGATCGTTTTACGCGAACCGTGGCTTAGACGGCAGCTTCCGATTTGTCATCTGCAACAGAGCGCAGAAAGGACAAAACCGCCTTACGTTGGGCTTCGGTCAGGTTGGTGTACAGATCAACCATTTCCATCGCACCGCGGTCTGACAGCATGTCTGTCTTGCCCGACAACGTACCGGTTGCATTGATGCCTTCGAAAAAGAAGGTGATCGCAACGTCAAACGCTTCCGCAATTTGCCACAGCCGTGCAGCAGACACCCGATTAGAGCCGTTTTCGTATTTTTGAACTTGCTGAAACGTTACGCCGATTTGTTCGGCCAATTGGGTCTGTGTCATGCGCAGCGACTGGCGCCGTGCCTTGATACGTTGACCAACAACTTTGTCGATTTCGGACATACAGAGTAACCCTTGAAGCCTTGTTCTTGTTATATCCACTGGCTTAGTGGCGAAGTCTTACTAAGATGTTTGTGTGACATGTTCGGCGGATTTTTGCAAGCTTACGTTGACGTGGACGTTAGGTAAGCAACATCTTTTGGTTGTATTTGCAAATGGGGCCGTGAATAATCACAGCCCCATTCACGCATTGTTTCCGAAACTTACGATTCGTCGGAATCTTCGGCAGTGTCGTCCAAACGCTCTGCCACGTCAGACAGGTCTTGGTCGTCTGCAGCCGCAGCACCGATATCTTCAAACAGGCCAGCGATTTCGAAATCAGCCGCAGCCTCTTCCTCAGCCGCGACATCAGACATGGATTTGCCCGAAGCCTGAATTTCAGCTTCTTCCGGCGAACGCGCCACGTTCAGCGACACGGTCACGACCACTTCGGGGTGCAGCGTGACATTGGCGTCATGCAGGCCCAGATATTTGATCGGTTGCGGAATAACGACCTGCTTACGGTCAACGCTGAAACCTTCTTCGGTCGCGATATCGGAAACGTCACGCGTGGTGACAGAACCGTACAGCGAGCCCGCGTCAGATGCCTGACGAATCACGATGAACTGTTGGCCTTCCAGCTTTTCAGCCAGTGCTTCAGCTTCGGACTTGGTTTCCAGGTTGCGCGCTTCAAGCTGAGCTTTTTGCGCTTCGAAAGCAGCGATGTTGGCTTTGGATGCGCTCAACGCCTTGCCTTGCAGCAACAGGTAGTTGCGAGCATAGCCAGCTTTAACGTCAACGACGTCGCCCATTTGGCCAAGCTTGGCTACACGTTCAAGAAGGATCACTTGCATAATGAATTCTCCTTATTTCACTGCGTAGGGCAGCAGGGCCAGAAAGCGGGCGCGTTTGATGGCACGGGCCAGCTCACGTTGCTTTTTGGCAGATACGGCGGTGATGCGGCTAGGAACGATCTTACCACGTTCCGAGATATAGCGCTGCAGCAGCTTGGTATCTTTATAGTCAATCTTAGGTGCATTTTCGCCCGAGAAAGGGCAAACCTTGCGGCGGCGGAAAAATGGTTTTGCAGCCATGATTTAGCGTCCTTTTTCTAGCGATTAGTGGCGACGTTCGCGACGACCGTCACGTTCGTCACGCTTTTGCATCTGGACCGAAGGGCCCTCGACATGGGCATCGACCTTGATGGTCAGAATACGCATGACATCTTCGTGCAGGCGCATCAGACGCTCCATTTCCTGAACTGCGGACGAAGGCGCGTCAGTTCTCAGAAAGGCGTAGTGGCCCTTACGGTTCTTGTTGATCTTATAGGCCATCGTTTTGACACCCCAGTACTCGCTATCCACGAGGCTGCCGCCGTTGTCGGCCAGCACGGTACCAAAATGTTCGATGAGGCTTTCAGCCTGCGTGTTGGACAAGTCCTGACGCGCAATAAAAACATGCTCATACAGTGGCATGTGAACTCCGTTCATTTATGGGCGCATTTCAAAGGACAGGTTTCAAATCCTTTCGCGCCTGCCCACGAGAGTCTGCGCGGTTCATCAAATCTTGCGAAAGGAAGCGTCCGTATACACGGTTTGGAAGAATCCGCAAGACGACCGGGCTGCGACCGTTCCGGTTGCGCTGTTATCGGGATTTCGAGCTCCAAAACCCGTTAAAGTAGAAGCTGCCACAATCTGGAACCAATGCGCGCAAAACGGTCCAAATTAAACCCCGCATCGGCATCAATCAGGCGCGGATTGTTCAAATTCGCGCCACATTCCACCCGCAAACCTGCAATTGTTGTAACGATTAACAGAGTGGAAAAGAACAATGTCTCACCAAGAGCCCGTCGCTCTTGGGGCTGTAGCCCCCAAGTATATCCGCTTTTCGCCCGTCCTTCTTTGGGGCATTGGAATTGCCCTAGCTCTGCTAACAATGTCAGAGATGATGCGGGTTCTTCCCTTCTCAAAAATGCATGATATCTCGAAGTCTGCAGCGGTCGTATCGATCTTTCTGGCGATCGATGGCACGCTGGGTCGACGGATCAAAATCAAATGGAAATTGTAGGCTCTTCGTTCGCGCAGAGGGACCATAAAGATATGTTCGGAAATCCACAGGACGTGTGAATTTTCGTGCAGTTGTTTATGCTGCACCTGCACCGCAAGTTTCTGCGAGCGATCGTAAACAGGAGCTTTCGATGAACCGTATTCTACTCGCAGCCGTTGCTGGCACTATGATTTCTGGCGCGGCTATGGCCGAACCACAAAACTATGTACTGGATGCCAGCCACAGCCAAATTCTATTTACTTACAACCATTTGGGATACTCGACCAGCATGGGCATGTTCTCTGGGTTTGAAGGCGACATCGCCTTTGACGCCGAAGATCCTGCTGCGTCCTCTGTCAACGTCAGTTTTCCGGTCAAAACAATGATCACTGGCTGGGAAGCGCGTTTTGAACATTTCATGGCGCCTGATTTCTTTGAAGCCACCGAAGATGAAATGGTGAGCTTTGCCTCTACCGCTATCGAAGTTACCGGCGAGAATACCGCGTTGATCACCGGTGATCTGACGTTGAACGGTGTGACCAAATCTGTGGTTCTGGACACCAAACTGAACCAAGCTGGCATGCATCCGATGGCCAACAAGGATTGGGCCGGGTTTGACGCATCAACCACTCTGTTGCGCAGCGACTTCAATCTTGGATTGTTCGCCCCTTACATCAGCGACGAAGTTGCTGTGACGATCTCTGTAGAGGCGATGAAAGCCGAATAATCCGAAATTTCGGACCCATTTTGTATTAATGAAAAGGGCGGCCCGTTGGACCGCCCTTTTTTGTCATCTTTGGGTTTATACTGTGTTGCTCAAATCGCCCTTAGGTAGAGCTTTACTTGGCGTGAACAGCTGTGACCGAAATGCTCAAGGGCACTTCAAATCCCAATTGACCGGGGTCAGTCATGGCATCCCCGATTCCAAATGCACGGCGGTCTACAGTTGCTTCACCGGTTGCCGTTGCAACGCCGTCTGACACAGATATCTGCAAGGAGAGCGTCAGCGGGCTTTCGGTAGTTTTCAGCGTCAATGTTCCCGGCGCGGTGTAGCCCTCTGGACCGGCCAAAATCTGACTGGTGAATGTGGCCGTGCCAAACTGGGCCGCGTCAAAGAAATCCGGGCCCATTGCCTGGTCTGTGACTGTTCCCAAAGTTAGCGAAGGAATCGCGACCACAACGGTGACTGAACCTGCCGGTCCTTCCGCTACGGTTTCATCAAAGCTGATTTCCGCCATCCAATCCGCGAACTGACCTTCGACTGTTTGTCCAAATTGCTGAACCGAAAGCGCCAGCGTCCCATCCTGAACCTGCCAATCTGAGATCGCGGCTTCCAGTTGCGGAGCATTGATCGCCGGGGCGGCCACTGAATCAATTTTGTTGGCTCCACCAAGCCCCATTGCCGCGACCACTGCGCCAATCGCCAGAACCGCCGGTGTTGCGTGGTGTGAACGTTTGCCGGGTACGCCAGCATCTACTTTGCCCGGAAGCATTCGGCGAAGCGTTGCATCCCGATCAACCACATGGTGCTTCACAGCGCCCGCGATATGTAGGAACAGCGAAATCACCAACAGCATTTCCGTTGCACCATGCGCGCCCGCGGCTGCGCTGGACAGGGTTTCAGATTTCGGAATTAACGGCAAAGACTGCCCAAAAGGCCACCAAATCGGGGCAAACCCTTGGCTGGCTGCGTGGTGAATCCAACCCGACAACGGAACAGTCACCAGCAGAACATACACCATCCAGTGCACCAATTCGGCCAAGAAGGTTTCCAGCGGACGGTCCGGATGCAGGGGGGCAGGCTTGGGTTGAGAAATTGCCCAGGCGATGCGGATCAACGCCAAAAAGAACAAGGCCACGCCGATTGTCTTGTGCAGCGAGAACATCCAGGCTTTCTGGGCCAACTCATCGGCAGTGGCGAAAGGTGCATCCGCTGCGAAAATGCCCAGAGGGATCATTGCTAATATGCCTGCTGCCATGGACCAGTGCAGTGCTTTGGTCACAGCGCCGTAGCGTGTTGCCGAATTGCCAATCATCGACGGCGTCTCCTGTTGATTTGGTTTGGTGTGATATTGCTGTGGTCAGCACGTCGCTCAACCTTCGTCAATGCGCAGGACATGTGCAGTGTTGCGCGTACAAAGTTGCGCGCACAAAGTTGTGCGGATATGTGAGCCCAAATGATTTTCTACCTGAGGAGCAGATAATGACCCGCGCGTTTCTATTTCCGGGGCAAGGCGCCCAAACAATCGGCATGGGCAAAGACCTGGCCGAGGCCTATCCGGTGGCCAAAGAAGTGTTTCAGGAAGTCGATGATGCGTTGGGTGAAAACCTGTCTGATCTCATCTGGAATGGAGAGATTGAAACCCTGACATTGACGGCCAATGCACAACCGGCACTGATGGCCACGTCGCTGGCCGTTGTGCGCGCGTTGGAAACCGAAGGTGTTACAATGACAGCCGCCAGCTATGTTGCTGGGCACTCACTGGGCGAATATTCCGCGCTGACCGCCGCTGGCGCGTTGACCATTGGTGATGCCGCGCGCCTGCTGCGCATCCGTGGCACGGCGATGCAAGACGCGGTGCCAGTGGGCGAAGGGGCAATGGCCGCGTTGTTGGGCCTTGATCTGGAAGCCGTTCGCAAAGTGGCAGACGATGCCGCACAGGGTGATGTCTGTTCCGCTGCCAATGACAATGATCCAGGGCAGGTTGTTGTCTCTGGTCACAAGGCTGCAGTCGAACGTGCCTTGGTGCTGGCCAAGGAGGCGGGCGCCAAACGGGCGGTTTTGCTGCCTGTCAGCGCTCCATTCCACTGCGCTTTGATGGCCCCGGCCGCAGAAAAGATGGCTGAGGCTTTGAACACTGTGAATATCGCGGCACCCAATGTGCCAGTGGTGGCCAATGTGATTGCGGATGCTGTCAGTGATCCGGCAACGATCCAATCCTTGCTGGTTGATCAGGTGACCGGTGCAGTGCGCTGGCGCGAGTCGGTGCAATTCATGTTGGGGCAGGGTGTTTCTGAATTCTGGGAACTGGGTGCCGGCAAAGCGTTGATCGGCATGGTGCGCCGGATTGATCGTAGCGCCACAACGCGCGCAATTGGCACCTCTGCCGACGTGCAGGCCGCGGCTGAGAGTTTATCTGGCGCTTGAAGTTCGCCGACGATACATTGCTAGGATGCAATATTAAAAGAAAAGCCTTGCAGCAAAGCGCAATGGCGATGGAGGAGCAGACATGTTCGATTTGACAGGGAAACACGCGCTGGTGACCGGTGCATCCGGTGGTATTGGTGGCGAGATCGCTCGGGTTTTGCACGCCGCTGGCGCGACAGTGGGTTTGTCCGGCACGCGTGAAACACCACTGCAAGAGCTGGCAGAAGAACTGGGCGAACGCGCGTTTGTTTTTCCGTGCAACTTGTCTGATGGTGCAGCGGTTGATGCATTGCCCAAATTGGCGGCCAAAGAAATGGGCGCATTGGATATTCTGGTGAACAATGCGGGGATCACCCGCGACAACCTGTTCATGCGGATGTCTGATGATGAGTGGCAGTCTGTGATTGACGTTAACCTGACAGCCACGTTCCGGCTTTGCCGCGCGTCGCTGCGCGGGATGATGAAGGCACGGTGGGGTCGAATCGTTAACATTTCTTCGATCGTCGGTGCCACAGGCAATCCGGGGCAGGGCAACTATGCTGCCTCAAAGGCTGGCGTGATTGGGATGTCCAAGGCCTTGGCCGCCGAAGTGGCCAGCCGTGGTGTGACTGTCAATTCTGTTGCGCCGGGCTTTATCCAGACAGCCATGACCGACGATTTGAACGACACCCAAAAAGCCTCTTTGCTTGGGAACATTCCTGCGGGCCGCATGGGCACGCCCGAAGAAATCGCAGCGGCGGTTCTCTATCTGGCCAGCCCAGAGGCGGCTTACGTCACTGGTTCAACGCTGCATATCAATGGTGGCATGGCAATGCTTTAAGCAAACCAAGGCCGCCAAACCGGTTTGGTGGGGCGGCCAAGGATGCGACGCGGGCCTTTAATACAAAACAAAACTGTCTACATGTATTCAAAGGCGCCATTGTGAGAAAGATGTGTGATTGCGCCTGATACTGGAATAGGATCAAACGGTTGGTACGGGCTTGTGTGATCGTGCCGTTAAATTGGGGAAACCGAACAATAGCTTGCGTCCGCGCAAAGCACAGCGTGCGGTCCGAAAGCGTTTGCCATCCCCGCAAGACGTGATATAGGCGGCGCAGATTTTGGCCGAGGGGCGTTTTACGACGCGCTTTGACTCGACCCGCTGAGCGGGCAAATAAATGCCTTTTAGGGCACTACACGCCCTTATCGGGGCAAGGGCAACTAGGGCCGAAAGGCCGAAGACTGTGAGGAATTGAAATGAGCGACGTCGCAGACCGCGTAAAGAAAATCGTAGTTGAGCACCTGGGTGTTGAAGAAGACAAAGTGGCTGAGAACGCCTCTTTTATTGACGACCTGGGCGCAGACAGCCTGGACACCGTCGAATTGGTTATGGCCTTCGAAGAAGAGTTCGGCATCGAGATTCCGGACGACGCTGCAGAAACCATCCAAACCTTCGGTGACGCTGTCAAGTTCATCACGGAAGCCGCGTAAGTCACGCGTTCAAGAATTTTTGGAACGGCGCCTGTATTGGGCGCCGTTTTGCTTTGCAGCGTCTTTATGTGAACAGTCGCATATTGGGGCGAAATACGCCGGATACGTGGCTGGTGTACCGGTGGCTTCCCGCCACAAGTGTTGGTGCGGTCTTGCCCCCAACCGGGCAGGCGCGGTAAGAGCAAACTCACGCAAGTACGAGGGAAGGGCAGATCATGCGTCGTGTCGTCGTTACAGGTCTTGGATTGGTGACTCCGCTAGCATGCGGTGTTGAAGAAACTTGGCGCCGCCTGCTGGACGGGCAGTCAGGTGCAGGAACTATTCAGAAGTTTGATGCCAGCCATCTGGCCACGACTTACGCCTGCGAAGTGCCTTATGGCGATGGATCGGATGGCACGTTCAATCCGGACGACTGGATGGATAAGAAAGAACGCCGCAAGGTGGACGAATTCATTCTGTTCGGTGTTGCTGCTGCGGTTCAGGCCGTGCGCGATGCGGATTGGATGCCAGAAGACGAAGAAGACCGTATACGCACCGGTGTGATGATCGGTTCGGGCATTGGTGGTCTGAACTCCATCGCGGAAACGGCCATTCTGATCAAAGAAAAAGGCCCGCGCCGTGTCTCTCCTTTCTTTATTCCGGGCTCGCTGATCAACCTGATCTCTGGTCAGGTGTCGATCCGGTTTGGGTTCAAAGGGCCCAACCACGCAGTTGTCACCGCATGTTCCACCGGCGCACACGCCATTGGTGATGCGGCCCGTCTAGTGATGCTGGGCGATGCTGATGTGATGGTTGCCGGTGGCGCTGAAGCCGCGATTTCGGAAATCGGGATCGCCGGGTTCAATGCTTGCAAGGCCTTGTCTACCAAACGTGGTGACGAGCCCGAAAAAGCCTCGCGCCCGTATGATGCAGACCGTGATGGGTTTGTAATGGGTGAAGGCGCTGGCGTTGTTGTGCTGGAAGAATACGAGCACGCCAAAGCACGTGGTGCAAAAATTTACGCTGAAGTCTGCGGTTATGGTCTGTCGGGTGATGCCTATCACATCACCGCGCCGTCCTCTGATGGCGAAGGTGGCGAACGGTCCATGCGCGCGGCTCTGGCCCGCGCAGAGCTGGACCCATCGGATATCGACTACATCAACGCCCATGGCACATCGACCATGGCAGATGTCATCGAACTGGGCGCGGTTGAGCGGATGCTGGGCGATGCGGCCTCAACGGCCACCATGTCTTCGACCAAATCTGCCACGGGCCACTTGTTGGGGGCTGCAGGCGCGATCGAAGCGATCTTCTCGATCCTTGCGATACGCGATCAGGTTGCCCCACCGACCATCAACCTTGATGACCCGGCGATTGAAAGCAAACTGTTCCTTGCGCCCAACGCGAAACAAGAGCGCGAGATCAAGTATGCGCTGTCCAACTCCTTTGGGTTTGGTGGCACCAATGCCAGCGTGATCTTCGGAAAGGTCGACTGACATGTGGCGTAGCATCGCTTCGAATGCGATGACGTTTCTGCTGGTCGCGGTGTTTCTGTTGGGCGGCGTTTTGCTGTGGGGCCAATCGCAATATAGCGCGACTGGCCCTTTGGCGCAGCCGATGTGCCTGAAGGTGGATCGCGGAACCAATATGCGGGCCGTCTCAAGATCGCTGGAAAACGATGGTGCGGTCAGCAGCGGGGCAATCTTTCGCATCGCCGCCGATTACGCGGATAAGAACAGCCAGTTGAAGGCTGGCAGCTATTTGGTGCCCGAAGGGGCTTCGATGGCAGAAATTCTGGATATTGTTACCCGTGGCGGCGCCAGCAGCTGTGGCACAGAAGTGGTTTACCGGATTGGTATTACACGGGCCACGGTGCAGGTGCGTCAAGTCAATCCGGCGACGGGTGACTTTGAAGAAGTGGTGGCGTTTTCGCCCGGCGAAGATGCCGTACCAGAAATCTACTCAAACGTCGTGGCGCAGGGTGATTCCCGCTATCGAATCGCATTGGCCGAAGGGGTGACCAGTTGGCAGGTGGTTGAAGAGCTCAAACAAATCGACGTGTTGAGTGGCGATGTGATCGACTTGCCGGCCGAAGGCTCATTGGCGCCCGACAGCTATGAGATTTCAACCTCCGACAAGCGATCTGATGTGATTGCGCGCATGCAGGCGGCTCAGACGAATATCCTGATGGAAGCCTGGGAGAACCGCGCACCGGGCTTGCCGCTGAACAGCCCGGATGAGGCGCTGATTCTGGCGTCAATCGTGGAAAAGGAAACCGGCGTTCCCGAGGAACGGCGGCAAGTGGCCAGCGTGTTTGTGAACCGTTTGGATCAGGGCATGCGCCTGCAAACCGACCCGACCGTGATTTATGGTATCACCAATGGTCAAGGTGTTCTGGGCCGTGGGTTGCGTCAAAGCGAACTGCGCCGCGAAACCCCTTATAATACGTATGTGATTTCGGGTTTGCCGCCGACGCCCATCGCCAATCCGGGCCGTGCCAGTATCGAGGCGGCGCTGAACCCGGATGAGACTCCGTTTATCTTCTTTGTGGCGGATGGCACGGGCGGTCACGCATTTGCTGAAACACTGGCTGAACACAACGCCAATGTGCGCCGGTGGCGTCAGATCGAAGCTGATCGCGCCAATCAATAAGCCTGTGAATGCGTTTAGCCGAGTTTTCTAAACGGTGATCTTCGGGAGTGCCGACCTGATATGCAGGGCTCGGGGCTGCGCCCCGCGCGCAGTATCTGCCCATTGACCGCCTGCGGCGGCCATCGGGCGGTTTTCGGGGGCGCTGCCCCCGCCGGGCCAAATGGCCCGTCTCCCCCGAGGTATTTTTGAACAGAAGAGATGAACCGGGGATTTTGGGCCATTGTCGTGCTTTGCGGGCTGTGGCACCTGTGGTGCAGGACTCTGAATTTGTGAGATAGGCCATGAAACCCAGACCCACTTTGATGCGACCCATACCTTGGCCCAGCTCTGCGGCTGGCCCGGTTGTGACCCCGTTGATGCCATCGGTGGTGTACGCGTCGGACACGCCTGATCAGCTGGATGATCAGTATGAGGGACGTTTGCAGGGTTATAGCTATGCGCGTGAAGGTCATCCCAATGCTGATATTCTGGCCCGTCGGGTGGCGCATTTGGAAGGCGGGACAGAGGGGCTGTTGCTGGGGTCTGGCATGGCGGCGGTTGCTGCAGTTTTGCTGGGTCTGTTACGCGCAGGGGATCATGTGATTGGCGGAGATTTATTATACGGCCGGTCATTGCGCATGATGACAGAAGATTTGCCGCGCTTGGGTATCGCCACGGATTTGGTGGATGCCGGGGAAGCAGCGGCGGTTGCTGCGGCGTTGCGCGACAACACACGTATGGTCTTGATCGAGGTGGTGTCGAACCCCGGATTGCGATTGGCAGACCTGAAGGGGATTGCCGCGCTATGCCGTGAGCGTAGGATTTTGCTGGTGGTGGATAACACCTTTACCACGCCGCGAGGGCTGCGCCCATTTGAGCATGGGGCTGATATTGTACTGCATTCTGTCACCAAGTTGTTGGCGGGCCACGCGGATGTGACCCTTGGTTGGGTTGGTGCGCAGGATCCGGCTTTGCTGGAGAAGATGCGCATCTTTGCCGTAACCACTGGTATGACGCCGAGCCCGTTTGACTGTTGGCTGGCCGAGCGGGGGTTGACCACGTTTGAGCTGCGGTTTGACCGGGCGCAACAGACTGCTGCGCGCTTGGCAGACTGGTTGGCGGGGCAAGAGGGTGTGATACAGGTGCTTTATCCCGGCCGGGATGACCACCCTGATCGGGCGCGTGCGCAAACGCTACTGGGGGCGCAATCGGGCAATATGGTGAGTTTTGAAGTGCAGGGCGGCCGGGCGGCGGCCAATGCCTTTACCCAAGCTGCTCAGGGCGTCGCCTTTGCCCCGACACTTGGCGATGTTGGCACCACCTTGTCGCATCCGGCCTCCAGTTCGCATAGGGCGCTGAGCCAGGAGGCGCGTGCCGAAATGGGGCTGTCCGAAGGGTTTTTCAGGGTGTCGGTCGGGTTGGAAGACCCTGGGGCGTTGATCCAAACCTTTGAAGCCGGATTGATGGCGGCGCGGCAATCATGAACGCTGACAGCGCTGATGCCTTTGTTGAGGCCATCCCGATGCCCACGGTGTTGATCCGGCGGGATGAGAAAATTGAAGCGGCGAATTCTGCAGCCCGCGACCTGTTGGGCGAGGCAGTGGCAGGGCGTCATTTCATCATCGCGCTACGTCAACCCAGCCTGTTGGATGCGATCGAAGGAACGCTGCGGGATGGCACACCCAATGCCACCCAGTACCTGACGAACGACGGGCAACAAGACACGACCTTTCGTGTGACAGTGCGCCCGGTGCAGACGCCATCCATGGGCGCGGTTCTGGTCTGTTTTGAAGACATCACACATCTGGAACAAGCCGGGCAGATGCGCCGGGACTTCGTTGCCAATGTCAGCCATGAGCTGAAAACGCCGCTGACAGCGGTGATTGGGTTTATCGAGACTCTGCGCGGACCTGCCAGGAATGATGAGGCCGCTCGGGACCGTTTCCTGGGGATCATGGCGGCCGAAGCAAGCCGGATGGACCGGCTGGTGGGGGATTTGCTGTCTTTGAGCCGGGTGGAGGCCGATGAAAGGATGCGCCCGACCGATCAGATTGATTTGGGGGCGATCCTGCAAAGCACGATCCATGGTTTGTCACCGGTGGCCCAAGCGGCTGATGTATCGATCGGTTTGAACCTGCCCGACGCTGCCGTGATCGCATCTGGTGACGAAGACCAATTGCGTCAGGTCTTTACCAACCTCATTGAGAACGCGGTGAAATACGGCGGCGCTGGCGCGGATGTGACGGTGTCTTTGACAGCGCCTGCATTTGAAAACCGATTACGTGGGAATGGTGTGCGTGTCACAGTGCGCGATACCGGGCCGGGGATTGCGTCAGTTCATTTGCCACGGCTGACGGAGCGGTTTTACCGGGTTGATGCGCATCGCTCGCGTGAGAAGGGCGGCACCGGTCTGGGGTTGGCCATCGTCAAGCACATCGTCAACCGGCATCGCGGGCGCTTGCGTTTTGAAAGCACGCCGGGGGTGGGCACGGAAGTGACGGTTTTGTTGCCGTTGGAATAAGGGCTGGGTCTGCGGATGCCTGTGCGCTCTGCTTGGCCTTTCCCTGTTTGGCAACGGGTTGGTAGTTCAGCCGCCGTCGAAAACGCGCTTTGCGAATTTCGGCCTGTGCCTCATCTGGTGATGCCGCGGGCCATTGCGCGCGGCCATGGATAAACCCATTTTGATGGAGTTGTGCCTGAAGGGCAGGGAAGTCCAGCTCTGCCACGCTCATATGTTTGCGGCCGCCGTCTGCGGGCATCCAGTGTTGGTGTATCGCCTCGATCACGACAGGGGCGCGGCCAGCGAAACTGTGCAAATGCCGGACGATCGACCGCGTTGCGCCGGATTTGCGGCGCACAACGATGCCGATCTGTTGATCCGAACGCGCGACCATTCCCAGCAAGTGCAGGGCCGACCCTTCGGCGGCCAAGATTTGGTCAGCAGCTTTGTAGCGGGCGATTTGCTGTGTCAGGCTGTGTTTCTGGGGGTGAAAGATTTCGTATCCTTGTGCCGACAAATGACGTTCCAGTCGCGTTTCCAGCAGCAAACCGCCGCGTCGCGGCCCAATTCCGGAGCGAGAGATATACAGCTTTTTCCCGCCTTCCGGCGTGACATTTGCAGCGAACCTATTGCGCATGGCGTTGCGAAACATTCGGGTGCCTGCAGCCATATCACCCAGTCCAAAGCCCTGACCCGGAACAATCAACCGATCCACAGTGGTGGCGAGCTGCACGATGTGCAGGGGTTTGTTGCACCCCATCAGCGATAGGTATTCGTGGTGAAAGGCAGACGGAGCGTCTTGGCTGGCGTCAAACCGGGCAATGAAAACAACTCCCTCTATCGGTTCGCGCAGATGATCCAGTGCCCACAAACGGGATGCGCTTTCACATAAGAAATGACCGAAATGCCCGTACAATAACCCGCCCCACAGCCATGTGCCGGGCAGGTGACGTGTTGCGTTGGGGCGTTGTGTTGCGGGCAGAAGGATCCGGCGGTGATTTCGCCAAACAGCCGCTTCGTGAACGGGCGCGCCGTCTTTCGCCAGAACACCGCCGGGAAAGCTGAGTGTGGCGTCGTCTGGTCGTGGCAGCACAATCGCGTTGTTGTGGCTCGCCAAGGCGTGTGACCATCCGCCTTGTGGTTGCGGCATTTGTGCCGGGTCTATCATTCGGCAGGATCCGGAAGGCGCTCCATGGTCCAGACGGTGCGTGTGCAGTGTTCGGGCAATTTGGTGAAACCGGCCATTTGCAGAAGCCGTTTGCAATGACGCATCCCGTCGATGCCATAATGGTCTGGATGAAATTCTATGACGATGGCGCGAATATCCGACAGATCGGCATCATTCAGCAACTCCATCTCGCCCCCTTCGATATCAATCAATAAAACATCGGGCTGAAACCCTGCGCAGTAGAGGTTGAAATCGCATGTCCGTACCTGAACCGGCTCTGTCGGTAGGGCGCTGTCATGCAAGGACGACCCAAGGAAGCTGTTGCGCAAATAGAATGTCACGCTGTTGGGGATTTGGGGGGCAGACAACAGCACCTTTTGCGTGATGGCGGCATCGGGTAGGGCATTCACCGCATACAGTTCTTCGATATGGGGCAGCAGGTTTGGGTTGGCTTCAAAGGCGCGTAAGGTCACAGGCGCACGGTTCTTTGCAACCACGGCCCCGACAATACCCAGACCTGCACCCATTTCCAGAACGCGGTCGCCAGGCCGTGTGACAGCCAATGCGCCGCTGATCTCTTGGCCTTCGTACCGCGCGGCATTGATCCGTTCGATCCGGCGTTCGTTCAAAAACGGGGATTCGGGGACTTTGACGCCAAGGCACTGCGCCGCGGCGATATGGGGAAATTCGGTTTGTTCGGGCATCGGGCCAACCTGTTGGGTCATGTTGCTGCATTGATGGCCAATCAACCCGGTGGATTTACGGCAAAATCAGGCAAGAGCATGGGCAGAAAGGCCAACCTTTCACAGGCAACGTAAGGTCAACTTGGGCGGCCATCGTTGTGGGATGTTTAGAGTGATGTCCGATAAGTTATTGAAATTGTGCAGATAACGCTAACTTGCCAAATGGGTGTGGTGAAGGAAGGTCCGAAAGCCCTTCAATAACCAGCTGTTAGAAAAGAGAAATTTCAATTTTTTCGCTTTTTTGCGCAAAGAACCGGCGTTGTCATGAAACTGTTACGTAGCTGTCACAAAAGCTAAGCACGCACTGCGTAGTGACACGACAGAGATCATCGTGGGGATGATCATTCTCTTACAGGAGCTTCTCCAAAATGTCCGTCAAACTGACCGCCTCCGCTCTGGCGATCGTTGCTGTTTCTGCAACTGCTGCTCTTGCCCGTGACAACGTGCAAGTTGCCGGTTCTTCGACCGTTCTTCCCTATGCTTCGATCGTTGCCGAAGCTTTTGGCGAAAACACAGATTACCCAACACCGGTTGTTGAATCCGGTGGCTCGTCCGCAGGCCTGAAGCGCTTCTGCGAAGGCGTTGGTGAAAACACCATCGACGTTGCAAATGCTTCGCGCAAAATCCGCGAAAAAGAAATCAAAGCCTGCGCCGCAAACGGCGTGACCGACATCATCGAAGTCCGCATCGGCTATGATGGTATCGTCTTTGCTTCGCAGCAAAACGGCCCTGCGTTTGACGCGTTTGACCCATCCGACATCTTCAATGCTTTGGGTGCCAAGGTTCTGGTTGGTGGCGAAATCGTCGACAACCCCTACAACACTTGGTCCGACTTCAATGCAGACCTTCCGGCCGTTGAAATCGCCGCGTTCATTCCGGGCACCAAGCACGGCACCCGCGAAGTGTTCGAAGACAAGGTTCTGTTGGCAGGTTGTGAAGCCACCGGTGCTTTCGAGAAGTTCCTCGAAGCCGCTGAAGGTGACGAAAAAGCCAAGAAAAAAGCCGCAGAAGGCGAATGTATCGCTGTTCGTACCGATGGCAAATCGGTTGATATCGATGGCGACTACACCGAAACTCTGGCCCGTATCGACGCCAACGAAAACGGCATCGGCATCTTTGGTCTGGCGTTCTACGAGAACAACCAGGACAAACTGAAAGTTGCCACCATGTCCGGCATCGCGCCGTCCACCGAGAGCATCTCGACCGGCGAATACCCTGTCTCGCGTCCGCTGTTCTTCTACGTAAAGAAAGCCCACATCGGCGTGATCCCAGGTCTGAAAGAATACGCTCAGTTCTTCGTCGCTGACGAGCTGGCAGGCCCAGACGGCCCATTGGCCAACTATGGCCTGGTGTCCGATCCTGAGCTGGCGGTAACGCAAGCTGCCATCGATGGCGAAGAAACCATGTAAACGAACGGGGTAACCCAATCGACAGGGGCGGCAGGATACGCCGCCCCTACTTCCTTTTAGGTGATTTTGAAAACAGAACCGTGGGGGGCACATGCCATTACTTTGGCTTTTCCTGATCGTGCTCGGAATTGCGGCGGCGGGCTACGTGCTGGGTCGCATCCGGGCTTTGCAAAGCGCAGGCGGTGACAGCCGCGATCTTCATTCTTTGCCCTCGTACTATGGCAGCAACGTCGCGCTGAAGGCGGCCATACCTGCCTTGTTCCTTTTGGTCATATGGCTTCTGGCGCAACCGTTTTACATCAATTCGGTCGTGTCCGAGATGATACCTGACACTGTCGTTCCCGAAAGCTCCAGCCGTGGACTGGTGATGGCAGAGGTACGCCGCACAGCCGAGGGTCTGGAAAACGCAATCGGCGCCGGTTTGCTGGACGAAGATTTCGTGAACAACGCACGGGCGGATGTCACGGACATCACGCAACGTTTGAAAGATGCTGGCCAGATTATCACTTCGCAAATCACTCAACCGGTGTTGCGGGCCGCGCAGGAATATCGCTCCATGAACTTGGCGGGGCGCCGTTACATGGCGATCGGCGTCATCGGACTGGCGCTGTTGGGGGCCATTTGGGGCTTCCGCGAAACCACCAAGGATTTCCGCGCTCGCAACGTGGTTGAAAATGCCATCCGCGCATTGCTGATCGCAGCGGCATCCATTGCCGTACTGACGACACTTGGCATTGTCTTGTCGCTGATCTTCAACACTTACGAATTCTTCAAGCTGTACTCTTGGACCGACTTCTTCTTTGGCACCAAATGGGCGCCCAGCTTTTCGGGGCGCGGTGGTCTGTCGGAACTGGGGGTACTGCCGCTGTTGTGGGGTACGTTCTACATCTCGGTTGTTGCGCTGATTGTTGCGGTGCCTGTCGGGTTGTTCTCTGCCATCTACTTGTCTGAATACGCATCCTCCAAAACCCGCTCTGTTGCCAAGCCCTTGCTAGAGCTGCTGGCCGGTATCCCAACCATTGTCTACGGCCTGTTCGCCCTGTTGACGGTTGGACCGCTGCTGGTCTCTGTGTTTGGCAAAGACGGTCTTGGCTGGATGCAGGCCGGCACGGCGGTCATGACCGCCGGACTGGTGATGGGGGTTATGTTGATCCCCTTCGTGTCGTCATTGTCAGACGACATCATCAACGCCGTGCCACAGTCCATGCGTGACGGGTCTTATGGCCTGGGCGCAACGCAGTCGGAAACGATCAAGCAGGTGGTTCTGCCAGCCGCCTTGCCAGGGATCGTTGGTGCGGTTTTGCTGGCGGCGTCCCGCGCTATCGGCGAAACCATGATTGTGGTCCTGGGGGCAGGGGCCGCTGCCCGGCTTAGCATGAACCCCTTTGACGCCATGACAACCGTGACGGCCAAGATCGTTTCACAGCTGACGGGGGATGCCGATTTCGCCAGCCCCGAAGCATTGGTGGCCTTCGCCCTTGGCATGACACTGTTCGTTCTCACCCTGGGTCTGAACGTCTTTGCACTCTTCATCGTGCGCAAATATCGGGAGCAGTACGAATGACCGACGCAAGCATGCATAGCTCGGCTCCGCGCAAGCCTAAAACATCGCTTCATCAACTGGATGCCCGAACACGTAAGCGCAATGCGTCCGAAGCCCGGTTCAAGATGTATGGCCGTATCGCCATTCTGATTGGCCTGTCTTTTCTGGCGGTGCTGGCGTTCACGATCGTGCGCTCCGGGACACCGGCTTTCACCCGCACCGTGGTGGAAGTGGACTTTTCGCTCAACACGACAGAGTTCAACGCATCTGAAAAAGAGCTCTTTAAGACAAAGGCCTATCAGAAGCTGTTCAACGCGTCTTTGCAGAAACAGCTGACAGACAGCGGTGTTCAGGTGGCTTTTGACGAAGCTGCGCTGCAACGTATTTTGGGCAAGGTCGGGGGAACCATTCGCGAATACTACCGCGAAAACCAAAACGATCTGGGCAAAGATATTGCCTTCAGCCTACCTGCATCCTCTCGCGTAGACGGGTATTTCAATGGCCGGGTCACGCGTGACACGCTGGAAGACAGCCGCTTTCTGAAAGCCACAGACCTTGATCTGGTCGACGCGCTGCACGATGCGGGTATCCTGAAAAGCGCCTTCAACTGGACTTTCATCACCGGGGCAGACTCCGGCGTGGACAACCCAGGTGGCGCTGGTATCGGGGCATCTGTTGTTGGGTCGTTCTACATGATGCTGGTGGTGTTGTTCTTGTCGCTGCCCATCGGGGTTGCTGCATCCATCTATCTGGAAGAATTCGCGCCACAGAACCGGTTCACGGATCTGATCGAAGTGAACATCTCCAATCTGGCGGCGGTTCCGTCTATCGTGTTTGGTATTCTTGGTCTGGCTGTGTTCATTCAGTTCATGCACCTGCCGCAATCCGCACCTTTGGTCGGTGGGCTTGTGCTGACGCTGATGACATTGCCAACCATCATCATTTCCACCCGTGCTTCCCTAAAGTCAGTGCCACCGTCTATCCGCGACGCCGCGTTGGGGGTGGGGGCATCCAAGATGCAGGCCGTGTTCCACCACGTGCTGCCCTTGGCCATGCCCGGCATCTTGACCGGAACAATCATTGGTCTGGCACAGGCGCTGGGGGAAACCGCACCGTTGCTGCTGATCGGGATGGTGGGCTTTGTGGCCCGTGGCTATCCAGACGGTTTGCTGGATGGTTTTGTCGAACCGAACTCTGCGATGCCGGCACAAATCTACACCTGGGCTGCACGAGCAGACTCAAGCTTCTATGACAAGGCCTGGGGCGGTATCATCATCTTGTTGTTGTTCTTGCTGACCATGAACATCATCGCCATCATTCTGCGTCGCCGCTTTGAGCGTCGCTGGTAATTGAGGGGGGCACGACCATGTACGATGCGCCATATTCGAAAAGGGCCACCGAGGTGACAGACGTTAAAATCGCCGCGCACGATGTTCAGGTTTATTACGGCAGCAACCATGCCATCAAAGACGTGAATGTTGATATCGAAGACAAGACCGTTACGGCATTTATCGGGCCGTCGGGCTGTGGGAAATCGACCTTTCTGCGCTGCTTGAACCGGATGAACGACACGATCGACATCTGCCGGGTTGAAGGCAGCATCCAGATCGACAACGAAGACATCTACGACAAGAAAGTCGATCCGGTGCAATTGCGCGCCAAAGTTGGTATGGTGTTCCAAAAGCCGAACCCGTTTCCCAAGTCGATTTTCGACAATATCGCCTATGGCCCGCGCATTCACGGGTTGTTCAAAAACAAGGCTGACTTGGACGATATCGTCGAACGGTCACTGCGCCGCGCCGCGATCTGGGATGAGGTCAAAGACCGGTTGGATGCCCCCGGCACTGGCTTGTCAGGTGGGCAACAACAGCGTTTGTGCATTGCCCGCGCCGTGGCGACAGAGCCCGAAGTTCTGTTGATGGACGAACCCTGTTCCGCGCTGGATCCGATTGCAACCGCGCAGGTGGAAGAACTGATCGACGAATTGCGCGCAAGCTATTCGGTTGTAATCGTCACCCACTCGATGCAGCAGGCGGCGCGTGTCAGCCAAAAGACTGCCTTTTTCCACTTGGGTCACCTGGTGGAATACGGCGAAACCGGAAAGATTTTCACCAACCCCGAAGACCCGCGTACCGAAAGCTACATCACGGGCCGGATCGGTTAAGGATATTACAATGCAACAGCATATTGCCTCAGCCTTTGATCGGGATCTGGAAGGTATTCAGGCCCAGATCATGAAAATGGGTGGCTTGGTTGAAACCGCCATCCGCGACGCTGCCAAAGCTTTGGCAGATCGTGACGAAGAACTTGCCGATCAGGTACGTCAGAACGACAAGCTGATCGACGACTTGGAAGAACTGCTGAACGAAGAGGCCGCACGCGTGATCGCCATTCGCGCGCCAACAGCCACTGATCTGCGGATCGTTCTGTCGGTCATGCGCATTTCTGCCAACCTTGAACGGATCGGTGATCTGTCCAAAAACCTGGCAAAACGCACAGGTGTCTTGGTGCATATGCCCGCTGTCAGCGGTGCAGGCCCCTCGTTGCGCCGCATGGCACGCGAAGTGGAACTGATGCTGAAAGACGCGCTGGATTCCTATATTCAACGTGACGAAGTGAAAGCACGCGATGTGATCGAACGCGATCAGGACGTGGATCAGATGTACAACGCAATGTTCCGCGAATTTCTGACCTTCATGTTGGAAGACCCGCGCAACATCACGGCCTGCATGCACCTACATTTCATCGCCAAGAATATCGAACGTATGGGCGACCATGTGACCTCGATCGCCGAACAGGTGGTGTTCCTGGTGACGGGTGAAAAGCCGGATGAAAGCCGCCCCAAACATGATGTGACGTCGACCGATGTTGCGCATTCGCTCAACTTGGATGAGTCCGAAGGATAAGCCATGTCAACGGGACAACCCACGGTTCTGGTCGTCGAAGACGAGGCGGCACAGCGCGAAGTGCTCAGCTATAATCTGGAAGCCGAGGGCTTTCATGTGGCCCGCGCCGAGGATGGCGAGGCAGCGCTGCTATTGGTAGAAGAAGAACAGCCAGATGTGATCGTGCTGGACTGGATGCTGCCCAATGTTTCGGGCATCGAAGTTTGCCGGCAGCTGAAGATGCGGTCTGAAACGCGGGCAATCCCGGTGATCATGCTGTCGGCCCGTTCTGAAGAGGTGGACCGCGTGCGTGGCTTGGAAACCGGCGCTGATGACTATGTGGTCAAACCCTACTCGGTGATCGAATTGATGGCGCGTGTGCGGGCGCAATTGCGCCGGTCTCGCCCGTCGACCGTGGGGGAACGCCTGCAGTATGATGACATCATTCTGGATGCGGAAACTCACAAGGTGACACGCGCCGACGCCTCGCTAAAGCTGGGCCCAACCGAATTCCGCCTGTTGGCCACGTTTATGGAAAAGCCCGGCCGCGTGTGGTCTCGTGAACAATTGCTGGACCGTGTCTGGGGCCGTGACATCTATGTCGATACCCGGACCGTAGACGTGCATATCGGACGGTTGCGCAAAGCATTGTGCCAAAACGGCGGGGATGATCCGCTGCGCACGGTGCGTGGGTCGGGGTATGCGTTGGGTTAACCCAGCACCAAGTTTCCAAAAGCCATTGTGCTCACGTCGCTAACTTGTCTCGTCGGTGACAAGATAGCTGGGTAAGCGAAGCAAGATCGCGGTTAAAACGCGATCTTAACGCCGTGCCGTCCTGCCAGATCGACGAAGAATTGCCATGCCACTCGGCCTGAACGCGCGCCCCGTGTGGCTTGCCATTCGATCGCTTCGGCCCGCAGGGTTTCGGCGTCCACCTCGACGCCATGCGCTTGGCAATAGCCGTCGATCATCGCCAGATACTCATCCTGGTTACACGGGTGGAAGCCCAGCCAGAGACCAAACCGATCAGACAGCGATACTTTTTCTTCCACAGCCTCCGCCGGGTTGATGGCCGAGGAACGTTCGTTCTCGATCATATCCCGTGGCATCAGGTGACGACGGTTGGACGTGGCGTAAAACAAAACGTTATTCGGGCGTCCTTCGATCCCGCCGTCCAGCACGGCTTTCAGTGATTTATAGTGCTGATCGTCATGGCTGAAGCTGAGGTCATCGCAGAACAACAAGAAACGCAGATCGGGCCGTTCGCGCAGCATGTTCAACAGACGTGACACGCTGGGCAGATCCTCGCGCTGCAATTCGACGATCTTCAAATCGTGCCCTTCAGCGCGCACGGCGGCATGCACCGCTTTGACGATACTGGATTTGCCCATGCCCCGCGCGCCCCAAAGCAGGGCATTGTTGGCAGGCATGCCTTCGGCGAACTGGCGCGTGTTGGCCAGCAGGGTGTCGCGGCTGCGATCAATGCCCACCAGCAGCGACAGGTCCACCCGGCTGATGTCTGTCACCGGATCCAACCGGTCAGGCTCTGTGTGCCAGACAAAGGCCTCTGCGGCGTAGTCTGGCGCAGGCAGCGGAGCGGGGGCCATCCGCTCCAGCGCCTCTGCAATACGGCGTAACGTTGGATCGGTCACTTCTTGTCGGTCTCCGCGTCGTCGCCAGCGTCGTCCTCGTCGAATTCTTTCATCAACGGATCGTCCGCTTCTTCTTCGTCATCTTCGAACCACAGACCTTCTTCGCGCAACTTGGCTTCGCGTTTGGTTTCAACGCGGCGGACAAGGAAGATCGAAATTTCGTACAGCCCATAGACAACAACAAACAGAATAACCTGCGTGATGACATCAGGAGGTGTCACCAAGGCGGCCAACAGCAGAATGGCGACAACGGCGTATTTGCGTACATCGGCCAGACCTTTGGCCGAAACCAAGCCCGCCTTGCCCATCAGCGTCAACAGAACTGGCAACTGGAAACACAGGCCAAAGGCCACGATGAATTTTATGGTCAGGTTCAGATATTCCTGAGCGGACCCCTGAAAAACAACTGACAAAGGCGCGGCTGCTTCAGGTACTTCGACAACTGCCTCGCCGGCTTGTCCAAACTGCTGGAACCCCAAGAAGAAGTCATAGGCCAGCGGTGTGACGACGAAGAACGCAAAGGATGCGCCCAGAATAAACATAAAGGGCGACGCGATGATGAACGGCAGGAAGGCACCTTTTTCGGTCTTGTAAAGGCCCGGTGCAACAAAGCGCCACATCTGATTGGCAATAAAGGGAAAAGCCAACATGAAGCCGCCCAAGAATGAAATCTTGATGGCCACAAAGAACCCTTCCTGCGGGCTGATAAAGATCAGATCACAGTCTTGCCCTCGGCTGGCCAGAACTTGGCACAGCGGGGCGGTCAGAAAGTTGAAGATCGGCGTGGCCACTGTGAAACAGATGATCATCCCCACAAGGAAATACGCGGCGCTGTGGATCAGGCGGTTTCGTAACTCTGCCAGATGTTCGATCAGCGGTGCGCTGCTGTCTTCGATCGAAGGGTCTTTGGCGCTCATGTTGGATCCTTGGGGGCGCTTTCGGGCGCGTCGTTTAACGAAGCTTCAAGCGCTTCAGCTTTCTTGGCGGCCTCTTCGGCTTCGCGCTTCAGGCGCGCGGCGGCAGCTTTGGCCGACGCAGCCTCAATCTTGCGCTTTGCGTCAGCGCGTTCTTTTGACAGTTCTTCCGTCGGTTTGGCCTTGGTTTTGCTGTCCAGATTCAGATCGGTCATGGACCGGGCCGCATCTTTTACACCATCCATCGCACTGCCGACCGGGTTAACGGCGGTTTTCAGTGTTTTGGAAATGTCACTGACACCGGCATCATCGGCAGCGTCGTTCATCGCGCGCGAAAACTCGCGGGCCATGCCTTTGGCCTTGCCCACGAACTGCCCGACACTGCGGAACAGAACAGGCAAGTCCTTAGGACCGACCACGATCAGCGCAACAACGCCGATTACCAGCAGCTCAGACCAACCTAGGTCAAACATTTAGACTTTGTCCTTGTCGCTTTCCGGCGTGACGTCGGTCGCTGCGTCGGCTGCATCAGCTTCCAGCTCATCGGTGCTGTCTTTGACACCTTTCTTGAAGGCGGTGATGCCTTTGCCGACTTCGCCCATAAGCGAAGAAATCTTGCCGCGTCCGAAAAGAACCAGAACCACGACAGCAATCAGTAGAAGGCCGGGAAGGCCGATATTGTTAAGCATGAGAGTATTCCCTTCGTCTTCGGGCAATGAGAGCCCGGTGGTATTCGAACATCGTTCTTAAGCCCTTTGTTGCTGCCAACAAAGGTCATTCGGATCATTGGGGTGGGAAAATGCAGTTCAAAATGACATAAACCTGTCAGTTGACAACTTTTTGTCAGTATCCGCCCGATGTTTCGGTCTATGGATCACGGAATCAGGGGCCATAACGCTGACTCGACCCAGCTGAACCAACCGACAGGTGTTACGCCATGCGAAGATCTGACCGCCTTTTCGACCTTGTTAAAATCCTGCGTGACGGGGACCTGCACCGTGCCGAAGATTTGGCCGATCAGCTGAACGTATCGGTGCGCACGATCTATCGCGACATGGATACTTTGTCCGCCTCGGGCGTGCCTGTTAGTGGGGAACGTGGTGCTGGGTATATGGCTCTTGAAGCCGTGTCGCTGCCGCCGTTGAACCTGACTGTGACAGAGTTGGAGGCGCTGCATCTGGGCTTGGCCGTGGTGGGTGAGGCGGCAGATGAAGACCTGCAACAGGCGGCGGCCAGCCTGTCATCCAAAATCGATGCCGTTTTGCCAGAGGAAACCAGCGATTATCGGGGCACGTTTGGTTTTGCCGTTGATCCGTTTGACGAGGCGGCAAAGGGGTTTCAGCACATGCCCACAATCCGATCTGCGATCCGTGCGCGCCAGAAGATCGAAATCATGTACCGGTCAGCAGACGATCTTTCCGAACGAACCATACGGCCTTTGCAGATGGATTATTGGGGGCGCTTGTGGACTGTGACCGCGTGGTGCGAATTGCGTAAAGATTTCAGGGTATTCCGCGTTGATCAGATAGAAAGTCTGCGCGCGCTTCCAGGGCTTTTTGTGGATGAACCGGGCAAAACCCTTGCCGACTATCGCGCGGCCAAGGCAAAGGGGTGAATCAAAAACGCCCCGGCAAAGGACCGAGGCGTTTTTCAATATTAGAGCGCAGAAACCCTATTGCAGGTAGGGCATTGGATCGACGCTGTCGAACCCCTTGCGCACTTCAAAGTGAATATAGGGGGGCGATCCGGGACGCACCTTGCCCAGTTCCTGACCGCGGGTGACACGGTCGTCCTTCTTGACCTTGATATCGCCGATATTGGCATAGACCGTCAGCAGATTGTCGGGGTGGCGAACAATCACAATCGGCACGTTATCCGCGTCAGACGTCACTGCCGCCACAACGCCTGTGGCGGCTGCTTCTACGTCGGACCCGGCCGAGGCGCTGATGTCGATACCGTCGCTACGGCCTTTTGAATATTCACGCACGATGGACCCTTTGACCGGGAAGGCCATTTGACTGTCGCGCGTCACGGCAGGGGATTTGGTCACCGTAACCGACGGGGCCACTGTTGCGGTGGCTGGTTCCGATGCTGCGGGCGGTGTGTTGGCAGGCAACGGACGCGATGCGCTTGGCGGCGTTGGCGTAGGAGAGCCAGCGCCGGGGGCTGTTACCACAGCCGGGGGCTTCAGCGCGGAGATCGGTTTTTCTTCGACCTTGGCCAAGGTGACTGGCACCAACAAGACCTGACCTTCCCGCAGGGTGTAGCTGCGATCCAACGAGTTCAGGTCTGCCAGAGAGCGGACAGAAACATTGTACAAACGGGCAATGGTGTAGACGGTCTCACCGCGTTCGACCTTGTGACGGATCGGTTCGACCATCGGTTTCGTAGAACCCGTGGTGCCGTTGTTTGTCCCCGAAGGCGTTGGCGATGCACTGTCGATCGCGTTGCCCGCCAGCTCTGTAACGCTGATGTCAGAAGAATTGGTGATCGGGCCGGGCAGGGCGACCAGTTCGCCAGCACGCAGCGTGTCATCCGGGCGCACGCCGTTGTAGCGGGCAATCTCGGCGGGGTTCAGACCCAGACGGTTGGCCACGTCAGCCAAGGTGTCGCCACGCCGGGCAACAGCCACCTGATAGGTCTGATAGGTGATCACACCCCGATCATCAGGTTCGGGCCTTTGCGCTGCATTGTTCAGCGCGGCATCGGCGGTGTTGAAATTGTCACCGACCCGGCCCCGCATATCAAAATCCAGCCCGCTACACGCGGTCAAACTGGCCAAGGATACGGCGGCAACGCAAGTTCGGAACAGGCGGCGGGGCACTGCGTAGTACATCTCGATCACTCCTCGCGCGCCCCGATCAGGGCGGGGCGTCGTTATATAGTCCGTATGCGCTGATCAGCCGTCTTTGCCAAGACCTTCGACCAGCGGAACAAACCGGACAGAGCGCAATTCGTCATAGTCAAAGCCCGTTTCTGTCCGTGTGACACGGATCAGGCTTTGCACAGTGTCCGATTGCCCCACCGGCACAACCATAATACCGCCAATTTTCAGTTGGGCCAAGAGAGGGCCGGGCGGGTCTTCGGCTGCGGCGGTCACGACAATGCGATCAAAAGGTGCCTGATCCGGCAAACCGAAACTTCCATCAGCATTTAGTGCTGTGATATTAGCCAGCCCCAGCGCATCGAACTGTGCTTTGGCAGCCCGAACCAGACGCGCATGACGGTCAACCGTATACACGCGGCGGGCCAAAACACTTAGAATCGCGGCCTGATAGCCAGACCCGGTCCCAACTTCCAAAACTTTATCTCGGCTGGAAATGTTCAACGCCTGAGTCATCAGCCCCACCACCGACGGCTGGCTGATCGTTTGCCCACAGGCAATTGGCAAGGGCATGTCGTCATAGGCGCGATCGGCGAAATAGCCTTGGACAAACTTCGCGCGATCAATCCGTTCCATCGCATTCAGAACGCCGCTATCCGTCACCCCGCGCGAGCGCAGGGCGAACAGAAATTGCATTGTGCGTTCTGGATTGGACGTCATAAAAAGGCGGCCTGCATTGTATCTAGCGCGTCATGGGCTGTCAGATCGGCGCGCATGGGGGTTACACTGATATATCCGTTCATGTTCACATCGATATCGGACCCTTCGGTCGATTTGCCATGTTGGTTGCCACCTCTGACCCACAAGAACCGTCGCCCGGACGGGGCATTATGCGGTTCGACCGAAAAATAGGTGTCGGCGCGGCGTCCTTGCGGCACCACTTTCACACCCAATACGCCGTCACCGGCCACGGGCGGGAAGTTCACGTTGTAAAACAACCGATAATCCCCCTGTTTGCCGGGATCGTTGGCAATGATCCGGCGCAGCACATCCGCACCATGATTGGCCGAAGGGGCAAAGGGCGCATCTTTGTCGCTGTTGGGGCCAAGGTATTGTGACAATCCGATAGACAGGACGTCTTGCAACGCACCTTCCATCGCGCCACCCAGCGTACCGGAGTACAGTGCGTTTTCGCCAGAGTTGTTGCCGCGGTTCACCCCCGACAGCACCAGATCAGGCGGCGTCTCTTTCAGAACGTCGTGCAGTCCCGCCAACACACAATCGGCAGGGCTGCCTTCGGCAGCGAATACCCTGTCACCCAGCTGGGCGATCATGGTTGGATGGGTGTAGCTGATGCAATGCGCAACGCCGGATTGTTCAAACGCGGGGGCCACTGTCCAGACTTCTCCGTCTGGGCCAGCCAGCTCTTCGGCAATGGCGTGGAGGATTTTCAGACCCGGTGCATTGATGCCGTCATCATTGGTGATCAAAATACGCATAGCTCGCCCCTTTGGATATTGAATAAAAGACCGGGGGCAGCCCGACAAGCTCCCCCAGTGAATGGCATAGCGGTCGTGGCCCGAAGGCGACGAAAGTGGTTAGACAATAAGCGGTAGCAGGCGAGCAGCCTCATCATGCGGGCTGGCAAGCGTATCGCGGTTTTCCCCAGGGAAGAACCGCGCGCGTGTGGCAGTGGACATCGGCTCTGGCGTTAGGATTTTCACCTTTGGCCCCAAATTGTTGGTTTCGTCCTGCCAACTGCGGGCCAGGGCGATCTGTCCGGCCTTTGTCGCACCATAGCTGCCAAAGAATTTCTGGCCACAATGGGGATCATCAAAGAACACAGCCGTTCCTTCCGCACCCAATAGAGCCCCGATGTAGGGCACCAAATGGCCCATGGCGACGGTGTTGGTTTGAACCGACTTGTCCCAGTCCCTTGCGTCAATATGCGTGGCCGGGGTCAGCGGCGCGACATGCACAGCGGTATGCACCCACAACGCGGCAGGGCCCCAACGATCATGAATGGATCGGCAAAGCTGGGCCATTGCCTCTGGCACACAAATATCCATGGGCGCCAGCGTCGCTTCACCGCCGCGCGCCTTAATGCGGTCATCCAGATCTTCCAACCCGCCCACAGTACGGGCGACGGCGACGATGTGATGGGTGTCAGAAAGCGCTTCGGCAAGGGCAAAGCCAAGGCCGCGTGACGCACCGGTGATAATAGCGATAGGTTTTGTCATGAGCGCGGGATGGCGCGCGCGGCGCAAAAGGTCAAGGGCATCGGTGACGGTCTGCTGGATTTTGCTGCATTGGGACCGGTGAAATAGCCGGGCAGCAGCGTATCATTCGGTGCCACATAGGCGGCTCCGAAGCACTACTTCCGGGTGATTTTGGTTTGACCGATGTAGTCAATCATTGCCGAAAGCGTATCACGCTTGATCGGTAGAGCGCCTGATTCAAGAACATCCAGCTTGAAGGGCTTGGTCCGCATCTCGATATAGCTGCGGATTTCGGTTCGGCCATTTAACGAGATTGAAAGAACACTCACTTGTCCTGCCTGCAGCGATGGTTTCAGCGCGGTGCAAAAGACCGCAACAAGCTTGGAATTCTTCCGGGTACTTTTCAAATCGGCAACAGCTACGTTTTCGCAGGCTTGTTGATAAGGGGATAACATAAGATCAAGCCGATCTTTCAGCGCCCCTTCTGCCGGGGATTGCATCATCACCGCCGAAAGGATGGACCATGTCTGAAACTGTTCATGGCTTCTGATGACTTCTTGAATAGAAATCGTTTTTCCGGATTTCGTGGTCTGGCTGTCGGTGAAGAACTTGCCGCTGTCGCCGGAGGCCAGAAATGGCGGGCGTGACAGTGTGGCGGTGTATTCCCCAAGTGAAACAGACGGCCCGCCAGAAGCGGACGCCGTTGATGCAGCAAAAACGGCGCAGACTAAGTAAATCCAGATTTTTCTCATGCAAGAAGTAAGACGCGACACGAATGCCGCGTCAAGGTTGAGCGATCACTCAGCGGCCTTCAATTGAAAGCCTTTGCGGATCATGTCAGCGGGTTCCACCGGATACTCGCCCGAGAAACAGGCATCGCAATACTGCGGGTGTTTCTTGTTGCGGCCATTGGCTTCGCCAGCAGCGCGGTACAAACCATCCAACGAGATGAATTTCAGGCTATTGACGCCCAAGTGCTGGCGCATCTCATCCTCGGACATGGTGGCTGCCAAAAGCTTTTCGCGCTGCGGAGTGTCGACGCCATAAAAACAAGGCCAAGCCGTGGGCGGAGAGGCGATGCGGAAATGCACCTCGGCGGCGCCGGCGTCCAGGATCATCTCTTTGATCTTACGGCTGGTTGTCCCGCGCACAACGGAATCGTCCACCAAAATCACACGCTTGCCACGGATCAGGGCGCGGTTGACGTTCAGCTTCAGGCGCACACCCATATTTCGGATCTGTTCTGTCGGCTCAATAAATGTCCGACCCATATACTGGTTGCGGATGATCCCCATGCCATAGGGAATGCCGCTTTCATGCGCAAAACCAATGGCCGCAGGTGTACCGCTGTCGGGCACGGGGCAGACCAAATCAGCATCAACAGGTGCTTCGCGCGCCAATTCCACACCGATCTGACGGCGGGTTTCATAGACAGACTGGCCGCCGATGATGCTGTCAGGACGCGAGAAATACACATGTTCAAAGATGCAGAAACGCGATTTGGCCGGGCGGAATGGACGAACCGATTCAACGCCGTTTTCGGCGGTGATTACGACCATTTCGCCGGGTTCGATCTCACGCACAAATTCGGCACCGATGATATCCAGCGCACAGGTTTCCGATGACAAAGCCCAGCCATCACCAACCTTGCCCAGCACCAGTGGCCGCACACCCAACGGGTCGCGTACGCCGATCAGCTTGGTCCGGGTCATGGCGACGACAGAGAACGCGCCTTCAACCCGGCGCAACGCATCTTCCATCCGGCTGGGAATGTCGCGTTGCAGCGAGCGGGCCATCAAGTGAATGATGCATTCGCTGTCTGAAGACGACTGAAAGATCGAACCACGTTCGATCAGTTCGCGCCGCAGTGCGTCGGCATTGGTGATATTGCCGTTATGCGCAATCGCCGCGCCGCCCATCGAAAACTCGCCAAAGAAGGGCTGCACATCGCGGATTGCGGTTTGCCCTTTGGACCCGGCGGTTGAATAGCGCACATGGCCAATGGCCAATGCACCGGGCAGGGTTTCCATCAATCGGGGGGATGTGAAACTGTCGCGCACATATCCAAATCTGCGGGCAGAATTGAACCCGTGATCAGGGTGGTGGGTGACGATGCCGCCCGCTTCCTGTCCACGGTGTTGTAAGGCATGAAGACCCAGCGCAACGAAGTTGGCAGCGTCGGTTACCCCGACGACACCGAAAATTCCACATTCTTCGCGGAGTTTGTCGTCATCGAAAGGGTGGGCAGGAGGCATCATACGATCGGGCAAGGGGGCCGCTCCGAATCCTGTTGGCAATTTGGGCCTGTCTTAAGCCCAATATTCGGCAGTGTCACGCGATGTTCACACTTGCTATCGGTACAATTGAATTTGAACTGACGTAAAGGGCGGGCGCATAGCGCCACGCCCGAAAACACAGCGCTTTAGGTGTCGCTGCCGCTTGGTTGGACACAAACATTTGTCAGCTGTTCATATTGCTGCGTTACCCAGCCAAGAGCGGCTTCTGGGTCTTGTTCTTCGATCCGGCCGGTAAATTGTTGGAACACAGCGGCGGACCGGCTGTTGTCAACCATTTCGAACTGCTGCGTGGTGACAACCGTATCGTACACAAAGAATGCAACCGCCACCAACAGAACACCGCGCGCCACGCCGAACAGAAAGCCAAGACCCTGATCCAGCCCGCCAAGCGCGGAACGTTGCACAACCGATGAAAACACCGGCGTAAACAACGACACAATAACCAGTGCCAACGCGAACACAGCCGCAAAGGCCGCGATGATCGACAGTTCGCAGCTGTCTGACAGGAATTCACCGATGACCGGCAACTCTTTGACCAGAGGCTGAACCTGCGGTGCGAAAATAAAGGCCAAAATGGCCGCCGCGATCCATCCAACGATCGCCATGATCTCTCGTACCAAACCGCGTGAATATGCCAGTAGTGCCGAAAGTACGATCACCACGGCCACAACTGCATCGATTGCTGTAAAGCCTTCCATCTGCCCGTCCTGCCTTTTGCCCCTGCGCTATCCAGCGCCGAAAATCTCGCCCACAAACGCTGCAAGATCGCTCATCTGTGTGAGCCTGATCCCGCCTTTCGCGGCCGCTTTGCCCCCTGATGGAGCAATTGCGGCGGAGAAACCAAGTTTCTGCGCCTCTTTCAACCTATTTTCGGTTTGGCCGACAGGACGCAAGGCCCCTGATAGGCTGATTTCGCCAAAAACGACAGTCTCAGCAGGCAAAGCCGTGTCTTCGCGCGCTGAAAGTAGCGCCGCCGCCACAGCAAGGTCTGCCGCCGGTTCAGATATTTTCATACCGCCAGCGACGTTCAAATATACATCCAGCCCGGTAAAGGGGATGCCGCAGCGCGCTTCCAGAACCGCCAGAATCATGGCCAATCGTCCGCCATCCCAACCCACGACGGTGCGCCGTGGCTGGCTGTGTGGCGACGGGGCGACCAAGGCCTGAAACTCACACAGAACCGGGCGGGTGCCTTCGATTCCGGCAAACACGACCGATCCGGGCGAAGGTTCGCCGCGCTCAGACAGAAACAGCGCCGAGGGGTTCGTAACTTCGGCCAACCCACCGCCTGTCATCTCAAACACACCAATCTCGTCGGCGGGGCCAAACCGGTTTTTCACGGCGCGCAGGATGCGGAACTGATGGCCACGTTCGCCTTCGAAATACAGAACCGTATCCACCATGTGCTCAACCACACGCGGCCCGGCGATTTGGCCTTCTTTGGTGACATGTCCCACCAACACCACACTGACACCGTTGCGTTTTGCAAATGTTGTCAGCTCATGCGCGGCGGCGCGCACCTGGGATACAGAGCCCGGCGCGCTGTCTACCTGATCGGCCCACATTGTCTGGATGGAATCGATGATCACCAATTTCGGCTTTTCAGCTTCCATCGTGGTCAGGATATCGCGCAGGTTGGTTTCTGCGGCCAAACGCACCGGCGAATCCGCCAAACCCAATCGTTGCGCGCGCATTCTGACTTGGGCTGTTGCTTCTTCGCCGGACACATAGACAGTCGGCAGGCCCGCTTGGGCAAAACGTGCTGCGGCTTGAAGCAACAGGGTTGATTTCCCAATGCCCGGATCCCCGCCGACCAAAATGGCAGAGGCCGAAACCAAACCGCCGCCAAGGACACGGTCCAATTCATCGATCCCGCTTTGCGTGCGTGGTGGCGGTGTTTCTTTGGCTGCCAAGTCCGTCAGGGCAACACGACGGCCCCGCACATTGCCCAGTCCAGTTTTGGAAGGGCCCGACGAGAGTGGTTTCTCTTCGGCGATGGAGTTCCATTCACCACAGGATTCACACCGCCCGGACCATTTGCTGGTGACGGCGGCGCAGGACTGACAGACAAATCGCAGAGAGTTTTTGGCCATGCTAGGCTTGTTGCCCTAACCGCGCTGCTTTGCCAAGCGCTGTTCGGCTATTCCGATCCCCATCGATAGCAATATGCAGGCGGTGAACAGATAAAGCCCCCAAGCCGTTTCAACGCGGCCCACGCCAATGCCCTTGGCCAGGGTGATGTAGACCGCAATCAGAAAAATATCGGCCATGGCCAGTTTGCCCAGTATGTTCAGCGCGGGCAGGGCGCGCGTATCCAGCCATTTAAATTGCACCAGCGCCAACCCAAGCGTTTTCAGAAACGGGGCAAACAGCGCAAAAATGGTCACCAGCATCGCCAGAAAAATGTCCGACCCCCACAAGGACTTTAGCCCGGTCACCACACTGATTTCGCTGAGCCCGAACAGGGGCAACAAACCGGCGCGCATCAAGGGGGCAAACCAGGACACGGGGTACAGAAACAACAAAGACAGGTTCAGATAACGCAACATGAAAGCTCCGAAAGATGCGGCGCTTAATACATGGTGGCGATCCACAACACCGCAAGCCCGGCGGCCAACAGCAAGTTGATCAAGTCCAGCCATTTGCCACGTCGGCGCGGCGACAACATGGAAAGAAACATCAACCCTGACCCCAGCATCAACGGTGCCATACCACCGCCCTTGACCATCCAGCGGGCTGCAGCGGCATAGATCGGGCCGTTAAACCCAAGGGCCGGACCGAAAACAGTGACGGACCCGGTCAACGCAACCAACAGGGCGGCCAGAGCAGGCCAACGTGTCCAGCCGACACCCAGGATAACACGCAACAGGGCAATCACGGCCAGAACCTCCAGAAAGACAAAGCGCTGAAAGACCAGCATCACCAGAACGACTTCGTTTGGTTGAAAGGGCAATCCGGCGTAGTTCATCGCACAGCTTCGATGGGGCCCTGAGCGCGGCCATGAATAAACTGTTGGACATAAGGGTCTGATGTATTGTCCATTTCCGACACTGGGCCCGTCCACTTGATCACCCCGTCATGCAGCATGGCTACGGTATCGGCAATGGCGCGAACGCTGCTCATATCATGGGTGATCGTAACGGCGGTTGCCCCCATTTCCACCACGATTTCGCGGATCAGATCGTTGATCACCCCGGCCATGATCGGGTCCAGGCCAGTGGTGGGTTCATCAAAAAAGATGATCTGAGGATCAGCCGCGATGGCACGGGCCAGGCCAACGCGCTTTTGCATCCCGCCGGACAGTTCACCGGGGAACTTATCAGCGACTTCGGGTTTCAATCCCACACGGCGCAGCTTTTCGATGGCGATTTGTCTGGCTTCTTCCAGCGGCCGCTTTAACGAGCCGCGCAACAATCGAAAGGCAACATTCTGCCAGACAGGTAAGGAGTCAAACAGCGCACCGCCCTGAAACAGCATTCCAAACCGGGCCAAAAAGGCATCGCGGTCCCCGGCACCTACATCCTGCCCGTCAACCGTGATGGACCCGCCGTCGTGATGGATCAGGCCCAGCACGCATTTGATTGTGACGGATTTGCCTGTGCCGGAACCACCGATGATAACACAAGACGTCCCGCGCGATACCGATAGGTCTACACCGCGCAATACGTGGTTGTTTCCAAAAGACTTTTTGACACCTTTCATTTCGATCATACCGAGAAAAACACCCCCGTCAGAAGGAAGTTCGCCGCCAGGATCAAAACTGCCGCCGCCTCGACGCTGCCCTTAGTGGCGCGTCCAACACCTTGGGCGCCACGGCCCGATGCCATCCCAAAGTAACAGCCCATCAGCGCAGACAGAAAGCCAAAGACCGCGCCCTTGGCCAGCGAAGACAAAATGTCAGCAAGTTCAAGGAACTCTGCCGTGTTTTTGAGATAGGTAGCAGAATTGAAGCCAAGGTTGCCCGTAGCAACGGCCCAGCCGCCCATGATGCCGATCACATCGCCGATACCCACCAACAACGGGACCACCAGCAATGCGGCCAAAACACGTGGCGCAGTCAGGTATTTCATTGGATGGGTAGACAGCGTGACCAACGCATCGATCTGTTCGGTCACTTTCATCGTGGCAATTTCTGCGGCGATTGAAGAGGTGACGCGCGCCGCGATCATCAATCCAACCAGAACCGGGCCCAATTCGCGTACCATACCAATGGCCACGATTTGCGGCACGACAGCCTCGGCATTGAACCGTGCGCCACCTGCGTAGATTTGCAACGCCAGCGCCCCGCCGGTGAACAGCGCGGTCAGGCCAACAACCGGCAGCGACAGCCAGCCAATGTGCAGCAACGCGCCCGCGAATTCACGCCCGTAGAAGGGTGGAGTCAAAATATGACGAATGGTATCCAGACCATACAGTGTCACGCGCCCAACGGACGCCAGTGCGGCCAGAACGGCACGTCCAAGCGTGCCCAGCCAATTTGTTACGCTCATGCGCCGATATACCTGCGGTGATAACGATTTCCCAACGAAGTCAGGATCTCATAGCCAATCGTGCCTGCGCCATCTGCCAGAGTGTCCACAAATTGATGTGGGCCCAGCAGCTCTACGGTTTCTGGGACGGTGGTCAGCTCGGACACATCAATGCCGATCAAATCCATCGAAATGCGGCCAACGACGGGGCAGGGTTGATCCCCCGCCCAGACAGACGTTTTGGGCCCCATCGCGCGAATGATCCCATCGGCATAGCCAGAGCTGAGCGTTGCAATACGCGATGGTTTGCGGGCCACCCAAGTGTTGGAATAGCCAACGCTTTCGCCGGCAACCACATCGCGGACCTGAACAATGGGAATGTCCAGCGTGACGACGGGCACTGCGTCGCTGAACGGCAAGCCGCCATACAGGCCAATACCGGGGCGCGTGACATCAAAGTGATATTCCGGTCCCAACAGAATGCCACCTGTTGCCGACAATGATCGCGGTATTTTCAGACCACCTGTCATTTCGGTGAAGGTCTGCAATTGATAGCGGTTCATCGCGTGGTCTGGCGCATCAGCGCAGGCCAGATGGCTCATCACCAAGCGCGGGTTTTGGGCAAGTGCGATGGAACGAACCGCCCGCCATTCGGATTGCTCCATCCCCAGCCGGTTCATGCCGGTGTCCAGTTGAATGCCAAAGGGATGGCCGGGCAGGCATTCGAAATGGCGCAACATCTGATCGACAGAGTTTAACATCGGGATCAGACGTGAGCCGCGGATCAGATCAGCGTCGCCCTGCATATGCCCAGAGAAAACAAAGATTTCAGGCCCTTCGCCCAAGGTTTGCCGCAAGGCGCGACCTTCCTCTGCAACGGCAACAAAGAAGCGCCGCGCGCCTGCTTCGGCCAGCGCATGCGCCACTGGTTTCACACCCAACCCATAGGCGTTGGCTTTGACCACCGCGCCTGCTTCGGCTTGTGCTTTGGATGCCAGCGCCCGCCAGTTGGCGCGAATAGCTGACAAATCTATCGTTAACGTTGCCTGTGCCATAGATGTTGTTTGGCATGTTCTGCACATGGGTCAAGCGGAAATGCGTTTTGTGCCGTCCAAAATTACCCAGCGTTTCGTGCGCGCTAACATCGTCTGGCCACAACACTGCTCAATTGTGATTGGGGGCATTGTCGTGCCAAGGTGGTGTTTGAAAGGGCCTTGATAATGAAAGAAAGACTGGCGCTAGAGCTGATCCTGTTCTTGTTGGCGGTGAAGTTTCTGACGCGCGTGCCGGTGCCTGCGCATCTGCCGCATTCGGATGACTTGAATGTTCGCTCTGCAAAGTATTTCCCACTGGTCGGCACATTAATCGGTGTGGCTGCGGCGATCATCTGGTTGCCTGCTGTGCATTCGTTGCCGCCCCTGGCCGCAGCGCTGTTGGCGCTGTCGATGGGGGTCACGCTGACCGGTGGCTTTCACGAACGTGGACTGGCCATAACGGCCGAAACCTTGGGCCATGATGGCAGTCATCGGCAGGCGCTGCGGCGCATTCGGTCCCGGCAAGCGGGTGCTTTTGGTGCTATGGCGCTTGGGCTGACCCTTGCATTGACGGCCAGCCTGATTGCAGCGTTAACCCCGTTGCAGGGCGCAGTTTTACTGATCGCTGCGAACGGCATAAGCCGAATGGCCGTGATCCATACCCAATTCACAACCCGCGATGTACGTGAAAAAATGCGCCGCCGTGTGGCCTTGCCGGTGACGCCAGATGGGTATCGGATAGGTTTGGCGACCGCTATTGCCTTGTTGGCGATGCTGGTCGCTACCGTGGGTCTTGCACCGGCAATTGGTGCGATCACCGTCAGCATTGTGATGGGGCAGGCGATCCGCCTGACGGTCCTTGCCCGGCTGGGCGGATACACCGGCGCCACGCTAGGGGCGGTCCAGCAAATTTCATCACTGGGCGTGTATATCGGTGCGATCTGGTTGTTTTAAAGCGGCTTAGTAGTTGTCGTCGCCAGAGTTTTGCCAAGGTTTCACAAGGTTGCCAAAGCGGGTGAACCGCCCTTCGAAGCTTAACTCCACCGTGCCAATCGGGCCGTGACGCTGTTTGCCGATGATGACTTCGGCTTTGCCGTGAAGACGCTCCATCCGTTCTTGCCAAGCTGCCATTTCATCCAAACGGTCATCCGAAGGTTTTTCCCGCTCGGCGTAATATTCTTCGCGGAACACGAACATCACAACATCGGCGTCTTGTTCGATAGAACCCGATTCCCGCAAGTCAGAAAGCTGCGGGCGCTTGTCGTCACGGCTTTCAACGGTACGGCTGAGCTGTGACAATGCAATAACGGGAACGTTCAGTTCCTTTGCGATCGCCTTCAGGCCCATCGAGATTTCACCAATCTCCTGCACCCTGTTTTGGGCGGTGCCGCGGACCAGTTGCAGATAATCAACGATCAACACATCCAACCCATGCGTCCGTTTCAAACGGCGCGCGCGGGCGGCCAATTGCGCAATTGGAATGGCGGGGGTGTCGTCAATGTAAAGTGGGCAGGCTTCCAAGCTCTTGGCGGCCTCTACAAACCGGCGAAACTCTTCTTCGGTCATGTCCCCGCGGCGAATTTGTTCCGAGGGCACCTCTGACGCTTCCGACAAAATACGCGCGGCCAGCTGTTCAGAACTCATCTCAAGCGAATAGAACCCAACAACGCCGCCTTCGATAGTGCCTTCGGTACCGTCGGGGCGGATGCCCTTTTTATACGCCTTGGCCACGTTAAACGCGATGTTGGTCGCCAATGACGTTTTGCCCATCGAGGGACGACCGGCCAAGATCAAGAGGTCCGACGAATGCAGACCCCCCAGCTTCTTGTCCATATCGGTTAATCCGGTCGACACACCGGCAAGCCCGCCTTCGCGCTGATAGGCGGCATTGGCGACGTTAACCGCATCTGTGACAGCGCGCAGAAAGCTCTGAAAGCCGCCTTCGGTCTGGCCCTGTTCGGCCAATTTGTACAACGCCTGTTCGGCGGACACGATCTGTTCGCGCGGATCTGAATCGATTTCCACCTTGCTGGCGCGGGCGGCAATATCGCGCCCCAATGACATCAGATCCCGGCGCACGGCCAGATCATAGATCAGCTGCGCGTAATCCCGCACCGCGAAAGAGCTGATCGCAGAACCGGCCAGACGCGCCAGATAAGCCGTGCCGCCAAGTTCCTTCAGGCCTTCGTCTTCCTCAAAAAAGGCCTTCAGGGTGACGGGGGAAGCCAGCGCGTTTTTGGAAATCCGCGAGGCAGCCACTTCGAAAATGCGCGCATGTACCGGATCATAAAAATGAGCGGCCGTAATGATCGAGGCAACACGATCATAGATATCGTTATTGGTCAGCAGGGCGCCCAGCAATTGCTGTTCGGCTTCGATAGAATTGGGTGTTGTATCCGCCGCCTGTACCTCGACGCCGGTCGGATTAAACGTAGCCACTTCGTTCATCTTTGTCCCCACTTCTCACCCAACCCCGTCTTTAGCTGTAGGTCCGGGTCAGGGCAAAATGTATATCTTGTGGATAAATTCTTGGGCACCTGCCGCGCACTGCATGTTGCAATAAAAAGGTGCTGTGGGTCAAGATTTGGTGGTTTGGGGCGGTGGGTGATGCAAAAATACAACCAGAGTTGACGCAAGTTTCATCTACGACTTAGATCGAGTCTTGCGCTGTTTTTCTTTACATGATCGCCGCGATTTGGAACGTTAATTCGTATGTCGCTCCCAAAAATCATTCGCGCGTCACGTCATTGGTCCGCCTGCACTTTGACCGCTATCTGTGCCGCTTTGCTGCCTTTTCAGGCGGTGTCACAACAGGCGTGCAACCTGGATGCGATGTTGGTCTTTGATGGGTCCGGATCAATGGGGGAAATGGGGTTCAACCGGTTGGACATGCCGCGAATCGTTGATGCGCGCCAGGCGGTCCGACAGGTTGCTCCGCGCATCGCGCCATTCCGCCGGTTGGGGTTGATCGTATATGGACCCGGTGCGGAAGACAGCTGTGCCAATATCGATTTGCGCTTTGCACCTATGGCTGATTCTGCGGATCGCCTGATCGCCGAAGTCGCCGGTCTGGAACCTTCGGGCGAAACGCCGCTGACAGAGGCGGTGGCATTGGCGGCACGGGTTTTAATGGAAACCGGCGATCCCGACGAACCAGGGGTTGTTGTGCTGATCACCGATGGCAAAGACACCTGTGATGGCGCCCCCTGTGAATTGGCCGCGCAACTGGCAGCCGACAAACAGATCACCGTTCATGTGATTGGGTTCAAACTGCGGGGGCGGCATTTTGCCTTTCCCGGCGGGAAGGGCGATCAAGAATATTCCGCGGGTATCACCGTGGCGCGGTGCTTGGCAGACCAAACCGGCGGTATTTACACCAGCAGTGAGACGGTCAGCGATCTGATCGGCGCGTTGCAGCAAACCTTGGGATGTGCGGTTTACGGGGCTGTGGCCCCGCAATCGGATGCCGTACAAAAACAGCGCAAGATTGCGGGATTGCCTCGCCGCCTTACACTGCAATAGTTGGCCGCGCAGTTACTGCGCTTTGCGCGCCTCTTGCCATGCGCGCGGATTGGTCAAGAAGCTTTCCACTTCTTCCAGCGTGGACGTGCTGAACGCGCCTTGGGCCTTGGCTTCGGCCAGAACATCCCACCATGTGCACAGGTGATGCAGGCTGACGCCGTGATCGCCCAGTGTTTTGGGTGTTTCTGGGAAGATGTCGTAATAGAAAATCACCGCCGTATGACCGCAGGTCGCGCCGGTTTCGCGGATCGCATCAACAAACGACAGTTTGGAACCGCCATCCGTTGTCAGGTCTTCGACCAGCAAGACCCGTTGCCCTTCGGTCATCGCGCCTTCGATCCGTGCGTTGCGACCGTAGCCTTTGGGCTTCTTACGCACATAAGTCATGGGCAGTGCCATACGTTCAGCCACCAGCGCGGCAAAAGGGATGCCTGCTGTCTCGCCACCGGCGATATTGTCAAAAGCTTCAAGACCGGCGTTGCGCATTACAGTGACGGTCAAGAAATCCATCAATGTAGACCGAATGCGCGGGTAAGAGATCAGCTTGCGGCAATCAATATAGCTGGGCGAGGGCAGACCAGAGGCCAGGATATATGGCTCATCAGTATTGAAGTTCACCGCACCGATTTCCAGCAGCATACGCGCGGTAAGGCGGGCGATTTCTTCGGCGGGCGGATAGCTGGACGGGATCATGGGGCGGCTCCTTTGGATGTGACGCCCCGCCCTTAGAGGAAAGCGCGCGTCAAGAAAAGTCCGCCGCGCAGTCTGGTGCTGACAAGACCCGCAGGAATACGGTTCTGCTCAACACCATATCAGCGCGGCGTGAAAATCGCTTATTCCGCGACGGACCAGTGCAGCGGGAAGCCCGGTTGGAAAACAGTGACTTCTTCGCTGCCATCCCCCACGGGGATCTTGGCGGGGTAGTCAACGGCATCGCCCTTGGTCAGGGTGAGTGTATCACTGTTTGGGGACAGGCCGTAAAACGCCGGACCGTTCAGCGATGCGAAGGCTTCCAACTTGTCCAAAGCGTCGGCCTTTTCGAAAACTTCGGCCAGTATCGACATGGTGTTGGTGGCGGTGAAACATCCTGCGCAGCCACAGGCATGTTCTTTCAAATGATCAGGGTGCGGTGCGCTGTCGGTTCCCAGAAAGAAACTGGCGTCGCCACTGGTGGCCGCGTCGCACAGTGCCTGACGATGCTCTTCGCGCTTGGCGACGGGCAGGCAGTAATAGTGCGGCTTGATCCCGCCAACCAGAATGTGGTTGCGGTTGATCACCAAGTGATGCGTTGTGATTGTCGCGCCCAGGTCCGGCCCGCCAGAACGGGCATACTCGGCACCTTGCCGCGTGGTGATATGTTCCATTACCACACGCAAACCGGGGGTGGCGCGGCGGATCGGGTCCAGGACGCGATTAATAAACACCGCTTCGCGATCAAAAATGTCGATGTCGGAATCTACGACTTCGCCATGTACACACAGCGGGCAACCGATTTCTGCCATCCGTTCCAGAACAGGGCGCACCTTGTCAAAATTCGCAACACCAGAGGCTGAGTTGGTTGTCGCGCCCGCAGGGTACAGTTTGACCGCGGTGATCAGGCCCGCGCTATGTGCGGCCGCCAGATCATCGGCATCGGTGTCTTCTGTCAGGTACAGGGTCATCAGCGGCGTGAACGCGCTGTCTTGCGGCAGGGCGCTCATGATGCGCTCACGATAGGCCGTGGCCTGTGCACCGGTCACAACCGGTGGGACAAGGTTGGGCATGATGATCGCACGGCCAAAGTGGCGGGCGGTTTCAGGGGCGACAGCGGCCAGCATTGCGCCATCGCGCAGGTGCAGGTGCCAGTCATCGGGGCGGCGGATGGTGATCGAGTTGCTCATGTTCGGGCGCATATCACGAAGCGCGCCAATGGGGCCAGTCCAGATTGCGCGCTGCGGCTCAATGCGCCATAGTGCTCGCGTAATTGCGGCAAGGGCGGGCCCATGATTTTTTCCTTCATCATTTCGATACTGGCTGGGCTGGTTGTTCGCCCACTAGAACCTCAGGTGACCGAATTTCTGGGTCGCTTCCTGAACGAAGACCAAATGCCCGATGCAACGGGGCAGCGCGTGGCGACCTTTGCGCTGGTGTTGCTGCTGGCGGCACTGGTGACAGACTACGCTGGCAATTCATCATCTTTCATTGTCGTCTTGGGTGGGTTCGTCGGTTATTTCCAAAGCGAAATTCGCGAAGCCTTTCTGAACCGGCAGTCGTAAAACACCGCTTCGGCTAAGCTGAACCGCCTTTGGGCGCATTGGCGCGCCGGGCGTGATGCAACAAGAACTGCGCGGCTTGCTTGGGCACGGGCTGTGTTGGCGGTGTCATCATCAATCGGCCCAACAATGCACGATTGGGTTCTTGCGCCATCAGGTCGTTGAACCGCGCCTTGCGCCAAGCAACTGCCGCTTGGTGAAGCTGGGCAGTCTGCGCATCATCGGCCAATTCGGCGCGTATGGCCGCCACCGTTTCTGACAGGGCCAGAATACTGTTGTCTTCTTCGGTACAGAAGTTGCGCTCCACCCAATAGTCCATCGCCAACCGCTGATCTGCGTGCACGGCACGGCCGCGGTCCGTTTTCAGCACATAAGATTCCATGCTGCCCAGCGGGTAGTGGTTCAACTGCGCCAAACCATAGTTGTCACGTCCATAGGTCGAAAAGACCCGCTGCGTGCCTGCCAATTCTGAAACGTCCCGGCCGGACCCGTCAAACCATTGCGCAGATGCAAGTCGCGCTTGGTCCGGGCGGCGCGGCCGATGCACGCCCAGCGCGCCATAGGTGCCATCGTTGCGGTATAATGTTTTGAACATGGACGCCCGCCAAGGCCAGTACATCACCTTGGGCGCTGCGCGGGTGAATTGCTGGGTTACCGGCGTATCCGCATATTGGACAACGCCACCGTTCCCAAACAATCGCCAGGTCAGGGTGATCGCTGTGGCCTGCGGTAGCGACCCTATTAGATCGGGCAGGGTGCCTTGCCCGACATGCACATTGACGAACTCATCCACATCCAGCGGCAACAGCCAATCTGCTTGTTGTACAACGGGTTCGTTTTCAGCGGCTTTCAGCGCGGTGAACTGAACGCCGCGTTCGTCATACGGGCCAGGGTTGGCGCGATGCTGGACCAGTCCGCGCGCAGCCAATCTGTCTAACAGTGTATCCGTGCCATCTTGGCAGTCATTGGAATAGATCAGAAAATCGGTGACGCCACAGGCCCGGTGATGGGCCAGCCAGTCCAACAAAAACGCCGCTTCATTGCGCACACAAAGGATGGCTGTAATCCGCATCACCACCCCTTGCGAAAGGTCACAACCTTGCCCTCTGACGCTTTGGGCCAATAGGTCAGCCCGGCCTTGTGAAACGCATCAAAAACCGCCTGCACACCCGCTTGCCCGATCCACTGCGGATGCAGTTCGACAATGGCAATCCGCAGGCCAGACAAATCAGCGGCGGGCAGCAGATCGGCCTCTGCCCCTTCGATATCGCAGATCAGCACATTGGGGGCCACACGGGCGATCACATCATTCACGCCAAGCACGGTGATCTGATGTTTCGCGACGATGTTCTTGGTATCCGAACTGGCATCCAGGGAGGAGGCCAGAAAATTGCGCCGCTCATAGAACGTGACCGGATCACCGGCCGTTGGGGCCAACAAGGCGTTGTGTACCTGCACGCGGTTAGACACCCCGTTCAAGGCATGCACTTGCCGGATATAGGGGATGAGCGTGGGGTTCGCCTCATAGGTTTCAACGCAGGCCACATTCTTATGAACTGCGATCAAACTGGACATGAAACCGATGCCGGTGCCCAATTCCAGAACACGGTCGCCATCGGCGACCATTTTCATCACGGCGTCGGCTTCTTTGCGTTCATAGCTGCCTTCGCGCAGCGCCTTGCGGGCGCGACCTGCCGACAAGATTGGCGCGCGCGGAATTTTCACACCGCGACAGCTTAGGTAGCCTTTGGGTGCCAGATCAGTCGCCATGGGTGCGGGGGGCGTCATGCTCAACTCTCCACATCCATCGCCAATGCCAAGGCGGCGCGTTCGGTTTCGGTTAGCGACAGCGCTGTGGCTTGTTGAAACAGCTCTTCAAATTCGGGTGTTTCATGCAGTTCTTTGGCTTTGGCCCGGTGCCAGGCTACCCCGTCTTCATGGTATCGGCGCACCAATGGATCCTCGATCAGCTGGTTATATTCGGCCCGCACACGGGGGATGTTTCGTTGAATTGTCACATCGTGCGCGCCGGTCCAGTCCATCCGAATCCAATAGTTCAGCCCGATTGTCCGATCGACATGTAGCGCACGGCCGCGCTGGCGTTTGACAAGAAAGCTTTCCGCGCTGCGCAAAGGATAATGGTTCAGCTGCAGCAGGTCATATCCAATGCTTTTTTTGGAGTTGCGCCACCCCCGGTGCAGTGCCTCCCCAGTCATCGGCTGGCCTGATCCGTTGACCCATTTTACCGTGTGGGCCTTGTCTTCATGCAAATGGTTGGGGCGGTGGCAGGACAGTTTGGAATAGGCACCGATATTGCGGGACATCGATTTGAACCCCCACGCCATATGCGGCTTGGGGCAATAGCGCGGGGCGCAGGCGTCGAACTGTCCGATCACAAACTGATCTTCGAACCGCTGCACGCCGTTGTGCCCGAACAACCGCCACGTCATGGCGACATTCGTGGCGTCGGGCACATGGGCAAAGAAATCATCCAACGTGCCATTGCCGCAGCGCACATTGATGAACTCATCAACATCAATGTGAATGATCCAGTCTGACGCCTGAACAACCGGGTCTTTCATCGCGTTGTTCAGCGCATGTTGCTGCGGTGACTGGCCTTGCCACCCTTCGTTAGACCGGTGATGCACAATCCCCAGTTCCTGCAAGCGCACCAACAGTGGGTCTGTCGTATCTTCACAGCCATTTGTGTAAATCAGAAAATTGTCCACGCCGATGGCACGGTGGTACGCGATCCACTCCAGAATATACGGCGCTTCGGTTTTCATGCAGGCCACAATCACCCGGCCAGTGCGCCCATCGGGCAGTTGGCGCGGTTGTGCTGGGGTAAAGGCGGTTTCCAAAACTGTTTCATCCAATCCTCCCAACCTATTGTGCGGTGCAAAGGGCGATTGGACCAGTGAGGCGAATTTCTGTTTGGCCAGCGGCGACATCAGTTGTTCCGCGTCACGGGACAGTTTCAGCTGATCTGGATGCGCGCCAACCGGGGCTTTGGCGGCGTCACTGAATGCGGTTTCGATACGGGGCATAAACGCGTGCAAATACTGCGTGGCGCGAAACCCAAACTGTGGTGCGGCTTCGGTCCAGCGATCTTGTGGCGTATCAGGCTTCATTGTCTGTGGCCGTAGCCCCGGATGGCGGGCCAGTAGCCCCTGCAGGTCAGCGGCAAACCGGTCAGAAATGGCGGCCAGTTGCCCCGGCTGATCGGCAGGGCCCGCGACGGCCATCGCATCCTGCATGCGGCGGCACAGTTGGCGGGGCAAGGCCGCGCCGCGCACCGCCATCAGCCGCAACAACGCCTCGTTAAACCGTCGGCACCGGGCAAGCCAACTGGCAGGGGGTAATGGGATGGGGGCCCAGTCTGTGGCCTTGCCAAAGGAAACATCAATCCCAAAACATTTGCGCAAATCCTGCGTAAATTCAGGGGCTGCCCATTTGGCGGGATCATAGCTGAACAAACGGGTGGCCCCGGTGCCAAAGATCGCATCCCACTCTTGAACAAGCCGGGTGTAGTCCAGCCAGTGTACGGCCATTTGCGTATCTGAATACAAACCGCGTTTTGCTGCTGGTTTGGGGGCAGTGGCCAAGGCGGCATCCCACCAGTTGTCAGCGTCACAAAGCGACAGTTCCAGGTTCAGGTTGCGAATACGGCCATCCAATATCTGACCGGCATAGCGGCGCAGCAACATGCGGGCCGGATCCTCGACATGCGCGATGACTTCGATCTGATCCGCATAAGGGGCCAGTTGCGCATGCACGCGGGCAATCTGATCCGGAGTGGTCAGACCGGCCCCCAGATGGTGCGACGACAGGATCAGCAGGTCAGGCCGCGCGCGATCAATTTCATCCAGTAAGGACCGCGCCACATCTTGGCGCAAAGCCTCTTGTGCTTCGGGTGATGCAAAGCCGCGATTGGCGCGCATGGTATCGGGCTGGTCCGGATCGGTGGCCAGCATGAACAGGCGCGAATGCGCCCGCCCGCCGGGACTGCGCGGGTACAATACCCCCTTGTCCAGCAATTGGGCGCGCTTGGCTTCCAACACCGATTGGATGCGGTCCGTGACCATGGCGTCTGGGCCAATATGCAGACAAACACGCATCAGTCTGGCGTCTGAACCGGGTTGGCATTGGCGCGGCCCCACCACGGTACGGTTTGACCGATAAAGCCCGACAGAATATCCCGCGCATCCGGATCACCAACATGCAGCGGCAGGAAATTGGGATCGTCTCCAAAGATCGCGTGAACAAAGGCATGGTGCCCTTCAACAAAGCGGATCAAATCCAGCGTTCGGGTGCCATATCCGGCCGGCAAACCGGGAATTTGCAGCCGGGGCATGCGCTGTTTTCCCAGATTGTTCCAACGTAGCATACTGTCCACGATATCTTCGGCCGGGCGTAATGTCAGCACGAACAGGATTTCCGGCTCAAGCTCACGCAACGTTTGCAGAAGCCCAAAATCCGTTTGTGGCCACAGGGATAGACCAGGTTTCAACACATTGATTTCCGTCAATGCATCGAACTCTCGCAGCCGATGCAACGGATCACCATGATCGAAATAGCCGTCATATAACTGCTTGGCGACAAAGCTGCCTGCCAGATCAGAGTTTTGGGTTTGGTTGCGCGCAATCTTGTGGTCTGCCACGCGCATGCCGGTGCTTTTCAGCGCTTCGGCCAAGGTGGTGGTGCCGGATTTGGGAAGGCCCAGATTAATGATCATGCCTAAGCCCCTTGTCTTTGTATCCCAACATATGGCGCAGGCTGTCTTCGCCCGGCGGTAATGTTGGTGCGGTGCGCAGGTGTTCAGCCATAGCCGCGAATTCAGCCTGTGCCATCAATGCGTCACGCTTGGCCAGATGCGCCCGCACGGCGGCTTGATGCAAGGCGTCGATTTGCGGGTTAGATCGCAATTTGGCCAACGCCCGTTTCAGGGCGGGCAAGTAACGCTGAATCGACGGATCGTGCCAGGCCGCATCATTGCGTTCGCGCCAGTAACTGTCATCAAATGCGCGGTTTTCGCGGTTCACGTCACCGCGGTCATTCTTGACCAGATAGCTGTCTAATGATCGCAGCGCATAGTGGTTTAACGTCGCCAGTTTGCGCGCACCATGTACCGGAAATTTGCGGATGCGGCGCTTGTTGGCGCAGGTCAAAAACGCTTCGGGCACCGGGCGGCCAGAACCGTCTGTCCAGGCAGGCCAATCCGCGCGGGTCACGCGCTTTGGGAAAAACGGGCGATGCGCACCGAAATACTGCAATGGAAAGTCACGCCGCACCAGTGTCTTAACCTCTATCGCGGTTTGATCGCACCAGATGTCTGGATTGTGAGACCGGGTGAATTGTTCGATCACCGGGCGGTCTTGAAACCGCTCAACGCCGCCATTTGCAAAGAACTGAAACGACACGGAAATAGCCTGCGGATTATGACAAGCCCGGATCAGATCTGGTATCCGGTGCCCTGGCGCATGAATGTTCAGAAATTCGTCAACATCGGCAACCCAGACCCAATCGGCCTGCGTAACCACCGGCTGGCGGGCCGCGTCCTTCAGCGCTTCCATCTGATAGTTGCGCCCCTGTGCCGGATTGGGCAGGTGCACAACACTGCCGTGGCCAGCCAACGCATCCAGCAACGCGTCGGTGCCATCATCGCAATCGTTGGAATAAAACAGAAAATCGGTCACGCCCAGCAGGCGGTGGAAGGCGATCCATTCCAACAGGAACGGGCCTTCGTTCTTCACACAGGTAACTGCGGTTATGCGCATCGCGGCGCCCCCGCCTGAATTTGTGCCATCGTGCCTATCTTGCGCGGTCCGGGTTGCCCCTGGATCGCAGGAATTTGTTTCCAAACGTATTCTGTCACGCGCAAGTGTGGCAATTCACTGCGGAGATTTTATGTCCGGGCTGTGACCACAGCGGGCAGGGTGCGGGATTTCAAGGGGTTAAAACTGACCCAGCTTGTGAAAGAAATCCTGCGCACGGGGACGCAACCAGTCCCAAAGGTCCGGGGCACCTGCGGCAATCTTCTGGCCAACCCGCGCTTCCATCTGATGATAGCGCACCTCGTATTCCACCCAACTGCCGCCATGTGATATCAGGTTCTGGTTCGGAGCAGAAAAGCGATCCAGCGATTTGGCAAAGCGCGCATCGGGCGAAGCGTTGGCCTCAAACTCATCCCATAACGCCCGCAATGGTGCGCCTGTGTGATCTGGCAATAGACCAAACAACCGATCTGCGGCTGCCCGTTCTTCTGCTTCGATGGCAGCCAGATCATGGTCGCCAAAGATCGGGGCATCGCCAGCGTCGATTTCCACCAGATCATGGATCAGCAGCATATGGATGATCCGCGCCGCATCGGCGCCCGAGGGCGCATAGTCTGCCAGCAGTAAGGCAAACAACGCCACATGCCAGCTGTGCTCTGACGATGTTTCGGGGCGGGTTCCGCCTGTCAGTTTTGTGGCGCGGAATACCGACTTCAGCTTATCCGCCTCTGCCAGAAAGCGCAGTGTTTCAGCCAAAGGGCCATCCAGTGTGGCACCTGGCGTGTTGGCCAGGAATTGCGCTGCGGCAAAGGCTTCGGGCCAGTCCTGCGCCAGATAGGCGGCACGTCCACTGGCCAGGTTTTGTTGCGCTATGGCCAAATGGTCAGGGCGAGGGGGATTGGCCCAGACGACCTGAAAAACCGGCATCAGATAGTCCAGCGCCTTGGCGCAGCGCGCATCCGGTGTTTGGGCGGCTTCGAACTCTGTCCAAAGGGCCAACATATCAGCACCTTGGTCTGCGGGCAGCAAGCCGAACAGGCGCAGTGCCGCTGCGGCCTCTGCTGCAGCGTGGGCAACAGCATCATGGGGTTGATCGATTGGCATATCGCCTGCATCGATTTCCACCAAATCGTGGATCAGCAGCATGGCGATAACGCGATCACGGTCAGCGGGCCAGGGGGCAGCATCGGTCAGTACCAACGCGGCCAATGACACGTGCCAGGCATGGTCCGCCACGGTTTCGACCCGGCTCAGATCGATCAGCACATTCGCGCGGTCGATGGATTTCAGCAAATCAGCCTCGTGCAAGAGGGCCATTTGATGATCAAGGCGGGAGCTACGCGCAACTGTATCAGGCATGGACCAGCCTTAACGTGTCGCCGGCAGGGCTGACAAGGCATGGTATGGTGTTTTACACTTGGGGCATGACACAGAATTTGACGCAGCCAATTGATCAAGACATCGGTGAATTTCTAAGCACGGTCAGCCCGGAACGGCGCAGGGCAGATGCGGCGGTTTTGGATCAATTGTTCCAACGCGTGACTGGCTGGCAGCCGGTATTGTGGCGCGGCGGGATGCTGGGGTACGGTCACTACGACTACCAATATGATAGTGGCCACAGCGGACGGTCCCTTGCCACCGGATTTGCGCCGCGCAAAGCCAATATGGTGGTCTATATCATGCCGGGTTATCAGGATTTTTCGCAGATCTTGGCTGATCTGGGTCCGCACCGATTAGGAAAATCCTGCCTCTATTTGGGGGCATTGTCCAAAATCAACTTATCCGTTTTGGAAGAGCTGATCCGCGCTGGGTTGGACGATCTGGCAACCCGCTGGCCGGTGTCGGGCAGCTAGGCGGGGCGGGAAGCTAGAGGGTTTGGCCGTTACTCATCCGCATTGTTGGATGTGTCGTCAGCCTGGGCGGCAGTGGCCGCTGCAGCATGTTCGGCCTTTTTTTCCTTGATCAGGTCGCGCACCCGATTTTCCAGAAAGGCGCGGCCCCGCTTTTCAGCGAGGCGCACGCGCATGGACGTCAGGTAGGCTTCCTCAAGCGTTGTGGAGGCCGCCGCAAGAACTTTGGCGACTTCCTCGTACAGATATGGCTCATCGAGTTTGTTCTGCGCGCGCATTGTGTCACTGGCCAATGCGTCAGCCATATCTTGAACAACGCTCATTAGATCACCGTGTGTTTGAGGTCAGACGTTCTTTGACGTAGTCGGTCACATTGCCAATCATCGTGTCCATATGTGGTTCGCGGAAGAAATGGTCCGCGCCCTCAATTTCAGTATGGGTCACGGTGATTCCCTTCTGCTCGTGCAGTTTGTTCACCAATGCGCGGGTATCGGGGGGCGGAGCCACCCGGTCTGCAGTGCCGTTGATGACCAAGCCGGAACTGGGGCAGGGCGCAAGGAACGAGAAGTCATACATGTTGGCGGGCGGCGCAACCGAGATGAACCCGGTGATTTCCGGGCGACGCATCAGCAATTGCATGCCAATCCATGCGCCAAAGCTGAAACCAGCAACCCAGCAATGCTTGGAGTTGTTGTTCATCGATTGCAGGTAATCCAGCGCTGAGGCGGCATCGCTCAGTTCGCCCACACCTTGGTCATATTCGCCTTGGCTACGGCCTACGCCGCGGAAATTAAAGCGTAAGACGGTGAAGCCCATGTTGTAGAAAGCGTAGTGCAGGTTGTAGACAACCTTGTTGTTCATCGTGCCGCCGAACTGCGGATGCGGATGCAAGACGATGGCGATGGGGGCGTCGCGTTCTTTTTGCGGGTGGTAACGGCCTTCCAAGCGGCCTTCGGGTCCGGGAAAAATGACCTCGGGCATGTGGGTTGCGGCTCCTCATCTGGCCTAAAGTAAAATTGACACTTTCACTCAGGCAATTTTAGAATTATTCTAACCCAGTTATTACGCCGGGTTTGATCCTTGGTTCCAAAGCGATTTATGCCTTGTTAGAGCCAAGGTCAATCTAAGAGCCACTTACGAGATCGTGGGGAAGATATGAAGCTGAGCACAAAAGGGCGCTATGCAATGGTAGCGCTGGCAGACATTGCCCTGCAACCAGACGATCAACTGGTGTCGCTTTCTGACATTTCGCGGCGGCAGGATATCTCCTTGCCGTATCTGGAACAGCTGTTTGTCAAACTGCGGCGCGCCGATCTGGTTGCCTCGGTTCGTGGGCCCGGCGGTGGCTATCGTCTGGCGCGTCAGCCCAGCGAAATCAAAGTGGTAGAGATATTGGAGGCGGTCGATGAATCGGTGGATGCCATGCACAAGGGGGCCGGGGCCTCGGGCGGGCAATCGGGCAGCCGGGCGCAATCCCTGACCAACCGGTTGTGGGAAAGCCTGTCGGCGCATGTCTATGTTTACCTGCATCAAACGCGGCTGTCAGATGTGATTACGAATGATCTGGCCCCGTGCCCGGCTGTGCCGACGCTGTTTCCCGTGGTGGATGAAACGTGACTTTGGGTTGGCGATCACGCGGGACGTTCAGCGCTTTGCTTTGTGGGCGGTCGAGACACGCGGCTTGGGCTTTGATTGCCCAAAGTCGGCTTGAATGGACGTGTTTGGATCAAGGGGGCGCTGCCCCCGTCGCCTGTGGCGACTCCCCCGGCGGTATTTTTGAAGAAAAGAAGGGGCGCGCGTGATGGCGCGGGTCTATCTGGATTGGAACGCCACGGCGCCTTTGCGGCCCGAAGCGCGTGCGGCAATGATTGCGTCCTTTGATGTGGTGGGCAATCCATCATCGGTTCATGCCGAGGGGCGGGCCGCCAAAGGTGTGCTGGAGCGCGCACGGCGGCAAGTGGCGGCGGCATTCGGTGCGGATGGGGCGGATATTGTCTTTGTTTCGGGCGCCACTGAAGCGGCAGGTTTGGCCTGTGCGGCGCGCGGGTTGCGCTGTGGCGATGTGGAGCATGATGCAGTGGCGGCATGGTGCGATCCGGTGTTGGCGGTGTCTTCTGACGGTTTGGTGGCTGTGGATTCGCCAGAGCAGACGGCGTTGCAGCTGGCCAATTCCGAGACCGGGGTGATACAGGAACTGCCGGCCGGACTGGCGGTTGTGGATGCAACGCAGGCCTTTGGCAAAGTGCCGGTTGCTTTTAACTGGCTGGGTTGTGATATGGCGCTGATTTCGGCGCATAAGATTGGTGGGCCCAAGGGTATTGGTGCCTTGGTGATGCGGCGCGGTACGGATTTGGCGGCGCAGATTCGCGGCGGCGGGCAGGAAATGGGGCGACGGTCGGGGACGGAGAATCTGTCAGGTATCGCCGGATTCGGGGCCGCGGCCGAGGCTGCAGCGCAGGAATTGGCGCAAGGTCGCTGGGCTGAGGTTGAAAAAATTAGAAACATTCTAGAATCAGCTATTGTGGCTGGCGCTAAAGAGACTATTTTTGTCGGGAAAGACGCGACACGTCTGCCCAACACGGCTTGCTTTGCTGTGCCGGGGTGGAAAGGGGAAACCCAGGTGATGCAAATGGATCTGGCCGGGTTTGCCATTAGCGCCGGGTCGGCATGTTCATCGGGCAAGTTGCGCGCCAGTCGCGTTTTGCGGGCGATGGGATATGACGAGGCCACGGCAAGTGGTGCGATCCGGGTCAGTATCGGACCGGGTGTCGGTGAAGAAGATGTGCTGCGTTTCGCGGAAGCGTGGCTTGAGAAATTGAAGAAGCATCGCGCGCGGGCCGCGTGAGACAGCAACAGGAGCTGACATGACAGCGTTGGATGAAAGCCAGGTAAAAGACGGTGTCGATCAGGAAACGGTCGATGCTGTACGCGAAGTCAGCACGTATAAATACGGTTGGAACACCGATATCGAGATGGAATACGCGCCCAAGGGCGTGAACCCCGATATTGTGCGTCTGATTTCGGAAAAGAACGGCGAACCGCAGTGGATGACCGACTGGCGTCTGGAAGCGTTTGAGCGTTGGACAAAGATGACAGAGCCCGAATGGGCGATGGTCAAGTATCCGAAGATCGATTTTCAGGATCAGTATTACTATGCCCGTCCCACCAGCATGGCCGAAAAGCCCAAGTCGCTGGAGGATGTCGATCCGAAGTTATTGGCGACTTACGAGAAACTGGGCATTCCGCTGAAAGAGCAGATGATCCTTGCCGGTATCGAAGGGGCGGAAAACGCACCTGCCGAGGGGCGCAAAGTGGCCGTGGATGCGGTGTTTGATTCGGTGTCCGTTGGCACCACCTTTCAAAAAGAGCTTGAAAGGGCCGGGGTGATCTTCTGTTCGATCTCAGAAGCGATCAAAACCCATCCTGAACTGGTCAAGAAATATCTGGGCACCGTTGTACCGGTATCGGACAATTTCTACGCGACGTTGAATTCGGCGGTCTTTTCTGATGGATCTTTCGTGTATGTGCCGCCGGGCGTGCGATGCCCGATGGAACTGTCGACGTATTTCCGCATCAATGCCGAAAACACCGGCCAGTTTGAGCGGACATTGATCATTGCCGACAAAGGGTCTTACGTCAGCTATCTGGAAGGCTGCACCGCGCCCAAGCGCGACACTGTTCAGCTGCATGCTGCGGTGGTTGAGATCATCATCGAGGAAGATGCGGAGGTGAAGTATTCCACCGTGCAGAACTGGTTCCCCGGAGATGAAGACGGCAAGGGCGGCATCTATAACTTTGTCACCAAACGCGCCGATTGCCGGGGTGATCGGGCCAAGGTGATGTGGACGCAGGTGGAAACCGGCTCTGCGGTGACGTGGAAATACCCATCGTGCATTCTGCGCGGGAACGATAGCCAGGGAGAGTTCTACTCCATCGCGATCGCCAACAATTATCAGCAGGCTGATACCGGTACGAAGATGGTGCATTTGGGCAAGAACACCAAGTCGCGCATCGTGTCCAAGGGCATCAGCGCAGGTCAGGCGCAAAACACCTATCGCGGTCTGGTTTCGATGCACCCCAAAGCACAGAACAGCCGGAACTACACCCAGTGCGACAGTTTGTTGATCGGCGGGAAATGTGGGGCGCATACGGTGCCGTATATCGAAGTGAAGAACAACTCTTCGCGCTGCGAGCACGAGGCAACGACGTCCAAGGTGGACGATGATCAGCTGTTTTACTGCCGTCAACGTGGCATGGACGAAGAAGAAGCCGTGGCGCTGGTGGTGAATGGGTTCTGCAAAGACGTACTGCAGGCGTTGCCGATGGAATTTGCGATGGAAGCGCAGCAGTTGGTTGCGATTTCACTGGAAGGGTCGGTGGGGTAACTCACGCGACCCAGAGTTTGGCACGCGCTGGGAACGACCGCGCGGCCAGTGTGGGGGAACGATGTCATGAGGGGGACGCGCCGATGAGCCGGACACTTTTTGCTTCGGGCTTAACGGGCGTTTTCTGCGCGGTATTCGCACTGGTGGTCAGCTTTGTTTTTGATGCCTTGCCGATGTGGGCAGGGGTTTTGGTTGCGTTTTGCAGCGGTTTTTGCGGCAGCTTGTTTGCGCAGTTGGTCTTGAACCGCGGAAAATGATGACACAAGGGTTTGAGGGAAGACAGCGATGATTGGGCAACTGGTTCAACAATCCGCCGGCGTCGGGATTGGCATTTTTGTCGGCTGCCTGATTGGCCTGGGCATGCGCAAGCGCAAAGGCAATAGCGAGGGGTTGCTGGGCAATTCCGTGTTGTTGACGGCCAGCGCAGCAGGTGGCGCAGCACTATTGGCGATGATGGCCATCAAGTATTTTTCAAACTAGGCCCGATTGGTCTGAGAAGTCAGGAAAGGTGGCGGCATGATTGTCACGACAACGAACAACATCGAAGGCAGGAAGATTGTCACCTATCACGGGATCGCCGTGGGCGAGGCGATAATGGGCGCGAATGTGTTTCGCGATCTGTTTGCCAAGGTCACAGACATTGTTGGCGGACGATCCGGTGCCTATGAGGCCAAGCTGCAAGATGCCCGTGACACGGCGCTGCGCGAGTTGGAACAACGCGCGGCATCCATGGGGGGCAATGCCGTCGTTGGTATAGATCTGGATTACGAAGTGGTGGGCGACTCCATGTTGATGGTCAGCGCGTCCGGAACCGCCGTCACTGTAGAATAATACGCTTAGGCGATATGGAAACGTGTCGCTGTGGCGACAGGAATGGAAAGACGAAACATGTTGGAAATCAAAAACCTGCACGTCAAACTTGAAGAAGAAGACAAGCAGATCCTGAAGGGTGTGAACCTGACCGTCGAAGCAGGCAAAGTTCATGCGATCATGGGGCCGAACGGCTCTGGCAAATCGACCTTGTCTTACGTTTTGGCTGGCCGTGATGGCTACGAAGTCACAGACGGGTCCGCCACGTTGGAAGGTATCGACTTGTTGGAAATGGATCCCGAAGAGCGCGCAGCGTCGGGTATCTTTTTGGCGTTCCAGTATCCGGTGGAAATTCCCGGTGTTGGCAACATGACCTTTCTGCGCACCGCGGTGAACGCACAGCGCAAGGCGCGCGGCGAGCCAGAGATGAGCGCAACCGAGTTTCTGAAAGAAGTTCGCGCAAAGGCCAAGACACTGAAGATTGACGCCGACATGCTGAAGCGTCCAGTCAATGTTGGCTTTTCAGGCGGCGAGAAGAAGCGCAACGAAATCCTGCAAATGGCCATGCTGGAACCAAAGATGTGCATTCTGGACGAAACAGATTCCGGTCTGGACGTGGATGCCATGAAGCTGGTGTCCGAAGGGGTGAATGCACTGCATGATATGGGCCGGGGATTCTTGGTCATTACGCACTATCAGCGTCTGTTGGATCACATTGTTCCGGACGTTGTGCACATCATGGCGGATGGTCGTATCATCAAAACCGGGGGCCCGGAGCTGGCTCTGGAAGTTGAAAAGAACGGGTATGCCGACATTTTGGCGGAGGTCGCGTAATGGCGCTGGCGCAACGCAAAATTGACGCGACAGAGGCGCGGATAGCGTCTTTGGATATGCCCGAAGGGGGCTGGTCGGCCCCGGCGCGGAACGACGCGCTGGCACGCCTGCGGGCTATGGGCCTGCCCGGAGCACGCGACGAATACTGGAAGTACACGCGCCCGGAGTCCTTGGTTCAGGTGGGCGCGCCCAGTGCCGCAACGTTTGACGCCAGCGAAGCACCGATTTTTGGCGATATAGACAGGCTGAAAATTGTCTTTGTCGACGGTGTGTTTGATGCAGAAGCATCCGACGATCTGAGCATGGAGAACGTGTCGATTGATCGTTTGGCCACAGCGCCAGACATTCACTGGGCCAAAGACCTGTACGGTACATTGGAAGCCAACGGACAAAATCCGGTAGAGCGCCCATTGGCCGCCTTGGGTACGGCTTTTGCGACAGATGGTTTACTGATCCATGTCACTGGTCCGGCACCGAAACCCATTCATGTCACCTATGTACATAGCGCTGACGAAAGCGATGTTATCCTGCACCATGTGGTCAAGGTGGATGCCGGGGCTTCTGTCACCATTTTGGAAAATGGTCCGGCAGCCGCTCGGTTCATCAAAACGATGGAAACTGACATCGCGGATGGCGGTGCCTTCCACCATGTGCGGGCGCAGGGGCGTGACCATGAACGTCGCGCAGCCACGCATTTGTTTGCGCGTTTGGGCAAAGAGTCGGTATTCAAATCCTTCACCTTCACCGCCAATGGTGTGCTGACCCGCAATGAGGTTGTGATTGAACTGACCGGCGATGATGCAATCGCTCATGTTGCCGGGGCCTGTATGGGCGACGGTGATTTTCATCATGACGATACGGTGTTCGTGACCCATGATGCGGTGAACTGCGAAAGCCGACAGGTGTTTAAGAAGGTGTTGCGCAACGGAGCTGTCGGTGTTTTCCAGGGCAAGATTCTGGTCAAGGAAGGCGCGCAGAAGACAGACGGTTACCAAATTTCGCAATCTTTGCTGCTGGATGGTGACAGTCAGTTTCTTGCCAAGCCGGAATTGGAGATCTATGCGGATGATGTGGCCTGTTCGCATGGCTCGACATCTGGTGCGATTGATGACGAAGCAATGTTCTACCTGCGCTCACGCGGGATAGATGTGGGAATGGCAACAGACCTGCTGACATTGGCATTTATCGCCGAAGCAGTGATGGAAATTGAAGATGAACGCCTACAGGATGAAATCAACAGCCGGGTTGCTGGCTGGTTGGAACGTCGCCGAGGCTGATCTGTGCCTGTAACAACGGATATCGCCGCAACATATCGCGGCCCAGGTCGCGTGATGCGACGTCTGCTGAAATTGGGCCAGCGCGAAGATCGTGCGCTGGCCATTTTGATGGCAGGATGTGGGCTGCTGTTTGTGGCGCGCTGGCCGGCTTTGGCGCGGCAATCACACTTGGATGGCAGTGATCTGAACATGTCATTGGGTGGTGCGCTGTTGGCGACGTTGTTCATTTTACCCCTGTTTTTATACGCTTTTGCCGGGGTCAGCCATGTGGTGGCGCGTGCCCTTGGTGGCAAGGGCAACTACTATGGCGCTCGTCTGGCGCTGTTCTGGGCCTTGCTGGCCAGCGGCCCGATTGTCTTGTTGCACGGGCTGGTGGCCGGGTTTATCGGCCCCGGTCCTGCGCTGAATCTTGTTGGGTTTTTTTGGTTGGCGTTGTTTTTGTGGTTCTGGTTGCGCGGGTTGGCCGTGGCCGAAGAGGGCGAGGCATCCGCATGACACCTCAAGCGCTATTGTCGTTGATCTGGCAAACCGTCGTCGCCCCGCGTGAGGTGGCCAAACTGCTTTTGGCGATCAAGCCGACGCGTGATGCGTTGTGGTTGGGCTTTGCACTGGTCATCACGGTAAATGCTCTGGTCTTTGGTGTGTCCAACTTGGGCATGTCGGGCAGTGACCCACTATCCATTCTGACGCGCAATCCCATCAACTACGCGATTATGACGGCGGGTTCCGTTGCCGCAATGATTGTCGGAATTACCATGGCGGGCCGGGTTCTGGGTGGACGTGGCGCATGGCAGGACATTGCCGTGGTGATGATTTGGCTACAGGTGCTGCGGGCGTCTGCGCAGTTCATCTTGGCGGTCATGGTCTATACAGCGCCGGGCCTGCTGGAAATCGCGTCCTTTGTCATGTCAGTGGTCGGGGTGTGGATTTTGGTGAACCTGGTTCAAGTGGCACATCAGCTGACGAACATGGTGAAAGCATTGATGGTGGTTGTGATGGCCGTTGTTGGTACGGCTTTGATATTTGGGCTTCTCGCATCGATGCTGGGCCTGACAGGACAAGGATTGTTGGGCAATGTATGACGTCAATGAGGTCCGCCGCGACTTTCCGATCCTGTCACGCAAGGTGAATGGCAAGCCGTTGGTCTATTTAGACAACGGGGCCAGCGCACAGAAACCGCAGGTGGTGATCGACGCCATCACAACGGCCTATGCCGAAGAGTATTCGAACGTGCATCGCGGTTTGCACTTTCTGTCCAATCTGGCGACAGAAAAATATGAAAGCGTGCGTGGTGTGATTGCGCGGTTTCTTGGCGCGGCGGATGAGGACGAAATCGTTCTGAACACCGGCACCACCATGGGGATCAACACGGTTGCCTATGGCTGGGCCATGCCACGGTTGCAGGCCGGGGATGAAATCATCCTGTCGGTCATGGAACACCATGCCAATATCGTGCCCTGGCATTTTCTGCGAGAGCGCCAAGGCATTGTGATCAAATGGGTGGATGTCGATGCATCCGGCGCGCTGGATCCGCAAATGGTGATTGACGCGATCGGCCCCAAAACCAAGCTGGTGGCGATCACCCAAATGTCCAATGTTTTGGGCACTGTGGTGGATGTGAAAACCATCTGTACCGCTGCCCGTGAAAAGGGCGTGCCGGTGCTGGTTGATGGCAGCCAGGGCGCGGTGCATATGCCGGTCAACGTGCAGGACATCGGCTGTGATTTCTATGCGATTACCGGGCACAAGCTGTACGGTCCTTCGGCCTCTGGCGCGATTTATATCCGCAAGGAACGCTTGGCCGAGATGCGCCCGTTCTTGGGTGGTGGTGATATGATCCGCGAAGTGCACAAAGACAGCGTCACCTACAATGACCCCCCGATGATGTTAGAGGCCGGCACGCCGGGCATCGTTCAAACCATCGGCTTGGGCGTGGCCTTGGAATATATGATGGGGCTGGGGATGGAAAACCTGGCCGCGCATGAAGCCACGTTGCGCGACTATACCCGCACCCGACTTGAAGGGCTGAATTGGCTGAACGTACAGGGCGATACACCCGATAAGGGCGCCATCTTCAGCTTCACGCTGAACGGTGCGGCCCACGCACATGACATCTCGACCATTCTGGACAAGAAAGGTGTTGCCGTGCGCGCCGGGCATCATTGCGCCGGGCCGTTGATGGATCATCTTGGGTTAACTGCGACCTGCCGTGCCTCCTTTGGCATGTACAACACCGTGGAAGAGGTGGATGCGCTGGTAGAAGCGTTAGAGCTGGCGCATGAGCTGTTTGCCTAAGGTTGCCCGTCACATCGCCTGTTTGGCGATGTGTGGCTGATCAACTTGGCAGCCCAAAAAACTGCTGGGTATCGTCGCCCAAACCGGCCCATTTCCGATTGCGGCCCGCGCCAGTTTGCCGTAAGACGCGGCTTAGGCACCCGTAGCTCAGCTGGATAGAGCGCTGCCCTCCGAAGGCAGAGGCCAAAGGTTCGAATCCTTTCGGGTGCACCACTTTGCAATCAGTTTTTGCAATGACCAGCGCGGTTGGGAATTTCCACGCCGCAGAACGCATTGTGGGTCACAGCCCTTCGCCGTCGGGCACTCAGCCTTTGGGTTTGCGAACGGGCGTGGAAGAGCGGTGCCATATCGCTCAACCCGCCGGGTTCAATTCACCGAAAAGCCGTGCCATGCGCTATGGGCCATGCCGTTCGTTGAAAACGGCCAATCCTGCTATTCCGGTGGCACGCGTACGGCCCGGTTTACCCGATTGGTCAACCGGACCGAAGCAATGGCAGATCAAGTGAATATCAGCATGTCATCGGTGATTTGTGCCATTTGGGTATCCAATATCACCCCGGTCACACCTTGATCGTCAAATACAACGTTATTGCCTTGCTGGCTTAGATGCAGCCGGACTTCGGCCGTGCTGCCATATCCAAAGTTGTTGAACGCCAGCGTATCCCAGGCTTCCAGGTCTGCAACAATCGTGCGGCCGTTGTGGGTTTGATTGAAGTTGAACTGATCCGCCAGCATTCCCCCGAACATCACGTCATTACCGCCGCCCCCATGCAGCTGATCATCTGTCCCGAGGCTGCGCATATAGGTTTTCAGAAGCGGCGCTGTGGCGTTTACGAACTCCGCACTTTGTGAGAAGCCCAAGACAACGTCTTCCCGGCTCCAGCCGCCATCCAGCCGGGCTTGCCAGCCGGTCTGGCCTGCGCCATCCGCACTGCGCCCCAACACGTTTTGATACAAAAGGTTGATGAATTGGGCATCCGAGGTGTTGCCATAGGTCTGTTGGAATTCTGCCGAAGCCACAAAGCCCCGCGCAACATCGGATTCCGGGCGTCCACCAGCCAATTGCGAAGACCAACCCCACAGCCCGTCTGCATCCGGATTACGGGCCAGTGTGGCCTGGTACAGACGGAAGACATCATCCACCTTGTCGGCTTTGTACCCGGCATAGGTATATTGCACCGAGTCCGCCGTGACGTTGTTGATAAATTCACCGCTATTGGCAAAGCCCAGAACAACTTCGGCACGGGTGGTGCCGCCGTTGATACTGCCGACCCATGCGTTCAGACCGCCGCTATCGGCTTCGCGCGCCAGAACATTGCGATAGAGCAGGGACACGAAATTGGTGTTATCCGTCGCCCCGTACCGTTGGGTGAATTCCGCAGATGAAACGAATTGCGCCGCCGCATCCTGTGCGCTCAGCCCGTTGTTGACGCGGGCGATCCACGCCAAATGGCCAGCATGGTCTGGCGTCCGGCCCAGTGTGGCTTGGTACAAGCGATAGACCTGAGCCGCGGTGGAATCGAACGGCAGAACCTGTTCCTCGCCGCTAAGAAAGTCATCACCTGCGCCACCATCAATAGTGTCCGCACCTCGGTTGCCGAATATCGTGTCATTGCCAGCGCCAGATTTCAGGTTGTTGGCGCCGGTACTGCCATAGATCTGATCAACGCTGGAGCCGGTTGAGGTGACAGATTCGATGCCGGTCAGGGTAGATCGGGATGCACCGCCTTCCGCCACAACAGTATTGGCCATAAGATCAACCTGAAGCGCTGCAGAGTGGATCAGTTCCAGCGTATCGAAACCGGCACCACCTTCCATCAGGTCGGCCCCATTGCCCTGGCGGTTAATCAACCGATCCCGGCCATCACCGCCGCGCAAAATGTCCGCACCAATGCCGCCGTCCAGCGTGTCGTTTCCACTGCCGCCGGTGATGAAGTCATCGCCCATGCCACCTGTCACCGCTTCGACACCAGAAAAGGTGCCAGAGTAAGGGGTGATGACATCAACACTGTCGATGGACGCGGTATCATTGCTGTCTTTGGTTTCGCGCGTCAGGTCATCGGCGCTATTTGAATACAGAGGATCCGTTTCCAGAACATCCTGTGGGGTTATGGTGACGTTGTTGATCACCTTCGTGGCCGCAGTTGGATCATTGGAAAATACAGAACCGCGCTCAACGATATTGGTCGAGTAGGTGCCCTGAGCCAAGTTGACTGTAACAGCGCCAGTCAAACCGCCAAAGTCCAACGTATCCAATCCGGTGCCGCCAATCACGGTGTTATTGCCAGTGCCAACCGCGATTGTATCGTTGCCAGAGCCGCCATCGGCCCTGTCATTCCCAGCGCCCAGCAGGATCAGATCGTCGCCGTTGCGACCCTCCAGATAATCGTCACCGCCTTCGCCACTGATCAGATCGCCATTGTTGGACCCAAGGATTGTGTCGCGGCCCCAACCGCCGGTTACCCCTTCGACCCCGTTCAGCGTGTCCGTTCCACCGGCGTGCCGTACAGAGTTGTTGGACATATCGGCATAGATGCCGCCAATGTTTTGCACCTCCAGTGAACCGTCTTTCAACGTTGGGGTGGCATAGGCGTAAGAGGCGATGTCTTCGCCATTTCCACCAATCAGGGTGTTATTGCCGGTGCCGCCATGCAACAGGTCGTCGCCGTCACCGCCGACAAGGCTGTCATTTCCAGCACCACCAAACAGTTCGTCACGCGCGCCAAAACCTTGCAACGTGTCATTGCCACCATTGCCCACCAACCGTTCGCCAACGTCGCGTCCGATGATCAGATCGCGGAAGCTGTTGCCGTGAACAGCCTCGAAGTTAGAGATCCGGGTATCCACATTGCCAACGCTTTCGCCGAACCGGTCCGTATAGAAGCTTTGGGCCGTGCCATTGCGCAAATCGATGACGCTGCGCTCGCCCGACTGGGACGTTCTGTCGGTGACGTCAAACGTAATCAGGTCATACCCGGCACCACCATCAAGGGAGTCATTCGTGCCACTCATACGGCGTACGTAGAATGTATCGTCGCCCGTTCCGCCTGTCGCAATATGGTCGGTGCCGCTGGCGTTGATCGATAGCTGGTCGTCACCCGCACCGCCATACAAGGCTCCGCCGGTGCTTAGCGTTAGAATATCGTTGCCATCCTGACCGTACAGGGTGGAGTTCGCTGTGCCATCATTTGAATTATCACGGAACAGGATGTCATTGCCCAAACCGCCATAGAATGTGGTCGAACCGCTTCCACGCAGGACCACTTCGTCATCGTATTGGCCCAGAATGACAATCTCTGTTCCAGTCAGGTTTCCGTTGAATATCGACGTGCCGACACCGCGGTCGTTGCCGCTTTCATCCGACAGCGTTTCCGCTTCATCCGGTACAATGGCTTTCAAAGTCGAGCCGATCGCGCCTTCCAGACGGATGTACCAACGCGCGTCCATCAAGCGCGTGTCCAGCGTATCTATACCGGCCCCACCATCGAAACTGGTGCCACCCACCACATACATCAGGTCATCGCCCGCACCACCGCGTGTCAGCGATGCACCGTTGCTGTGTAGCGTGTCGTTGCCATAACCGCCGTCGATTGTCAGGCTGCTACCGGATTCTGGCTTAGCGCCCAGCAAAATATCGTCAAAATCAGAGCCGATATAGGTTTCGATATCAATGGCGATATCCGTGGCCAAAGACGTTCCGCCGACCTCCGACAACCGATCAATCCGGCCATTTCCGGCATTGATGTGCAGGGGGCCAGATTGGACTTGCTGTGCGATATTGGTGAATTGGCGCGGTTCGATATTATATTCGCGGTAATGGCTGCCATACATCAGCACATCCGTTCCGGCACCACCGTCATAGGTTTCGCCGCGCCCGGCAATGACGGTGCCGCCAGCCACCAGTTTATCGTAATGTTCACCGCCACGCAGGGTGTCGACACCCTCGCCACCGATCAACAGATCCTGACCTTCACCGCCGAACAACAGATCGTCGCCACCACGCCCGTCGAACCAATCTTTTGCGCCGTTCCCAACCAGAACATTGGGGCCTTCATCGCCGAAAACATCTGAATCCCGGCTGTCACGGTTGGCGAAGTTCTCGATAGAAATCAGTGTGTCGCGATCACTGCCGTCCCAAGCGGTTCCGGCCGCCAAATCGACCTGAAGACGCGAATTTCCAGAGGCATCGTTGCGCGGGTACAGCCATGTATCCAGCCCGGTTCCGCCATCGACCGTATCCGCGCCCAACATGCTGGCGATGGTGTCATCGCCCGTGCCACCTGTCAGACTGTCTGCACGGTCAGAGCCACGCAGCTCATCATTGCCACTGGCACCATCGATGGTCACCGCTCCAGAACCGGTGACGGCATACAGCACTTCATCCGCTGAATTGCCCAGCAAAGTGCCGCTTTGTACGCTGCGCACATTCTGGATCAAATCCTGCGGCGTCATCGCGCGATCGGTGAAGACAAAGCTTTCGATCTCATGCGCCGTTTCCATCCCCATGTTTCCGGCCACATGCTGGAAAATGAACGGGCCGGTTCCAACTACCGTTGGTGCGGTGAACTGAAACTCAAAGAACGTCCCGTTCATGACCAGGCGATCAAACCCGCCGCCGCCGAACACGGTATCATCGCCAATACTCGCGATAATCAGATCGTCGCCGGTGTCGCCATACACAGTGTCATTGCCCGCGCCGGGGTCCAAAATGTCAGCCAGATTTGGGCGACCGCGAAGCACATCATCGTTTTCCGTACCATGGCGAATATTTTCTGGTCCGGATTCCGAGAAGTGGGGGAATAAATTATCGGTGAATTCATCAACGATATCAGCGATTTCCACGTTCCAGCCGTTAAGGGCCAGAAACTTGTCAACTTCAACGAAAATCCCGTCAATCTGTTGTTCCAACGGTTCCAGGATGTTTGCCGATGGAAGAAGGGATTGGATCTTTGCGGTGATCCGATCCATCACTGCAGACAGACCGAGTGTGTCCAGTAACCAATCAACAACAGGCGCTACGGTGAGGTTATAAACAACCCCGATCGCATCCAGAATGCCTTCGATAGGGCGTAAGGCGGCTTTGGCGGCGCGCAACGGAACGTCCAAAATGTCCAGGGATGTTTCCAGATTGCGAAACTGGTTCGCCAAGCGAATGGCACCATTGAAAATCCCAACGTTGATGTCACTGCGCAGTGAATCAATTTTGCCCGTTACATTTGAATACAGCGTGTTGGCGTCTGCCAGAATTTGATCGGGATAGTGAATGGCCTGATCGGCAAGCGCCTCAACCGGGTCCAACGGAGCGCCAACAAAATCGAAGGTCGCGATGGTTTTAACAACACTGGCCTGTTTTTCGCCAACCACCTTTTCAGCGTGCAGAATATCGATTTCATACTGCAACAGGGTATTTTCGGTGTTTTTCAGCTTTTCGATGTATTTGCCGTCTTTGATCTTTTGGTTCAGATCATGAACTTTGTCTCTTACGGCCCGCGCTGCGCTTTCCAGACTGTCCAAGACGTCATAGGCCAGCTTTGACGGGATCGAGAGCGGACCAACACGCTCTGTCACTTTCAGCGTCAGCTTCATGGTCTTGAGATCGTCAGCGAACTCTTGAGCGCGTTCTTCGATCTTTTTGCAATATTCCAACGCGCGCCGCGCCGTTTTCACATCGCCTCGCAGGTTTTCGACCCGGTTTTCCAAATCCAGCAGGTTTCGCCGGGTTGTGGTGAGGTTTGAATTGAAACTACGTAATTCGTCGCCGGTAGGCATGCTGAAATGTCCCCAAGATCAATCATGTTTTCGACGCTGAAAAGGCTGTGAAATGCGAAATGATTCTGCGCGTCGATAAAAAGCTTCCCTTAGGTTAGCTTTTGCAGCGTGACATGCATATCAGGGGATTCCCCCATTTTTGGGGTTTCGTGCTACTTCCTCGGAAAGCGCACAAAAATGCTGCTGCCACCATTTGGGCGCGGTAATTGGCCAAGCTCGGCCCCATATTTTTGGGCCAGTTCGCGTACAATTGATAGGCCCAGACCGTTGCCATTTTGGCCGTTTGCCTTGTCCAGTTGAACGCCGCGTTGCGTGGCAGCGGTGAACGTATCCATCGCCATTCCGGGACCTGTGTCATGAACTTCCAGACGCAGCGCGCCCTGGTCGTGGCGCAGGCCAAACAACACACGGCCAGATTGGGTGTATTTGATCGCATTGGCCAACAAGTTGCTGGTCAAGCGCATGGCATCCAAGGGCGGAAGGGGCAGGCGGGCGGTGCTGGGTACGTAACGCAATGACAGGCCCTTATCCTCTGCCTCTGCAACAAACATCTGGTGCAAGCGGGGCAACATTTGGCCCATATCAGTTTCTTGCGTCACAGGTGGGGCCGGGGCAGTTTGGTTTGCTGTTTCATATCGATGGGCTGACAGTTCTTGCCCGATAAGCCCTTCAAGGTAGGCAAAGGCATCCTCCACCTGTCCCACCTTTGGTCCGCTGTCATCGCCCCCGGTCACCAGACCACGCACATTCATCTGCAATGCAGCCAAAGGTTGGCGCAGATCATGGATCGTATCGGCGATGTGACGTTCCCGTGTCTGGGCCAGCCGAACCGCCAACGAATAATCACGTTCCAACTCTTGCAGGCGGTTGGACAGGTCCAGATTGCGTTGGGCTTGGTGCAGCGATTGCGCCAAGGCGGTTTCGCGGTGTTGTTTCATCTGATTGATCCGATCAAGGATCGCCAACCCCATGAAGCCCGCGTCCAACACCAGCACGATGCGCATGGAATCAAACTGAACGTCTTCGCTGATTTCCCAGCCGAACCAATGGCGCATTGTCATCACGGATGACGATACCAGCGCGCCTGTCCATGCCAGAATATAGAAACGGACTTCGCGAAACCGGGTGCGGGCGGCAACAAAGCCCGATGCCGCCACCAAGCTGATCGAGAATGTCGCGAACAACACCAGGTATTTCTTGATGATCTGATGGTCCAAGACCGTGGCTGAAGCCAGCATCGCAAATGCCAACACAATCACCGACAGCAGCATGCGTTCCATGATCGGGTGATAGGTGAAGGTCTGCAGAAAATGCCGGGCGAAATTACTGGCCGACAGGATCAGTGCAGCCCCTAACAGGATAGAGGCAAACCCGTTGAAACCCGGCGCATTGGGCCACAAATATTGAAAGGCGTTGCCGTCCCCATGCATGATGAACAACAGACCGCTGAGGATGTTACAGGCATAGGCGGCAAACACGAATTGTCGCGCGATGATCCACGCAATAATGGCGGCCGCCGACAGAAACAGCATGGCGCCATAGTAGATGAAGTTCTTGGCCGTCCGCCAAGTTGCAAAACTGGTAAACCCGTCACGGCTGTGCAGGCTCATCGACACTTCGGAAGACCCACCGGACCAATAGCGCACATAGATCGTTGTCTGCTGGCCCGGCGGCAGGTCCAGACCTGCAACCAGTTCGGGGTAGGGCACATCGCGCGCGGAAAACGGAGAATTGGCATCCAACGATTCCAGCAAGCGGATCTCTTTGGACTGGGCAACTTGGTAAACTTCGAACAGTTGAAAGAAGTTTTCGCGGAACTGTAGCCGCCATTCATCTGTATCTGTCGCGTGATTGGCCAGGTCAAAACGCAGCCAAATCACATCCTTAGTATATCCAAAGTTGGGTGCGTGTCCGTCAATCCGGGCGAATTCACCCGCATCGGCGGTTGCAATGGCTTGGGCGATTGTCATGTCGCGTGCCGTATCGCGGTAAGCGGTCAAGTGCCCGGCAAAGTCTGTCTCGGACAATGTATCGGTAACAATCAGCGGCGGCTGCCCACCCGACTGGGCAGACAAAGGCGTACAAAAAGTCAGAACCGTCATCGTGGTCAAAAATATGCTGAAGATGGCTCGCAAGTTCGAAATCAACGGATTAAACTCTTCTAATGCAGCGCGAAATACTTATTGCAGAGGATCATGCCTTTACCGCTGGCGGCATACAAGCGGCACTGTCTGGCGAAGGCTGGACGGTCTTGCCACCCGTGGCCAATGGGTTGGATGCCATTGCAATGGCCAAACGACATCACCCAGCTGTGGCTATTTTGGACTACGGACTGCCAGAAGCGTCCGGGTTGGAGGTGTTTCTGGAATTACAACGTTGGGCACCGGATACGCGATGTGTCATCGTAACGGCTAATGAAACTCCAACAGTTCTTCAGAAAATCGCAGCGTCCGGGGTGCATGGCCTGTTTCCGAAATCCGTCGACCCGGTCACGTTTAAGGCTGCGATCGCCCAGATCATTGAAGGGGCGGTTATTGTCCACCCTGCGTCACAGGCGATTATTGATCAGGCCGCGCCCGGCGCAGATCTGACTGCCCGCGAATTGCAGGTGCTGCACGCATTGGCACAGGGCCTGACGACAAGCGCGATTGCACAGGAACTATCGATCAGCCCCAAGACCGTGGAAAGCCACCGTGCATCGCTGACCCGAAAGTTGGATGTCTCTTCAACTCCATCGTTGTTGGTATCAGCAATGCGGATGGGGTTGGTGGAGTAGATAATGCGCCGCGATTATAGCCGGGTCAGCACTTCTTCATAAAACTGGCGTGCAGCTTCGGGCAGTTCCCGGAACCGATTTCGAATGATGAAATAGGGAAGAACGGTTATTTGTTGTTGCAGGTCTAGCTGCGTTAAACGCGGGCCAAACGTATCCCCCGTCAGTAATGTGGAGACTTCGTTTGATTGAGGGGCAATCGCGTTGCCCTGATCCAGCATGGATTGCACGATCAGAAGCGAAGAGCTGTTGATAACGCGCGTTGGCGTAGGCACGCCCGCCGCATGGAATGCGCCTTCAACCGCCTGGCGTATCGGCGATCCGCGCTCTTGTATCACCCAATCATACTCGATGAGCTGTCGCAAAGACGAGATTGGAACACCGGCCAACGGATGACTGTCACGCACAATCAGACGCACAATTTCAGACCGGGCTGGATGCACCAAAAAATCGCGGCTGTCTTGTTGTGGGGGAATGCGGGCAAAGATGAAGTCAAAACGCCCCTCATCCAACCCGCGCACCAGCTCGTTAGACGGTCCAACCTCAATTGTGATGTCAATGTCAGGCGCTGTGGCCCGGATCGCACTTAGCGCGGGCATCAAAATGCCGACCGCTGGACCGGTGACTGACCCGATGCGTACCTCGCCGGACTGTCCGCCCTTCAATCGCTGAATGTCGCTGTCCAGCCCAGCATATTCTGACATGATGACGCGCGCGTGCCGAACAAAAGCATGACCCAGCGGCGTCGGCTCCATCCCTTTTGACGACCGTTCAAACAACGGTGCACCAATGTATTTTTCCAATTCGCCCAAACTGCGGGACGCGGCGGGTTGCGACAGGTTCAATGCGTCGGCCGCAATTTGCAGCTGACCAACCTCGGCAATCTTTAAGATCAGTCTTAGCTGGTTTGGTTTTGTACGGCGTAAAAGGGGCATGGCCTCCCGTATCATAACAAAAGTGGTATGCAAAGCGGCAATAATCAAATTTTACAGGCATGTTACCTTTGCCTATGGTGTCGTCATGGACATCAGGTCCGGACAATGAGGGGCCCGTACGTACGGAATGACCGTCGGCGAGCCTGATTGGGAGGAATACATGAAACTCAAGACCCTTCTGACCGCGGCTACCGCGGCCATGGCCATCGCATCGGCGACTTACGCGGATGGCCTTGTCGGTATTGCAATGCCGACCAAGTCTTCAGCGCGTTGGATCGCGGATGGCGACAACATGGTGAAAGAACTGGAAGCGGCCGGTTACACCGCCGATCTTCAGTATGCAGAAGACGACATCCCGAACCAGTTGGCACAGATCGAAAACATGATCACCAAAGGTGTTGATGCGCTGGTTATCGCAGCGATCGACGGCACAACCCTGTCAAACGCATTGGAAAATGCGGCGGCGGCGGGTGTGAAGGTTATTGCCTATGACCGCCTGATCCGTGACTCGGGTGACGTGGATTACTATGCCACATTCGACAACTTCAAAGTCGGCGTTCAGCAGGCCAGCTCTTTGGTCAGCGGTTTGAAAGAACGCTTTGGTGACGGCCCGTACAATGTTGAATTGTTTGGCGGTTCGCCTGACGACAACAACGCCTACTTCTTCTACGATGGCGCTATGTCGGTACTGCAGCCGCTGATCGACAGCGGTGATGTTGTTGTTCAGTCCGGTCAAATGGGCATGGACAAAGTCGGCACTCTGCGTTGGGACGGTGCTGTTGCACAGGCCCGCATGGATAACATCCTGTCCGCAAACTACACCGACAAGGAAGTGCACGGCGTTTTGGCGCCATATGATGGCCTTTCCATCGGCATTCTGTCCTCGCTCAAAGGTGTGGGCTACGGCTCTGGCGATCAGAAAATGCCCATCGTTTCCGGGCAAGACGCTGAAGTGCCATCTGTGAAATCGATCCTGGCAGGCGAGCAATACTCGACCATCTTCAAAGACACGCGCGAATTGGCGAAAGTGACTGTGGGCATGGTAGATGCTGTTCTTGGCGGCAGCGAGCCTGAGATCAACGACACTTCGACCTATGACAACGGTGTTAAAGTTGTTCCTTCCTATCTGCTGGAGCCTGTCGCCGTTGACGCCTCTAACTGGGAAGAAATCCTGATCGGTTCCGGTTACTACACCATGGACCAGATCAAGTAATCACCTGCTTTTCGTAAGCTGTAGAACAGTTGCCCGGCCCCTCTTTGTGTGGGGGCGGGCAATACTGTCCCACCCCGGTTCGGATCGGGTCTAGGATGCAGGAGGCTTCGGTGAGCCTTCAGAAGGAATAAACCATGACCACACTTCTTGAAATGCGGGACATCACCAAAGAGTTCCCTGGTGTCAAAGCACTGGATCAAGTGAACCTGAAGGTGGCAGACGGCGAAATCCACGCCATTTGCGGTGAAAACGGCGCCGGTAAATCCACACTGATGAAGGTTTTGTCCGGGGTATACCCAGCGGGCAGCTATGATGGCGAAATTCACTACGAAGGAAGCCTGGCCGAATTCAAAGGTATCCGGGATAGCGAAGACCGCGGAATTATTATTATCCATCAGGAACTTGCCTTGGTTCCTGAACTGTCCATCGCCGAGAATATCTTTCTGGGCAATGAAACGGCCACTGCCGGTGTTATCAACTGGCATGAGGCAAACCAGCGGACCGAAGCGCTGCTGGCCAAAGTCGGGCTGAAAGAAGCACCGACCACCCTGATCGACAGTTTGGGTGTGGGCAAACAGCAGTTGGTGGAAATCGCCAAAGCTCTCTCAAAAGACGTAAAGCTGCTGATCCTGGATGAGCCGACCGCGGCACTTCAGGAAAACGACAGCCTGAAACTGCTGAATTTGATGCTGGAGCTCAAGGAACAGGGCGTGACCAGCATCATCATCTCGCACAAGTTGAACGAAGTTCGGCATGTGTCTGATACTGTTACAATTATTCGCGATGGCATGTCCGTTTCGACGCTGGATGCCAAGGCTGGTTTGTCAGAGGACGACATCGTCCGCGATATGGTTGGACGTGATATGTCGGACCGTTATCCTGACCGGGAACGGCGCGCTGGCGATCTGTTGATGGAAGTCAAAGATTGGAACGTCTGGCACCCGGAGCACTCTGAACGCCAGATTATCAAAGACGTGTCCTTCAATGTTCGGGCGGGTGAAGTTGTCGGCATTGCCGGGCTGATGGGATCAGGGCGCACAGAATTGGCGATGTCGCTCTTTGGTCGGTCCTATGGACGCTCCATTCAGGGCACGGTCCAGCTGCACGGCAAAACGGTCAACGTGTCCACGGTAAACCGCGCGATTGATGCAGGGCTGGCTTATGTCACGGAAGACCGCAAAAGTCTGGGTCTGATCCTGGATGAAACGATCCAATTTAATACCACTTTGGCCAACCTCGGCGACGTCTCCACCGGCGGGGTTTTGAACGCGAATGAAGAAACACGCGTGGCTGAAAAATACCGCGATGCACTTAGCACGCGGACACCCACCGTCTTTCAGAAGGTGGGCAACTTGTCAGGCGGGAACCAGCAAAAAGTTGTGCTGGCCCGCTGGCTTTTCACAGCGCCCGAAGTTCTGATTCTGGATGAACCGACACGCGGGATCGACGTTGGCGCGAAATACGAAATCTACGCGATCATCAATGATCTGTCAGCGCAGGGCAAAGGGGTGGTTATGATCTCATCCGAAATGCCCGAACTGCTGGGCATGTGTGATCGTATCTACGTCATGAATGAGGGCGCGTTTGTCGGCGAGTTGACCGCCGAAGACGCCAGCCAAGAGCGGATCATGTCGCTCATAGTTACGGAATAAAGGGGCCTGACGGGATGACAACCAACGATAAAGGGATCAAAGCCTATCTGACCGCGCACATGCGGGATTACGGGCTTTTGTTCGCACTGATCGCCATCATGGCCTTCTTTCAGATCGTGACCGACGGCACTTTGATGCGCCCGGTAAACATCACGAACCTGTTCTTGCAGAACAGTTATATTATCATCATGGCGCTGGGGATGTTGATCGTCATTGTCGCCGGACACATCGACCTGTCGGTCGGGTCGGTGATGGGGTTCATCGGGGCGCTGGCCGCGGTGATGATCGTGAATTACGATTTTCCCGTCTTTGTGGCGATCATTATCTGTCTGATCGCAGGCGGTATTATCGGCGGGGCCCAAGGGTATTTCGTGGCCTTCTGGCGCATACCTCCGTTCATCGTGACTTTGGCTGGCATGTTGGTGTTCCGGGGCCTGTCCCTGTGGCTGCTAGAAGGGCAATCGGTTGGTCCGTTCCCAAAATCGTTCCAGTTGCTGTCCACCGGTTTTGTGCCAGATATCTTCCCTGGTCTGGGTGAGACATTGGCCGAAGTGTTTGGTTCTCGCAAATTCAACGTGCTGTCTTTTGGCCTTGGGCTGATTGCGGCTGCGGCCATCGTCTATATGGGGCTCAAGAAACGCGCCCGTGATACAGCGTATGGCATTGTCAGCGAGCCCAAGGCGTTCTTTTGGGGCCGGACCATCATCGTTGCCGGCGCGATCATCTTCTTGATGTTCAAACTGTCCACCTTCCGGGGTTTGCCGAATGTTGTGGTGACGATGGGAATTCTGATCCTGATCTATGCTTTCATCACCGAACGCACCGTGATCGGTCGCCGTGTCTACGCCCTTGGCGGGAACGAGAAGGCGGCCAAACTATCCGGGATCAAAACCGAACGCTTAACCTTCCTGGCTTTTGTGAACATGGGTGTTCTGGCAGCGCTGGCGGGTCTGATCTTTGCGGCACGCTTGAACACAGCAACGCCCAAAGCTGGCTTTGCACTGGAACTGGATGTGATTGCGGCGGTGTTCATCGGCGGGGCGTCCATGTCCGGCGGGTCGGGCAAGATCATCGGCGCTGTGGTTGGCGCGTTCATTATGGGTGTGATGAACAACGGCATGTCCATCATGGGCATCGGAATTGACTACCAGCAGGTGATCAAAGGTCTGGTGCTACTCGCCGCCGTGTTCTTCGATGTCTACAACAAGAATAAGCAGGGATAAGGCGATGAGCGATACAAAGAAACCGACCCCGTTTGTTCCAGCGGAATGGCCCCGGAAACTGCGAAGCCAGGAATGGTATGGCGGCAATTCCCGCGACACGATCTATCACCGTGGCTGGATGAAAAATCAGGGGTATCCCCATGATTTGTTTGATGGACGCCCGATTATCGGCATCCTGAACACTTGGTCCGAGCTGACGCCATGCAACGGCATCCATATGAAGGAGCTGGCCGAAAAGATCAAAGCCGGTATCTGGGAGGCAGGCGGCTTCCCGGTGGAAGTTCCGGTCTTTTCAGCGTCGGAAAACACCTTTCGCCCTTCGGCCATGATGTTTCGCAATTTGGCCGCCCTGTCGGTTGAGGAAACGATCCGCGGACAGCCAATGGATGGCTGTGTGCTGATGGTGGGCTGTGACAAAACCACCCCGTCACTGATGATGGCGGCGGCCTCTGTTGATCTACCGGCCATCGTGGTGACGGGCGGACCAATGCTGAACGGGCATTTCCGCAATGAAAAGATCGGGTCCGGCACACATCTTTGGAAATTCTCGGAAGCGGTGAAAGCCGGTGAGATGACCCAGGATGAGTTTCTGGAGGCCGAAGCGTCGATGTCCCGCTCTACCGGGACATGCAACACAATGGGTACGGCGTCGACCATGGCGTCGATGGCAGAAAGCCTGGGCATGGCCTTGTCTGGCAACGCAGCCATTCCGGCTGTCGACAGCCGTCGCCGCGTCATCGCGCAATTGTCGGGCCGCCGCATCGTTCAGATGGCCAAGGATGATCTGAAACCGTCTGACGTGTTGACCAAGCAAGCGTTTGAAAACGCCATTCGGACCAATGCCGCGATCGGTGGCTCTACCAATGCGGTGATCCATTTGATGGCATTGGCGGGTCGTGTCGGGATCGATTTGACACTGGAAGACTGGGATCGCTGCGGTCGCGACGTGCCGACAATCGTTAACCTGATGCCGTCGGGCAAATATCTGATGGAAGAATTCTTCTATGCGGGTGGTCTGCCCGTTGTTTTGAAGCGCTTGGGCGAGGGTGGATTGCTGCACAAGGACGCGCTGACAGTTTCCGGTCAAGGGATCTGGGACGAGGTCAAGGATGTTGTCAACTTCAACGAAGACGTCATTCTGCCGACCGAAAAGGCGCTGACACAGTCCGGCGGTATCGTCGTGGTCAAAGGCAATTTGGCCCCCAAGGGCGCTGTGCTGAAACCGTCTGCCGCGACCCCAGCTTTGCTGCAACACCGGGGCCGGGCGGTCGTGTTTGAAGACATCGATGATTACAAAGCCAAGATCGAAGATCCTGATCTGGATATCGATGAAACCTGTGTCATGGTGCTGAAGAATTGCGGCCCCAAGGGCTACCCTGGTATGGCCGAGGTTGGCAACATGGGTCTGCCGCCGAAGGTGCTTCAGAAAGGCATCACCGATATGGTGCGTATTTCCGATGCGCGCATGTCTGGCACAGCTTATGGCACCGTTGTTTTGCACACATCACCAGAAGCCGCCGCTGGTGGGCCGCTGGCCGTGGTTCAAAACGGCGATATGATCGAACTGGACGTTGAAAGCCGTCATTTGCATCTGGATATTTCTGATGAAGAGCTGGCAACCCGTTTGGCGGCTTGGAAACCGCTGCCGGATCAGCCTGAAAGCGGCTATGCGTGGCTGCATCAGCAGCATGTCCAAGGTGCGGATACCGGTGCGGATCTGGACTTCCTGAACGGATGTCGTGGTTCCGACGTTGGGAAGGATTCACATTGATGGAACTGGCACTTGTTGGGATCGGCAAAATCGCGCTGGATCAGCACGTTCCTGCGATCAATGCCGCGTCGAATTGGACTTTGGCCGCAACTGTATCGCGCCAAGGCACGGTTGAGGGCGTACCCAGCTATACGGATTTCGACAAGTTGCTGGAAGAACGCTCTGACATTCGTGTCATCTCTTTGTGTTTGCCGCCAGCGCCCAGGTTTGAATATGCCGCCAAGGCAATCCGGGCAGGCCGCCATGTGATGCTGGAAAAACCGCCCGGCGCGACTTTGGCGGAATGTCATGCATTGGTCGATTTGGCACAAAAGCACCGTGTGTCGCTGTTTTCCACATGGCATTCGCGCGAAGCCGACAAGGTTGCCGCGGCCAAAACATGGCTGGCGGATAAGACGCTTCAAAGCTTGCAAGTCACTTGGAAAGAAGATGTGCGCCGCTGGCATCCCGGTCAGGAATGGATCTGGGAACCGGGCGGCATGGGGGTCTTTGATCCGGGCATCAATGCCCTGTCCATCGTGACAGAGATTCTGCCAGTGAATATCCATCTGACCTCGGCCATTTTGGAAACGCCCTCAAATCGTCAGACCCCAATTGCGGCGCAGCTGATCTTTTATCATCCTGACGGCGCAGAGGTGACGGCCGTGTTTGACTGGCGCCAAGACGGCACCCAAACATGGACAATCGACGCCGTAACAGATCAGGGAACGTTAAGCCTGATCGATGGCGGCGCCCGCATGACAATTGATGGCCAAGAGACCGCATCAGATGATGATGCGCCCTTGTCCGGTGAATATCCCCGGCTTTACGCCCGCATGGCCGAGCTGGTGGCCAATGGAAGCTCCGATGTTGATCTGCGCCCAATGGTGCATGTTTCGGACGCGTTGGCACTAGGCCGCCGGATCCCGACCCAACCATTCCACGACTGAATTGAAAGTGAGCCTGCGATGAAATCCCCTTTGACCGGTATTTTGCCTGTCGCCCCCACACCATTTTTCGACGACGGACAGGTCGATGTGGAAGGGATGCGGCGTGTTCTGGATTGCATGATTGATCAGGGCGTTGATGCCATTTGTATTCTGGCCAACTACTCAGAACAGTTTCTGCTATCTGATGAGGAACGTGCGGTTCTGACCAAGGTCAGCCTGGAACATGTGGCAGGTCGCGTTCCGGTGATTGTCACGATCAGCCATTTCGCCAATGAAATCGTTGTGGCCCGCGCCAAGGAAGCTCAGGCGCTTGGTGCTGCCATGGTGATGATGATGCCGCCGTACCACGGCGTTGGCCTTGTGCCACCGGAACACGCGGTGTTTACGCAATTTCAGGTGGTGTCTGATGCCATCAGTATTCCGATCATGGTTCAAGATGCGCCTTTGTCGGGGGTTTCCCTGTCTGTACCGTTGTTGGTGCGGATGGCGGCCGAGATTGAGAACGTAAGCTATTTCAAGATCGAAACACCCTTTGCAGCCGATAAGCTGGCCGCGCTGATCGAGGCAGGTGGCGACCATATCGTTGGGCCATTTGACGGGGAAGAAGCCGCGACATTGCTGGCCGATCTGGATGCGGGCTGCACCGGGACAATGACGTCCGCATTACAGCCGGAAAAAATTCGCCCCATTGTCGTGGATTATTTGGCTGGTCGTATTGATCAGGCTCTGGACCAATGGCGCCTTTGTCTGCCATTGATCAACCACGAAAACCGACAGTGTGGATTGCGGGCTGCCAAGACAGTGATGATGGAAGGCGGCGTGATCAAAAGCGATCATGTTCGTGCACCGTTGCAACCGCTTAGTGCGCGTACCAAAAACCGCCTGCTGCAGTTGTCAAAAGAACTTGATGTGATCGCCCTGAATTGGGGCAAGTGAGGACGAAAATGGCTTTTAAACCACATGGCAAACATCTGATCGCGGGTGACTGGGTTGGAACGGAAACGACATTCATGTCGCAGCCGTCCAGCGGTGACGCACATGCGTTCAGCCACGGCACGCCAGAATTGGTGGACCGTGCCTGCCAAGCTGCGGAAGAGGCGTTCTGGTCCTTTGGGTATTCTTCCCGACAGGATCGTGCGGCGTTTTTGAATGCGATCGCAGATGAGATCGACGCCCGCGGCGACCAGATCACCCAGATCGGTTGCGAAGAATCCGGCCTTCCCGCTGCTCGTTTGCAGGGCGAGCGTGGCCGCACCACCGGCCAGCTGCGCCTGTTTGCAGACCACATCCTAAAAGGTGATTACCTGGATGTGCGCCATGATACGGCGCTGCCGGATCGTGCGCCGTTGCCGCGCCCGGATATGAAGATGATTCAACGTCCTATCGGTCCTGTGGCCGTCTTTGGCGCGTCCAACTTTCCTTTGGCGTTTTCGACGGCTGGTGGGGACACCGCGTCGGCACTGGCGGCAGGGTGTCCTGTCGTGGTCAAGGGCCACAGCGCGCATCCCGGCACCGGAGAAATCGTTGCCGAGGCGATCCACGCTGCGATCAAATCCTGCGATTTGCCTGCGGGTGTGTTTTCATTGGTTCAAGGTGGGGCACGCGACGTCGGTCAATCTCTGGTTCAGCATCCGCTGATCAAGGCCGTTGGCTTTACAGGTTCGCTGGGCGGTGGCCGGGCGTTGTTTGACCTGTGCGCGCAGCGTGAAGAACCTATTCCGTTCTTTGGTGAGCTGGGATCGGTCAACCCCATGTTTATTTTGCCCGAAGCTTTGGCCACGCGCGGCGCGTCCATCGGTACTGGATGGGCTGGGTCGTTGACCATGGGGGCAGGGCAGTTCTGTACCAACCCCGGCATTTCAGTTCTGATCGAAGGTGCTGAGGCGGATGCCTATATTCAGGCTGCGTCCGAAGCATTGGCCGATGTGGGTGCGCAAACCATGCTGACCGATGGTATTGCAGCAGCATATCGTGCAGGACGTGACCGCGTTTCCGGCACCGCTGGAGTTCGTGAGGTGCTGACATCTGTCTGTGATATGCGCAATGCCACGCCCTATCTGTTTGCAACCACCGGTCAGGAATGGCTGGCAGACGAAGCTTTGGGCGAAGAAGTGTTCGGTCCATTGGGGCTGGTTGTCACTGTGCGTGACTTGGATGAGATGCTGAAAGTTGCGCGGTCCTTGCAAGGGCAATTGACGTGCACTTTGCATATGGATGACGGCGACAGCGCCGTGGCGCAGCGCCTTATGCCTGTTCTGGAACGCAAGGCTGGCCGTATCTTGGCCAATGGGTTCCCAACCGGTGTCGAAGTCTGCGACGCGATGGTGCATGGCGGGCCTTACCCCGCATCCACCAACTTTGGTGCGACATCCGTTGGAACACTGGCGATCCGGCGGTTCCTGCGTCCTGTCTGCTATCAGAACGTTCCGCAGGCCGCTTTGCCGACTGATCTGCAAAGCTTGTAAACCTTTGTTGCCGGGTCTGACGGGCCCGGCGACACCCCAAGGCGCGCGCCGGTTGGCGCCAACCGAAAGGATTGTTCGTGTCTCGTAATATCATCGCCATTCTACGTGGCGTAACCCCGGATGAAGCTGTTGGCATTGCCAGATCACTGATCGCGGGTGGGATCACGAAGATCGAAGTTCCGCTGAATTCACCAGATCCGTTTAACTCGATTGCTCAGATGGTAGATGCCGTTGGCGATCAGGCGTTGATCGGCGCGGGAACCGTTTTGACACCCGAACAGGTCAGCCAGCTGGCCGAAACCGGTGCGAAATTAGCTGTTTCTCCGAATATGGATAGCGACGTGATTGCCGCGACGAAAGCCGCTGGTTTGTTATCTTTCCCAGGTGTCATGACACCAACGGAATGTTTTGCAGCACTGAAAGCCGGGGCTGATGGTTTGAAGCTGTTCCCTGGGTCTTTGATCGGGGCTGCAGGTGTTTCTGCGATCCGTGCCGTGTTGCCGCCCGAAACGCAGGTGTTGGCAGTAGGCGGCGTTGGCGTTGCGAATATGGATGAATGGGCCAAGGCGGGCGTCAATGGCTTTGGCATCGGTACATCGCTGTACCGGCCAGGGGATGATGCCGCCACCGTTGGCACGCGTGCAGAAGCGTTGTCTGCCGCTTATGACAAGGTCTATGGCGATGCCCTCGACTGAAGTCTTCGACAAGCGCCTGTGTTTTCTGGGCGAAGGGCCGCTGTGGCACCCTGAACGGGAAACGCTGTTTTGGTTTGATATTATCGGGTCGCGCCTGTTGGCCCGCAAGGAGGATCAAACCCAGTCCTGGGAACTGCCGGAACTTCATTCCGCCGCTGGATGGGTGGATCACGACAATCTGCTGATGGCGTCGGAAACCGGTCTGTGGTGTTTCAATCTGGAAACCGCGCAGCGGGACCTGTTGGCGCCTTTGGAGGCAGATCAACCAATAACCCGGTCTAACGATGGTCGGGCGGACCCAAAGGGCGGATTCTGGATTGGCACAATGGGCAAACAGGCCGAAACCGGCGCAGGTGCGATCTATCGCTACTACCGGGGCGATGTGGTTCTTCTGTACCCCAACCTGACCATTCCCAATTCCATCTGTTTTTCACCCGATGGGCACACGGCTTATTTCGCTTGCACGGAAACGCAGCGCATTATGCAGCAGACTTTGGACGCCCAAGGGTGGCCGGATGGTGAGCTTACTGTGTTTGTGGATTTGACCTCAGAGGGCTTGTACCCAGACGGGTCTGTCGTGGACAGCGAAGGCGGTGTGTGGAACGCACAATGGGGCGCGGGCAGAGTGGCACGCTATCTGCCCGATGGGCAATTTGACCGGGCAATCGCTGTTGGCGGCGCGCATAGTTCGTGCCCGGCATTTGGCGGCGCAGACCTGAGAACATTGTTTGTCACGACCGCGCGGCAAGGGATCGACGACCCTGACGCGGACCAAGGCGTGGTCTACACCGCCCCGGCAGGTGTGGCTGGACAGCGGGAACCGCGGGTTATTCTGTAGCCCGATTCTGGCGTTTGGGCGGGCTGATCCGGCCATTATTCCCGTTTCAGCCCACCGATAGCCCGCCAAAACCTTCGCATTTCACACTTTCCAGTGCCGATGATTTGGCTGTTTTTGTCGGTCAGACGCGCATCCATCGGTCAAATACCTGTTTTTGGCGCTTATATTATTGGCGTTTACTGCATTTCGTCGAAAAATGCCCACTGCTGGCTATGCTCGTTGGGGGGGACTGTTCTTTTATGAATGTGCAGGGTGCTTAGGGTTCCGTTGCCACAGTTTGGCAAGTCTGGTCCAAGAAGCACCACCCAAGCGGCAAATTCCGCAGGGGCACACGGCGGGGCAAAATCCCGGGAGGTTACTGCGCTGGTTTTGCCCGCGCCAACTTTTCTTTGTTCCGCCAGCAGGGTGAAAACCATCTTTTAAGTAAGGCGGGACGCTCGAACGGGGAAAGTCATGACAAAATCAAAACTTCTGTCCGCTTCAGCGCTCTCACTGGGCGTGCTGGCCGCATCAATTGCACCGGCTATGGCCGAAGAGAAAACAGATTTCAAACTTGCGTGGTCAATTTACGTGGGCTGGATGCCCTGGGGCTACCTGGAAGACAGCGGCATCATGGACAAATGGGCCGACAAATACGGAATTACAGTCGATATCGTTCAAATCAACGATTACGTGGAATCGATCAACCAATACACAGCCGGTGCCTTTGACGGTGTTTCGGCCACCAACATGGACACCTTGTCCATCCCATCAGGCGGTGGCGTTGACACAACAGCCCTGATTGTTGGTGACTATTCAAACGGCAACGACGCGGTGATCCTGAAAGGGGCAGGTTCGTTGGCTGATCTGAAGGACAAACCGGTCAATCTGGTTGAGCTGTCAGTGTCGCACTACTTGCTTGCACGTGGTTTGGACGGTGTGGGTCTGTCCGAAGGAGATCTGGACGGGGTCATCAACACCTCCGATGCGGATATGATCGCGGCCTATGCCACCGATGATGTTGAAGTCGTCGTAACCTGGAACCCGCTCGTGTCCGAGATTTTGGGCTCCAACCCGGATGCCACCAATGTGTTCGACAGTTCCATGATCCCAGGTGAGATTTTGGACCTGATGGTCGTCAATACCGAAACGCTGGCGGACAACCCGGCCTTTGGCAAGGCGGTTGCCGGTGCGTGGTACGAAGTGATGGCACTGATGGCCGCCGGAGATGAAGACACGCTGACCGCAATGGCCGAAGCATCGGGCACAGATCTGGATGGGTACAAGGCGCAGTTGGAAGCGACCGAGATGTTCTTTGATCCGGCTGCTGCTGTGGCGCAGGCGTCCTCTGCCGAAATGCCCACAACCATGACGTCTGTTGCCGAATTCCTGTTCGACAAGGGCATCTTGGGCGAAGGCGCACCCAGCGCAGACTTTGTTGGTGTTGCCTATCCAGATGGGACCATCACGGGCGACGAAAACAACGTCAAGTTCCGGTTCGACACAACCTACATGCAAATGGCCGCTGACGGCGCACTGTAATCCAAACCGGGGCGCGGTGCTGTGTGCCGCGCCTCTGACCAATGACAAAGGGGATTGCAATGCGTTTGATAAACCGAAAACCTGATCGGGTTATGAGCTTGGTTCTGGGCGCGTTGCCCTTTGTACTGGTACTTGTGGCCTATGCTATCGGCTCTGACATTCGTCTGACCGCCAACCCGGCAGACAAACTTCTGCCGGCGCTTTCCACCATCCGCGACACGGCCATTCGGCTGTTCACCGAAGGGGATCGACGCACCGGCGACATTTTACTGTGGAAAGACACTTTTTCATCTTTGTTGCGTTTGTTTGGTGGCGTGGCAATATCGGCGTCTCTGGCGTTGGTATTGGGCATGTTGATCGGCCTATTGCCCTATGCACGGCGCACTCTGTCGGGTTTTGTGGCGGTGTTGTCGATGGTGCCGCCCTTGGCGCTTTTGCCGATCCTATTCATCGTTTTCGGCTTGGGTGAAGTATCGAAGATCGTGCTGATCGTCATCGGCATCACGCCGTTCCTGACACGGGATCTGGCACAACGCGTTTTGGACATTCCACCCGAACAGATTGTCAAAGCGCAGACACTGGGGGCTTCAACTTGGGTGATCGCGCTGCGAGTGGCCTTGCCGCAAATCCTGCCACGGTTAATTTCCAACATCCGGCTGTCTTTGGGCTCTGCCTGGCTATTCCTGATCGCGGCTGAAGCCGTGGCATCGGACGTTGGCCTGGGCTACCGCATCTTTCTGGTGCGTCGCTATTTGGCGATGGATGTGATCCTGACCTACGTGATCTGGATTACGCTGTTGGCCTTTATCATCGACTGGCTGCTGAAAACCCTGTCGCGCAAAAGCTTTCCATGGATGGAGGCCGGGCTATGAGCTTCGTTACGGTAAAGGACGTCTGGCAATCATATGACAATCGCTCGATCCTGGAGCGTGTGAATGTAGAGATCGAAGAAGGTGAATTCATCTCGATCGTCGGCGCATCGGGCTGCGGAAAATCCACGTTTCTACGAATGTTGCTGGCCGAAGAAACACCTGTGCGCGGCGAGATCCGGATCGACGGTGGTGAACCCGCGGTAGAGCCGAACCTGGAACGCGGTGTGGTGTTTCAACGCTACTCTGTGTTTCCGCATCTGACCGTGCGCGACAACATCATGGCGGCCGAAGGGTTTGCAACGGCATTTGGGAAACTGCGCGGCGCTGCAAAGCGTGCAGCGTCAGAGCGGGCCGATCAGATGTTGGCACGGATTGGCTTGAACCATGTGGCGCATCAATACCCGGCCAGCCTGTCGGGGGGGATGCAACAGCGATTGGCAATTGGTCAGGCGATGACCGCCAAACCCCGCGTCTTGCTGTTGGATGAACCGTTCGGTGCGCTTGATCCGGGGACACGCCTGCAAATGCACGAGTTCCTGATGGAGCTGAAAGACGAAACAAACATGACCGTCTTCATGGTGACCCATGATTTGGAGGAAGGGTTCAAGCTGGGCGACCGCGTGCTTGTTTTCGACAAACCTCGTTGGGATCCACATGATCCAGGCCTGTTTGGTGCCACGATCACTTACGATTTTGATGCTCGCGATGGCGGCATCCCGTTTCAACATCTGAAGGAGGAACTAGATGTTTCCTGATTTCCGGGCGTCACGACGTTCACATCATCCTACCGACCTGCGCGAGGCGTTTAACGCACGCGAAAAGCGGGCCCACCACCCGGACCTGACCAAATTGGCAGGCTGGAAGGCCCTGCAGAAAGAGGCTGATTTGCCTCAAGGCCGTCATGATGAAGAACGCCGCTGGGCCCTGCGTATGGGATTGACCGGTGCCGAAAGCATTGACGACAAGTCAATCCCAACCTTTGCCCGCGGCGAGCTTCCGCATTTTGCGGGGATCAACACATTCCTCAAGGCACCCTATGCCGAGGATGTTTTGGAAGTGGCCAACTATGACGCCACTGTGCTGGGTGTTCCGTTTGACGGTGGCACCACCTATCGGCCAGGTACGCGTTTTGGCCCGCAGGGGCTGCGCAAGATCAGTGCACTATACACACCCTATAACTACGAGCTGGGTGTCGATCTGCGTGAACAGATGACCATGTGCGATGCGGGGGATGTCTTTACCATTCCGGCCAACATCGAAAAAAGCTTTGACCAGATCAGCCGCGCGGTCAGCCATGTGTTTTCTTCGGGCTCTTTGCCCATCATGATTGGGGGCGATCACTCTATCGGGTTCCCCTGTGTGCGCGGTATTGCGGAATGTACGTCCAAAAAGATCGGCATCGTACACTTTGACCGTCACGCGGATATCCAGGAAAAAGACCTGGATGAGCGTATGCATACAACACCTTGGTTCCATTCAACAAACCTGCCGAATGTTTCAGCCAAGAACTTGGTTCAGGTGGGCATTGGTGGCTGGCAAGTGCCGCGCGAAGCGGTGAAAGTCGCCCGTGATCGCGAAACCAACATCATCACCATGGGTGATATGGAACGGATGGGCGTAGATAAGACCGCTGAAATGGCGCTGGAAATGGCGTGGGACGGCGTGGACATGGTCTATATGTCCTTTGACATCGACAGCATCGACTGCGGCTTTGTCCCTGGCACCGGGTGGCCGGAACCCGGTGGCTTCTTGCCGCGCGAAGCCTTGGCATTGGCGTCAAAGGTGGCCGCCGAAGGTATCTGCGGCATGGAACTGGTTGAGGTGTCGCCCCCCTATGACACGTCCGACATTACCGCGTTGCTGGGGACACGTGTGATTGTGGATGTGCTGGGGGCGATGGTGTCCAACGGAACGCTGGGCAAGCACAAGGTCCATATCGACAAGCCAGTCGAAATTCCGCACGGCGAATTCTCGGGTAAGAGGTGGTCTAATGCCACATGATCACGACCATTCGCACAGCCATGATCACGGACATGACCATACGCATGGTCCGGGCCACAATCACCCGCATGATGCCAATCACCTGCTGTCTCACATGCACGACCATGACGAGGCGGCCGACCTTCAGGTTTTGGCCGAACAGTTTGTCGATGGGTTCGTGCAAGCCAAGGACAAGACCAGCTATCTGAAATTGGCCGGTGTGCCATTTGAACGGCCAGGGACGGGTAGTAAAACCGCCCTGAAGCTGGTGGATGTAGAGCTGAAAACCGAATGGCAGGTTGGAACGGCCTCTCCTTCCTTTGGTTCAAGAGAGCTGAGCTATCTTCCGTTTCCCGGCGAAATGGTGCGCGAGCGTACCAACATGGCCCTGATCTACGTCTCGATGGACGAAAAATCGTCCTTGGATATCCGGGATTTTCTTCACCAACGTAAAAAGGACATCGACTCATGACTCGTTTGGGTATGACAACAGCTTTCACAATGGTCGCAGCACTGACTTCTGGCCCAGCCTTGGCCCACAGCGGCGGGCATTTGCACCCGCACGGGATTGAAGCCACCGTCGCGATTGGCGGCGTTATCGCGCTTCTCAGCACTGTCGCTTGGCTGAAGTCGCGCTAAGCCGCTATTTGTAACTCAACATGAAAACCGCCGCGTTGCCTTGGGGTACGCGGCGGTTTTTGCATGTGGGTGGCGCGTTTGTCAGCCCGGGATTGGGTCCTTGAGGCTGTAGTTCCTAAGATTGGGCAAAACTGGACAGGTGCATTTGAAGGGGGCACTGTTTGAACCACGGCCACAGAAAATCGATGGAGGAGATTTGAAAAATGCCCAAAGGTTATTTGATTGCCCATATTCGCGTGCACGACAAAGACGCGTTTGAAGAGTTCAAGACGCTTTCCGGTGCCGCGATAAAAGCGCATAACGGCAAGGTTTTGGTGCGAAATCCCAGCCCAGATGTCCGTGAGGGAGCGGCGAAGGGGCTGGCGATTGTGGTAGAGTTTGAGAGCTTGGAAGACGCACAGGCCTTTTACGACTCCCAAGCGTACCGCGAAGCGCGCGAGGTCCGAGAGCCAATTTCTGACACCGAACTGATCCTTGTTGAAGGTCTGTGAACTTGGCGTGGCGGCACGTCGAACCGCCAGTGTGTGAGGACTGCTTTGGTTGAGAATGACGCCAATCGGATGATTTTAAAGCAGCGAGTTCAGGGTTTGCTGAGAACAAAGCCCGTTTGAACCGCATATTCGGCCAAGCCATGTAGTGAAGACTTGTCGTTCGAAAACCGATTGAGCGGGCACGCAAAGCGTTATTGAAGCAGCTTTTCCATACACACTTCGCTGCCCTCATAGTCTGGAAAGTTCGGAGGGTTATGGACAATCTCAAACCCTGCGACCTGATACAGACGTATTGCGCTTTCCAGCAATGGGTGGGTTGTCAGAACCATTCGGCTATAGCCCATTCGACGGGTCGCGGCGATCAGTTCATCAATCAGTGCGGTGCCAACGCCCAAGCCGCGCGCGCTTGGCAACACATACATGCGCTTGACCTCTGCTGTTGTGTCATCGTGCTTTCGTACAGCCACGCAGCCTGTTGGCTTCCCATCGACACTGGCCAATAACAGGCAGCCCGTTGGCGGGCCGTATTTGCCCGGCAGCGCCGCCAGCTCGGCCTCCAGCCCGCTAAACGTGGGGAATTCACGGGCGTCATCGTGCAGGGAAAAGGCCCAAGATGTAAATTCGCGTATCAAGTCTTGAACGCCCGCAATCTCGGATGGTGTGGCGGCGTGAGTGATTTTGACCATTCTGGTTTTCCACGTAATTGATGGTTTACAGACTGCGCTCCAAACACTTGAGCCAGTTTTCCTTCGCAAGCTTTTCGACAAGACTGTCAGTGTAGCCATGTGCCGACAAGGCTGCCAACAGGTGCGGCACGCCCGTCACATCTCCGATCAGTTTGGGAACAATGCAGCCATCAAAATCTGACCCTAACCCTACCCGGTCTTCCCCAAGCTTTTCGATCAGATGATCCAAATGGCGTAAAATCGGATCCCATCCCATATCGTCAGACGCCGTTCCATCGCTGTTGATATAGAATGTTGCGTAGTTGAAGCCGACCATGCCGTCAGAATCTTTGATCTGCTCCAATTGCCTGTCGGTCAGATTGCGTGGCGAGGCACTATGCGCATAGGCATTGGAATGCGTGGCAACCAAGGGCCGCCGCGAGACTTTTGCCACGTCGTCAAAACCGGCTTGGTTCATATGCGACAGGTCGATCATTATGCCCAGATCGTTGCACAGGCGAACCAGATCCTTGCCCCGGTTGGTCAGCCCATCGCCAATGTCAGGAGAGGCCGGAAATTTCATCGGGACACCATGGCCAAAGATGGTTGGGCGGCTCCAAACCGGGCCAAGCGAACGTAACCCCATGTCATGAAACAGGTACAACGCATCCAGATCGGGCCCAATCGCTTCGGCACCTTCCATATGCATAACGCCGGCGATGATGTCTTTGCCAATGGCGGCGCGCACGTCGGCAGGGCTGCGGCACACCGCAAAATCATTTTGCGCGGCGCGCTGCATCCAATGAAGCAATCCAGCCATTGTCATTGCCACAGGTTGGGCCTGTCGATGATCCATCAACGGCGGCATCGGCAAATCGTAAGGCGGATTGGCCATCAGTTTCGCAAAATCAGGGGGCGGGCCACTGGAAACCGGCGGAACAAAAATCGCGAACAGCCCACCAGCAAAACCTGCTTGTTTCATTCGCGACAGATCAAGATGCCCTTTGCTGGCATCACCCAGCCAAAACGCTTCTCGCTGATCGGCTGCGAACATCAGGCGCAGAAGGAAATCGTTATGACCGTCAAAGAAAGTGATGGGTGCCGTCATTTCCGGGTTCCGTTCATCGTGCCAGTGTTTGCCTGCATATAATGCTGCACGTCTTGTAATAGTGTGCTGCAATAATCGTCGGTTACCCCAAGAACCGCGAATTGATCGACGATGTTTTGAAGGTATTCAAGGTTTGTGCCCAGTAAACCGGCGCCGGTTGCAAGACACTTCACTTGTTCGCTTCGGTCCAAGTTAGGTTCGACGGTGTCGACATCGTAATCGGCAACAAACGCCAACGCTTGTGTGGAGGTTCCACCGACCTGTGTGGTCACAAAAACCGGCAAATATCCGGGCCCCAGCATTTCGCGGCGCCAAAGGATATCGGTTTCAGTTTCAATGTTTTCGGCGGCAATGCGATAGACCAGCCCCTGACATCCGTCGCCCTTGTCCAAAGCGGCCATCAATCCCGGAACCTCACGTGTGCCGCGCCCGCCCCAAACATCCTTCAGGATGAATTTGCGTGCATAGTCAGGCACAAAGGCCCGCCGGACTTCGGAAAACACGATTGCCGGATCCCACATTAACGAGCCATAGGCAAAGACCCAAAGGTCATCACTGTCTTGCTGTTCTATCACCGCTTTGCGAGAGGCATTGCGCTGCTCATCTGAATGAAGCTCATCCAAAACCCAGAGAAGTTCAGGCTGGCTTTGGAAGATTTCTTTGGCATCGAATTCGCGAAAGAAGGAGCTGAAAGGGTCCCTTATCTTGTCCCGCAGTTCGGGGTGGAATGTGAACGGGTCAAGAGGATTGGTCATTTGCAAATCCGTACTGAATGTCTGGCGACGTAGACTGTGTCGCTCGAAAAAGGTTTTTACGCGCGGTCACTGAAGCATAGGTTTGACGCGTTTCGCGGTGTTGGCGTTCAAAACGGCTCTGATCTTGCCTTTTGTGGTTTAGCCGTTGAACACAAGGGAACCGCCACGCGTCCTTTTCACGCTAAGCCCAATTTCGATCAGCCGAAAGCCTGTCTTTGGTTCTGGCCTGTGAACAAGCAGGAAGATGGCCAGATTGTCCAGCATCTGCATTTTGTCTTTACCCGTGGTGAAGCTCTGGAATGCGACAAGCCAACCGGGAAAGCGCCGTCAAAATGGTTGGATCGCTTCACAGGTCAGTTTGTGTCTTCTATGATTAGTGACTGGCATCAGGTGGGGAGGTTAAGATGAGTATGACTGCAATAGGCGCCGGGAAGACGGCTGTCATAACCGGTGGCGCGGCTGGTATCGGATTGGCGTCTGCCCGTTATTTCGCGCAAAACGGTATGAATATTGTTCTTGTCGACCTGCGCGAAGAACTGTTTGCCGATGCCGAAGACAGCCTTCGGTCCGCCGGGGCAGCTGATGTTGTCACGCAAAAGCTGGATGTTTCGGATAAGGCAGCCGTCAAAGCCTTGGAGGCCCAGGTTGTGGATCGTTTTGGCGGTGTCGATGTTTTGATGTGCAATGCGGGCACGCAGCCGGGCAGCGATATCTTTGACACTACGAACACTTGGGATCAGGTGCTTGCGGTCAATCTGGGTGGGGTTGTGAACTTCTGCCAGATCTTCGTGCCGGGCATGATCGCGCGGGGGCAGGCCGGCTTGGTGATCAACACGGGGTCGAAACAAGGGATTACTTCACCTCCCGGCGATCCGGCTTACAATGTCTCAAAGGCCGGTGTGAAGGTGTTTACCGAAGCTTTGCAGCATCATCTGCGCGAAGCCGGATCAAACATCACAGCGCACCTTCTGGTTCCAGGGTTTGTGTTTACAGATTTGACCCGTCGTGGGCGTAGTGAAAAACCGGCCGGGGCGTGGACGCCGGACCAAGTGGCTGATTTCATGGTCGCCAGTCTGTCCAAGGGGGACTTCTACATTATTTGCCCGGACAACGATGTCAGCCGCGACGTTGATGAGAAACGCATGGCTTGGGCGATGGGGGACATCATCGAAAACCGGCCGCCCTTGTCACGTTGGCACAAGGATTGGGCCAGTTCCTTTGATCGCTTCTGCACGGAATCCTAGATCGGATTTCAATCCTTGCTCTTAAACAATGCGGGAACAGCAATCGGCCGCCTATAGATCAAAGTAGTCTTTGTGTGCTTCGGAAATGGCCTCAATCGTTGCATCAAGGCGCGAAAGGTGAAGCACGCCTGCTTGGACGGCGGCTTCACTGTCATGGTTTTTGACCGATGTTGCGATTGCTTTGTGATCTTCCAGCAGCTGGCCCATTCGGTTCTCTTGGGTCAGGCTTAACAAACACAGACGGTCCACTGCGGCCTTTTGTTGTTTGATAACTTCATACGCGAAATCCACTTTGGCGATGTCACATAAGATCTGGTGAAACTTATAATCGACCGGCCCAAAAAGAACGTAATCGCCTGCATTCACAATGGCCGCCTGTTCGATCAAATTTGCATCCAACCGTGCCGCGCCGATGGCATCACACTCTCTGGCCGCGCGGCGCAGGACTTCCGCCTCAATGGCTAAACGAACGAAACGAGATTTGGTGATTTCGCGCATTGAAAAACGCTTCACCTCGGTGGCGCGTTGCGGGCGAATGAGCAGAAGGTCGAGGATCTCTAGTCGGCTGAACGCATCACGAACAGGTTGGCGTGACACGCCAAACTGAGCAGCAATTTCTGCTTCTGAAATTTTGTCACCGGGGCGAAGCCGGGTCGACGAAATCTCATCAAATAGGTAGTCGAACACCATATCCGCGCTTGTATGGCGATCTCGAGCTTGCGTCATAGGCGCCATTTGCGACCTCCTCGGTTCACTTTTGTTAATCTATCCAACGCAGGTGTGCCAGTTGTTGTAGGCGATGCGACCTTCGACAGAACTGGTGAATGCTGCCCATGTCGCCGTTTTCTGAGTGCGGCGGGTTTTCATCGAACATTGGATGAAAAACCCTTCTGATCCGGCGGTTTGGATGATGTCTGTCGCTGCGGCAAACTCTCAAATTGTGGAGCTAGGGCAGGGTGCCTCTAGTCAAATCCGTGACGTGCATAGCCACTCAAATCGGTTTCGGCGGTCAAAATAAGACTAGTATTCCAGTTGAAGATCCCATAACAGGTATACTAGACGACCACACTTGTGGTGTTGAATGAATTGAAAGGCGTTTGGCATGGCCGTGCTGACATAGAACTACGTGCAACCGACCTTGTCCGATCATGATGATGGCTCTCCGACCTCTAAGTTGGGGACACCTGTGAATACGACAGGCGCGGTGCGTCGCAGGGCATTCTGGATGTCACAAGGTGGCCAGAGCGACAGGGGCCCAGAAGATTTTCCGACCCCGTCGGGACGCTGACAAAGGCATAAGGGCTGTTGGCCTGAACAAGACAACAATGAAAGGAAGATGAATGAAACTTGCAGGCAAAACAGCCATCGTCACAGGTGGGGGGCGCGACATTGGCCGGGCCTGTGCGCTTCGACTGGCTGCAGAAGGGGCAAACGTCGCGATCAACTACTTCTCCAGCAGTGACGGCGCGGATCAGGCCGTTGCGGAAATCACGGCTGCGGGCGGCAAGGCCTTTGCTCTGCAAGGTGATCTGAACACCGAAGATGGCGTGAATGCACTGGTCGGCAAGACGGTTGAAGAATTTGGTGGCGTTGATGTCTTGGTGAACAACACCGGTGGATTAATCGCACGCAAGACGTTTTCTGAAATGTCCTTGGATCACTGGAACGCCGTCATGGAATTGAACGTGACCAGTACATTCCTGATGATCAGGGCCTGTTTGCCACACTTGAAGTCAGGCGCGATTGTTAATCTGGCAAGCCAAGCCGGGCGCGACGGCGGCGGCCCTGGGTCGGTTGCCTATGCCGCGTCTAAAGGGGCTGTCATGTCCATGACGCGTGGGCTGGCCAAAGAGCTGGGACCAAACGTGCGCGTCAACGCGTTGTGCCCCGGAATGATCGATACGGATTTTCACAACATCCATACTGCCGATGCTGCCCGTAAAGGTTTTGAAGCGGCCGCGCCGGTAAAGCGTCAAGGGGTGCCAAATGACGTGGCCAACCTGGTTTTGTTCTTAGCGTGTGAGGACTCTGCCTTCATCACCGGAACGAACGTGGACATCAACGGTGGGGTCTTATTCAGCTGATTGGCACTTTCCGGCGTCGTTTGGCTTTGGTTGATGTTCCCCGTGCCAAACGACAGATGCCCGGAACAGGGGCATGAGTAGTGTCGAGCGGTCAACGTTTGTTTCCCTTTGCCCTCATGTTGTTTTTTACCATTTTATTATAAAAAACAATAAAAGTCAGTGCGTTGGTGGGGTTCAAAGGGAGTTTACACCAACTGGTATAATAGTATATTAGTCAAATAACGGCGATTCCGAACCGCTGGAGGGTGGTGTGAATGCTTTGATTTCGGCCAGTAGGCCGGATTGTGTTGCAGTCACCTGAGCCATCGGAAGAGGGGCGTCGAAATGACCTTCATTGGTCTGTGAAGGCTGGAAGACGACACGAAGAGGGAGGGGTAATTCTTAAATACCACTTAATCCAAGAGGGTTAGCGGGATGTCCCGTTTTCCACAGAGGATCACCTTAGGAACCATCACCCGCACTCTGCGAATGTGCCGGTGAAAGGTAAAACAAACGATCGGGAGGAACCGAACGATGCTAAATATGAAATTTCCAAAGACAATTCTTGGCGCCGCTGTCGGAAGCGCGCTTGTTCTGGCCGGCGCTGCCGCGTCTGCCGCTGAACTGCGCGGTTGGAATATCCACGTAGAAGACTATCCAGTTTCTATTGCGATGGAATCTTTCATGGCGGATGTCGCCGAACAAACCGGCGGTGAAATCACGGGCAAGATTTATCACAACGGTGTTCTGGGCAGCCAGCCTGATGCCATCGAGCAGATCCGCTTGGGGATTATCGACTTTGGTGAATTCAGCCTTGGACCGATGGGGCAATCCATCCCGGAAACCAACGTTGTGTCTTTGCCATTCATCTTCAAATCCATCCCACAGATGTACGAGCTGATGGACGGCGAAGTTGGTGAAGCGATCGGCGCTGGCATGATCGCAAAGGGTATTGTTCCACTGGGTTGGTACGACGCTGGTGCGCGGTCGTTCTATAACTCTGTTCGTCCAATCAACACGCCTGCGGATGTCGAAGGTCTGAAGGTTCGTGTTATGAACAACGACCTGTTCGTTGGTATGGTTGAATCCATGTCCGGTAACGCAACGCCAATGGCCTTTGGCGAAGTGTATCAGTCGATCAAAACCGGCGTTGTGGACGGTGCGGAAAACAACCCGCCCTCCTATGAATCAACCAACCACTTTGAAGTGGCGAAGTACTACTCTTTGACCGAGCACTTGATCATTCCTGAGTGCCTCTGCATGAGCTTGAAGACCTGGGAAAAACTGACCCCAGAGCAGCAGGCTATCCTGAAAGAGGCTGGCCACAAAAGCGCGGTTCTTCAGCGCGAGCTGTGGCAGGCACGTGAAGCGGCAAGCATGGAAGTTGTTCAGGCCGGCGGCACAACTGTGAACAAGATTGCTGACAAAGGTCCATTCCAAGCGGCCATGGCACCGGTCTACGCACAGTTCCTGGCAGCCAGCCCAGAGCTGGAAGGTCTCGTCAACATGATCGCGAATGCTGACTAAGTTTTAAAAATAGTTCGCAAGGCCCGCTCATTCTGAATGGGCGGGCCTTCGACACGCAAAACAGATTTTTCTGACTGCGCGATGCCTGAAACGAGGAGACCCATAGAGTGGGGTTATCATCCAAAATCGAGAGGCTTGAAGCCTCGTTACACATTGTACGCGCGGCGTGCATTGCATTTTCCTCAGTTGCGATGGTTGTTCTGGTAACGACATTCGGTTGGTTGGTGTTCGGACGATATGTCCTGAACGTGACACCCACCTGGGTAGAGCAGCTGGCGTTGCTGCTGATCTGCTACATTGCCTTTTTAGGTGCCGCAGCGGGTATCAAGGAAAACACACATCTTGGCGTTACGCTGTTTCGGGACATGATGCCAAGCGGTGTTCAAAAGGTTCTGATCATCGCCACCGACCTTGCGCTTGCCGCCTTTGGCGCGGTGATGCTTTTTGCTGGCGTCACGCTGATGCGGTTTGGCTGGGACACGTTGTTGCCGATGCTGGACATTCCCGAAAGCTTTCGGACGTTGGCCATTACGTCCTGTGGTGCTTTGGTTTTCCTATTTGCAGGTATTCGCGGAATCCTGCGCATCCTTACATTTTCCGAATGGCGGCTTTCCGCCAAAGAACTGGACGGCTGACCCATGGGTTTAATGATACTTCTGCTTGTTTTCGGCGTCTTGGTGGTGGTCGGCATGCCAGTGGCGTTTGCGATGGGCATCGCCGCAGCATCTGCCTTCTGGTTCGAAGGCTTTCCAATGCTGATCACCTTTCAGCGTGCGACTGCGGGTGTTTCAGTCTTTTCACTGCTTGCGATTCCGTTCTTTGTTTTCGCGGGTGAAATCATGCTTCACGGCGGGATTGCCTCTAGGTTGGTCAAGTTGGCTTCGGCCCTTGTGGGCCACCTGAAGGGTGGTCTGGCCATGGTCAATATCTTCTCGTCCATGCTGTTTGGCGGCATTTCGGGATCGGCTGTTGCGGATATTTCTGCGCTGGGGTCTTTGTTGATCCCGGTGATGAAGGAACGCGGCTATCGTCCTGACTTTGCGGTCAATGTTACGGTCACGTCCTCAATCGCGGGCATCGTGATCCCGCCCAGCCACAACATGATCATTTTCGCCGTCGCTGCCGGTGGCGGCATTTCCGTATCCAAGCTGTTCTTGGCGGGGGTCATTCCGGGCATTTTGATGTGTTTCAGCCTGGCGGTTGCGGCCTATGTCTTGTCGGTCAAACACAAATATCCGGCTGAACCTTTCCCCGGTTGGGGCGAAGTGGGGCGCAGTGCGGCGGATGCCATTCCGGGCTTTATCACCGCTGTCATCATCGTAGGTGGTACATTGTCCGGCGTGTTCACAGTTACGGAATCCGGTGCGTTTGGTGCATTGTATGCACTGTTGCTGACCAAGTTCTACTATCGCTCTCTGACGTGGGATTCTTTTGTTCTTGCCGTCACCGGTGCTGTGCGAACCACGGCAATGGTGATGATCTTGATCGCCTTTGCATCATCCTTTGCCTACCTTTTGGCCCTGTATCAGGTGCCTGCAAAATTGAGCAACTTGTTGGTGTCGATTTCTGACAACCCAATCATCATTTTGCTGATGATCAATGTCATTCTTCTGCTCTTGGGCATGATTATGGATATGGCTGCGCTGATCTTGATCTGCACACCCATCTTCTTGCCAATCGCCAAGGGGCTGGGAATGGACCCAACGCAATTTGGCATCATGATGCTGGTGAACTTGGGGCTGGGCCTGTGCACGCCACCTGTTGGCACCTGCCTGTTTGTGGGCTGTGCCGTTGGTAAGATCAAAATAGAACAAGCGTTGAAATCAATCTGGCCGTTCTATCTGGCGATCTTGATCGCGTTGATCTTGGTCACCTATGTGCCTGCGGTCTCACTTTGGTTGCCATCCATTTTGGATTGATCCAAGGGCAGCAACCAAGGTGAAGTACCACGGCTAGGTCGCTTAATCTACGAAGGCGCGTTCAACGACGAACGTATCAGGACGGTTGTTCGCGCCTTCAACCAACCCAAATTTTTCTAACATGGCCTTGGTGTCGCGCAGCATGTCCATTGAACCGCAGATCATGCCCCGGTCTGTTTCCGGTGAAATCGGGGGCACGCCAAGATCGTCGAACACTTTGCCCGAGGCCATTAGGTCAGTGATCCGCCCCATGAACGGGTAGTCTTCACGTGTCGTGGTGCAATACAGCCGCAGATTTTGTGTAAACTCCCCAACCAGCGGGTCTTCTTTCGCAGCGGTGACCAACTGCTGGCCATAGGTCAGTTCAGCGACCTCTCTGCAGGTGTGGGTCAGGATGACTTCGTCAAACTTTTCATAGGTTTCCGGGTCTCGGATCAGGCTGGCAAACGGGGCGATGCCGGTGCCGGTCGAGAACATCCACAGACGTTTACCGGGCAACAGCGCGTCATTCACCAAAGTTCCTGTTGGCTTTTTGCGCATAAGCACGGTGTCGCCGACTTTGATCTTTTGCAGATGTTCCGTCAAAGGTCCGCCAGGCACTTTGATCGAATAGAATTCCAGCTCTTCGTCCCAGCTGGGAGAGGCGATGGAATAGGCACGGAACACCGGTTTTTCAGCGTTTGGCAGCCCAATCATAACGAATTCGCCCGACCGAAAACGGAAGGTCGACGGCCGCGTAATGCGAAACTTGAACAGCCGGTCAGTGAAATGTTCAACCGATGTAACGGTTTGCGCAAATACGCCAGTGGGAATGGGAAAGTCAGTTTCCTGCGGGGTGATGTCCAAAGTCATGCCTGATCCTTTACGCTTGATGGCCGGGTGCTTCTGACAGCAACGGCAGCTTTTGTTGTTTTTCCGCCCAATCATCGGCATCAGCAGGGGGCTCTCCCTTCTGATCGATATTTGGCCATTGTTCCGCCAGCCGTTGGTTCAAGGCGATCCACATCTCGGCGTTTGGGATCGTGTCTGGCTTGATTGCATCAACAGGGCATTCGGGTTCACAGACCGCACAGTCGATGCACTCTTCGGTGTTGATAACGATCATATTTTCACCTTCGTAAAAGCAATCCACCGGACAGACTTCGATGCAGTCCTGGTATTTGCAATTAATGCAGGCGTCGGTCACCACGTAGGTCATGTGTAAGCCTTTATTCATTCGTATGCAAATGAATAAGCGGAGATGCACGGAGCTGTCAAGCCATGTGGAAAATCGGCTGAAACCAGCGAAAAAGCTTGACGGCAGGGGGTGAAAAATATTTGCATGCTAATGAAAAGATTTGGGTTCTAGGAGATCGCTGTGGAAAAGCTTGTCATCAAAAACATCGGGCAAATTTTGTCGGGTAAACTTGAAGAGCCGATCTTTGATGGCGATTGTATGATCGCCATTGACGGTAAGATCGACGCATGGGGATACGAGAAAGACCTGGATTGCGAAGGCGCAACAACCGAAGTGGACGCCCACGGAGTAACCGTGGCGCCGGGCTTGATCGACAGCCATGTTCACCCGGTGGTCGGTGATTACACGCCACGCCAGCAACAGCTGAACTGGATCGACTCGACCCTGCACGGGGGCGTCACCACATTGATTTCCGCTGGTGAGGTTCACATGCCTGGCCGCCCCAAGGATATCATTGGCTTGAAGGCGATGGCGATCGCGTCCCAGCGTTGGTATGAAAATTTCCGGCCCTCTGGGGTCAAGGTGCATGCTGGCGCGCCGGTCATTGAGCAGGGAATGGTCGAAGAAGACTTTGCAGATCTGGCCAGATCCGGCGTCAAATTACTGGGCGAAGTGGGCCTGGGCACCGTCAAAGACGGCAAGACAGCGCAGCAAATGGTTGGCTGGGCACGCAAATACGGCATGCAAAGCACCATCCACACAGGCGGACCGTCCATTCCGGGCTCTGGTCTGATTGATGCGGATATGGTGATCGAAACCGGTACGGATGTGATTGGCCATATCAACGGCGGGCATTCGGCACTGCCAGATGATCAGATTGTCTGCCTGTGTGAAAGCTGCTCTGCTGCGTTTGAAATTGTCCATAACGGCAACGAACGCTCGGCCGTCCTGGCCCTGAATACCGCGCGCGAATTGGGCAAGTTGGATCAGGTCATACTTGGCACGGATGGCCCCGCTGGATCCGGCGTTCAGCCATTGGGAATTCTGCGCATGATCGCAATGCTGTCCGCCTTTGGGAACGTGCCCGCGGCCGAGGCGTTCTGCTTTGGGAATGGCAATACGTCACGGCAACGGAAACTGGACACGGGCTTGATTGAAAAAGGGTACTGCGCAGATTTTGTCTTGCTGGATCAGGCGCAGCATGCACCCGGAAAAACCATGCTGGAATCCGTCCAACAGGGGAACCTGCCGGGCGTTGGTATGACCATCATTGACGGCATTGTGCGTTCAGAACGGTCGCGCAATACACCGCCTGCACAGCGACTGCCGGAACATATCAAATGATCTAAGCACAGACACCACAAGCCATAGAAGCGCGTTCACCAACCGGTGGGCGCGTTTGTTAATGCGGGACAGAATTTCGAAGGTCAGGAAATCTTTTTTAGCAAAGCCAGAAGGGTTCTCTGCTCTGCTGGTTTCAGCGGTTCCAGCGTTTGTTGCGTGATCAGCGCACCGTCTATCTTCAACTGGGCCGTTGCCTGTTGCCCCTTGTCCGTCAAAGAGATGATCGACCGACGCCTGTCTTTTAGGTCTGGGGTCGAACGTACTAAATCCTTGGCCTTCAACCGGTCAACAACGCCTTTGATTGTCGCGACATCCATAGCGGCCAACCGACCCAGATGGTTTTGCGACAGCTGACCATGTTCAGCGATACGGATAAGCGTGGAAAACTGAGTTGGGGTCAGATCTTCAGAGATACATTTTTGAAAAATGATGGCATGCCGTTGGTTGGCAATGCGAAGCAGATACCCGACTTGATCATCAAGCAAGTAATCTGACTCTTTTTCATTTTTTTCGGCTACTTCAGACATATCTCCATTTAACGTGGTTGGGCGGGGCGGCGCAACCGTCCCACCCGAAAACGCTAGCGTAAACCGTCTTTGCCGACGGCGTCTGCATGGGTCAGCCCGCCGACCCGTGGCAGTGGACGGCCGCTGTCTGTCACAGCAACGGCCACCATGATCTCATTTCTGCGTGGTGCGTCGTTCAAGCTGACTTCGATGCCATCAAAATGGCTGCGCACGTATGCTGCATCCTTGTGGCCAAGTGGAACATCCAGAACCTGACCGGGGCTTCCCATCTTCTTGGACGAGGGCACCAATGCCGCACCTTTTTCAACTTCAACACGCAAAGGTGCGCCCAGTTTCGGATGCAGGATCGCAGCGGCGTGTTCCAGCTCACCGTTTTCGCCAACCATGGCTGATTTGCCGTAGCTTTCAGCTTGATCGGGCGTGATGCCCAATGCCTCTACACACTTGCGCCCCAGCAGCGCGCCAAGTTCAGCGCCAATGTCCATCAGCTCTGTCAGGTCTTCCTGATAGGTGTCGGCAAACGGGTTTTCGATCACCGCAACAGCAACGGCCTTGCGGGTTGGTGGCGAAATCACTCGCCCCCGTTCCAGATGGGTTTCTTCAACGTTTACGGCGATTTTTCTGATCTTGGCGCTCATCTCAGCCCGTCCTCTCCCACGATATCTTCGGCCGCCAGACCGCCCGACCGTTGGTGAACGCGCGCGCCGGTGGTCATCACCAGAACCAAGGCCATTTCATTTGCCCGAGGCGCATCGTTCAGACCGACCTCCATGGAATCGAAGTGGCTGCGCACGTAGGATGCGTTGATATGGGTGATTGGCACATCCAGACGGCCGCCAACGCCGACGACCTTTTTGCAGGACGGGACAATCGCGTTGGAATTGCTGAGCAGCTCTCGCATGGCGTAACCACCGGGCACATGCCACAGCGCGCCGTGCTCCAGCTCTCCGGCTTCGCCAACCATTGCGCCTTTGCCATAACCTTCGATTTGATCCGGTCCACCCAGCATTTCGACCAAGCGCGTGGCCATGCTTAGGCCCAACGGCTTCAGGTCTTCCATGAACCATTGGATGTCAGGCTCATACCGACCGGCAAACGGGTTTTCGATAACGACAATGCCAGCCGCGCGGCGTTGGCTTTTATCGGGCACTGGCCCGCCTTCGTGAAAGATCTCTTCGACCGAATAGGCGGTTTTGCGGATGGATAGGTCAGGCATAGTGCACCTCCTTGTTTTGGAGCGACAATATGTGCCCCGCTATGGCAACGGACCGATCCTGAAGAAACAGGGCAGCACCGATGATTGAGTTTTGGTTAGTATATGAAATGGCACGGCTATGGCCAGATTTCAGCGCCGTTTCACAGTCAGAGTGTGCCAAGAACGCGCAGCCTGTCACAACCGGCGTGGTGCCCAGATCACTGTTGTCATCAACCTCTATGGCAGGGCGACGGCTGATCCCCGGATGGTTCGGCAGGTCAACGGCATTGGCGATTAATGTGGCGGCCACATCTGCTTGGGCAGCGTTTTTTGCCAGAACGGTGACGCTGTCTGCAACCCCAAGGCTAAAACTGCGTCCATGGCGCCCGCTGGTGGCAATGCCACCAACACCGTCGTCTGCAGTCAAAGAGATGCGGCCAAGAACCTGGCCATCGTGATCCATCATAGCGGTGGCAAAGGTTTCGGAACCTGTAAGATGCACCGCAATGTCGCCGCCGTTATTCACATAGGCGCGCCGCAGATCCGCAGCTTGCGTCATGGCGTTCAGAACCTCATCGGCTACGGCCCCGGCAACGGCTGCCATACGTGTTAAATAGCCAGCCCCCCGGAACAGTCGCGCCGCGTCATGCATACGTTGCGCAACTGCCCCATCGGGGCGTTGTGTGCTTGGCGAAAGCGCTTGGCGCAGCTCTGGCAGCTCGACCACCAGTTCATCCAAGATGGTTGCAAATCGCGCCTGGGCCGCCTTGAACGCGGCATCACGTTGGCCATCGGCACCAATCACAAGGTCAATTGGACCATGTGACAAGTGCAGCCGCTGTCCGTCTGGTAACAAGGTGGCTTGTGGGCCCATAACGCTATTCGCCCTTGGACCAGCGGTAGTTTTCATGCGCCATCGGATCACCCGCGTTCGGGTTTTGGGTTACGCGGCGGGCGTTTTCCTTGTTGATTTCCTTGACGGATTTGATGTGCTCCACATGTCCGCCCAGCGTTCCGTAGTCGCTGACCCGCAACGTAAACTCGATTGGTGCAACAAGGGCAGGGGTTGGAACATAACCAAAAGAATGTGTTGGCATATCAAGGATATCGACCATCACCGTGATGCCGCCACCGGGCCAGACATAGGCCTCGGCCCCGCCACAAGACACATGGGTCAGCGAGTCTTTGACCGACCGGGTCAATCGCACGGGGTTTTCTGTAACGCCCGCGCGCAAGCTGCCGCCTGCTCCGCCCATGAACAGGACCGAACAAACTGATGGTTCACAGTTTTCGGCAATTAAGTCAGCCGATTGCTTCAGGTGTTCCGGCACGTCTTTTTTCTGTGGCACCAGATCAGCGTCCAGCTCGTAATAGGCATATTGCTCACCGGTTGTAGAGACCATGAACAGGCGCAAACCTTCCCAAGCCACTTTCGGATTGAATGGCCCCAGAATTTTCAACGGGTCTTCAATATCGGTGCCACCCCAACCGGTGCCGGGGTTGGCAACTTGAAAATACCGTCCTGGTGTCGAGCGGCGGCCAAGAATTTTGATGCCAGTCGGTGGCACGTCCAGCTGCTTGCCCGCTTCGTGTTCAGACAAGACACCGGTGATGTGGTCATCAACCACGACAACTTCGTCGGTTTTTTCAAACCATTGCATTGCAAACATACCGATCGCCGCAGAGCCGCAGCCAACACGCATCAGGCTTTCTTCAATGCCATTGACCAACGGGGCCTTGCCGGCCTCAACCACAACTTCGGTTTGGTGATCTTCGTCACCAACCATCATTGTCACGGCTTCACGGTTGCATAGCCGCAAAAGCGCATCACATGTCACGCGGCCTTCTTTCTTGCTACCGCCGGTCAGGTGTTCGACGCCACCCAAGGATAGCATTTTTGACCCGTATTCCGAGGTCATGACATGGCCAATCGGTTCGCCGTCAACATAGACAACATCCCGTTCGTGACCAATATGGCGGTCAGTGTCGATTTTTACCTTTACGCCGCAGTAGCTGAAAATGCCTTCGGTCACGACGGTGACCATGTCGACGCCTTCGATATCCTGGCTGACAATAAACGGCGCGGGTTTGTAGTCAGGATAGGTGGTGCCGGCACCCACCGCCGTTACAAATGGCCGTTCACCCTTGATAATATCGCCATCCCAGCTGTCTTCAGCGCCGTCCTTCATGAACGGAACCAATTTTTGTTCCGTACCCTGAATGATCGTTAGCGGATCAAGGCGCACCAGTTCACCTGCGTGATTGGCGTATCGGTCACAAGCACCTGATTTCCCATCGGCGATGTAGCACATCACCGGGCAGGCATCGCAGCGGATTTTCTCTGGTTTTTTGCTGTCGCTCATGATGTCCCCGCTAAGATTGCCGCCCGGACACGGGCGGGTGTCGCCGGAACCTGCCGAATGCGGGCACCAGTGGCATATTTGATTGCGTTCAGTATCGCCGGTGCTGTCGGGATCAGAACGTGTTCGCCCAACCCCTTTGCGCCATAGGGCCCGTGCAAATCCGGTTCTTCAATGATGATCGTGTCGATTGGTGGAATATCCCCGATGGTCGGTATCAGATAGTCATGCAGGTTTTCTGTTCGACCGGGGATGTATTCTTCCATCAGCGCCATACCCAGGCCCTGGGCAATGCCGCCGTGAATCTGTCCTTCCACCAACATGGGGTTAATGGCCTGACCAACATCGTGCGCCGCCACGAATTTCACTGGCGTAACGGTGCCAAAATCCGTGTCCACATCGACAACAACCAAATGCGCGGCATAGCCGAACTGTGCATAGGGAACACCCTGACCATTTTCATCCAACGGCAGTGTTGGCGGGTCATATGTTTCTTCTGCGCGGAAGACAAAGCCCTCGTTATCCTGGGGCAAACCAGCCAATGAAATCTCGTGGCGACCGGCGCTGTCTGTTGCAACAAGCAACGTGCCCTCAAACGATAGCACGGCATCCTCTGCGACGTTCATCGTTTGCAGGATGCTTTTGCGCAAAGCTTCACCCGATAGGCGGGCCGCATTGCCCGAAACATATGTTTGGCGCGAAGCAGAGGTTTTTCCGGCATCCGGCGTGATATCCGTGTCTGCGCCGACCAATGCAACGTCATCGACCGACACGCCAAAGGCAGTTGCGAAAATCTGGGTGATGACGGTGTTCGCGCCTTGGCCAATATCCATGGCCCCTTGGTGCAGAACGATGCGTCCGTCGGCTTGTATTCCTGACTTTATGGTCGAGGGGTTTGGCAAGCTGGTGTTGCCACAGCCATACCATCCAGCAGCCAGGCCAACGCCTCGTTTGATCTTTGTGCTGGTTTTGTTGAATGCATCAGCCGCAGCGCGTTCAGAGGCCCAGGCCGGGCGCAATGATTTAAGACACGCGCCAATCCCGACGCCTTGTGAAAACACCTGTCCGCACACCGTGGGAACGTTGTTGGTCAAGGCGTTGTTGATGCGAAATTCAAGCGGGTCTTGGCCCAGCTTTTCCGCCAACTCATCAAACAGGGATTCTTGTGCGATGGCCGATTGCGGCACACCAAACCCACGGAACGCGCCCGCTGGTGGATTGTTGGTGTAAATGGCTTTGGATTCTGCGCGGAAATCGGCGATCTGATAAGGGCCCGATGCATGGATCGGCACACGGTTGGCAACCGTTGGGCCCCAGCTGGCATAGGCACCGGTGTCAAACGTGCCAAAGAAATTAAAGCCGCAGAGCTTGCCGTTTTCATCCGCTCCGACTGTCATGGTGATGTCCGATGGATGGCGTTTGGTGGTGCTTTGCATCGACTCGGCGCGCGAATAGCAAATGCGCACAGGTTTGCCAGTTTTCAAAGTTGCCAGCGCCAGAAACGGCTGCATCGAAACATCGATTTTGGACCCAAAACCGCCGCCAACGGCGGTAGGGACGATCCGGATCATCGAACGGTCTATGCCCAATATGATTTCCAAGGAATCCAGGTCCATCACTGGCGCTTGGGTGCAGGCATGTACTTCGATCCGGCCGTTAACCATTTGCGCAAAGCCCGCTTCCGGCTCGATATACGCATGTTCAACAAACCCGCTTTGGAAATGCCCTTCGACTGTGACATGGGCCTTGTCGAGCGCGACCTGTGGATCACCACAGGTGACAAACCCACCGCACATCACGTTGTTTTCGTGACCGTCATGCAGTTGCGCCGCGCCCGAACCTTGGGCAGCGGTCACATCATTGACCGCCGGAAGCTCTGTCCAGGTCACGGGGAAGTCGTTTGGATCAAAGTTTGAAATCACATCAGTGCTGGCCACGATTGCGGCAACGGCTTCGCCGCGAAATCGAACTTCCTGTTCGGCAAATACCGGCTGGTCAATGAAGTTTGGGATGACGCCAAAGATGTTTTGTCCGGGAATGTCCGCCGCAGTCAGTACGGTCTCGATCCCCTTTGATTTCGCAAAGGCGTCAAGATCGCCAAATGCAAATCCGGCCCGTGGAAATGGGGACCGAATGACCAGAATTTCCAAACACCCCGCTGGGGCGACATCATCGCCAAACGCTTCGCGGCCCGAAACTTTTTGATCGCCATCCAACCGGCGGATCGACGCGCCAACCTTGCCATCGCTGGCCTTGGCCAGGGCAGGTGCCCCAACCACGGCATCGATGATCTTGCGATAGCCTGTACAGCGACACAGGACGCCGCCCAGACCATCTTGAACCTCTTGCGGGGTTGGTTGGGCATTGTCGCGCAGCAAGGCAACAGCCGATACAATCATGCCCGGTGTGCAGATACCGCATTGTGCCGCGCCATGGTCCTGAAAGCTTTGCGCCAGTGCTTTTGCGTGGTCATCGGACTGGTGAAGCCCCGCCAGCGTTTCAACATGGCGGCCTTCGGCCTGATGTGCCGGGGTCAAACAAGAACACACTGGCAGACCGTCAATCAAGACGGTGCAGGCGCCACAATCACCGGCATCGCAGCCAATTTTGACATCGCGCGTATCCAAGGTTTCGCGCAACAGCGAAGACAAGCGTTGTCCGGGTTTCACGTCGGCAGACACGGATTTGTTGTTCAGATGAAAGGAGGTTTGCAGTGTTGGAACGTGTTTGTTCATGACGTTGCTGCCTTCAAAATCGCGCGTTTGCATTGCTCTTGCACCACGTCCAGACGGTACGTGCCCGATCCGCGTACATCATCAATGGGCGAAAGCGGGGTAAGATGCGCAGGAGTGACCACAACATCGTCTACACGTTTGCCACGCAAATCCGCCTCCAGCGCAGGCAGGCGCTGCGCAACAGCCGAACAAGCGCCAACGGCAACCTTCGCATCGGTAATCCGGCCATCGTTATCAAGCGTGATATTGGCCGCTGTCATTGTGATTGAAATCACCAAATAACGGCGACTTCCCAGTTTTTCGAACGCGGATCCGGTGTGGTCAGATTGAGGGGGGATGTGGAGCGCGGTGACAAGTTCATCCGGTTCCAGCGCGGTCTTGCGTACACCAAGAATGAATTCCGACAAGGGGAGGGTTCGCACGCCGCGCGCCGCGCTGGCCAGTTCGACCTGAGCATCCAATGCCAGCAATGGCGGAACCCCATCTGCGGCAGGGGAGGCGTTGCAGATATTCCCGGCGATCGTGCCCGCATTCTGGATTTGCAAACTACCGACTTCGCGTGCGGCATGTTTTAGCGCATCGAAGGAAGACGGCAGATCCGCATGTGCGATCTCGCTCCAAGTCACAGTCGCGCCAATACGAATGCCGTGCTGTGTTTGTGAAATGCCAGACAGTTCTTTGATGCGCGTTACGTCCAGGAATGCCACGGGCGTTAAGCCCTGTTTCATGGCTGGATACACATCGGTTCCACCGGCAACAATCTTGTGCGGGACATCCTTGATAACAGCCAATGCGGACGGCAGGTCTATTGAAGAATGGTAGGCCAAGCGGCAAATCCTAAACTTGTTTGTATGCTAATGGTATTGGGTGGGGTTTGTTTCTGTCAACAGATATTTGCCCAGATTGCAGGTTCAAACGCAGTAGCGATGAACAAAGTCTCGTCTGGAAAAGGTGCTTGTTGTTCCGGCGAACGGGCGGGCCTAAAATCCACCCGTAAACAGGCTTTGTACCGTGAAATCGTAACAGACAATTGGCGTTGGTCCGGCCGCTGGGAGCCGTCTGTTTACGTGGCCTATGCCGGGCAGGGCACGGCGTACCGAAACTTCTAAACGAGCGGTTTTAAACGCCAGGTTTTTGCAAAAGCGAACCGTTGATCGTTGAGCCAAAGTTCCACCGACAAGGGGGGCTGAGCCTACGGGCAGCAGACCAAATTCCAGTCATGCAATCCGGACTGGTCCGCGGCAGGGTAATGACGAGATCTGCGACGCTGTTTTTACCTGTTAAAACTGCCCGATCTGGCCCGGGTCGATCAGGCAAGTATTTTGCCTGCCCGATCCTGCGATTGTCACAGATCGAGGTCGAAAGCGCAGTGGTTTTGTGCATTCAGCCTATGCCGCCAAATAGGCATCCCGAACTTCGGGGTGATCGTTCAGCTCTTGCAGTGTTCCGTAAAACATCTGTTTTCCGCTTTCGATGATCACGGCGCGATCCGCAACCATTTGGGCGAAGTGCAGGTTCTGTTCAGACAGCAGCACGGTCAGCCCTTCGGACTTGAGCTGAGTGATCACTTTGGCCATCTGCTCAACAATAACAGGGGCGACCCCTTCGCTGGGTTCATCCAGCAGCACGAAATAGGGATTGCCCATCAATGTGCGCGCGATGGTCAGCATCTGCTGTTCGCCACCAGACAAGGCCTTGCCACGGTTGTTGCGGCGTTCGGCCAGGTTTGGAAAGAGGTCAAACAAAATGTCCTGCGTCCAGGTGACGGCACCGTCGCGCGGAGGTTGGAAACCGACCACCAAGTTTTCTGCCACGGTCAAATCCGTGAAAATCCGCCGGTCTTCTGGAACATAGCCCAGTCCAAGCTTGGCGATCTTGTGCGGTAACATGCCCGAAATCGTTTGACCCTGAAAAGTGATGACACCAGACGCCGTGCGCACAATTTGCATGACGGATTTCATCGTGGTCGATTTTCCAGCACCGTTACGCCCCAACAGCGCGACAACTTCGCCCTTTGGAACCTCAAAGCTGAGGTCGCGCAGAACATGGGCCTTGCCATAAAAGCTATTGATATCTTTTACTTCAAGCATTGGCTGTTTCCTCTTCCGATGCATAGAGGGTGCCACCGCCAAGATACACGTCCTGAACCATCGCGTTGTTGCGAATTTCTTCGGCCGTGCCTTCGGCTATCAATTCGCCACGGTTCAAAACCATAATCCGGTGCGAATGGGCAAAGACGACATCCATGTCATGTTCGGTGAACAAGACACTTACACCTCGTTCGCGCACGATATCGGCGGTCAATTGCATCAAGGCGATCCGTTCTTTCGGCGCCATCCCGGCTGTCGGCTCATCCATCAGCAAAACCTTGGGGTCATGGGCCAGGGCGATGGCCAATTCCATTCTCTTCAGGTCGCCATATGCAAGCACCGCGCAATGACGATCCGCCTGATCCGCCATCCCGACCATCGATAGGAATTGCAACGCTTCATCACGGTATAGGCGCGTGGCATACGGCAGGAAGGTGAAGACCTTATTGCGGTGAGACAGCAGCGCCATCTGCACGTTTTCGATGACCGTCATCGATGAATAGGTCGCGGTGATTTGGAAGGTACGCCCAACGCCCTTGCGCCAAACCTCACGCGGGCGCAGCCCGGTGATGTTTTCGCCCGCCAACAGCACCTGACCCGAGGTAGGTTTCAATTGCCCCATCAACATGTTGAAGCAAGTGCTTTTCCCGGCGCCGTTGGGGCCGATCAGGGCCAACAGCTCACCCTTTTCCAATTTGAAAGACACATCATCAACCGCGACGATTGCGTCAAAGGTTTTGGTTAAACCTTTGGTTTCCAGAACAGTGGCCATTATTGATCCCCCGCTTTGAGTAAACCCAGGCGTTCCGCCCCTTTTCGAAGAGAGCCGACAACACCCTCAGGAGCCACGATAACAACGAAGATGATCAGTAAGCCCATAATCAAGCGCCAGTATTCGAACCGAAGCAGTGTTTCTTCGATCCCTTTAAAGAACCCTGCACCAACGACGCCACCTGCCAGAGTTTTCACGCCACCCAGGAAGACAACGATCAACGCATCGAAGCTACGTGCAATCTCCAGTTCGTTCGGAAACACGCTGCCCTTGGAAAAGACGAACAGAGCACCGGCAAGCCCGCCCATGAACCCGGCAAAGCCAAAGGCCAGCAATTGAACCTGCCGTGTGTTGATCCCGGTCGCTTCGGCCTGACGTTTACTGTCACGCGCTGCTCGCAGGGCATAGCCAAAGGGCGAATGCACGATATGGCGCAAAACAAGGATGCCCGCGGTTGCAAAGATCATGGTGAAGTAGAAATACACGACATTTGCCTTCAGCCATTCTGCGGGCCAGATGTTGACCAGACCATCATCACCGCCTGTGACATCGCCCCATTGGAACACGAGGCTCCAAATCAACTGTGCAAAGGCAAGCGTCAGCATGGCAAAGTAAACACCGGTCAGGCGCAGACAAACCCACCCAATGGCCAACGCGACCAAGCCCGCACCCAACGGGGCCAGAAGGAAGGCAATTTCCATCGGTGAGCTGGCATGTGTGACCAGCAAGGCGGCCACATAGGCGCCACCACCATAGTATGCGGCGTGGCCAAAGCTGACCATGCCACCGGTCCCAATCAGAAAGTGCAGGGACGCAGCAAACAGGCAGAAGATCATGACGTCCGTTGCAAAGACCAGTGAGAACGACGACCCATAGAGGGGCAGCAGAGCCAAAACAGCCAATCCCGCCATAACGATCAAACGCACCGTGTTCGTGGCTGGCTTGATGGGGCGCTCTGGCTCACCAACTTGGCCGTGTTCACCGGCGACTTCTTCGCGGCCAAACAAGCCGTAAGGACGGAACATCAAGACGACGATCATCACTAGGAACATTAACGCCAAGGTGGATTGCGGCACATACATGACACCGAAGACATTCAGGACAGAGATAATGACCGCGGCCAGATATGCGCCGGGCAGGGACCCCATACCGCCGATGACAACAACGACAAAGACAGGGGTCAGGATGTTGAAATCCATCAACAGGTCAGCGCCGCCTTTGGGCAGCTGCAACGCGCCGCCCAAACCGGCCATGGCGGAACCAAGTGCGAAAACCGCGGTAAACAACCAAGCCTGGTTCACACCCAAAGCTCCAACCATTTCACGGTCTTGCGTTGCGGCCCGCACCAAAACGCCCAGACGGGTTTTTGTGATGAGATACCATAGGGCTACCGCGATAATAGGTGTGATGATCAACAGCGCGATGTCGTATTTCGGAACCGGTTCACCCATGATCCGGTAGACACCGCGCAAGCCGGGTGCGCGCGGACCCAGCAGGTCTTCAGCACCCCAAACCAACAAGGTCAGATCCTGAATGACCAGGATAACCCCAAAAGTTGCAACAAGTTGAAAAAGTTCAGGTGCGCGATAGACCGGTCGTAAGACCAAAATCTCGATCAGCACACCAATTATCCCGACGGCAACACCTGCCAACAGGATGGCCCCCCAAAATCCGAATGCTCCGGGCAACACCTGCATCAGGGTATACCCGACGTAGGCCCCAACCATGTAAAGGCTGCCATGCGCAAAGTTCACGATGCGGGTCACGCCGAATATGAGCGACAGACCACAGGCCACCAAAAACAGCGAGCTTGCGTTGGCCAACCCCGTCAAAATTTGAGCGACGAAAATTTCCATCGGGCAAAACATCCTAACCTAAAAGGGGGAAATCGGGAGAGAAGGTTGCGAGGCATAGGCCCCGCAACCAATCAGTTCTCTCAGTCGGCAGGCCGCATCTTGGAGACTTCTTCATCAGACGGCAGATAGTTTGCGCCGTTTTTGAATTCCCAGTCTACCATGACACCTTTGCCATCACGGACTGTGGTTGTGCCAACATAGGCACCAGCCGTGGATTGGTGGTCAATCGAACGATAGGTGATGTCACCCATTGGCGTTGCAACCTGAAGGTCTTCGAACGCGTCACGAATGGCTTCGGTTTCTGTGGAGTTCGCTTTTTCCAGCGCGGCTGCGATGGATTGAACAGTCATGTACCCAACAAGGGACCCGATGCGTGGATAGTCATCGTATTCCGCTTGATATGCTGCAACAAATTCACCCTCTGGGCCGCTATCCAGATCATACCAAGGGTAACCGGTCACGGTCCAACCTTCGGGGGCTTCATCGCCCAGCGGATCCAGATATTCAGGCTCACCCGACAGCAAACCATACACGTTACGACCGTCAAACAGACCACGGTCAGTGCCTTCACGCACGAACTTCGCCAGATCAGACCCAAAGGTGACGTTGTAGATCGCATCGGGCTTAGCGCGCTCAAGCGCCTGAACTTCCGCACCGGCATCAATTTTGAAAACGCCCGGCCACTGTTCGGCAACAAACTCTACATCAGGGCGAAGCTTCAGCAGCGCTTCTTTGAACGCGGCGACGGCGTCTTTCCCGTAGGCGTAGTTTGGCGCGATGGTCGCGTATGTTTTGGCATCGGTCTTAGCCGCGGCCTCAGCCAACATGTTGGCCTGCATGTACGTGGAGGTACGCAGACGGAAAGTGTAGGGGTTGCCTGCAGCCCAAACGATGCTGTCAGCCAGCGGTTCAGACGCCAGATACACATACCCTTTTTCAGCCGCGAACGAAGAAATGGCCAAGCCAACGTTTGACAGAATTGTACCTGTCAGCATAACGGCGCCTTCGCGCGTCATCAGTTCTTCGGCAATTTTCACCGCTTCGCCAGGCTCACCCTGGTCATCGCGGTAGATAAATTCCAAAGGACGGCCCAAAACGCCGCCGGCTTCGTTGACTTCTTTCAGACCCAGTTCAATGCCCAGTTTGTAAGGGCCTGTAAACGCAGCCAAACGTTTGTAGTGATTGATTTCGCCGATGACGATCGGGTCCCCAGACTGTGCGAGTGATGCCATTGGCAAGGTTGCCAGCGTTGCGGCGCCAAGCAGCGCCTTCAAAAATGTCTTACGTTCCATGTGAACCTCTCTGTTACCGACCTTTTGATAGTCGTTTTGGTCGAATAGTTTTAGTCCTGTTGTACGAAAACTGGAGAGACGGGCTCCCCCAGGTCTTCGACGGTTTCCGCTTCGATCATTTCTCTGATTCTCTTGCGGAAAACGATAGGCCCTTTGTCTATGGCGATCCTGACCGGCTTGCGGGTTTGGGGCCGTTGTTCTTCCTCGTGGATCGCTTCAAGGATGGCTTTATCTTCTTCGAATGCCATTGCCAGCAAACTGTCTACTTTTTCCGATGCCGCGTCGTCTTCTGGGGCGGTATTGCGAATGTGCATCCAGTGATCGATCGTGTAGTTTTCGTTGACGGGCGTTACGAAATGCAATGCCAGAACACGCACGCCTCGGTCACGTTCATCTTCAGGGCAGTTCTCTGCTGTGTCGATACTACCGAAATCGATGACCGCCGTCGAAGGTAAATACAAATCGTAATAGTGCCAGCGGTCAACATTTCCTTCGAAGCCGCCAAATTCCTTGAAAAAACCAACGGGCGGTGCATCCCGGATCCAGCGCCAGGCACGGATCACATCGCCTGAAGTCGACACATGCACAGGCACATTTTCAGAGGACGCATTGCCAAGTGTGGTTGGGTGAACAAAGCTGACATGAGCCGGGTCTACCAAGTTTTCGGCAACATTCAGGTAATGGGCTTTGAGGTGGAGTTGGCCGCCGTGATGAACGTGCCAGTTGTCATCTGTAAACTGCGGAAGATCAAAGATTTCTTCTTCATTCGCCAGTTTTTCGTCGCCCATCCAGATCCAGACGATACCGTTACGTTCTGCCACTGGAAACGCCCGCACATTTGCCCGATCAGGTGTGTTTTCCTGGCCCGGAACGCGCACGCAGGTGCCAGACCCGTCAAAGGTCATCCCATGATATCCGCATTGGATGGTATCGCCGATCCGCTTGCCCTTGGACAACGGCAACAAACGGTGCGGGCACCTGTCTTCAAGTGCTTTCAGCTGCCCTTGGCTGTTTCGAAACACTGCCATGCGCAAGCCAATAATCTCGACCGACCGTATCGAATCTTGAAAGTCACGTGACCAACCTGCGACATACCAGCTATTGCGGATAAAGCTCATCTTTGGTCCCTCGTGATCCATTTCTACCCCTTCAGTCAGAACAAAAATTCATTCGTTGTCAAATGAATTTTCGCAAAGCTCCCCGTTTAATTTGTGCGGTCCGTCGCAACGACTTTTTTATGATCAACGGCGGCGGTGGGGCTTTGTTAACTTTTTGAGCGTGTAGAAACGGACCTGAAAAACGGCTGCAAGAACCCGGTTCAGACTTGGCTAAAAAACTGTGTATTTGCAGGATATCTTATTGCCCTCGTTCGTTTTTTTGTGGCCCCTTGTTGCGACTTTTGTACAGTGCGCAAAGGCACATTCGTCAACGTTATTTTGTGCCTTCAACCCATCCTGACCGGCGGGAAGAGACGTGAATTGGTAACGCTTTGGAGGGAAGAACGTCATACGGCTGGCCGGGGTGCATGAACTGTGGTCGTAGACGGTCTGATGGCAAGAGCGTACGATATAGGCAGGCGGTCTTGGCAATTTCGACATGGGGCATTCAGGATGAACTTTGAATTTGATGATCGCGGCACTGGTCCAGCCCTGCTTTTCTTTCCCGGTTCCTACAGCACAGCGTCAGCATGGCGCGGCGTGCAAAAAGCGCTTTCCGGCTCGTATCGGCTGATGTCGACCAGCTTGCCAGGGTATGGGGCTACGCCGGAAATGCGCAGTCTTTCAGATAGCACGATAGACAGAATGACTGACTTCGTCGCCCAGGTCGTCAGCCGCGCCGGGGAACCAGTGCATCTTGTTGGGCATTCCTTTGGTGGGTTATCGCTATTTGCGGCGGTTCTTCATCAAAAGGTTTCCGCTGAAAGCCTGATCACCTTTGAGGCCAATCCTGTGGTTACCCGACCGGTATCTGGTGAATACCCATGGGTCGACCATGTGCGGAATGTCAGCCATCAGTTTGAAACCGCGCACATCAACGGCGACACTGACGCGGCTGGCATCATTATTGACTATTGGAGCAAGGCTGGAACGTTCGACGCGCTGCCTGAGGCTGTAAAATCCCATTGCCGACAAACGGCAGGCGCCAATGTACTGGATTGGCGCGCTGCGTTGTCATTTTCGCCGTTCATCGCCGAGTATGCCGCCATGACCATTCCAACGACACTTGTGCGTGGGGAACATGCAAATCCAGCGATCATTGGGTTGTCTGCAGAAATCGCCGACCAAATTGAGCACAGTCGGTTGGAAGTCGTATCAGGCGCGGATCATTTCTTAATCTCCACGCATCCCGAAGCCTGCGCGGCTGTGATCGACCGGCATATGCAGAACGTATTGGCCTAAAGGCGTTTAAGGTTCCCAAAGAGCACAGCCTGACGCGCCCACCGCCCGAAAATATCGGCGGGCGAGAGGCGGACCTTCAGGTCGCTAATCCAGCAACTCACCCGCCCAGACGTTCGCTGGACCCGCGGGATTTATGGCTCTGCAACGCAATCCGCGAAATAGTGGATACGGCCGGTTTCGTCCCGCTCTTCCACAAGCCCGTGTATGTCGGTTTCAAATCCGGGGCATTCCTGAGCGAAGGTGCGATTGAATTTCAAGTATTCAACGATCTTCTTATTGAACACCTCGCCGGGGATCAAAAGCGGGATGCCGGGCGGATATGGGGTTACAAGGCTGGTTGTAATCCGCCCCTCCAGATCATCAATGGACACGCGCTGTGTGGTGCGCGACGCGATATGCGAAAAGGCGTCAGCGGGATTCATGGCTGGCGTCAGGTCGCTGAGGTACATTTCCGTCGACAGAATGGCCACGTCGTATTTGGCGTAGAGTGAATGCACATGATGGCACAAATCGCGCAGTCCCATTTGTTCGTAACGGGGATGCGTGGCGCAGAACTTGGGCATAGACCGCCACATCGGTCTGTTCATGTCGTAGTCATCCTTGAACTGCTGCATCTCTGTCAGCAATGAATTCCAACGTCCCTTGGTGATCCCGATCGTGAACATGATGAAAAAGCTGTAGAGGCCGGTTTTTTCGACAACAACCCCGTGTTCAGCCAGATACTTGGTGACGATTGAAGCTGGAATTCCAGTTTCTTCAAAGCGTCCGTTTATGTTTAAGCCGGGGGTGATGATTGTCGCCTTGATCGGGTCAAGCATGTTGAAGCCCGGTGCCATATCGCCAAAGGCATGCCAGGACTCTTCGCCATCAGACGGTTGCACGCCGTCAGCATCCGTTTTCTGCAATACCCAGTTGCTGGGGTCGTCAACGCCTTCGTCGTCCAATTCTTCTGGGCCCCAAACCTGAAACCACCAGTCTTGATCACCGTATTCCTGATCCACCTTTCGCATGGCCCGCCGGAAGTCGAGCGATTCCAGAATGCTTTCCTCGACAAGCGCGCGCCCGCCGGGCGGCTCCATCATCGCGGCAGCCACGTCGCAACTTGCGATGATGCTGTATTGCGGGCTGGTACTGGAGTGCATCAAATAAGCTTCGTTAAAGAGGTGACGATCCAGCTTGGTGTCTTGACTGTCTTGCACCAGCACATGGCTGGCTTGGCTGATCCCAGCCAGAAGTTTGTGGATGGATTGCGTTGCGTAAGTCACCGAATGGCTGGGGCGTTCGCGCTTGCGGCCCATAGAATGGAAATTGCCATAAAACGGGTGAAATGCGGCGTGGGGCAACCAGGCCTCATCGAAGTGCAAATTCTCGATATAGCCATCCAAGCATGTTTTGATGGTTTCGGTATTGTAAAGAACGCCATCATAGGTGGACTGAGTCAAAGTGATGATGCGCGGCTTCACCGTATCTGCATCCACATGCGCCAACAGCGGGTTTGCCCGGATTTTCTCCTTGATCGTCTCGATCTGAAATTCGCTCTTTTGGATCGGACCGATGATCCCATAGTGATTGCGCGTTGGTTTCAGAAAAACAGGGATCGCCCCCGTCATGATGATGCTGTGCAGGATAGACTTGTGGCAGTTGCGGTCGACCACCACAACATCACCTGGGGCAACAGTGTGGTGCCAGACCATCTTGTTTGATGTGCTGGTGCCATTGGTGACAAAGAAGCAATGATCGGCGTTGAAAATGCGCGCAGCGTTGCGTTCAGATGCGCCGATGGCACCGTCGTGATCCAGCAACTGACCCAGTTCTTCGACAGAGTTGCACACATCAGCGCGCAGCATGTTTTCGCCATAGAACTGGTGATACATTTGGCCAATCGGGCTTTTCAGAAACGCCACCCCGCCGGAATGTCCGGGACAATGCCAAGAGTAAGACCCGTCTTCGGCATAATCGAGCAACGCCTTGAAGAATGGTGGCTGGATGCCTTCCAGATAGGCCTTGGCATTGCGGATGATATGGCGCGCCACAAATTCTGGCGTGTCTTCAAACATGTGGATGAAACCATGCAGCTCGCGCAGGATATCATTCGGCAGGTGTCGGCTGGTTTTGGTTTCCCCGTAGATGTAGATAGGGACGTCTTTGTTCTTCCAGCGGACTTCCTCGATAAAATTCCGCAGTTTCACCACGGCCGGGTCAAGGTCCGGTCCGGGGGTGAATTCTTCATCGTCAATCGACAAGACAAAGGCACTGGCCCGCGATTGCTGCTGTGCAAACTGCGATAGATCACCATAGCTGGTGGTGCCCAGTACCTCGAAACCTTCGTTTTCAATGGCTTGGGCAACGGCGCGGATGCCAAGACCGGAAGAGTTATCCGAACGGAAGTCCTCATCGATGATAACGATTGGGAAGCGGAATTTCATGAAACACTCCAAGTGAAAAAGCATCAGGCTTTTTGCAGGCATCGTTTCGGTGTTTGGCTGCATGTTGCATCAACCACCGGTTTGGCCTTGTTACCCTTGATGTGATTTACGTCAATGGCCACAATGGGTGTAACAGGCCTTGCAGCACTCATTTTGATGGCCCTATCCAAAGGATGCAGCCAGGTCGTGTGCATCCCATGAACCTAATTGAACAATGCCTATAGGAATACTTGACCGCCACGGAAAACTTCTGAACTTGGAAGGGCAGACTGTTTGCAGGGTTGTGAAATTCCGGCTCGGAAGACGGCTTGCTTCAGCGCGGGATAAGGAAAAGCGCAAATGACGGATGACAGCAAACCATCGCAGGGGCAGGGCGCCCAAACCCCCAAGCCCACATCCGCACAGGTTGTCGGCGTTCAGGTCAACAGTGCGCATTCATTCAGTAAGACACCGCAGGATACCATCACTCTGATCGAAAACTTTGGCGTCCAGGGGGATGCCCACGCGGGCCCTAATGATCAGCATCTCTTTCACATCAGGCGCTACGGCCAGCAGCCGAACCTTAGGCAAGTGCATCTGATACATTCAGAGTTTTTTGATGACGTCTCAACCAAAGGCCACACGGTTCTTCCCGGCGATCTTGGTGAAAACATTGCAACCAGAGGCGTTGACCTGCTTGGTCTGCCAACTGGCGCGCGCCTGTTGATTGGGGCTGAGGCTATTGTGGAACTGACTGGCCTGCGCAATCCGTGTGTTCAAATCGAAAACTTCCAATCCGGTCTATTGGCGCACTGCAAAGAGGTGACACCAACAGGTGTGGCGCGCAAAACCGGAGTCATGGGCATTGTCCTTCGCGGAGGGCAAGTCAGTAAAAACGATACGATCACGGTAGAGTTGCCGCCCGAGCCGCACCAACCGCTCGTCTATCGCGTTCCCAAGACTTAGACGTTGGCATGTGCTGACAACCGCTTTTTGACGGACTTGGGTGACTTGGCGAATGAACGGCATAAGGGCCTTTGAAGACGCAGATTGCGTTTTACTGTCACGATCTCGAGGAAATTCCGGAAACATCTGTCCACGTCTGCCGACCGTGATCCAATCCAAGGCAGGGTGAACCGGTATCTTTCTTTGAGAACCCCGGTTTTTTACCAAAGAAGAAGTGAGATCAAAATATGTTACGCCCTGTGATTGGTCGCATTTAACGTCCTCCCAATTCAGCAAAGCAGCTTCATCCAATCGCATTCCAGTGGCGGCAAGTATGGACATCAAGTTGCGCACTTGCGGTGGCATGTCGAGCGCGAAGATGGTCGTCAACTCTTCATGTGTGAAGGGAACGTAGCTTCGTTTGGGAGTGCCAAGGTTTTTCTAGAGTTTGAGTCCAGCGAACACGTTATTGCCAACCCAACCCTTTCGAACCGCGTAATCGAACATCTTCCGCACATAGCTAAGCTTCTTGTCGATTAGTTTACGGCTTCGATTTGTCCCAACAAACTCGGCGAAATCATGCACGTTTATGACATCGACTGACGAAATAGGCACATTGCCAACAAAACCTTGGAACTGTTCAAGTGCATGCTCGCATTCGCGGGCTGTCTTGGCATTCGGGTAGGGCGAAGTCGCTGAGTAACGCTCTGAAGCGATGGCGATATTCGGTGAATTGCTAGCTAAGGAGTCTTTCGCCTTTTTCGCTTTCCATTCTCGATAAATTTCGAGGGCTTTGGCTCCGCGTTCATTGACAAATTCAATTAGACCGTCTTCCTCAGGATCTTCTGTGTACTCTAGATGCTTTTGCTGACCGATCATCCCTTAAAGGTCACCCGTGTCTTTGAGTCGCTGGATTTCGTCAGCATCCCCGATCCAGCCCAATAGATCGCTGATCACCTCTCTGAGATCGGGCTTGCACGCCTCTAGCTGAGCGTAGAGTTCGGAGGTGATTTTGTGCTGCCTGCGTTTTGCGTCACCCAGATCACTTGTGCCTGTAGACCTTTTTAGTTGCTTACGTCCGTTGAAGTATTCGCGAAGCTCAACCGGTATCGTGAGCAGAACATAGTACTTGCCCTTGTTCTTCGCCAAGGAAGTTGCCGGGTAGTCGGGCACCTGTATCCTCCAAAGTATCCTCCTTGGAATTCTCCAAGTGTCTATATTACTGTAGTATTTGGGGAAAAGATGCAATGGAGGCGAGTACCGGAATCGAACCGGTGTACACGGATTTGCAATCCGCTGCGTCACCACTCCGCCAACTCGCCGCCGTAGTGGTAGAACAGGCTATTAGCGGCATCTTCCGGCCTCTGCAAGTGGAACTGCGGCATGCTTGGGAAGAGATTTACGTTTCAGTTTCCGACAGGCGCAGGGGCGGCTGGTTTGCTGTGCGGGTCTTCTTAACTGGGGGTCGTTAGATTGCATGTTTGCAGGGCTAAAATTTGGGCAACGGCGATGTGACCTTGCGGCAGGATGTTTCACCGGCAACATCGTGCCGATCTCATAATTTTCGGTTATAAATTTGTTGTTTTCGAGTTGTTTGACCGTTTTTTGGCCCAAAATCGGGCGGTCAACCTGACGCATTCGATCAATTCTGTCGGTCCAGAGATTGCCGCCCCTGAAAGGATGTGGCACAACGCACATCAAATCCGACAACAAAAAGAGCTTGTGGATGACTGATTACGCTGAGCGCCGTACGACGATGGTGGACACTCAAGTCCGCCCATCTGACGTGACCAAATTTCCAATCATTGATGCCATGCTTTCGGTTCCCCGAGAGGCTTTCGTGCCGCGCGACAGGCGCGACATGGCCTATGTTGGCGAAAACCTTGATCTGGGGGGCGGGCATGTCATGCTGGAGCCGCGCACTCTGGCAAAAATGCTGGATGCCTTGGACCCAAGCAACAGTGATCTGGCGATGATCGTCAGTGCCTCGGGCGGCTATTCCGCGGCTGTGCTATCGCGCATTGCTGAGGCCGTAGTGGCTGTGGAGAGTGACGAAGGTCGGGCCGAAGAGGCGCAGACTGTGTTGTTAGAGCAGGGCGCTGATAATGTTGTCGTGCACACTGGTCCGCTGGCCGATGGCGCCGCCGATCATGGCCCATATGATCTGATTCTGATTGAGGGCGGTGTTGCGGTTGTGCCGGATGCACTGTGTGATCAGTTGAAGGACGGTGGCCGTATGGCGTGCCTGTTCATGGAAGGCTCGTTGGGCGTTGTCCGGATCGGTTATAAGCTGGATGGGCGGATGAACTGGCGTTTCTCTTTCAACGCGGGTGCTCCGGTTCTTCATGGTTTTGAAGCGCATCGCGCATTTACTCTGTAGACGCTGCGATAGAGCGGTGCCACAGACGCCGCGTTTTCGCGGCGCCTGAATACGTTCCGAAGACTGAACATGAAGGCAAGGTGAGATAGATGACGCGTTTTGGACAAACCATCCGAAAATCGGTGACAACTGGGGTCGTCGCCTTGTTGTTGGCCACAACTGCGCAGGCTGAAACCCTGGGGCAGGCGTTGGCATCGGCGTATACACATAGCGGTTTGCTGGAACAAAACCGTGCCTTGTTGCGCGCAGCTGATGAAGATGTGGCCGTGGCCATGTCGGCGTTGCGCCCGATTGTGAACTGGTCGGCCAAGGTTGAACGGTCTTTCGGTACAACCCGATCCAGCAGCACTGGCGGAATGGTGGCTGGATTTGTCAACAACACAGCGACCTTCGGGATTTCGGCAGAACTGCTGCTGTATGATTTTGGACGTTCGCGCATGGGTGTTGAGGCCGCCAAGGAATCCGTTCTGGCCACCCGCGAAGGGCTGATCGCGATTGAGCAGAATGTTCTGCTGCAGGCCGTTTCTGTCTTTATGGAAGTGCGTCGCGCACTGGAAACCGCAGCTTTGGCCGAAAGCAACGTGCGTGTGATCACCGAAGAATTACGTGCGGCGAACGACCGGTTCGAAGTCGGAGAAATCACCAGAACGGATGTGTCCTCTGCTGAGGCCCGTCTGGCCGCCGCACGGGCGAATTTCGCCGCCGCGACAGGGGCTTTGGAAGTGGCACGTGCCGAGTATGCGGCCGCCATCGGGCACCGGCCGAATGGATTGGTGCCGCCCAGCCGTCTGCCTGCCATGCCTACAGAAAGCAACGCCATGGCGATTGCCTTGCGGTCTCATCCGAACATGAGCGCGACGCAGCATCAGGTTGCTGCGGCTGAGCTGGGTATTCTGCGCGCCGAAGCCGTTATGAAGCCAAGTGTGAAGCTTGGTGCAAGCCTTGGTCTGTCCGACGATCTGGATTCATCCAACTACACGAACAGCGGTTCCGTATCGCTGGGGGTATCCGGCCCGATCTATCAGGGTGGGCAACTGTCTGCACTGCGCAGAAAGGCGATTGCCAGCCGTGACGCGGCTTTGGGCAACTTGCATGTTGTACGCCATGGCATTCGGCGTGATGTGGAAAACGCATATGCCCGGCTGAAGATTGCGCAGGCGAGCCTAAATGCAAGCGAACGCCAGGTTCGCGCTGCACGCGTGGCTTTCCGGGGTATTCGCGAAGAAGCAACCTTGGGGGCTCGTACGACGCTGGATGTTCTGAACGCAGAACAAGAATTGCTGGATGCGCAGGCCGCTCAAATCTCTGCTGCTGTTGATGAGACAGTTGCAGCCTATGCTGTTTTGTCGTCAGCCGGTCTTTTGACAGCCAAGCACCTGAATTTGAACGTGCAGCATTATGATCCGGTCGAATATTATAACTTGGTTAAGAATGCGCCTGTAACCAAGTCTCGCCAAGGGCGGAAGCTGGACCAGGTTCTGAAGTCGCTCGGCAAGAACTGACTATTCGTTGTAACTGTTGTGAATGGCGCCGTGCCGGGCTAACCTTCGCGGTGATCCGAGAATGGTGAATGTATGTCCGATCCTGTTACAAATATGAACGTTGAAGACGTTCTGTCTTCCATCCGTCGGTTGGTGTCAGAAGACCCAGACGCGCGCAAAATTCTGCGGTCTGAACCGCAGTCTGCACGCAAGGCATCTGGTAAACTTGTTTTGACCGCCGCGCAACGTATTGAGGATGAAGAAAAAATTGAGGTTGATGACCTCAGTAACGGGGCGGAAGACGCCGGCGAAACCGCCATCGATGACAGCAATGAACCTGTCGAAGTGCCGGTATTTCGCAGCCAGACCAAGCTGGAACAGGTAGAGGCGTTGGCGCGTAAATTGCTGCGTCCGAATGATACCGTAACCCAGCAAATGATCCTTTCAGAGATTCGGGACGTTGTATCGGTAGAATTGTCCGATGGGGCCGACACGCAGGACAACCAAGAACTGGACGAAGATGCGCTGGTCGACGCTGACTATTTTGACGACGTAGAATTAGAGCACGACAACGCATTCGAGGCAGAGGCACAGCCGGAAGAGCTGGATGATGCCACTGCAGATGTCGTGACAGATAGCTCTGAAACGCCCGAACCAACCGCTCTTGCCAAAGAAGCTATTTCCGAAGCAGAAGCTGTATCCGAAACGGTCGGCGATGATAATTCGCAAGAACCGGATGATGCAGATCTGTTTGATGATCTGCCAGAGGTGGCGCGTGCACCGCAAGACGATGTGGATGCAGATACCCTGTCAGAGCTGGACTACGTGTCCTCCGATATGCAAGTCGCTGACTTCCGCTTGCACGATCTGCCCAAAGAACCGCTGCGCCTGATCCGCAATGACACTGTGGCCCAGGACACCGACGATACGCTTCAAATGCAGGCGCCCTTGGTGGCAACACCAGCGCCAACCGCGCCGTCAGAGGCGGCCAAGTCGTTGGAACAAAAAATCGTAGAGCTTGAGGCCCTTGTCGGACGGGGCAGCGATTGGGATCCTGAGCCACAGGAGACCGGCGGCAATGCTGCGACCTTTACCGCCGACGGTCCAGAAATGCCGTGGGACGATGATAGCGCTGAACTGGAAGACGCCGTCGAAGGCTTGGCCGAATCTGAAGACGTTGCTGAGACGCATGAGGCGGAAGCGGTTGAAGTTGACACAGCAGATGAGCAGGCTGCAGCAGTGGAGCCGGAAGCATCCGTCGCTGAAGAGACGACAACGGCGGAAGAGCTTGAGGATAGTGTTCAAGACGACATTTCAGAGGCTCCGCTTGAAACCAAAAGCGTTGATGCACCTGATGTAACCGACGCTGAAGAGGCCGTGGACGCGGTTGCTACGGCTGAGGCGGAGGAGTTGATCGACGCCGTCACAGCGCCCGAGGAAGCCGAAAACGTTGTGGAAGATGCTGCGACAGCTGAATCTGATGAAGCAGCTCAAGTTGAGGAATCGGCTGATCAACAACCAACGGAGGCGGAAAAGTCTGCGCCAGTGCCATTCACACGGCCCGAATTGCTGGTGGTTCATTCCGCCAAAGAGCCAAGCGTTTCAGAGCTGGAAGAAGACGAGTTGCGGGAAATCGTAGCGCGTATGATCCGCGAAGAACTGCAAGGTGTTCTGGGAGAGCGGATTACACGCAACGTACGCAAACTGGTGCGCCGCGAAATCCAACGGGCATTGATGCACCGCGATCTGGATTGATCAACACAACTGGTCAGCCGGATCGGCCGGGCAGGCGGATCCCAGACCAAAACAAACAATCGGAAAACAAAAAAGCGCGCCGATTAGGGCGCGCTTTTTTTGAGACTTTGGAAAGTCTTAGGCGGCTTCAGCGTGCAAAGCAGCGTTACGACGCTCGCTCTCTTCGCGCGACAGCGCAACAGATGTACGGACACCTTTGGAAACGAATTCCATCAGGCCGGATACAACGCGTTCGTTCGGGTCAATCCCGGCGCAGCTAAGTACTTCGCGGCCATCACGTGACCGTGCCCAACGGGAGATCTGCTCAGGCCCGTTGCCATATTTTTTATCGTCAGCAATGGCGTCATCCAAAGCGGCCAAAACCACAGCAGCAAACAGTTTGCGTGCCCGGTTTCCCTGCTCAGAGTTATACGCTGTACCGTCAACGAAATCTCGCATGTTTCGTCCTTTTTATTGCTCTTGTCTTTTCTGGCGTGGCGATCCTTATGCAGCATTCCTATCGATTCGGATACAACAAGTTTGCATACCACCCATGCACTGTGCGCATGGCTTTTGCGGTGCCCTACCGATATCTGGTTGTCTTGCCAGCGCCTCACACGCCAGATATAGGGTGCGTCAAAGTTCCATCAACCTTTCAACAAGGTTTTGCCATGCCAAAAATCAACGGTAACGAGATTCGACCCGGGAATGTTCTTGAACATAACGACGGTTTGTGGGCGGCGGTCAAAGTAGACCACGTCAAGCCAGGAAAAGGCGGTGCCTTTGCGCAAGTCGAACTGCGCAACCTGCGCAACGGGTCCAAATTGAACGAACGCTTTCGCAGCGCCGACAAGGTAGAGCGTGTGCGTCTTGAACAGAAAGACATGCAGTTCCTGTACGAAAATGATGGGATGCTGGTGTTCATGGACACTGAAACCTACGATCAGGTTGAACTGCCATCTGAAATTCTGGGCGAACGCCGCCCGTTCTTGCAGGACGGCATGACCATCGTGGTTGAATTCTACGACGAGGAAGCCCTGAACGCCACGTTGCCTCAGAAAGTGGTCTGCAAGATTGTAGAGACGGAACCTGTGGTCAAAGGTCAAACGGCAGCCAACAGCTTTAAACCCGCTGTGCTGGACAACGGCGTTCGCGTTTCCGTTCCGCCTTTCGTTGGCCAGGATGAAAGCATCGTGGTGAACACAGAGACCATGGAATACTCTGAGCGCGCCTAAGACGTCCATACAGGCGGCTTGAGGCTGCTTGACGGGTCATTCCGCATTAAGTGGGCCGCGGCCTGTCAGCGCTAACAAAAACCCCCTGCACGGAATGACCGGGCAGGGGGTTTTCTGTTTGGAATATGGGGCCATGACGGCCCCATACGAAATCCGATTAGCCCCAGTACATCATGTGGTCTGTGAACTCCAACTCGCTTAGCGAGACACCTTCAAAGACATAGACGGCGGCCGGGTCCAGCCATGCCACAGGGCCGGTGCCGCTGGGCACAAACGGATACTGGGCATAGAAGTCGTTGTAGTCATAGACATACACGGCGGCGCCATCTGGTGTATCTTGTGCGCGGAACAGCGTGCCATAGACCTCTTCATAATTGTCAGAAAAGGCATTGGCGTGACCGGGCATCGGGTTAGACGGCATATCATGCCAGATATCCACGGTGTCCTGGGTCGGGTCAAAACCATGAATGTGGAATTCACCACCGGCCTGCGTTTCAAAATCAAACGCATCCGCACCCGCGCCAGCATACCGATCTTGAACGTTGTCGCCGTGATCTTTCGGAGCGATATAATCAACGTCGTTGATTTGCAGGTTTGCCGCCCAGAACTGACTTTCGGTGACGCCTTGCACAAAGACCGAGGCGTCGTAGTTGCGGGCGTCGCTGGCATCACCACCATAGTAGCCACGACCAACCATAACACCATTGCCGGTGTCAAAGGATGATGTCGGGCCACCTTCGCCACCAAACTTGATCGTGTCATTGGCCACGTCGAAATCGGTGATCACATCGTTGCCGCTGGTGCCACTGACCCAAATTTCAAACAGGTCGTCGCCTTCGCCGCCGGTCATGGTATCGCTGCCAAAACCGCCACGAATGGTGTCATTGCCGTCGCCGCCGTGAATTTTGTCGGCGCCACTGTCACCGCGCAACTCATCGTTGCCCGCGCCGCCAAGGATGGTGTCATTGCCTTTGCCACCTTCCAGGGAATCCGCACCGGCTCCGCCGTCGATGAAATCTTTGCCATCGTCGCCGTCAACCTCATCGGCACCCGCGCCGGTCAACACGTAGTCTTGGCCTTCAGTGCCATCGAACTCATCATCGTTGCCGGCCAGGATAAACTGGTTGAACTTTGACAGGTCGCTGGGGGCAGAGGGTTCAGACGTGCTGTAAGTCTTATTGCCGGTCGTGACGGTTGTTGGGGTGGTGGGCGTCGTCGTTGGTGTTGTTGTCGGCGTTGTCGTGACAGGCGTTGTGGCGGTGATAACGCTGGGCGTCCACCCTGGGAACAACGTAGCCAGATCCAGATCGCTGGCGTCGGCACCCTGCAAGAACAAAGAGGAATGATAGTTGGCCCGAACGGTTTCGTTGCCACCCGCATAGCCCATACCAATCAACAGACCGGTGCGCATTTCCACAACATTTAGCGTGCTGTAGAAATCCGAAAGGCTTTCGCCCGATGCAGCCACCAGATCCAGCGCATCCGTATCCAGAAGGTTGAAATCTTCGATCACGTCGCTCTGGCTGTGGCTGGCAGACCAAACCACATGATAGGTGTCAAAGCCGTAGCCACCCTTCATCGTGTCATTGCCCTCGGCGCCATAAAGATCATCGTCGCCATAGCCGCCTTCCAGACGGTCGTTGCCAGCACCGGCCAGCAAAGTATCGTTCTGGTTGCCGCCTTTGACGGTATCGTTGTCAGCGCCGCCCATAACGGTGTCATCACCGTCGCCGCCGCTCATATTGTTGAAGCCGTCACCGCCCATGACCAGGTCATTGCCGCTGCCACCGAACATGGTGTCATTGCCAGCTTCGCCATAGATCGTGTCATTGTCGGCACCGCCGGTGACCAGATCATGGCCATTGCCACCAAAGACGGAGTCAGTGCCGGAACCGCCATGGGCTTCGTCATTGCCTTCGCCTGCGTACAGAATATCGCTGTTGTTTCCGCCGGTTATGGTGTCATTGCCCAAGCCACCGTCAACCGTATCACTGCCGTCGCCACCGTGGGCTTCGTCGTTGCCGTCGCCCGCATCCAGCGTGTCATTGCCTGCGCCGCCAGTTACGCGGTCATCACCCGCACCAGCAACCACCGTGTCAGCATTGTCGCCGGCATCCATTCGGTCATCGCCATCGCCAGAGATCAGGGTGTCGTTGCCGACACCGCCGCTCATCCGGTTGTTACCGTTGCCACCGCGAATATCATCATGGCCGTCACCGCCGTCCATACGGTCATCACCGTCGCCAGCGCGCATCGTATCGTTGCCCGTGCCGCCAGCCATGCGGTTGTTGCCTTCACCGCCGTTCAGGCTGTCATTACCAGTGCCCCCAGCAATCCAGTCATTACCGGACAAGCCGGTCACAATGTCATTGCCTGTGCCGCCGGTCAGACGGTTATTGCCCTCGCCGCCATAAACGGTGTCATTGCCTTCACCGCCGTTCATCCAGTCATCACCGATATTGCCGGTTACCAGATCGTGGCCGTCACCACCGTTGGCGCGGTCGTTGCCTTCGCCACCGTGAACTTCGTCATTGCCTTTGCCGCCGTTGATGAAATCATCACCCAAGCCGCCAGAAATCGTGTCATCGCCATTTCCGCCATCGCCGCGGTCATTGCCTTCGGCGCCTACCAGCTTGTCGTTGCCTTCGCCGCCTGCCATCCGGTCATTGCCTTCATCACCGAACAAGAAGTCATTGTCATTTCCGCCGTCCATTCTGTCATCCAGAATGCCGCCAACAAGGGAATCGTTGCCATCGCCACCGGCCAAAGTGCTTTCGCCGGCATCGCCTTTCAGCGTGTCATCGCCCGGTCCGCCGTTCAGCTTGTCATCGCCGCCACGACCACGCAGCGAGTCATTGCCTTCCAGCCCGTTGATCATGTCACCGTTTTCGGTGCCTTCCAGCGTATCGGCGCCGGCGGTTCCGTCGATGATATTCAATGACGAAGAAAACACAGGGTTGGCTGTGATGGTGCCAAGGTTAATTTGCGACGCCGTTTCCGTTTCACCCAGGACGCGAAACAGGGAAAATTGCAGCCGAAAATCGGGGATTACGCGGTCGTCGCTCATTCTTGCTCTGGCCTTCTGCCTGATCCCTGACTTTGTGCAGGGCATCTTGTTCACGCTAACCGCTGGGTCGCAGGCCAATGTGCGCACGTGTCAAAACACATACGTTAAACAGACAGTTGGCGCAGAAACCGCAGCAGGTCTCGGCGGCAACTGAGCATTCAATTGGGAACAGAATGGGGCAAGAAACGGACCAATTAACGAATTTGGTTATTTTCCGACAATATTAGGTCGGCGCTGACCATCGAACAGTCGCATCGCCTGCAATCATGTCGCCCTTGGCACGATCAAAGCGCAAATAAGCCAATCCCTGACCACCTGATTGCGAAAAGAGCGTGCCGACGGGTTTGCCCTCTGCCGTAATCGGCGTGCCGACTGGGGCTTGGCCGCTGACCTGAACCTGCGCCAACCCTTTGCGCAATTCGGTTTTGTGTTTCATGCGCGCGGTTACTTCCTGGCCAACATAGCATCCCTTACGGAAATCAACGCCGTTGATCTGTTCAAACCCGACTTCCAGAATGAAGGTATCGCTGGTCAGTTCGATTCCACTTTCCGGAATACCCAAGGCGACGCGCTGCGCTGTCCAATCCGTATCGTCGCCGGCCTGACCGTCATAACCACGCCACCCCATGTCGGGATGACGTGGGTCTGCAAAGGCCCCGGCGAGGGCGGGGCCCAACCCACGGCTGACCGTGATGTCGGTTTCCTCAAGTGTCACATCAGAACGCAGTTTATACATCGACAAACGCTGCATCAGACCAGCGGCCAATGGGGCGGCCACATCCAACAGGATCGCCCCATCCTGCGGAACCAAAAAGAAATCGGCCAGATATTTGCCCTGCGGCGTTAACAGCGCGTTGTACACCGCGCCTTCAGACAGCTTGCCAATATCGTTGGTCACCAAACCTTGCAGGAATTCGCTGCGGTCTGTTCCTGTGATCCGGATCACCTTGCGCGGTTGTTCGGTCATGTCGCATCTCCAAAAGGTCGGGACGGGGTGGCGGGCAGGGCGCTTAGCTCTCTTTGAACTGCAGCTGGTACAAAGCGGCGTAAGTGCCATCCTTGGCCAACAGCGCGTCGTGTGTACCTTGTTCGACCACGCGCCCCTTGTCCATCACCACAATCTTGTCGGCATTGCGCACGGTGGACAAGCGGTGGGCGATCACAAGTGTGGTACGCCCCTTGGCCAGCCGATCCAACGCATCTTGTACCACCCGCTCTGACTGCACATCCAAGGCCGAAGTCGCCTCATCCAGCAACAGGACAGGGGCGTTGCGCAACACCGCGCGCGCAATGGCCACGCGTTGCCGCTGTCCACCCGAAAGGTTGGTGCCACGCGGCCCAGCTGGGCTGTCTAACCCATTGGGTAGACGCGGAAGGAAGTCCGCAACATGGGCGGCCTCCAACGCGCGGGACAGGTCCGCCTCGGGCACATCGGTGCGGCCCAGCAGGATATTGTCGCGCAGAGTCTCATCGAACAACAACGCTTCCTGGCTAACCACGGAAAACAAGCTGCGCAAATCGGCCAAAGCCATATCGCGCGTATCCACACCGCCCAAACTGGCGCGGCCCTCTGCCGGATCAACCAAACGGGTCAGCAGGTTGAACACGGTTGATTTACCCGCCCCCGACGCGCCGACCAACGCGGTTGTCTGGCCTGCTTCGGCCACAAAGGATGCACCATCCAGAACCGTTAAGTCGCCGTAACGCACGGTGGCATTGTCCAAACGCACCTCGGGCAAATCAACCGGCGCAGGAACCGGGTGTTCCGGGTCACGCAGCACAGGCTGAATCGACAGGAGCGATTGAATACGTTCGATCCCGGCAGCGGCCACTTGCCAAACACCGCTGATCGCCCCCAATCGGCGCATCGGTTCAAAGGCCAAACCAATGGCCGTAAAAAAGGCCATGAATTCCCCAACGGTCTTTTGCCCGTCGATGATTTCGGCACCGCCATAAAACAACACACCCATCAACCCAAACCCGGCCATGATATCAATCATGCCCGGAACGGCAGCTTCGCCAGTGGTTGTGCGCACTTCGGTTTTCACACGCTTTTCGGTCAAGGTGCGATAGCGGCGGCTTTGATAGGCTTCGTTCCGGTTCAGCTTGATTGGCAAAATGCCGTGAAACACTTCGTCCAGACGTGTGGATTGCTTTGCGGCAATCTCACGACCTCTGCGAGCATTCTTTCGAACTCTTCTCTGTATGATTGTGGCGGGCAAAACCAACAGCGGTGCACCGATTAAGGCAATCAATGTCCACTTCCAATCAACACTGATGGCCACGCCGAACAGTGAAATCAGCGCCACAACATCGCGTCCGGCCCCGGTGATCACCGTGCGCCAGACTTTAGAGATGGCTTCGGTGTCGCCATCAATCCGCTGTATCAGATAGCCGGGTGGGTTGGTTTGGTGAAACGACCCATCCAACGTCATCAAATGCTCCAGCAGATCAATCCGCATCGCAGCCAATGTGCGTTGCGATACCTTGGCCAACAGCACCTTTTGCCCAACCGAGGCCAGTGCGCGAATGGTAAAGATCACAAAGATCAATCCCGCCACCCAAGCCAGCGCATTTGTCTGCCCGCCGACAAACACATCATCAAACATTGGCTTCATCATATAGGACAGCGCGCCAAACATCGCGCCTTCCAATGACATCAGCACAATCGACACAGCCAGCAGCCAGCCATGATGGCGTAGATAGCGTCGCCACAACCAGCCCATCAATCCACGTGGATTTGCATCATCCTGTTTCATGCAATGCGCGCCAATTCTGCGGGTGGTTGTTTGGTGTCAAACCCAATCTGAATGGCCTTGTGATCGTATTCACTACGCAGCCAATCTTCAAACCCAATTGGAGCGCGCGCATTGCGAACCTGATAGACTTCCAGAATGTAATCCTGAACGCCGGTTTTGGTGCCCTTCAAGTGAATATACTTCAACCCCAGCTGGGCCTTGGCCTGTTCCACCGGCACATCTTCAAACACCATCAGATAGATCGCCGCAACAATGCCAGCGCGATCCGCACCTGATTTACAGTGAAACATCATCGGCCGTTCTGCCTGTCGCAGCGCCTCGATCACGTCCAGATACTTTTGGGCTTTCAGCGCCTTGCGTGCGTGCAGTTTGGAATTCACCAATGTCAGCCCCAGCGCATCACAGCTTTCTTTTTCAAACAGATAATGGGCTCTGGGGTCTTCGCCACGCAGGTTGATCACAGTCTTGATCCCCATAGCGGCGTATTTTTCGAAACGTTTATGCGTGGGCTGATTGGAACGATAAACCCCCGGCGCGATTTCAAAGAAATTCGTCCAGAATGTCCGCAAGAATGCATGATCAAACAGGTTGTAATGCAGCTTAGACCACCGTCTTTTGGACGGATCACTGATATCATCCCCGAAGCTGTAGCGCAGACGGCGCTCGGCCGCATCCAGCCGTGACCACAGTTTCGACAGCATATTAATCATTCCCTTGGTTGCGCGGGGGTTTAGTGTGTCATGCGCGCCCTGACAAGGCTCGCACCCGATTGACGCCGCCGCCCCGTGCAGTAGGTTTTGCGCTGCGCCCCATTGCGCGCACTTCCAAAGGATCAAATATGTCGCTTGCCAACGGTCGTCCATACCTAGCCATTCCCGGACCTTCTGTCATGCCTGATCGTGTGTTGCAGGCCATGCACCGACCCGCGCCCAATATTTATGAGGGCGATCTGGTCGATCTGGTACAAACCGTGGTGCGCGATCTGAAACATGTGGCGCAGACCAAGGCCAATGTGGCGATCTACATCTGCAATGGCCACGGCACATGGGAAGCGGCGTTGGCCAATACGATTACGCCAGGGGCTACGGTTCTGGTTCCGGCCACCGGGCGTTTCGGTCTGGGCTGGGCCGATGCTGCCCGCGGTCGGGGTATCGATGTTCAGATGCTTGATTTTGGCACTCAGTCTCCGATTGATCCGGCCCGTGTCGAAGCCGCGCTTCGCGCTGATACCACCCATAAGATCAAGGCGATCCTGGCCACTCATGTTGATACAGCCAGCACCGTGCGCAACGATATCGTAGCCTTGCGCCAAGCATTGGATGCCACCGGACATCCAGCGCTGTTGATGACAGACAATATCGCGTCATTGGTCTGTGACCGGTTTGAGATGGATGCCTGGGGCGTGGATGTGATGATCGCGGCCAGCCAGAAAGGGCTGATGACCCCGCCGGGATTGGGCTTTGTGTTTTTCTCAGACAAAGCCGCCGCTGTGCGCCGCTCGTTACCGCTTGTCAGCCGCTATTGGGATTGGATTCCGCGCGCCGACCCTGATGAATTCTATCAGCTGTTTTGCGGCACGGCGCCAACGCATCACATCTTTGGGCTGCGCGCGGCCCTGGACATGATCAAGGAAGAAGGGCTGGAAAACATCTGGACGCGCCACGCTGTTCTGGCCCGCGCGGTCTGGGCGGCTTGCGATGTCTGGGGGCAGGGCGGGCCGTTGCAAATGAACATCGCCGACCCGTCTGCGCGTAGCCACGCCGTGACCACCCTACAATTGGGTGCCCCCATGGCCGGGCAGTTACGCGAATGGACCGACAAACAAGCCGGCGTAACACTGGGCATCGGGCTGGGCATGAACAACCCGGACGATCCCAAAGGCCTTGGTGCATTCCGTATCGCCCATATGGGGCATTTGAACGCTCATATGGTCCTAGGGGCACTTGGTGTGATCGAAGCCGGGCTCAGCGCCCTCGACATTCCGCATGGGTCCGGCGGTGTTGGCGCCGCGGCCCAGGTCGTGGCTGACCATATACGTTCGCAAAGCTGATCAGGAAAGTGCCGTATTAGTCGGACAAGTTAGTCGGGCAAGGTTTCCGTTTTGGGCCAGGCCCGCGCAGCTTCGCGCGCTTGCAAATGCTGATCCAGCCGATTGATCAAATGGTTCAGCACCAACCCGGTGATCAGCACCATGCCAAAACCCAACCAAACCCAGATCACGCCGAATATCCAAATCAGGTTCACCCCCATCAGTATCAAACTGGGGGTGGTGTAATTCTCTGCACGATTGATAAAACGTCGTTGCATTTGCAAAACTCCTGTTCGCCTCCAAGCCGCCTCCTTGTGATGCAGGATAGCGCGCTCAAGGCACAGATCACGGGTCAAACCGCAGCACGGGCCATTACACGGCCTCTGCAAAAGTTGTTTTGCTGGAAATTTCGGCAAACCGCCCAGCATGCATGCCCAAGCCACAGTGCATGATGGCACTGTTTCAGGCTCAGCTGGGATAAAAAGAACGCGAGCGATCGCGCAGCCCTACTTGGCTGCGCGCTGCAAGGCTCCGGGCAATGTCTTGGCCAACAAATCCAGATCTGCGGCTTTGCCCACGCTGATCCGAATGCAACGATCCTGTGGTGCAACAAAGGGCATCCGTACGAACACCCCGTCTTGGGCCAGCTCTGCCAAAACGGCGCGGGCAAAATCGCCGTCCCGCCCACAATCCACCGCCACGAAATTTGTGGCACTGGGCAGGGGCTTCAAACCATTCTGCTCGGCAATCTCCCCGATACGTGCGCGCCCTTTGATCACTTCGGCCTGCACATGGGCCAACCAGTCGCGGTCTTGATACGCGGCCAGAACACCGGCCAATGCGCTGCGATTGACGCCAAAATGGTTGCGCACCCGATCAAAGGCCGCAATCAACGGTGTCGCGCCAAAGGCATACCCCACGCGCGCGCCCGCCATCCCAAACGCCTTGGAAAAGGTCCGCATGCGGATCACCCGTGGATCATCGCCAGCGATATTGGGCACAGCGTCTTGCGGGGCGAATTCTACATAGGCTTCGTCCAGCACCAGCAAACAGCCATCGGGCAAGTCGTCCAGCGCGGCTTCGATCTGGGCGCCAGAAGTATAGCTGCCCATCGGATTGTCCGGATTGGCAAAATACACCAGCTTGGCCTGCACCTCATGCGCCCTGGCAATCAACGCGCCCAAATCCTCTGCATCATCACGATAGGGCACCTTGTGCAAAACCCCACCATATCCAACGACATGGTAGTTGAACGTGGGATACGCCCCATCCGACGTCACCACCGCATCGCCCGGTGCCACCAGAAGGCGGACCAAATCCCCAAGTAACCCATCAATGCCTTGGCCCAAAACAATCTGCCGACCGCTTACGCCCAGATCCGGGCTCAAGGCCGCTTTCAAATCAGCATGGCTGGCGTCAGCATACATCCAGATATCGGGTTCAGCATCCGCAAGCGCCGCTATCGCCATAGGCGAGGGGCCAAAAACAGATTCATTGGCACCAAGTCGGGCCAGAAACGGGCGGCCCATACGCCGCTCCAATTCCTCGGGGCTCACGAAAGGCACGGTGGGTGGCAGGCTGTCTGCCAGCGGGGTCAATCTTGGTCCAGTCATGCGGGCAAATATGCGCAAACCTTTTCAAACCGCAAGTCATTGATGACCAAACCGCCTCAAAATTAAGCGTCCGCCCCTGGTCTTCTTCTGTTCAAAAATACCTCGGGGGAGACGCCGCAGGCGACGGGGGCAGCGCCCCCAATACCCGCCCATCACAAACATCGCCATGGCCCGTCCATCTGCCCGCTGAAACACAAGCTCCTGACAGCAAATCCAACCCACCCCACCCATGGCTTGACCCAGACGCCGCAACAGGCCACTTAAAGCTCAGAGCAACCAGAAGGGTCACCTATGGCCACATCCCCCCCACCGTTTTCCCGCTTTGAATGGATGATTGCCTGGCGCTATTTGCGCGCCCGTCGCGCCGAAGGGGGTGTGTCGGTCATGACCTGGATCAGCTTGATCGGCATCACGTTGGCCGTTATGGCCCTGATCGCCACCTTGGCGGTTCGGGCCGGGTTCCGGGCGGAATTTGTGGATACGATTCTGGGCGCGAACGCCCATGTCACAATCTATCAAACGCCCATTCTGGACGCCGCTGGCAATCAAGATCGCGCGATTTTGGGCTATGATGCAGTTGCCGAACGGCTGCGCGCAGTGCCCGGTGTTACCCGCGCTGCACCGCTGATCAAAGGTCAAATCATGGCCAACAGTGGCAACCGCAACGCAGGTGCCGAAGTCTTTGGAATAACGGCGGAAAATCTGGCGACACTGCCGCGCATTGCCAATCCCGAAACCGCGCAGGGCAATATTGCGGATTTTGACGATGGCATCGCCATCGGGTCTGGCTTGGCGCAGACTTTGGGCGTCTGGGTTGGCGATCAGGTCAAACTGATCTCTCCCAATGGGGTCAAAACCGCCTTTGGCACCAGTCCCCGGATCAAAGCTTACCGCGTCACCTATATTTTTTCCGCCGGTCGTTGGGATATCGACCGCACCCGCATCTACATGCCGTTCGACAAAGCACAAATCTACTTTGATCGTGAAACCCGCGCGGATGAAATTGAAGTGATGGTTGAAAACCCGGATCGGGTCTCTGACCTATCGCCGGATCTGTTGCGCGCCGCTGGGGACAGGGCCTTGGTCTGGACCTGGAAGGAAAGCTCGTCAGGGTTTCTGCGCGCCCTGGACGTTGAGGACAACGTGATGTTCATCATCCTGTCGATTTTGGTGATGATTGCCACGATGAACATCGTGTCGGGGTTGATTATGCTGGTCAAAAACAAGGGCCGCGACATTGGCATCTTACGCACAATGGGGCTGACAGAAGGGTCCATCTTGCGGGTGTTTTTCATTTGCGGCGCTGTGACCGGCCTTTTGGGCACCGTCTTTGGCGTGATCCTGGGATGTCTTTTCGCACTTTACATCGATCCTCTGTTCGCCTTGGTCAGTTCGCTGTCAGGCGGTGATATTTGGGATCCCTCCGTGCGCGGCATTTACCACCTTCCCGCTGTATTGCAGTGGCGCGATGTGGGGGCAGCCGTGGCGCTGTCGCTGGGGCTGAGCTTTGTCATCACCATTTTCCCGGCACGCCGCGCGGCCCGGATGAACCCGGTAGAGGCGCTGCGCTATGAGTGATCCTGTCCTGCGCCTAAGCGGCATTCAGAAAACCTACAACCCCGGCTCAGACAAGGCGGTGGAGGTGCTGCAAGGCATTGATCTGACGGTGGCCAAGGGCGAAATCGTGGCGCTCGTTGCCCCGTCCGGCGCGGGCAAATCCACGCTGCTGCATATCGCGGGCCTGCTGGACACAGCTGATGCGGGCCGGGTGGAAATTGCCGGCACCGATATGACCGGCCTTTCGGATCGGCGTCGCACAATGGCGCGGCGTCAGCAGGTGGGGTTTATCTATCAGTTCCACCACCTGCTGCCAGAATTCACCGCAACGGAAAACATCACCCTGCCACAGCTGGCCAATGGTGTGGCTCAGGCGCAAGCGGCGGAACGTGCCGCGCATCTGTTGGACATGGTCGGTCTGAGCATGCGTGCAGATCATCGGCCTGCTGCGCTGTCAGGCGGCGAACAACAGCGCGTGGCTGTGTGCCGGGCTCTGGCCAATAACCCGCGTTTATTGCTGGCGGATGAGCCGACCGGAAACTTGGATCCCGGCACCTCGGATCAGGTGTTTTCTATGTTGCTGGATATGGCGCGTGACACCGGCCTGTCGGCGCTGATCGCCACGCATAATCTGGAACTGGCAGGCCGAATGGACCGTCAATTGCGGCTGAGCGAGGGGCGGCTGATACCGGTTTAAAACCCTCCAACCGCGCACTCCCAACCTGTGCGTCAGGCCCGCTGTGTTACCCAGACCCCCACCGCCATCAGCGCCAGACCCGTTGCCCGTGTCAGGGTCAGCGGCGACACGCGCGCACCGAACAGGCCGAAATGATCAATCGCCGCGGCGGAAATCAACTGTCCGATCAGCACAAAGAACACCGCGTTGCCGACCCCGAACTTGGGCGCGATAAAGGTGATGGACAGCACATAGAACGCCACCAAAACGCCGCCCATATACAGATGTTTCGGCGTGCCGGGCAGGCGGGCCAACCCGCCCGGTCCGGTGATCGCCAAGGCCACCAAGGTGACCAGAAAGGCCACGCAAAACAAAACCGACGCCGCCGCCACCGGAGAGCCAAGCCGCAGCCCCAGCGCGGCGTTCAACGCGGCCAAAGTCGGAATGCCCAACCCCGCCAGCAACATGATCCCTGCATATATCGGCATTTCGCGCACCTCTTGTGACCCTTGGCAGTCTTCGCGCCAAACTGACGCGCAATGCTGCGTTTTTCCATGTCAATTTCACCGCACCGTTGCGAACGCCACGTCACGAATGTTAACTGACATCAGAACACGTCGCCACCAGACCTGTCGGATCGATCCCACGGATCATACCGCCACATCACACCAAAGACCGCACAAACCGGTCACAACAAAAAGGGCAGGGACCATGCGCAGCTATTTCACCGCCACATTGGGCGTTTTGACCGCTTTCACCCTGTCGGGCTGTATGCAGGGGCAAACGGCCATGCCGGGCCCGTCAGACGGGCGGGCACTTTACGGCAAATACTGCGCGGCCTGTCATGGGCCCAATGCCACAGGCGATGGCGAACTGGCGCGTATGATGGCCAAACCGCCCAAGAACCTGACCCTGATCGCGGTGCGCCACGGCGAAACCTTCCCGCGTGCCAAGGTGATGAGTATTGTGGATGGCTACGCGCGCACCGGCTCTGTCTATCCCGGCATGCCGGAATTCGGCCCGCTGTTGGAAGGGGATCTGATCCCGTTTGACAGTGGCGATGGCGTGCTGACCCCAACGCCGCGCAAACTGGTGGCGCTGGTGGAATATCTGGAAAGCATTCAGGCCACCCGCTGATCGGACAGGCTGGCGCAGGGGCTATGCGTCGTCAGGCGCATCCGCTTCGGTGCCATCCGGGTTCATCCCAATAGACCGCTGCCAAGCGCGCCAGTCTTGGGTGAATTTGTCGTTTTCGCCGTAGAATACTATTTTCGGTGGCGGATCGTCCTGGTTCCAATGTGTTGGGTAATCGGAAGTTCCCTCCGGCAAGGTTACGGAACGATCACCAAACACATCCTGCAAATGCGCTGTGATTTGCGGTAACGTGGTGAAATCCACTGACCTCATAGCGGCCCCCCGAAGAGTAGCCGGTCTGAGGTCAGTGGATTCATCAAACTCCGCCCCGGTGAGGGTCGCTCCCTGCATCTGCGCCCCGATGAGGACCGCCCCCTGCATCTCCGCTCGGTAGAGGTCCGCCCCCTGCATCTGCGCCCTGATGAGGTCCGCCCCCTGCATCTCCGCATCGATGAGGACCGCCCCCTGCATCTTCGCCAAGCGGAGGTTCGCCCCCTGCATCTCCGCAGCGCCGAGGTCCGCCCCCTGCATCTGCGCCCAGATGAGGTCCGCCCCCTGCATCTGCGCCCAGCTGAGGTGCGCCTCCTGCATCTGCGCCCGGTAAAGGTTCGCCCCCTGTATCCGCGCGTGTCGGAAATTGGCTTTATTGCCAAATGTAAGGTCGTTGAGCGACATGCCTTGCAAATTCGCGCCGTTCAGGTCGATCTTGACCTCTTTTTTTATGACACCTTTCAATGTCTGCAATCGACCCAGTGTTTGAACCGCCTTTTCCATATCCGACCGTGCAGGGGACAAAGAGTATGCCCATTCAAGCAGGTCTTCACCCTCCATCCCCGCTGGCACAGGAACCGCTGGATATACACGTGACAATTCACGAACATAGACGCTCAACATATCAGCGACGCGGGGGGCGATTTCCGGGTTTTCTTTTACCAAGCCTTGCAGGGCGTCGATGGCACCGTTGCGGCGGATTACATCGTCTTCCCAAATGTCATGAAATGTTGCGATGTCATCGTCGCCAATGATCTCTTTCGTCACTTGCCGTTGGGCGTGCAGCGCTTCAACTGCTGCATTGATCCGTTCGTTCAGCAGGGTTTGGGCGGCGGTTTGTGTTTGCTCGCGCGTCAGTTTCAACCGAACCACGGTAAAGGGCAGGGCGACCACAGCCGCCAAAGTGGCGGTCAGGGCGGTCAGCTTGGCCAGTGAAAAGCGGAAATCCCATGTTTCACTGCCACTCGGCTGGGCTTTCCAGATGATCGTCAAGATCAGATTCACCAATCCGAAGGAAAGCGTTAGAAACAGTGCCAGCCACAAAAACACTGACAGAAAGAACACAAACGGCGGCAAATCAGACAGCCCCAGCCGTTCTTGAACTTCCTCAAACGGGTCGGGCACCTTGTCGGAAAAGCGCGGCAGAACAACAAGAACGATACAGCTGACGACCAAGAAGGCCACAAAAGTCACCCAAAACCAAAACCGCTCTGGTTCGATTGGCAATTGCGTCATGGTCCCTCGCAGCGCATCTTCTTGCCCTGACCCTAGACGCCAATGCGCATCAGGACAACTGTGCGTTGCGGTTGGTGGCACGCTATGGGGGCAAAACGCGCCTGTGTGAAAGCCATGCGCCCATCCGACAGGCGCGATAGGTTTGCAGTGGGTCGGTTTTTCGGTGCGTCACTCCTTGCGCCCTGTGCAAACAGCGCTTAGGTTCCGCGCAATTCGCGGGACAGGCCCGCATGTCTTTCAAAGGAGCAGGCCCATGGACGGCAGTGCGATCACCCAGTTTGTCCCACTTATCCTGATCTTCGGGATCATGTATTTTCTGTTGATCCGTCCGCAGCAGAAGAAGGTGAAAGAACACCAGAAAATGGTGTCTGAACTGCGCCGTGGCGATCAGGTCGTCACCCAGGGCGGATTGATCGGTAAGGTCACAAAAGTTAAAGAAGACAACGAGTTGGAAGTTGAAATTGCCGATGGCGTCAAAGTGCGCGTTGTGCAGTCCACCGTCACTCAGGTTCTGTCTAAAACTGAACCGGCCACTTCCTGACCCATAACTGACAGGCACCGTCATGCTGCAGATCGACACTTGGAAACGCGTCCTGATCTGGGCGCTGGTTGCCTTGGGCTTGGCGTTTGCCATGCCCAACCTGTTTTACGGCAAGGTCGAGGGGCATAATGATGCGCTGACGGCCATCGAACGCACAGGCTCCACCCCAGAACTGGAAGCGCAGGCCGCCACCTGGCCCAGCTTCCTGCCCAGCTCGCTGGTGAATCTGGGGCTGGACTTGCGCGGCGGTGCCCATCTGTTGGCCGAGGTTCAGGTGGCCGATGTCTACGCCGCCCGGATGGATGCGCTGTGGCCTGATGTGCGTGATATTCTGCGCCCGGAACGTGCCACCGTTGGCACCATCCGCCTGCAAGACGGCGCGCCGGGTGAACTGCGCGTGCGTATTGGCACCCCCGAAGGCATGCCGCGCGCCTTGGAATTGGTCCGCGGATTGGCCCGCCCTGTGGTTTCGGCCACATCCTTGGGCGCGAATGATCTGGACGTCACCGCCGACGGGGACAGCATCGTCGTCACGCTTTCCGAAGCGGAAAGAGCGGCAACTGATGACCGGACCGTGTTGCAAGCGCTGGAAATCATCCGCCGCCGGATTGATGAGGTCGGCACACGCGAACCTACAATTCAACGCCAAGGCGCTGACCGGATCTTGATCCAGGTGCCGGGCATTGGATCAGCGGCAGAACTGAAACGCATCATCGGCACCACCGCGCAGCTGACCTTTCAACCGGTTATTGGCCGCACAAGCAACAAAGACGCTTCGGCAGGTGCGGGCAACGAAGTGCTGCCATCAATATCCGAGGAAGGCTTGTACTACACCTTGGAAGTTGCCCCGGTCGTAACCGGCGAAGACTTGGTGGATGCGCAGCCCTCGTTTGACCAAAACGGTCGCCCTGCGGTGAACTTCCGATTTGACCCGGCTGGTGCGCGCAGATTTGGCGACTACACAGCCGAGAATATCGGCAGCCCGTTTGCGATTGTGCTGGACGACGTGGTCATCAGCGCCCCGGTTATCCAAAGCCACATTCCCGGCGGGTCCGGGATTATCACTGGCAATTTCTCGGTCGAGGAAAGCACCAATCTGGCGGTTCTGTTGCGCGCAGGTGCCTTGCCGGCCGGTTTGAACTTTTTGGAAGAGCGGACCATCGGCCCAGAGCTCGGCCAAGACAGCATCGAAGCTGGCCGTATCGCCACCATGGTCGCCTTTGCCGCAGTGCTGGTGTTCATGGGGCTTAGCTATGGTCTGTTCGGGTTGTTTGCCAACCTGGCGCTGATCATAAACATCGGTCTGCTGTTTGGCTTCTTGTCTGTCATCGGGGCCACACTGACCCTACCGGGGATTGCTGGTATCGTATTGACCGTCGGCATGGCCGTGGATGCCAACGTGCTGGTGTTTGAACGTATCCGTGAAGAGCTGAAATCAGCACGCGGCCCCGCCCGCGCGATTTCGCAAGGGTACGAGCGGGCCCTGTCTGCCATTGTTGATGCCAACATCACCACCTTCATCACTGCAGTGATTCTGTTTGTCATGGGCTCCGGTCCGGTACGCGGTTTCGCCATTACACTGGGGATTGGTATTCTGACCTCGGTCTTCACTGCCATTTTCCTGACCCGGCTGTTCATCGTGATTTGGTTTGAACGCCGCCGTCCTAAGACGATTGAGGTCTGACACATGCGCCTGAAACTTGTACCCACTGAAACCAACTGGGATTTCTTCAACCGGATCACAATTTGGTTGGGAATCTCCGGGTTTTTGATCATTTTATCCCTGGTCTCGTTCTTCATGCAGGGGTTGAACTTTGGTATCGACTTTCGGGGCGGTACAACGATCCGTACTCAAAGTGCCCAAGAGATTGATGTTGGTGCCTATCGCGATGCGCTGGCGCCATTGTCGCTGGGGGATGTCGTGATCTCGGAAGTCTTCGATCCTACCTTTGACGCGGATCAAAACGTTGCGATGATCCGTATCCAGGCCCAGGATGGCGAAGAAGCCGCGTCACCCGAAGTTATCAAACGTATAGAAGACGCATTGCGCGTCGCGTCCCCTGACATCGTTTTCGTATCTGTCGAAAGCGTTGGACCAAAAGTTTCAGGAGAGTTGATCAAAACCGCAGTTCTGGCTGTTGTCTTGGCCATCGTTGTGGTGCTGGTCTATATCTGGCTGCGGTTCGAATGGCAGTTTGCTGTTGGGGCGGTTTTGGCGTTGGTTCATGATGTTATCTTGACCATCGGCATCTTTTCCGAACTTCAGATCCGGTTTGACCTGGCGATCATCGCGGCGTTGCTGACCATCGTTGGGTATTCGCTGAACGATACCGTTGTTGTCTTTGACCGCGTTCGTGAAAACCTGCGCAAATACAAAAAGCGGGATCTGAAGGAAGTTCTGAACCTGTCCATCAACGAAACGCTAAGCCGGACAGTTATGACATCGGTCACAACCCTGTTGGCACTGATCGCGCTTTTGGTTCTGGGCGGTGACGTGATCCGTGGATTTGTCTTTGCTATGACATGGGGTGTGATCGTGGGAACCTATTCGTCGGTATTCGTTGCCAGCGCCACGTTGTTGAAACTGGGCGTCAAACGGGACTGGTCCAAACCGGACAACACAGTTGGAAACCAGTTCGGCAATGTTGACGCGTAGATATCAATGCCATCTTGGGTTGTGAGTATGACAGCATAAATTGCGTCGAATAAATTCCAGTACTGCCTCTATCGCGGGTTTGGCAAACAATGTGCAACTGCAGCATTTTTGGCGATATGTTAACGATACCCGAACACTGGACTAAGATTCGTATCTAAGGAAATCCATCGGCACGGTCTACGTGAAAGGCACAGTACTGCTCAACTTAAAGCCGAAGTGCTTTATAGATGCATTGTTTATGTGCTATTCACTGGGCCCGTAGTCATTGGATTGCCAAAATAGACTAGGGAACGCGCATGCGCCTGAATGAAATCACCTATAATGACGCCGCTCCGGTAGACGGATACGGCCCTGGCTTTTTCCGCGTTGGTGGGAAGCCCGTTGAAGGGGCCCTGTGCTTGTCAGCACGTGGCGTATTGCAATGGGGCGGGTTGGATGACGCCGAAACGCTGCTTGGTCTGAAAGGCGAAGTGGACGTGCTGTTTGTTGGCACCGGCTCTGACATGCGCCATTTGCCAAGCACGCTTCAGTCGCAGTTAGACCAAGCTGGTTTGGGGGTTGAGGTTATGAACTCCCCCTCGGCATGCCGGACCTACAACGTTTTGCTGTCTGAAGGGCGGCGCGTTGCATTGGCGGTTCTGCCAGTCTGACCAACCCTTTTGGGCGGTCAACGCCGCCCAGCAGGAATTCACCAAAGTCTTTCCTGACAGATTGACGTGCCACGACAGCGTGACGCGGTAAAATAGCTTTCCCGCCGAACGGTGCCGGGGTAGGGAAATGGCCATGACTTTAACGGTTTCAGATCTATGCGTTGCACGCGGTGGCGTGCCGGTTTTAGACGGCATCAGTTTTTCGCTGAGCCCCGGTCGCGCGTTGATTTTGCGCGGGCCCAATGGGGCCGGGAAAACCACATTGCTGCGCACCATTGCTGGCCTGCAAAAGGCGTTGGACGGTACGATCGAGGGTGGCGATGACGCAATTGCCTATGCTGGTCACTCTGACGGTTTGAAAGCTATGTTGTCTGTGACAGAAAACCTGACCTTCTGGGCCCATGTTTTTGATCAACGCGATATTGCACCCGCGCTCAAAGCCTTTGACATGCTCGGACTGGAAGATCGTATGGCAGGTACGCTGTCGGCGGGGCAAAAGCGCCGGTTGGGGCTGGCTCGGCTGATGGTTACGGGGCGTCCGATCTGGGTTTTGGATGAACCAACTGTTTCGCTGGATACCGCCTCAGTCGCTCTATTCGCCGAAGCCGTGCGCGGGCATCTGGCGGGCGGTGGGTCTGCTTTGATGGCCACGCATATTGATCTGGGCCTAGATGAGGCTGAGGTTCTGGATGTCAGCCCGTTTCGCGCAAGCCCACGCGCGGCACAACATGATGAGGCGTTCCTATGATGGCCTTGTTGCGCCGTGATCTGGCGCTGGCAGTGCGGGCTGGTGGCGGTTTTGGGCTTGGCCTGGCGTTTTTCCTGATTGTCACTGTGCTGGTGCCCTTTGGCATTGGCCCACAATCTGAATTATTGGCCCGTGTCGCTGCGGGTGTCTTGTGGCTGGGCGCGCTATTGGCCTGCCTGCTGTCGTTGGACAGGATCTTTGCGCTGGACTGGGAAGACGGCACATTGGATCTGCTGGCAACCGCGCCGTTGCCATTGGAAGGGGTCGTCAGCATCAAAGCCCTGGCGCATTGGCTGACCACCAGCTTGCCCCTGGTTCTGGCAGCACCGGCGTTGGGCGTTTTGCTAAACTTGCCGTCTGGCGGGTATCTGTGGGTCTTGATCTCATTGGCTTTGGGCACGCCTGCCTTGTCGGTCATCGGCACCTTTGGCGCCGCGCTGACGGTGGGGTTGAAACGCGGCGGCTTGCTTTTGTCATTGCTGGTCTTGCCGATGTATGTGCCCACGCTGATTTTTGGTGCCGAAGTTGCGCGCCGTGGCAGCGATGGTTTGGCCTTGCAAACCCCCTTGTTGATGCTGGCTGGCATCAGTTTCGGGGCATTGGCACTGTTACCTTTTGCCAGCGCCGCCGTTTTACGGGTCAATCTGCGGTGATTTGCGTCAGTGCTACAAAACGTGATCGCTCATAGCCTTTGAACCCAGACAAACCTGCCGCATATAAGCGGAAATTTGAATTGCAGTGGTGTTAAAACGCCGCTAGGGGAAAACCATGTCGATTTGGGAATACGCCAATCCGGTCAAGTTTATCCGCACCACGGACAAGGTGCTGCCATGGGTTTCGGCTCTGGCAGTGATCTCGTTGGCTGTTGGACTGATCTGGGGGTTCTTCTTTACGCCTGCCGATTATCGGCAAGGTTCTACCGTCAAAATCATCTACTTGCACGTGCCAGCGGCGCTGATGGCGATCAACGCTTGGCTGATGATGCTGGTTGCCTCGCTGATCTGGATCGTGCGGCGCCACCATGTCAGCGCTCTGGCAGCGCGGGCTGCGGCACCTGTAGGGGCGATCATGACGGTGATCGCGCTGGCGACCGGGGCAATCTGGGGCCAGCCGATGTGGGGCACCTGGTGGGTCTGGGATCCGCGCCTGACTTCGTTCCTGATCTTGTTTCTGTTCTATCTGGGCTACATGGCGCTTTGGGAAGCCATTGACGATGATGACACGGCAGCCGATCTGACGTCGATCCTGTGTTTGGTGGGGTCTGTTTTCGCACTTCTCAGCCGATATGCGGTTTTGCTGTGGAATCAGGGCCTGCATCAGGGCGCATCGCTGTCGATGGACAAGGAAGAAAACGTGGCGGATGTGTTCTGGTATCCGCTTCTGGTGTGCATCGCCGGTTTTGTTTTGTTGTTTATCGCGCTGGTGTTCTTGCGCACCCAGACTGAGATACGCGCCCGCCGCACAAGGGCGTTACTGGCACGGGAGGGTCGGGGATGAGCGTGGAACTGGGCAAATACGCAGGTTATGTGTTGGCCTCATACGGGGTTTCATTGCTGCTGCTGGCCGGACTGGTCTGGATTAGCATTGCACGGTCCAAACGGGCCAAAGCCGACCTGGCAAAGGTAGAAGCAAGGACAAAGCCAAATGGCTAAAATTTCGCCGCTGATGCTGTTGCCGCCGATCATCTTTGCGGCTTTCGCTGTGACAGCCTATGTCGGCATGTACCGTGATGATCCCAATGCGTTGCCATCAACCCGTATTGGACAAGAGGCACCACCCGTTCCGTCACAGGCACTGGGAGACAACCCGGCTGTGACCGATGAAATGCTGCGCAGTGGCGAAGTGACAATCCTGAACTTCTGGGCCAGCTGGTGCCCGCCTTGCCGTGCTGAACACCCGACCTTGCTGCAGCTACAGGCTCAGGGATTCCGCGTGATTGGTGTGAATTTCAAGGATTCCGCAGATGATGCCTTGGCGTATCTGGCGGATGAGGCAAACCCGTTTTTAGCGGTTGGATTTGACCCCAAGGGACGCACGGCAATTGATTGGGGTGTGACGGCGCCACCAGAAACTTTCATTCTGGATGGCAACGGAACCGTGCTGTACCGATTTGTCGGCCCATTGATCGGCAGCGATTATGAGCAGCGTTTTCTACCGCAGCTCAACGCTGCCATGCGCAAGTAATCAAGCAGATCAAAAGCTTTGAGCAAATAAAAACGCCGCGCAAATCTGCACGGCGCACGCAGTGTCATGTGTATGGCGATCAGGGAAGGGCCAGAACGGCGCTGCCTTCAGTGCCGGTGAATGTGCCGACAATGACCAAAATCAGCAACGCTGCGGCCTGAAGCAAAGAGAGCAGTTTCATCGATAAATTACCTAATCGTTCATATGTTCGCGGTATCAGAACCTGATTTGGGGGGGGATGTCTTGGATTTCCAGTGCGCGCCAGCCCCCTGCGACCGAATGCAACAGGCATGGCGGAAAGTGACCCGCGAAATGGGCAAACCCTTGCCGCTATCAGGCATTGGTGGGTCAGTTTGGCGCTCAAACACCGTTTATGGGCCAATTTGGCCAACTTAACCTCGCAACAAATTCCATCACCCCAAAGAAAAACGCGCCCCGAAACCGAGGCGCGTTTTCATGTTTTGGGTGTGACGTCGATTAGGACGCTTTGGCCAAGTCCCGCAGAACGTAGTGCAGAACGCCACCGTGTTCGATGTATTCAATCTCGATCGCGGTATCGATCCGGCACTTCAGCGTGATCTCTTTGGTCGAACCATCAGCGTATGTGATTTCGCATGGCACTTCCTGCAGAGGAGTGATCGTGTCCAGACCTTTGATGGAAACGGTTTCCTCACCGGTCAGACCCAGGTCTTTGCGGTTGTCGCCTTGGGTAAACTCAAAAGGAATGACACCCATGCCAACCAGGTTGGACCGGTGAATACGCTCGAAGCTTTCAGCGATCACAGCCTTAACGCCCAGCAATGCTGTGCCCTTGGCTGCCCAGTCACGCGAAGAACCAGCGCCATACTGTTCACCACCAAAGATGACCAGCGGAGTGCCCTGTTCCTGATACGCCATGGCCGCATCGTAGATCGAGGTCTGCGCGCCATCCGGGCCGTTGGTGTAACCACCTTCAACGCCGTCCAGCATTTCGTTCTTGATCCGAATGTTGGCGAAGGTGCCGCGCATCATCACTTCGTGGTTACCACGACGCGAACCGTAGGAGTTGAACTCCCGTACAGGAACCTGACGCTCTGTCAGATACTGGCCGGCCGGTGTGGTGTCTTTGAACGATCCCGCAGGCGAGATGTGATCGGTTGTGATCATGTCGCCCAAGATGGCCAGAACGCGCGCACCGTCGATGTTGGTGATGGTGCCCGGCTCTTGCGACATACCCTGGAAGTAGGGCGGGTTCTGAACGTAGGTCGACGCAGATGGCCAGTCATAGGTTTCCTGCTGTGGAACCGAAACGCCCTGCCATTTCTCATCGCCTTTGAACACATCGGCGTATTTCGAAAGGAAGGCTTCGCGGGTCACGGTTTCTTCGACCAGCTCTGCAACTTCTTGCGTGGTGGGCCAGATGTCTTTCAGGTAGACATCCTTGCCATCCGGCGTCTGTGCAATTGGATCGGTGGCCAGGTTGATATCCATGGTACCGGCCAGCGCGTAGGCCACAACCAGCGGAGGTGAGGCCAGGTAGTTGGCGCGCACATCAGGGCTGATACGACCTTCAAAGTTCCGGTTGCCAGACAGAACCGATGTGGCAACCAGATCGCCTTCGGCAATGGCTTCCGACAGTTCTTTCTGGATCGGACCAGAGTTACCAATACAGGTGGTGCAACCATAACCGACAAGGTTAAAGCCAATTGCATCCAGATCTTTCTGCAGATCAGCTGCTTCAAGATAGGCGGACACAACCTGCGAGCCAGGGGCCAGCGAAGTTTTGACCCAAGGTTTGCGGTTCAGGCCCAAAGCCGCAGCTTTGCGCGCAACCAAACCGGCACCGATCATCACATATGGGTTGGATGTGTTGGTGCAGGATGTGATGGATGCGATCACGACCTTGCCGCTTTCCAGCGTGTAGTCTTCACCGGCAACGGCCACTTCTTTGCCCATTGGGCGCTTGAAAGTGTTTTCCATTTCGCCGCGGAACGCGTCTTTGGCGCCGGTCAATGCAACATAGTCTTGCGGGCGTTTCGGACCCGAGATCGCAGGAACGATGGTGCCCATGTCCAGTTGCAGCGTATCGGTATAGATCGGTGCGTAATCCGCACCACGCCAGAACCCGTTTTCCTTGGCATAAGCTTCGACCAGTGCAACACGGTCTTCGTCACGGCCGGTGTTGCGCAGGTAACGCAGGGTTTCGTTGTCGATCGGGAAGAAACCACAGGTCGCGCCATATTCCGGCGCCATGTTGGCGATGGTTGCACGGTCTGCCAAAGGCAGACGATCCAGGCCGTCGCCATAGAATTCGACGAACTTGCCAACAACGCCCTTGGCGCGCAGCATTTCCACAACTTTCAGAACCAAGTCTGTCCCGGTTGTGCCTTCCATCATGGAACCAATCAGCTCAAAGCCAACAACTTCTGGGATCAGCATCGAAATCGGCTGACCCAGCATTGCGGCCTCGGCTTCGATACCACCAACACCCCAGCCCAAAACGGCCGCGCCGTTGACCATGGTGGTGTGGCTGTCGGTGCCAACCAGCGTATCAGGGTAGGCAACGTTTTCGCCGTTCTGATCGGTGTCTGTCCAAACGGTTTGCGACAGATATTCCAGGTTCACCTGGTGACAAATGCCGGTTCCGGGCGGAACAACGCGGAAGTTGTTGAACGCGCTCTGACCCCATTTCAGGAAGGTGTAACGCTCCATGTTCCGCTCATATTCGCGGTCCACGTTCATCTGGAAGGCACGTGGGTTGCCGAACTCGTCGATCATGACCGAGTGGTCGATGACCAGATCAACTGGGTTCAACGGGTTAATCTTTTGCGGATCACCGCCCAAGGATTTGATGCCGTCGCGCATGGCGGCCAGATCAACAACCGCCGGAACGCCGGTGAAATCCTGCATCAGAACGCGTGCGGGACGATAGGCAATCTCGCGTGGGTTCTTGCCGCCTTTGGCACCCCATTCTGCGAAGGCTTTGATGTCATCAACGCTGACGGTCTTGCCGTCCTCGAAACGCAACATGTTTTCCAGCACCACTTTCAATGCCGCTGGAAGGTTTGAAAAGTCGCCCAGACCGGCGGCTTGAGCTGCGGGGATAGAATAATAGGCAATGGACGTGCCGTTGACCGTAAGCGTTTTACGGGTTTTGGCTGTGTCCTGACCGACGATGATGGTCATAAAGGGACTCCCTTGTGGCCGAGAAAATAGAATTAGCTGTGGGCTGTTTGCCCCATGCCGCTGAGCCAATCAAGGGGGGTGCGTCGATTTTGTATGCAATTGTACACCGAAAATGGTGAACTGCACAAAACTCAGATGTTTCGCTCTATCGCAAAACCTTGATTGGCCATTACAGCGTGCTCAGTTTAGGTGTGTTTGGGGGTACGTGAAATAGGGTGAACGGAAACATGGTGCGACTCTTGGCAGCGGCAATGGCCGGCTGGATGGCTTTTTCCAGTTTGGCACAGGCTGAAACTGATCCGGTTGTGGTAGAACTGTTTACCTCACAAGGGTGTTCCAGCTGCCCTCCGGCGGATGAACTGTTGCGCAAACTGGGGGAGTATGACGACATCATCCCCTTGGCACTGCATATCGACTATTGGGATTATATCGGCTGGGAAGACAAATTCGCTCAGGCGAAATTCACCAAGCGTCAGAAATCCTATGCGCGGGCCATGCATCAAAAGATGATCTACACGCCCCAAATGATTATTTCCGGCCGCAAATCGGTGGTGGGCAACCGCCCGGTTGATGTGGCCGACACCATTCAGTCTCTGCGCAGTATGAAAAACCCGGTGGACCTGGACCTGCAGCGCCAAGGCAATACCCTGTCGATCGCCATGTCTGCCAAATCAGCCGTTGGCGCGACCGACGTGTTTGTTGTGCGCTACACAGGTAAGAAGATGGTCAATATCAAACGCGGTGAAAATGCCGGTTTGTCAGCGACTTATACCAATATCGTGACCGATTGGACAAAGGTATCCAAATGGGATGGCAGCGGCGCGTTGAGCGTGAAGGCCAAGGTCACCGGTGACAGTCCGATTGTGGTTCTGGTTCAGTCTGCTGACTCTGGCCCGATATTGGCGGCGGCGCGCTTGCGATAGCGTTCCTGCCGACCGGGTTTCCAGCGGCGATGAATCCAAAACCACTGACCGGGGTCTTCGTTGATCCGCGCTTCTAAACGTTGCGTGGCCTCAACCATCATCTCAACCGGGTCACCGTGCGGAATAGGCGCTTCGAACACCGCGCGAAACTCGGTGCCATTGGCCTGTCGTATGCCAAAGAACGGCACCATCAACGCGCCGGTTTTGACTGCAATTTCAGCGGCCGAGGTCAGGGTTGGGGCAGGCTGCCCCATAAAATCAATCTTAACGCCTTGGCCGTCAAAGATATCAAACAGCAAAACCCCCATTCCGCCGTCACGGATATGTTTGATCAACCCCATCGTACCGCGTCGCCCCTGTTCGAATACCGGTTCGGACAAGGCATGCATGTTTTGGGCGTAATGCGCGTTGAAATATGGGTTGGACATCGGACGGTACAGGCCACCGATCCGCCAACCGCGCGCCACCAGCGCTGCACGGGGCGCTTCGTAATTCCCATAGTGGCCAGTGACAAACAAAATGGGCCGACCTTCAAGGCGGGCCTGTTCCATAGCCGGAACGCCGTCGCCCTCCGGTTCGACCTGCGCCATGCGGGCCAGCAAACCCTGCACATCGTAATTTTCGATCATCGTCCGGCCGGCATTATTGGCCACTGCATTGGCAATGCGTCGTTTTTCAGCCTGAGGCATGTCTGGCCAAATATAGGACAGGTTGGCCTCAGCCCGCGCACGATACCCCGCCAGCGGCGCCACAATACGAGATACCAAGCCACCCATCATCGACAACCGCAGGCGCAAGGGCAGGCGCAGGGCACCCCAGATCAACGCCCGGATCAACCGGTCGGACAATCGGTCCCGCATGGACCCTTTGATCGAAGAGGGGGTAGGTGTCACAGCAATCACAGATCACAACGGTTTCAATTCCGATGGTGATACGCGCCGCGCTGCGCAATCTCAAGCCTGCGGAGGATTTGGTAACTCTCCGTCAGGCACCGATGCAAAGGCAGCGGGCTGTTATCCGCTAACCGGTTTCTTCAACGCGATTTCATCCGCCCCGGCCATATCGCGGATAGCGGTTACGATTTCAGACATCGCCGCCTCGGCATCTTGTGTTGGTACGCTGCCCTTATCGGCAACTTCATCGCGGATTGCGTCCGCCATACGACGGGACATGTTTTCCAAAATAAACTCTGCTGCAGCCTTGTCTGAATCGCCGACAGATCCGGCCAGGGCTGTCACAATCACATCTTGGGGAACGTCGCGTGAAATCTTGGGCACATCCAGCGGATCAACCCGTTCCGGAATATTGGCAAAGGTGAAGATCGCGCGCCGCACGGCATTTGCAAAGGCTTCATCCTCTGCTTCCAGCCCCTCCAAAACATCATCGCGCGTATTGGCCGCCGAGTAGTTCAGAATGGCGCCCACACGATCCACGGCAGGGGTGTCAAAGGCCTTGGCGGGTTCCTCATCCAGCTGAGCGGCAAGGCTTTCACCAATTCGGCGCACCGCCTCAGGGGTGACATTGGCGGTCATGGACACAGCATAGGTGATACGCCGTGCGCGTTCCCCCGGTATCATTCCCAGCATTTCGGCGGCCTTGTTCACATCCAGCTTAGAGATCAAAACAGCGGCCACCTCTATGCTTTCAGCGGCGGCGAAGGTCGCCAGTTGTTCGGGTGCCAAGGCGCCGATCCGGTCCCAAGGATCCCCGGACCGTTTTGCGCCCGTTTCCTTGCGGATACGGCGGGTCAATTGCGGACTGACTTTTCCTTCCAGCGCGTTGACGGCGCCGGCAATATCGCCGGGAAAGCGTAAACCGATGGTGTCCAGCTCTTCGGCGAATTCATCCATCACAACGCGCAACGTTTCCCGATCAACGTATCGCATTGCCCCCAATTGGCGCGTCAGCTCATCCTGAAGACCCTCTGGCAGAGTGGATAAGGGAACATCCGCCCCTTCTTGCAACAAGAACTGAACAACAATCGCGGCCTTGGCCCGACGTGTCAGTTGCAGGCCTGCGGGGGCCTTGGGGGCGGTTAACACGCTCATGTCATCTGCTCCATCCTGGGTGAGGAGGGCATACGCCAAGCTTGGTTAAGGTTTGGTCGACAGGCCGCAAATAGACAAAAAAAGACGGCCCATGTGGGCCGCCAAAATAAACGTGCAAACAATCCGGTGTTTAGCCGGTTACAACCTTGCATGTACCGCTTTCAGCATCAAAAACAGTCCCTTGCGTGCAAGACATTGCCTGACGATCCGAATGACCGGAACATTGCGCAGTGGCTGCTGAACTCAAAGCCAAAAGTGTGGTCGCTAATAGTGCCTTATAAAACATGGAAACCTCCTGTTGCCATGAGGTGAGCATATAGCACATTTTCGCCTTTCGGCAAAGTCAGACCTGCAAAACGATATTACAGGTCTGATCAAACTCACGAGTCGCCGAAAACACGGGCGAAGATTCGGTCGACGTTCTTGGTGTGATAGCCAATGTCGAACTTCTCTTCGATCTCTGCCGGGCTCAGGGCATTGCAGACGTCTTCATCAGCCAAAAGTTCTGTTTTGAAGTCTTTGCCTTCTTCCCAGACCTTCATCGCGTTGCGCTGAACCAAGCGATAGGAATCTTCGCGGCTGACACCCGCTTGTGTCAGGGCCAGCAACACACGTTGGCTCATCACCAAGCCGCGGAACTTGTTCATGTTGGCCAACATGTTGTCAGGATAGACCACCAGTTTTTCGATCACGCCTGCCAAACGGTTCAAAGCGAAGTCCAGCGTCACAGTGGCGTCAGGGCCGATGCCGCGCTCTACCGAGCTGTGGGAAATGTCCCGCTCGTGCCATAGCGCAACGTTTTCCATCGCAGGCACCACTGTCATGCGCACCAGACGGGCCAAACCGGTCAGGTTTTCTGTCAGCACAGGGTTGCGCTTGTGTGGCATCGCAGAAGAGCCTTTCTGGCCCTTGGAGAAAAACTCTTCGGCTTCCAAAACCTCGGTCCGCTGCATATGACGAATCTCAGTCGCGACGTTTTCAATGCTGCTGGCAATCACACCCAGGGTGGCAAAGAACATCGCATGGCGGTCACGTGGAATAACCTGCGTGCTGATCGGTTCTGGACGCAGGCCCAATTTTTCGCAGACATGCTCTTCGACTTCAGGGTCGATATTGGCGAAGGTTCCGACAGCGCCAGAAATCGCGCCGGTGGCGATTTCGTAGCGGGCTTTTTCCAACCGGTTCCGGTTGCGCTCCATCTCGGCGTAGAAGCGCGCAAAGGTCAGACCCATTGTGGTTGGCTCTGCGTGGATACCGTGGCTGCGGCCAATACGGATGGTGTTCTTGTGTTCCAGCGCGCGGGTTTTCAGCGCGGCCAGCAATCTGTCCATGCCTGCCAACAGAATATCGGACGCGCGGACCAATTGAACATTGAACGTCGTGTCCAGAACGTCAGAGGACGTCATGCCCTGGTGGACAAAGCGCGCTTCGTCATTGCCGATGATTTCGGCCAGATGGGTCAGAAAGGCGATGACATCATGTTTGGTGACGGCTTCGATCTCATCGATACGCGCCACGTCAAATTCCACGTCCTTAGCTTTCCAAACCGCGTCCGCATTGGCTTGTGGGATCACACCAAGCTTGGCTTGAGCGTCACAGGCATGGGCTTCGATCTCGTACCAGATGCGGAACTTGGTTGCAGGCTCCCAGATGGCGGTCATTTCGGGGCGGGCATAGCGCGGGATCATCAGGCGCTCCTTTTGCGTGTTACGTGGCGTGAGGGTTGGGCGGGGTTTATGCCGGGGGGGCGCATGAGGCAAGAGCAGCGCGCGCGGCAGAGCGTCTGGAATGGAACAAAATGTGGGCGCAAGCGCCCACTGGAAAAGCCGTTTGGCCGCGGTGCGGCCCATCGGCCGGTTTTGGGGGCGCTGCCCCCATCGCGCCAAGGCGCGATCCCCCCGAGGTATTTGGAAACAGAAGAAGGGACCGGAGAGATCATGGATTGGGGTGGATGCGGGCGCGGAGTGCATAGCACTGCGGGCCGATCCGGTTAAACCATCATTTCCTTGGTGGAGGACAAGGTGACATCCGGGTAATCGCGCACGATGCGATCAATGTCCCATTGCAGACGGGTCAGGAAAACGATGTCGCCATCATTGTCGTGGCCGATATGCTGTTTGTTGGCGTTGACCAGCTTGTCGACCGCTTCTTTTGGGCCATGCACCCAGCGCGCCGAGGTGAACTGGCTGGGTTCGAACCGAACCGGCAAGCCATATTCAAGCTCGATCCGGCTGCCCAGAACTTCGAATTGAAGCGCACCAACAACGCCAACGATAAAGCCCGAGCCGAACATCGGTTTGAAGACTTTGGCCGCGCCTTCTTCGGCGAATTGCATCAGCGCCTTTTCAAGGTGCTTGGCCTTCATCGGATCGCCGGCTCGGACGCTTTGCAGCAGTTCGGGCGCAAAGCTGGGAATGCCGGTGACGCGCAGCGCTTCACCTTCGGTCAGGGTATCGCCGATCCGCAATTGCCCGTGGTTGGGGATGCCGATGATATCGCCTGCCCAAGCCTCTTCGGCCAATTCCCGGTCGGCTGCCAGAAACAGCACCGGGTTGGAAATGGCCATGGGTTTCTTGGAACGCACATGGGTCAGTTTCATGCCGCGTTTAAAATGGCCCGAGGCCAGACGCAGAAAGGCGACCCGGTCGCGGTGTTTGGGATCCATATTTGCCTGAACCTTGAAGACAAAGCCGGAAACCTTTGTTTCGTCGGGAGAAATCTGGCGTGGCGTTGCGCTTTGCGGTTGGGGTTCAGGACCGTATTGCGCGATACCCTCCATCAGTTCCTTCACACCGAAACTGTTGATGGCGCTGCCAAACCAGATGGGTGTCATGTGCCCTTCGAGAATGGATTGCGGATTGAGTTCTGGCAGCAGTTCCCGCGCCATTTCGACTTCTTCGCGCAGTTGTTCCAGCAGGTGGGCGGGAACGTGCTCTTCGAGCTGCGGGTCATCCATGCCATTGATCGAAATGGATTCCGCCACTTTGTTACGATCCGCGCGATCCATCAGTTCCAGACGATCACCGATCAGATCATAGCACCCGATGAAATCACGGCCCACGCCAATGGGCCAAGAGGCCGGCGTGACGTCGATGGCCAACATTTCTTGAATTTCGTCAATAATTTCGAATGTATCGCGGCTTTCGCGGTCCATCTTGTTACAAAAGGTAAAGATGGGCAGGTCGCGCAACCGGCAAACTTCGAACAGTTTTTGCGTTTGGCTTTCCACACCTTTTGCGCCGTCGATCACCATGATGGCGGCATCAACCGCAGTCAGCGTGCGATAGGTGTCTTCAGAGAAGTCGGAGTGACCGGGGGTGTCCACCAGATTGAACCGAAAGGTTTTGAAATCAAAGGACATCGCCGAGGCCGAAACAGAGATCCCGCGATCCTGTTCCATCTTCATGAAGTCAGACCGGGTACGCCGTGCTTCGCCCTTTGCGCGGACCTGACCCGCCATCTGGATGGCGCCACCGTACAACAGGAATTTTTCCGTTAGCGTGGTTTTACCAGCATCAGGGTGTGAGATGATGGCAAAGGTGCGCCGCCGGGCAATCTCGGCGGGCAAATCAAGGCGGTTCGTGGGTGCATCCAACATGGCCGGGCGTATAGGCCCGCACGCCCGTCTTGGCAACGGGGCTCTGCGCGCTCGGGTGCAGAGATTTGCAACAATCAGGTCGTTCAGCCCAGTTGGGGCACGTTATCCCAAGGAGGCGCGGCGCAGGGCAGCAGCCAGATCTGCGCGGTTGGTCAAGGACGCTTCGGCTTCCAACTCATCCAGACTGCTGTCACGATGATCCGTGCTTTGGCCAATCTGGTCTGGCAAGGCGCGGCGCGTGTGCCGTGTGACCAACATGGATTCAACCGCGATCCCTTCGGCGTAGACGATCTGATGCTGATCAAACAGCACCTGATAGAAGCGGTGAGCCGCACCGGTAGCTTGTACAACACTGCTGCCATTGACCAAATCACCGGCGCGCACCAACACTTCGGATCGGCCTGCGCCCAGCTCATCGCTGCGCTGGTAGATGAACAGGCGGTGATCCGGGCAAAGATATAGATCGCGCAGGTTATGCAGCGCATCTTCGCGGATCAGAACCGGTGCAAATGCGCCTTGTGCGGGCAGGGTGCCGGACCCGATCCAACGGATCGCACGTGGGCCGCTGTCGCGCGTCAGGACGCGATCCCCCGGTTGCAAGTCTTCGACCGCCACCTGAGCCCCCGTGGACATTGTCAGCCGGGTGCCCGCCAAAAACGACACGCAAGTGGCCTGAGCCAGCTGTTGCAGGGCGGCATCCTGATCGATATCCGTCAGAACATAGTCAGAGTTCGCCGCCATTTGCCCCATCGGCATCAGATAAACGCCTGCGGCGTCGCCGGTATCGTTGACCTCGATTAACACCAAGGCCTGAACCGTATCGCCATGGGCGGACAGAAATGTCAGGCAGGCATCCGGGTACACCAACCCGCCGGGCGTACCTGCCGTTGTGTCATTGGAAATTGCATAGGGGGGCATGCGGTTGGCATGCAGGCTGAGCGTTTGGTTCGGTTTGGCATGTGTCAGCCGAAAGACCGCGCCGGTTTCCAAGGTTTCGGAATGGCCAAGTTTCTGGCCTTTGCCAATCCCGCGCGACTGACGGACAGCGCCGGATAAGAACACAGGCAGGTGGTGAATTCGTTCTGCGGTACGTGACATGCCGACAGGCTCCAAAACGGGAACATCGCCGATTGTATCCGGCGGCAATGTGGCATCATATGGGTGCGCCGCTGGCCTTTTCCCGGCGGACCACGATGAGGAGGACGGACGATGGATCTGGGTATCAAGGGAAAACGGGCATTGGTTTGTGCATCCAGCAAGGGCTTGGGCCGCGGATGTGCCGAAGCGCTGGCCGAGGCCGGTGTCGATCTGGTGATGAACGCGCGCAGTCAGGGCCCGTTGGATCAAACCGCCGCAGACATTCGCGCCCGCTTCGGGGTTGAGGTGACAGCCGTTGCGGCAGACATCACAACAGATGAGGGGCGCGCCAAGGTCTTGGACGCAGGCGGTACGATTGACATTCTGGTGAACAATGCAGGCGGTCCACCGCCGGGCAAATGGGCTGATTGGGGCCGCGAAGATTTTCAGGCGGCTGTCGAGGCCAATATGCTGACACCCATCCTGTTGATGACAGAGCTGATGCCGGGAATGATTGATCGCGGTTGGGGGCGGGTGGTGAACATCACATCGCAATCCGTCAAAGCGCCGATTGCACAATTGGGCTTGTCCAACACCGCCCGCACCGGATTGACCGGGTATGTGGCAGGCACGGCCCGGCAAGTGGCGCCATATGGGGTGATTGTGAACAACCTATTGCCCGGTGCCCATGACACAGACCGCATTGATGTGTTGGATCGCACCATCGCCAAGGCTGACGGCCGCAGCGTGGAAGAGGTGCGCGCCACAAAGTTTCTGGACATTCCGGCCCGTCGCTACGGCACGGCCGAGGAATTCGGCCAGACCTGTGCGTTCCTTTGTTCGCAATGGTCGGGGTATATTGTTGGTCAGAACATCCTGCTGGATGGCGGCGGTATCAATGCAACTCTCTGATTGCGACTGGATGGTAATCTGATGGCACGCGGACCGGATGCAAAGGGCACCGGAGCGGGTTTTTCCCTGAAAGATGAGCTATTTAATGCCACATCTTTAAGTGACTTGGGGAGTGAATTTTCCGTTCTTCCGGGGTTTGATGCGGATCAGTTTGTAGCCCAATCGCTTTCACGTTTTCCGCAGCTTGGTTTGTTGGAACGTTTGGAGTGGATGGCAGATTGTTTGGAAACGCAACTGCCAACCGCCTTTCCTGCGATGGCAGAAGCGTTGCATACAGCGATGCCAGCGAAACTGGACCCGACCAAGACGGATGATGATTTTGGTCGTTTTATCCATGCCTTACCCGGCATTCTTTCTGTGCGTCACGGGTTGGAGGACCACCGCGATACAGCGCTTGATCTACTGTACAATGCCACGCAACGTTTCTCGATGGAGTTCTATATCCGCCCGTTCCTGAACCGTTGGCCAACCGAAACCTTGGCGCGTCTACGGACTTGGGCCACCGATGACAATTACCATGTACGCCGTCTGGTCAGCGAAGGAACCCGGCCACGGCTGCCATGGGCACGGAACCTGACGTTGGACCCTTTGGTGCCGTTGGAGTTTTTGGATATGTTGCACGCGGATGGTGCACGTTTCGTCACAAGATCGGTTTCCAACCATCTGAATGATATATCAAAAATACACCCTGATATTGTTGTTGAACATCTGAAGAACTGGCAGGAACAAGGGCAGCAAGCGCCAAAGGAATTGGATTGGATGACGCGTCATGCACTGCGCACGGCGGTGAAACGCGGCGAACCACAGGCCTTGGCATTGCTGGGCTATCGGACTGATGCCGACATGGATGTGGAACTGATCATTCAAACTCCCATACTAGACCGGGGTGACACATTGAAATTCGATTTGCGCCTGACCGCGGAACAGGATTGTCCGGTCATGGTGGATTACCGCATCCGGTTTGCACGCCCCAAAGGTGCGGCGGAAAAGGTGTTCAAATTGAAAACGGCAAAGCTGAAAGCCGCCAAACCCATGGATATGAGCAAAGCCCATAAACTGAAAGCGGATGCGTCGACCTTTACCCTGCATCCCGGCGCCCATGCGGTGATTATTCAGGTCAATGGCGTGGATCGCGCCGAAATGCCGTTTGAACTGCGCTAGCTGTCGTTTTGGAAAGTGGCGACAGTATCGCAAAACCAATCCTGTATACAGGTCTGCATGCAGCGCCAAATACCCCGTTATTTGACGGCCATGGGTGTCATACACCGCCCCAACCCTGCGCAGCGCGCAAAATGCCCGTGCCAAGGCCAATCTGTTTACGGGTGAGCGAAGACATGCGCATTTACCGAAATCAGATCGCAAAACGTGTGACAGGTAACCGCTTGGTCGCGGACTAAAAATCGCAAACTTCGCATTGCCAAATCATGCGACCTCTGGCCTTCTGCTGGCATGAACATTGTGGACAATATCACCCGAACTCCAATTCCCTATGATGCCGATCGCGGCGCCGATGTTTTGGCCGCTTTGCCTTGGGCGCAGGGGGACATGGCCAAGTTGGTGGCTGGCACCGCAGGATGCAGCCCGTATTTGGCCAAGCTGTTGGAACAGGAAGCAGACTGGTTTGAAACCGCTGCATACAATCCAGAAGGCGCTGTGGCCGAGCTGTATACAGCGCTGCATTCAACACCCCCCGATCACCTGGCCAAGGCTTTGCGACAAGGCAAACGCCGGATCGCATTGCTGACGGCCATGGCTGATCTGGCCGGAGTATGGTCACTGGAACAGGTGACAGGCACATTAAGCGATTATGCGGATTTGGCCTGCCAGCTGTCGTTCCAAGCGGCTGTTGGCGCAGAAATAAAACGCAAAAAACTGCCCGGCGCCACCGAAGACGATATCGCCACCGCTGGGGGCATTGCCGTGTTCGCAATGGGCAAGGGCGGCGCGCGCGAGCTGAACTATTCCTCTGATATCGACCTGATCTGCCTGTTCGATGAAACGCGCTATAGCCGTGATGATTATCAAGAGGCCCGCGCCAGCCTGGTGCGCGCCACACGCAAAGCGTCGGCCATGATGAACGACGTAACTGGCGATGGATATGTGTTCCGCGTCGATCTGCGTTTGCGTCCTGACCCGTCTGTCACCCCTGTATGCATGACGATGGAAGCCGCCGAACGCTATTATGAAAGCCTTGGCCGCACATGGGAACGCGCCGCTTGGATCAAAGCGCGGCCTTGCGCCGGTGATATTGATGCAGGCACCCGGTTTCAGGACGTATTGCGCCCCTTTGTCTGGCGGCGACATCTGGATTTTGCAGCAATCGAAGATGCCCACAATATGCGGCTGGCCATCCGCAAACACAAAGGCACCGGTGGACCAATTTCGCTGTCTGGTCACAACATGAAACTCGGCCGCGGTGGCATTCGGGAAATCGAGTTTTTCACCCAAACGCGACAACTGATCGCCGGTGGGCGCGATCCAGAACTACGCACACGCGGCACTGTACCGGGGCTGCAAAGCCTGGCGGAAAAAGGCTGGATACCAGACACGCTGGCCGCCGCATTGACCGATCATTACCGACATCACCGCGAGGTTGAGCACCGGCTTCAGATGATCCAGGACACCCAAACGCATAGCCTGCCCAACGGCGATGATGGCATGGACAGGTTGGCCGCGTTCATGGGGATATCAACCGATGAAATGAAGCGCGATCTGCGTGCGCGTCTGGACCAAGTGCATACGCTGACAGAGAATTTCTTTGCGCCCGACGAGCAAGACACAGACATCCAAGAAACCAAAGAAGACATCGCCATCACCAATCGTTGGCGCACCTATCCTGCGCTGCGGTCTGAACGCGCGGTCGAGATCTTTGATCGTCTGAAACCTGATATTCTGGGCCGTCTACGCGCGGCCACCCGCCCGGATGAAGCATTGCTGGCCTTTGATGGGTTTTTGGAACAATTGCCCGCCGGGGTGCAATTGTTTTCGCTGTTCGAAGCCAACCCGCAACTGGTGGATTTGTTGATTGATATCGTCAGCACGTCGCCGGATCTGGCGCAGTATCTGGCGCGGAATGCATCCGTCTTTGATGCCGTGATTGGCGGTGCGTTCTTTGACGATTGGCCAGATAAACCGGCTTTGCAAGACGATTTGCGCGCCGTTCTGGAACGAGAGCGCGATTACGAAACGCGCTTGGACGCCACACGCCGTTGGGGCAAGGAATGGCACTTTCGAACCGGTGTTCACCTGCTGCGCGGGTTGATCGATGCCGCCGATGCCGGGCGGCAATATTCAGATCTGGCCGAAGTGTCCGTGGCCGGTCTGTTACCCTATGTAAAAGAGGAGTTTGCCCGCAAACACGGCCCGTGTCCTGGGCGTGGCGCGGTTGTGTTGGGCATGGGCAGCTTGGGGGCCGGGCGGCTGCATGCACGCTCGGATCTGGATTTGATTGTGATCTATGATCCGGATGGGCAGGACAGCTCAGAAGGGCCCAGACCACTGGCCAGCCGGGCCTATTATGCGCGACTGACACAAGCGCTTGTAACGGCGATGACTGCGCCAATGGCCGAGGGCAAGCTGTACGAAATTGACATGCGCTTGCGGCCTTCGGGCAATCAGGGGCCCGTTGCAACATCGCTGGAAGCCTTTCGGAATTATCAGGAAAACGACGCGTGGACGTGGGAACATCTGGCCTTGACGCGGGCGCGGGTGATTGCCGGGCCAGAGGCGCTGGCGGCCGATGTGGCGCAGGTGCGCAGCAATGTTTTGTCCAGAGACGTAGACAGAGCCAGTATTCTGCAGGACGTGTCCGAAATGCGCGACCGTATCGCCAGCGCCAAGGGAGCTGTCGGTGGGTTTGAACCCAAGCTGGGGCAGGGGCGCATGCAGGATATTGAACTGATTGCCCAAACCGCGGCGTTGTTGTCCGGCACCGCCACCCGCGACGTTGAAAAAGGACTGACCAGTGGCACGCAAGACGGTTGGCTGTCGGCAAAAGCCGTGCAGGATTTGACAGAATCCTATCACCTTTACTGGGCTCTGCAGACCGGCGTTCGCCTGATCAGCAGTGGTGTGCTGAATCGTGACAGCTTGGGCGCTGAGGGGGCCACTTTTCTATGCCGTCTGACCAACTGTCCCGATATAGAGGCGCTGGAATCGGAATTGGTCACACGCGCGGAAATTGCCGCCGCGCATATCAATGCGGCCTTGCCTGAGAAACCACAGGAGACGACATGAAAAACAACGATCCGCATGATCCCAAAGGCCTGATCCGCGAAGCCTATCGGATCGAGAACATCACGCTGGAAGAATGCCGGTCGATTTTCCTGGACTGGGCGCTATCCGTGCCAGTTGACGCCAATGCACAACAGTCTTTGACAGATTTGTTGTCACGCTACGGTGCCGAAGATCACCCAATGACAAACATCCTGCGTGAAGGCACCGCAACAATGACGGATCGACCGAAACGACAGGGTCGAAGACAGCGCCAGAACTGACGGATAAATTAACGGAAATTTGCGTCGATGCGCAACAGGTTGCGGTGGTAGGGCAACAGCTCATCCGCTGTGCAATACCCAACTGATCGTGCGGCGGCCAAGATCTCTCCGCAGGTATTGTCCAATTTCTCAACCACCAACCGCGCGGCGCGGCTGCCTGTAACGCCCTCGGGTGCGGTACGTGCCGTATAACCGATCCAGTGGTTGTTCTTGAAAGAGTTCACAGGCGAGACGAAATTAAACGAAAACGTCAAAGAGTTGCGGCGACTGATCAACATCGCAACACCGCCTTCTTGCGGAAGGACAGAACCGCGAAATTCCCGCTCATGCGACGTTTCTGGAAGGCCTTGAGAACGCATTGCTTCTTTCGCCTCATAGCCGCGCAAAAAACACCGTTCGTCTTTGCGATACACTTTGGCCAAACCTATCACAAATTGATCGTCGTCCAGAAAACTCCGGCGGCAAAACCGGTATATTCCGTCTGGAAATAGTGTCGGTTCAACAATTGCTTCTGTACTGGTCAGAAAATCGCGGACTTCTGGATGGTTTAACCCCGAGGTTCCAATGTTGGATATTGTTTCAACTGGTTCCAGCAAAATGCGGGCATCGACATCAAAGAAGCTGCAAATCCGATGCAAAACATCCGGCCGCGGGAAACTCTCGCCTGCTAAGTATCTGTTAAACTGTGTGCGGTTAATGTGTAAATCGCGGCACAACGCAGAAATTGAAACAGCATTGCTGGCCAGATGACGCAAGTTCGCACCAAACATATTCCGTAGGTCTGCTGGGCTAGGCGTTTTAGTCACCTTATTGGTCTTTTCTGGCATTAGTTTCCCGGCCTGGTTGTTTTTTTCAGCTGACTACAGATTGATCAATTATAACAGTGGCATTTTCAGATCGACATGATGCTAAATCGCGTCACAACTGAAGCTGTTCCGATACAAGAATGCTGCCGTTTATCACAAAATGCAAGTGTTCGGTCACGGGAACAGTAATATCCGTTGCGAAAAAGATAGGGCAAACTGACTCTTGTACCGAAATAAAACCAAGGGGACAAAGCCTTGAAACACAATGAAATGTTCGGTGTCATCTTGTGGGTGGACCAGTCGACCGAAGCTGCGGTGATTTGGTGCGAAGATCATGGCGAGTTGGCGCTTTACAAAAGCAGTGATGTCGAAATCGACCAGCCTCAAAAATTGGCAGCTGGCGACTTGGTGCGTTTTGAACTGAAGCAACAACGAAAACTCAGGTTTGCCCGAAAACCGCGCTTGGTTGCGCCCAATGCGCTGCCTGACTTGGTTGGTGTGTTAAGCCGTGCAGAAAACATGGTTGGTGCATCTGCGCTGTCTTCCCTAATGCTGAGCGAGATCGCGTAAGTCATTGGTCCCGAGGTGATTGGTTAAAAATGACCTCAAGGTTCGGGCAATTACCAGCTGATACTATCCCTCGGCGGATACAGGGGGTCTGAATCCCGTCGGTTCGATATATTTTCTGCGTTGGTGATCAGAATAGGGACTGTCCGTTGTTATTGACATTGGGCAGGATCTGATCGGCGTCCATTCGTATCCAGAGTTCTGGTGCTCAGCCGGGCTTCTAACCCTTTTCCTCTTTTCGGAATTTTTGACTGTCGGCAAGGGGTCCAAGGCAAAGGGTTTTGCAAAGAGACCCGGAGCAAATAAAAAATGCCCCGCAATTACGAGGCATTCCAAACGATTTAGCCAGTTTGATTGGTACTTAAGAACCGCGGGCCAAGGCGGCTACACCGGTACGGGCGACTTCGATCAAGCCAAGCGGACGCATCAGATCAGCAAAAGCATCAATCTTTTCTGGTGTGCCAGTCAGCTGAAACACAAAGCTTTCCAAGGTACTGTCCACCACATTCGCGCGGAAAATATCGGCCAGACGCAAGGCCTCAACACGTTTGTCGCCAGTACCTGCAACCTTAAACAGCGCCAATTCCCGCTCAACAGAGCTGCCTTCAACCGTCAGGTCATGCACTTCATGTACCGGAACGATGCGGCCTAGCTGCGCTTTGATCTGTTCAATGACCTGGGGCGTACCAGTTGTGACAATGGTGATGCGGCTTAGATGACCTTCGTGATCCACTTCAGCGACGGTCAAGCTTTCGATGTTGTAACCACGCCCGGAAAACAATCCGATCACCCGCGCCAGAACACCGGCTTCGTTATCGACCAAAACCGCGATGGTGTGGGTTTCTTGGACATCCGAAAAGTTCGGCCGCAAGTTATAGGCCGAGTGCTTGTTGGACCCTTTTTTAATGTGTAGCGGCGACATGGCTTTCTCGCTTTTCTGTCTGGCTGCGCCGGTCTTGTCCCCCTTAGGACATGGCGACGCGAAGTACTTTAATGATCCCGAATATATCGTTGGGCAAAGACGAGAAGTCCCCGTTTGCCCGGGCGGGCCAAATCCTGGCCCGCACCCCGTTACACCAGCACGGCGCCTTTGCCTTCAATGGCATTGGTTCCTGTCGCGTCACCCATCATCATCTTGTTATGCGGATCACCTGACAGGATCATCGGATAGCAGTTTTCGTGCTTTTCAACCAAACAGTCAAAGATCACGGGACCATCGTATTCCAGCATCTCCATGATCGCATCGTCCAGATCAGCCGGATCACTGCATTGAATGCCCTTGGCGCCAAACGCTTCGGCCAATTTCACGAAATCGGGCAACGAATCCGACCAGGAGTGTGAATACCGCTCTCCGTGCAGCAATTGCTGCCACTGACGCACCATGCCAAGCCGTTCGTTGTTCAGAATGAACTGTTTAACCGGCAAACGATACTGCACGGCTGTGCCCATTTCCTGCATGTTCATCAACCAAGACGCTTCACCAGCAACGTTGATCACCAGGGCATCGCGATGTGCCATTTGCACGCCGATCGATGCTGGGAAACCATACCCCATGGTGCCCAATCCACCGGATGTCATCCAGCGGTTCGGATCTTCGAAGCCCAGATACTGCGCGGCCCACATCTGGTGTTGGCCAACCTCGGTACAGATATAGCGATCACGCCCTTTGGTCAGTGCTTCCAAACGGGCCAGCGCGTGCTGTGGGCGAATGGTGCCTTTGGAGGGCGTGAACTTCAGGCAATCTACTTTGCGCCATTCGTCAATCTGCGCCCACCATTTCTGCAATCCTTCGCGGTTCACCTTGCGGCCACGCGACTTCCAGATTTTCAGAACGTCTTCCAACACATGGGCCACATCGCCAACAATTGGCATATCCACACGGATCACCTTGTTGATCGAGGAAGGATCAATGTCGATATGCGCCTTCATTGACTTGGGACTGAACGCATCCAGACGGCCGGTTATACGGTCATCAAACCGCGCACCGATGTTGATCATCAGATCACAGCCGTGCATCGCCAAGTTGGCTTCGTACAGACCATGCATCCCCAGCATTCCCAGCCAGTTTTTGCCGGAGGCGGGGTAGGCACCCAGCCCCATCAAGGTGGATGTGATTGGCATGCCGGTGGCTTCAACCAATTCGCGCAGCAACTGGCTGGCCGCAGGGCCAGAGTTGATGACGCCGCCACCCGTATAAAACACTGGTCTTTTGGCGGTTTCGATGGCTTCTACCAATTGCAGAATGGTCTCTTTGTCGCCCTTCATCTGTGGGCTGTAGTGACCTGTGTGCACCTTGGGACGCGGTGTGTAATCGGCGCTGGCAAACTGCACATCCTTGGGAATGTCGATCAAAACCGGGCCAGGGCGGCCGGCCGTGGCGACATGGAACGCCTCATGAATGGTGCCGGACAGGTCTTTGGTGTCCTTCACCAACCAGTTCATTTTGGTGCAGGGGCGGGTGATCCCCACGGTGTCAGCTTCCTGAAACGCATCAGAGCCGATCATAAAGGTCGGCACCTGGCCAGTCAGAACAACGATTGGAATCGAATCCATCAAAGCATCGGTCAGACCGGTCACGGCGTTTGTGGCGCCAGGGCCAGACGTTACCAGAACAACACCGGGCTTACCGGTGGAACGGGCATAACCTTCGGCGGCGTGTACCGCGCCTTGTTCGTGACGAACCAGAATATGCTGAATAGCGTTTTGCTGAAAAATTTCGTCGTAAATCGGTAGGACCGCGCCGCCGGGGTATCCAAATACCGTGTCCACACCCTGTTCACGAAGGGCTTGAACCACCATTTTAGCACCGGTCATTTCGCTTTTCATCGTCTTGCTCCAAATACGACGTCTCTTCAACTTGCCAAGAAAAAGCCCCCGACGATCAGTCGAGGGCGCATGGGTTACCTATCTGGTGTCCGTTACCGGCCCATACGCCTGTGTCTCATAATGACTACTAGAGTATTCACGTGATCGACCCTTCCTTGCGTGGCGGATAATCTAGGTCCGGTAAAACGGGGCGTCAACCGCATAAATGCAGAATAAGTTACCTCTGAGGTCTATTTTCTTTGCGGAAATTACCCAAACCGGGCTTTGAACGGACATTTTCGAAAACTTCACGGTGGAAAAACCGGACTTTTGCCGAAAAAATCAAAACTGCGGGGTCCGGAAAAAGCGCTGCAAGGGAGAGGGGCTAGACAGAGAACCAAACATTTATGTTTCAAGTCTATGCAAAAAACGCGCGAACACGTGAATTGATTATCACCTTGAAATTCTCAATACTGAACCAAGCAGTTTAGATAACAGATGAAAAACCATCAGGGTGCCCCATGGCCAAAGTTCGTAAAAACGTCTTCTTCCGCGATTTCTCGACGCCACAAGCAATTGTTTTGGCAGCGCTGATTGTGCTGGTACTGGGCGCGCATTTTGATGTGTCGCGCCAAACGGTCAGCGCAGAAGAGCCTGCGCTGCACAAGGCTGTCTTTGGTATCCAAAACCTGTTTGATTGCGACAAGGACGCCGGAACCGAAGTCTGACGACAATCAGACTTTGACGCCGGTGCCCTGCAGAACCCCATGTTCCAGCGCGTAGCGAGTCAATCCGGCGGTAGAGCTGATACCAAGCTTACGCTTGATATTCTTGCGGTGGGTTTCGACCGTTCGAACCGAAATATCCAAAACCTGAGCCACTTGTTTGTTTGACTTGCCCTGCGCCAGTTCCAACAAGATGGTCTGTTCGCGGTTGGTCAAGGACACGCGTTCGATTTCCCCGCCCGGAGGGGAAAGTGCACCTTCGGCACCCGTGCAAAGATACTGTTCGCCGCGCATGACCGCATCAATGGCGGCCTTAATTTCGTCTGTCGGCACGTCCTTCAGTACATAACCACGTGCGCCGTGGCTGAGCGCGGTTGAAATGTATTCAGGCGAGTCATGCATCGACAGGATCAGAATGCGCGTTTCGGGACGTTTCTCCAGAATGATCTCAGTCGCCGTCAACCCGCTCATTCCCGGCATGTTCAGATCCATCAAGATCACATCCGGTTGCAGTTCCAGCAATTGATCGGTCACCTGTTGGCCATCCGAGAGTGTGGCCAGCACTGTCAGATCTTCATAGCTGTCCAGAATAGCTTCGATGCCTTCGGCGACCATAGGATGATCGTCAACGATAACGACGCGGGTTGGTCTGCTCATGACGGAACTCTCTTAACGGCTGAGCCGCTGTCTTCGGGCGGCAAGAGGTGGGTCAGGGGAATGGTTGCTTCGATAACCGTCCCGTCACGCGAAGACAATATGCTCAGGGCTCCGCCCAATTGATCCATACGTTCCTGCATATTGCGCAGACCAAGGCCGGTTCCACGCGTGGACCCGCTAAACGAATCTATGCCACATCCGTTGTCAGCCACCCGCATTGTGGCCCCACGACGGTGGCCGCGCAGATCCAGTGACACCTTGCTGGCGGCGGAATGGCGTTCGATATTGGTCAATGCTTCCTGGGCCACACGGTACAGGGCGATCTTGCTTTCGTCGTCCAAACGGTTGTGAAAAACCACGGTACTGAAGGATGTGTCGATGCCGGTGCGATTGCGGAAATCTTCGGTCAACGAATTCAGCGCGGGCCCCAGACCCAGATCATCCAGAACACCGGGGCGCAAATCGCGGCTGATACGGCGTACTTCCTGAATGGCCTGCGACAGTGTTTCAACACCCCGCGTCAGGCTTTCCTTGGCGCGTGTGTCGCCGTTTTCAAAACGGCGCCGAGCGACGTCTAACGCAAATTTTACGCCCACCAGGATCTGACTGATGCCGTCGTGCAATTCGCGCGCAACGCGCCCACGTTCTTCCTCTTGCGCATCAAAGACCCGTTGGGTCAGTGCTTTCAACTTGGTGTCGGCCAGCCGCCGTTCACGGACGTTCAAGAAAATACCGGACAAGAACACCAACAGCAGCGCGGCCAGCGTGATGCCCCCAATATACAAAAAAGTCCTTTGAATTCTTGCGGATACCTCGGCGCGTGTCGCCGCTACTGAGGCCACGATATCGTCAATGAACACGCCTGTGCCCACCGCCCACCGCCACGATGGGAACGACGTCACATAGGTGATCATGCGGGCCTCTTCGCCGGTCGAAGGTTTCTGCCAAAGATGTTCGACATACCCAGCCCCCTGACGCGCTGTTTCGATAAACTCTGCCACCACCGGTGTGCCTTCGCCGTCGGTTTGATCGAATAAATTCCTGCCAATCAATTCGGTCTGTCGCGGCGAAACCAGATTGGTGCCATCATAATCATAGACAAAGAAGAAACCCTCATCGCCATAGATCATGGCCGACAGGATCTGCATGACTTGGCGTTTTGCGTCGTCATCATCTGGCGCTGCGTTGCCGTAAATAAAGTAAAACCCGTTGCGCGCCTGGGTTACGTAATTGCGCAATTCGCGCTTTTTCGCCTCGATCAACTGGGTTTCAAGACTACGGATTTCACGCTCTGCCAACTCGCGTGATTGCACGGCCACCAGAACCGCAATTGCCCCAACCGCCAAAATCAACGGAACCGCAGCCAGAAGGAAAAGCTTCTGTCCGTAGGTTGGTTGAAGGCGGGTAAACAGGGCACGCATGGATCACATCTATGCCGGAATCATCGCCAAGACAAAAGAGGGCGCATGCACAGAGGCAACCTATCAAAAACCACCTTCCAAACCGAAAAAACTATTAAAAGCGGCATTTTTCGGCACTGACTACGTAGGAGTGGGTATTTTCTTTGCGGTTTCACACCGATAGCTTTCGATGACTTAATGATCCGCGCGTCACGCGGACGCTGCGTTTCACGCATCCATATGTTAGGGAGGATACCTGAATGGATCGTCGTTCATTTCTAAGAGCATCTACTGTTGGCGCCGGTGCGGCCGCCGCATCTACGCTGGCCACACCGCTGGTGGCACAAAGCACCCGCACATTGACCATGGTCACATCGTGGCCTCGTGGTTTTGCTGTGCTGGATGATGCCGCAACCTATCTTGAGACCATGGTTCGCGAATTGTCGGGTGGCAGCTTGATCATCGACAAAAAAGCACCGGGCGAACTGGTTGGCGCACTGGAAGTTTTTGACGCTGTGTCGTCAGGCCAAGCCGATATGTATCACTCGGCTGATTACTATTACATCGGTCAGCACCCAGCCTACGCTTATTTCACGGCTGTTCCATTTGGCGGCACCGCGCAAGAAGTGTCCAACTGGTACTACCATGGCGGCGGCGAACAGCTGCACGATGAAATGGGCGAAATCTTCAACCTCAAAGGTCTGCTGTCGGGTAACTCCGGTTCGCAATCCGGTGGTTGGTTCCGCAAGGAAATCACGTCTGCGGCAGACTTTAACGGTCTGAAATTCCGCATGCCTGGTCTGGGCGGCAAAGTTCTGGGTAAACTGGGCGCATCCGTTCAGAACATTCCAGGCGGCGAACTGTATCAAGCGCTGTCTTCGGGCGCTCTGGACGGTCTGGAGTGGGTTGGCCCAATGGCTGACGAACGCGCCGGCTTCCAGGAAGTTGCAAAAATCTACTACACCGCTGGTTTCCACGAGCCGGGCTCGGCACTGGCATCCTCGGTGAACTTGGATGTTTGGAACGAACTGTCTGACCAGCACAAAGCGATCCTGCGTTATGCTTCGATGGCTGTGACTCAGTACCAGCTGGCTGAAACTCTGGCCAACAACGGTGCCGCTTTGGCTCGTCTGCAGGCACAGGGCGTCAAGACGCTGCAATTCTCTGACGATGTTTGGGATGCCTTCGGCACCGCGTCCAAAGAAGTCATGGACGAGAACATGGGCGACGAACTGTTCGCAAAGGTTCGCAACTCGTTCGAGACCTCGCTGGCAAACTCGGCAAGCTGGATCAACAAATCCGACGGCTACTATGTTGCACAGCGTGTGCGCGTACTGGGCGGCGAGTGATCAATACGATTTCGCTCTAAAAATCAGGGCCTCTGCGATGCAGGGGCCCTTTCCTGATACCTGAATAGTCCGTCCGGTTCGTCCGGCAACGTATAGCGGACACGGGGGACACAGCATGGAAGACGTTCGCGCGATCAGTCTTGGTGAAGCGATTGCCGGCTTGGGCAATGGCATCCTTTGGGTGATAACGCAGATTGGTATGGCCTTTTACAATCTGGGTTACGCAATCACCCATCCTGGCAGTTGGCTGGCCTGGGTGAACGGGGCCGAAACACTGGAAGACAAACAATCCCTGATGCGCGTTGTGTATTATGGCGGTTCGACAGAATTCTTCTTTGTTGTTTTTACCTTTTTCTTGGTTCTGACCGGCATCGGCATGTGGAACAACCGCTTCATGTGGGGTGGCGTGCGTGTGCTGGAAGGGTTTGCCAATACGGTTGGCCGGTTCGCCGCATGGGCGGGCTTGCTGATGGTGTTGCAGCAAACACTAATCGTCTTCTTGCAGCGTATCTTTACCCGACCCGACATTTCGATCGGCTTCGGCATCCCGCTGGAATTCGATATCTCGTGGTGGGCAGAAGAGCTGAAACTGTACAACGCGATCATCGTCGCGCTGTGTTTGACCTACACTTTCGTTCAAGGCGGTCACGTTCGGGTTGATCTGGTGTATTCCGCAGTCAAATTCCGCACTCAGCGTTTGATCGACATGCTGGGCAGCCTGTTTTTCATGATCCCAATGGCAACGCTTTTGTGGATGTATTCGTGGTACTTCATGTGGCGCCACCTGATCGTGCCGAAACCTTCGGCGTCTGATCAACTGGATCGGTTGTTGCTGAAGGCCCGTGCGTTCCGCTGGAATGTCGAAACGATCGGTTTCAGCCCGAATGGTTTCACCGGGTATTTCCTCTTCAAAATCCTGATCGTTGTGCTGTGCGGCATGATTTTCCTTCAGGCCTTCGCCTTTTTCTGGCGCAGCTATCTGGAACGGAAAGAAGGCGAAGCCAGCGTAGAAAAATATCTCGACAAAGACGTGTTCGAACAAGGCGAAGAAGCCTTCGACCACGCGGAACTCTAAGGGGACGCGCAGATGTTGTTTGGACTTGATGGCGTCGAGATCGGCCTGATCATCGTATTCCTTTCGCTGTTTTCAGCAATCTTGTCAGGCTTTCCTGTGGCGTTTGCCATCGGGGGCGCCGGGGCCATTTCCTTTGGTATTATCGCCGCTTTGGACAGCGCAGGATTGCTGATCCACCAGGCGATTGACACCGCCGCACCAGCCTACAAGGCGCTGGTGTCAGATGGGGTTGCCCCTGATAAGATTTCGCTCTTCCGCTACCCTGATCTGCCACGCGTTGCCGAACACGTGTTCGAAGGCGGCTGGCAGCAGGCGATGGATCGGAATATTTCCTTTATCGTCAACCGCATAAACGAACGTGTTATCGCGGGCCAATCCATTGAAACCTTGCTGGCCGTTCTGATGTTCGTCCTGATGGGTATCGTTTTGGAACGCTCCAAGATCGCCAATGATCTGCTGACAACCATGGCACGGGTCTTTGGCCCACTGCCGGGTGGTCTGGCTGTTTCGATCGTTGTTGTGGGTGCGTTTCTGGCGGCTTCCACCGGTATTGTGGGTGCGACCGTGGTCACGATGGGGCTGTTGGCCCTGCCAACCATGTTGCGCAACAACTATTCGCCGGAACTGGCAACGGGGGTCATCGCGGCATCCGGGACGTTGGGGCAGATTATTCCGCCATCTATCGTGATCGTTCTGCTGGGCACCTTGGCGGGTGACTTGTATTCCGCCGCGCAGGAAAGCCGTGCCCAAGTTGCCGGATGTACCGATGCGTTGACCTATCTGGGCAAACCGGCTGTTGTATCGGTGGGCACATTGTTCCAGGCCGCGCTGTTGCCGGGTATCCTGTTGGCGGGTCTCTATGCCGCTTATGCCTTTGGCTTCGCGCTGTTGAACCCATCCAAGGCACCGCCTGTGTCATTGGGTGAAACCAGCAACGAACCTGTCACCAAGAGCGAGGCATTCACCTGGTTCCTGGGTGTTCCGATCCTGTTGATCGTCGGTACGATTGCGCTGGGTCAGATTGGCATCGTTGGGTCGCAATCCACACAAATCGACAGCTTCTCTGATGTTGGTGAGGGTGCAAGCCTGCGCACAAACGTCGGGGATCAGTGTAAAGCGTCTATGATCGAACTTCACGGTCAGGAAGCTTGGGACGCTGCGGTTGAACAGCAAACGTCCATCGATGATAGCGGAGGTGTGCAGCAAAGCCGTCGTCTGAGCGAAGAAGAGATCACGACCTTGCGCGCAGAAAAAGTTTCCAGCGCAGCGCCTATCGGCACGGGTATCGCGATCTTGCTGGTTATGGTCAGCCTGACACTGGCTTTGGCACGTGGCATTTCGCCAAGCTCTGATCCGCGTCCGTTGATGATTGGGGCAGGTGGTGTTGTTCTGGCGCTGATCGTTGATTGGTTGCTGATTGCGCCGACCACGTCTTCGGGCATGACCGTCGCTTTGATGCTAATTCCCGGCGTCATCGCCCTGTGGGGCGCACGGGAAGCGGCGATCAGATTGTCCAAGAACGAACTGATCCGTGTGGTCTTTCCACCGCTGATCCTGATTGTTGCTGTGTTGGGCTCCATTCTGGGGGGTATCACCAACCCAACCCCAGCGGCGGCGCTTGGTGCGGCGGGTGCGATCATGCTGGCGGCCTATCGTCGACTGAAAGAAGAGGGTGGCGACGGCAAGATCATCATCTATTCCACCTTTGCGACATTGATCATGATCTTGGTCGGCACCAACTTCGACCTGCGTGTCAATCAAGACGGTGTCAGTGCGGAAAGCTGGCTGTTCTTCTTCATCGCGTATGGCGCGTATCTCTATGCGCTGTTCGGTCTGCTTTACAGTTGTTGGGTGCTGTATCGTACGGGTGTACTTAGCCCGGCGGTACGGGAAACGGCAAAGGTGACCAGCATGGTGTTTACCATCCTGATTGCCAGCCAGTTGCTGAACCTGGTGGTGATCTCATTCGGTGGTGAACACTATATTCAGGATTTCCTGAAGAGCTTTGACAATGAACTCAAAGTCTTCCTGATCGTGATGCTGGTGTTGTTCATTCTGGGCTTTGTTCTGGATTTCCTAGAAATCATCTACATCGTCGTGCCCATCGTTGGACCGGTTATCTATGGCGGATCGTTTGATCCCAAATGGGTAACGATCATGATCGCGGTGAATCTGCAAACCTCGTTCCTGACACCGCCCTTTGGCTTTGCGCTGTTCTATCTGCGTGGGGTGGCCCCAAAAGAAGTGACAACGGGCCATATCTATCGCGGTGTCATTCCCTTTGTTCTGATCCAGATTTTGGGGCTGGCGTTGCTGTGGTTCATTCCGGGCATCGTGACCATTATCCCGGATCTGATCGGCCGATAGGACGCGTCTGGTCACAAGACCAGCTCATGAAACAAAAAGGGGGCCGGCGAAAGCGGGCCCCTTTTTCTATTGCTGATGCAGGTTGTGGTGATGGTTCGAAACCGGCGTTCCGCAAATGTCAGATATTAAACGCTGCGAGAATCCGGCAAGGAAATCTTGGCAACCTGTTCTGAGATCGGATCGTTGGTCAGCGGGCGCAAATCATCGCTGAAGTCATCCGTGTTATTGGCAGGTTGCCAAACCCCGCGACGGTACACTTCCAAGCCACTGAACCCGGCCTTGTAACCCATCTTTGCGCTGCCCGGCACCCAGTACCCCAGATAGACATAGGGCAGGCCCGCTTCTATCGCGATGTTCACATGGTCCAAAACCATATAGGTGCCCAAACTCTGCTTAGGCAGATCCGGCTGGTAAAAGCTGTAGACCATCGAAACGCCATCATCGAGGATATCGGTAAGGCAAACCGCGATCAGTTCCTGGCTTTCCTTGTCCGAATACTCGATCACGCGGGTGCTGATCGGCGTCTCCTCGATCATCGCGGCGAATTCAAACACATCCATATCCGCCATTCCGCCATCGGCATGGCGGCTGTCCAGGTACCGACGGAACAAATCATACTGCTCCTCGGTCGCCCAAGGGCTGGTCGCGCGCCGGGACAAGAAGTCATTGCGTTTGATCGTCCGGCGCTGGCTTTTGGAGGCGGTGAATTTGGAAACATCAATGCGTGCCGACAGGCAGCCAGAGCAGTCAGAACATGACGGCCGGTACAAAACGTTTTGCGACCGGCGAAAGCCTTGTTTGGACAGGCTGTTGTTCAGCTTTTCCGCGTTCTCGCCTTGCAGGGATGTGAACAGCTTCCGCTCCATCCTGCCATCCAGATAGGGGCACGTTTGGGGTGCAGTCACATAGAATTGAGGGGCGAGTGGTAAGCTGTGGCGCATAGACGTGTGATTTTATTCCGTTTTCCTATGTGGAACCTAGCAACGTAATTTGATTGCGCCAAGCCCCAGAACGCAACGAAACGGCGGAGATCCTCCGCCGTTTTGAAATAATCGCAAAATGTTGCCGGTTCAGGCCCGCCGATTCAGCATTGCTGTGCCCAAAACCATGTCTGACAAACCTTGGCGTCTTTCGCTGGTAAACATCAAAACAATCGAGATCAGCTGCAGCGGCGCGAAGGCAACCGAGATGGAATATCCCAGCGTGTGCAAGAACGCTTCGGTGAAATCCAGCCGCTGACCATTGGCATTGCGCAATTCAATCGACATCAGGCGCATGCCCCATGTTGCCGAACCGCTGGCGATGGTCAAAACCCGATAGGCAAAGCCTACGATCAAGAACAACAGCGGCAAAAAGAACAGCGCTGTAAAGGCTGTCATCACCACGGCAGGCACGACCAGAATAGAAACAAACACAAGGTCGATCACCCAAGCCAAGCCCCGCTTAACCGGCGTGTCCTGATAGAAGCCAGGTTGTGTAACCGGATCGGGCAAGTGTGAGACTGTCATTGTGTCAGAATATGTCATTTCGTCCTCGTTGCAAAAGCATAGCCCCGGTATGGGGCCATGCATTGATTTGTGTGACTTTCGCGTTAAGCGTCCAGATCGGCGTCCATGCGGGCCTTTTTATTGGCCTCGGAACGTTCGTCCATGAACTCGTCAAATTCGGCCTTGTCTTTGGCGGCGCGCAGACGGTCCAAGAAGGCTTGGAACTGTTCTTGCTCTTCCATCAGACGGTTCAGCGTGTCGGCTTTATAGGCGTCAAACGCGGTGTTTCCAGAAGGGCGCATCGCATTGAAGTTCATATGCATTTGCGACCCACGACGACTTCTACAGGAACCTCGTCCAAACATTTTCTTGCTCCAGATCATATAGAATAGAAGGGCCAGACCAACCGGCCAGAAGAAGATAAAGCCTAGAACCATTGCGGCGATCCAGGCGCCTTTGCCCTTGCTGTCTAACCAAGCTTCGCTGCGCGAAAACCAACCGGCGTTGGCAGGAAGCGGTGCAGTCGTTGCGGCGGATATCATGTCGGTCTCCGTTAAGTTTTTGTTGCTATGTGAATGCTCTTCACATTGAAATAGATCGGGATTGCCCGGTCATTTTGCAAGACCTTATGTGAAAGTATTTTACATTAACATGTGTTAATTGTTAAATTTCAGTCACTTAGTCTTCAATTTTTTTGGAAGAAATAGTCGGAAATTACTCGGTATCTGTGCCGCGCAACGCCAAAATGGCGATAATTCCTATCAATGCAAGCCCTGCAACCGCAACATTCAGCGGTTGCCAGTTGGCGACAATCACCGCCACCAGCGCCCAAATGACCGTCAAACCGTATTCCGGCGCACGGTGCAGGCGATATTGCACCGTAACTGCAATCGCCAACCCGATACCCAACGAGATAAGCGCGGCTAAAGTTTCAGGCAACCACCCATATCCGGCAATCAACAACCCCAATGACACGGCACTGGCAGCTGTTAACCAACCGGCAAAAACCGCCACGGGGCTGCTTTGCAGCCAACGGTCCATATCACCAACCAGGAACAAGGCCCGGATTGCAGAGCCCAGCATCGCCCAAATCAAAAACGTTGCACCGACCGGGGTGATATGCGCCACAGGCAGCCAAGCCGTACCGATTGCCAAACTGGCAAACAGGGCAGGTCGCATTGCGGCCCAATCCTCATCATCAGCACGTTTCACCATCCCAAAGGCCGATCCTGCGATAAGCCACAGATAGATCAGCCCCCAGATCGAAAAGGCATAACCTGCGGGTTGAACAGGGGGCTTGTCTTGCGGCACGGGGAACTGGCTGGGATCAAACCCACTAAATCCCCCAGTCGCCAAGGGGGAGGCGACAAAGGCCAAAGCCGCCGCAAATGTCAGTATTGCCCAGAGTCGCCGCATAACCAATTATTACTCCAGTACGCCATCTGCCGACAGGCGCGTCTTGCCGCGCAGCCACGGGTGCAGCGCTTTGGGCAGATCAACCGACCCATCAGCTTGTTGCCCATTTTCCAGAACCGCAATCAAGCAGCGACCGACGGCCAATCCTGATCCGTTCAACGTATGTACAAACTCTGGCTTGCCACCACCGGCTGGTTTGAAACGGCCGTTCATTCGCCGCGCTTGGAAGTCACCGCACACAGAAACAGAGCTGATCTCGCGATAGGTGTTCTGACCGGGCAACCAAACTTCAATATCGTGGGTTTTCTGTGCACCAAAGCCCATGTCACCCGTGCACAAAACAACTGTGCGATAGGGCAGTTCCAGCTTTTCCAAAATGGTTTCAGCGCAGCGTGTCATCCGGTCATGCTCTTCCAGCGACGTGTCAGGATGCGTCACAGACACCATCTCAACCTTCTCAAACTGGTGTTGGCGCAACATGCCCGACGTATCCTTGCCAGCGCTGCCCGCTTCAGACCGGAAACACTGCGTATGCGCAACATAGCGGCGTGGCAGATAGTTTTCGTCGACCGTCAGACCATTCACGATATTGGTCAGCGGCACTTCGGCTGTTGGCACCAACCACCATCCGTTCGTGGTTTGGTAGCTGTCTTCGCCAAACTTCGGCAATTGACCCGTGCCGTACATCATTTCTTCACGCACCAGAACAGGCGTCCATGTTTCGGTCAGCCCATGCTCTTCGATATGGGTATCCACCATGAACTGTGCCAGTGCCCGATGAATACGGGCCACCGCCCCAGACAACACAACAAAGCGCGCGCCGGAAATCTTGGCAGCAACTTCGAAATCCATACCTTCCTTGACGCCAGCCAGCTCAAAATGTTCGGACGGATCAAAATCCAGACTGCGGGGCGTGCCCCAACGGCGGATTTCAACGTTATCCTCTTCGTCCGCACCATCTGGCACAGTGTCCAACGGTTGGTTGGGCAGGCTCATCAACAGATCGGTCAGCTGACCATCCAGCTCTTTGGCGCGGGTTTGCATTTCTGCAACCTCGGCCTTCTTTTCCGAGACCAAGCCACGCAGGCGCTGAAATTCTGCTTCGTCGCCACTGGCTTTGGCTGCGCCGACGTCCTTGCTGGCCTTTTTCTGGTCAGACTGCGCGGTTTCGGCTGCATGGATCGCAGTGCGCCGTTCTTCGTCCAATTTCAGGATCTCAGACGACCGCGCCTCTGCGCCGCGGCGCGCCAGTGCAGCGTCAAAAACAGCTGGGTTTTCGCGAATGGCACGGATGTCATGCATCGGTCTGATCCTTTATTCTGAGTCGTACCGGCCTTATGCCGTAGTTTCCCAATGAGGTGTAGGGCTGGTCCTCTCTTGTGGTGCGAAGTTAGACGCGACGTTTCGCCCAAGCACCGTTTCCCCGAACGTCGACGCAGGTTACAAGTGCATAAATCAACGTGGGAGGGGAACAAATGTCCGCTACAGCACCGGCAAAACCAACACTGAAGGCCACAGATGCACCCGATTTGGGCAGCTTCAATTGGGAGGACCCGTTCTTTCTGTCTGATCAGTTGACCGAAGATGAACGGATGATGGCTGACAGTGCCCGTGCCTATGCACAGGAAAAGCTTCAGCCCCGCGCCACCGAGATGTTCTTGAATGAATCGGCGGCCCCGGAAATCTTTACCGAAATGGGGTCAATGGGCCTGTTGGGCACCACCATCCCCGAACAATACGGAGGGCTGGGCGCCAACTACGTGACCTATGGTCTGGTCGCCCGCGAAATTGATGCGGTGGACAGCGGCTATCGGTCAATGATGAGCGTGCAGTCCAGCTTGGTGATGTATCCGATCTATGCCTATGGTTCCGAAGAGCAGCGGATGAAGTACCTACCAAAGCTGGCCAGCGGTGAATTTATCGGGTGTTTTGGTCTGACTGAGCCTGATGCCGGATCAGACCCCGGCGGCATGACGACCCGCGCCACCAAGACAGATGGCGGCTATGTGCTGAACGGCGCCAAGATGTGGATTTCCAACGCACCGATTGCTGATGTCTTTGTCATTTGGGCCAAGTCAGATGCACATGGCGGGAAAATTCGCGGCTTTGTTCTGGAAAAGGGCGCCAAGGGCCTGTCTGCTCCGAAAATCATGAACAAACTGTCATTGCGCGCCTCGATCACCGGCGAAGTGGTGTTGGACAATGTGGAAGTCGGCGAAGACGCGCTGTTGCCGCATGTCGAAGGTCTGAAGGGCCCGTTTGGCTGTTTGAACCGCGCCCGGTTTGGCATTGCATGGGGTGTGATGGGCGTGGCCGAAGCCTGCTGGAAAGCCGCGCATCAATACGGCATGGATCGCAAGCAATTCGGCAAACCATTGGCCGGCACACAGCTGTATCAGCGCAAGCTGGCAGACATGCAGACCGAAATCGCCCTTGGCCTGCAAGCCGCATTGCGGGTTGGCCGCTTGATGGATGAAGCCCGCGCGGCACCCGAGATGATTTCGATCATCAAGCGCAATAACTGCGGCAAAGCATTGGATATCGCGCGCATGGCGCGGGACATGCACGGCGGCAACGGGATTTCAGCGGAATTCAACGTGATCCGTCACATGATGAACCTGGAAACCGTCAATACCTATGAAGGCACCCATGATGTGCACGCCCTGATTTTGGGTCGCGCACAAACCGGGATTCAAGCTTTCGTTTGATATGCGACTTTGGCGCTATTGACGCGATGCCATAGGGCAGGCAGCAACAAGGGGGCAGAGGAGGCCCCCCTATATGACCATCCCAACATCGATTGATGACGTACAATCCGTTTTGGCTGAGACCGGCTATGTTTGTGGCCGGGCTTTGGCCACTGTGGTCTTCCTGTCGCTGCGACTGGGGCGGCCGCTATTTCTGGAAGGGGAAGCAGGGGTTGGCAAGACCGAGATTGCCAAGGCTTTGGCCATTGCCTTGGATCGCCGCTTGATCCGCCTGCAATGTTACGAAGGGTTGGATGCCTCCAGTGCCGTGTATGAATGGAACTTTCCGGCGCAGATGATCGCCATCCGTACCGCGGAAGCCCAGGGTGGCGCGGATCGCAAAACGTTGCAGACCGAATTGTTCAGCTCGGAATTTTTGGTGGAACGCCCGCTGTTAGAAGCCATGCGCCCCGATGAACGCGGCGCGCCGGTTCTGCTGATTGATGAACTGGATCGGACGGATGAACCGTTCGAAGCGTTCCTGTTGGAAGCGCTGTCAGATTTTCAGGTCACCATTCCCGAACTGGGCACAATCAAAGCGCCCGAACCGCCCATTGTGATCCTGACCTCAAACCGGACCCGCGAAGTGCACGACGCACTGAAGCGCCGCTGCCTGTATCATTGGGTCGACTTCCCGGATTTCGAACGCGAGTTAGAGATTTTGCACAGTCGCGCGCCCGAAGTTGCAGAAACGCTGAGCAACCAGATCATTGCCTTTGTTCAGCGCCTGCGCACCGAAGACCTGTTCAAGAAACCGGGCGTGGCCGAAACTATCGATTGGGCCAAATGCCTGTTGGCGCTGGATGTGATCGACCTGAGCCCCGAGGTGATATCAGATACGTTGGGCGCGATCCTGAAATATCAGGACGATATTGGGCGTATTCAGGGTTCCGAAGCCAAACGCCTGCTGGATGAGGCCAAAGCCGCACTGGAACCAGTATGAGACCCCGCGCCATGATTGGCTCTGCGCATCAGGCACCGCTCTGGCAACACTTCAGCCGGTCTGGCACGTAATGGCCGAATATCTGCCGCTTGATATCCCGGAAAATCCGCGACTTGCGGATAACATCATCCATTTCGCTCGTGCCCTGCGGCGCGCCGGTTTGCCGGTGGGTCCGGGCCGCGTGATTGATGCTGTCCGCGCGGTGGAAGCGGCCGGATTCACCAAAAAGGCCGATTTCTACTACACGCTTCAGGCCTGTTTCGTATCACGCCCTGAACATCGCGCGGTATTTGGCCAGATCTTCCGACTGTATTGGCGCGATCCACGCTACATGGAACATATGATGTCCATGCTGCTGCCCTCGGTGCGCGGTGTGCAGGAAGAACGTGCCGCAAAAGCCGCCGAAAAGCGCGCAGCCGAAGCTTTGCTGGATGGCAAACAACCAGACATGCCCGAAGGCGAGGAAAAAGACAGGGAAGACACCACCAGCATAGAGCTGGACATGACCCTGACCATGTCTGCCGAAGAAAAGCTGCGCAGTCTGGATTTTGAACAGATGTCCACATCAGAGATCGCCGAGGCCAAACGCATGATTGCCCGGTTGAAATTGCCGGTCAAACCCATCCCGTCGCGGCGTGGTCAGCCTGCGTTGACCGGCAAACGGATCGATTGGCGGCGCACCATGCGTGCCTCGATGCGGCAAGGTGGCGACATGCGCGAACTGTCTTTGTTAAAGCCGCGCCCACGCTGGCCCAACTTAGTTGTGCTTTGCGATATTTCCGGTTCGATGAGCCAATATTCCCGCATGGTGCTGCATTTCTTACATGCAGTGGCCAATGAAAAAGGGGCCGGTTGGGCCAAGGTTCACGCCTTCACCTTTGGCACGCGCCTGACCAATATCACCCGCCATTTGGCAACGCGCGATGTTGATGCCGCGTTAAAGGCTGCCGGGGCCGAGGCGCAGGATTGGGAAGGCGGCACACGGATCGGGCAGTGTCTGCATGACTTCAACCGTGACTGGTCGCGCCGCGTTATGGGGCAGGGTGCGGTGGTGCTGTTGATCACCGATGGTCTGGACCGGGATGATGCGGGCGCTCTGGAAAAAGAGATTGAGCGGCTGCACCTGTCGACCCGGCGTTTGATCTGGTTGAACCCGTTACTTCGGTGGGATGGGTTTGCCCCCAAGGCCACAGGTATTCGCGCCATGCTGCCGCATGTTGACAGTTTCCGCGCCGGGCATTCCGTTCAATCGTTGCAGGACTTGGCCGATGTCATTTCCCGCCCCGATGATGCGGGTGAAAAGAAGCGTCTTCTTGCACTGCTATAGTGCAAAAAAGAAACTGAAGCTTCACCCAACAACACAATGAATTTAAATACAAAATGTCGTTTTCGTGTCCTAAATTCAGATCAGGATCATATCATCGGCGATGTCGCTTAGTTGCGTGTTTAGCAAAGTGACTGTCACAGACTGGTCCGCGAAGACGACGTCCGATCCCGATTGCGTCAAATGGCTGCGCACCTGCGCCACCGAAGCATAGCCGAAATGCTCAAATACCAGTGCATCCCAAGGTTCCAGATCCAGAACAGTGTGTGTGCCGTTTTCAGCTGCATCGAACACAAACTGGTCCGCCAGAATACCGCCATCCAGGAAGTTGGTGCCAGAACCGCCATCCAGCTCATCATGCCAACCTTGACTGCGCACCCAGTTCTTTAACCCTTGGGCCGTGCCTGAAATAAACTCCTGACTTTGGGAAAAGCCCAGAACAACCGCTTCACGGCTGACACCTGCAGAGAGCTGTGCGTTCCAACCAGCCAACCCAGCTGTATCCGCGGGCCGGCCCAGCACGTTTTGATAGAGAAGCGAGACAAAGCCGGAATTGTCCAAAGCGCCATATGTGTTCTGGAACTCTGCGCTGGCCACAAAGCCTGTCGCCACACCTGTCAAACCGGACCCACTGCCCAGCATATTGGACCACGCAACAAACCCGCCCAGATCGGGGGACCGCCCCAGCGTGGCTTGATAAAGGCGGAACACATCATCTGCCCACAGGCTGGGGGTTTGCGCCTCGGCAAAACTTTGCGCCGCTGCATTCGTGTTGAGTTTGAATTCGGAACTTTCTGAAAAGCCCAGAACAACCTGTTCGCGGGTTGCGCCCGCATTCAATTGACTGACCCAAGCATTCAGCCCGGCAGAATCCGCAGGTCGGTTCAAAACGTTGTTGTAAAGCAACCCGACAAACCCGGCATTGTCCAGCGCGCCATAGGTGTTCTGGAATTCGGCAGAGCCAACAAACCCGCCCACGGCTTGCTGAACGGTCATGGCTCTTTCCGCCAGGTTCGCCGTCCAACCAGCATGCCCAGCGGCATCTGGCGCCCGGTTCAAAGTGGCTTGGTAAAGCCGATAAACTTGCCGGGCAGGTTCGCCCGCCTGGGCAACCGAAAAACCATCGCCCAGCAAAACATCGTTGCCCGCACCGCCGTATAAGCCATCTGCCCCAGCCAACCCGGTCAATCGATCATTTCCAGCATCGCCATACAGATGATCTGCGGCTGCACTGCCCGTCAGGCGATCATCCCCGCCCAATCCACGGGCCGAAGCACCGGTCATCACATCAGCCGCTTCGGTGCCAGGCGATGTTAGCGCGGTTAAATCCTCTGGCGTAATCCTGTGCCCATTGGCAAAGCGGAATTCATCCACCTGGTAATTGGCGCTGTAGAGCTGATTGCTGACCGTCAATTGGTCCAGACCATTTACATGATTGATCACCAGACCGGAATATTGGGTTGTGAACAACAGATCGGCGGCAGACACGCCCGCACCAAAGACAACCGCATCCGGGCGCTGCACATATTGGCGGAGGGTGCTGTCATACTCGTAATCGTAGTTGTTGATCGTGTCCTGCCCCCAACCGGGCGCAAAGATGTAACTGTCAGATCCTGATCCGCCATCCAGCGAGTCATTACCCGGTCCGCCCACCAGCGTGTCATTGCCATTTTCACCAAAGACCCGATCATCGTCGGTGCCACCGCCCAGAACGTCATCGCCATCGTTGCCACGCAAGCTGTCATTGCCCGCGCCGCCGCCCATCGTGTCGTTTCCGGTGCTGCCCAGCAATGTGTCATTGCCCGCTGTGCCTTGCGTAACAAGTCGCTGAATATCTGTTTCGGTCCAGACAGTTCCGTTGGAAAACCGCAGCTCGTTCACTGCATAGTCGCCCCCCCGGAAATGCCCGGTCAGGCGAATTGTGTCGGTGCCGTTGATATGGCTCAGCAGTAAGTCATTGTAGCTGCGTTGCACCATCAAATCGCCAGGCGCAATACCCGCAGAAAAGGTCACAATATCAGTCCGCTGAACGTACTGACGCGCGGCGCTGTCATACTCGCGGTCATAGTTGTTGATGGTGTCTTGCCCCCAACCAGGTGCAAAAACATAGGTATCCTGACCTTGGCCGCCCTCCAGCCGGTCGTTGCCGCTGCCACCTGTCAGCGTGTCATGCCCAGCGTCGCCGTACAGGTAGTCTGTATCGGCCCCACCGTTCAGCGCGTCATTGCCATCACCGCCCCGGATCGTGTCATTGCCAGCCAGACCGGACAAGGAGTCATCAGCGACATCGCCAACCAGATTATCTGCTCCGCTGGTGCCTTGCTCTGCCAGAGCCTGCAAATCAGACTGGGACCAACGCGTACCATCGTTGAACAGAACTTCGGCAACGGCATAATCAAGGCCATAGAAAAAACTGGCCAATCGGACAGTGTCTGTCCCGTTGCTGTGGGTAAGAACCAGATCGTTATTGACCCGAACGCCTGTCAGATCTCCCGGTGCGATCCCCGCGCCAAATGAAATGACATCAGGACGCTGGATATACTGCCGTGTCGCATAGTCATATTCGCGATCATAGTTACTGACCGTATCCTGACCCCAACCCGAATTGAACACATAGCGATCAGCGCCCTGACCACCGTTCAACAAGTCATTTCCAGCGCCGCCGGTTAGCGTGTCATTGCCCGCTTCGCCGTAGATACGGTCGTTGTCAGCCCCGCCATTCAGATTGTCATTGCCTTCCCGACCGTAAATCGTGTCGTTTCCGGCAAGCCCAGACAGAGTGTCTGCGCCGGTATCGCCGATCAGGCTGTCATCTCCCGCAGACCCGGCAGTGGCCAGAGCCTGAATATCGGAGCTGGTCCAAGTGGTGCCGTTGGCGAACCGTATCTCGCTCAGCTCATAATCGGAGCCATAAAAATAACCCGAAAGCCGTAGCGTATCGACGCCGTTCGAGTGGGCCAGGATCAGGTCATTGTTAATACGTTGTCCGGTCAAATCACCGGGAGCAATGCCCGCGCCAAAAACCAACGCATCGGCGGTTTGAACATATTGCCCGATCGCGCTGTCATAAAGCCGATCGTAGTTGTTGATCGTATCCTGACCCCAACCTTGATTGATGCGGTACAGGTCAACGCCGTTGCCACCTTCGAGAGTGTCATTGCCAGACCCGCCGATCAGGGTATCGTTTCCATCTTCCCCGTAGATGCGATCATTGTCCGCACCACCGTCCAGTGAATCTGCGCCGTCGCCACCACGGATCACATCGTTCCCGGCCAGGCCGGATAATGTGTTCGCCCCGGCGTCGCCGATCAGGTTGTCACTTCCCGCGGTTCCTGCTGTCACCAACGCCTGAATATCGGCAGCGCGCCAGATGGTGCCATCGGTGAACCGGAATTCGGTAATGGCATAGTCATCACTGCGGAAATGGCTGGTGATGCGCAACGAATCCGTACCATTTGAATGGGTTAGGATCAGATCGTCATATTGCCGGACACCGCTGAAGGATCCCGGAGTGATACCGGCACCAAAGGTCACAACATCCGGGCGCTGGATGTATTGCCGGTTTACGCTGTCATACTCACGGTCGTAGTTTTGGATCGTGTCCTGACCCCAGCCAGCGGCAAAGCTGTACTGATCCGCGCCATTTCCACCCTGTAGCGCGTCATTGCCAGACCCGCCGGTCAGTGTGTCATTGCCATCATCACCAAACAGACGGTCATTGTCCGCACCGCCGCCCAGAACATCATTGCCAGCTTCGCCGCGCAACCAGTCATTGCCCGCCAATCCGGCCAGAGTATCGTTTGCAGCGTCACCAATCAGCGTGTCATTGCCCGCAGTCCCGGCCGTCACCAGCGCCTGAATATCCGTGTCAGTCCAGATGGTGCCATCCGAAAAGCGGAAGTCTGTAATCGCAAGATCGGCACTGCTGAAATGCCCTGAAACAAGCAATGTATCCACACCATTGGAATGGCTCAGAAGCAAGTCGTTATAGATGCGCTGACCCGTGATTTGACCGGGAGTGATACCCGCCGTGAAGATCACAATGTCGGGGCGCTGGATATATTGCCGGGTCGTGCTGTCGTATTCACGGTCATAGTTATGGATCGTGTCTTGGCCCCAACCAGCGCCAAACACATATGTGTCGCTGCCTTGCCCACCTTCCAGCCGGTCATCGCCAGTGCCGCCGGTTAGGGTATCATTGCCGTTTTCACCATACAGATAATCGGCATCCGCGCCGCCATTCAGGTTGTCATTGCCGTCTTCGCCATGCAGCCAGTCACGCCCGGAACCACCGTCACCTGTGTCATTCCCAGCGCCAAGGTTCAGGTTGTCATTACCCGCAAGCCCTTGAATATTATTGTTTCCTGCATCCCCAACGATATAGTCATCCCCGGCGGTTGGCCGGTTCAGAATGGCCATGATGTCGGAAACCGTCCAGACCGTGCCGTCATCAAATTCGATCCGGTCGATGGCAAAGGCCGTTGTGCCACCTTGATCCAGATAGCTGGATACGGTGATCTGATCGTTGGCGGAATAGGTTATAACCAGATCAAAATAGTTGCGCGCGACTTGCACATTTGCGGGGGTAATCCCGGCACCAAAGCGGATGACATCCACCTCAGCAGCACCGGCGTTTGTCCAGTTGTTGATCTTGTCGTGGCCGTCGCCCAGCTCAAATGTATAGACATCAGCGCCATTGCCACCGAACAAGGAGTCATTGCCGGTTCCACCGGACAGGGTGTCGTTTCCGTCTTCGCCCCTTAGAACGTCGTTACCGCCAAAGCCGAACAGTGCGTCGCCATTTGCAGTTCCGTCCAGACGGTTGTTTTCGGCATCCCCAAGACCCGAGAACAGACCAATATACAGCAAAGCCTGTTCAAACGCAGTGCCAGAGGCATTGCCGAAACCACGCAGCGCTGTCAGAACTTCCTGGCCAAATTCCCCCGCGTTTTCAAGCGTGTCAGCAATCTGAACCATCAGCTTGCGGGTGCCCAAATTGTCTGAGGTAAAACGCGTCTGCAGATCTGTTACAACGCCAGATACATCCAGGCCCATCGTATTGGTTGTGTCATCCCAAACATAGGAAATCTGGCCATACATGCTGGACAAATGCGTTTGTACGTCCAGTTGAGCACGGACAAAATCCGCAAGCTGGTCAAACGCTTGCAACAGGATCGTGGAAGCAGGCCCATGCGGGTTTGCATCCAGTTCACCCCAGCACCAGATGCCAATGTAGTCATCACCAATGAAGGCTTCCAACGAAGCCAGCTTGCGCGCATCCCCAATGACGTTGCCATAGATCTGTGTGGCAGCACGGCTGGCCGGATCCACGTTTTGAACACCGGCCCAAGTGTAGACGATATCCAGCAACAGGGCGGTACGCTGTGCATCTGTGGTTGCGTTGGAATATTGCGTGACCAACGCCTGCAACGCGCCACTGGAATCTGCGGCCATCGCCTGATGCAGGCTTGCGACATTTCCCGACCCATCAATATCGGGCAGCACCAATATATCGGCGCTGACTTCAATCTCATTCTTGAAATTTGACTGAGCGGAATCCACCGTGAACCAAACGTCGTTCATCTGCCGGGTTTGTCCGCCGGTGGTGACAAAGTTGCCCAATTGCAGATGCTCGTTTCCGTTGCTGTCTACAGCGGTGCCATCCACATAGGCAGTGTTCAGCTGCGCAATTCCAGCTTGGGCCAATGTCAGCAATTCACCGGCATCGGTTTGTCCGTCGCCGTTAAGATCCTGCCAAACCATAAGATCGGCAAAAGCCGCATCCTGCGCGTTGATCACCAGATCGCCATTGCTGTCCAACAGGGCCAATGCATCGAACCCGTTTGCAGCGGTCTGTCCGGTTCCGCCCAACTGGGTGTAACTGCCGAAAAGCTCTGCGCCGTTGTCGATCACACCGTTCTGGTTGATGTCCAGAACCAACAATCCGTCTTCGGATGACGCCCAGCCAGACAATTCGGCAAAGCCGTTGCCATCGTGGTCAAAGTTGACACCCAGCGCCAAACCAAGCGTGGAAACAACGCCATCGCCATTCAGATCCAGCACAATTGGGCTGCGGGTTGTTTCAGCTTCTTCGAACAGACATTTGATCTTTTCGATCACATCTTTCAAACCGCTGCTCAGTTCATCCACCGGGTTTCTGCCTTCCAGCAATTGCCCAATGCCTTGCGACAGGTTTCCGGCCAAGGTCTTGGCGCTTTCCCAGCGTTCTTGCAGCCAGTCCTGGGTGGCGCTGGTGAACGTCTCGATATTATCGCTGGCCCACTGATAGGCGTCTTTGGCCCAAGCGGTGGTGTTGTTCCACATATCGGTGGCGGCCTGTTTGGCCTGATCGGCCGCGGCAGCCAAGCTGTCGCGCGCCGCAGTGGCCGCGGCGGCGGCGGCATCACGGGCTGCAATCAATTTTTGAACGGCAGCCTGAGTATACTGACCTGAGTTCGCCAGCGCATGGTCCACCATAGCGGCCAAGTTTTGCGCCGCGTTTTGGGTATAGGCGTCAAACGCGTTTTTCATGTCCGACAAGGACTGATCCAAGTTGGCTTGTTGCTGGGCCACCCAGGCATCAAAATCTTGCACACCCTGGGCGATCGCATCTCGCGCGGCTTGAGCGCGTGCAGCTGTCCAGTTGGTGATATTGCTCCAGTTGGCCTCGACACTGTCCCAAGCTGTACCAATACCGTAACTGACCCCAGCGCCGACAAGGATCGCGGCGATCACCGGGCCAGCGGCCACAACGGCAGTCCCTGCACCCAAAGTTGCCAAAACAGCACCGGTTGCAGCCGTACCACCGGCCGCGGCAGCGAGTTGTTTGAAAGCTTCCGAGACGTAGTTGTCGCCATTGCGCCTGTCGTTCAGAACAGCTTGAATCCCAAAGACAATATCCAGCGGACCGGCAAGTTCCTTACCCAGAACTTTTAGTGACGGCAGTTTATTCAAGACGGTGTTCAGGCCGTCTGCACCAGATTGCAGCGCCGCTACGGCGGGGTTATTGGAGCGGGCAGCTTGAGAAAGAAAGGCCTGCCAGGCCTGAATGCCTTCTTCGCCGTACTGGCGGTACAGCTCTTCGAGCATTCGGCGTTCAACAGTTCGAAGATTGGCAGCCGTGCCAGATGTACCTGCCTGAAGCGATGTTTGCAGAATCGTGCCGTAATCGGAACTTAAAAAATCAAGAACGTCTCGTTGATTACCAGACGACGCCGTACTGCTGCCACTCATCACTCGGCCCCCACCCAGTTTACCTGGCGATTACCTTAAAGGTGAATCTAAAACTCACACAAGAAATTCCGAAAAAATCAACGAAATGGCGCGTTTCCATGATTTGAACAATAGGGGGGATGTGGAAAACCCATCCAAAAGAAAATGAGCCGCCCCAGGGAAATGGAACGGCTCATATCTGTATTTCGATGTCAGCTCAGCGAAGGACGTTGTTCAAACTGGACAGTCGCGGCCCAGCTGGGACGCAATTGATTAGCTTTCAGTCGACCCTTCAGAGTTGCCATCAGCTTCACCACCGGTTTCGCCGTTTGCACCGTCTTCATCACCTTGATCGGCAATCCACGCAACCGACACCACGGTTTCGTTTTTGCCCGTGTTGAACACCCGCACACCGCCAGCGCTGCGCGAGCGGAATGAAATCCCATCCACTGGAACCCGGATCGATTGCCCACCAGAGGTGGCCAACATGATCTGATCGTCCATCTCGACCGGGAAGGTCGCTACCAGCGGACCACCACGCATGGCTTTGTCCATCGCCATAACGCCCATACCGCCGCGACCGCGCACCGGATAATCGTGGCTGGAGCTTAGCTTGCCAGCCCCACCTTCGGTGATCGACAAGATCAGGTTTTCCGCCGCCGACATTTCGGCATACCGTTCCTGTGTCAGCTGCGCATTGGCATTGCCGTCTTCGTCTTCACCGATCTCGGCATCATCTGCCAAACCGGCAACAGCACGGCGCATTTTCAGATAAGCCGCACGTTCATCGGCGCTGGCTTCGAAGTGACGGATCACTGCCATCGACACAACGCGGTCGTTGCCCAGCAAACGAATGCCGCGCACACCGGTGGAATCCCGGCCCTTGAACACACGCACAGCCGTCGTTGGGAAGCGGATGGCACGGCCAGAGTCTGTGACCAGCATCACATCATCATCTTCCGAAGCGATACGCGCATTCACCAATTCCACGGCTTCCGGCAGTTTCATTGCGATCTTACCGTTCGATTTCACATTGGTGAAATCAGACAGAGCGTTGCGCCGCACATCACCTGCCGATGTGGCAAAGACGATCTGCAAATCAGCCCATTCATCCTCGGGCCGATCAACAGGCATGATTGCCGCAATCGAAACACCGGTGGGAATAGGCAGAATGTTGACGATGGCTTTGCCCTTTGCGGTTCGACCACCCGATGGCAGGCGCCAGCATTTCAGCTTGTACGCCATGCCGTCGGTTGTGAAGAACAACAGCTGCGTATGCGTATTGGCCACAAACAACGTGGTGACCACATCGTCATCTTTGGTCTGCATACCCGACAGACCTTTGCCGCCCCGACGCTGCGCGCGGAAATCGGCCAGCGGGGTACGTTTGATCCAGCCAGTCTGAGTGACGGTGACGACCATGTCTTCGCGTTCGATCAGGTCTTCATCATCCATATCGCCGGCCCAATCGACGATCTCGGTCCGGCGCGGAACGGCGAACTGATCTTTGATGGCCTGCAACTCGTTCGAAATGATCGTCATGATCCGTTCGCGCGATCCCAGAATCTCTAGGTATTCCTTGATCTTCTTCGCCAGCTCTTCCAGTTCATCCGTAACTTCCTTGACCCCAATCTGGGTCAGGCGTTGCAGACGCAGTTCCAAAATGGCGCGGGCCTGAGTTTCGGACAGATAGTAGGTGCCGTCGTCGTTGATCTTGTGGGTCGGATCGTCGATCAGCTGAATGTACTGCGCAATGTCATGCGCAGGCCAACGGCGGTCCATCAACTTGCGGCGGGCTTCTGCGGCATCGGCCGAGGCACGGATCGTGGCCACAACCTCATCCACATTGGTTACAGCCACAGCCAAACCACACAGAATATGCGACCGTTCCCGCGCTTTGCGCAGCAAGAAAGCCGTACGCCGCGCCACAACTTCTTCGCGGAAATCCAGGAAGGCCGTCAGGAAGCGACGCAATGTCAGTGTTTCAGGACGCCCGCCATTCAGGGCCAGCATGTTGCAGCCGAAAAAGGTTTGCATTGGGGTATAGCGGAACAGTTGGTTCAGCACGACCTCGGCCGTTGCATCCCGTTTCAGCTCTACAACAACCCGCACACCATGACGGTCAGATTCATCCTGTACATGGGCGATGCCTTCGATCTTCTTGTCGCGGGCAGCCTCTGCGATCTTTTCGATCATCGAGGATTTGTTCACCTGATAGGGGATCTCTTCCAAGATGATGGCATAGCGATCCTTGCGGATTTCTTCGATCCGCGTTTTGGCACGGATGATGACGCTGCCGCGGCCTTCGGTGTAGGCTTTGCGCGCACCGGAGCGACCAAGGATCAAACCGCCTGTCGGAAAATCCGGGGCAGGGACGTATTCAATCAATTCTTCCGACGTCAGATCGGGGTTTTCGATCATGGCCAATGTGGCGTCGATCACTTCACCCAGATTGTGCGGTGGAATGCGCGTGGCCATACCCACGGCGATGCCTTCTGCGCCGTTGACCAAAACGTTGGGATAACGCGCGGGCAGAACCGTAGGTTCACGGTCCTTGCCATCGTAGTTATCCTGGAAATCAACCGTATCCAGATTGATATCATCCAGCAGTGCGCGGGCGGATTTATCCAGACGCACCTCGGTGTAACGAAACGCCGCGGGCGGGTCGCCATCCATCGAGCCAAAGTTACCCTGACCATCCAGCAAGGGCAGGGACATCGAAAAGTCCTGCGCCATACGGACCAAGGCATCATAAATCGCGCCATCCCCGTGTGGGTGGTATTTACCCATGGTGTCCGCCACTGGACGTGACGACTTTCGATAGGACTTGTCATGCGTGTTGCCGACTTCGTCCATTGCATAAAGAATGCGCCGATGCACAGGCTTTAGGCCATCACGCAAATCCGGAATCGCGCGGCTGACGATTACGCTCATCGCATAGTCGAGGTAGCTTGTTTTCATCTCCGCCGTAATAGAGATCGTAGGCCCATCATGATGTGCGGGCACTGGACGCGGAGAATCTTCAGTATTTTCAGGTGGTTCCGGAGTTTCGGTCACAAAGGCGCCTGTCTTTGGTGAAAGTCTATATGTTGTTGAGCAGGTTATAGCGCAGGCAGGATATAGGGCGCAATGGGCAGCAGTCGTGAATTCTGGCAGCCAGCGAGGCTGACTGATAACACGTTGTTTTTGTTGCAAAGTTAGGCAGGCATGGCATCATTTTTATATCAGGAAAAAATGAGCAGGAGCAAACGCCAATGGCAATGTCTGAAACCGAACTGATGCTCAAAGGATATGGGCTCACAACGGCCGAAGTTTTCTACCGTATTCCAGACTATAAAAACGTGTTGAACACGTTCGTCTGGCAAGAGTACGACATCGCCCCAGACCACCCCAGATTGTTCAAATTCATCGAGTTTTGGCAGGATACGATCGAAGGCCCCCTCCATTCGGTGCGCTTCACCCATCGCAAGTTGGTTGCGGCGGGGGAATGGCGCAACGTTGTTGGGGAGTTCACATATCACTAGGTGCCCTGTGCTTGCACGGTTTGGAATGCTCTGTTAGGCCACTCCGAAACCCGATGAAATTCATCGGATAAGGCGAGAAAGTGAGCTGACCGCGTGACCGTTCCGACCCCCAGGCTGGACATCAGAAATCTGGTGCGCCGCTATGACGGCAAGACCGTGGTAAACGACGTCTCGCTGTCTATTATGCCGGGTCACGTGACCTGTCTTTTGGGCCCATCCGGTTGCGGCAAATCCACAACATTGCGGATGATCGCCGGCGTCGAAATGCAAGACAGCGGCGAAATCTATGTGGACGGCGAACTGGTCTGCGACACGGTGTTTCGCGTGCCCCCAGAGCGGCGCCACATCGGGCTGATGTTTCAGGATTTTGCGCTGTTTCCGCATCTGAACGTTGGGCGCAACGTGGCCTTTGGCCTGACCGGCTCCAAAAGCGAACAATCCGCACGGGTGACAGAGCTGTTGACCCGCGTTGGCCTGCTACACCACATCAACTCTTTCCCGCATCAGCTGTCGGGCGGTGAACAGCAACGTGTTGCACTGGCACGCGCGCTGGCACCACGTCCTTCGGTGATGTTGATGGATGAACCGTTCTCGGGGCTGGACAACCGCCTGCGCGACGGCATCCGCGATGAAACACTGGCGCTGCTAAAAGAGGCGGGCACATCCGTTCTGCTGGTCACCCACGAGCCTGAAGAAGCGATGCGCATGGCCGATGAGATCGCGTTGATGCGGGACGGCAAAATCGTTCAGCGCGGCGCGCCTTATAACATCTACAATTCCCCGGTGGATAAGGCCGCAGTGGCGTTCTTTTCCGATGTGAACGTGATTTGCGGCACGGTCCGTGGCGCCCTGACCGACACACCCTTTGGTCAATTTCTGGCCCCCGGTGTTCCGGATGGCGGGCAGGTTGAAATCGTGTTTCGCCCTCAGCATGTTGCCATTGATTTTGATCGTGGCGGGCGCGGCCCAAACCCGACCGAGCTGACAGGTACACCGGCCCGTGGCGTTGTCAAACGCGCGCGCTTTCTGGGATCAGAAAGCTTGGTGGAATTCTGCATGGATTTCGACCGCTCGGTGATCACAGCCACCGTTCCCAACGTGTTCTTGCCCAAGCCCGGAACAGCCATGTGGCTGTCTGTCCGGCGCAACCGGTGTCATGTGTTTCCGGTGCGCAAAGACGTCAGCCAGGGCTAGCCCGGCTGACATTCTGACGTTGTGAGCCGCAAAAAGGGGCGCGCAGACGGATTTACCGCTCTGGCAACAGACCCCGTGGCGAGAATCTGAGCACCAACAACAAGATCACACCCATCGTCAGCAAGCGCATGTGTTGGACTGAATCCAACAGATGCACCTTCAGCCAGTTGCCGTCGGCCATTCCTGCCGTGATCAGGCCCATCACCGCTTGTCCGATCGGTTCAACCTGAACCCACAGGAACCAGATCAGGAACCCGCCCAGAACGGCGCCCAGGTTGTTGCCGGACCCACCCACAATGACCATCACCCAAATCAAAAAGGTAAAGCGCAGTGGTTGATAGGTGCCGGGCGTCAGCTGACCGTCCATCGTGGTCATCATCGCGCCAGCGATCCCGCAGATGGCAGAGCCAAGGATAAAGATTTGCAGGTGGCGGGCGGTGACATCCTTGCCCATGGCGCGCGCCGCATCTTCGTTGTCACGAATAGCGCGCATCATACGGCCCCATGGGCTTTTGAGTGCCAATTGCGCCAGAACCAGCAACAGCACCAGAACAACCGCAAACAAGCCCGCATAGGCCAATTTCACATAGAGGGTGGAAGCCGTGGTCGCGTTCAAACCATAGTTGGCTGCGGCCTCAACAAATCCTGGGTCGTTTTGCAGGTCGATCTCATAAGGCACCGGGCGGGGCAGGCCGGTTACGTTTTTGACGCCCCGCGCCAGCCAGTCTTCGTTCTTCAGAATGGCGATGATGATTTCGGCGATCCCCAGCGTTGCAATGGCCAGATAATCCGACCGTAAGCCCAACGCCGTTTTGCCGATAACCCAAGCCACACCGGCCGCCAACAAGCCACCAACAGGCCAAGCCAGCAATATCGGCAGCCCAAGACCGCCCAGATATCCGGTTGCCGCCGGGTTAACGGCCTCAACCGCATCTCGACCCGGAATAAAGACCCAACCGACGATAAAATACCCAACCACGACAATGGCGAACACGGACCAGCCGCGTGCCGCGCCGCGCAGCCGTTTCCACGCGAAAACCGCGGCCACCAATGTAGCAACCATCAGCGCCAGACCGGCCAAAACCCGCAATCCTCCTGCGGACCATGCTTCGCCAACCGGCGGTGTTGATGTCAGAACCACAGCCAGACCGCCAAGCGCGACAAAGCCCATGATGCCCACGTTAAACAGCCCGGCCAAACCCCATTGCAGGTTCACACCCAGCGCCATCACGGCGCTGATCAAACCCATATTCAAAATGACCAGAGCCGAGTTCCAGCTTTGGAAAAAACCGGTGCCCAAGATCAGCAAAACGACCAGTGCAAAAAGCGTGATTGTGCGGACAGACTGGTTCATACCGATTTCCCCTGAAATAGCCCGGTCGGCTTGAACAACAGCACAACAACCAGGATCATAAAGCTGACCGCGAATTTATAGTCAGTGCCCAACAACTGAACCAATCCGGTTGGCTCCAGACCTTCGGGCAGCAGATAGACAAGCACTTTCTTCCACGCGTAGGTGATGCCCACCTCGGAAAAGGCAATCACAAATCCACCTGCAATCGCCCCCAAGGGATTGCCCAATCCGCCCACGATGGCGGCGGCAAAAATGGGCAGCAACAACTGGAAATAGGTGAACGGTTTGAAAGACTTATCCAAACCATACAGGACCCCGGCAATAGTGGCCAACACAGCCACGATAATCCAGGTGACGCGCACGACGGCCTCTGGGTTGATGCCGGACAGCAGAGCCAAATCTTCATTGTCCGAATAGGCCCGCATGGATTTGCCTGTACGGGTCCGGTTCAAGAACCAAAACAGCAGCGCAACAACCACCACCGCGGTGACAACCGTCAGGGCCTGTGTGGTACGGATGGCCAAACCTTCGCTTAACCCGGTCATCTGTTTGAAATCACGTGCGCTGATCAGAAAACGCGGACCGTCCGCAAATCTCTGATCGCCTGTCCCGATCACAAAGCGCGTTAACCCGTTATAGATGAACATCACACCAATCGAGACGATCACCATGATCACCGGTCGCGCTTTTTGCGCGCGATAGAACCGATAGACGACCCTGTCCGTTCCCAGGGTGATCAACACCGCAAAGGCCACACCAAACGGGATCGCCAGCAACGCGGTCGGCAAGACACCCAACGACAAACCAGCCGCTTGCATCCAGAAGGTTACGATCACAGTGCCCATCGTGCCCAAGGCCATCAGATCCCCATGGGCAAAATTGGAAAACCTCAGAATTCCGTAGACCAGCGTAACGCCCAAAGCGCCCAGTGCCAATTGACTGCCATAGGAAATGGCAGGGATCAGAACGAAATTCGACAGCGCGACCAGTGCGTTCAATAGGTCCATGTATCACCTGTGTTCTTCAGATCTGTTCTGCGGATGTTTTTCATTCTTTTGGCCCCGGAATTGACCCGTCTGACGTGGTGGGCGGCTCACATGTGCCATAGGCGTTCAGGCCCAAGCCAACCTGTTTTTCGTTCTGGATATGAACCGTGTAGACCATTGTGCCTTCGGGAAAGACCGTGACCATGGTGTTCAGGATCAACTCATCCTCACCCACATTGCTGGCCACCAGAAAATCAGGGCCATAGCGCCGCAACGTCAGCGGACCCGCCTTGCCGTTCAGGCCAAACAGAACACTGTTGGTTTCTGTATCGGCGCGGATGGTCAGCGGCTGTTCCTGCGGAATGCATTCCTGCGTCATCGGGCACAGATGGGTCATCAGGCAGCTGCGGTCGATTATTTCGGCCTGCGCAGCGGTGGACATCGACATAAGAAAGAAAGAAAAAAGCCGGATCACTTCGCGCCCTCGCACATTCCTGAGTAGCTGATCATCATTGGCCCATCGGCCAAGTGAACCGTATAGCGTGCAGTGCCTTCCACCGAGATGGTCAGCATATGCCGCGTTTCAAATCTTCCACCGCCCAGTGATAGCGCACCATCTTGGCGCACCCCCAACAGGTCTGTGTTGCCCGCATCATCGGACAAAACCGTTTGAGCCACCATCGCGTTCTCATTCACACCGCCCGCACGCCCGTTCAGCGAAAACGCATATCCGCTGTCGGCGCAGTCTTCATCTTCCAGGCATTCCTTGGCAAAGCGGCACTCCAGCGCGATCTCTGCCTGAACAGGCGCACCATCGACGGTCAACTCCTGTGCCAAATGGTCTTCCTCGGCGAAAACCGCGATTGATGAACCTACGACAATCATCGCGGCGCAAGCGGAGTTTAGCCAGGTTCGTGTGGAGGTGTGCCGCATCATCCCCCCAAGAAACTGCGTCGTACTTGGGGGTCGGCCAACAGGTCTTTGCCGGTGCCAGTGTGGGCATTTGCCCCTTGCACCAGAACGTACCCTTTGTCCGCGATTTCCAGCGCTTGGCGCGCGTTCTGTTCGACCATCAGAATGGAAATACCTGTGCGCGCCACTTCGATGATCCGGTCAAACAGTTCATCCATCACAATGGGGCTGACCCCGGCAGTGGGTTCATCCAGCATCAAGACTTTGGGTTCGGTCATCAAGGCCCGGCCAACCGCCACTTGCTGACGTTGACCGCCTGACAACTCACCGGCCGGTTGACGCCGCTTGTCCTTCAGGATCGGAAACAGCTCAAACACCTGTTCCATCGTGTCCTGAATTCCGTCGCGGCGCAAAAAGGCCCCCATTTCCAGGTTCTCTTCGACCGTCATCGAAGTAAAAATATTGTGGGTTTGCGGTACAAAGCCCATGCCTTCGGCAACACGGGCCTGTGGCGTCAGCGCGGTGATATCAACGCCATCCAACCGAACAGAGCCTTTGCGCAGGTTCAGCATGCCAAACACCGCCTTCATCGCTGTGGATTTGCCCGCGCCGTTGGGCCCAACAATCACAGCAATCTCGCCACGTTCCACGGCGATGGTGCAGCCATGCAGAATATCTGCACCGGCGCCATACCCGCCGGTCATCGCATCTCCAATCAGAAACGGCGCGCTTTGATCTGCCATTACGCCGTCTCCTCTTTGGTTTTGTTTTTCAGCCCGGTTCCCAGATAGGCTTCGATCACGCGCTCATCGCTTTTGATCTCTTCGATCGTGCCTTCGGCCAAGACCTTGCCTTCGGCCATAACGATCACCGGATCACACAGCCGGGCGATGAAATCCATGTCATGTTCGATGACGCAGAACGTGTAACCGCGTTCTTTGTTCAAGCGGATGATTGCGTCGCCAATGGTGTTCAACAAGGTGCGGTTCACCCCGGCACCAACCTCATCCAGAAACACGATCTTGGCATCCACCATCATGGTGCGCCCAAGTTCCAAAAGCTTCTTTTGACCGCCAGACAGGTTGCCAGCTTTTTCATCGGCCAGATGAGTGATGGTCAGAAACTCCAGCACCTCGTCAGCCTTGTCGCGCAGCGCGGCTTCTTCTTGCATGATCTGCTTGCGACCAAACCATGTGGACCACAGGCGTTCACCCGATTGGCCGCCGGGAACCATCATCAAGTTTTCGCGGCACGTCATCGAGGAAAATTCATGCGCAATCTGAAAGGTGCGCAGCAACCCTTTGTGAAACAGGGTATGGGGCGCCAGACCGGTGATGTCTTCGCCATCCATGAACACTTGACCACTGGTCGGCGGCAAGGCCCCGGCGATCACGTTAAACAGTGTAGATTTGCCCGCGCCGTTGGGGCCAACCAGACCGGTGATAGAGCCGGTTGCGATTTCCAGCGTTGCGCCATCAACGGCGCGAAACCCGCCAAAATGGCGGTGAAGGTTCTGAACCCGGATCACATCTATCCCCGTCGTATTTTTTTCGTCTGTCCAACCTTCTTTTAGCCGGTTTATCAGGACAAACGTGTTTTTATTTTTTGAAAAGGTGGCCTGACAGATCAGGCCACCTTTATTTTCATGGCTTCCAGATACTTAGCGGAAGTCTACGGTTTCGAAACCACCGTCCTTAACCTCATAGTAGCGATAGGTGCCGGCTGCTTCACCTGGTCCGATCAGCTCAACATTGGACGCGCCGACATAGTCGATCTCGCCACCGCTGGCCAAGATTTCCAGCGCTTTGCCCAACTGACCTGGATAGATCAGTTCACCCGGTGCGTTGGCCACACTCAGGATATTGGCTGCAACCGCAGCAGAGCTGACTTCGCCGCCCTTGGCCATTGCCAGTGCCAGCAAGGCGCCTGCGTCATAGCTTTCGCGGGTATAGGGGCTTTCGTCATTGATACCGGCCGCGGCTGCAATCTCGGCAAACAACTCTGTGCCTTCACCTTGCGCGGATGGCAGAACACCATAGGAGCCTTCGACGCCCATGCTCAGCGTGGTATCGCCATACATGCCGTCACCCAGCAAGAAGGTGTCGAACGCACCGCTGTCCAGCGAGGCTTGCAGAACACCTTTACCACCTTGGTCAGTGTAGCCGAATACGGCCAGAACTTCGCCACCAGCCGAGGCCAATGCGCCAACTTCAGCAGAGTAGTCGGCCTTGCCATCTTCATGCGAAGAGGACAGCGTTACAACGCCACCCAAAGCTTCGAATGACGCGGCGAATGCATCTGCCAGACCCTTACCATAGTCGTTGTTGGTATAGGTCACGGCCACGGATTTTACGCCACGTTCCTGCAGAACACTTGCCAGAACTTCACCCTGACGGGCATCGGACGGCGCTGTGCGGAAGAACAGATCATTGTCTTCAGCAGTCGACAAAGCCGGGGATGTTGCAGATGGAGAGATCATCGGAATGCCGTTCGGCAATGCGACGTTGGCCAAAACTGCGCCAGTCACGCCGGAACAATCCGCGCCCATAATGGCCACAACACCATCAGTTGTGATCAGGCGTTCAGCAGAAGCCGTTGCCGCACCCGCATCAATACAGGTGGCATCGCCACGGATCGGCGCAATCGTCACGCCATCCAAAAACTTTCCGCTGTCGTTGATTTCCGCGAAGGCCAACTCGGCGCTGGCACCCATCGCAGGCGTGATTGATTCAAGTGGGCCAGTAAAGCTCAGCAGGACACCAATCTTGGCTTCCATTCCATGGCTTGCCGCAAAAGCGGCTCCCGATGTCAGAGCTGTGGCGGCTGTCGCCAACAAGAATTTTTTCATTTCAGCTTCCCTTGATTATTACACGTTTCTTTATTCCCTGTGATGAAACCCTAAGCATGGTCTTTGAAAAAGAAAAGGCCTGTACTTGTTACTTGCCGTAACGAACCAAGGCCCCATATCGCATGACAAAGGGAGTGTAGAAATGCGCAAGATCATTCTGAGTGCCGTGGCGGTTGTTTCGTTGATCGTTCCGAGCTTTGTTTTGGCAGAAACGCTGAATACGCAGGCCGGCCCGATGGAAGCGACAGTTGTGGTCCAAGGTTTGGACGCGCCATGGGCTTTCGGCTTTTTGCCCGATGGTACGGTGCTGATAACTGAGCGAGATGGCGCTTTACTTGCCCATCGCCCCACCGGAAAGACGCAACAGATTCGCGGTGTTCCCAAGGTGGAAGCCACCGGGCAGGGCGGTTTGTTGGATGTGCTGATTCCGTCTGATTTTGCGGAAACGTCCCAGATTTACCTGACTTATGCCAAGCGCCAACGCGGCGGACAGGGCACAGCGGTGGCGCGCGCAACACTGGACCTGGAAGCGCGACGCCTGCGCGATGTGACCGTGATCTTTGAGATGACACCCGGTTCCAGCGGAGGGCGGCACTTTGGGTCGCGCATTGTCGAAGGTGCCGATGGATTTTTATACGTGACAATCGGCGAACGTGGGGATCGGCCATCTGCACAGGATCTGTCGCGTCACAACGGCTCTATCATTCGAATTGCGCGCGACGGGTCCGTTCCATCCGACAATCCGTTTGTTGGACAAGACGGTGCAGAGCCAGAAATCTGGTCATACGGGCATCGCAATCCGCAAGGGGCGGCCCTGTCCCCCAGCGGACAGTTGTTTGCCGTTGAACATGGGGCCAAGGGCGGGGATGAGGTGAACCGGATCACAAAGGGCACCAATTATGGCTGGCCTGTCATTTCCTATGGTCGTCACTATTCCGGCGCGCGTATCGGGCAGGGTACGCAAAAGCCCGGCATGGCCCAGCCAGACCTTTACTGGGATCCGTCCATCGCGCCATCAGGCATGACCTTTTACTCCGGTGGCTTGGTGTCGTCATGGGATGGGGATGCCTTTGTTGGCTCCTTGAAGTTTGACTATATCGCGCGATTGTCGGGCGACCCGCTGTCAGAAGTGGAACAGATCAAGGGCCAGGCCACAGCCCGCGTTCGGGATGTACGCCAAGGACCAGACGGCGCGCTGTGGTTTCTAAGCGTTGGCAACGGCGCACTTTATCGACTGGCGCCCTAGGCAAATCTGCCCCCGCATGTCAGTCTGATAGAAACATTTTGGGGGGTTCATATGCGATTTATTAAAACGATTAGTCTGGTCCTTGCGCTGATCAGCCCAGTTATGGCCAGTGCTGCCGATGGCGTATTCAAGGATTACTCCAGCCTGCGCGCTCAGCTGGATTCGCTGATGAAAGCGCGGGAGGTTGATCAGCTGTTGATCCTGTTTGGTGGGTCTGACGAAATGACGCCACAACAGCTGTCCGCCTTAAAGGGACGTGTTCAGCAAATCTATCGACGTGACTTTGAGAACGTGCAGGTGATCCGCCGTCAGGAATTGGCCAATGGATGGCGCCAAGAGCTGATCAGCTATTTCACCGGGTTGGACTATATCTATGTCTATATGCTGTTGCATGATCGGGGCGACGCGCTGGTATCTATCAACTTCAAGTTCAACAGTGATTTTGACGAGATGAACCAGTATTTCTGATCACGGTCGAACCGCCTGACAAAGGATCATCTGATGTCAGGCGGTCGGCTCTGACGCGTGACTGCCACGCTCACGATAGGGCGTGGTGTCATAGTGGGCTCGGTAGCATTTTGAAAAATGCGACGGGCTGGAAAAGCCACAAGCCAGCGCAACATTGATCACCGTCATATCGGTCTGCATCAGCAAATTGCGCGCCTTTTGTAGGCGCAGCTCCATGTAATACCGTTTGGGGCTGCGGTTCAGGTAACGCCGAAACAGCCGTTCCAATTGACGGGTCGACATGCCGACCTTTTGCGCCAAAACAGCAGGGCTGAACGGATCTTCGATATTGGCTTCCATCATCTGAATGACTTGGCTCAACTTCGGATGCCGCACACCAATGCGAGTGGGAACGGACAAACGCTGGGTGTCCTGATCTGTACGAATCGATGAATAAACCAGCTGGTCCGCTACGGCATTGGCCAGATCTTCGCCCTGATGCGTGCTGATCAGGTTGAGCATCATATCAATGGACGACGTGCCGCCGGCGGTTGTGATGCGGTTACCGTCCCGGACAAACACCGATTTGGTCAGGGTGACGTCATCAAACTCTTCCACGAAACTGTCGTGATTTTCCCAGTGAATCGTCGCGCGCCTGCCATTCAACAACCCCGCCTTCGCCAGGGTGTAGGCGGCCGTGCACAATCCGGCGATAACCATTCCACGCCTTGCTTCGCGACGCAGCCAACTGATCAGCTTCTTCGTTGTGGCGGCCTGTACCCGTACACCCGAACAGACCAAGATGATATCATCATGGGTCAGTTCCGGCAGATCACTGTCCAGCCCAAATTCAACACCGGCCGAACAGGCTATGGTCTGACCGCCTTCACCAACGATCATCCAAGTATACAGCGTTTCACCAGACATGCGGTTCGCGATGCGCAGGCTTTCGACCGCCGACGCAAAGGAAATCATCGTGAAATTCGGCAACAGAACAAACACAACGCGCCGTGGTTTGGGCGGTGTACCAAGGCCGGAATCAGGGGCGGTTACGGCAGACATCTTTCGACTTTCCTATGTCCGGCGATCTGTCGCCGCCGGTTTCCAATCACGTTGGTCAAAATCCGATGACGGCGTCAAGTGAAGTTAGACAAATAGCCTGTGGCAAAGGCGGAAACGCTTCTGTATATAGCTTTGATGTTGGCGCAAACTCTGCGCAAAGCACACCAAATCGGAGACAGGTCGATGACCAATTGGCACAAAGATAACTGGCGCAACAAACCCCGCCTTCAGATGCCCGATTATCCAAATCAGGACGCACTGAATGCTGTGGAAACTCAGCTTGCCAAGTATCCGCCGCTGGTCTTTGCCGGTGAGGCCCGCAAACTGAAGCACGCCCTTGGTGCGGCGTCCCGTGGCGATGCGTTTTTGCTGCAAGGTGGCGATTGCGCTGAAAGCTTTGACCAATTCAGTGCAAATGCGATCCGCGACACGTTCAAAGTGATGTTGCAGATGGCCATGGTGCTGACATTTGGCGCCAAAGTTCCGGTTGTGAAGGTGGGTCGTATGGCTGGCCAATTCGCCAAGCCACGCAGCGCGCCCATGGAAACTGTGGATGGGGTGGAGCTGCCCAGCTACCGCGGTGACATTATCAACGACCTGGCCTTTACCGCTGAATCGCGCATTCCGGACCCTGCCAAAATGCTGCAGGCCTATACACAGTCGGCGGCCACGCTGAACCTGTTGCGCGCGTTCTCTTCGGGTGGTTACGCCGATGTGCACGAGGTGCATTCCTGGATGCTGGGATTCACCGAAGGTGAAAAGGCAGCACGCTACCGCGAAATGGCCAACCGCATTGGCGACACGCTGGACTTCATGAAAGCCGCGGGCCTGAACAGCGAACAAGAGCCAAACCTGCAGACCGTAGATTTCTACACCAGCCATGAATCGCTTTTGCTGGAGTATGAAGAAGCACTTTGTCGGCAGGATTCGACGTCGGGCAAGTGGTTGGCTGGGTCTGGCCATATGATCTGGATCGGGGATCGCACCCGTCAGCCAGATGGCGCGCATGTCGAATTTGCACGCGGTGTGATGAACCCGGTCGGTTTGAAATGTGGGCCAACCACCACGGCAGAAGACCTGAAAGTGCTGATGGCCAAGCTGAACCCGGAAAATGAAGCCGGCAAGCTGACCCTGATCGCACGCTTTGGTGCTGGCAAAGTGGCAGAGCATCTGCCGCGCCTGATCAAAGCCGTACAGGAAGAAGGCGCCAACGTGGTTTGGGTTTGTGACCCAATGCATGGCAACACCGTCAAATCGGGCTCGGGGTATAAAACCCGTCCGTTTGATCTGGTTCTGCGTGAGGTGCGCGACTTCTTTGCTGTACATAAAGCGGAAGGCACGATTCCGGGCGGTGTACATTTCGAAATGACCGGCCAAGACGTGACCGAATGCACCGGCGGTGTTTATGCGGTGTCTGAAGAGAACCTGTCAGATCGGTATCACACAGCTTGCGATCCGCGTTTGAACGCATCGCAATCTTTGGAACTGGCATTCTTGGTCGCTGAAGAGCTGACAGCAATGCGTGAAGCCAACAATCAGGCCGAAGCGTCCTGATCACAGTTGGTGATTTGAATTGAAAAGGCCGGGCGTTTTGCCCGGCCTTTTTTGTTGTCCATAGATCGTTTTTGGCAACCGCGGGCGATTTGGTGCCCCGAGCCCAGTCAGTCGTTGCAGACAACCAACCGCAAATGGGCATTATCGCGCAGGCCCTGATCTGCCCGTAGGTCTGGCAATGGCCGATCACGGCGCGGCGCGCTGGTTCGGCGTTGTTCGATATTTGCCCGACGCGGTTTGATGCTGGCGGGGGCGGGTGGTTCATCGGCGCGGATGTCGCTGCCAACTTGGATCGGTTTGATCGTGATTTTTGTGATGTCAAATTTGCGCGGTTTGCCGCCGATCTGCCCATCAGTGATCATCGCACCCAATGCGCGGGTTGTGTCACCCAGATCAGATTGCAGCGGGCACAGAATCATTTGGCCGGTCATCTTGTCGGCCCAGACAGACGGCTTGGCGATCAGGTCCAATCGAATGACAGCTGGTGTGTTGAACAGTTTGTCCGTTGCCTTGGCCAGATGTGGACGGGCGGTTTGGGTGAACAAAGTGGCCAACGGCATGCCGCTGACGGCCATGCCGGAAAGATCAGACAAGTGTGATCCGGCGACACGTAGTTTGGCCAAACGATCGGTGACTTTTTCACCAATAAACGCATATTCCAAAAGGTCTTCGATGGCGCGCGGTTCGATTTCGCTGCGCAGCGGCAGAACCCCATCTTTTAACAGGCTGATCCAATAGGACTCCAACGCCTGAATAGGTGCCAGCCGGCGTTCGCGGCAGCGTTCAACCATAGAAACAATATTGCGGTCATGTTCAGACATCGGACTTCCCCACACGTTTACCCGTGGCGCCCCCCAGCGCCGTCACATTGGTGATAGAAATTAGTTTATCTCAAATTGGGCCCAATTTGGCCACATTTCTGTCCAACTGGTTAACATCCCTCGGGTTGCACTGCTCGTTTTCTGGGCGTAACTCGGATGAAAGAAGGCCGTAAAGGAGAGTTGCGTGCGTCAGTCGATGACCGGATTTGCAAGTGGGCAAGGCAGTGCACAAGGGCTGCGCTGGAATTGGGAATTGCGTAGTGTAAACGCCAAAGGTCTGGACCTGCGTTTGCGCGTTCCAGACTGGGTTGAAGGGCTGGAAGTTGCGCTGCGCAAAGCGATCTCGGCCAAGGTTGCACGGGGCAATATCACTGTGTCCTTGCGGCTGGCCAGCGAAGGCGAAACCGGCGCGCTGGCGCTGGATGACACGCAGATGAACGCGGTTTTGGACGCGATGACCGAAATCGAAGCCGAAGCGATGGAACGCGGCCTGACGCTGGCCCCATCAACGGCTGCCGATATTGTGGCTGTGCGAGGTGTGATGGACATCCGGCAACAAGACAGAGACGCTGCCGAACTGCGCAAAATCCTGTTGGACGATTTTCAACCTGTGTTGGAGTCTTTCGTGGACATGCGCAATGCCGAAGGCACCGCATTGCTGACGGTTTTGACGCGACAGGTGGATCAAATTGCGGATCTGACCGAAAAATCCAAACAGGCCGTTGAGGCACGCAAACACGATCAAGCCGACAAATTGCGCGAAGCCCTGGCGCGGGTGATGGACAATACAGAAGGTCTGGATGAGACCCGGATCGCTCAGGAACTGGCTGTTATTGCGGTGAAATCTGATGTGACCGAAGAGCTGGACCGCCTACACGCGCATATCGGCGCTGCGCGCGATTTGCTGGCCGCCAAAGGTGCTGTTGGGCGCAAGCTGGATTTCCTGATGCAAGAGTTCAACCGCGAAGCCAATACGCTGTGTTCCAAGAGCCAATCTTCGGCCCTGACGCAGATCGGGCTGGAGCTGAAAACCGTCATCGACCAGATGCGCGAACAAGTACAAAACGTGGAGTGATGCCAATGGCCGACCGGCGCGGTTTACTGATTATTCTGTCTTCTCCTTCCGGCGCGGGCAAATCAACCTTGTCACGGATGCTGTTGGAGTGGGACGACAGTCTGAGCTTCTCGGTCTCTGCCACCACGCGCGCACCGCGCCCCGGAGAGGTGGACGGCACCCATTACAATTTCCTGAGCGAAGAGCAGTTCAAACGCGATGTGACTGACGGTGAGATGCTGGAACATGCGCACGTGTTTGGCAATTTCTACGGCTCGCCGAAGGCACCGGTTCAGGCAGCCATTGATGAAGGGCGCGACGTGTTGTTCGACATCGATTGGCAGGGCGCACAGCAAGTGGTCAATTCGGCGCTTGGCCAACATACGCTGTCGATTTTCATTCTGCCGCCGTCGATTGCTGAATTACGCCGTCGGCTTGTCGGGCGTGGTCAGGACAGCGAAGAGGTCATCACGCGACGGATGCAAAAAAGCTGGGACGAAATCAGCCATTGGGGCAGTTATGATTTTGTTTTGGTCAATGATGATTTGGACCGTAGTTTCGAAGACCTGAAAACCATCGTCACCGCGACCCGTCTGCGCCGGTTGCAACAACCTTCGTTGGTGGACCATGTGCGCAAACTGCAATCGGAATTTGAGGACCTGACATGACCCTATATGCGTTGGACGGAATTTCCCCGACCTTGGACGATGACACCTGGGTGGCACCGGACGCCAATCTGATTGGCAATGTTGTTTTGGAACCTGGCGCCAGTGTTTGGTTTGGTTGCACCCTGCGGGGCGACAACGAGGAGATCCGCGTGGGCGCCGGGTCCAACGTGCAGGAAAACACCGTGTGCCATACCGATATTGGGTATCCCTTGGTGATCGGCGCGGGATGCACGATTGGTCACAAGGCGATGCTGCACGGTTGTGAGATCGGCGATAATACCCTGATTGGAATGGGGGCCACGGTTTTGAACGGAGCCAAGATCGGCAAGAACTGTCTGATCGGAGCCAATGCACTGATCACGGAAGGCAAGGTGATTCCGGATGGTTCCTTGGTTATGGGGGCGCCGGGCAATGTGGTACGCGATCTGGACGCTGCCGCGATTGAAGGTTTGAAGAAAAGCGCCTTGGGGTATCAGGCCAATATGCGCCGGTTCCGCGCGGGGCTTTCACCCGTTTGAAACCCCAGATGTCGTGGTTTCACAAAGGTTAATCACTGTGATTTGCGTCCGGCCCCAGACGCGCATTATTGACATAAAAACAAACATAAACAACTGGTTACACCTCCGTAACGGGGTGAAACACCTTGACCCAACGAACGGTCGAACCTATACATTGTGACATGCTGGACGAAATGAGCAAACGGCCCCGGGAAACCCCGGCGGCCGTTTTTTCGTGGGCTCAATGGACGGAGATCCTTGAGATGAAAGGCAAGACGAGCAGATGAAAATCATCACGCCGGAAGAGCGGGAAAAAGACCTTGAGGCCGATCGCGCCGCGCTGATGCGCAGATTAAAGGCGCTTCACATGGAATTGGAGAAGCTGGAAAGCCGGGTGCTGTCACAAGACCTGGGCAAGAAAACGGATGTCAGCGCATTGATGGGCGATATCCGGTTCTGGCTGAAGCAAGTCCGAGAAACGGAGAACCACCTTGGAGATATCAAGAAAGAACGTGCCGGAGTGGCCGGAAGCTACGGCGTCGACCTGGACGTCGCTCGGGTTGAGATCGGGTGCAGATTGGCTCGCATCCGCCGATGTTGCGACGCGGGACGACTTCCTGGATAACCTGACGGAGGGAGAGCTTTTAGCTCTCCCTTTTTTGTTCGAGTTCTGGGCCCATCCGCATCAATTGCCCCCGGATGGGGCGTGGCGATCCTGGGTCATCCTGGGCGGGCGCGGTGCTGGCAAAACGCGCGCTGGAGCAGAATGGGTGCGCAGCATGGTGGAAGGCGCGCGCCCATTGGATGAAGGACCTGCGCGGCGCGTGGCCCTGGTGGGCGAAACACAAGATCAGGTACGGGAAGTGATGGTGTTTGGCGACAGCGGTCTTCTGGCCTGCGCGCCACCGGACCGACGACCAGAGTGGAGTGCCACCCGTCGGTGTTTGCGTTGGCCCAATGGCGCGGAAGCCATGTGTTTTTCCGCCCATGACCCCGAAGCGCTGCGTGGTCCGCAGTTTGATGCGGCTTGGGTGGATGAACTGGCCAAGTGGCGACGGGCCGAGGACACTTGGGACATGTTGCAGTTTGCCTTGCGGCTGGGGCAGCACCCCCAAGTGTGTGTCACCACGACGCCGCGGACAGTGCCGGTGTTGCGGCGGGTTCTGGAACTGCCCTCAACCGTTGTGACCCATGCCCCGACCGAGGCCAACCGCGCCAATCTGGCGGCATCGTTTCTGGAAGAGGTTCGAGAACGCTACAGGGGCACCCGTTTGGGCCGACAAGAACTGGATGGCGAATTGCTGGAGGCGGTTGAGGGCGCGTTGTGGAGCCATGACTTGTTGGATGCTGCGCGGGTTCATGATGTGCCCAGTTTTGACCGGGTTCTGGTGGCGGTGGACCCGCCGGTGACGGGGCATGCTTTGTCTGACGACTGTGGCCTTGTGGCCGTGGGGGTACAGATGGAGGGGCCCCCATCGAACTGGCGCGCGGTGGTGTTGGAAGATGCCAGCGTGCAGGGCGTTTCGCCCGCCACCTGGGCGCGGGCCGCCGTGGATTTGGCGGATCGTCATGGGGCAGAACGGATCGTTGCCGAGGTCAATCAGGGCGGAGATTTGGTGGAGGCGGTGATCCGTCAGGTGGATCCGCTGGCGGCGATTTCCAAAGTGCGCGCCAGCCGGGGAAAGGCAGCACGGGCTGAACCTGTGGCGGCGCTGTATGAGCAAGGCCGTGTGGGGCATGTGGCTGGATTGGACTGTTTGGAAGATCAAATGTGCCGGATGACAGTTGGCGGATACGTCGGGAGAGGATCCCCGGACCGGGTGGACGCTTTGGTCTGGGCCTTGAGTGAAGCGTTGATTGTGCCAGCTGCGGCGTGGCGCAGACCGCGGGTGCGGGGGCTGTGAATGGACAGCCTGTCCGGGCGGGCCCCGGACAGGGAGCCAATTTGCGTATTTAGAAAGAAAAGAACAGGGGACGGACAAAGGCGGGAGCGTTGCGTTGTTGGGCCGCGGTGCGCCCGGTGGGGTTAAGGGCGGTTAACGCGGCGGTGGCATGGTGTTTGCAGTAACGGAATGCACAGGAGAACAGCGGTGTTTGACTTTCTGCGGCGCAAAACCGGCCAGGCGATTGAGGCCAAGGCCAGTGAGGCGGGGCCCTTGGTGGCCTATGCCAGCACGGGGCGGGTGGCCTGGAGCCCGCGCGACACGGTGTCTTTGACCAAGGCGGGGTTTGCGGGCAATCCGGTTGGGTTTCGGGCGGTCAAACTGATTGCGGAGGCCGCGGCGGCCTTGCCGCTGGTGTGTCAGGATGCCGGTCAGCGCTATGACGCGCATCCGCTTTTGGGATTGATCGCCGCGCCAAACGCCGCTCAGGGCAAGGCCGAGTTGTTTGAGGCGCTGTATAGCCAGATTCTGTTATCTGGTGACGGGTATGTTGAAGCCGTGGGCGGGGCTGCGGGTTTGCCGCCTGAGCTGCATGTATTGCGCAGTGATCGGATGCGGCTGGTCCCCGGCACAGATGGTTGGCCGGTGGCCTATGAGTACACGGTGGGCGGGCGCAAACACCGGTTTGATGTCAGCGGTGACGCCCCATCGGTTTGTCATATCAAGGCCTTTCATCCGCTGGATGATCATTATGGGTTCAGCCCGTTGCAGGCCGCAGCGCAGGCGATGGATGTGCATAATGCCGCCAGCCGATGGTCCAAAGGGTTGTTGGACAATGCGGCGCGGCCTTCGGGGGCGATTGTGTATCGCAGCGCCGATGGGCAAGCGGCCATGAGCACAGATCAGTATGATCGTCTGGTCTCAGAGTTGGAAACGCATCATGTGGGTGCGCGCAATGCCGGGCGACCGATGTTGCTGGAAGGTGGGTTGGATTGGAAGCCTATGGGGTTTTCGCCGTCTGACATGGAGTTTCAGAAAACCAAGGAGGCGGCGGCGCGGGAAATTGCGGTGGCCTTTGGGGTGCCGCCGATGTTGCTGGGCATTCCGGGGGAAGCGACCTTTGCCAATTATCAAGAAGCGCATCGGGCCTTTTATCGGTTGACGGTCTTGCCCCTGGCAACGCGCGTGACCGCGCAGGTGAGTATGTGGTTGAGCCGGTTCAGCGGTGACGACGTGGCCTTAAAACCAGATTTGGATCAGGTGCCTGCCTTGGCCACCGAACGCGATGCCCAGTGGAAACGGGTGGCAGATGCGGCGTTTTTGAGCGCGGCGGAAAAGCGGGCCATGCTGGGGTTGCCACCACTGGCCGCCGAAACCGGGGAAGGCCAGGGCGATGAATGAGCATCCCAGGTTTGAATGCGCACCGGGTCTGAAGCTGGAAGCCCATGAGCGGCTTTCGGGGCTGCAAATTGCCGGGCTGACGGCGCGGCTAGATCGAATTGAAGCGTTGATCGAACGGTTGGAGCGGCGGCTTTGGATCGCGGTGTATGGGGTGGTTGGCGCGATATTAGCGCAAGCTTTTCAAGGGGTTTTGGCCGCTGTGCCATAGGGAAGGATAACTGAGATGGACCATGGTTTGGAGACAAAACTGTGCCGTTTGGACCAAGGGGTTCAGGTGGCCGCCGATGGTACGATTGAGGGATATGCCTCGGTCTTTGAGGCGCAGGATCAGGGTGGCGATGTGGTGCGCAAAGGGGCCTATGATGCATCACTGAAACGCCTGGGCGTGCAGAAGCGCGGGGTGAAAATGCTGTGGCAACATGACCCGACCCAGCCGATTGGTATTTGGGATGAGGTACGAGAAGACAGCAAGGGCCTGTATGTTAAGGGCCGCATCCTGAACGCCGTTGAAAAGGGGCGCGAAGCGACGGAATTGCTGAAAGCGGGAGCGATTGACGGGCTGTCAATTGGGTATCGCACCATTCGGGCCGCCCGCAACAAGGCCGGGCAACGGGTGTTGCAGGAGTTGGATCTTTGGGAAGTGTCATTGGTGACCTTTCCGATGCTGCCTCAGGCACGGGTGGCGGCAAAACAACAGGCGCAGCAGGTCGCGGCGCTGGACGAACTGGCGCGCTTGCTGGACGCGGCGCGGCGGGAACTGGCGGGCGAGTAAGCCCCGCCAATCAAAGCAACTGAACCAAACGGGATACGGAATGACCGAGATGAATGCTCGGACCGGGGAGGATCTGTCCTCGGTCACCCGCGTGGGCACCGCAGCTGCGGCGCTTGTGCAGGATATCAAAGCCTTGCGGGACGACCTGCAGGGAAAACTTCACAAACAGGAAGAGCGACTGACCATGCTTGATCGAACCATTGTGCGCCAGGGGCGCCCAGCCCTGGGAACCGGGGCGGACTTGGACGCGCCGCATCAAAAAGCGTTTAACGCCTATTTGCGCTCCGGCGATGATGACGCGCTGCGCGGGTTGTCCCTGGATGAAAAGGCAATGTCGACAGCGGTGAATTCCGATGGTGGGTTTCTGGTGGATCCGCAGACGTCGCAGAACATCCAGTCGGTTTTGTCCTCTACCGCTTCGATCCGTGCAATTGCAAATGTTGTGCAGGTAGAGGCGACGTCGTTCGACGTGTTGATTGATCACACCGAAGCGGGGGCCGGGTGGGCAACGGAATCCGGTACAGCGTCAGAGACAACAACCCCGGTCATAGACCGCATTTCCATTCCGCTTTACGAGTTGAACGCCCTGCCAAAGGCAAGCCAGCGTTTGCTGGATGACAGTGCCTTTGACGTTGAGGGCTGGTTGGCCTCGCGCATTGCGCAGAAGTTTGCGCGGGCCGAAGCGTCGGCCTTTGTCTCAGGGGATGGCGTGGACAAGCCGACCGGTTTTTTGACCCATCCAACGACATCCAACAGTGGTTGGAGCTGGGGCAATCTGGGTTACGTGGCCACAGGAGTGGACGGGGCGTTGGATGCCGCGGGCGACAGTGTGATTGACCTGGTTTACGCACTAGGTGCGCAGTATCGCGCCAACGCCAGCTTCGTGATGAATTCCAAGACAGCCGGTGCAGTGCGCAAATTGAAGGATGCGGATGGGCGCCATCTTTGGTCTGACGGTCTGTCGGCCGGAGAGCCAGCGCGTCTGCTGGGCTATCCGGTGTTGATCGCCGAAGACATGCCGGATGTGGCCACCGGGGCCTATGCTGTTGCCTTTGGCGATTTTGGCGCCGGATACACCATTGCCGAACGTCCAGACCTGCGCGTGCTGCGGGATCCGTTCAGCGCGAAACCACATGTTCTGTTTTACGCGACCAAACGTGTTGGCGGAGATGTCAGCGATTTTGCGGCAATCAAACTGCTGAAGTTCTCGGTCTCGTAAGGGGCTGGGTTCGGGGGGCCTTTGGCCCCGTCCGGGCGCGTGTCGGTGGAGCTTGCGTTGTCCTGCTGCTCCCTCCGTCCGAGCAACGCGTGTGATGCGCGCCCGGTGCCGTTGCGAAGACGGTGCGATGAGGAAATCGGAGAATGGCGATGGTGGTGATCGAAGAAACAGAGCTGCCCGATGTGGCCCTGCCTGTTGCAGCGTTAAAGCGGCATCTGCGGCTGGGTACCGGATTTGACGAGGCAGATGTGCAGGGGGATGTCTTGTGTTCCTTCCTACGGGCCGCTTTGGCGGCAATTGAGGGACGCACCGGCAAGGCTTTGGTGTCGCGCAGCTTTACACTTCGGATAGCGGAATGGCGCGATCCTTTCGGGGTTATCCTGCCAGTTGCGCCTGTTACGGCATTGACGCGTGTCAGCACAATTGGAGCCGACGCCACAGTGACGGATTTGGAACTGACCGGGTTTCGGCTGGTTGGCGATACGCATGATCCCAAGGTTGTTGCAGTGGGAGGCAGTCTGCCCAGTATTCCCAGCAATGGCGCGGTCGAGATTGAGATTGTTGCTGGGTATGGTCCTGCCTTTGGCGACCTGCCGGGCGACCTGGCGCAGGCCGTATTGTTGCTGGCGGCGCATTACTATGAATACCGCGATGAGACGGCGCTGAGCGATGGCTGTATGCCCTTTGGCGTGACCAGTCTGATATCGCGTTACCGGCGGCTGGGTCTGGGAGCGGCACGATGAGAGCGCCGCGTTTGACACGAGCCTTGGTGCTGGAGGCGCCGCAGACACTGCCCGATGGCATGGGTGGGCGGCATGACCGATGGACGGAGCTGGGCACGCTTTATGCTGACGTGCGGGCGCGAACCGGACGAGAGCGAACGTTCGCCGCCGGGGCGCTGTCTGACACAGGGTATCGTATCACGGTGCGCGGTGCGCCGGTGTCGTCCCCTCAACGCCCGGTGCCCGGACAACGGTTTCGCGACGGCACGCGGCGGTTCCGCATAGAGGCTGTGACAGAAGCCGATGCCATCGGGCGGTATCTGATTTGCTATGCCAATGAGGAGGTTGCGCCATGAGCTATGCCATCTCGGCCGCATTGCAGGCAGCCGTTTATAGCACGTTGGCGGGGGATGCAGCGGTGCGCGCAGCTGTTGGCGATCATGTCTATGACGCTTTGCCATCGGGTCCGTTGCCTGGGTTGTACGTTTCGATCGGGCCAGAAGAAGTGCGATCGGCCGATGACATCAGCGCGAATGGCGCGTGGCACGATTTGACGGTTGCGGTGATGACCGATGCCAGCGGGTTTCGCGCGGCAAAGCAAACCGCGGTGGCCGTAAACGATGCGCTGCATGGCGCGGCCTTGCCGCTGTCACGCGGTCAGTTGGTCGACCTGCGGTTTCTGAAAGCACGGGCCAAACGAGACACCGGCGGTTTGCGCAGGATCGACCTGACATTTCGCGCGCGTGTTGAAGACAGTTAACGGATTTTAATTGGAGTGACGCAGATGGGTGCCCAAAACGGCAAGGACGTATTGATCAAGGTGGATTTGACCGGCGACGGCCAGTTTCAGACATTGGCAGGGCTTCGGGCCACGCGCATCAGTTTCAACGCCGAAACGGTGGATGTCACATCGTTAGACAGCGCCGGTGGTTGGCGTGAACTGCTGACGGGTGCCGGGGTGCGAACGGCCAATTTGTCAGGCTCTGGCGTATTTCGCGATGACACGACAGCGGCGCGGGCGCGCCAGATATTCTTTGACGGTGAAGCACCTGATTTTCAGGCGATATTGCCTGCTTTCGGCACGGTTGAAGGGGCGTTCCAGATCAGTTCGTTGGAATATGCAGGGTCGGTAAACGGCGAGGCGACCTTTGAGCTGGGCTTGATGTCAGCCGGGCCGCTGACCTTCACCGCCGTTCCGGTGGCGTAATGGCCAATCCATGGAGGGGAGAAGTGGCGCTGTTGATCGATGGGCAGCGCCGAGTGATGCGCCTGACATTGGGCGCGCTCGCCGAACTGGAGGCGGCGCTCGACAGCGGCTCTTTGGTGGATCTGATCACGCGGTTTGAAGCCGGTGATTATTCCACGCGGGATGTTTTGGCCCTGATCGTGGCCGGGTTACGCGGCGGTGGATGGACAGGCACGGGTGACGACCTGTTGAGCGCCGAAATTGAAGGGGGCCCCGTTGCTGCAGCGCGTGCAGCGGCAGAGCTGTTGGCCCGTGCCTTTGCCCTGCCAGATGAGCGTTGAGATGCGGTTTCAATGGGCCGATCTGATGCGTCTTGGGCTGCGAGAGTTGGGGCTGAGCCCGCAATCCTTCTGGGCGTTGACCCCGGCTGAGCTGACCTTGCTGCTGGGGCGCGGTGGTAACAGCGCGCCAATGGCCCGAGACCGCTTGGAAGAATTGGCGCGGGCATATCCCGATGTTGTGGAAAGGACCAAAAACAATGGTTGATGATCGTTTTATCGCCGAGATGGAGGGATTGGAAAGCACCCTGGCAGGGGCTGCCAATATGGCGGCTGCATTTGACAGTGAATTGCGCCGTGTCCACCAGACGTTTTCGGCAACGGGTGGCGGCATTGCCAAGCTTGAAGCATCGCTGAGCCGTGGGTTGGGGCGGGCCATCGACGGCGTGGTTCTGGATGGTATGCGCCTGTCTGATGCGCTGAAGGTCGTGGCCAATTCGATGATTTCAACCGCCTACAAAGCCGCTGTGCGCCCGGTGACAGACCACTTTGGCGGCATGATCGCATCGGGCGTGTCCGGGATGTTTGGCGGCCTGGACGGGTTTGCGCATGGCGGGGCCTTTGCTCAAGGGCGGGTGATGCCGTTTGCCAATGGAGGGGTGGTGAATGGACCTGTGACATTTCCCATGCGCGGCGGCACGGGATTGATGGGGGAAGCCGGACCCGAAGCGATTATGCCCCTGACCCGCGGGCCGGACGGACGGTTGGGCGTTCGTGCACAGGGCGGGGCACCTGTGACCGTGGTGATGAACATCCGCACACCTGACATTGACGGCTTCAAGAAATCACAAACCCAAATCGCCGCGCAAATGGGCCGTGCCCTTGGCCGCGGTCAACGTAACCGGTGAGGAGAGCGACATGAATTTTCATGAAGTACAGTTCCCTGCGAGTTTGAGTTTTGGATCCGTCGGCGGACCAGAGCGGCGTACGGACATCGTTTCCCTGACCAGCGGACATGAAGAACGCAACACCCCTTGGGCCCATTCCCGGCGCCGTTATGATGCCGGGATTGGGCTGCGGTCGTTGGATGATATGTCAGCGCTGATCGCGTTTTTCGAAGCACGTCAGGGACAGATGTTTGGGTTTCGCTGGAAGGATTGGGCGGATTTCAAATCATGTTTGCCGTCCCAAACCGTGCGGTATGACGATCAGGTCATCGGTATGGGTGATGGGGAAAGAACCGAGTTCCAATTGGTCAAGTTGTACCGGTCTGGCGCGGGTGAATATGCGCGCCCGATCACCAAACCTGTCACCGGCACTGTGCGCATGGGGGTTCAATCAGATGAAGTGTTTGAGGGGGTCGATTACTCGGTCGATCCGGTAACCGGGCTGGTGACGCTTGCCCATGCGCCTGTCGATGGGATTGTCGTGACAGCCGGGTTTGAGTTTGACGTGCCCGTGCGATTTGACACCGATCGCATCCATACTTCGGTCGCCAGTTTTCAAGCGGGCGAGGCCCCGGATGTACCGGTGGTGGAGGTGCGGTTGTGATGGTGTTTAACGACAAGCTGAAGGCGCATCTGTCCACAGGCATCACCACCGTCGCGCGGGCCTGGGCGGTGACGCGAGCAGATGGGACGATTTTGGGGTTTACTGATCATGACCGGGATTTGGTGTTTGATCAGATCACCTTTCGCGCCGACACGGGATTGTCGGCCTTGGCCGTTGAGCAATCATCGGGCCTGTCCGTTGACAATACCGAAGCTCTGGGCGCCCTGCGTGATGACGCCGTGACCGAGGCAGACATTGTTGCAGGCCGTTATGACGGGGCCAGCGTGGTGGCCTGGCTGGTCGATTGGACAGACACCGACGCGCGCGAGATCGTCTTTCGTGGCACCATCGGTGAAATCGAGCGTTCTGGACAGGCGTTCAAGGCGGAATTGCGTGGATTGTCAGAGGCGTTGAACCGCCCGTTGGGACGGGTGTTTCAAGCGCCTTGTTCGGCTGTGTTGGGGGATGCGAATTGCGCAGCGTCTTTGGATCATCCTGCCTATCGCTGGGAAGGGCCCGTAGAAACCGTGACAGAGGGACGTCGACTGACGTTCGCGATGACGGGGGCCTTTGATGCGGATTGGTTCCAGCGGGGCACGCTCACTGTTCTGAGCGGGGGAGCGCAGGGATTGACCGGTCTGATAAAGCGCGATGTAGATCAGGGCGGTGGCATTCGGTTGCTTGAATTGTGGACCGAGTTGCGGGCCGATTTGAAGCCGAAGGATCACGTTAGGATCACAGCTGGATGTGACAAACGGTTTGAGACCTGTCAGCTGAAGTTCAATAACATCCTGAATTTCCGAGGGTTCCCAGACATCCCAACAGAAGACTGGGTGGCCGCGCATCCAGCCGCTGCGGCGGCGCATACAGGCGGGTCACGCCGATGAGCGGCTCGGATGTGGTGACAACCGCCAAAGGTTGGTTGGGCACGCCCTATGTTCATCAAGCCTCGGTCCGGGGGGCCGGGTGTGATTGTCTGGGCCTGATCCGCGGTATTTGGCGGGAGGTTTTGGGAGCGGAGCCCGAAGCTGTGCCGCCTTACACAATGGATTGGTCAGAGCCGCAGGGGGATGAACGGCTTTGGCAAGTGGCGTTGCGGCATTTGGAAGATGTCGGGTCTCGGCCAGAACGGCCCGGTGATGTTTTGTTGTTTCGAATGCGCGCTGGCGCTGTCGCCAAACACTTGGGGGTGTTGAGCGAGTGTGGAACCACGCCCCGGTTTATTCACGCCTATTCTGGCCATGCCGTGACCGAAAGCCGTCTGACACCGCCATGGCATCGGCGCGTCGTGGCAAGATTTGCATTTCCTGTGAAAGGATAAACGATGGCGACAATTCTTCTGTCTGCGGCGGGGGCCGCGATTGGCAGTTCGATCGGTGGTTCCGTTTTGGGATTGTCGGCGACGGCGGTCGGACGGTTTGTAGGTGCCTCTTTGGGCCGGGTTCTGGACCAACGTTTGATGGGACAGGGGGCCGAAACCGTCGAAACTGGACGACTGGACAGATTGCGGCTGACCGGTGCCGGGGAAGGACGCCCGATTCCGCGGCTTTATGGCCGGGCGCGGCTGGGTGGCCATGTGATTTGGGCCTCACACTTTCTGGAACATGTCAGCACCAGCGGTGGAGGCGGCAAGGGCGGGCCGCCCCAACCGAAAGTTCAGCGCTACAGCTACTCTGTTTCGATGGCGGTTGCGCTGTGCGAAGGGGCAATATTGGGCGTGAACCGCGTTTGGGCAGATGGGGCGGAACTGTCTATCAATGGCCTGAACATGCGCGTGTATCGCGGTACGACAGATCAAATGCCCGACCCCAAGATCGAAGCGGTGGAAGGTGCAGGTCAGGTTCCGGCGTATCGGGGGACTGCCTATGTGGTTTTCGAAGACTTGATGTTGGAGCCATTCGGCAATCGGGTTCCACAATTCAGCTTTGAAGTGACGCGGGCCGTGCAGGATGACCCAGAGGACGTGCCGCATGTGGTGCAAGCGGTGGCGATGATGCCGGGCAGTGGGGAATATGCCCTGGCAACCTCGCCCGTGCATTTTGATCATGGCGGTGGCGCAGGCAGCGTGGCCAATGTGCATACACCAACACAGCGTTCTGACTTCGAAACCTCGCTGGCATTGCTGCAGGATGAGGTGCCCAGTTGCGGCGCGACATCCCTGATTGTCAGTTGGTTTGGCGATGATTTGCGCTGTGATCGCTGTACCATACGCCCGAAGGTCGAACAGGCCGATCTGGATGGATCCATGCCTTGGTCGGTTGCCGGTTTGACGCGCAGTACAGCGCAGGTGGTGGCCCAGAACGGGGGGCGGCCCGTGTACGGCGGCACACCCTGTGACGCTTCGGTGATCGAGGCGATTTCCGCGCTCAACGCGGCAGGTCAAGCGGTGATGTTCTATCCGTTTATCCTGATGGAGCAGCAGAGCAGCAATGGGCTGACAGACCCGTGGAGCGGCGCAAGCGATCAACCCCCGTTTCCGTGGCGTGGGCGGATCACGCTGAGCATGGCACCGGGGCAGGGCGGTTCACCCGATCAAACCAGTCAGGCCGACAGCGAAGTTGCTGCGTTCTTTGGTACGGCCACGGCAAGTGATTTCAGCATTTCCAATGGTCAGATCTCATACACAGGACCGGATGAATGGGGGCTGCGACGGTTCATTTTGCACAATGCTGCGCTGTGTGTCGCGGCTGGCGGAGTGGAGTCGTTTTGCATCGGGTCCGAAATGCGTGCGCTGACACAAATTCGGGGCGCCGCCGGGTTTCCTGCGGTCCAAGAAATGCGCGCCTTGGCGGCAGAGGTTCGGGCGCTGATGGGCCCAACGGTTAAGCTGGGCTATGCGGCGGATTGGTCCGAGTATTTCGGCTATCAACCGGCCGACGGGACCGGCGATGTTTTCTTTCATCTGGATCCGCTTTGGGCAGACCCTAACATCGACTTCATCGGTATCGACAATTACATGCCGCTGTCGGACTGGCGCGACGGCCATGACCATCTGGATGCGGATTGGGGCGCGATATACAATCCTGACTATCTGGTCGCCAATATCGAAGGTGGCGAAGGTTATGATTGGTACTATCCCGGTCCGGACGCCCGCGATGCGCAATTGCGCGCACCAATCACGGATGGGGCACATGGCGAACCTTGGGTCTATCGGTACAAGGATGTTCGCAATTGGTGGCTAAACGCCCATCATGAACGGATCGCAGGCGTTCGCGCGCAAACACCAACAGCCTGGGTGCCGCAATCCAAACCAATCTGGTTTACCGAATTGGGATGCGCTGCCGTGGACAAGGGGCCAAACCAGCCCAACAAGTTCCTTGATCCGAAATCGTCGGAATCGTCATTGCCGCATTATTCCAATGGTTTGCGAGATGAGTTGGTGCAGCATCAATATCTCAAGGCTTTGTTGGGTTATTGGTCAAAGGCAGAAAACAATCCAGTTTCCGAACTGTACCAAGGGGCGATGCTGGACATGACTCGGGCCTTTGTGTGGGCTTGGGATGCGCGGCCTTACCCGTGGTTCCCAAACGATGAAGCCTCTTGGTCTGACGGGCCAAATTGGCGACGTGGACATTGGATTACCGGGCGTACTACTTCGATGACATTGGCCGCCGTCGTCCGAGAGATTTGCGCCCGTTCCGGAGTAACCAACATCGACACGTCGGGTTTGCACGGGTTTGTACGTGGATATGTGGCCAGTGATGTTGGGGACGCACGCAGGGATTTGCAGCCGCTGATGCTGGCCTACGGGTTTGACGCGATTGAACGCGGCGGGTCTTTGGTGTTCCGCAACCGCAAAGATCAGGTGGCGCAGCCCATAGCATTGGATGATCTTGCGCTACACAACGATCTAACGGGAGACGTGGTTGAACGGCGTGATGGACAGGCCGAGGCTGCCGGTCGCGTGCGACTGGCCTTTGCTGAGGCAGATGGCGATCATCGCACCCAGCTGGAAGAAGCTGTGATGCCTGATGAAACGACCCATGCGGTGGCTGAAAGCGAAATCCCGGTTGCGCTGACCCGTGCAGAAGCGCGCCAGACGGTTGAACGTTGGCTAACAGAGGCACGGGTGGCACGTGACACGGTGCGATTGTCCCTGCCGTTATCAAAAATGGATATCGGCGCAGGCGATGTGGTAACATTGGATGTCAACGGAGCAGCGACACGCTTGCGCATTGATCGGATCGAACAAACGACCCATCAGTTGGTGGATGCGGTCCGTGTGGAAGACGCGGTATATGCTCCGTCGGCCTTTCCTGATGATCGGGTGCCGATGTTGCCCGTTCCCCAGACCTTGCCAGTTTTGCCCCTGTTCATGGACTTACCCTTGATGACCGGAAACGAGGTGCCGCATGCGCCGCATGTGGCTGCGGTTGCGGAACCTTGGCCGGGAAGTGCAGCCGTGTATGGGGCCGCGCAAGACGCGGGCTATCAGTTGGAATTGTCATTGCCCATCGGCGCCCGGTTTGGCGTTACAGAAACGGATTTGTTCAGTGGTCCAGCGGGGCGGTTTCAAAATGGCGCCGGGGTGAACATGCGTTTAACCACGGGTAATCTGCAAACCGTGACCGAAGCCGAGTTGCTGGCGGGGGCCAACCTGTTTGCGATTGGCGATGGCACGCCGGATGCGTGGGAATTGTTTCAGGCGCGCGACGCGGTGCTGCAACCGGATGGCAGTTGGCGTTTGGATCACTTGTTGCGCGGTCAGTTCGGTACTGACGGCCTGATGCCGGATGTCTGGCCTGCCGGATCCTACGTTGTGGCTATGGACAGCGTGCCGGTGCAATTGCCGTTAACGGCGGCGCAACGCGGGGTTCAGCGCCACTACCGGATCGGACCGGGACGGCTGAGCTATGATAGCCCATTGTTCGTTCACCAGGCACATAGCTTTGCAGGCAACGGATTGCGACCATACCGCCCTGCGCATTTGACCGTACAGGGCAATGGCAGCGACATCTTGGTGACTTGGGTGCGCCGGACGAGGTTAGATGGTGACGGCTGGGAAAGCATGGACGTTCCACTGGGTGAAGAAAGCGAAAGTTACCAAGTGGAAATCCGCCAGGCCGGGCAGGTGGTACGGCAACAAACGGTCAACGCTCCGTCCTGGAGCTACAGCGCATCAGATCAGACTGCCGACGGGTTGGTTGGGATGTTTGATATCCGGGTCGCCCAAATTTCTGCGCGGTATGGACCCGGACCATTTGCGCAGGTGACGGTGAATGGATGATTGTTTTGCCCGGCGATGTCAGCATGGCGGCGCGTGCGCTTATGGCCCGCCCGGCACATCAACGTTGGCATTTGGCCTGCAAAATGGCGCGACAAGCCGACATGGAGGATCGCTATGTCAAAGCCTATGGCCGGGTACATCCGCGCTGGGGCACTGGCTCTTTGATGTCACGCGCCAGCAAGGAGCCGCTGCGCAGCGAACCAACAATGGATGACCCGGACTATGCAGCAAGCCAGATACTGGTGTTGCTGGCCATTCAAGCCAGGCGCGCTCTGAAAGACGGTGGAACGCAAGGGGGTAGCGTCTAAATCATGGCAATGACTGCACCATTTCAAATGCTTATTTGCATGATCACGTTTTTGCGTTTTTGCCCTTTGGATTGATCTGCTATATATCATGTCTAAGAAACGGAGACATGTTATGGCCGAAACGCGCGCACGTATCGCTGAATTGGACCCGGTGTGGGGCCGCATTGTGGAAGAAGCCGAACTGGCCGTTCGCGAAGAGCCGCTGTTGGGCGGCTTGATCCACTATTCCATTTTGCACCATCCCAGCTTTGAACGGGCGTTGAGTTATCGCGTGTCTTTGAAGCTGGCCAATGGCGAGATGAGCGAACAGATCCTGCGGGAAATCTGTGACGAGGCGCTGACCGATGATCCGGGGATCGCTATGGCAGCCCGCGCGGATATCACCGCCACGTTTGACCGTGACCCGGCCTGCCATCGCTACTTGCAACCTTTGTTGTATTTCAAAGGGTTTCAGGCCATCCAAGCCTATCGCATTTCGCACTGGCTTTGGCAGAAAGGCCGCCGCGATCTGGCGTATTTCTTCCAAATGCGCGCGTCTGAAATGTTTGGCGTCGACATCCACCCGGCTGCCCGAGTTGGCAAAGGTATTATGATCGACCATGCTCATGCCATTGTTATTGGTGAGACGGCCGTTGTGGGCGACAATGTATCGATGCTGCATTCCGTTACACTTGGCGGGACTGGCAAAGAGGAAGAAGATCGCCATCCGAAGATCAGCGATGGGGTTCTGATAGGCGCCGGCGCGAATGTTCTGGGCAATATCCGCGTTGGACATTGTTCGCGTGTCGCAGCCGGATCGGTTGTTTTACAAGACGTACCGCCATGCACCACTGTGGCCGGTGTTCCAGCAAAGATCGTTGGCGAAGCAGGTTGTGACCAGCCCGCAGTCAACATGGATCATTGCTTTGCTGCACGTGTTCCCGAGGAATGATTGATCAGCTGATCTGATCGAAGTGCTGAAAACCGACCAAGGGTTTTGAATAGATAAAAGGGGCCGGCATTACTGCTGACCCCTTTTTCGTTTTTGATAAACGGTTGAGCGGGGGCGACGCCCCCGCAAATACTGGCCCTTAGGCCAACATAACCATTGGATTTTCAAGGTTTTCGACAATCGCCTTCAGCAGGTCGGCCCCCAGCGCACCGTCGATCACCCGGTGATCCACAGACATGGTTACAGACATCACGGTGGCCACAGTCAGTTCGCCGTCGTCACCAACCACAGGCTTCTTGACGCCAGAGCCAACCGCAAGGATGCCCGCATGGGGCGGGTTCACGATGGCATCGAAATTGTCGATGCCGAACATCCCAAGGTTCGAAATGGCGAAGGTGCCGCCTTGGTATTCATGCGGCGCCAGTTTGCGATCGCGTGCACGCTTGGCCAAGTCCTTCATCTCGGTCGACAGGGCCGACATGGACTTCATATCCGCGTCCTGCAGAACCGGTGTGAACAAACCGCCTTCGATGGCGACGGCCACGGCCACATCCGAGGATTTCAGCTGCAACACCCGATCACCGGCCCAAACAGCGTTACAGGCAGGCACGGCTTGCAATGCGTTGGCGACAGCTTTGATGATGAAATCATTGACTGACAGCTTCACGCCACGCGCTTCAAGTTGCTTGTTCAATTGACTGCGGAATTTAAGCAGCGCGTCCAACTTGATGTCCCGACGTAGATAGAAATGCGGGATGGTTTGCTTGGCTTCGGACAGGCGTGCGGCAATGGTCTTGCGCATGCCGTCCAAGGTGATTTCTTCGTAGTCGCGGCCTTCGTACATCTTGCGTACAACCTCGGTCGAAGGGCCGGTTGGAGCCGCTGCGACAGTGGCTGGCTTTGCCGCGGCAGCGGCGGGTGCAGGTGCGGCTGCGGGCTGTGTAGTTGCGCCTTCGACGTCAGCTTTGACAATCCGGCCATGCGGGCCTGTTCCGGTGATCTGGGACAGGTCCAAGCCCTTTTGCGCGGCAATGCGCCGTGCCAGTGGCGACGCGAAAACACGTTTGCCATCAGCGCTTTGCGGTGCCGCCGGGGCGGGTGCGGCACTGGCAGTGGCGGGCGCCGCCGCAGGTGCTTCGACAGCGGCAGGTGCCGCAGCCGGAGCAGCCGAAGACGAAACGATATCATCCGCACTTTCACCGTCTTCCAAAAGAACGGCGATCAGGGTGTTCACTTTGACCCCTTCGCTGCCTTCTGCAACCACGATCTTGCCGATTGTACCTTCATCAACAGCCTCGAATTCCATCGTGGCTTTGTCGGTCTCGATTTCAGCCAGAATGTCACCGGAACTGACGGTGTCACCTTCTTTGACCAGCCATTTGGCCAGGGTGCCTTCTTCCATCGTCGGAGAGAGGGCGGGCATCAGGATTTCTGTGGGCATCTTGCGCTCTCCTTACCGATAGGTCACTTTTTTCACGGCTTCGATCACTTCGTCAGTTGTGATCAGCGCGTGTTTTTCAAGGTTCGCCGCGTAGGGCATTGGAACGTCCTTCCCGGTACAGTTCAGCACCGGTGCATCCAGATAATCAAACGCACGGGTCATGATGGTTGCCGACAAGTGGTTGCCGATGGCACCCACTGGCCAACCTTCTTCAACGGTGACGCAGCGGTTTGTCTTCATGACAGAGGCCAGCACGGTGTCATAATCAATCGGGCGCAAGGTGCGCAGGTCGATCACTTCGGCGCTGATGCCTTCTTCGGCCAGCTTGTCCGCAGCCTCAAGCGCGTAGGTCATGCCGATGCCAAAGCTGACGATGGTCACATCGCTGCCTTCGCGCCAGATACGTGCCTTGCCAAATGGAACCGTGAAATCATCCATCACCGGCACATCGAACGAGCGGCCATACAGGATTTCGTTTTCCAGAAAGATCACCGGGTTGGGATCACGGATGGCGGATTTCAGCAAGCCTTTGGCATCCGACGCCGAGTAGGGCATCACAACCTTCAGGCCGGGAACCTGTGCGTACCATGCGGCATAGTCCTGACTGTGCTGCGCGCCAACCCGAGCGGCTGCGCCGTTCGGACCACGGAACACGATCGGGCACCCCATCTGACCACCGGACATATACAATGTCTTGGCAGCAGAGTTGATGATGTGGTCAATCGCCTGCATGGCAAAGTTGAATGTCATAAATTCAACAATTGGCTGCAAACCACCAAAGGCGGCACCAACAGCGATACCGGCAAAGCCGTGCTCGGTGATGGGCGTGTCAACAACGCGCTTGGCACCGAATTCGTCCAGCAATCCTTGGCTGATCTTATAGGCACCCTGATATTCGGCGACTTCTTCGCCCATCAGGAACACCGTTTCTTCGCGGCGCATTTCTTCGGCCATGGCATCGCGCAACGCTTCGCGTACGGTCTGCTGTTTGATCTCTGTGCCTTCGGGCCAGTCCAATTCCATCTTGGCGGCGGCTGGCATTGCCGGGGCAGGGACATCAGCCGCAGCTGCGGCAGGGGCTTCGACCTGCGCAGCAGGGGCAGCATCATCTGCCGGACCGGCCAGATCAGCCGCATCAACGCTTTCACCCTCTTCAACCAAAACGCAGATTGGGGTGTTGACCTTCACACCTTCAGAGCCTTCGGCGATCAGGATCTTGCCAACAATTCCTTCGTCGACGGCTTCGAATTCCATCGTGGCTTTGTCGGTTTCGATTTCGGCCAGAATATCGCCAGAGCTGACGGTATCCCCTTCCTTAACCAGCCATTTGGCCAGGGTGCCTTCCTCCATCGTGGGCGACAGGGCGGGCATTAGTACTTGAGTTGCCATGTGTTGTGTCCTCCCTTACGCCGACTGCTGCGTGGCGTCGGCATAGATGTCCGTCCACAGCTCTTCCAGAGCGGGTTCCGGGCTTTCTTTTGCGAATTCGGCGCTGGCGTTGACGACCTCTTTGATCTTCTTATCGATCGCTTTCAGGTCTTCTTCGGTGGCATGTTTGCCGGTCAGCAGCATGTCGCGCACGTTTTCAATCGGGTCGCGTTCTTCACGCATCTTCTGCACTTCTTCGCGGGTCCGGTATTTGGCCGGATCCGACATCGAGTGGCCGCGATAGCGATAGGTTTTGATTTCCAGGATATACGGGCCCTTGCCAGAGCGGCAGTGCGCCACGGCTTTTTCGCTGGCTTCCTTGACGGACAAAACGTTCATGCCGTCAACCGCTTCGCCGGGAATACCAAATGCAATGCCGCGGGTGTGCAGATCAGGGGTCGAGGTCGACCGTGCCTGCGCAGTACCCATGGCGTATTGGTTGTTCTCGATCACAAAGATCACAGGCAGTTTCCAAAGGGCAGCCATGTTGAAGGATTCGTAAACCTGACCTTGGTTTGCGGCACCGTCACCGAAATATGTAAACGTGACGCGTCCGTTATCCTGATACTTGTCAGCGAATGCCAGACCAGCCCCCAGAGAAACCTGTGCGCCAACGATACCGTGGCCACCGTAGAAATGTTTCTCGCGGCTGAACATGTGCATCGAGCCGCCTTTCCCTCGGGAATAGCCGCCTTCGCGCCCGGTCAATTCGGCCATCACGCCGTTCGGGTCCATGCCACAGGCCAGCATATGGCCGTGATCGCGGTAGGATGTGATGCGCTTGTCGCCTTCTTCGGCAGCAGCCTCTAGGCCCACAACCACGGCTTCCTGTCCGATATACAGGTGACAAAAGCCACCAATCAGACCCATGCCGTAAAGTTGGCCCGCCTTTTCTTCAAACCGCCGGATCAGCAGCATGTCGTGGTAATACTTCTTCAATTCGTCCGCCGAGACATTCGACGCTTTTGCTGGTTTTCGGCCGGCCATTCGGGGGCTCCTCCCAAAATAGTTTAGCATTAAACTGTTTGCACATTAGACACCTGTGGCAGCAAAGTCAAAGGGCGGATGTCGTGTCAGAGTAACGCAGCCAAAACGGCATGGCGCAGGCCAAGCCGGTCAGATCAGATTGTCTGTAAAAGCAAAGTCAGGGAAGGACGATTTCATCCGTACGAAGACGGCCAAGAATATCGCGCGCCTGTTGATCCAGCAGGTCCAGATCAAGGTAATCGTCAGAAAGACGATGTGTCAGGTTTTCCATTTCTGACACTTGATTGCTGAGCATCGCCAGCTCTTCTTCCAACATTCTGGCATGCACATCTACCTCGGCCCGTCGAAACAGACCGTAATCGCCTTGGACGGCGGCAAAGGTGAAATGGATGCCCAGGATCAACGCGACGGTAAAAAAGGCCAAAACGGCCAGCGTTGGGCGGGAACTGTTGGTGTTGGTCATACTGCGCCTCTGATTGCATCTCTTGGCGGATGCATGAAACCGACTATGCCCATGGAGCGCGTGTTTGACCAGATATCAATGGGCGAAAAAATCACCAGCGCGCAGGTGTGTTGCACAGATGTTTCGAGACGGCCTTACAAAGGTGTTTTTGACAGCATCAGCCACAAGCAGCCCAAAACACCAAGCAAGATGAATGTGCGCACAACGAACCACCTGCGAAACAGCCGGTGATACATGTTTGGCAAAGGGGCAATCGTCTCTCGGGCCTCGCGCGCCAGATTGCGCATATGGATTTGCATCGGCTGTGAAAGGAACCACAACAGAACGATAACGGCAAACAGGATCAGCGACAGTCCCAGCCAGCCTTCATACATCCCAAAACCGTTTAACACTGACAGGCCATAACCGCTGACAAGAAGCACCAACAAAGACGGGCCAATAAACACCCAATCGGCCAAAACGACCAACCCGGTGACATGCGCCACCAATCCCGGTTTGCGCGATTGATGCGACACCACCAAAATAAAGGCCAAACCCAAACCGGCACCCAATAGCACGGCAGTGCCTATTGCATGCAGCAGCGTTGCGACTTCGTAGATCATTCCATTCCCCCACAAATGGCGGTGAAACCAATCCTGACCAATCCCGTTAAAGGATGTGGTCTATCTGGTTAGGCTCCCCCATGATTGTATTATAACGCAAAACGGGGGCCGTGAGGCCCCCGCATGCAAAAACAATGTGTTGCGAAATATCAACCGGCCTTGGACGCCTGATAAATGCTGTCAACAGAAGCCGCCAATGTGCTGTTGAACGTGTCATCAGACTGTTGTGCCGACAGGCCTTCGCTCAGCGCGCGGCTGAAGCTGGCAATCATGCCGGTGTTCTGTGTCAGTTTCGCGTTGGCGTCTTCGCGGCTGTAACCACCCGACAGAGCCACAACACGGATCACCTTGGGGTGGTCAATCAGAGGCTTGTAGAAATTGGCTTCGGTCGGAAGCGACAGTTTCAGCATGATGTCCTGATCCTGGTTTTCCAGCGCCGCCAGAATTTCTTCGCGCAGGATGGCTTCGGCTTCGGCCTTGTCTGCGATGGTGATGGTCACTTCGGGCTCAAGGATCGGAACCAAGCCATGCGACAGGATCTGATTGCCGATTTCAAACTGCTGCGCGACGATCGCCTTGATGCCTTCGCGGTTGGCAGAGTTGATAACGCTGCGCATCTTGGTGCCGAAAACACCCTTTTGCGACGCGCGCGACAACAGCGCATCCAGCTCTGGCATTGGCTTCATCAGCTGAACGCCGTTTGCCTCGTCTTCCAAGCCCTTGTCGACCTTCAGGAACGGCACAACCTGCTTTTCTTCCCACAGGAATTGCGCTGTTGGGGTGCCGTCAATTTCGCCGTCCATGGTGCGTTCAAACAGAATGGCGCCGATCACTTTTTCGCCGGTGAACGCGGGGGATTTGATGATCCGGGCCCGCATCTGGTGGATCATCCCGAACATTTCTTCGTCGTTCGAATACGCGCTTTCTTCGACGCCGTACAAGCGCAAGGCTTTTGGGGTAGAGCCGCCCGATTGGTCCAGCGCGGCGATAAAGCCGTCTGAGGAAGTCATCTGTTGTTTCATCTGTTCGTTCGGCATGGAAATCCGCCTGTCGTTGAAAATGTCATTTCTTCGGGCATATGGTTTGCTGTCTTTCGCAAAACGCCCTTTGCGCAAGTGGCATAGGTCGCGTGCCGGGCGCTGTCTATTATGTTGGCGCTAACCGAAACACCTCTGATCAAAGTTGTTGCACTCGGCACACCCATTGTGACGTTTCAGGGGCAAGTCCCCGGAAATGCGAAAAGTTCTGGGCATTGGCGATGGATTTTCCCGGTTTTGCCACACTCCGCTTTCCGCAACCTATGCGAAAAATCGACTCGCCTTAAGCATGAAAACACAAGCCATGTGTGTTCATCGCGGCCGTGGACAAAAATGGGGGTGTATTAGAAGCATGCCCCACCACCCGATATGACGGGAAGTGGGGCGGTTTTGAAAACACACGCAAGGCGTGCCGTTGCCGGGTATCAGCCGAGCGCAGCAACTCCTGGCAATGTCTTACCTTCCATCCATTCCAGGAAGGCACCACCGGCTGTGGAGATATAGGTAAAGGCCTCTGACGCGCCAGCTTGGTTCAATGCAGCAACCGTGTCACCACCACCTGCAACCGAAATCAGCGATCCAGCCTTGGACAATTCAGCAGCATGGGTCGCGGCAGCGTTTGTGGCTGTGTTGAAGGGTTCAATCTCGAACGCCCCCAACGGGCCATTCCAGATCAAGGTACGCGCCGCATCGAAAGTTGCGTTGATCTTGGCCACGGTCTGGGGACCGGCATCCAGGATCATCGCGTCCGCCGGGCAGGCGTCTGCCGCAAGGGTTTCGTTCTTGGCACCGGCCTTGAATTCCCACGCCACAACGACATCCGTCGGCAAAATGATTTCGCAGCCAGAGGTCTTGGCCTTGGCAAGAATTTCCAACGCCGTGTCGGTCATATCATGTTCGGCCAATGACTTGCCCACATCAATGCCCTGCGCGGCCAAGAAGGTATTGGCCATTCCGCCGCCAATCACCAGATGATCAACCCTGGACACCAGGTTGCCCAACAATTCCAGCTTGGTGGAAACCTTGGCGCCGCCAACCACAGCCACAACCGGGCGTTCAGGCTTGCCAAGCGCGGCTTCCAGTGCGGACAATTCGGCCTGCATCAGGCGTCCGGCGCAGGATGGCAGCAAATGCGCAACCCCTTCGGTCGAGGCATGCGCCCGGTGAGCTGCGGAAAACGCATCGTTGCAAAAGACATCGCCCAACGAGGCAATGAATTGCGCCATCTTGGGATCGTTCTTTTCTTCCATATCCGAAAAACGGGTGTTTTCGATCAGAACAACCGTGTCTTGTGGCAGCGCGTCGATCTGGTCACGGCTGGGGCGTTCAATAAAAACCACAGACCGGTTCAGCGTCTTTTCCAGCGTAGGCAGGGTGATGCGCAGGCTCATCTCTGGCACCATCTTGCCCTTGGGGCGGCCGAAATGGGCCAACAGAATCGGCGTGCCGCCCTTGGCCAGAATATCGGTAATGGTGGGCACGATGCGTTCAATCCGTGTGGCATCTGTCACCACGCCGTTTTCGACGGGCACGTTGATATCAACTCGGGTCAGAACGCGCTTGCCGTTCAAATCCATGTCATCGAGGGTTTTCCAGGCCATGTCTTTGCTCCATCTGTTTGGTTGTCTATGTCATGGCGTTGCGCCGCCCATCCGTCAATGCGCCGTCTTGGCATTGCGGCAACTGGACGTTAACGATGGCGGCAACGCAACGCGGACATTTGTAAAGGAGACGGCCATGGCCGAGATCAAAGATCCCGAAAACACAATTCTGATGGAACTGACAGGCGGCACTGTCACGATCGAGCTGCTGCCCGATGTGGCACCGCAGCATTCCGAACGGATGAAAGAGCTTGCCCGCAGCGGCGCCTATGACAACGTGGCCTTCCACCGCGTGATCGATGGTTTCATGGCCCAGACCGGCGATGTGGCCAATGGCAACATGGAAGACAACTTCAACCTGCGCCGCGCAGGCACGGGCGGTTCAAACCTGCCGGATTTGCCTGCTGAATTTTCCAAACTGCCTCATGATCGCGGCACATTGGGCGCGGCACGGTCGCAAAGCCCCAATTCCGCCAATTCGCAGTTCTTCATCAATTTCGGCGACAACCACTTCCTGAACGGTCAATACACCGTTTATGGCCGCGTGATTTCCGGCATGGAACATGTTGATGCCATCACCCGTGGCGAGCCGCCTGCACAGCCTGATCGCATGATCAGCGTCAAGGTGGCTGCCGATGCGTAAGCTGGCGGCTGTCTTTGCGCTGATGGCCAGCCCGGCTCTGGCCACTGGCTTGCAGATTGAGATTGCTGGTGAAGGTGCCAATGGCATCATCACAGTTGATCTGTTCGAAGATGTAGCGCCCGGGCATGTTGGCCGTATCACGGCGCTGGCGGAAGCCGGAAGCTATGACAACGTGGTGTTCCACCGTGTGATCGAAGGTTTCATGGCCCAAACCGGCGATGTGGCCTATGGCGATGCGGAAGACCCGGCCTTTTCGATGCAGATGGCCGGTCGGGGCGGGTCTGATTTGCCGGATTTGAAGGCCGAGTTTTCGAACCAGCCTTTTGAGCGCGGTGTAATCGGCATGGCGCGGTCGCAGAACCCCGACAGCGCCAATTCGCAATTCTTCATCATGTTTGCCCCAGCTGGGCACCTGAATGGCCAATACACGGTTGTTGGTGAAGTGACGGGCGGCATGGATGTGGTGGACGCGATCAAGCGTGGCGCCGGCCGCAATGGCGCGGTTGTTGGTCAACCTGACCGTATGGTCAGCGTGACCGTCACCGACTGACGCGATTGTCAAAATGTTTCGGTGCGCCGGGTTACGAGATCTGGCGCACTGAGTTGGCTGATGGGCTTTGAGGCCAGTCGCCTTTGAGGGTCCGTTTGCCGCGGGGCTGGCTGCGGGCAGGGGGCGCTGCCCCCTCTTGGCCAAAGGCCAATTCACCCCCGAGGTATTTTCAAACAGAAGAAGATCAAGCCGTTTCACCTTTGCGTGGGGATGGTTCCCAGATGAATGCCCGTTTGGCATGCTGCGTGCAGGAGGACGGGCGGATGCGATTTATTTGGCTGATATTGATGACCTTTTGGGCCGGGGCGGTTTCTGCCAGCCCGGAATTTTGGCGGCACGAATGGCCGAAGACCGATTTCACGCGCAGTTCTGTTGAAAACTGGACAGAAATTCTGTCGGGCGGACCGCCCAAGGACGGGATACCGGCGCTGAGCGATCCGGGGTTTATTGCGGCAGCGGACGAGACGCGCATAGAGGCGTTAGAGCCCGTGATCACTGTCGAATTGGAAGGGCAGGTGCCGCGCGCCTATCCGATCCGGTATTTGATGTGGCATGAAATTGTAAATGACATGGTGGGGGACCTGCCGGTTGCGGTGACGTTTTGCCCATTGTGCAATTCGGCGGTGGTGTTTGACCGGCGCGTCGACGGCCGGACCCTGAGCTTTGGCGTGTCGGGCAAGCTGCGGCATTCCGATATGATCATGTATGATCGCGAAACCGAAACCTGGTGGCAGCAGGCAGTTGGCGAAGCCATCGTTGGGGAGTTGCTTGGCACCGAGTTGGAGACTTTGCCAGCCTGGATGGAAAGCTGGGATGTGTTTCGGGCGCGCAATCCCGATGGGTTGGTGATGGATGAACCGAGCTGGCGGCGGGCCTATGGGCGCAACCCGTATGAGGGCTATGACCGGTCTCATCGACCATTCCTGTATTCAGGGGAGGTGCCGCCACATGGGATTGCCCCCTTGGCGCGCGTGGTGCGTGTGGGAACGCAAGCCTGGCCGTTAGAGCGGTTGCGGCGTGATCGTGAAATCAGGGAGTCAGATGTCGTTTTGACATGGCAGGCTGGTGTGGCATCGGCTTTGGATGCCGGGAAAATTGCTGCGGGGCGGGATGTTGGGATGATCCGCGTGCAAGACGGTGAGGGGCGCGACGTGGTGCATGACGTGATGTTCGCCTTTGCCTTCCATGCCTTTTGGCCGGATGGGGATTGGATGCTGACAGCGGCCGATTGATGGCGGGCAGGCAAGACATGGATAGTCAAAAAAGGCCCGCTGAAACCAGCGGGCCTTTGTTATGTCTTATTGGCGGAGTGCCGGATTACCCTGCCAGCGTGATCAAGGCATGGCGTTTCTTGCCTGCGCTGAGCTTGATCGGTTCAGCCAGGGCGGCCGCGTCGATCATCAGGCCCGCATCGCTGAGCGGCTCATCGTTCATGCGCGCGCCGTTTTCAGTGATCAGGCGTTTGGCTTCTTTGCCAGACTTGGCCAGGCCCGATTTGACGATCAGCTGAACAATCGAAATCCCATCGGCCACATCTGCGGCGCTGATGGTCAAGGTGGGAAGATCATCCCCCACACCGCCTTTTTCGAACACTTCGCGCGCCGTGGCTTCGGCCGCTTGCGCGGCTTCTGCGCCATGGCACAGGGTGGTGACTTCGTTGGCCAAGATGATCTTGGCATCATTGATCAATGACCCTTCGAGCGCGCCCAGACGATCACATTCTTCGACCGGCAGCTCTGTATACAGCTTCAGGAAGCGACCAACATCCGCATCGGTTGTGTTGCGCCAGAATTGCCAGAATTCATACGGGCTGAGCATATCGGCGTTCAGCCACATGGCACCGCCCTGGCTTTTGCCCATTTTGCGGCCGTCAGAAGTGGTCAACAGTGGAGACGTCAAACCAAAGATCTGATGATCCAGGACCCGGCGTGTCAGGTCGATGCCGTTGACGATATTGCCCCACTGATCCGATCCACCCATTTGCAGAACGCAATTATACCGGCGGTTCAGTTCCAGAAAGTCATAGGCCTGCAGGATCATGTAGTTGAATTCGAGGAAGGACAGCGACTGTTCACGGTCCAAGCGCGATTTCACCGATTCAAACGACAGCATCCGGTTGACCGAAAAATGCCGCCCGATGTCGCGCAGGAATTCCAGGTAATTCAGCTCGTCCAGCCATTCCGCATTGTTCAGCATCAACGCGCCCGATGGGCTGTCATCGTAGCTGAGGTATTTGGAAAACACCGCTTTCATACCATCGATATTGGAATCGATCTGTTCGGCACTCAGCAACGGGCGTTCATCCGCACGGAAGGACGGATCGCCCACTTTCGTGGTGCCGCCGCCCATCAGGGTGATCGGTTGATGGCCGGTTTTTTGCAGCCAGCGCAACATCATGATGTTTAACAGATGGCCCACGTGCAACGACTTGGCCGTGGCATCATAGCCAATATACGCGGTGACCACCCCATTGATCAGTGCGTCATCAAGGCTCTGATAATCGGTGCAGTCGGCCAGGTAGCCTCGCTCCATCATGACGCGCATGAAGTCCGATTTGGGATGGTAGGTCATGGGTCTTCCCTCTTAATATGCGCCAGCACGTATAGTGATGAGTGGGGCGAAGGAAAAGACCATGTTGGGCAGAGAACCGGTATGGGCATTGGGGGCGATGTCGGGCACGTCATTGGATGGTGTGGATGCCGCCATGCTGCACACCGATGGAGAACAGATTCTGGACTTCGGTCCAACAACCTATCGCGCCTATAGCCCCGCCGAAGAGGACATTTTGCGCTCGGCCTTGGGGCGCTGGCCCGGCGACGATCTGGACCAGGCACTGAACGTGGTGATGGCGGCTCATCTGGATGCATTCCGGCAGTTTGACGACGCCGAATTGATCGGGTTTCATGGCCAAACTCTGGCGCATGATCCAGATCAGGGGCGGACCCATCAATTGGGAGATGGCGCAGCATTGGCCAGCGCGTTGAACGCGCCGGTTGTCTGGGATTTTCGAAGCAACGACATGGAATTGGGCGGGCAGGGCGCGCCGTTGGCGCCGTTCTTTCACTTTGCCTGTGCGAAATGGATGGGTGCCCAACAGCCGCTGGCCATTTTGAATCTGGGTGGCGTGGGCAACCTGACGTGGATTGATCCGTCCAAATCAGCACCACAGGATGAGGGCGCGTTGCTGGCCTTTGACACCGGGCCTGCGAACGCGCCGATCAATGATCTGATGGCGCAACGTCGGGGCCAACCCTATGACAAAGACGGGGCGCTGGCACGTACTGGGCAAGTAGTAGACGGCGCGTTGGAGCTATTTCTGGACGAGGGATATTTTCTGAAAATACCACCTAAGTCTCTGGACCGGAACGATTTTGCCTTGATGCTGGATTTGGTGCGAGAGCTGGACGACCCGGATGCTGCGGCCACGATGACAGCTATGGCCGCCGCCGCGGTGATGCAGGGCATGCAGTATTGCCCAAGCCCACCGTCGCGCGTTCTGGTAACGGGGGGCGGGCGGCACAACCCTGTAATGATGCAGATGTTGACGGCTGGGTTGGATTGTCCTGTGCAGCCGGTTGAGGCCGTCGGTTTGAACGGGGATATGCTGGAAGCACAGGCCTTTGCCTTTTTGGCCGTGCGCGTGGCGCGGGGGCTGCCAACGTCTTGCCCATCTACAACCGGCGTACGAGCCGCGGTTGGCGGCGGACAGGTGAGCTATCCCTAGGCCGTTTGCTGCTTTTTCGACCGATCTGGTAGATTTGATCGGGGATTGGTTTGTGGGAAACCATTTGGGTGTTAGACTCTTGCAAAGCAATCGGGTAAATCGGGCGCAGTTAGCGCTAACGTGAACAACTTTCATATGAACTGGAGCCCGCATGGTTTCGCGAGTCATTCCGGTCGAAACTTTCGACCTTGTTATCTTTGGCGGCACGGGCGATCTGGCACGCCGCAAGATTTTGCCTGGTTTGTTCCGGCGGTTTTGTTCGGGCCAAATTCCGCCCGATGCTTTTATTGTGGGTGCAGCCCGTTCGGAACATGACGATGCCGAATATCGCGACTTCGTACGCGAATCGATCCAGGAATTTGGCGGTTCACTGGCCTGCGAAGAGGGCACGCTGGACGGTTTCCTGAAACGGGTCAGCTATGTGACCGTTGATGCCCGCGGCGATCAGGGCTGGGTCGAGCTGCGCGGACATCTGCGTGATGACGCGGTTCGCGCGTTCTATTTCTCTGTCGGTCCCGCGTTGTTTGGCGATATTGCCGACCGGCTGCACAGCTTTGGTCTGGCCACGCCGGAAAGCCGGATCGTTGTTGAAAAACCGTTTGGCCATAATCTGGAAACCGCGCGCGCGCTGAACCACACATTGGCCAAGCACTTTGACGAAACGCAGATTTACCGCATCGACCATTACCTGGGCAAAGAAACGGTTCAGAACCTGATGGCCGTGCGGTTTGGCAACATGCTGTTTGAACCACTGTGGAACAGCCAATACGTTGATCATGTGCAGATTACCGTGGCCGAAACCGTTGGTGTGGGTGGCCGTGGATCGTATTACGATAAGTCTGGCGCAATGCGGGACATGGTGCAAAACCACCTGATGCAGTTGCTGTGTCTGATCGCGATGGAGCCGCCATCCAAGTTTGATCCTGATGCCGTACGTGACGAAAAGCTGAAAGTTATTCGTGCGTTGGAACCGGTAGACTACCACCACATCGTGCGCGGACAGTACAGCGCCGATACGGAGTTGACCGGGTATCGCGAAGATGTCGAAGACGAGCGGTCCACAACGGAAAGCTTCGTTGCGATGAAGGTGCATGTGTCCAACTGGCGTTGGGCCGGCACCCCGTTTTACCTGCGCACAGGTAAGCGGCTGAAATCCCGATCGTCTGAGATTACGGTGGTGTTCAAGGACACGCCACATTCGATCTTTGGCGATGAGGCCGGACGTCACCGCAACGTGTTGTCGATTCGCCTACAGCCCAATGAAGGGATCACGCTGGGCGTTACTATTAAGGAACCCGGTCCGGGTGGGATGCGTTTGATCGACGTTCCACTGGACATGTCCTTTGCCGAGGCTCTGGGGCCAGAGGTGGAAGAGGTGCCAGATGCGTATGAACGGCTGATCATGGATGTGATCCGGGGCAACCAAACCCTGTTTATGCGCGGCGATGAGGTGGAAGCCGCTTGGCGTTGGACCGACCCGATCATCGAAGGGTGGCAAACCCGGCGCGAGGTGCCCAAGCCATATGACTCTGGCAGCAACGGGCCAGAGGATGCAATGATGCTGATGCATCGCGATGGGCGTCGGTGGCGCGAGATAAAATCATGACTTACGACTTCGAAGAATATCCAGACCGTGAAATGCTGATCATTGATCTGGCCAATCGTTTGGCCGGTGATCTGACAGCGGCATTGGATCATGAAGAACGCGCGCTTCTGGCCGTACCCGGTGGTACGTCGCCCGGACCGGTGTTCGATGATCTTTGCGCAGCAGATCTGGATTGGTCGCGCGTTGATGTGATGCTCAGCGATGAACGCTGGGTGCCAGAAGACAGCGAACGGTCCAACACCCGGTTGCTGAAACAGCGACTTTTGGTAGATCGCGCAGCTGCCGCGCGGTTTGTGCCGCTATACACCCCGGCACACCAGCCCGAAGATGTGTTGGCCGAGCTGGAAAGCCAAATCATTGGCGAACTGCCGATTGCGGTGGTTCTGCTGGGCATGGGCGCTGACATGCATACAGCCTCAATCTTTCCCGGTGCCGACAAACTGACCGAGGCACTGGACCCACATGCGCCTATCCTGATCCCGATGCGCGCACCCGGCGCACCGGAACCACGCATCACCCTATCAGCACGCGTTTTGAATGCGGCATTGAAGAAACACGTTCTTATCTTTGGCGCTGAAAAACGGGAAGCGCTTGAAAAAGCGCGCAATTTGCCGGTAGAAGAGGCCCCGATCCGTGCCGTGTTGGACGGCGCGACAGTCCACTGGGCGGAGTAATTTCCATGTTCGATAAATTGCAAGAGATGGCGACCAAAACAAAGGGTCGCCACATGCTGGATCTGTTCAAAGACAGCGCAAGAGCGGCCGAATACTCAGTCGACGCCTGCGGAATGCTATTTGACTACTCAAAGACGCAACTGGATGCCGACATCCGGGCCGAGCTGATTGGCTTGGCTGAAAGCCGGGGCGTGGCCGCCAAACGCGATGCCATGTTCGGTGGCGCCACAATCAACGAAACCGAAGGCCGCGCCGTTCTGCATACAGCCCTGCGCAACCTGTCAGGTGATCCGGTTATGGTGGATGGCCAAGACGTGATGCCAGAGGTTCTGGACACATTGGCCAAGATGGCGGTCGTTGCCAATGACGTGCGCGGCAGCGAAATCACCGATGTGGTGAACATCGGCATTGGGGGGTCTGACCTGGGCCCGGCGATGGCGTATATTGCGCTGTCTCCGTATCGCGATGGTCCCAACTGCCACTTTGTGTCCAACGTCGATGGCGCCGATATTGCAGACACGCTGAACGCCTTGAACCCGGAAACGACGCTGTTCATCGTTGCCTCCAAAACCTTCACCACAATCGAAACCATGACAAACGCCCGCACCGCGCGCGATTGGCTGGCCCAGTACGATGTGTCGATGGACGGGCGCTTCATTGCGCTGTCGTCCAATCAGGCCGCCGCGGCCGAATGGGGCATTCCCGAAGATCGCGTTCTGGGGTTCGAAGACTGGGTTGGCGGGCGTTATTCCATGTGGGGGCCGATTGGGCTGTCGCTGATGATCGCCATCGGACCAGACGATTTCCGCGCCTTTTTGGCGGGCGGACAGGCGATGGATACCCATTTCCGCACCGCACCGTTTGAGCAGAACCTGCCGGTCATGCTGGCGCTGGTTGGTCTATGGCACAATCAGGGGCAGGGAAACGCGACACGCGCAGTTCTGCCCTATGACAACCGTTTGTCCCGTTTGGCGGCCTATCTTCAGCAGCTTGAGATGGAAAGCAACGGCAAGAGCGTGTCGATGGATGGCGAAACACTGCCCTATGACAGTGGCCCCGTTGTATGGGGTGAGCCGGGCACCAATGGCCAGCACGCCTTTTACCAGCTGATCCATCAGGGCACGCGAGTGATCCCTTGTGAATTTCTGGTGGCGGCCGAAGGGCACGAGCCCGAATTGAAGCATCACCATCTGTTGCTGGTCGCCAACTGCCTTGCCCAATCCGAAGCATTGCTGCGTGGCCGGTCACTGGACGAAGCCCGCGAAAAGGTGGCAGGTAAATTTGAGGGCGCCGAACTGGAGCGCCAGGCCAAGCACCGCGTGTTCCCAGGCAATCGCCCATCGACCACATTGATTTACCCCAAACTGACACCCGAAATGTTGGGCAAGATCATTGCCTTGTATGAACACCGGGTGTTTGTGGAAGGTGTGATCCTCGGCATCAATTCCTATGACCAATGGGGCGTTGAACTGGGCAAAGAGCTGGCGACGGCTTTGGGACCAGTTGTTGCGGGTGAGGTCGGCACTGATGGCAAGGACAGCTCAACCGCGCAGCTGGTAAATTACATCAAGTCCAACGGATAATGCCTTGAATTGCAAATGAAAACGGCAGGGAATTCCCCGCCGTTTTTTTGTTTACGCGTCTGCGGAGGCGGCCATTGCGCCTGCGATTTTCTCGCTCACAAAGCCAAAGATGTTCCCGATGATCAGCGAAGCTACAACCATGGCCGCCGCGCCAAACACGGCGGCAATATCGCCAAGGGCAACACCGGTCAGCAAACAGAACGCTGCGGTAGAGGCATAGCCGTAAACCCCGGCTGGGATGGTGGCCAACGCGGGCATATGCGCGCCCAACACCAGCACAACAACCGAAACGCCTACGATGATCGAGGTGACAACAACCGTTCCGCCAACAACACCAACGACATATAGCGCAATGGCGGCGACAATCGCGCCCCAAACATGGTTGACGGCTGATTTCGTCAAACCATCCGTGCCCCCACCGGTGTGGTAAAAACTGCCCCATCCCACGAACAAAGCCCAAACCTGTAGACCCATGGTCGTTCCCAAACACAGCCATGTGGCGACTGCTGCCAAAACGCCAATAGAGATGGCCAGCGCGTTTATCATATTCATTTGTTCCTCCCGTTCCTGCCGGCTGCCCAACCTTTGGACAGTTGCGGCGCGCAAACGCTAGAACAGAAATGACATGTGCCATATTGGACTTAGGTTTTCCGACCTAAGTCTCGAGACCCTAAAGTGAGTTGAAATTATTTAAAATATATAATTCAGACACTTATCATGGTATGTTAAACCCCGGCGCGGCCAGTTCAAAGCCGGAAAACTGAAAGGCAGGGCTGACGGTACAGCCCACCAGCGTCCAGTCGCCCGTGGTGCGTGCCGCCTGCCAATGGCGCGGAGGCACGATGATTTGTGGAACTTGCCCAGCGGCCAAATCCGGGCCCAAGATGTGATCTGCCCGCGGACCAGCGGCCGTATCAGCCATCGACAAAACCAAAGGATCGCCCGCATAGAAATGCCAGATTTCAGCAGCATCAACACGGTGCCAATGGCTGCTTTCGCCGCTTTTCAGTAGAAAATAAATTGCGGTTCCACTGGTGCGCCCTTCACCCGGTGCGATCCAGGTTTGACGGTAATGTCCGCCTTCGCGATGTGGGGAAAGGCCCAGTTGGGCGATGATCTCATCTGCTGTCATGTACGCAGTGTTGCTGGCCAAACCGTTCTTGGCAAGGGGCCTGTGCAGGAACCAGCACGAATTCAGCCCCCAAAGAGTAGCGCAGTGTGTTTTTGAACGGCAGGCATAAAAAAGCCCCCTCGACCATGGGCCGAAGGGGCGATTATTCGCAACCAGATCAGTGGCTTATTTCAGGATAGACCGGCCAGCGTATTCCGCAGTCTCGCCCAACAGCTCTTCGATACGGATCAGCTGATTGTACTTGGCCAACCGGTCCGAACGGGCCAGCGAACCCGTTTTGATCTGACCACAGTTCGTCGCAACAGCCAAATCCGCGATGGTCGCGTCTTCGGTTTCGCCGGAACGGTGGCTCATCACATTGGTATAGCCCGCACGATGCGCCATTTCGACGGCTTTCAGCGTTTCCGTCAACGTGCCGATCTGGTTCACTTTCACCAGCATCGAGTTTGCCACACCCTGTTTAATACCATCGGCCAGACGGGCAGGGTTGGTCACAAACAGATCGTCACCAACCAACTGTACCTTGTCACCCAGCGCGTCGGTCAGCAGTTTCCAACCTTCCCAGTCATCTTCCGCCATGCCGTCTTCGATCGAGATGATCGGATAGGCGTCGCACAAGGCTTTCAGGTAATCGACGTTTTCGGCAGAGGTCAGAACTTTGCCTTCGCCCTTCATGTTGTATTTGCCGTCTTCGAAATATTCGGTCGATGCGCAATCAAGCGCCAGGTACATATCTTCACCTGGCTTGTAACCGGCCTTTTCGATGGATTTCAAAACGAAGTCCAAAGCATCAGTGGTCGAGCCCAATTCAGGGGCAAAGCCGCCTTCATCGCCCAGGCCTGTGGACATGCCCGCCGCCGAAAGCTCTTTCTTCAGCGTGTGAAACACTTCCGACCCCATGCGCACCGCGTCGCGAATATTGGTCGCGCTGACCGGCATGATCATGAATTCCTGAATGTCGATCGGGTTGTCGGCATGTTCGCCGCCATTGATGATATTCATCATGGGTACCGGCAGAATATGCGCCGAGGTGCCGCCAACATAGCGATACAGCGGCTGTACGGTGAAATCTGCGGCGGCTTTTGCAGCGGCCAGCGAAACGCCCAAAATGGCGTTGGCGCCCAAACGGCCTTTGTTTTCCGTGCCGTCAATTTCGATCATGGCCATGTCGATGGCCACTTGTTCGGTGGCGTCCATGCCAACCAGACCATCGGCAATCTCGCCGTTGACGGCGGCAACGGCTTCCAGAACGCCTTTGCCCATATAACGGTCCTTGTCGCCATCGCGACGCTCAACCGCCTCATGTACGCCGGTCGAGGCGCCAGAGGGCACCGCCGCACGGCCCATGGTGCCATCTTCCAGGATGATGTCGACTTCGACGGTTGGATTACCGCGGCTGTCCAGAATTTCGCGCGCGTGGATATCAATGATCGTGCTCATGGTGCAAATGCCTTCTTGGTGTTTGCCAAAGGGTTGCGGCGTCTATACCAGCGGAGCCGCGAAAGTAAACTGACCCTGCGCTAACAGTTACAAACCGTTTCTTTTGCGTAAACGGGCCTCACGCAAAAGCGTGTATAGACCGGTTGCAATAACAATGGCCGCACCAAGCAGGGTCAATTGATCGGGCCGCTCTGAAAAGAACGTGACACCGATTGCTAGCGCAAACAATAGCCGCGTGTACCGAAACGGGGTCACATGGGACACATCTCCCAAACGCGCCGCCACCGTCACAGCGTAATAGCCACCCACGCCAAACGCCGCAGCGCCCACCATCAAGCCCCAGGTGGGCGCATCCATTGCCACCGGCATGCCGTCATTCAGCAGCATCAACACCAACCCGGCCGGAACCAAAACCCCCAAACCATAGGCAGACAACTGAAGATTGGACACATCACGCGGCACATAGCGCGCGGCCAGATCGCGGGTGGCCAACATCGCCACCCCAAAAAACGCGCTCAACACATAGGGGTCAAACCCCGCGCTGCCCGGCCGCAAGATCAGCAAGACGCCAAACAGCCCGATAACAATCGCGCTCCATCGCCGCCACCCCACCGGCTCTCGCAGCAACAGCGCGGCCCCCATGGTCATCATCAATGGCGTGGCCTGGATCATCGCCGCCGCGGTCGACAGCGGAATACGCGACAAGGCGGTGACAAAAGCCATCGTGCCCAACAGCTCGGCAACATTGCGGATCACGATGGGTTTGCTCATCAAAACGGAAGTGAACAGCGCAATCCCCTTGCGTCGCGCCAAATACGCAAAAAAACCGCCCCCTAACGCGCCAAGTATCAATAAAACCTGACCCACCGAAATGGTCGCCGTGGCTGCCTTGATGAACGAGTCCTCAACAGCAAAAAGCGCCATCGCAACGATCATGAAAAGACTGCCGCGCAGATTGTCCATGGCCTGCATCCTATGTGATTGTACTGGCGCGATTACGCCCGGCACGCCGCCACCGCAAGCCACTTCCGCCTGCTTCTTCTGTTTAAAAATACCTTCGGGGGAGCTCGAGGGGGCAGACAGCCCCCTCGTTTCCGTCCCAAGACAAACAGCGCTTACGTCAATTTTGCTGCATCAACCAAAACAAATACACTTGCACAGCACCCAGTAGCGCCGTCACAAAACCCAACCACGTCAGAAAGACCCGCCCAAACCCACACATTCGCGTCATAACCGCAGCCCTGACAAATTGCGCCATCCCAGGCTCTGGTCAGTGCCGCGCAGAAGGGATTAAATGCGAAACCATGCATGTCACTCTTCCCTTAAGCAAAGACCTTGTCCTGATCGGTGGTGGCCACGCCCATGCGCTGGTCCTGCGCATGTGGGGAATGGACCCGTTGCCGGGCGCCCGCGTCACAGTGATCAATCCCGGCCCCACTGCGCCATACTCCGGCATGTTGCCCGGTTTTGTTGCCGGGCATTACAGCCGCGATGATCTGGATATTGATCTGGTGTCACTGGCGCGCTTTGCCGGGGCACGCATCATCACAGGGCGGGTCGATGGGATTGACCGTCAAACCAAACAGATCCACATCCCGGACCATCCGCCCGTTGGCTATGATATCGCCTCGATCGACGTTGGCATCACGTCGGAAATGCCTGCGTTGCAGGGGTTTGAAAAACATGCGATCCCGGCCAAGCCGCTGGGTGCCTTTGCCAACCGCTGGGACGCTTATCGCGCGCAAACCGGTCCGGCCTCGGTTGTCGTGATCGGGGCAGGGGTTGCGGGTGTCGAATTGGCCATGGCCATGGCCTTTGCCCTGCGCAAGCACAAGCGCGCCGCGAAAGTCCATCTGATCGATCGCAGCACGGCCTTGTCTGTCCTGCCCGATAAACCCCGTGACCGATTGTTGGCCGCGCTTGCCAAACAACACGTAACCCTGATCGAAAACGCAGAGATCACCCAGATCACGGCCCAGGGCGTTACCCTGGCCGATGGCCGACAGATCGAGGCAGAATTTGTCACTGGCGCCGCAGGGGCCAAACCCCAAGGCTGGCTGGCGCACACCGGGCTGGACCTGCACAACGGGTTTGTAACTGTGGATGACCGGCTGCAAAGCTCTGATCCGGCCATCTTTGCCACCGGGGATTGCGCCCATCTGGCCTATGACCCGCGCCCCAAAGCCGGGGTGTTTGCGGTGCGTCAGGCGCCAATTTTGTTGACGAATTTTCGCGCCGCTTTGGCCGGCACGAAATGGCAAAAATACCAACCGCAGAAGGACTATCTGAAGCTGATCTCACTTGGTCGCAAATCTGCAATGGCTGAAAAATCCGGGATTCCGTTTACTGGCCGGATGATGTGGCAGTGGAAGAACCATATCGATCAGAAATTCATGCGTCAGTTCAGAATCTTACCCCAGATGGCGGCCCCCGAACTGCCCAAGCTGCGCGTCCGCGATGACACGGTTTTCAAGCCCCTGTGCACGGGCTGCGGGGCAAAGGTGGGTCGCGGACCATTGCGCCAGGCAATCGCCACGTTGCCCATATTGCGGGACGATGTGCAGGTTTTGCCGGGGGATGATGCTGCACTGTTGTTGACCGGGGATGCACGGCAGGTGTTCACCACCGATCATCTGCGTGCCGTCACCGAAGACCCGGCGCTGATGGCCCGGATCGCGGCAGTTCACGCGTTGGGGGATATCTGGGCAATGGGGGCAGCGCCACAGGCGGCATTGGCGCAAATCACGTTGCCGCGCATGGCGCGTGACCTTCAGGAACGCACATTGACCGAAATCATGACAGTTGCGGGCACTGTAATGGCCGAAACGGGCGCGCAGATTGTTGGCGGGCACACCACAATGGGGGATGCCCTGACCATCGGGTTTTCGATCACCGGCCTATGTGATGCCGATCCGATCACTCTGGCCGGGGCACAACCGGGTGACACGCTGATCGTGACCAAACCCATTGGAACCGGTGTTTTAATGGCGGCCCATATGACCGGGCAGGCGCGTGGTGCCGATGTGGCCGACGCATGGACCTGCATGGCGCAGTCCCATCAACTGGCGGCCGAAATTTTACATGACGCCCATGCCATGACCGATATCACCGGGTTTGGTCTGGCCGGACATGCCCAAGCCATGGCAGAGGCTTCGGGCGTCGACATGATGGTGTCGCTGGATAGCATTCCCATTCTAAGCGGCGCCTTGGCGGTATCTGAGGCGGGTGTGACCTCGACCCTGTTTGAAGACAACCGAATGTTGGCCCCAAACCTGCCCGAGACGGGAAAAGCGCGCTTGCTGTTTGATCCGCAAACGGCGGGCGGTTTATTGGCAGCGGTTCCGGCTGAAGAGGCAAAGCTGCTGACGCAGGACTTGCGCAACCTTGGATATGACGCGGCGATCATTGGTCAGGTGGTTTCTGGAACCGGTCAGGTTCAACTGGCTTGATCACCCAATAGCGCGCCGATCTGTTCTGCCACTTGGGTGATCCCACGGGTGTCCAGCGTTTCTGCATGGATTTCCGCCAACACATCCGCGCCAATGGTTTTTCGTGATTTGGCATAGGCCGGATCATAGTGATCCACCATCAAGGACCGGGTCAGCCCAACGCGGTCATCCTGCTGAATCAGCTCCATCCAGCTTTCGATCAAGGCGCCGCCGCGTAGCGTGCGCAACGGAGACAAGTTCTGGCGCAGCCGGTCTGAATCCGCCAGAACATCGGCATAGGCTTGGGTCAGATAATCGGTGCGCGTCGCGATATCGGCTGTAATGGCAATGCGCGGGGCGGCGCACATGGCTGTCCACAGACTGGGCGGTATCAACCGGGCGCCGATCTTGCTGCTTTCCGCCTCAACCAGAACAGGCTTTGTCGGATCCATTTGATCCAATGCAACGGCCAAACGGGTTTCAAACCCTTTCTGACTAGGCTGGTCCCCCATCGCCCCCAATAATGACCCGCGATGATTGGCCAGCCCTTCAAGGTCCAAAACCTGAACGCCGCGATCTGCCAAAGCGTGCAGAATGTCGGTTTTGGCTGTGCCGGTGTATCCTTCCACCAAGACCAAACGATGCGGCAACGGTGTATCGTACAGCGCTTTGTTCACCAAACGGCGATAGGTTCGATATCCACCGTCAATCAGTTCAGACCGCCACCCGATCTGCCCCAGCATCCAGGCAAAACTGCCAGACCGTTGCCCGCCACGCCAGCAATAGACCAGCGGCCGCCATCCGCCATCGTGATGTGACAGCGATTGTTCCACATGGTTTGCGGCGTTTCGAAAGACCAACGCCGCGCCCAGTTTGCGCGCCAGAAACGGTGATTGCTGCTTGTAGATCGTGCCAACACGGGCGCGTTCTTCGTTGTCCAAAACCGGCAGGTTGATCGCGCCGGGCACGTGATCTTCTGCAAACTCAGCCGGGCTGCGCACGTCGATTACAGTGTCATAGCCGTGGGTCAACAGCGCGTGCAGATTGGAAAAGGTCAGTGCCATGTAGGGCTGTTATCCGAAGACACAGGGCAGGTGCAACGTGTCAGGATGCGCCCATCCGTTCGGCCAAGTGGCTGGCCGTGCCGGCAAGCGCGGCGTAATCATCCTGAATCAGGTGCACGGGAAACTGGCGCATGAAGCCTGAAAACCGGCCTTTGTCGTGCAAAGCCTCTACAAACCCCATGTCTGTCAGAAACGGTGCAACATGCTGCGACACCCCTCCGCAGAAATAGATGCCGCCCAAGGGCAAATGGATCAGCGCCAGATTGCCAACATAGCGTCCCAACAGCTTTGCATAGAGCCCAAGCGCAGCCTTGGCCCGCGGATCATTGCCTGCAGCGCAGGCACTGACCACATCAGCCGGTGACAGGTCAGACGCTGGCAAACCCTCTTCGTCACATAACCAATTGTACAAATTGGCAATACCGCGCCCGGCCAGCGCTTCTTCGGCACCGGCCCAGCCATGGTCACGCGACAGGAAATCAAACAATCGCAGATCATCCGCATCCTGAACGGGCAGGTTAATATGCCCGGATTCCGATGCAGGCACCACGGTTTCACCATAGGCGCGATAGACAAGAGCTGCGTTTAAGCCTGTGCCCAGATTGACCACCAAACGGGTGGCATCCGGTCCGGGTTGCGCCGTTCCGGAACAAATCTCGCTCAGACACTCCGGGGCAATCCGCGTCAACGCGTGCCCCTGTGCCTGCATATCATTCAGCACAGCGACAGTGCCCGCACCGGTGACAGTGCCGATTTCATCAGCGTCCACCGTCCAGTTCAAATTGGTCAACGTGCCAACGCTGCCGACAACAGGGCCAGCAAGGTCGACCGCAGCTGCCTGAACAGGTTCTGACGTATCTGCCAAGTAGTTGGACAAAACGGATATAATCCCGTCTTGTTCTGCATTGCGATAGCGGCGCACCGTATCACGGCGCACAATAGCACCGTCGGTCAGCGCGACACGTGTGTTGGTGCCGCCAATATCGGCGACAACGGCTGTGAACGCGGACATGATTCTCCTATCGCTTCAACGCCTGTTTCATCGCGTGATACGATGCTTTGGGCGTGCGTTCCAGAGTGTCAAAATCAACGTGAACCAATCCGAAACGTTTTTCATAGCCCAGAGACCATTCGTAATTGTCCATCAAGGACCACAAATAATACCCCTGAACCGGGGCACCATCAGCGATGGCGCGCTTCACGCTGTCCAGATGGGCATCGACGTAATCGATGCGTGCCTGATCATGCACTTCGCCATTTGCGGAAATCACATCAGGATTGGCCATGCCGTTTTCCGTAACGATCAAAGGCAAATCGCCGGTGTATTCCCGCGCTGTACGTGTCAGGAAGTTGTACAGGCCTTCCGGGTAAATTTCCCAATCCATAAACGTCTTGGGCAGCGGGCCTTCCATTTCCTTATGCGCAGGCCAAGGGCCTGAATCCGGTGCAATCAATTTGCGGGTGTAGTAATTGATCCCGCACCAATCGACTTTGCTTTGGATCGTGGCAAAATCATCCTGCCAATTTTCCGGCAGATGCGGTGCCAACCCTTCCATCACGTTGTCAGGATAGGCGCCTTTGAACACACCCCCTAAAAAGAACCGGTTGTAGTAGCCATCATACAGATCTGCCGCGGCACGTGCGGCATCGGTTTGATCCCATGGATCGGCCCATTCCAGATTAAACACAGCACCGAGATTATTTAGCCCCATGGAACGCATGGTTTGAATGGCAGTGCCATGTGCCAGCAAAACGTGGTGCATTGCCCGTGCGGTGGCCCGAATGTCGCGCAATCCCGGCGCATGATGTCCCAGAAAATGCGACAACCACGCCACGCACCACGGCTCATTGATGGGCGCGACCGAATACATCCGGTCGCCAATCCGGCCCATAATGGTTTCTGTATACTCGGCAAACCACCCGGCAATGTCACGGTTTCGCCACCCGCCTTGATCGGCCAATGGCGACGGCAATTCCCAGTGGTACAGAGTGGCGCAGGGTTTGATACCGCGTTCCAGCATCGCATCGGTCAGGCGGTCATAAAAATCCAACCCTTCCGGGTTTGGCGTGCGCCCATCAGGCATAACACGTGCCCAGCTGGTGGAAAAACGGTAGCAATCAAATCCGGCCGCCGCGACCAGGTCCAGATCAGCTTCATAACGGTGGTAGTGATCGCAGGCACGATCCCCGTTTTCAGCCCGAACAACATTGCCGGGCGTTGCCGCAAACGTATCCCAATGGGTGGAGCCAGCACCGCCAAAGGCATGGCCCTCAATCTGATAGCTGGAGGTTGCTGTCCCGAACAGGAACCCGTCGGGAAAATCGGTACGATTGTTCTTCATAATATCAAGCCTGAGGGGCAGGGCCTGTCGACGACCCGATGATCAGGTCTGCTTCGAGCAAGCATTGCGTTTGCGTCGCTTTGTTATTGATCATGTCCAGCAGCATCTGCGCCGATTGCTTACCGGCTTGCCGAACAGATGACCGCGTGGCTGTGAAAATCGGAACATCAGAGCCGTTCTTCATATAGCTCAGATCGTCATCATGGGTGATGACAGAAACATCTTTGCCCATTTGCAGGCCACGCTCTTCCAACGCGCGACGCACGCCAATGGCGGTCATGATGGATGAGATCAAAAAGGCCGTGGGTGGATTGGGCATATCCAGCATCTCACATGCCGACCGATACCCGTAGACTTCGGTCATCTCTTCCGACCGCATCAGGGCAGGGTCCGTGGGCAAGCCGCTTTCCTCCAACGCAGCCAGATAGCCAACGCGACGACGGTGGGCGAAATCCATTTCTTCCAGGCCGTTGATCAACGCAATTCGCGTATGGCGCAGATCGATCAAATAGCGGGTCGCGCGTTCAAATGCGCGGCGGTTATTGATATCGATCCACGTAAATTCTGCACCGCTGTTGGTAGCCCGCCCGTGCACCACAAATGGCATGTCCAGTTCGATCAACAAATCAATACGGGAATCAGTCAGCTTTGGACCATGAACGATGATGCCATCAACATTGCCGCGGGCTTTGATTTTCCGGTAGGCGGTTTCTTCATCCTGATCGGCGACCAGCGTCAGCATCATGTCATAACCGTTTTCAGAATAGGTCTCTCCGGCGCCGGAAACGAAGTCGCCAAAGATCGGATTCACCATTTCATGCTGTGCCGAAACGGGAATAACGTGCCCAATCGCCATAGACTTACCCGTGGCCAGCCCCTTGGCCCGCGCGTTGGGGCTATAGTTCAACTGACTGGCAGCTTCCAACACACGTTTTCGCGTGTTTTCATTGACTTCCGGATACCCATTCAACGCCCGACTGACCGTGGTTTGGGATAGCTTTAGGTGGTTAGAGAGCTGTTTGAGGTTCACGGCCGGACCTTTCAAAGCGCTGTGGTTATACCTCTATGTTAACGCACAAAAAGGTGCGGCTGAAAAGACCCTATAGAAGACAATTTTTAGCTGCACTGCAGCATAAAAAGGTAAGGTTTTGTTACGTTTAATCGCTGTTGACAGAATGCCGCGAGTCAGTCAGTTTAAAGGTATCAAAGCGCTTTGGAAAAGCCGCCAATATGCGCAAGATGACGTGCGGAAGTGCATGAAACCGGGAGGATCACCGATTATGAAACACAAACTTTTGACAGGTTCGGCCGTGCTGGCCATTCTGGCGGGCGCCGCCAGCGCGCAAAGCCTGAACGGAGAACAGGTCACTGTTTTCGGTCCTTGGCTTGGGCCGGATCAGGCAATTGTCGAGGCCGTACTGGCCGACTTTGCCGAAAAATCAGGTGCAGACGTACGCTACGTCGGCTCCGACAGCTTTGAACAACAAATCATGGTGGACGCCGAAGCCGGTTCGGCCCCCAATGTCGCCGTATTCCCGCAGCCAGGTTTGGCCGCAGGCATGGCGCGCCGTGGTTTCCTGACGCCGCTGGCCGAGGGCACTGGCGACTGGGTCAAAGAAAACTACGCAGCGGGCAGCTCTTGGGTCGATCTGGGCACCTACGCAGGCCCCGATGGCAACGACAACCTGTACGGTTTCTTCTACAAGGCCGACCTGAAATCACTGGTTTGGTACGTTCCTGAGAACTTTGAAGACGCCGGTTACGAAGTTCCAACCACCATGGAAGACCTGAAGGCATTGACGGATCAGATCGTCGCCGACGGTGAAACACCTTGGTGTATTGGTCTGGGATCAGGCGGCGCAACAGGTTGGCCAGCAACTGACTGGGTCGAAGACCTGATGCTGCGCACCCAATCGCCCGAAGATTACGATGCGTGGGTTGCCAACGAAATGAAGTTTGATGACCCCAAGGTTATCGCCGCGATCGAAGAGTTCGGCTGGTTTGCCCGCAATGACGACTACGTTGCAGGTGGGGCAGGTGCTGTTGCATCGACAGACTTCCGCGACAGCCCCAAAGGCCTGTTTGAAGCGCCTCCGCAATGCTACATGCACCGTCAGGCTTCCTTCATCCCGGCATTCTTCCCGGAAGGCACCGAAGTTGGCGCAGATGCTGATTTCTTCTACTTCCCGGCATATGAAAGCAAGGATCTGGGCAGCCCGGTTCTGGGCGCTGGCACCGTTTGGGGCATCACCAATGACAGCCCAGGCGCACATGCTTTGATTGAGTATCTGCAAACAACGGATGCGCATGAAATCTGGATGGCACGCGGCGGCTTCCTAACGCCACACAAAGGCGTAGACAGCTCCAAGTTCTCGGACCCACAGACCGCCAAGATGAACGACATCTTGCTGGGCGCGACCACCTTCCGCTTTGACGGTTCCGACCTGATGCCAGGCGGTGTTGGTGCGGGCTCTTTCTGGACCGGCATGGTTAACTACGCTGGCGGTGAATCCGCGGCGGATGTGGCCAAAGCGATCCAGGATAGCTGGGACGGGCTGAAGTAAGCACTCTGACATAAAACACCAAAGACCCCGGCCGCGCGCCGGGGTCTGACCTTACAAAGTCGGGCGAACCGGCAGATAGGGAGGGCGCAATGCATCCGGCATTATTGGGTCTTGTGACGATCGTAGTTGGTGTAGGGGCCTGTGTAGGCTACTTTTACTTCTCAAATATTATTCTGGATAAATTCCTGTTTCCCCCAAGCGGGCCGAATGCAGGGCGCAATATCAACCGCGCAAACATTGTACGTCCCTGGCTGTTCTTGTTGCCTGCATTGTTGGCGTTAGGTCTGTATCTGGCCTACCCGGTGGTAGAAACCATCCGCCTTTCTTTGACCGACCGTGATCAAGGTGGCGCCTTTGTCGGACTGGATAACTACATCCAAATGGCCAGCGAACCCAAGTTCTGGGAAGCGATGCAAAACAATATGCTCTGGCTGTTTGTTGTGCCTGCAATGTCCACCGCATTTGGCTTGTTGGCAGCCCAGCTGACCGACCGTATCAAATGGGGTAACATCGCGAAATCCCTAATCTTTATGCCGATGGCCATTTCCTTTGTCGGCGCGGCAGTGATCTGGAAACTGGTCTATGATGCGCGCCCACCCGGAACCGAACAGATCGGTATTCTGAATGCAATTTACGTGTTCTTCAGTGGGGCGGAACCGCAACAATGGCTGACCGTCCCGTTCTGGAACAACTTCTTCCTGATGATCGTCTTGGTCTGGATCCAAACCGGATTTGCCATGGTCATTCTGTCAGCCGCGCTGCGCGGGATTCCTGAGGAAACCATTGAGGCCGCCATTGTTGACGGTGCCAATCCGCTTCAGGTGTTCTTCAAGATCAAAGTCCCCCAAATCATGGGAACGATCGTGGTGGTCTGGACGACGATTACAATTGTTGTGCTGAAGGTCTTTGACATCGTTTTCGCCATGACCAACGGCCAATGGCAAACGCAGGTTCTGGCCAACTACATGTACGACAAGCTGTTCCGTTCCAGCGACTGGGGCGTGGGATCTGCTGCGGCGATGGTGATCATGCTTCTGGTGACACCGATCCTTGTTTGGAACGTCTACAACGCCCGCAAAGAAATGCGCTGAGGAGAACAGACCGATGGACAATATTGCCGGCACTAAATCCTCGCTCAAATGGGCGGTTCACCTCTCAGTCGCTGTACTGGTGGCCTTGTGGCTGTTCCCAACGGTAGGGCTGTTTGTGTCCTCCTTTCGGACCACAGATCAGATTGCAACGTCGGGCTGGTGGAAAGCGCTGTTCCCGTCTGAGCAAACAGAAACCTACCGCACGGCCCCGCCCAGTGATCAAGTACAGATGGGCGACCTGTACGTTCTTGAGGGGCAGCTTTTCGATGCCGGTTCTGACGCCGTTGTCAGCACCTATGGCATTTCATCCCGCGCGGTGGGCGCCTTTGCCGCCGGAGAACCGGCTGAACTGCGCAACGGCGGCACAGTCACGGTGAACACCGATGGCAGCTACCGTATGGAAAGCGCACAACCCTTTGAAGGCAGCCGCGGACAGCGTCTGTTTGTGAAAGCAAAGTTCCCACCAGAATTCACATTGCAGAATTATGCGACGGTTCTGTTTTCCGGCGATAGCACAGACAGTTTGGCCAAAGCGTTTTTCAACACGCTAACGGTTACTATTCCGGCCACCATCATCCCAATTGTTGTGGCAGCTTTTGCCGCTTACGCATTGGCGTGGATGGATTTTCCGGGTCGCGCCTTGTTGATTGCTGCCGTGGTTGGCTTGTTGGTGGTCCCATTGCAACTTGCGCTGATACCGCTGCTGAAACTGCATCTGAGCGTTGGCATTGGCAAAGGATACCTTGGGGTTTGGATGGCTCACACCGGCTTTGGGTTACCGCTGGCCATATATCTGCTTCGAAATTATATGGTCGGCCTGCCGCGAGACATCATTGAAAACGCCCGCGTTGATGGCGCGACGGAGTTCCAGATTTTCGTCAAGATCATCCTGCCGCTTTCGTTCCCGGCTTTGGCGTCCTTTGCGATCTTCCAGTTCCTGTGGACATGGAATGACCTGCTGGTGGCCTTGGTGTTCCTGATTGATGCAACCGGCGAAACGACAGTAATGACCAAACAGATTGTCGAATTGCTGGGCACACGCGGTGGTAACTGGGAAATCCTTGCAACTGCGGCCTTTGTCTCCATCTCGGTGCCATTGGTGGTGTTCTTCGCCATGCAGAAGTATCTGGTCCGGGGCCTGTTGGCCGGATCCGTCAAATAGATAGGTCCGGGCCCAACGGCCCGAACCCAAACAACCTAAGCAGCCCAAGGGCCAAAACCTGCAGAGTCATATGTCCATGAACGCCGAAAATAACGATTTTTCAAAAGTCACCCAAACTGCCGATAATGACTGGTGGCGCGGTGCGGTGATCTATCAGATCTATCCGCGCAGCTTTCAGGACAGTAATGGTGATGGCATTGGCGATCTGTTGGGCATCGCACAGCGTTTGCCGCATGTGGCGTCGCTGGGTGTGGATGCGATTTGGATCAGCCCGTTCTTTACCTCGCCTATGAAAGACTTCGGGTATGATGTCAGCGATTATTGCGACGTCGATCCGATGTTTGGCTCGTTGGCAGATTTTGATGTGTTGGTTCAAACGGCGCATCAACTGGGTCTGAAAGTGATGATCGATCTGGTGCTCAGCCATACCAGTGATCAACACGCCTGGTTCAAGGAAAGCCGCGCCAGTCGCGACAACGCCAAATCGGATTGGTACGTCTGGGCAGACCCCAAGCCCGATGGCACACCGCCAAACAACTGGTTGTCGATTTTCGGCGGCTCCGCCTGGCACTGGGATGCGCGGCGCGAACAGTATTACCTGCACAACTTTCTGGTGTCGCAACCTGATCTGAACTTCTGGAACGAAGAGGTGCAACAGGCACTGCTGGATTCCACCCAGTTCTGGCTGGATCGCGGGGTGGATGGCTTCCGTCTGGATACGATCAATTTCTACTATGCCGACAAGCAGTTGCGCGACAATCCGGCCTTGCCGCCCGAAAAGCGCAACGCCAATATTGCGCCGTCGGTGAACCCTTATAACCACCAAGAACACGCCTATTCCAAGAACCAGCCTGAAAACCTGGAGTTTCTGGCCAAGTTCCGGGCGTTATTGGATAAATACCCAGCAACAACCGCTGTTGGTGAGGTAGGCGATGCCCAACGCGGGTTAGAGATCATGGGCGAATACACCCGTGGGACCGACCGTGTGCATATGTGCTACGCCTTTGAGTTCTTGTCCAAACACGAACCAACCGCCGATTTCGTGGCCGAAGTAATGGGCAAGGTGGATGACGTGGCCGCGGAAGGATGGGCTTGTTGGGCCTTTTCCAATCACGATGTTGAACGCCATGCCTCTCGCTGGAACCTCTCGCCGGCTGCGCAGCGCCTGTATGCAACGCTGATCATGTGCTTGCGCGGATCGGTATGCATCTATCAAGGCGAAGAATTGGGCCTGCCAGAAGCCGAAGTTGGGTTTGAGGATCTGCAAGATCCCTATGGCATCGAATTCTGGCCAGAGTTCAAAGGACGAGACGGCTGTCGCACGCCAATGGTCTGGAACAAATCCAATGCGTCGGGTGGGTTTTCGACCGGTATTCCGTGGCTGCCTGTCAGTCATGATCATTTGCATCGCAGCGTCGAAGCGCAGGAACAAGAACCGGGCGCCTTGTTGCATCACTACCGGCTGGCGATTGCCTTTCGTCACGCGCATCGCGCAATCAAGGACGGCAGCCATGACGGTGTAAAAGCCCTTGGCAACGTGGTGTATTTCACCCGCAAATTCGAAGACGAAGAAATCTTTTGCGCTTTCAATCTTGGGCATGATCCGGCGGTACTGGAAATGCCCGCAGGCAAATGGGCGCAAATCGGGCTGGAGCTGGGAAGCGCCGCACCGGCCCCCGATGGAAAACTACATCTCGGCCCATGGCAACCAAGCCTTGCGCTGAAAATGAACGCCTAAGGCAGGCACGAAGGGAGGGTACCATGGCAGACTTAAAACTGACCGATGTCGCCAAGGTTTACGGTGGTTCAGTCGAGGTTCTAAAGAACATCAACCTGGATATTAAAACTGGCGAACTGATTGTTTTCGTTGGGCCTTCGGGCTGCGGTAAATCCACGTTGCTGCGTATGATTGCAGGGCTCGAAAAGATTTCGAGCGGCACGTTGGAAATCGACGGCATGGTGGTGAATGACGTGCCACCGGCGCAGCGTGGCATTGCCATGGTGTTTCAGTCCTATGCGCTCTATCCGCATATGACGGTGCGCGAAAATATGTCATTCGCGCTGAAAATCGCCAAAATGCCAGCTGCCGAAATCGACGCTGCGGTCGAAAAGGCCGCGTCGGTTCTGCAATTGGATGCTTATCTGGATCGACTGCCCAAAGCCTTGTCCGGCGGCCAACGACAGCGTGTGGCGATTGGCCGTGCGATTGTGCGCGATCCAAAGGTCTATCTGTTTGATGAACCGCTTTCCAACCTGGACGCCGCCTTGCGCGTTGCGACCCGGATCGAGATTGCACAGTTGAAAGAGGCGATGCCTGAGTCAACGATGGTTTATGTTACGCACGATCAGGTTGAGGCGATGACACTGGCTTCGCGGATCGTGGTATTGGCCAACAAGGGGATTGCGCAGGTTGGCTCTCCGCTTGAACTGTATGAGCGGCCGAATAGCGAATTTGTGGCGCAGTTTATTGGCTCTCCGGCCATGAACCTGTTGCCTGGCAAGATTGTCGAAACCGGTACGCAAACCACGGTCGAATTGGCCGGTGGTGGGCGCGCGGTGTCTGACTATCCAACAACCGATGGGGATATCGGCAAGGCTGTAAATGTTGGCGTGCGGCCTGAGGACTTCATTGTCGCCGAAAGCACCGGGCTGTTTAACGGTAAAGTCGCAATTACCGAGGCTTTGGGCGAGGTGACATTGTTGCACTTCACACCACAGGGCGACGAGACACCGGTGATCGGCAAATTGCCCGGTGTGCATTCAGAACTGCGCGGTAAAACCGTGAACATGACCGCTGAACCAAGCAAGGTTCACCTGTTCGAAAACGGTGTGTCGCTGTTGTACCGCTAAGGGCAGGCACACAAAAAAGAACGCCCCGGTCAATGGCCGGGGCGTTTTCTTTTTTAGGATAAGATACGCGGTTCAGCGAACAATCGCACCACCAGCGGCTTGCCAGTGGCCCAGTCCGCCAATGTTATGAACCTCATCATAACCCATATTGGCCAACATGCGCCGCGCCATCGCAGAGCGGGCACCAGATGCGCAATACACCGCAATCGGCTTGCCCGATTTTAGTTCTGGCAGGCATTCGTCACATGTCGGGTTGGCCTTGGTCTGCAAGGTCGACATAGGCACGTGCAGCGCCCCTTTGGCGCGCCCAGACATGGCCAATTCATTGCCATCGCGGATATCAATCAGCACGATTTCACCGGTTTCAGTTTTGGCCACGGCGTCAGCCACCGTCAGACCAGGATCAGTATTCTTGTTGAACAAAGCAAACATGCGTGTCTCCATCGTATTCTGCTTTTAATATGTGTATGATGACCCATTTGTAAAGTGGTTGCGCCAACAAACCGTCCAAAATGCAGAAAACCGCCGAGCTGTGCCAAAATTTCCGGCAAACCGCCGGATAAATCGATTTGAGCGCGCAGAAGTGACAATTTTGTTCACACAATGTTCTTATTTTTCTGTTGGCGCGCGCGCAGCCGTAAACTATGTGTAAAGCACTGCCGGAACGGGGGCCCCATGCCAGAGCTGAAACATATCGAAGTACGCGGCGCACGCGAACACAATCTCAAGAATATTGACGTGGATATCCCGCGTGATCAGCTTGTGGTGATCACGGGCTTGTCGGGTTCCGGCAAATCGTCACTGGCCTTTGATACGATCTACGCCGAAGGCCAGCGCCGCTACGTGGAATCGCTGTCCGCCTATGCGCGTCAGTTTCTGGATATGATGGAAAAGCCTGATGTGGATCATATCGCAGGGCTAAGCCCGGCGATTTCAATTGAACAGAAAACCACATCGAAGAACCCACGCTCCACTGTGGGGACCGTGACCGAAATCTACGACTATATGCGCCTGCTGTTTGCGCGGGTTGGCACGCCCTACAGCCCCGCCACCGGCCAGCCAATCGAAGCGCAACAGGTCCAAGACATGGTAGACCGCGTCATGGCGATGGAGGAGGGGACCCGCGCCTTCCTTCTGGCTCCCATCATTCGTGACCGCAAAGGCGAATACCGCAAGGAATTTCTGGAACTGCGCAAGCAAGGGTTTCAACGCGTCAAGGTGGATGGACAGTTCCACGAACTGGACGACCCCCCCAAACTGGACAAGAAATTCCGCCATGACATTGATGTTGTGGTTGACCGGATCGTGGTGCGTGAAGGCATGGAAACCCGCTTGGCCGACAGCTTCCGCACCGCGCTGGATCTGGCCGACGGCATCGCCATTCTGGAAACCGCGCCAAAAGACGCAGAGCCAGAGCGGATAACGTTCAGCGAAAATTTCGCCTGTCCCGTCAGTGGCTTCACCATTCCCGAGATCGAGCCGCGCCTGTTCTCGTTCAACGCGCCGTTCGGGGCCTGCCCAGAATGTGATGGGCTGGGGGTCGAACTGTTTTTCGACGAACGCCTTGTCGTGCCCGATGTGACGCTCAAGATTTACGATGGCGCTTTGGCACCCTGGCGCAAGGGCAAATCGCCCTATTTCCTGCAAACGATCGAAGCGATCGCCAAGCACTACGAATTTGATAAAAACACCCGCTGGAAGGATCTGCCGGCTCATGTTCAGCAGGTGTTTCTGTATGGCTCCGGCGACGAAGAAATTCAGTTTCGCTATGACGAAGGCGGGCGCGTCTATCAGGTCAGCCGGGTATTCGAAGGCGTGATCCCGAACATGGAACGCCGGTATCGCGAAACAGACAGCAACTGGATTCGCGAAGAATTTGAACGCTATCAAAACAACCGGTCTTGCGGCACTTGCGGCGGGTATCGTCTGCGCGAAGAAGCACTGGCCGTCAAAATTGCGGGTCTGCATGTTGGTCAGGTCGTTCAGATGTCGATCAAGGAGGCTTTCGACTGGATCGGCAGCGTGCCTGACCATCTGACAAACCAAAACAACGAAATCGCCCGCGCCATCCTCAAGGAAATCCGCGAACGTCTCGGCTTCCTGAACAATGTGGGCTTGGAATACCTAACCCTGTCGCGCAATGCCGGAACACTCAGCGGTGGTGAAAGCCAGCGTATTCGATTGGCCAGCCAGATTGGCTCTGGCCTCACCGGCGTCCTCTATGTGCTGGATGAACCCTCCATAGGCCTGCACCAGCGCGACAATGATCGCCTGATCGGCACGCTAAAAAACCTGCGTGATCAGGGCAATACCGTGATCGTGGTGGAACATGACGAAGACATGATCCGCCAATCAGACTATGTGTTTGATATTGGCCCCGGTGCCGGCGTGCATGGCGGTCAGGTGGTCAGCCGCGGCACTGCTGATGATGTGTCACAGGATGCGGCCAGCCTGACCGGGCAGTACTTGTCAGGCGCGCGGGAAATCCCGGTGCCTGCCACCCGGCGCAAAGGCAATGGCAAAAAACTGACCGTGGCCAAGGCCACCGGCAACAACCTGAAAAACGTCACCGCCACCTTCCCATTGGGCAAATTCATTTGCGTAACCGGCGTCTCGGGCGGTGGGAAATCCACGCTGACCATCGAAACGCTCTACAAGAACGCGGCAATGCGTCTGAATGGGGCGCGTGAAACCCCGGCGCCATGCGAAACGATCAAAGGCTTTGAACACCTGGACAAGGTCATCGATATCGACCAGCGCGCCATTGGTCGAACGCCACGCTCCAACCCTGCCACCTATACCGGGGCCTTCACCCCCATTCGCGATTGGTTCTCCGGACTGCCCGAAGCCAAGGCCCGCGGGTATAAACCCGGCCGGTTCAGCTTCAACGTCAAGGGCGGGCGCTGCGAAGCCTGTCAGGGCGATGGTGTCATCAAGATCGAAATGCACTTCCTGCCGGATGTCTATGTTACCTGCGAAACCTGCAAAGGCGCGCGCTATAACCGCGAAACATTAGAGATCAAGTTCAAGGGCAAAAGCATCGCCGATGTTCTGGATATGACCGTGGAAGATGCACAGGTCTTCTTTCAGGCCGTGCCCTCCATCCGCGAAAAGATGGATGCGCTGATGCGGGTCGGGCTGGGCTATATCAAGGTTGGCCAACAAGCCACCACCCTGTCAGGGGGCGAAGCACAGCGCGTGAAACTGTCCAAGGAACTGGCGCGCCGCTCAACGGGCCGCACGCTCTATATTCTTGACGAACCCACAACCGGCCTTCATTTCGAAGATGTGCGCAAGCTGTTGGAAGTGCTGCATGAATTGGTCGAACAGGGCAATACCGTCGTGGTCATCGAACATAACCTCGATGTGATCAAAACCGCCGACTGGCTGATCGATATCGGCCCCGAAGGCGGCGATGGCGGTGGGCAGATCGTGGCCACAGGCACCCCGGAAAAAGTGGCAGGCATCGCCGCAAGCCATACCGGCCACTATCTCAAATCCATGCTGACCACAAAAAAGAAGGTCGCGGCCGAATAACGCACACGACCACACCGCACCCATTTGATCTTCTTTTCTTCAAAAATACGCAAATAGGGGGGTGCGGGGGGCAGCGCCCCCCGCATCGGTCCGGCGCGCCTGCGCCGGAACCGGATCAAGGCACCAAGACGGGCCTTATCCCTTGAGTTTGCAGGTCTTGATTCCCAAGATCGTATAGACCGGGCAAGATCCCAAAAGCCCGGTGACCAACGGAATGATCCCCACCAGATACAGCCAGCTGTAGGAGCCGGAATTCAGGAAAAACCCGGCGATCAGGGCCAAGCCAACAATGATGCGGATCGCACGATCCAGAGTGCCTTCATTCTTCTGCATTTTCATGTCCTCAGGTTGTACTAGAGCAGCCCCAACGGACGCCCCCATGTCAGATGCCCATAGTATGCGCCCCGACAGCGTCCCTGTCTGTGACCTGATCACAGTCCACACAAAGAATTTAAATTTTCCGGGCAAACCAACGGCCCCGGAACAAACTAGCCCTGCGACAGTTGCTCCAGCAGCTGCGGTTGCAAAATCCGCACCTCGCCCCGGTCCAGTGCAACAACACCTTGCCGTGCCAAGGCATCCAACCGGCGCGACACAACTTCACGTGCAGACCCGATCATCACCGCCAACTCCGCATGGGTGGCATGCACAACCCCTTCCTGCGCGCGTGCCACCAATTCCTCGGCCAGCCGTGCCTCAACCTTGTGAAAGGTCACTTTCTCCAACAGATGCATCATTGTCTGCATACGCGCGGCAAAGGCCTTGAACACGAACGTGCGAAACACATCGCTTCGCGCCATCAAATCGGCAAATACACCGCGCGGGATCACAACAATCCGGCACGCAGATTGGGTGATCGCCTCGCCGGTGTAATCCTCACCCCCCAAAAGCCCCAGCGTGGATTGAATGCAGCTTTGTCCTGGTTCCACACTGTAAAGCAATATTTCACGCCCGGTCGGCCCGGTCAGAAACACTTCCACCCGCCCGGAGAGCACAATCACAAACCCCTGCACCGGCTCCCCCGGACGGAACAAGACAGTACCTTGCCCAACATCCATCGGGCCCAGATGCGACAACGCTTTCTGGGCAAAGGGCTCCAACCCGCTCAACTCCTGAGCCTGCTGTGTCCATGTCATGTGGCATGCCCCCGCATTACGATGGCAAGAGTGGCCGGTTTGGCGGAAAATGGAAAGGCGTTAAACCTGCGCCTTTCCATCTGATCAAAGCGGCCGCGTTACCGCACAGTCTGGCGCGGCGACGTGGGGTTTCAGTCGCGCCCACGTTTTTCAAACCGTGGCAACATGGCCGAAAAATCCATCCCACGTCCGTCTTCGTCTTCAACGAATTGTGCATACAGTTCCAGTGCGCGCTGACCCATGGGAGTGTCGGCATCCGCCGCCGTCGCCGCCTGTTGCGACAGACCCAAATCCTTCAGCATCAATTCCGCCGCAAAGCCGGGTTGATACCCGTCGTCCGCAGGGGATTGCGGGCCTACGCCGGGGGCCGGGCAATAGGCGTTCATCGTCCAGCTGTATCCAGAAGAGGTGCTGACCACATCAAACATCTTCTGCCGGTCCAAACCCAGCTTATCTGCCAGTGCAAAGGCTTCGCAGGTGGCAATCATGGTCACGCCAAGGATCATATTGTTGCAAATCTTGGCCGCCTGACCCGCGCCGGAATCCCCACAATGCACGGCTTTTTGGCCCATCACATCAAACAACGGTTTGGCGATGGCAAAGGCCGCGTCGGCGCCACCAATCATAAAGGTCAACGTTCCCGCCTGCGCCCCACCAATGCCACCAGACACCGGCGCATCCAGCGCCAACATCCCAGCGGCCGTGGCCTGTTCGGCGACCGCCTTGGCGCTTTCTACATCGACAGTGGAACAATCCAGCAAAACCGCGCCGGGTTTCATCGCGGGAATAACCTCATCCGCCACGCTGCGCAGGATCGCGCCATTGGGCAGCATGGTGATGACAACATCCTGATTGGCCGCTGCCTGGGCACTGGTGGCCGCAGTTTGCGCCCCCTCAACCGAAATGCCCGCAGTATCAAACCCGGTCACTTCATGCCCTGCGGCCACAAGATTGGCCGCCATCGGCGCGCCCATGTTGCCAAGACCGATAAATCCAATTTTCATGTTCTTTCCTCCCCGAACTCAGATGACTTACGACATTGACCATTCCCGATCACCCAGCGGGGCAAGCAAGGCCAAAACGTCTGCCTCGCTGACGCCATCACTGGCATGCTTCCAACTTGGGTTGCGATCTTTGTCGATGATCTGGGCGCGCACACCTTCGATGAAATCACCGTGTTCCAAAATCCGATGCGCCACGCGATATTCTTGCGCCAAGGCATCCCGGATATTTGGGCCATCCACCCGTTGTTGACGCACCATCTTCAATGTCAGCGCCATGGATAGTGGTGAATTGCGCAGCAATGTCTTCAAGGTCTTCGCCGCAAAATCACTGTCATCCGCCTGATGCGCGGCAAGGATACCTGCCAGATCGGCCGGCGCAAACAGCTGATCAATTTGATCCAAGGGCAGGGCGCTGTCAGGCGCAGGCTGCGATGCACCGCCCAAAGCAAGAATATCCCCGGTTTCACAGAGCTGCGCTTTAAGTACCTCCCATGCCGCCTCGGGCACGTAGAGATCGGCAAATCCGGCAACGATGGCTTCGCCCGGTCCCATACGATACCCCGTCAAACCAAGGTATTCGCCTAAATGACCCGGCGCTCCGGCCAATCGATAGGTGCCGCCCACATCGGGCACAAACCCGATCCCGCATTCGGGCATCGCCACCTGACTGGATTCACATACAACACGGTGCGAACAATGCCCGCCCAGACCAACGCCACCACCCATTACAAACCCATGCAGAAAGCTGACAATGGGTTTGGGATATTCGGCGATCTTGGCGTTCATCCGGTATTCATCAAACCAGAAGGCGCGGCTGGTTTCATATTCGCCGGTCAGGCCAACCTCATACATCGCGGCAATATCGCCCCCGGCACAAAAGGCACGCGGGCCTTCGGCGTCCAAGATCACCAGCTTGATCGCCGGATCATCGCGCCACTTGTCCAAGGCCTGCTCTGTCGCAAGGCACATATCATAGCTCAGCGCGTTCAGCGCCTTGGGGCGGGTCAGGGTGATGCGCCCAGCATGCCCGTCAACTCGGATGTCAATATCGGCCACTAGCCGCGCTCCGCCAGCATATTTCGAGACACGATCAAACGCATGATTTCATTGGTGCCTTCCAAAATCTGATGCACCCGCAGATCACGAACAATCTTTTCGATACCGTAATCAGCCAAGTAACCATATCCACCATGCAACTGCAGACAATCATTGGCCACATCAAACGCGCTATCGGTCACGTATAGCTTGGCCATGGCGCAGAACTTTGAAGCATCGGGCGATTTGTTGTCCAGCTTCCAAGCCGCTTGTCGCAGGAACACCCGCGCCGATTCCAGTTTGACTTCCATATCCGCCAGACGGAACTGAAGCGCCTGAAACTGATCAATGGACCGACCAAAGGCCTTGCGTTCGCCCATATAGGCCAGCGTCGCGTTCACCGCTGCTTGAGCCCCACCAAGGGCACTGGCCGCAATATTCAAACGCCCGCCATCCAGACCGGCCATTGCGTACGAAAATCCACGGCCTTCTTCACCGATCAGATTGTCATGCGGCACGGTGCAATCATCAAACTGTACCTGCGCTGTTGGCTGTGATCGCCAGCCCATTTTTTCTTCCAGACCACCATAAGACAAACCGTCGGTGCCCGCTTCAACAACCACGGTGGAAATGCCTTTCGGGCTGTCGTCACCGGTCCGCACCATAGTGACATAAGCATCCGAATAGCCGCCACCGGAAATGAACGCCTTGGTGCCATTCAAACGGTAGCCATCATTGGTTTTTTCAGCCCGCGTCCGCAGTGCAGCCGCATCCGAACCAGAGCCCGGTTCTGTCAGGCAATAGCTGAAAATCTTGTTCATGGCGCACAGGTCAGGCAACCATTTTTCCTTGGTTTCCTGACTGCCGAATTTGTCAATCATGCCGCCGCACATATTGTGGATCGACAGGAAAGACCCAACCGAAGGGCAGGACATGGCCAGCGCTTCGAATACCAAGGTCGCATCCAAACGTGACAGGCCAGAACCGCCGAATTCTTCTGAAACATAGATTCCGCCAAGACCGAGTTCGGCAAACTTGGGCCAAAGTTCTTTTGGAATGGTTCCGGCTTTTTCCCAGCTTTGCGCATGTGGGGCGATATGCTCTTGCCCGAATGCCAAAGCCATGTCGAAGATTGCTGTTTGTTCTTCTGTAGCTGCGAAATCCATGGGTTTCCTCCCGCCGTGAATTGAACGCTTGTTCACAACGTGCCGAAAACTGCCGACGAAAGCAAGTATACAGCACAGGTAAGGACGCAACGGCGCTGTTGCAAAACCGATGAAAAACACAGTCTCAACGGGGTTTAGAGCGTTACCGCGACAAGCTGTCCCGGATCACTTTCTCTGTGCGTGCCAGCAGTATGTCATTGTCAAACCGGTCCACCGCGGTTTGACGCGCCGCGGATGACAGGGCGCTGCGGTCGGGCAGGGATAACACATGGGCGATCTGCTGCGCGAACCCATCCTCATCCCATTCATCCACCAAGAACCCGTTCACGCCTTCGATTACCGCCTCTGGAATGCCGGCGTGACGCGTGGAAATCGTAATACACCCGGCGGCCAATGCTTCTTGAATGGCGGTGGGCAGGCCTTCGGTATTTCCATCCTTGGCCGTTATGGAATGTTGAAGAAAGGTTTCGGTGTGCAACAGATGCGTGCGCACCTCATCATGCGGCAGGGCCCCGGTGAAGGTAACTTGGTCTGCGACCCCCATGTCATCCGCCAGCGCCTTGCAGCTGTCCAGCAGCGGGCCATCACCAATAAAGGTCAGCTGAGCGTCAGGAAACGACTGCGCCGCCTTGGCAAAGGCCCGCAACGTAACATCCGGCGCCTTTTTCTCCACAAACCGACCAACCGCCAAAAAGCTGCCAGCCTTCTTTTCCCCCGGCACAAACCGGCGCACATCAACGCCCGATGGCATGACGTGGGCGTTTGGATGGGTCACGCCATGACGCGCCAAGTTATCCAGCAGGAATTGCGAAACAGAAAACACGCCCGCCAAACGCGGCATCATGCGTTTGTAAGACCGCACGCGCTGTGCTGATCCCAACGCGCGACTTGCATCTGTGCCCCGGAAATAGGTGAACACCGGAATCCCGATATCATTTCCCAGCTTGGCCACGACCAAAGCCTGCGTCCCGAATTCGGCCAGGATCACATCCACCTTTTCGCGCTGCAAAAAGGCAATCAACTCACGCCGAGCAGATCCAAAGGGCAGGCGCGATGTACCGTGTAAGGCCGCATTCCACCCCATGGCAAAAGGGGCCAGAACCCTGTCAGCCAAGCTCAGTTTCTTGCGCCGCACAAACAATGGCTTTCCGTAAGGGTCTTGCCCGTTGGAACGCCCGCACAAAACACAGGTGTTGCCACCGAACATGTGCTGGATATGGCGATTGATAAAGGTTTCACCCATGATGAAGTAATCGCTGGTGGCGATGCAAACTTTCATGGCTTGGCCTTTCACGAAAATGACGTGGCGGGGTTATCCCGCGCGTTGTGCCGGGATGCAAGCGCGGTGCTACAAGCCGGTGTGAAACTCTTCGATCAAATGCTGGACCACCCGGCGCATTTGCTGGTCTGTGTCTTCACCTTGTTTGGCGGATTGTTCTGCCACTTGGCGTTGACGCTGAGCCGACGTGCCGCCTCTGGCAATATCCCGGATACGCATCACTTCTGGCAGGCAGCGCAATGCAACGGCATCTTCCTTGATCAGGTCGATCAACTCTTCCGCCAAGGTGGCAAACGGTATGATCGCGCCCGCGCCAAAATCTATCAACCCTTCGGTGACACCATAGCGTTGTGCCCGCCAGCGGTTCTCTTCGATCAGGAAACGGTCATACAGCCGCCAACGCTGGTTCTGACGGCGCAAACGCCACAACATGCGCAACAAACATTGGTTCAACGCAGCCAAGGTCAGCGCATCCTCCAATCGGGGCTGCACATCCAATATCCGTGTTTCCAATGTGGGAAACCGGTCTGAAGGGCGCAAATCCCACCAGATTTTGGTGCCATCCTCGATCACGCCAAGATCGATCAATGCTTCGACAGAACGTTCATATTCTTGCCAGTTGTTGAATTGCGGGGGCAGGCCGGTGCGGGGCAGGTTGTCAAACACCGACACCCGGTAAGAGGCCATTCCCGTGTCCAGCCCCTGCCAAAACGGGGAAGAGGTGCTGAGCGCCAGAAGATGCGGCAAGAAATACGACATCTGACGCATCAGATCAGCACGCAACGGATTGTCGTCCAACCCGACATGCACGTGGCAGCCACAGATCAGCATCCGCCGCACCACACCGCCTAAATCACGCGACAGATCATCATAACGGTCTTTGGGTGTGTGGTGCTGTTGTTTCCAATCACCCAGCGGATGACAGGACGCGGCGATGGGCGCCAGATTGAACGTGGCCGCATGTTTTGACACCGTTGCGCGCAGTCGCTTCAGGTCATGCCGGGCTGTGCCGATATCTGCGCAAACCTTCGTTCCGATCTCAATCTGGCACTGCAGGAATTCCGGTGACACCTGACCGGCCAAATCCGCCTGGCACGCTTCCATCAACCCGTCGGGCGCAACGGCCAGGGCCAAGCTGTCCCTGTCAACCAATAGGTATTCTTCTTCGATCCCAATAGTAAACGCTGGCTCAGACATGTTGGCTCCCCCTAAACCGTAGTTTTGAAGGTTCTACGCCTCAGAGCAAGAGCTTCGCGTGTCGCAGCTAAGCGCGGTCGATATGTTCTATTACCAAATCCTGCGTGTTCGGCAGATCGGCAAAACGGCTAAGACTTACACCAAGCACATCCAGCGCAGTAGCTTCCGTGTCTTGCATACAGGCGATCACACCAGAGTCAGGCGGCCAGCATTGAACGCACACACTGGCCAAAGATCTGCTGACAGGCGTCGGCCCGTAGAACAACATCAGCGTCTGAGCAGGTGAACCAACCAGAGTTTCCGCCATTTCGGCATGCATCGTCATGATGCCAACGAAGTCTTTCTCAAACCCGGTGATATTTGCAAAATCGACAAGTTGTTTTTGGCCGGGTTTATATTTTGGGTGCATGGAATAGGCACGAAACGCTTCGATGGCTTCATTTAAACGCACCATTCCTTCGAATTGGACATAGGCCAATCCAAATTCCGAAATTATGCGTATTTTGACTGCCATCTAAGAAATTATACCCACCGAAAAATCTATAAACCCTATGCCTCAACTTTGGCGCGCAAAACCTGCGCAACTTTGCCCATAGGGAAAATTAAGAGGGAAAGTAGCATTCGCAAACAACTTTCGTCTTTTTACAACAGATCGACCCAAAGGCCCAAAAACCTGAAAACCACAATATGTAGCACCCGCCCAACGCCAGCGCCATAAATACAGTAATTTTGATCAAATCTTCAAGACACCGCCCAGCGGGTCAAAAGCGCACAGTGGTGATTTTTTAGGCAGCGCGATCAAAACCTTTGCCGTTCCAACGACCAGAACACATATTTTCCAACGAATCTTGCGTTCAGTCTGGTCAAGGAACAGGTGATTCGCGGTCCATCAGAACAATTCGGATGAAAAGAATTCTTTGTTTCAAACTAAGAAACAATTCGGAAATTCAATTCCCCAACAGTTTCAAATCGTTCCATGCGCTTTGCATCTCAATCGTTGAATTTGTTAAAAATTCGTCAAAACTGTGACGCTGTGAACACAATTCATTGGTGATCGGTTAGGAGGAGTAAAATGTTAAGAACAATAATACTAGGCGCTGCGCTGTCTTTGGGGGCGACGTTTTCGGCAAGTGCTGCGATCATTCCAGTATCAATGTCGTTTGATGGGTTATCTTCAGGCACAAACGTTTCTCTGGGAGGAGATTTTGTTGCGGATGATATTCGTATCGTCAACGGCAACTGCGCATCCGGGTCATGTTTGGCATTCAACGTTGGGGAAGTGACAACAATCACCCGTTCCAGCGGATTGGGCTTTACCCTAACTTCATTCTGGTACCAGCTTCTGGGCAGAAATGCGCAATTGACGTACACATTGTTAAGCAATGGGCCTGTCCCACTCGCCCAAGGTGTCTTTACCGGTTCGGTTGACGGATTCAATGACGGTGGACACACGGTCCTGGGTAGCGCGACGACAATTTTCGGCATTCGGTTTGACAACACCAGTTCCAACCCTGGCAACCTGCGGATCGACGATCTGGTCCTAGCCTTTGACGACGGCAACACCGGCGGCGGTGGTGGCGGCGGTGGCGGCGGCGGTGGCGGCGGCGGTGGCGGCGGCGGCGGCGGTGGCGGCGGCGGCGGCGGCGGCGGTGGCGGCGGTGGAACACCTTCGCCCGTACCATTGCCTGCTTCTGGTCTTTTGATGCTTGGCGGTCTGGGTGCCGTTGGCATCACACGACGCAAACGCACAAAAGCAAAAGCCTAAACCCAAAAAGGGCCGCCAAACCGGCGGCCCTTTTCATTTGTTCAGACTGGATCAGTCCATAGCTTTGAAGTTGAACTCGCCACCGTCTTTGATGCCTGAGAACCACCGCGCTGTGACGGTCTTGGTCTTGGTGTAAAAACGGAACGCATCTGGACCATACTGGTTCAAATCGCCAAAGGCAGATTTCTTCCAGCCGCCAAAGGTATGGTAGGACAGCGGCACAGGGATCGGGAAGTTGATGCCAACCATGCCAACATTCACCCGGTGCGCAAAGTCACGCGCCGTGTCACCGTCGGCGGTATAGATCGCTGTACCATTGCCATATGGATTGTCGATCACGAGGTTCAGCGCGTCTTCATAGGTGTCTGCGCGCACCTGGCTCAACACAGGGCCAAAGATTTCTTCTTTGTAGATTTCCATGTCCGGCGTGACGTTATCAAACAACGATGGGCCAACGAAGAAGCCATTTTCATAGCCCTGCATCTTAAAGCCACGACCATCAATGACCAGATCAGCGCCTTGATCAACACCGCTATCGACCAAGCCTTCGATCCGCGCTTTGGACGCGGCAGTGATCACCGGACCATAATCCACGTCGTTGCCCGCAGTGTAAGGACCAACCTTCAGGTTTTCGACCCGTGGCACCAGCTTTTCGATCAGCGCATCGGCGGTTTCTTTGCCAACCGGAACGGCGACGGAAATGGCCATGCAACGTTCGCCAGCTGCGCCATACCCGGCACCGACCAGAGCATCGGCCGCTTTATCCAGATCTGCGTCCGGCATAATGATCATGTGGTTCTTGGCACCGCCAAAACACTGTGCCCGCTTACCGTTGCTGGCCGCACGACCATAGATGTACTGGGCGATCGGCGTCGAACCAACAAAGCCAACGGCCTGAACGGTTTCATTGTCCAGGATCGCGTCGACAACTTCTTTGTCACCGTTGACAACCTGCAGCACACCATCTGGCAGACCGGCTTCTTTCAGCAAAGCCGCCAAGGCCAGCGCGGTTGATGGGCACCGCTCGGATGGCTTCAGGATCATCGCGTTACCGCACGACAGGGCAGGCGCCATCTTCCACAGCGGGATCATGGCAGGGAAGTTGAACGGCGTAATGCCCGCAACCACACCCAGCGGCTGGCGCATGGAGTACAGGTCAATCCCCGGTCCGCCGTCATCGGTGAATTCACCCTTCAACAGGCTGGGGGAGCCCATGCACACTTCGACCACTTCCAGGCCACGCTGCACATCGCCGCGCGCGTCAGGCAGGGTCTTGCCGTGCTCACGGCTGACCAGCTCTGCCAGCATATCCATGTTCTCGTTGATCAGCTGACCGAACTTCATCATCACGCGTGCGCGGCGCTGTGGGTTGGTTGCCCCCCACTTGATCTGCGCTTCGGCGGCTTTGTCGACGGCGTCGTTCAGCTCTTCAACCGTGGCCAAAGGAACTTTCGCCTGCACTTCGCCAGTGGCAGGGTTGAAAACGTCGGTAAACCGGCCAGACGTGCCTTTGACAAGTTCGCCGTTGATATAGTGAGACAGCTCTTCCATGGGGTTCCTCCAAGTAGTCGTGCATTTAGCGCGACAATAGCCTTGCAAAAATCAACGGAGTAGAGGGATTATAGCAAACGAGTTTTGCAAAAATGCAAAACGCAAGGTAGGATGATACGATGGACAGCTGGGACGACATGCGCATTTTTCTGGCAGTGGCACGGGGGGAAAGCCTGTCTGCTGCGGGACGTGTCTTGCGGATGGACCCGGCAACAGTGGGTCGTCGCATTGCCCGGCTGGAACAGGGGCTGGGCACTCCGATCTTTGCCAAATCCCCACAGGGCTATGCGCTGACCGACCCCGGCACACGCCTTCTGCGTTATGCTGAAGAAGCGGAACAAGCCGTGCAAGCCGCAAACGAGGCGGTGGCCGGGTCCAAAACCACATTGTCCGGGCAAATTCGGATCGGGGCGCCTGATGGCTGTGCAAATTTCCTGCTGCCACAGGTTTGCGCGCAAATCACGGAAAACAATCCCGATCTGGAAGTCCAGATCATTGCCTTGCCGCGCGTTGTGAACCTGTCAAAACGCGAAGCGGATTTGGCGATCGCTGTTTCGCCGCCCACAGCAGGCCGTTTGACCGTTCAAAAGGTCACTGACTACCGTCTGACACTGGCAGCAACACAGGGATGGTTGGCCAAACACGGCCCCATCCGAACGCGGGATGACCTGAACGGCAAACGCTTCATCGGGTATATTCCCGACATGATTTTTGACAAAGAACTGGACTATCTGGCGGAGCAGGGGATCGAACGGGTCGATCTGGCGTCCAACTCTGTCGCGGTTCAGTTTCAATGGCTGCGCCAAGGGGCAGGGTTGGGCATTGTACATGCATTTGCCATGCCTTTGGCGCCAGATCTGACCCCAGTGCTTAAGAATGAGATTTCGTTAACGCGCAGTTTCTACCTGGTGCGACACGCGGATGACCGCCGATTGGCGCGTTTAAACCGGTTTGCCGCCGAATTAGCGGACGGATTACGACAAGAAGTTGCGCGACTAGAAGGTCTTACTTGACAAACCGATGGTTGCAAGGGGACGCTGGAGTAGCCGGAGGAGCGGCAAGAGGAGGTAGCTATATGCAAGTACTGCAAATCTTAAAGACAAAAGGCACGGACAGTGTCGTCACAGTCAAACCTGGCACAACAGTTCAGGACGCTGCAAAAGTTTTGGCGGAAAAACGGATCGGGACAGTGATCGTTTCCAGTGACGGCGTTACAGCGGATGGCATTCTGTCAGAACGCGATATCGTTCGGGAAATTTCAGCCAAAGGATCTGATGCGCTGTCCGCCAGCGTCAATGACTCTATGACCAGCAAATTGATCACTTGCGAACTAAGCGATGACGCCGACGGCGTTCTGGCAAAAATGACAGAGGGCCGGTTTCGTCACATGCCCGTCGTTGAAGACGGCAAAATGATTGGTCTGATTACTTTGGGGGATGTGGTAAAGGCGCGCCTGTCCGAGATTGCGATGGAAAACAAAGCGCTTGAAGGGATGATCATGGGTCACTGACCTGCGGTTTTCCGGGTTGCATTCTGCCGCGCAATAATGTTGCGTGCGCAGAATAGCGATTGAGGGAAGGGACCATCGCCATGCGTATTGCTTTGTATCCGGGCACTTTTGACCCGATAACGCACGGCCACATTGATATCATTCGCCGTGCCGCCGTTTTGGTGGATCGGCTGGTTATCGGTGTCGCGATCAACCGTGACAAAGGCCCACTCTTCTCTTTGGAAGAACGCGTGGCCATGATCGAGTCAGAGTGTAAAGCTTTGTCCGAACAAACCGGGACCGAGATTGTTGCCCATCCGTTCGAAAATCTGCTGATCGACTGCGCCCACGATGTTGGTGCCAATCTGATCGTCCGCGGCTTGCGGGCGGTTGCTGATTTTGAATATGAATTTCAGATGGTTGGTATGAACCGAGCGATGGATTCTTCGGTTGAGACCGTCTTTCTGATGGCCGAAGCCAAACATCAGGCTATTGCATCCAAACTGGTGAAGGAAATTGCGCGTTTGGGCGGGGACGTATCGAAATTTGTAACGCCGCCAGTACATAAGGCACTAATGGGAAAATATGACCGATAGGCCGCGAGGCGATTACGCCCCGTAGACGGCCTTTTTGGCGACTTCGGCTTCGATACCGGAAATATCCAGGTCCAGTTTGATGTTCAGCGGCAAGGCGCGCAGTTCATTCAGCGTGCGACGGTAGGCCATGTGCTTGGCAAAACGGCTGCGGGTTTCTTTGGCGTAAGCGCTCATTTCGGGTGTTCCATTTTGTGTGTTGTTGCATTTGATAGCGCCAACATAGGTCATGCTGCAGCGCAGCACATCCGCCAAAAAAGCAAGTCCGCCATGTCCTTTTTGAATGGCGGAAAGCGGTCGTACACAACAAACATCGCACATCAAAGAAACGAAAAAAGGCGCGAAACCAGTCCGCGCCTTTCAAAAATTCTTTTGGTAACAGCCCCTTACAGGAAGCCGCCCATTTTAACGGCCGTGTCGAGCATACGGTTTGAGAAGCCCCACTCGTTGTCATACCACGACAAGACGCGGCACATGGTTCCGTCCATCACACGTGTCTGGTCGATATGGAAGGTCGACGAATGCGCATCATGGTTGAAGTCAATGCTGACATTCGGACGGTCAGTGTAGGCCAAAATGCCTTTCAGCGGGCCATCGGCCGCCGCGCGAATTGCTGCGTTGATTTCATCAGCCGTTGTTTCGCGGCTTGCTTCAAAGGTCAGGTCCACAACCGAAACGTTTGGTGTCGGAACACGAATGGCCACACCGTCCAGCTTGCCGTTCAATTCTGGCAGAACCAAACCAACGGCCTTTGCGGCACCGGTGGAGGTTGGGATCATGCTCATCGCTGCGGCGCGGGCGCGGTACAGGTCAGAGTGATAGGTGTCCAGAACAGGCTGATCGCCGGTGTAGGCGTGGATCGTGGTCATGAAGCCGCGCGTAATGCCAACCGCGTCATTCAGAACCTTGGCCACGGGTGCCAAGCAGTTGGTGGTGCAGGATGCGTTCGAAACAACAATGTCATCGCCGGTCAGAACATCATCGTTCACACCGTAGACCACTGTCGCGTCAACGTCCTTGCCAGGAGCAGAGATCAGGACACGGCTTGACCCGTTATCCAAATGTGCTTGGCACTGTTCACGAGAGCGGAAAATGCCGGTGCATTCCATCACCACATCCACATCGCCCCAAGGCAGGTCTGCCGGGTTGCGCAATGCGGTGGCGCGGATTTTGCCGCGGCCTGCGTCGATCCAATCGTCACCGGCTGTAACCTGGCTGGGGAAACGGCCATGCACACTGTCAAACTGCAGCAAATGCGCATTCGTTTCGACAGGCGCCAAATCGTTGATGGCAACAACCTCAATATCGGTGCGCCCCGACTCGATCATCGCGCGAAGAACGTTACGGCCAATGCGGCCAAATCCGTTGATACCAATCTTAAGCGTCATCTGTGCGCTCCTTATGTCAGGCTCGATCATTAGGTGTTATCGCTAACACGTGCTTACAATCAGGTGTTACGCCTCAAGTCAAGCTGCGACGCTATTGAAAACTTGTCGAGGTAGGCGGTTGTTCAGCGCAACGCGAACGTTATCGCCAGAAGGCAACCCACTGCAGTAAGTCGAAAAACTTTTGGCCCAAAAAGACTAAGTGTTCGGATCCGAACAAAAACGCATCCAACGCCAATCCACCTAAGATGAACGCTCCCAGTCCGATCGCAATCGAGTTGGTCATCGCTTGGCTCCAAGCTGTTTGTCCCGATACATGCCAGACTCCGCGCCGCCTGTCACGCGACCAGACGCGAAACATGCCGAAATATGCTGATCCGCACAGAATCAGATCCAGATTTGATCAATCCTTACATTTGATCAATCCAAAGGATGCGCCAAAACAAAAGGCCCGCCATTCAGCGGGCCTTTTTCAAATCTCTGTCAGCGCCGTGCGCTTAGTGCATCAAGCGGCCCATTGCGGCGGCCACATCAGCCATGCGCGAGGAGAAGCCCCATTCGTTGTCATACCAAGCCAGAACACGTACCAGGCGACCGCCGGTTACTTTGGTCTGATCGGGGGCAAAGATGGACGAATACGTGGTGTGGTTAAAGTCGACAGACACCTTTGGCTCTGGGTCATAGGACAGAACACTGCCCATACGGCCTGCGGCGGCTTCGGCGACAACTTCGTTCACATCATCCACTGTGACTTCCTTCTTGGCGTAGAAGGTCAGGTCAACCGCAGACACATTTGGTGTTGGTACACGTACAGCAGACCCATCCAGCTTGCCCTTCAGGTTCGGCAGCACTTCACCCAGCGCTTTTGCAGCACCGGTGGAGGTTGGGATCATGGCCATCGCCGCAGCGCGGGCACGGTACAAGTCGCTGTGACGGCGATCCAGCGTTGGCTGGTCACCGGTATAGCTGTGGATCGTGGTCATGATGCCGCTTTCGATGCCGATGGCTTCGTCCAGCACCTTGGCCAGCGGGGCCAAACAGTTCGTGGTGCAAGACCCGTTCGAAATCATGGTGTCGCCGAGAACCAGATCACGGTGGTTCACGCCGTAAACGATGGTCTTCTGAACGTTCTTTGCAGGGGCAGAAATCAGCACTGATTTTGCGCCGCGATCCAGGTGTGCTTTGGCTTTTTCACCGTCGTTGAATTTGCCGGTGCATTCCAAAACCACATCACAGCCAGACCAGTCCAGATCAGCCATGTTATATGTGGACATCATTTCCATTGGGCCGCGCCCCAGATCCATGCTGTTGCCCGAGATTTTTACATCCCCAGGGAAACGGCCATGAACACTGTCGTAGCGCAGCAAGTGCGCCGCTGTTTCGATCGGGCCTGTGGCATTGATCTTGACAACTTGAACGTCGTTTCGCGCACTTTCCGCAATGTGAGAAAGGGTGCAACGGCCGATCCGGCCAAATCCATTAATGCCAACTGTGACGGTCATCGAGTAAACTCCAGCGTACTTCGGTTGCGCTGGATATAGAGACGGTTTGTGACGCAAAAAAGGAAAAACTGGCGTTTTCACAATGTGTTAGCGATAAATATTGCTGGTAACGCTAACGAAATTGCTGCGTTTGCGATAACGTGTCGCAACCGCGCATCTTTTATAAGCAGAGCTTGCGCTGCGCGACGATCAGTCTAGGTTTGGCAAACGTATATACGGAGATGGTTTTATGAGCGGTTTGTTGGCACTTTTGGATGACGTGGCAGGGATTGCCAAGATTGCAGCGGCATCCGTGGATGACGTCATGGGGCAGGCGATGAAAGCCGGTTCCAAGGCCGCAGGTGCCGTTATTGATGATGCCGCCGTCACTCCGAAATACGTGCAAGGTTTCGAGGCCAAGCGCGAACTGCCGATCATCTGGCGGATCGGACGCGGATCGCTGATCAACAAGCTGGTATTCTTGTTGCCCGCTGGTTTGGCCCTGGCCAATTTTGCCCCTTGGTTGATCGCACCGCTGCTGATGCTGGGCGGGGCCTATTTATGTTTTGAAGGGGCCGAAAAAATCGCCCATGTTATGGGGCCACATGGCGACCATGACCCAGGGCCAGACGGAAGCCATGACATCGGCGATCCTGCCCATCTGGAAGAAGAGAAAGTGCAGGGCGCCATCAAGACAGATTTCATTCTGTCTGCCGAAATCATGACGATCTCATTGGCCGCCATCCCCGAAAGTACGTTTTGGATGGAAGCCGCAACATTGGCGGCCGTGGCCGTGATGATCACACTGGCGGTTTACGGCTCTGTCGCGCTGATCGTAAAGATGGATGACATTGGCTTGTGGTTGGCCCAGGTGGGCCGATTGGGCATGACCCGGTCTTTGGGCCGCGCCATCGTCAGAGTAATGCCAAAACTGTTAAAACTGCTGACCGTCGTTGGCACAGCGGCCATGCTGTGGGTCGGCGGGTCGATCATCGTGCATGGTCTGGCCGAACTGGGTTGGCATCTGCCGGAAGAGATCATTCACAGCGCGGCTGTTTGGGTTGGGCACATGGCCCCTGAAAACCTGATAGCGACGGCAGAGTGGGTCACCACCGCCGCGTTGGATGGTGTTCTGGGGCTGGCGCTTGGCTTTGTGCTGATCCCGATTGGCACGAAAATCATCGCCCCAATCTGGCGCAACTTGTTTGGCGGCAAAAAGGCGGCAAGCCACTAAGGCCAACCGCCCACAGGCCAACAGTCAGCCCGCCAGCGGCGGCAACATCTTTCCGGGGTTCAAGATACCTTTGGGGTCAAACGCCGCTTTGACCGCCCGCATGTAGGACAGCGCGGCCCCATGTTCGGCCTGCATATACTTTTGCTTGCCCAGACCGATCCCATGCTCCCCGGTCACAGTCCCGCCAAGGCGCAATGCGCTGCGGGCCAAAAGTTCAGAAAACTCGGCAACGCGGGCCGTTTCATCTGCGTCTTGCGGATCAAACAGAACACCGCAATGGAAATTGCCGTCCCCGACGTGACCAACAATCGTTGACAACAGGTCCAGATCGCGCGCGCCTGCCTGCGCTTCCAGAACCGCTTCGGCCAGATGCGAAATCGGCACGCACACATCAGTGGACAAGGTCCGTTTCTGAGGCGCCAGTGCACGAACAGCGAAATGCGCATTGTGCCGCATTTTCCACAGGGTATTGCGCGCCTCGGTACTGGCGGCGGTTTCCAATGCATCGGCACCGAAATCTTCGGCAATTGCTGAAAAGTTCGCAACATCCGCATCTACGCTTGCAGCGCTGCCATGAAATTCCAGAAACAGGCTGGGCGCTTCGGGCTGGTTGTCCCCGGTATAAATGTTGAAGCCGCGCTGCATCACCTCGTCCAGAAGTTCGATGCGCGCCACCGGGACGCCGGATTGAATGGTCAGGATGGCCGCATTCACAGCATCATCAATGGACGAAAATCGGCACGTTGCGGCGCGTGTTTCCTCGGGCACGCCAAACAGGCGCACAGTCAGCTCTGTGATCAAGCCTAATGTGCCTTCTGATCCGATCAGCAGGTGGGTCAGGTCATACCCCGCGGATGATTTTCGCGCAGCGCTTCCCGTACGCACAATGGTGCCATCCGCCATAACAGCTTCTAGCGCCAGAATGTTTTCCCGCATCGTGCCATAGCGCACCGCTGTTGTGCCGGACGCCCGCGTGGCAGCCATTCCGCCCAAAGACGCATTCGCCCCCGGATCAACCGAGAAAAACAACCCCGTCGCCCGCAATTCGGTATTCAGGTCTTGGCGCGTCACGCCCGGCTGAACCACGGCCAGCATATCTTCCGACCGCACCTCCAACACCCGGTTCATGCGGGAAAAATCAACCGAGATCCCACCATCGACCGGCAAGTGTTGACCTTCCAGACTGGACCCGGTGCCAAACCCAACCACAGGGCAGGACTCTGCATGGCAAATGCGCAGAATATCAGACACGTCTTGTGTGGTTTCCGGAAAAGCCACCGCATCCGGCAAGGCCAAGGCAAAATGCGCTTCGTTTTCGCCATGATGCATACGAACCGCCTTCGCGACAGAAAGCCTTTCGCCTAAAAGATCAGATAGCTGCGTTATGGCATTTTCGACGGACATTCGGGGCTCCCAAAGTTTCACATCAGTTCATTGGTGATGCGCGAACGCTGGTGTAGTTGGAGTTATGCCATCCAGCAAGGTTGCGGCGACCAAAGATGCGGGGCGGGTCGCATCGCCACACACCAACGGATACAGTAGATCACAGTCGTCAATATTCTAGCTGAGGTGGAATTTCCAACAGTGGAGCAAAGCCGCCACCAACTGTGCTGCACAATTTTCGGGCAGATGCGTAAAAAGTTGTACATAATGTAGCAATCAAACCCGCAGGCCATTGCACCTGTTAACCATATGTAAAACTTTGGATGTGTCATGAAAATCATTGATAAGAATAGAAAATGACAGCAACATTCGATGAGATGCGGATGCCAGACGGCACCCTGCGCCCCGCCTTCCAAAAGTATGGCGACTGGATGGCCGAAGAAGATCAGGCCAGATTACGCAAGAAGCAACGTGAAGCGGATGATGTCTTTCGATTAACTGGCATTACGTTCAATGTGTATGGCCGTTCCGAAGCCGAAGAACGTCTGATCCCGTTCGACATTGTGCCGCGCATCATTTCGGGCCGTGAGTGGAGCCGACTTTCCCGCGGGATCGAACAGCGCGTTCGCGCCATCAATGCTTTTCTGTACGACATCTACCATAAGCAAGAGATCATACGCGCGGGCCGTCTGCCCATTTCTGCGATTGCTCAGAATGATGCGTTCTTGCCCCAGATGATTGGTGTGTCACCGCCCGGCGGAATTTACACCCATATTGTCGGAATCGACTTGGTCCGTACCGGACCCGATGAATTTTTCGTGCTGGAAGACAACGCCCGCACACCCAGCGGGGTCAGCTATATGCTGGAAAACCGCGAAACCATGCTGCAGATGTTCCCGGAACTGTTCAGTGCCAACCGTGTGAAGCCTGTCGGGCATTACCCACGAAGCTTGCGCAGATCTTTGGCGGCCTGTGCGCCCAGCTGCGCCACAGACACGCCAACCGTCGCAGTGCTGACGCCAGGCATCTATAACTCTGCATTCTTTGAACATTCCTTTCTGGCAGACCAAATGGGCGCTGAATTGGTGGAAGGGCACGATCTGCGGGTTGTGGATGGGCGCGTAGCGATGCGCACAACACAAGGCTACAAGCCAATCGACGTGCTGTACCGCCGTGTGGATGATGAGTATTTGGATCCACTGAACTTTGATCCCGAAAGCGCCTTGGGCATTCCCGGCATTATGGATGTCTACCGGTCAGGCAAGATCACCATCGCCAACGCCCCCGGCACCGGGATCGCTGACGACAAGGCTATCTACAGCTATATGCCGGAGATTGTTGAATTCTATACCGGCGAAAAACCTCTGCTGCCCAATGTTCAAACATGGCGATGCAGTGATCCGGAATCGCTGGCCTATGTGCTGGAAAACCTGAGTGAACTGGTGGTGAAAGAGGTCCATGGCTCTGGCGGGTACGGAATGTTGATCGGGCCAACAGCGACAAAAGCTGATCTGAAGAAATTCCGTGCCAAGCTAAAAGCGCGCCCCAGCAATTACATCGCACAGCCCACGCTGGCATTGTCGACTGTGCCCATTTTCACCCGTTCAGGGTTGGCCCCGCGTCATGTTGATTTGCGCCCATTCGTACTGGTTTCACCGGACGGGATCGAAATTACCCCCGGTGGGCTGACACGTGTGGCGCTGAAGAAAGGCTCTCTTGTGGTGAACTCCTCTCAGGGAGGCGGCACCAAGGACACTTGGGTGTTGGAGGAATAGGGCGATGCTGGGCAAGACCGCAGGCGGTGTCTATTGGATGTACCGCTATTTGGAGCGCGCGGAAAACACCGCTCGTATGATCGAAACAGGTCAACGCATTGCGCTGACCCGCACCAACGCGGGCGAAGATGAGTGGGCGTCTGTTCTGCAATCCGCGTCTGTCTATGACACGTACATGGCCAAACACGGCGAGATACGCAAAGAACTGGCCATCGACTGGATGCTGCGAGACAAGGACAACGGATCATCTGTTATGTCTTGCATCGGTATGGCCCGGCAAAACGCGCGTCTTGTCCGCACAGCGCTGACCCATGACGTATGGGAGGCGGTGAACGGTTGCTACATTCGCGCGCAAGATATGCTGGCGCGCAAAGTCAGCGAACGTGACTTGCCCGAGTCCCTGACCACGCTGCGTCAACGTACGGCACTGGTGCGCGGGGCCACACACGGCACCATGCTGCGCAATGACATCTATGATTTTGCCCGGATCGGGACGTTCATCGAACGTGCCGATAACACAGGCCGCATTCTGGATGTGAAATACTACGTTTTGCTGCCAACAGCCTCTTCTGTCGGGTCCCGGTTGGACAATGTTCAGTGGGAAACCATTCTGCGTTCTGTCAGCGCCGAAGGCGGGTATCGCATGAACTACGGGCTGAATATCCGTCCGCGCGACATTGCCCAGTTTCTGATTTTGGATCGGCGCATGCCGCGCAGCCTGGCGTTCTGCGTATCAAAACTGCGCGACAACCTTCTGTACCTGTCCACAGACTATGGCACCCGCAGCCCGGCGCATAACAAGGCCGACAAATTGTGCCGTCGGTTTATTTCGCACGACGTTGACGCAATTTTCGATTATGGTCTGCACGAGTATATTCAGGATATTTTGAACGCGATCGGAGATCTGTCGCGCCAGATCGAAATTGACTACCGCTTCACTGAGTGAGCCCATGCGCCTGACAATTCATCACACGACCCGATACAGCTTTTCCCAGCCTGTGAACTACGGGCTGCAACAGCTGCGCAAAACGCCAAAATCCTACCGTGCCCAACAGGTGCTGAACTGGAAGACAGACATCACCAACGGCACAAAGCAAACCACCTGCGAAGATCAGCATCGCAACAAGATTGATCTGGTCAGCGTCGATCCGGGTGCCACCGAATTGGTGATCGAAAACCAGGGCGTTGTGGAAATGACCGACACCCACGGCATTGTGGGGCCCCATCAGGGCCCGGCACCGCTATGGCTGTTTGAGCGCACAACACCCCTGACCAAACCCGGAAAGGCCGTGCGCGAATTGGCCCGCAGCGTGGCCGACGGCACAGAGCCGCTGGAACGCATGCATGATCTGAGCCGCGCTGTCTCGGATGCGGTGGTGTATCAGACAGGGGTATCTGAAACCTCTTGGACAGCTGAAAAAGTGCTGGATGAAGGGCAGGGCGTTTGTCAGGACCACGCACATGTCTTTATTGCATGCGCGCGTAGCCTGGGCGTGCCAGCCCGCTATGTATCGGGCTATTTGATGATGGACGGTCAGGTGGAACAAGAGGCCATGCACGCATGGGTCGAAGCCCATATCGATGGTTTGGGATGGGTCGGTTTTGATGTCTCTAACAAAATCAGCCCCGACATGCGATATGTTCGGGTCGCGACAGGTCTGGACTATACCGAAGCTGCACCTGTATCAGGTATACGAATGGGCGGAGACACGGAAACTCTATCCGTGTCGATCGAAGTCGCGCAGCAGTAAAAGGTAGGGGCAATGACCTATTGCGTAGGCATGAAATTGGACCGAGGTCTGGTGTTTATGTCCGATACACGCACGAATGCGGGTGTCGACAATATCTCGACCTTTCAAAAAACCCATACCTGGGAAGTGCCGGGCGACCGCGTGCTGGTTGTGATGTCGGCGGGCAATCTGGCCACCACCCAATCTGTTATCAGCCTGATCGAAGAGCGCACAAAGGCGCCAGATGAACGCGCGCCCACCATTCTGGAAGCGCCATCCATGTTCGAAGTGGCCCGCCAAGTGGCTGATATTCTGAAGGATGTCATCACGACCCATGCGGATGGCGGTCAGCGCGCGGCATCGACCTTTAACGCCACGCTGTTGTTGGGCGGGCAGATTGCCGGCTCGCCACCACGCCTGTTCATGATCTATCCCGAAGGCAATTTCATCGAAGCCGGGGATGACACCCCGTTTTTCCAGATCGGCGAAACGAAATACGGCCGTCCGATCCTGGTGCGCGCCTTTGACAAGGCCATGGATTTTGAAGCGGCTGTCAAACTGTTGATGGTCAGTTTTGACTCCACAATAAAAGCCAACCTATCTGTCGGGCTGCCCTTGGATTTACAGCTGTATGAGACAGACAGTCTGACCCTTGGCCTGAGCAAGCGTATCGAGGCAGATGACAAGTATTACCAAGCCATTTCAAATGGTTGGGGTGAGGCCTTAAACTTGGCATTTGATAGTTTGCCGGATGTTCGGTTTGACGACGACTGACCGTTGATCACCGATTGATTTTGCGGCGACCTTTGCGTTCTGTTGGGCGTAAATTGTAGGTACGGGCAAACACGAGAAAACCGTGTGTTTTTTCTGACTGGTGTTTGAATGGGGGCTCTGCCCCCGCCGCCTGCGGCGTCTCCCCCGAGGTATTTTTGAACAGAAGAAGCCCACAGATCAGGGAAGAAGTCTGAAGGCCGTGCCGTGGCAGACCCGGTTATTTACCGGGGCTGCGCCGTTTCATGTGCCAGAACGGCCTTAGCCGTAGAGTGGCTGGAGCCCCATCTGCATATGCAGCATATTGACGGAGGGTTCGTTGATGTCCATCGCCTTGGCCAGGCTGTCCAGGTATTGCGCTTCGGCCTGTGTATCGACACGGATGGTCATCAGGGAAGCGGCGTAAACCTGTGGTTTCATTGCATCCGGGGTGGCCGATGCCAGGCCAGCAACGTCAATCGGGGCGGCAAGTTGCGCCTGCACAAATTCAATGTCGGAACGATCCGCATCATCGCCCAGCGTTTCGAGGATTTTGGCGCGTTCGGCCTCGTCGATATCACCGTCGGCTTTGGCCGCCTGGATCATCGCGCGCAGCATCAACGCTGCGGTCTCTTCGGCCTGAGGAACGGTTTCTGCCATTTTGAACTGGTCGATGGCCGCGCTGGTGGATTGCCCGCCCATCGCAGCAGCGCCGCCCAAGGCGGCCAGAATACCGGCCAAACCGGCACCACCGGCTGCGCCACCGCCAACAGAGGACAGCAGGCCGCCCTTGTCAGCAGTATCAGCCGCGCCGCCGCCCATCATGGCCGACAGGTCAAAGCCGCTGTCCTTCATCTTGTCCATCATGGCCGCCATTGGGTTACCGGCGCCGCCAGCAGCCCCGCCCATCATGGCAGACAGGTCCAGACCGCTTTCTTTCAGCTTGTCCATCATACCGGCCATGGGGTTGCCCGCGCCACCAAGGCTATCCATCATTCCAGCCATCGGGTTTCCGCCCGCACCCATGCTATCGGCCATTCCGGCCTGTGCCTGAGCGGTTGGATCAGACGCAGGAACGCGCGCACCGCCGCCCAGCAAGCCCTGAATGCCGCCGCCGCCGGACAGTTTGTCCACACCTTTGGCAGCTGCGTAGCCAATGGCCATCTTGGCAAGTGTTCCCATCAAACTCATCGTCGGTTCCCCCAGTATTGGATTGTATTTTCGGGTCTCAATACGCGCAGCATGGCATATATTCCGGCCGATAACACAGAAAAGATCGGGGAAACTTCGTCTCGATCACTCAGGTTCCGCAGAAGGTGGCCTGCACAACTTCGTCAGGGTTCGGCGGGCGGCGCAGGTCATCAAATTCCGGCACGTCATCAAACGGTCTGCGCAGAGCCTGCAACCAGCGGTCAAACAACGCGTAATCGCCCGTTGTTGCGGCGCTGATCATCTGTTCCATCCGGTGATTGCGCGGAATGCGGGCCGGGTTGACACCGCGCATCACCAGTTGCGGATCATCGGCGCTTTCCAGCCGTGCCTGCCACCGGTCATGCCAAAGATCATAGGCTGCTGTGTCGCTGAGCTGGTCTTTGGCAGACCCTTCGGACAGGGCGCGGAACGTGTTGGTGAAATCCGCCCGGTCCTGCTGCATCAGTTTGAGCAAATCCGTGATCAGTGCCGCGTCCTCGGGCCGGGTTTCCCGCAATCCGATCTTGGCACCAAAGCGGGTGCGCCAGGCGGCGCGGATCGCGTCTGGCATGGCATTGATCTGGGGCTGGAACGCCGCAATGGCCGCATCAGCATCTGGCATCAAAGGGATGAGCGCGGTTGCCAGTTGTGCCATGTTCCAAACGATGATGTCGGCCTGCGCGGCATAGGCGTAGCGGCCCTGACGGTCGATCGAGGAATAGACAGTGTTTGGGTTGTAACTGTCCAAAAAGGCGCAAGGGCCATAGTCGATCGTTTCGCCCGAGATCGCACAATTATCCGTGTTCATCACCCCATGGATGAAGCCAAGGGACATCCAATGGGCGATCAAATCTGCCTGTGCATGGATCACACGTGACAAAAAGACCGACGGATCCGTGGCATCTGGATAATGCCGGTCTACAGCGAATTCGAACAGGCGTTGCAGCTCGTCCAGCTGGCCTCGGGAGGAAAACACCTGAAACGTTCCAACGCGCAAATGGCTGCGGGCGACACGGGTCAGCACTGCACCGGGCAGCGGGCGTTCGCGTATCACCTCTTCGCCGGTTGCCACTGCGGCCAAGGCACGGGTCGTAGGCACGCCCATGGCATGCATGGCCTCGCTGACCACGTATTCCCGCAAAACCGGGCCCAGCCATGCGCGCCCATCCCCGCGACGGGAAAAGGGGGTTGGACCGGAGCCTTTCAGCTGAATATCGCGGCGTACGCCGTCCGTACCAATGGTTTCGCCCAGCAATAGCGCACGACCATCGCCCAATTGGGGTGAGAAATTGCCAAACTGATGCCCGGCATACAACTGCGCCAACGGCTCTGCCCCTGAGGGCATAGTATTGCCCGAGAAGACGGTGGTGAGTTGTGCCGCCTCAAACGGTCCGGTCAGCCCCAGCAGCTGCGCCAGCTCCTCGTTGAAGGCAATCAGCCGGGGCTCTGCCACAGGGGTTGGTGCGGTGCGTGCAAAGAACCCATCGGGCAGGCGGGCATAGGAGTTATCAAAGGGCAGGGTCAACGTCATACATGTCACATATGCTGAGTTACGAAAAATGCGAGTGTTGGGGCGCAAATGCCAAGCGGTCACACACAAACAGCAGAACCACGGCAATCGGCGCTTACAAAACGCGGCTCATCAGGGCATAGCCATCGCGCCGGATAAACCGGGCACGGCCATAAAACCGCGCGATGGTTTCATCGCCCTGTTGCGCCTCCAGATGCAGGGCGCGCACCCCCGCTTCCTTCAACGCTTTGGACAGTAGGCTGAGCGCTTCGGAGCCAATACCGCGTTTGCGGACGGTTGGGCGCACATAAAGCTCGTCGATAATGCCATCCATGCCGCCAAACTCAACCGACCAACCGAAACTGACCACGATATACCCAACCGGGGCTTTGCGTGGTCCGATCAGCCAGATCGCGCCAAAAGGCACGCCTTCCAGCAAGGGCAAGATGGCCGCTTCGCGCTGCGCGGCATCCAAATTCAGGCCGATTTCCTGATGGAAAGCTGCCACTTGTGGCAACAGCTTTTCCGCGTCGTCGGTGGTGGCAAGATGAAGAAGGTTCACAGCCGGCCCAACCGATCTGTCAGCAGAGCAAAGAAGCCATCCGCATCGACACTGCCCATAAAGGTTGCGTTGGCCGGGCGGTCGGTAACGCCCCACCAATCGGCCACGGTCATGCCAAGCGTCAGATCAGAGCTTGTTTCGATCTCTACATTGATGTGTCGGCCAGAAAACAACTCGGGCTGGATCAAATAGGCCGTGACACAGGGGTCATGCAGCGGTGCGCCGTCTGATCCGTATTTTTCGCGGTCGAACCGTTCAAAGAAATCGGTCATCTGTGCGACTGCCGTGCCCACGGGCGTGCCCAAGGCGCGAAACGCGTCGTTGCGGCTGGCAGTGACCAAAGCTTGGTGCGTGACATCCAATGGCATAACCGTAATCGGCGCGCCGCAGGCAAAGACAATTTTGGCAGCCTCGGGATCAACGTAGATGTTAAACTCGGCGGCCGGGGTGATGTTGCCCACTTCGAAATAGGCGCCACCCATCAAAACGATTTCCTGAATGCGGGGCGCAATATCCGGGGCGCGTTGCAATGCGGTGGCGATATTCGTCAACGGGCCCAGCGGACACAGCGTGACGGTTCCAGATGGTTCATTGCGCAGGGTATCGATGATGAAATCCACCGCATGAGCGGATTGCAGCGGCATTGTCGGATCGGGCAAGGTCGGGCCATCCAGCCCGGTTTTGCCATGCACATGTTCCGCAGTCACCAGCAGCCGCTGCAAGGGCGCATCACAGCCAGCAAACACCAGGGTGTCCGGCTTTCCTGCCAGTTCACACACGATCCGCGCGTTTTTCTGGGTCAGCGGCAAGGGAACATTGCCAGCAACCGCCGTAATCCCCAGCACATCAATTGCATCCGGGCAGGCCAGCGCCAGCAGTATGGCCACAGCATCATCCTGGCCGGGATCTGTATCGATAATAATTTTGCGCGGGGCCATGCCTGTCTCCTGCCAAGGGTCCTGCCGAAGGTGTGGCAGAGCACAGGCGCGATCACAAGCTTCAAGGTGTCGGAACGGCGGGATTTGACCGGGCACGAAAAAGTACCGTCAAAGGGCAGGGCGCCCTATGACGTGCCTTTGGTGCAAAACCAGAAAGTTTTGAAAGTGGCGCGGGCGCGCAGGGCGCCCGACCGTTACGCGAAATGCTGGGCGAAGGCACCACGATACAGCGCCGACAATTCTGCCAGCGGTGCTTCAGATGCGCCAAATTTGACAGTCTCACCCGTAAAACGGCCAACGCTTTGGATTGTAACACCGGCGGCGCCAGCGGCTGTCATCAAAGCTTCGGCTTGGTCAAAGTTACAGGCCACCAGATAGCGCGCCTGATCCTCGCCAAACAGTTCTGGTGTCACGTCACTGTCGATTTGCACGCCGACACCGGCCGTTTCCGCCATTTCGAACACGGCCAGGGCCAGGCCACCATCTGAAAGATCAGTACACGCGGTGATCCAGTCACGGTTGGCGCGAATGAATTCGCCGTTCTTACGTTCCGCAATCAAATCAACATGCGGCGCATCACCATCAGTGCGGTTGAAAACCTCGGCCAACAGGGCCGACTGCCCCAGGTGGCCCGCGCTGTCGCCGACCACCAAGGCAACGTGACCATCACGTGCCTGACCGATGATCGGCTCTTCGTCAGCAGCCACCAAACCAACGGCACCAATTGTGGGCGTTGGCAGGATCGGTTCGCCATCGGTTTCATTGTAAAGCGAGACGTTGCCAGACACGATCGGCATATCCAGCGCCAGACACGCCTGACCGATACCATCCAGCGCACCAACGAACTGGCCCATGATTTCGGGCTTTTCGGGATTGCCGAAGTTCAGGTTGTCGGTTGTGGCCAAGGGCAACGCGCCAACAGAAGACAGGTTGCGGTACGCTTCCGCCACGGCTTGTTTGCCACCCTCAATCGGGTTGGCCTTGACGTAGCGCGGGGTCACATCAGAGGTAAAGGCCAGCTTCTTGTCGGTGCCATGAACCCGGATCAAACCTGCGCCAAAGCCCGGCGTGACCACGGTGTCAGCCATAACCTGCGTGTCATACTGCTGATAAACCCATTCGCGGGAGCAATAGTTCGGGCTGACCAGCAACGCTTTCAAGCCGTCAATCGGATCAATCTGAACCACATCTTCCAGCTCACTTGCTGCTGGTGTGGGTTCCCAAGGGCGGTCGTATTCCGGGGCAGACGAGCTGAGCTTGGATAGCGGCACATCGGCTTTGCACTCACCGTTATGCATGATCAAAAAGCGGTCTTCCGCAATCGTTTCACCTACAATGGCGAAATCCAGATCCCATTTTACAAAAACGGCGCGGGCTTCGGTCTCTTTGGCCGGGTCCAGCACCATCAACATGCGTTCCTGGCTTTCGGACAACATCATCTCATAGGCGGTCATCGCGGTTTCACGCTGTGGAACCTTTTCCAGATCCAAGCGGATGCCCAGCTGACCTTTGTCGCCCATCTCTACGGCAGAACAGGTCAGGCCGGCGGCCCCCATATCCTGGATCGAGATCACAGCGCCGGTTTGCATCAATTCCAGCGTTGCTTCCATCAGGCGTTTTTCGGTGAACGGGTCACCAACCTGAACGGTTGGGCGTTTTTCTTCGATGGTTTCATCGAATTCTGCGCTGGCCATCGTGGCCCCACCAACCCCGTCACGACCGGTTTTTGCGCCCAGGTACACAACCGGGCGCCCAACGCCAGAAGCGGCTGAATAGAAGATTTTGTCAGTGTCGGCCAAACCGGCCGCAAACGCGTTGACCAAGCAATTGCCGTTATAGGCCGGATCAAAGCGCACTTCGCCGCCCACGGTTGGAACACCAAAGCAGTTGCCGTAACCACCAACGCCTTCAACAACACCATGTACCAGCTGGCGGGTTTTGAAGTGGTCTTTTTCACCAAAGGATAAGGAGTTCATCGCCGCAATCGGACGAGCGCCCATGGTGAACACATCGCGCAGAATGCCGCCCACACCTGTGGCCGCCCCCTGATAAGGTTCGATATACGAAGGGTGGTTGTGGCTTTCCATCTTGAAAACCACGGCCTGACCATCACCAATGTCGACAATGCCAGCATTCTCGCCAGGGCCGCAAATGACCTGCGGACCAGAGGTGGGCAAAGATCGCAGCCATTTCTTGGATGACTTATAAGAACAGTGCTCGTTCCACATAGCTGAAAAGATGCCCAGTTCAGTAAAAGTGGGCTCACGGTTCAGAATGCGCAGAATTTCGGCATATTCTTCAGGATTGATCCCGTGTTTTGCAATCAGGTCGTCGGTAATAGCCGGTTCTTGCATGTCAGAAGTCCCCTTGGTCGTTGCGCGCTCTTTACGTCAGGGGACGGGCGTTGAAAAGAGCAGCTGCGCGCAAGGGGCCGTGTTCTGTTGAATACGGGCCATTTCGCGCAAATCAGAAAGACAATCGCTGCATCCAGAAAATTTCAAATTTCGGATCAGCAAAAAAAAGGCCGAGCACAAAGCTCGGCCGAAGTCCAACAGGGAGGTATGAAGATGATGCGCAAATAAGCGCTTCATCGTTCAACTGATGAATTAAGTATCGGGAAGTGAACAATCAAGAAGAATTATGCCGCACTCGCAGCATACCAGATATGCATTTGGCGCATACCTATAGGCTCAAACTTCTGCAAGCGCTTTCAAACTGCGGCGGTGTGCGATGATTTCATCCTGAACAAAATCACGGAACGCAGCTATCCTCTTGGATTGACGTAATTCTTCCGGATAGGCCAAGAAAACCGGCACTTCGATACTTTCCACCTCTGGAAGAACGCGCACAACCGAAGGGAAATCTTCTATGATGTAGTCTGGCAACACTCCGATCCCTAAATCGGACAATACAGCCTGCAACGCACCGAAGTAGTTATTGACCGTCAGCGTGCTGTGAACGTCAAATGTCAGCAATTGTTCGACCAACTGTGCACCTGCAGCAACCTGCGCAGAACGCGGATTTTGGCAGATCAGCCTGTGAACATGCAGATCCGTTACTTCTTTAGGCTCGCCATACTGCGCCAGATACTCGGGCGACGCATAAAGACGCATACGAACGCTCATCAACCGCTTGCGGATCAGATCAGCCTGGCTAGGCTCTTTCATGCGAATGGCGACATCTGCTTCGCGCATTGGCAAATCAAGAACCCGCTCTTCCAACATCAGGTCGATTTTCAGATCGGGAAATTTTTCATATAGCTTCGGCAGGCGCGGGGCCAGCCACAGCGATCCAAACCCGGTGGTTGTGGTGACCCGCAGTTCACCAAACACCTCTTCTTCGCTGTCGCGAATACGCGCTGTTGCGGCATCAATCCGTTTGACCATCGCTTTGGTTGCGTCAAACAGCAGCTCGCCCTGTTCCGTCAGGATCAGGCCGCGCGCATGGCGATGGAACAAGGTCGCGTTTAGTGAATCTTCCAAAGCGCGCACCTGGCGCGACACCGCCGATTGCGAAAGATGGAGCGTTTCACCAGCATGAGTCAGACTGCCCGCATCGGCAACCGAGTGAAATATTCGTAACTTGTCCCAGTCCATCAACTTACTTTCTTTGCCATGCGGCTTTGCTCACGAAACGTTATATAGTCCATGTGTGACTTAAGCGTAAGAACAGGTTTTTCGAAATTCCCACTAGTAAGGTCAGCACTTTTGACCTAAAATGATCTCAAATGCCCTAACTTTAGGCGGCGGGAGGCGCGTTATGAGCATTCAAAAGGTTTCTCTGAACGACCGATTTGATCTTACCAAATCACCAGTACTTCTAAACGGAACGCAGGCGTTGGTTCGTTTGGTCCTGATGCAGCAAGCTCGAGATGCGGCCAACGGGCTAAACACGGCCGGTTATGTCACTGGGTATCGCGGCTCCCCATTGGGGGCTGTTGATTTGCAAATGCGCCGAGCCGAAAGCTTTTTGAAAGCATCCAACATTCGCTTTGAGGAAGGCCTGAACGAAGATCTGGCCGCCACAGCACTTTGGGGCAGTCAACAGGCCGAACTGCGCGGCGAAGGGCGATATGATGGTGTTTTCGGTCTTTGGTACGGCAAAGGGCCGGGTATTGACCGATCAGGCGATGTAATGCGTCACGCCAACATGGCCGGCACCTCGCCCAATGGCGGTGTGTTGATGGCGATGGGGGATGACCATACTGGCGAAAGCAGCACCGTTTTACACCAGTCCGAATGGGCGTTGGTTGATTCCTATATGGCTGTTGTTTCCCCTGCAGGTGTTCAAGAGATCCTGGACTACGGCATCTATGGCTACGCGTTATCGCGGTTTGCAGGCATTTGGGTTGGTCTGAAGACAATGAAAGACACGGTTGAAGCCACAGCCGTGGTTGATGGCCGACCAGACCGTATGTCACTGATCACACCGCAGTTTGAAATGCCGGACGGCGGTTTGAACATTCGCCTGCATGACACGCCACACGACCAAGAAGCGCGGATCATCGACTATAAACGCTTTGCAGCAGAGGCGTTTTCCCATGCCAATAAGCTGGACAAGCGTGTTTGGGGCAAACCCGGTGCCAAGATCGGCTTTGTTGCCGCTGGTAAGAACTGGCTGGACCTCGTTCATGCCATGTCGCTTTTGAATATTGATGCCAACGAAGCCGAACGGCTGGGCATTACCACATACAAAGTTGGCCAAACCTTCCCGCTGGACATGAAAGGGTTTCATGACTGGGCCGAAGACTTGGACCTGATCGTTGTTGTTGAAGAAAAGCGCAAATTGATCGAAATTCAGATCAAGGAAGCCATCTTTGATGACCGGCGCGGGCGTCGCGTTTGGGGCTGGCACAAAGGGGGCGGTGCGGGTTCCATGCACGGCACCGAACTGTTCCAGACACGGGGCGCATTGGACCCGGTTATGATCGCTCAGAAACTGGGTGATATCCTGATCGAAGAGGGCCGAAGCACCGACGGCATCAAAGCCGGGCTCAGCGCATTGGCCGAAGCGCGTCGCAATGACAATGCCGAAGACATCGCGCAGCGTCTTCCGTATTTCTGTTCGGGCTGCCCGCACAACACCTCGACCAAAGTGCCCGACGGCAGCCGCGCCTATGCTGGCATTGGTTGCCACTACATGGTGCAATGGATGGACAGAAACACGACTGGGTGCACCCAAATGGGCGGCGAAGGCGTGAACTGGATCGGCGAAGCACCGTTTTCCACCCGTAAACACGTGTTCCAGAACTTGGGTGACGGCACGTATAACCACTCTGGTATTCTTGCGATCCGGGCCGCCCTGGCGGCAGGCACAAACATCACCTACAAAATTCTGTACAACGATGCGGTTGCCATGACCGGCGGCCAAACGAATGAGGGTGGTCTTACGCCTCAGCGCATTGCTGCAGAGCTGTCTGCGATGGGTGTCGCACATATCGCGGCGGTCTATGACGAAAAAGAAGCCATGGACCCAGGAAGTCTGCCCAAAGGGGTTGAGACATTCCTGCGCGCCGAAATGGATGCGGTTCAGAAACGCTTTGCAGAAATCGAAGGCGTCAGCGCCATTCTATATGTGCAGACATGTGCCGCCGAAAAACGCCGCCGCCGCAAGCGGGGCACGTTCCCTGACCCGGATAAACGCGTGTTCATCAACCCCGACGTTTGTGAAGGCTGCGGCGATTGCGGTGTACAGTCCAACTGTGTCTCCATTGTCCCGCTGGAAACAGAATTCGGGCGCAAACGCGAGATTGATCAATCGTCCTGCAACAAGGATTTCTCTTGTCTCAAAGGGTTCTGCCCCAGTTTCGTGACCTTGGAAGGCGCGCAGATCAAAAAGGCCCAGACAAAATCTTTGGACCTTCCAGACCTTCCTGCGCCAACCCTGCCCACGATTGACGGAACGTGGAACATGGTGATCACCGGCGTTGGCGGAACAGGTGTTGTTACGATCGGCGCAGTTTTGGCCCAAGCCGCCCAACTGGATGGCAAAGGCGCCGGCATGATGGAAATGGCCGGTCTGGCGCAAAAGGGCGGGGCGGTGCATATCCACCTGCGTCTGGCCAATGCCCCCGATGACATCAGCGCGGTGCGCGTGGCAACGGGCGAAACGGACGCCCTGATCGGTGGCGACCTTGTGGTCAGTGCCGGGTCCAAAACGCTGGGTCTCACCCGCTCTGGCCGGACGGGTGCTGTGGTCAACAGCCATGAAATCATCACTGGCGAGTTCACCAGCAACACCGAGTTCTCCTTGCCCAGCGACCGTATGGCGCTGGCGTTGCAAGCCCGATTGAAAGAGCGTGTGGCGCTGTTTGACGCGTCAGATTTGGCCACGGCAACGATGGGCAATTCCATCTTTTCCAACATCATGTTGATGGGGGCCGCTTGGCAGATGGGGCTTATCCCCCTGAGCCACGAAGCGATCTATCAGGCGATTGATATGAATGGCGCGGCCGTCGAAAAGAACCAGCGTGCGTTTGAGATTGGTCGCTGGGCCATCCTTTTCCCAGAAGACGCCAAGGCCCTGAGCCAAGACAACGTCGTGGCCTTGCCAAAGACGTTGGACGAAAAAATCGCAAAACGTGCAGAGCATCTGCAAGCGTATCAGGGCAAACGTTTGGTCAAGAAATACTCCAAGCTGCTGGCGTCCATCGCAGACCAGGACGTCAAGGAATCCGTGGCAAAAGGGTATCATAAGCTTCTGACATATAAGGATGAATATGAAGTCGCGCGCCTGCACCTACAAACTCAGGAAAAAGTGGCGCAACATTTTGATGGCGACATCAAACTGACTTTCCATTTGGCGCCTCCGATGCTGAGCAAAACCGGCTCTGATGGTCGCCCGGTGAAGAAAACCTATGGTTCGGTAATGCTGAAAGGCTTCGGAATTTTGGCCAAAATGAAGGGCTTGCGCGGCACACCGTTCGACCCATTTGGCCGAACCGAAGAACGCAAATCCGAACGCGCGCTGATCAAGCAGTATCAAGCCGACATGGCCGAAGTATTGCCCAAGCTGACGGAAGAAACCAAAGACCCCATCATTGCATTGGCCGAACTGCCGCTTTCCATCCGTGGTTTTGGCCCGGTTAAGTTGGGAAATCTGGCGAAGGCAGAGAAGCGTCGCGAAGAACTGTTGGCTGTAATCCGCCAAGGCGGACCAGAGGTGGCAAAAGCAGCGGAGTGACACGTCAAAAAATCGTCGTATCCTTGAGGCAGACTGTTCAGCACTCTGCAAGATAGATACGGCGATGACGACAAAGCTTCAGGTGGCCCGCGAAATTTCCTATGCGCATTCTGCGCAAACACGCAGCGGGCGCGCCTTAATCCGGCTTATGGAAAACGCGACAGGTCGGATCGGCCTGATCCGCCGCGCCAATGGGTATGAAGACGATGTCGCCGAAGGTGCGGATTTTTGGCAGGTCATGGTCAACCGCTATGGGTTGAAGCTGGACGTGATCGCCGGGTCGTTGCGCAACATTCCCCGTGACGGCCCGTTGATCGTGATTGCCAACCATCCTTACGGCATTCTTGATGGGCTGATGATGGGGCATATCCTGGCGCAGTCCCGCGGTGATTTTCGAATCCTGGCACATAAAGTGTTTCACAAGGCGACGGATTTGGATCGTATCATTCTGCCGGTCAATTTTGAGGACGGCCGAACAGCGTTGCAGGAAAACCTGAACACCCGCAAAACAGCCTTGGCCTATCTATCCCAAGGCGGGTGCGTTGGCGTGTTTCCCGGCGGCACAGTCTCCACAGCCTTGACCCCCATGTCACACCCCATGGATCCCGGGTGGCGCGGGTTCACCGCCCGGATGATTGCCAAAAGCGACGCAACGGTGCTGCCCATCTTCTTTGATGGGCACACCAGCCGATTGTTCCAGATGGCCAGCCATGTGCACCCAACACTGCGCATGGGGCTGTTGATAAAAGAGTTCCGCAAACGGGTCGATACACCGGTTAAAATCGCTGTCGGTCAGCCCATTCCTAGGGCAGAACTGGATGCGCGTTCAAAAGACACACGCGAACTAATGGATTTCCTGCGCAAAGCGACGTATGAGCTTTCGCCAACCCCGTTTGCAAATTATGACTACGGGTTCGAATTCGAGGATAAACATAAAACGCGCGGATAACGCGTTTCTGGAAGGATCCGAGCATGGCAGTAGGTGTTTTTGACAGCGGGCTGGGTGGCTTAACGGTGTTGGATGCCGTTTCAAAGAAGCTTCCCGATGTTCCATTTGTCTATTTTGGCGATAACAAACACGCCCCGTACGGTGTGCGCGACGCCGATGACGTGTTCAACCTGACCTGTGCGGCAACCGAACGGCTGTGGGACGCAGGCTGCGATCTGGTGATCCTGGCCTGCAACACCGCCAGCGCGGCGGCATTGCGCCGGATGCAGGAAAGCTGGATCCCCAAAGACAAACGCGTTCTTGGGGTTTTTGTGCCCCTGATCGAAGCCATGACCGAACGTCGTTGGGGCGATAATTCGCCGCCCCGCGAAGTGGCTGTGAAACACGTCGCACTGTTTGCCACGCCAGCCACTGTCAGCAGCCGGGCGTTTCAGCGGGAATTGGCGTTTCGCGCGATTGGCGTGGACGTCGAAGCGCAATCTTGCGGTGGGTTGGTCGATGCGATCGAAGACGGCGATATGATTTTGGCCGAAGCCTTGGTGCGCAGCCATGTCGACGCGCTGAAGCGCAAAATGCCCAACCCGGATGCTGCGATATTGGGCTGCACCCATTATCCTTTGATGGAAGACGTGTTTCAGGCGGCGTTGGGCAAAGATGTCACCGTGTATTCCCAAGCCAACCTGGTGGCGGATTCCCTGGCAGACTATCTGGAACGCCACCCCAAGATGATTGGCCCCGGAACCGAAAACCTGTTTCTGACAACCGGCGACCCGGCACGCGTATCAGGCCATGCCACCCAGTTTTTGCGCCGTCAGATCACGTTTGAACCGGCCTGATCCAATTTTTCGGCGCGGCATTTTGGCCAAGGTCTACCCAGCACGGCTTGGGCAGTATATATTCTGCCCAAGCGATACGGGAGCTCTGACGTGGCACTGAAATCATTGAAGAAAAAGCGCCGCATTCAGGTGGTCGCCTTGGCGGCAGTGGCCTTGGTTGTTTCAACCGGCCTGATTGGCTACGCCATGCGCGACGGAATCAACTTTTTTCGCTCCCCAAGTCAGGTGATGGAAGAACCGCCCAGCGAACGAGAAGTCTTTCGCATTGGTGGGCTGGTTGAAGAAGGATCGCTGGTGCGCGGGCAGGGCGAAACGATCAGTTTCAACGTCACCGATGGTGGCGCCACGGTTCCTGTCCTGTTTACCGGCGTTCTACCTGATTTATTTGAAGAAAATCAGGGCATGGTTGGAACCGGTCGCTATGTGGACGGTGTTTTTGTGGCCAGTGAGATTCTGGCCAAACACGATGAAACCTACATGCCCAAAGAAGTGGTGGACGCGTTGAAGGCCCAAGGCGTTTATCAAGCGCCCGACAGCTAGGCCCCACCGCTTCAGCGGACGCTCCGGCGCAATCCTGTTAACTCTGGCACGTCAGCCTTTGCCTCATCCTTATCTGAGGCAAGAGGCAAACCATGTCAGATACAAAAACCGATGTCTTTCGCGTGGCCGAGCAGATTGTGGCCCGCGAAGGCGGCTATGTGAATGATCCCGATGATCCGGGCGGCGCCACGAAATACGGTGTGACCATCGGCACGTTGCAACGGTTGGGGCGTGATCTGGACGGCGACGGAGATGTCGATACCCGTGACGTTCAGCGCTTAACCAAATCCCAAGCGGTACAGATATTTCTGGAGCACTATTTCCGCAGGCCGAATTTGGCGGCGCTGCCGGTTCCGCTGCAACCCTCAGTTTTTGACATGTACGTCAATTCGGGTGCGCAGGCGGTTCGGCTGCTTCAACGTTTGCTATGCAAAATGGGTCAAAGCGTGATTGTGGATGGCATTATCGGCCCGCGAACGGCGGCCGCGGCGAAAACCGCGATGGCTTTGGCACCAGAACATTTGGTCGATGCCTATGGCGCAGAACGTCGGAATTACTATTTGTCCTTGGCGGACAGGCATCCAACCATGCGCAAGTTCGCCCGTCGACGGGATGGCGGCAAAGGCGGTTGGATCACCCGCGCCGAAACCTTCATGTCCGCCGACTATCATCTAAGCGAGGCTGAATTCCGCAAACGGGTGGCGGCATGGGGATGATCGAGCGACTGATGTCCCTTGTCTTTGGCGGGCGCAACGTGGTGGTCGAAACCGCCGAAGTGTTCCGCGTGAACGCCGAAGCAGAGGCCGAACGATCCGCCGCGTTGCAAGCGGCAGCGCTCCAGCAATTCGCGGCTGAATTTGCGCCACCACGCCGTGGCCTGTTTGATCGCTTTATGGACGCACTCAACCGTGTGCCCCGTCCGGCGCTGGCTCTGGGAACGCTGGGCCTGTTTATCGCGGCCATGGTTGATCCGATCTGGTTCGCGGCCCGCATGGCCGGGATCGCGCTGGTGCCAGAACCGCTGTGGTGGTTGTTGGGCGCGATCGTCAGCTTCTATTTCGGAGCCCGCCACCAAACCAAGGGGCAAGTCTTTCAACGCGAGATCGCAGAAACCATGGCGCGATCCGTGCCCGTCGTGGTGCAAACTGTCAAAGGGATTGAAGCGTTGGAACAGGAAGCGCCCGACGATACCAACCCAGTGCTGACAGACTGGCGCGCAACGCAGGGTTAGGCTGAAACCGGGCGGACCGCTCCCCAGACCGTCCGCCCCCAAGCCGCCCGGCAGACGACCCGCGACATTGTGAACCGTCTGCCGGACCGGATTTGCTTGGACCACGGGTATTGCGCCACTATAACGGCGGCATGATTACAGAACTCGGACATTTCGCCCTGATCCTGGCCTTTATGGTCGCCATTGTGCAGGCGGTTGTGCCGCTGGTGGGGGCGCATAAACGTTGGCCCGGCTGGATGGCCGTGGCCGAACCCGCCGCAACGGCCCAGTTCTTTCTGTTGGTGCTGTCATTTGCGGCGCTGACCCACGCCTTTGTCACCTCTGACTTCACTCTCAGGCTGGTTGTGTTGAACAGCCATTCGGCCAAACCGATGCTGTATAAAATCAGCGGTGTTTGGGGCAATCACGAAGGCTCCATGCTGCTATGGGTGTTGATCCTTGCCTTGTTTGGCGCAACGGCTGCTTGGTTTGGATCGGCTCTGCCACCCACATTGCGTGCGCGGGTTTTGGGCGTGCAATCCCTTGTTGGCGTTGCATTTCTGGCTTTCATCCTATTCACATCCAACCCGTTCTTGCGCATGGCTGTACCGCCATTTGATGGGCAGGATTTGAACCCATTGCTGCAAGACCCCGGCTTGGCGTTTCACCCGCCGTTTTTGTACCTGGGCTATGTTGGTCTTTCGATCTGCTTCAGTTTCGCCGTCGCCGCCCTGTTGGAAGGCCGTGTTGATGCCGCATGGGCGCGGTGGGTGCGTCCTTGGACATTGGCAGCCTGGGTCTTCTTGACCATCGGCATCGCTCTTGGTTCCTGGTGGGCATATTATGAGCTGGGCTGGGGCGGTTTCTGGTTCTGGGATCCCGTCGAAAACGCCAGCTTCATGCCATGGCTTCTGGCCGCCGCACTGCTGCATTCCGCGATCGTTGTGGAAAAGCGCGAAGCGTTGAAGAGCTGGACGATTCTGTTGGCGATCCTGGCCTTTGGATTTTCCCTGATCGGCACCTTCATCGTGCGCTCTGGTGTTCTGACATCGGTCCACGCATTTGCCAATGACCCGGAACGCGGCGTCTTTATTCTGATGATCCTTGTCATTTTCACTGGCGGTGCGCTGACGCTGTTCGCGGCACGGGCCAATACGATGGATGCCAAGGGTGTCTTTGGATTGGTCAGCCGTGAAAGCGCGCTGGTGCTCAACAACATCCTACTGGCCGTCAGCTGTTTTGTCGTGTTTGTCGGAACCATCTGGCCGCTCTTGGCCGAGATGTTCTTTGACAGGAAGCTTAGCGTTGGCCCGCCCTTCTTTGAGGCTGCATTTACGCCCTTTATGATCTTGTTGGCGTTGATCTTGCCGCTTGGGTCTATCCTGTCATGGAAACGTGCCAAGATCGGCAAGGCCATGCGCAGTTTGATACCGGCTTTGGTTCTGGCCGTTTTGCTGGCCGGGCTGGTTTGGTCGATGCAGACCGGCCGCAGCCTGATGGGCCCTGTGGGCGTGTTCCTGGGCACTTGGTTGGTTTCCGGCGCGCTGGTTGACCTGTGGTCCCGCACTGGCAAGCGCCGTGATTGGCGCCGTCTGGCCCGGCTGCCACGCGCAGATTGGGGCAAGGCCGTTGCACACTCTGGTTTGGGCATCACCATCCTTGGCATTGCCGGGTTGATGGCGTGGGAACAAGAAGACATTCGAACCGCCTACCTGAACGACCCCTATACCGTTGGGCAATTCGAAATGGTTCTGACAGATGTCTCGCGCGTAAGAGGCCCCAACTACTTTGCGACCACCGGCACAGTTCAGATCAGCAAGAATGGCGAACCGGTGACAACGGTGTTCCCGGAAAAACGGGACTATCCAGTCGCCAAAATGCCAACCACCGAAGCCGCGATTGACTATCGTTTCATGCGTGATCTGTACGTGGTTATCGGGGATGAACAGGATGACGGTGGCTGGGTGGTGCGCACCTATATCAAACCCTTGGCCAACTGGATTTGGGCCGGCTGCCTGCTGATGGCGCTTGGCGGTGTGTTGTCCTTGTCGGATCGCCGCTACCGTGTGGCTGCGGGTGCCCGGAAAGCAGAACCAATTGGAGTGCCCGCAGAATGAAACGGCTTGCCCTGATCGTGATGCTGGCCCTCGGCCTGCCTGCGGCCCCCGCCTTGGCGGTTCAACCAGATGAAGTTTTGGCTGACCCGGAAATGGAAGCGCGCGCACGCGATATCTCCAAGGGATTGCGCTGTCTGGTTTGCCAAAATGAAAGCATCGATGAATCCAATGCGCCGCTGGCCCGTGACTTGCGTATCTTGCTGCGTGATCGTTTGGTTGCCGGGGATTCCGACACTGAAGCCGTTGAATACATTGTCGAACGGTATGGCGAGTTTGTTTTACTGAAACCCACCACCGGCGGGGCGAACTGGCTGTTGTGGGCCTCTGGCCCGATCTTGTTTATTCTGGCTGCCGGTTTGGGCGCGGGTTATATCCGCAACCGCTCAACTGCGGCGGCCCCGACGGAAAAGCGCCTGACGGACGAAGAACAGGCACGACTGGACGAGATCCTGAAAAACTGATCTTTCGCAGTACTGACGCCGCGTTGCGCTTTGCCAACCCCAAGCTAACCGTGTTTTATGCAAGCGAAACAGGTTTGGGAGCGGCCAATGATCTACGACACACTTGAATATACCGTGAAAGACGACGTAGCGATTGTCACAATGAACCGTGCTGACGTTATGAACGCCCTGAACACACAGATGCGGGCCGAAATCACCGATGCCGTAACACAGGGTGGCAAAGACGCCCGCGTTGTCGTTTTAACCGGGTCCGGTCGCGCGTTTTGTTCAGGTCAGGATCTTGGGGATCGCAATACCGTCAACAATCTGGACCTGGAACGCACCCTGCGGGACGAATACGTGCCAATGCTGCGCGCCATCACAGATTGCCCGGTGCCCACGATTTCGGCCGTCAACGGCGCGGCTGCCGGGGCAGGGGCCAACCTTGCACTGGCCGCTGATGTGGTGATCGCCAGTGAAAGCGCGTTCTTCATGCAGGCATTTACCAAAATTGGTCTGATCCCGGATGCAGGCGGCACATGGTTTCTGCCTCGTCAAATTGGTCTGGCCAAGGCAATGGGCGCGTCGCTATTTGCCGAAAAGATCACAGCCAAGCAGGCGGATGAGATGGGCATGATCTGGGAAGCAGTTCCCGATCTTGGGTTTGAAGCCCATTGGAAGTCACGCGCTGCGTTTCTGGCCAAAGGTCCAACAGCGGCGTACCAGCGTGCGAAACACGCATTGAAACAGTCGTTCAGCAATGATCTGGAAAGCCAGTTGGCGCTGGAAAGCAAGCTGCAGGGCGAATGCGGCAAAACACGTGATTTCAAAGAGGGTGTGGTGGCGTTTCTGGAAAAACGCCCGGCGAGCTTTGAAGGCCGGTAACGGCATTCAGATCCATCAAGGTATTATGGCAACAAAAAACGCCCCCGAAATTCGGGGGCGTTTTCTTTTCGAACCAGCGACTTAGCTGCGGTCTTCGATATCGGAATAGTCGCGAATTGTGTTGCCAAGATACAGCTGGCGAGGGCGACCAATACGGTGCGCAGGATCGGACAGCTGCTCTTTCCACTGCGATACCCAACCAACAGTACGCGACAGCGCAAAGATCGGTGTGAACATCGAAGTTGGGAAACCCATCGCTTCCAGAATAATCCCGGAATAGAAATCCACGTTCGGGAACAGTTTCTTTTCTGCGAAATACGGATCAGCCAAAGCCGCTGCTTCCAGTTCCTTGGCAACTTGCAGGATCGGGTTGTTTTCGACACCCAGCAGGTCCAGAACCTCGTCCGCAGACTGTTTCATCACCTTCGCCCGAGGGTCGAAGTTTTTGTAAACGCGGTGGCCAAAGCCCATCAGACGGAATGGATCGTCCTTGTCCTTGGCGCGGGCAAGGTATTCAGGAATGCGGTCAACCGAACCGATTTCCTTCAACATTTCCAGACATGCCTGGTTGGCGCCACCGTGTGCCGGGCCCCAAAGGCAGGCAATACCAGCCGCGATACAGGCAAACGGGTTCGCACCGGAGGACGAAGCCAAACGCACCGTAGAGGTGGACGCGTTCTGTTCGTGATCAGCGTGCAGGGTAAAGATGCGGTCCATCGCGCGGGCCAGGATCGGATCCACATGATATTCCTCTGCCGGAACAGCAAAGCACATGTTCAGGAAGTTGGCAGCGTAATCCAGATCATTGCGCGGGTACACAAACGGCTGACCGATCGAATACTTATAGGCCATCGCAGCAATGGTTGGCATCTTGGCAACCAGACGGTGCGACGCGATTTCGCGCTGACGTTGATCGCTGATGTCGGTGCTGTCGTGATAGAACGCAGACATGGCGCCAACCACACCCACCATGGTGGCCATCGGATGCGCATCGCGGCGGAAACCACGGAAGAAGTTGTGCATCTGCTCATGGATCATGGTGTGGCGCGTGATCGTGCCTTCAAAATGCTCCAGCTCAGCAGCTGTTGGCAATTCGCCGTACAGCAGCAGATAACACACTTCCAAGTAATGCGATTTTTCCGCCAGCTGGTCGATCGGGTAACCACGGTGCAGCAAAATACCTTCTTCACCATCGATATAGGTGATGGTGCTGTCACAGCTCGCAGTCGAGGTATAGCCGGGATCATAGGTAAACACGCCCGCCTGGGCGTACAGCTTACGAATGTCCAGAACGTCTGGCCCAACGCTTGGCGAGTGGATCGGCATTTCGTATTCGTTGCCGTCTATAGTCAACGTCGCGATTTTCTTAGTGTCAGCCATTCTTGGTCCCTTCATGTCGGTCCAGGCGCAGGGCGCCGGGCGCTTTTATATCCGAGGCCTTGCAAAGACGTAAAACAGTTTCCCGTTTCAGGTGTCAGTGCCAGCCGAAGCCTGGGCCAACCGCGCAAGGCTTTCTTCGCGGCCCAGAACTAACATCATGTCGAATACACTGGGGGTTACTGCCCGTCCGGCTAGTGCAGCCCGAAGTGGGCCGGCCAGCTTTCCGAATTTCGTCCCGTTGCTTTCGGCAAACTGGGATGTAACCGCCTCTAATTCGTCTCGGGTCCAGCTAGCATTTTGCAGATGCGGCGTCAACGACGCCAGTATACCACGGGATACCGTATCAAGATTTTTTAGTGCCTTTTCATCGGGCACAATTGGCTGTTCAGCCAGAACGAAATGTGCCTTTTCAATAACTTGAGGGTAGGTGCGCGCCCGATCCTTGAGGCAATACATCGCACGCATCAATCCATTTTTCTGTGTCTCATTCAATGATTTTTGACCCGAAGCCTCCAGATATCCGATCAATCCATGCAGCACCGCAGCATTTTCCATCACTGCAAGATGCTGACCACAGACGTTTTCCAGCTTTTTAAAGTCAAAACGGGCCGGGCTTTTGCCAATTCCGTCCAGATCAAACCACTCTTTTGCCTGCGCATCGCTGAAAAATTCATCATCCCCGTGGCTCCAGCCCAAGCGCGCCAGATAGTTGCGCATGCCTTCAGCCGGGTATCCCATGGCCTGATATTCCTCGACGCCCAGTGCGCCATGGCGCTTGGACAGTTTCTTGCCGTCCGGGCCGTGAATCAGCGGGATATGGGCGTAGACCGGCAGATCCCAGCCCATAGCGCTATAGATTCCCATTTGTCGTGCGGCATTGTTCAGGTGGTCATCGCCACGAATTACATGGGTCACGCCCATATCGTGGTCATCCACAACCACGGCCAGCATATAAACCGGCGTGCCGTCAGACCGCAGCAAGATCATGTCATCCAACTGATCATTGCGGATCGTCACGTCACCTTGAACCTGATCGTGAATCACCGTTGCCCCGTTCTGCGCCGTCTTCAAGCGGATCACATAAGGCGCATCCGGGTGTGTCGCGGCATCTGCATCCCGCCACGGGCTTTGAAACAAGGTCGAACGCTTTTCCGCGCGCGCAGCTTCACGAAACGACTCGATCTCTTCCTGCGTGGAAAAACACTTGTAGGCCGCGCCTTTTGCCAACAGCTCCAGCGCAACTTCGCGATGCCGATCCGCGCGCTCAAACTGGCTGATCACCTCGTCATCGTGATCCAACCCCAACCAATCCAAGCCCTTCAGAATCGCCTCGGTCGCCTCGGGCGTGTATCGGGCGCGATCTGTATCTTCGATCCGCAATAGGAATTTGCCACCGCGGCCCCTGGCGAAAAGCCAGTTAAACAAAGCGGTGCGTGCGCCGCCGATATGTAAATAGCCGGTGGGCGAAGGGGCAAAACGCGTGACGATCTGAGCGGTCATAAACCTTTTAACCTTTCGGAAACTTTGTCGGGGATATTTGTTGCGGGATCCTTAACCGCGCAGGTCGAAAGGCACAAGCATGGGGGCAATGGCCCGCTGGCTGGATTCGCAGCTTCAGGCGCAACGGGGCCATTTGGTCGGTTGGGCGGCGATACTGATGGGGGCCGGAATCGGCACCTATTTTTCACTGCGCAGTGAGCCACCGATCTGGATGCTGTCCCTGTCCGGCCTTGGCGCCATCATTGGCCTGCTGATCGCCCGTTGGTTGCCCGGCAGCGGTTCGATCTTGCTGTCCGGTATTGCGATCATGACATTGGGTTTTGGCCTTGCCGGGACGCGGGCGCATTGGGTCGCCGGGCCCGTGCTGCAAGGGCACTACTACGGTCCGGTGCAAGGGCGCATCCGCATCGTTGACCGCTCTGCCTCTGATGCGGTGCGCATCACGCTGGATCAAATTCAACTGACACCAAGGCGTGCCCCCTCGCCGACCCGCCTGCGCGTATCACTTCACGGTACCCAAGGATTTACCGCGCTGACACCCGGCAAAACTGTGATCTTGAACGCCTTTTTGTCACCACCACGCGGCGCAGCAGAGCCAGGCGGATTCGATTTTCGCCGTCATGCCTGGTTTCAACGGCTGGGTGCTGTGGGCTACACCCGCAGCCCGGTTCTGGCGTGGAGTCCGCCGTCAGAAAACGCGTTGCTCATTGCCCGTTTGCGCCACGATATGTCTCAGGCCATTCGCAACAGGTTGCCCGGGCCGCAAGGAGCCTTTGCTGCCGCCATTCTGACCGGAGATCGGATGGGCGTGTCACAAGACACCATGGAAGCGCTGCGCCGGTCGAATTTGGCGCATTTGCTGGCGATCTCTGGCCTGCATATCGGCTTGCTGTCCGGACTGGTCTTTGGGGCGTTGCGCTTGGCCTTGGTTTTGATGCCACGGTATGGGCAGCGCTGGCCGGTGAAAGAGATTGCCGCAGGCGGCGCGCTGCTGGCCGCAGCCGCTTATCTGCTGCTGTCAGGACAACGTGTGGCCACGGAACGCGCCTTTATCATGACCGGCACGATTTTGATCGCCGTAATGCTGAACCGACGCGCATTAAGCCTGCGCGCAGTTGCCTTGGCCGCATTGGTGATTTTATCGCTACGCCCCGAAACTCTAACCGGCCCCGGCTTTCAAATGTCTTTCGCAGCGACCACAGCACTGGTTGCCGCCTTTGGCTGGCTTCGGGACGCTGGCCGCCCTCGACTGCCACGCCCCTTGGGGGCCGTGCTGACGGTGGTGATATCGTCCTTTGTTGCCGGTTCCGCCACCGCCCCGTTTGCTATGGCGCATTTCAATCAGTTCGCGCAAATGGGTCTGATCGCCAATGTCGCTGCGGTGCCTGTGATGGGGACGGTGGTGATGCCCGCCGCGATTTTGGCCGCTGTGCTGGCCCCCTTCGGGGCAGAGCAGATTGGCCTGATGATCATGGGGCAGGGTATCGAATGGATTCTGACCGTCGCCCACTGGATTGGGGACAGGCCCCAGGCTGTCCGCCCTGTGATGATGCCGCCGGCGATTGTATTGCCTTTGATGACACTCGGCGCATTGTGGTTGGTCTTATGGCGTGGCGCATTGCGCGGTCTGGGGGCTGTGCCGTTGGTCTTGTCGATTTGGATGTGGGGGCAGGCACAGCGGCCAGATATCCTGATATCGCAAGACGGCGCATTGGTTGGGGTTATGACACCCCAAGGCCGGTCATTGAGCCGGGACAAGGGCGCAGGATTCGTGGCCGGTATCTGGCTGGCCAATGACGGAGAGTCCGCAGACCAGCCCACAGCGGCCGCCAAATGGCCAACTGCTGACCAACCAAAGATACATCACATAAGGGGAAAACGCGCAGTGCAAGCGTTTGAAGGATGCTCAAACGGGGACATCGTGGTGTCCAATCAGCCCTTGCCAGGTGATTGGCCTTGCACGGTTTTTGACAGCCTGCATCTAAGCGACAGCGGCGCCATCGCCGGATACCGCCAAGGGGCAGCATACTCTTTTGAAAGTGACAGTATGTTAACGGGGCACCGGTTGTGGCGCCCCGACGTTGCAGATCAGTAGGTGCGGATCAATCCGACCAGACGCCCCTGAACCTCTACCTGACCGGCTGGCAAAACGCGGGGCTCATACGCCGGATTGGCAGCTTCCAGAACCACCGTATCCCCCTGACGACGATAGCGTTTCAGCGTGGCCTCATAGTTTTCCACCTGAGCCACAACGATTTCACCGTTATCCGCTGCGCTGGTTTCGCGGATGATCACCACATCACCATCGTTGATCCCGGCTTCGATCATCGAGTCGCCTTTGACCTCCAGCGCGTAATGTTTGGCGTCGGTGGTCAACATCTGTCCGGGCACAACGATCTGCGGCGGTGCATCATTCACCGCCTCAATCGGAACACCGGCCGCGATACGCCCAACCAACGGCAGATGGGCGATTTCACCATCATTCACCGTTTGGGCATCCGCAGGTCGTCGGCTGGGCCGATCCCCTTCAATAACCCGTGGCGTGAACCCGGCTGACTTGGACGCCAGACTGTCAGGCAGCTTTACGATCTCAATCGCCCGCGCCCGATGCGCCATCCGCCGAATAAACCCACGCTCTTCCAGCGCGGTGATCAAACGGTGAATGCCGGATTTGGACCGCAAATCCAGCGCCTCTTTCATTTCATCGAAACTGGGGGGAACACCATCGCGTTGCATACGCGTGTGAATAAAATCCAGCAAATCCAATTGTTTTTTGGTCAGCATTTTCCTCGCCTCCCTAGCCTGTATCTCGTTTTGTTCTACTGCTGTTCTTGGTTTGTGTCAACATGACCACCAATTTGCGCGCAATGCAGTGACCATCGGCCGATCACCAAAGGTTATCGGGCAGTAAATTTCACAATGTTTGAAAACGAGGTTAACAAAACCCGCTAACGAGGGGGCCGATACCCCAAACCACCCCCGGCATACAGGCGCTTCGGGCCGGGCAAACGTTACTTGGTTGCGTCGTACAACGTGTCGGACCGGCCAAGATGGTCGCGCATCATTTTTACAGAACCTTCAACATCTTTGCTTTCCAGAAAATCAACAATGCGCTCATGTTCCAGCAAAGTTGTCTTTTCACGACCAGACCACAGCAACAGCGGTTTGTAGTATTGAAACAACCAAGACAGCATCGCTTTGGTTACAGCTTTGATCAGCGGATTTCCGGTGATTTCAGCGATCGCAACATGAAAGGCGATATCCGCTTCGATAAACGCTTGGTCTTGCCCCAGCTTGCTGCGTTGGTCGGCAACAAGCCCCCGAAGGTCCGCAACATCGGATGGCGTGCATTGCCGAGCGGCAATTTGGACGGACCCGGCCTCCAGAATTTTTCGCAGCTGCTTTAGGTGCTCCAGATTGGCTGGCTCTGTCGAAAGCAACAGCTTGGCGATGTCATCCACCTGGTCAAACGCGATACCGGCGGTCAGTTTGTTCACCCGGCTTCGCTCACCATGAGAAATGGAAATCAAACCCTTGTTTGCCATGGTCTGCAACGCTTCGCGCACCGCAGGGCGCCCGACGGAAAATCTCTCCATCAAGGCGCGTTCCGATGGCATGGCGTCACCCGGAGCAAGCTCACCAGATTGAATCATGTCCCACAATCGATCAAACACCTGATCGGATAGTTTTTGACGCACAATTGGCGCCTGTGGAGTGATCGGGCCGCTCTTTGAATCTGAAGCCATTTGTTTCGACGTTTCCAAAATGTTTCATTGACTGTTGCACATACATGACGAGTTGACCACATACTGATGTGTCAATTTCTGCGCTGTTTATCGCTATTTCAAGGCATTTAGCCCGTTCTGTGCCATTCGGCAAATCCTGAACGATGAAATTATTGCAAACTGGTATGATGATCATTACTGTGTGTCATGATCAAAGAGGCATACCGATGACAAACACATCCATCAACGTCACATACCGGCTGGAAACATCTGGCAGCATAGAAGCATTGGCCGCAAAAATCGCGTCTGACCAATCAACCGGTACGTTCACGGAACTGCCCGGTGAAACCGCCGAAGTCCAGGCACGTTGTGCCGCATCTGTTGTACAGATTTCGCCTCTGCCCCCAACCAACACGCCATCCCTTCCAGACGCCGGACCCGGCCCCTACAATCGCGCAGATGTCGTGATCGCCTATCCGCTTGAGGCCGTCGGAACAGATATCGCCGCGCTGATCACCATCACCATCGGCGGTGTTTTTGCGGTGCGGGGCTTAACGGGCGTACGGGTGATGGATATTGACCTGCCACCAGAGTGGGCCTGCCATCCCGGCCCGCAATTCGGCATCGCTGGCACCCGCCGCCTGACCGGGGTCAGCGAAGGGCCGATCATCGCGTCGATTATCAAACCATCCCTTGGGCTGTTGCCCGAAGAAGCGGCTGCGGTCATCAAACAACTGTGCGAAGCAGGTGTCGATTTCATCAAAGACGATGAAAAGCTGATGAGCCCCGGCTATTCGCCGCTGGAAGCAAGGGTCAAGGCGATCATGCCAGTGATCAAAGACCATGAACAAAAGACTGGTAAGAAGGTGATGTATGCCTTTGGCATCTCCTCGGCTGACCCTGACGTGATGATGCGCAACCATGATCTGGTGATGTCCGAAGGCGGCAATGCCGCGGTGATCAACATCAATTCTGTTGGTTATGGCGGAATGTCCTATCTGCGCAAACGCTCTGGTCTGTGCCTGCATGCCCATCGCAACGGCTGGGATATTCTGACCCGGCATCCCGGCCTTGGAATGGAGTTTCGGGCCTACCAAAAAATCTGGCGACTTCTGGGGGTAGATCAGTTTCAGATCAACGGAATCCGAGCCAAGTATTGGGAACCAGACGAAAGCTTCGTGCGGTCGTTTGACGATGTGATGACCCCCATCTTTCATGAGGATGATCGTGCCTTGCCGGTGGTCTGCTCTGGTCAGTGGGGCGGCCAAGCTGTTGAAACCTATGAACGAACGGGCCGCACACTGGATCTGATGTATCTGGGCGGCGGCGGCATTCATGGCCACCCTATGGGCGCGGCCAGCGGCGTTGCCGCCATCCGTCAGGCATGGGATGCCGCGCGAGACGGGTTGACGCTTGAGGCCAAGGCCAAAGACCACCCGGAACTTGCCGCCGCGCTGGCCAAGTGGCAGGATTAATCCACCCCATCCGATCAAAGGCCGCCAGCCATGCCCAAGAAGCTTATCAATGATCCTGACAACCTGATCGCTGAGCTGATCGAGGGCATGGTTTCGGCCCATCCCAACCTTCTGACGGTCCAAGGCGACACGGGTCGGGCTATCGTTGCGCTGAACGGGCCGCGCGATGGTAAGGTGGGGATTGTTGTGGGCGGCGGGTCAGGGCACGAACCGGCATTTGCAGGCTATGTTGGCAAAGGGCTGGCGGATGCGGCCCCGCTTGGCAATATCTTTGCCTCACCATCCCCAACACAGATCATGGATGCCGGTTTTGCAGCAGATGGCGGCGCCGGCGTGGTGTTTCTGTATGGCAATTATACCGGCGATGTCATGAATTTTGGTATGGCCGAAGAGGCGATGGCCAAGCAGGGCGTCACCGCGCGGTCTTTTGTGACCACCGATGATATTGCCTCTGCCCCCCCTGATAAAAAGCAAGAGCGGCGCGGTATTGCTGGCAATTTCTTTGTCTTCAAAGTGGCTGGTGCCGCTGCTGATCTGGGGTGTTCCATGGAACAGGTGGAAGCGGCAGCAAAACGCGCCAATGACGCCACGCGCACAATGGGTGTGGCCCTGTCAGCCTGTTCGATGCCGCAAACAGGGAAGGCCAATTTCGACATTCCGGATGGTGAAATGGAAATCGGAATGGGGATTCACGGCGAGCCGGGGATAGAACGTCGACCGGCAGAAACCGCTGATGACGTGACAGACCGCTTGTTGATGCCGATCCTTGACGAATTGGATATACCCCAAGGCGATAATGTTGCCGTGCTGGTCAACGGGCTGGGCGCGACCACTTTGTTGGAACTCTATGTTCTGCATCGCCGGGTGGCGCAGGTTCTGAAAGAGCGACAGATCAGCATTCACCATTCATGGGTTGGCGAATATTGCACCTCGCTTGAAATGGGCGGTGCCTCTGTTTCCATCATGAAGCTGGATGACGACCTGACCCGCTGGCTGGATCACCCCTGTGAAACCCCGGCGCTAAAGGTCGGGGGCGCGGTGGAAAGCGCGCCCGCAATCCCCCGCCAAACCCGCAGCCCAAGACAGACAGGCCAAGAAACGGCGACTGCACAACAAGAGTTGATCACCACCGGGCCTGTCACGCCCAAGCTGTTTCGCACCATGATGGCCGCCTCTGGCGCAGCGATTTATGCGCAGCGGGATCATCTATGTGCGCTGGACGGCGCGGTTGGGGACGGGGACCACGGCATCACCATGGAAATCGGTTGGAAGGCCGCGCTGTCTGCCTTGGACCAAGCCCCCGAAACCGCAACGATTTCGGCGTTATGTGCCACGATGGGCCAGGCCTTTCTGGATGCCGTCGGGGCGTCGGCAGGGCCACTTTATGCAACGGCCTTTGCGACAGCGGGCGATGCGGTTGCGGATCGCTTAAACCTGGATTCAAAGTCCGTGGTTGCATGGTTGACGGGAATGGCAGACGGCATCACCGCACGCGGCGGGGCAGCGCCGGGGGATAAAACGATGGTTGATGCTTGGTTGCCCGCCGTTTCTGCAGCAAACCGATCTTTAAAAGACGGGGCAACAATTGGTTCCTGTATGTCCGCTGCTGCGCAGGCGGCGATCAGCGGGGCTGATGCCACGAAACCCATGCAAAGCAATCGAGGCAGGTCAAAGAAACTTGGCGCCCGGTCTGTTGGCCACAAGGATCCGGGGGCAGAATCCGCCGCGATCATGATTGCCGCTTGGGCAGAAACGCTGCGTGACGTTTAAGAATTGCCTTGGGGCAGGGCGCAGACATTCCCGTGCCATAGCAGGAAACCCTGCCACACGCCTTCCTGTAAGGCGCTTTGCGCTGTTCTCAAATCCGGATATCCGGGCGCAGAGACATCTGCACCCGGACTGATAAGCTTCAGGCTTGGTTGTACTTTGCGTCAACTTCGCCAATCGCAGCGACATTGCCCGCCGAAGACCCATTGGGGTCAAACGAGGTGGTCAAGAACGCATCGGCGATGTTCTTGGCCAATTCCGCACCAATCACCCGAGCACCCATCGTGATAATCTGAGCGTTGTTGGACGTAGACGCTTTGCCAGCTGAATAGGTGTCATGGCATTGGGCCGCACGAATGCCCGGCACTTTGTTCGCCGACAAGCAAACCCCAATACCGGTGCCACAGACCAGGATCGCGCGGTCATACTCACCCGCCATCACGGCCGAGGCCACGCGATCTGCCAAATTGGCATAAAACGGATCCGCGCCAGCATCCGTGCGCGATACTTCGGACACGTCGTAATTGGCGGACAAATACTCGGCCAAAACCTTGGCCAGACCTTCACCGGCGCTATCGCCTGCAACTGCTATTTTCATGTGATTTCCTTTGCAGATATGGGGTCAGAGGGTTGCGGCGCATTTGGCCAGAATGTCGAGATATCCTGCGACATTCCAAGCAGAGCGCCCGATAAACAGCCCGTCGATATGCGGGCATTGGATCAATTCTTCACAGTTCTGCGGATTGACCGAACCACCATAAAGGCACGGCACTTTTTGCCCCAGAACAGATTGAGCAACATCAATAATTTCCGCCTGCCGGGCATCGGCATAATCTGACGTGGCCGGAATGCCGTTTACGCCAATGGCCCACACCGGCTCATACGCCAACAGGATCGGCGCGGATTTCTGCGCATCCGAAAGTTTGCCCAAGGCACCACGCACCTGTGCCTCCAGCACCTCGGTCGCGCGCCCGGCTTCGCGTTGGGCCAAAGTCTCGCCAATACAGATCAACGGCACCATGCCATGGCGCACGGCGGCTTCGGTCTTCAGCCCGACGGTTTCATCCGTTTCGCCAAAAAACTCCCGACGTTCAGAATGGCCCAATTCTACGATTTCACCGCCGCAATCCTTGACCATTAAGGGCGAGATTTCACCCGTCCAGGCACCGTCATCCGCCCAATGCATGTTCTGCACACCTACTTTGACAGAACTGTCGGCCAGAATGTTCTTCACTTCACGCACATTGGTGAATGAAGGGATCACAAAGCGCTGAATACGCGGATCACGCGTATCATCCGCCGCGGCCAGACTGCTGGCAAAGGCTTCGGCCTCTGCCAGAACCTTGTTCATCTTCCAACTGGTGCCAATCCAGAATTTTGGGTGTGTCATATGCTTTAGCCTTCTTGTTCTGCGGCGACAGTCAGGCTGATCTTGGCCTGTGTCAGTGCGGTAATACTTGCCGGCTCCGGGGCTGTATCAGTGATCACAGCCTCAAATTCCGAAATGTCGGCCAGTTTGTGCAGGGCAGTCCTGCCAAACCTGCTGTGATGAACCAGCAAATAGGTTTTTGTGCCCGCGGCCATCATGGCGCGTTTGGCACGCACGATGGTTTCATCCATGTGAAACACCTCAACCCCGGCAACAGCTGGCGCTGAAATAAAAGCAATATCGGCGCGCAAGGCAGATAGCGTGGCTTCTGTCACCATGCCGAAGAAGCCGTTAAACTTGGCCGAATACGCCCCGCCAGTTGCGATAAGTGTGATGCCGCCTTCGCCCTTTAGGGCGTCAATCACAGCGGCATTGTTGGTGATCACTGTCAGCGGGCGTTTTTCAACCAAACGCGCACCAAGAATAGCCGCCATTGACCCGTCATTGATCATCACCGTCATGCCCGGCTCAACAAGCGCAAGTGCCGCCTGCGCCATGATATTCTTGGCATCGCGATCCTGCTGCGCGCGAAAGCGGAAGTCGCTCTCAAACTGGGTGCCCGCATCAATTGTGCCACCGCCACGAATCTTGCGCATGACACCGGCAGCTTCCAGATCATCCAGATCGCGGTGAATGGTCATTTTGGAAACCGCAAAACGCTGCGCCAAATCTTCAAGGTCGACAGCCCCCTCAGAAATGAGAAGGTCCATGATCGCCTGTTTTCGATCTTCGCGCTTCATAGTTTCCTCTGTCTGTGCTGGCGCCACATGCCGTGTAGGCAGGTATATTTTTATACTGGGTAACACGCGCAACCACAAACGCAACAGAATTTTTGTTATTTTGTGATTTTATGTTGTTTCATACTGTGCTAACTGATGCCGCGAGTGACCAGGAGGAGCAATCATGTCCACGGAAACGACTCATGCGGCATTTGTCGCCAGCAAAGCTGAAATCGACCCCGAAAACTTCGCCCTTGCCAATTGCATTCGTGTTTTGAGCATGGACGCGGTTCAGGCCGCAAATTCGGGGCATCCAGGCGCGCCGATGGGCATGGCCGACGCAGCAACCGTTTTGTTCCGCAACCATCTGAAGTTTGACGCCGCAAACCCTGATTGGCCGGACCGTGACAGGGTGGTTCTGTCGAACGGTCACGCATCGATGATGCTGTATTCGCTGCTGCATCTGACGGGCTACGCAGACATGACGATGGCTCAAATCAAGAACTTCCGTCAAACGGGTGCCATCACAGCCGGGCATCCCGAATACGGACATGCCAAGGGGATCGAAACCACAACAGGCCCGTTGGGGCAGGGGTTGGCCACCGCAGTTGGCATGGCCTTGGCCGAAAAGGCCTTGAACGCTGAGTTCGGTGCAGACCTTGTTGATCACGCCACCTACGTTTTTCTGGGCGATGGCTGCCTGCAAGAAGGGATCGGCCAAGAGGCGATTTCACTGGCGGGGCATCTGGGGCTGGGCAAGCTGATTGTTCTTTACGACGACAATCAAATCACAATTGACGGACCAACCTCTGTCTCCTTTTCCGAAGACATCCCGGCGCGTTTGGCGGCGTGTGGTTGGCACACCTTGACCTGTGATGGCCATGATGCCCACGCGCTGGACCAAGCGCTGACAGCTGCACGGGCCGAGACAACCAAGCCAACACTCATCGCGATGAAAACCGTGATTGGGTTTGGGTCACCTGCGAAACATGGCTCGCATGATGCCCATGGTGCGCCCCTAGGCGCGGAGGAAATTCAGGCAACCAAGGCGCTTTTGGGGGTCAGCCAAACAGCCTTTGATATTCCAGCCGACCTTGCCGCCAAGTGGCGCGCGATTGGTGTTCAAAGGTCCGAAGACAGGGCCGCTTGGGAAGCACGGCTGGCCGCACAATCAAAAGACATCCGAACTGAGTTTCTACGCCGGATGAACGCAACAACGCCCGCAGCACTGGATGCTGCCGTTGCTGCCGCACGATCCGCCTTGTTTGCAGAGCCACAAAAGGTCGCCACCCGCAAGGCCAGCCAAATGGCACTGTCCGCTTTGGCCCCGGCCTTACCCGAGCTGATTGGCGGGTCCGCCGACCTGACCGGATCAAACCTGACCCGCGTGCCTGCGGTTGATACGCAATACACCCGTGAACAGCCGGGCCGGTATATTGGCTATGGCGTGCGGGAATTCGCAATGGCGGCCGCGATGAATGGCATGTCGACCCATGGCGGCTTGCAGCCCTATGGCGGCACCTTTCTGGTGTTTTCCGATTATGCCCGCAACGCCATCCGCCTGTCAGCATTGATGGAGGTCGGAACGATCTATGTCATGACCCATGACAGTATTGGCCTTGGTGAAGACGGGCCAACACACCAGCCGGTGGAACATTTGGCATCGCTGCGCGCCATTCCCAATCTAAACGTGTTCCGACCTGCAGATGCGGTTGAAACGCTGGAATGTTGGGAAATCGCCCTACGGTCCCGCAAGACACCGTCGCTATTGGCCCTGTCGCGTCAGGGAGTTGAGCAACTGCGCACCGTGGACACCGGCGAAAACCTGTCGGCACGGGGCGGCTATGTCATCGCAGAGTTTGGGGCCGAATCCGGGTCAAGTACCGCTGCCACCCGCGACGTGACATTGCTGGCCACAGGGACAGAAGTGGAAATCGCCATTGATGCTGCCAAACGGATGCAGGCCGATGGCCTGTCTGTCGCGGTTGTATCACTGCCCAGCTGGGAACTGTTTGACGCACAACCCCCAGAATACCGCGCCAAGGTGCTGGGAAATGCCCCGCGTATCGCAATTGAAGCAGCAGGTAAGTTTGGCTGGACTCGGTATGTTGCGACAGAAGATGACGTGATAGGGATGAGTGGCTTTGGCGCCTCTGGCCCGATCGGCGAACTCTACAAACACTTTGGCATCACGGCGGATGCGATCATCGCGCGCGCCAAGACACTGACCAACACGTAAGGAAACACAAAATGACAAATGTGTTAGATCAACTCCGAACCATGACCACCGTTGTCGCCGATACGGGCGAAGTCGCCGCGGTGAAGACCTACAAACCGGTCGATTGCACAACAAACCCTTCGCTCGTTCTCAAAGCGCTGAAGGATCCTGCGTCAGAAGCGCTGGTCGCACGCGAAATTGAAGCGGGCCAAAAAGCAGGCCTGACTCCGGAACAGGTGACAGAGGTTCTGACCGTCGCCATGGGCGCAGAGCTGGCGGCTTTGGTTCCGGGCCGGGTTTCAACCGAAGTGGATGCCTGCCTGTCCTTTGACACCGCAAAATCTGTGGCACGCGCCCATGACATCATTGCCGAATACGAAAAACGCGGTGTCGGCAAAGAGAAAATCCTGATCAAGCTGGCCTCGACTTGGGAAGGCATTCGTGCAGCCGAGATCCTGCAAAACGAAGGTATCGACTGTAACCTGACACTGTTGTTTTCCATGGCTCAGGCCGTGGCCTGCGCCGACGCCAAGGCCTTTCTGATTTCGCCCTTCGTGGGCCGGATCACCGATTGGTACAAAAAGGCCGAAGGTCGTGACAGCTATGCCCCCGATGAAGACCCCGGTGTCAAATCTGTGCGCAAGATTTATGACTACTACAAATCCAACAAGATCGACACGGTGGTGATGGGCGCGTCGTTCCGCAACACTGACCAGATCAAAGCGCTGGCCGGTTGTGACAACCTGACAATCGCCCCCAGCCTGCTGGACGAAATGGGCAACGATCCGGCCACGCTGACACGGGTTCTGTCACCGGATCAAGCCAGCGGTGTGGCCCCGATTGCGATGGATGAAGCAACCTTCCGCTGGGAAATGAACGCCGACGCCATGGCCACCGAAAAACTGGCCGAAGGCATTCGCAATTTCGACGCGGACCATCAGAAGCTGATCGGCCTGATCGCCGCACGTATGTAACGGTGTTTACCCAAATCAAGGGTGTGCGGATCAATGTTCAATTGGCCCGCACACCGATCTGACTGAATAGAAACGCCCAGAACAACTTGTCGGATACGCCATTCCTAATGGCTATGCGCATAATCCCGGCCACCCTTCACAAAACCCCAAAGCAGCGCTTTTAAGGGTTTTGCGCTGCGGAAGTGTCTATGCGGTGAAGCCGCCATCAAGCCGAGGCAAGGCCGTTGGGAGTAAGCGCTTCTTTCGTCCAGTGAATATCTGACTGAACGTGGCCTTCGCGGACATATTTCCCAACGCGGTCCGGCATCGTGGTTTCCGGGAACGCATCGGCGATCCTTGCCACGAACCCTTCTTGCCGGTTCAGGTCCAGCGACGTTGCAAGCTCATCAAACAGACCCGGCCGGTAGGGGCCGCGAAAAAGCGTGGGAACGGGCGTGATGCCAAGCTCTTGGAAACGCGCCAACGTCAGGTCCCATGACTGGACCTCACCATCGTTGATCCAGGCAAATCCCAGAAAGTAAGACGGCAGCGCATCATAGGCGACAGAGTGCCGGGCAAACAGGTTTTCACCAACGATGCGTTCGCCCTTGGACAACTGGTGTGAAATCCCTGCCGCAAAAGCTTTGAGCCAATCGCGAGAAGGATGATAGCGGCTATCAGGGCTGCGCGCATGGGAACCGCCGGAATGAATGGTCGTGTTTTCTCCGTCCATTTTTTCAGTGACGACCAGATCGTCCACCATCAGCCCGTCCAGCGAAGACATAACCTTGTCATCGCTGGTCGCATCGGGGGAAATCGGCAGGTGAAATGTACGGCCATATTTCTGCATTTACAAAAGCCTCTTGGTCGACCTCAACACTTAAGAGATGTGGTCCACGCACCAAGCTTCGGGGCTTTTTCTTCGATATAGGATAGGTCTGTGTTGGCGTTGAACCCACCGATAGCGGCAAGAATCCCAGGCTCCAATATCGCCTTACAACCGGTTACCTTGCGTGCAGCGGCTTCGACGTCGGCAGCACGATACGAAATGCCGCTTGGACCAACGCGATCGACAAAGGCCACGTGTTGATCTGTCCTTCTTTTCAGATCGAATTCTGTGCCAGTGTCATCCTTGGCAACTGCACGATAGAAACCGTCTTTTACAACGCTCACCCTGAACGTTTGCGCCCCGATCTGAACGTCTTGGGCAATTTTACCGGCATCGGCCTTGATCTGAGCGTTGAGGCTGCGCGCCTGGCTCCTGGCTCGGTCCAACTCGCTTGACGGTCCACAACTGCTGACAAGGATCGCAATGGCAAAGATAGAAAAAAGACGCACTTGGGTATACTCCTATTGTTCGCGCAAGAATTGCATTTAAATCAATCGACAACAAGGCTCAGACAAGCGCATTTTGGGGATTTGAAATGTGTGGACCAAACGGCCTTGCCGAATATGTTCGGGCATATTGTTTGGGAATTGCACTGAAGGCAGCGGGAAATCATGACGCGCGAAAACACTGAAATACCGGCATTTCTATCAATAGAGATCGTTCTTTGGCCCGCTATTTTTTGCATTTTGGGATTTGTTGTTGCGACGGCCGCCAGCCTGTATGGCTGCACGATATCCGCCCAAGGGCCGAAGGAATGCGTACTGCTTGGAGTTGATATTGGCGGTTTTCTCCATCCACTTTGGGCATTGGGGATTTACGTCGTCTATGCCTTTATTTGGGTGCCGATCGGATTGGTGATCCTGGCACTGGTACGTTGGGTACGTCGCAACGCAATCTAGCCACAAAACCTTGGTCGGCGGCACAAACCACACCCACCCCACAAACAGAAACGCCGACAGCATTTCTGCATGTCGGCGTTCCCAAAGCTTTCATACGGATCGTCGCGCGAAGCGGCTATTCCGATTGGTCTGCGTGGAAACTCTCGATGTATTCCACTTCGTTTTTGGACCCCAAGATCACCGCGACACGCTGGTGGTGCGAAATGGGCGTTACATCCATGATCCGCTCATACCCGGTTGAGGCAGCGCCACCGGCCTGCTCAACCAGCATTCCCATTGGGTTTGCTTCGTACATCAGGCGCAGCTTGCCGCCCTGATCGCGGTTTCCGCTGTCGGTTGGGTACAAGAACACACCGCCACGGGTGAGAATGCGATGTACCTCCGCCACCATCGAGGCCGTCCAGCGCATGTTGAAATAGGCGCGACGTGGACCGTTTTCACCGGCCAGGCATTCATCGAAATACAGCTGCACCGGGGCGTCCCAATACCGATAGCGTGATGCGTTGATCGCAAACTCGCGGGTATCGACTGGGATTTTCATATCGCGATACGTCAAACGGAACTCGCCCGTGCCCAACTGGTGGGTAAACCCGTTCACGCCGCGACCCGTGGTGATAACCAGCGCAGTTGATGGACCATAAAGCGCATAGCCAGAACAAATCTGTTCGTGGCCAGGTCGCAGAACCGCGGCATCATCGGTGGGATCAAGCGCGTCTTTCGTTTCGACAACCGAAAAGATCGACCCGACCGACAGGTTGACGTCCAGATTGGAAGACCCGTCCAGCGGGTCAAAATAGACGATGTAATCACCGGGCATTGGCTTGTCCTTCAGCCAATACACCTCATCCACCTCTTCAGACACCAAGGCAGCCACACGGCCACAGTTAGAGCAATGGCGCACAAATTCGTCGTTCGCGATAACGTCCAACTGCTTTTGTGTCTCGCCCTGCACATTGGTGTTGTCAGTGGCGCCCAGACTGTCCGAAAACGCACCGCCGCGAATATGGGTCGAAATGATCCGACAGGAGGTGGCAACGTCTTCGAGCAGGAAAATAAGATCTTTCGATATTCCGGTCTCGCGGCGCTCTTTCAGAAGAAACTGCCGGAAAGTCATTTGGTGTTCGGTCACGGGAATTCCATTTCTCTAAAGAAAACCGCCCAATCAGGAAAAATGAAGGGCGGGAAAAGGGTTAACCTTCGCTACTGCATCAAGCCCCTAAGGAAAAGCAACACTTTCTGCCCCAGTTTAGCGATCAGACACGCAGGGGCCATAGTTCAAGCAGGCAATGACAACGTATTCATTAAATATCTGCAGTTCTTCGCACAGTTATAAGGCAATTTGCGCGCAGTCAGCCCAATAAATATATGTCCCGTCGTGATGAGACCAAATGGCCACGTCACCCAAGACATCCTGCCTGAACAAAATCTTGCACCATCAGCGCATTAGCACGCGTAGCAGGCAATGACCGTCGCATCCAGAACACGACGGTCACACCATTCCAAATCGCTTCTGCGGTCGGGTATCCGCCCGAAATCGCAGATTTTCAGATCATGTGATCCGATCAACGCTGGCTGCGATTTCATCGTCATCAAAGCAACGCAGCCAATCGTCCTTCATCAGAACCGGAATTCCGAATTCGATGGCTTTGTTGGCAGCGTCGGAAAAGACACCCTGATGCTGATCAAACATAACCGCACCCATGATGTTCATGTGACCCAGCAAGAAGTCACGGGCACAATCATAGGGCACGCCTTTCTTGACGACTTCGTCCATCGCCATACGCAGCACCTTCATCAAAGACCCGTTCACGGTTTCTGACAGGCCCGGCTCCAACAACGCGAATTGCTTCAACGTCACCCGGTGGGACCGTGCAACAGGGGCATAGATCACACGACCTACACGCTCGCCAATGGCATAGTCTTCCTCGGGGCCCTGAACCAGAACGTTCACGATACCTTGCTCGGCCGCGATGCCACCAAAGTAATCGCGCTTGGCGTCCATATCGGTTTCATCATTCCAGATCGGCGGGTGGCAGGGGTGAGACACGAAATAGGTAATATCTTCACGCTCGGGCAGATGGCCCGCAAACGGCGCTGCGCCGTCCAGAATAAAAACCATCGCCCCGGATTTTACCTTGCCGATAATGCCATGCGAAACCTTACCAATCACGGTGTCTGGAACTGCCAAAACAATGACATCCGCACCGTTCAGCGCGACATCAACATCAACACAATCCACACCATATGCTTCGCGAACTCGGGCGCGACCTTCCTCTGATACCTCTACATGCATGGTCTCAAATTCGGACGACTTCGCCAGGTTTGCGCCAAGACGCATTCCCATTTTTCCGCCGGCGCCAAACAAAGCAAGCTTCGTCATGTATTCTTCTCCCATCGGGCCCACTTTGAATGTGGGAATAAATTGACAACTGGTATAATAAGGTACAAAGATGACAAATAAGTCAATCGAAAAGTTGTGATCGAGGGATCTACCATGCAGGACACAGGCTTCAACCTACCTAATGGCCCATTGGTGGCCTGGTACGGCGACGACTTCACAGGCGCCTCTGCCGTGATGGAGGTGTTAACCTTTGCCGGGCTTCCTTCGATACTGTTTCTTCAGCCTCCGACGGATGCGCAATTGGCGCTCTTTCCTGACCTGAAAGGCATTGGCATTGCATCAACGGCACGTGCACTGTCACCAGCTGGAATGGACGCCGAGCTGCCGGGCGCATTTGGTCATCTTAAGGCACTCAAACCTCAGATATTGCACTATAAAGTTTGCTCTACATTGGACTCTTCGCCAGAAATCGGTTCAATCGGTCGCGCAATCGAAATTGGCGCTGATCTGTTCTCATCCACCGTCGTACCCGTGTTGATCGGCGCGCCGCAAATGCGCCGGTACCAGTGCTTTGGTCACCTGTTCGCAGGGATGGGAGACGCCGTGTATCGCCTTGATCGGCACCCTGTAATGGCGCGCCATCCTGTAACGCCAATGGATGAATCCGACGTTGCCAAACACATCGCCAAACAATCCGACCGGTTAGATTTCAGCTGTGTATCGTTAGAGGATTTGGCGACTGGGGCAGGGGCGCGAACACCCGCGGTACCTGTGGAGCCTAACAGAATCGCAACCTTTACGATAGACAGTGCTGATGCAGCCTCCGAATCCGCAGCAGGGCGATTGATCTGGGATTCGCGTGGCAAAAGCCCATTTGTCATAGGTTCGCAAGGCGTTGAATACGCGCTGGTCCGCCATTGGCAAGACAGTGGTCTGCTGTCACCTCGCGACGCGCCCGCCAGCATTGGACGTTCCGAAAAAATGGTGGCCGTCTCTGGCTCTGTCTCCCCAACCACAGCGGATCAAATCGCTTGGTCCAAGGAAAACGGGTTCGCCAGCATCGAGTTCGATGCCGCCAACGCTTGCAATGGTCCAAGCTCCGTAGAACGTGAAATCGAACGCGCTGTTCACACGGCATTGGAAGCCTTGACCCGTGGTCAGGACCCGCTGATCCACACCGCCGAAGGCCCAGATGATCCGGCAGTAGACCGTTTCAAACGTGCGGTCACAGCTTCTGCCCATGATATGCCTTCTGCCAATCAGATGATCGGCGAAGCCCTGGGCCGCACCCTGCACCGCATTCTGGAACGAAGCGGCGCACGGCGCGCGGTCGTATCGGGCGGGGATACGTCAGGCCACGCCACCCGACAGTTGGGGATTTTTGCACTATCCGCGTTGGCCCCTACAATTCCAGGCGCCGCCATCTTCAAGGCCCATGCCGATGGCCCAATGGATGGATTGGAACTGGCGCTGAAGGGCGGGCAGATGGGCAGCCACGACTATTTCGGCTGGGTCCGCGACGGCGGCGGCGCAAGGTAACGTCGCCGGGTTTCGCAGGCTATTGTCAGACACGTGCGTGCCCCGCACCTGTGCGGAACATACTGCGTTCACTCACCAGAAGCCTATCGCAGCCGCCGCAACATGAATACGCAGGCGGCACTGTCGAACGCACAACACTCAGGAATAGAAACCGTGCAAAGGGTGCGCCTGTGCCGTAGCCAAATTGGACTGGTGCAGAAACGGTCGTTGGTTATTTGTAAGGAAAACAAAACGAATTGACAGGATTGTGCTATGTTCCTGGGCGTGTACCGGGGGGATTGCATGCCAACATACTACGTCAAGGTTGATTTCACGCCGTCTGCGCGCTTTGTCCCGTGTAGTGAACGGGGCAGCCAATTGCCGTCAGAAGTTCTGACATTCAATGATGTCCCCCTGCGTTCGCTCAATGGGTATTTTTGGACCGGGAGCGTTCTGACCACCAACACAACATTTTGGAACCAAACCACCCCGGCGCCGGGGTCAGGGTGCGGTTTTGTTCAGGACGGTTTTGGAAATTGGGTTGATCACGGTGGCTCATACGCCATGCTTGTGAATGCCCGCATTGTAGAAAGCACGACAGAACTACGGCCCGATATGGTGGATCAGACTGGCGCTTTGATCTCCTACGGCCCTTATGAACCCGTAACGCTGCCAAGTGTCGGTCAGACTATGGAGCGAGGTATTGTTGACTACGCGTGGATTCAGGTGAATGCCCCGGGCCCCGTGGCCATAGACGATACGTATACCGCACCGACCTATCAGGTGGGCCAGGTGTTCATGAATGTCCTGGGCAATGATCAGCCAGCAAATGACCCGACGTTGGTGGTGGACCCCGACACGATCACAACCGCCGAATATCAAATTTCGGTCGCACAGAATGGCGATGTGATGGTGAATTGGGCAACTATGATGCCCGAGACTCTGTCTTTTGACTACACTCTGCGGGATTCAAACGACTACACAGATACAGGCACGGTCCAAATCAATATCCCGCCATGTGCGGATATTCTGAACTTCCAAACCCACAGACAGGCGATATCCGTTGTATCATCGCACTTGGCGCAGGTGGATGCCGAGATAGCTGGAACCCGACAACTCATCGCCTCCATGGATTCGGTGAATTACTCCTCCGTCGCCTTCAGTGCCATGATGTGGTATCAATGGGCTGCGGATACGTTCGCGACAATTGTTTCGGCCTTTACGCCCGTTGGGGCTGCATTTATCGGCAGCGCAACTGCTGTGCGGGACTATTTTCAATCCGGTGGCCAAACAGCCGCAGCAGGATTGGCGGTCAACCTGCTGAACGCCGTCGTTGGGTCTTATGCCAAATGGGTGTCAGCAATGGACAAGATCGACAAATACGTCGATTTGTTTTTCTTTAGCGCTCAACAAACCTACAATTCGGTGTCCGGGGACTATGCCAGCGCCCAAGCGGCAGCGGCCAGCATTCGGTCTTTTGTGGATCAGCAAAGCGCGACTTTAGCAGAGCTTCAGACCTATAGGACAGAAATTGAACAGGGTCTTACGGCGCTCGAAACGCATATCGCGACAATGGATTGCCGCGAGATAGAAAACAAAGCGTTACTGGATGGCGCTAGCTCGATTTTGGCAGGCTTTAGCCCTGCGCCCAGCTTTCAAATTCCAGGATTCGATCCAGCTACAGCCACCGCCGCATTCAATGCCTTCAACACCCCCGCAACATCGGCGCAAACGATCACACCTGCCAATTCCAGCAGCACAATCGTCACCAGTGCTCAGGCGGACAGCATCTCAACCGGCGGCGGCAATGACATCGTCATGGCACAGGCCGGTGACGATACGGTTGATCTGGGCGCTGGCAATGATGTGGCGCTGGCAGGCGCAGGGAATGACATGGTACAGGCCGGTCTGGGTAATGATGATGTGCAAGGTCAGACCGGCAATGACACCTTATTGGGCGGCGGCGGGCATGACACCTTAAGCGGCAATGAAGGCAATGACATCCTAAAGGCCGAGGCACAGGACACCACATTTGACGCTGGCAGTGCCAGCATTCTGCGCCTGTACCAGGCAACTTTAAACCGCCTGCCAGATCAGACCGGGCATCTGGGCTGGACCGGCCAGTTGACGGGCGGCGCCGCGCTGAACCAGATCGCTGCGGGCTTTGTCAACTCGGCAGAGTTTCAAGCCAGCTACAGCAACACAAGCAACACAGAATTTGTAGACCTGCTGTACCAGAACGTCTTGAATCGCGCCGCGGATGCCGCCGGGTCGGCAGCGTGGACCCGGCAACTGGACAGCGGCATCCGTACGCGGGAAGAGGTGGTCGTAGGATTTTCCGAAAGCCCCGAATTTCAAAACAACACGGCCACACAGTCTTTGGAATTCAGCCGTGCCGCCTATCAGGCTGCTTGGGGCGACGATGTATATCGCGTCTATCAAGCCACCTTAGGACGTCAGCCCGATGTGCCCGGCTTTGAAGCGTGGACAAGCCAGTTGGCAAATGGCCAGTCCTTGAACACCGTCGTTCAGGGCTTTGTTGCCTCGTCAGAGTTTCAGGCGCTGTACGGAGCGCTGGACAACACGGAATTCTTGACACTGCTGTACCAAAACGTCTTGAACCGAACACCCGATGATGCAGGGTTGGCGGGGTGGCAAGCCAACATGGCAACAGGCACCACCCGCGAATCCGTTGTGATCGGCTTTTCCCAAAGTTCTGAGTTTCAACAAGCCACAACACCCCAATATGAAGCATGGATGGAAGCCAGCGCAGTTGACGATGACCTGAATGGCGGCGCCGGAGACGATGTTTTGTTTGGCGGGCAGGGCGCAGATACGTTCCGCTTCAACTTCTCGGATGGCGGCCAAGACACTGTCGCAGGGTTTGAGCTCTGGGATACGATCGTGCTGGAAGGCTTCGCCTTTGCCGATACGACCCAAGCACGCGATGCATTCGTCCAAGACGAGACAGACAGCGTTCTGACCTATGACAACGGCGAAATCCGCCTATTGAATACCCCACTGAGTGACCTGAGCGCCGACGAATTCATTTTAACGTAACACCGCTTTCTCGCTCCAAACTGCGAACAGTCATGAATTTTGCACAGGAATGTTCACCGCACCGAAACAGTCCGGCCAAATTTTATGTTTGTTCCAAAACTTATGTTTCTTCTAGGGTGTGAGGGGGGGGAATTCGAATGCCAGTAAGTGCAAGCGATGACCGCATTTATCTGTCGACGATAAGCGGTTCAATTTACGCGTGGGATTTCGGGACGGGGCAGCTTCAGCTGATGTCCAACACCGGTCTGCAACTGACCGATATCGGCATTGCGCCAGACGGTCGGTTTTACGGAATCACCTCCAGCCAACTGTATGAAATTGACCCGGCAACGGGACAAAGCACCCTCATAGGTGCGCTGAGCAGCCCGACCGATCTGTACTATGGCGTGTCGGCCCTGACCGGCGCAAACGCGTTGGATATCTCGTCGTCCGGTGTCGCACGGGTTGGCAGCGCCAACAATTCGGTGATTGCCGGTCTTGATCTTTCGACAGGGCAAGTCTCGAACAACGCGCTGTTGACACGTTCCCAATCGGCAGGGGACATCTGGTTTACAGACGACAACAATTACGTGGTCTCAACGACCAGTTACAATCTGGCCTTCTTCGGGACCAGCACCTTAGGCAACGAGCTGGTTTCTGATACTCAATTTGTGTTGTCTAACGCCATTTTTGGCCTGGTTGGTGCACCAGAGGCTGGCTACGGCGTAAATGCCGGTACCTTGTTGGGATTCATTGGTAACACGGTCTACAATCTGGAACCGGGCAATACCATACTTGGCCCCGGGCTAGCCACTTTGGGATTGCCGCAAGGCGTATCAGGCGCAGCAGTTCTGCGCGCCGGACAAGGTGCAGGGCAGGGCGGCGGCGGGCAAGGCGGCACCCCGCCAACAACGTCAAACACCGTTCAGTTCCAGCTAAACGACATAAAAGACAGCTACATCACTTCGGTCTTCTCATCCCAAGATTCCGAAAACCTCTTGGTTGGGGGCTGGGGCGACTACTACTACAGCATGTTGCAATTCGACGTATCCACCATGCCGGACGCCGTCGATTCCGTCACGATGCGGCTGTATGTTGATCGTCAGGCGGTGTCTCCCTGGTCCTATCCTCAAATGTCGCTCTGGACCGTCTCTGGCAACTGGACCGAAGGAATGAGCTGGAGCCAGAACGCCACCCAAGCCAATTTCGTGCGCAACATCGGCGCGGCGCAAGGCGTGGGCTGGTTCGATATTGATATCACCGATGTGTACCGCCAATGGAAAAGCGGAGCTTTGGCCAATGACGGCATTCAACTGCGCCCGCTGACCAACACCGCCAATCAAACGTATTTCGCCAGTTCTGAAAGTACAAACGCCGCAAATAGGCCGGTTCTTGTGATTGACCCAGCTGACACCGGGGGCGGCACAAGCGGCGGCACCGGAAACAGCGGCGATATCTTACTTGAAACCGGCAGTTCAGCTTGGGTGGATGTGGCCGGGCAGCCCGGCGTGCAGCAAATTGTCAATCCGACCGGGTTTTACATTACCAACCGCACAACAAACACACGGTTACTGCGGATCGAAGGCGGTACGGTAACACAAAATGGCGCGACCCTGACGGTAGAAGGGGCTGCGGTATATGATGGGTTCGCCAATATTTCAGAGCCATTGTTCACCGGTGATTTCCAGTTGGATATGGCACAGTTTGCCAATGCTGGGCCGTTAACCCCCCTGACAGCCACCGGATTTCGCGAGGTCAGTCCCACCGCCTATACGCTGGGTCAGGACTATCGCGTTCAGGGCCAGAACGATGTGACCTTTTCCAGCCTTGCACTGCAACAAGATCGCGTTGTTTTGGGCGCTGATGTGGTCTTTTCGAATTTCTTTAACTTCTCTACCCAAGGGTCGCCGTTAAAAATGACCCTGACGTCCCAAGGCGCCAAGATGGGGGTCGGCACAATCGGCGGCGTTCCACTGGCGTTTCCCACAACGACATTTGCCTTGCCCATTTCCGGCATGAATGTCGGCTTAACCTTCACGGAATTTGGGTTTTTAAACGATACAGTTTCCGAAACGTCATACCTGTTCGGCAAGGGCGACCTGTCCTGGTCGATGAACGGGTATGATTGGACGTTCAATTTTGATCTTAGCAGCACCCCGGATGCCACCACCGGGCTTCTGGCACCAACAGAAAATTATATTCGTTATTCCCAGACCACAGGTCTGGACGTTGTCGGCACGTTCACTTTGTCACAAACCGAAAGCCCGCTTCTGCGTTCACTGGGCCACCTTTTCAGTGAACCCGCCGCCGGGTTAACCGGGTTCACCCTATCGGTGGATACGGTGCAAAACGCCCATTCCATTTCAGGCGGGTTTAATCTGCCTGGCCTGGGCGTGACACTGAATCTTGGCGCCAGCTTTCAATGGGATCCCCTGTCGATCTATGCCTTTCAAATCGGGTTTGATGGCGCAGATGTCCCCATCCTGGGCAGCCCAATCTTTTTGAACGGGGGCACGCTATCTGTCGGACAATCCACTCCAACCGGGCCATTTTCGATTTCGGGGCAGGCACGTGCCAGCTTTGGGCCATCATCCTCTGCCCTGTTGCGCGGCACGTTGGATGGCTCTTTCTCCGAAGATGGGATTGGCGCAGCGGTCTCCGTTTCGGCCAAGGCGCGCTACATACTGGACGGCGCGACAGTTGACGCGCTGCAGAACGGACAATCCACGTCAAACCCGCTGGTTTCCGCAATGCAAACGTTTTTGGGTGTAAACTTGAATGGGCTGCTGGATTGGGATTTCGCAACCGTCAACGGCTCACTTGACTGGCGCACGCCCGCACAGGGTTTGGACATCAGCGCAGATATCTCGCTTCTGGGGGGGATTTTGACCGGGCAAGCGGACTTTGTGCTGGATTTCAACAACTCATGGTCCTTTCAAACCACGGTGGCTGCCACCATGCCAAATATCGGGGCGATGCAATTGTTCCGCGGCGCCTCTGTCGATGCCAATGTTTATGTCACCTATTCCGATGATGGCAATGCTGCCAACGACAAGGTGATGGTTTGGACCGATCTAAACTTGCCGTTTCCCGTACCGGCCGCTTTGTCCTTTGGGTTCAGCAATGCCTTTGGCTTCTACTTTGCACTGGATGGCAGTTATGGATGGCTGGGGTCATCAGAGATTGCACTGATTGGCAGCTGGCAACTGGATCCATCCATGCCATGGGCCATAATGACAGCGCATTGGGATAACGCTTCGACCAACACACAGCTTGTTGTCATCACCCCAGATGGCCAGCGGCTGACAGAGGCCGATATCGCCGCACGGTCCGATATCTCCATCGTCGATAGCCTAAGCTCTCCCAACTCTCGCTCTGTCGCTGTACAGACGCCGGCAACTGGTATTTGGGATATCGAAGTTGCCAGCTCTGACACTCTGGGCAACGTGACCTACGAAGCCAATCAAGGCGCTCCGCAAGCGGACATTTCCATCGGGGCCGTCAGCTTTGATCCGATAACCAAGCAAGCAACCGTAGACGTCACTACAACAGGTGCAACTGCTGCAACCGACGTGCGGCTGTTTGTTGACAGTGATGCGCAAGGGGCCAACGGGGCTGAAATCACAACCTCATCCCTTGATCTATCCAGCGGGTCTGCGCGCTACACCTGGGATTTCTCAGGCGCCACACCCGGCTTGTTCTATGTGTATGGGGTGGCAGACCATCCCGGTGCCCCAGTCGATATAGCTTATTCCACCGGTCAGGTTGAGGTGATCGCCTATTCCGGCGACAATGAGGTTTACGGAACGGCGGCGGCAGAAACGCTGTTGGCAGATGCAGCCGATCAATCATTTGATGCGGTCGCGGCCCAAGTCTTCCGGTTGTATCAGGCCACATTGGCGCGTGCCCCAGATCTGGCAGGCCACTTGGGATGGACCAACAATCTGCTCGGTGGCGCTGATATCAATACGGTTGTAGACGGCTTTATCAATTCGGCAGAATTCACAGCGCGATATGGCGGTACGCAAAACCGCGAATTCGTCACACTGTTGTACAACAATGTCTTGAACCGCCCCCCAGACACAGCGGGCTTGGACGGTTGGGCCGGCCACCTGGATGCCGGCACCCGCAGCCGAGCCGAAATCGTTCGAGGGTTTTCAGACAGCGGTGAATTCCAAATCACCACCGCGGCAGATGTCTTACCTTACACCCGAGCAGGATATCAGGCCGGGTACTCAGACGATGTCTTCAGACTGTATCGCGCCACTTTGGACCGGGAACCGGATGCCACCGGTTTTGGCCATTGGACCGCACAACTGGCGCAAGGCACCGCCTTTGCGCAGGTGGTTTCTGGCTTCATTGGCTCGCCTGAATTCCAAGCCGTCTATGGCAACCTGGACAACGAGTCCTTTGTGCAATTGCTGTATCTGAACGTTCTAAACCGTTCGGGTGATCAAGCCGGTATTACCGGTTGGCTTTCCCAACTGGATCAAGGCCGTTCGCGCGCCGATATCGTAGCGGGGTTTTCTCAAAGCCAGGAATTCACTTTTGGCCAAGAGCCGTTGCTGCGGGCCTGGATGCGCGATCAAACGATTGATGACTATCTGGATGGCAGGGCGGGCGATGATATCTTGTTTGGCGGCGCCATGCCCGACATGTTCAAATTTTCTGCCAGTGACAGCGGCAATGACCGTTTGGCCGACTTTGAGCTGTGGGACACTTTGATCCTTCAGGGCTTTGGTTTCGCAGACGCACAAACTGCGCTCAATGGCTTTACCCAAGATGGAACAGATGCCGTTTTGACCCATGCAGCAGGTGAAATTCGACTTCTGGATGTTCAAGCTAGTGACCTAGATGCCGACAATATTTTGCTGCTGTGACCACCTGCTTTGAACTGGCAAACGCCAGAGCGGTTGATGAACACGGTTTGCAATATGGGGCTGTTTGGCCCGATGATGGACAAACAGGTTGCACCTCAGGTCTGGTGAATCCGACCAAGCAATCAATAGGCGGACTGCTCACGCACTCTGGCCGTTATTCGTTAATCCATAACTTCAAGGGATCGCAGCATGAACGAGATCAAGCATATTGAACCCCCAAAAGGTCTGGCCGTGCCGCCCTTATCTTATGCCGCGCAATATGGTGGCATCCTGTATGTCTCGGGCATACCGGGAAACGACGAAAACGGTGAATTCCCCGAAGCATTCGATGAGCAGTTTGCCAATGTCATACACAATTTGACCCGGATATTTTCGCAGGCGGGCATTGGCTTTTCCGACGTTATCAAGACCAGCTGCCTGTTGACCTCACCCGATCTGGTTGCCCCTATGAACAAGTTGTACGCATCCGTATTCGGGCCTGCGCCATACCCGGCCAGAATTACTTCGGTGGTTGCGGCCCTGCCAGATCCAAGAATGCTGATCGAAATCGAATGTATTTGTCGCGCATCGTAGCCCGATGGAACCCCTTCAGGCCGTGCAAAGTAGGTCTGCCTGACGGGCCGTATTCCATATCCTTTTTGTCGCCCGCCAATTCGCTGGGACAGGAGCGCGCGGTGATCGGCTGTGCGCTATCGAGGTCGCCATCTGCGTTTGGGGGCTTCAACACAATTATCAAAGTTGATCACATCCCCCGATGTCATGACAGGGGCCGGGCGGGCAGGCGGCGGATTGCGTCAACACTTGGGCAGCAAGGCGGGATTGCGGCAGCTGTGGCGCCCCAATCATCTGCCACATTCCTGAAAACCCGGCCCCAAAAGCGCTTGGTGGCCTGTAGGCCAAAGCTGCAAACATCCATCAAAGTGCTGTTTGGGCTAGACCGTCCAACGGTTTTCAGCGCTGAAGTTCTTTACTCCCAAACAGCATGAAACAGATGGGGTTTCGCTGAAATCGGGCCTCGGAACGAATTTTGCATATAAATTACGAATACTTACCCCGTTTTTGGGGGACGAACATCGTTCGTCGCACGCTCTCTTTGGCGGCCAAACCCGATCAGAGTATCCGTTTCCGGGCAAATTTCGCCCGATCCACGTGGTTTCTGCGCGCCACATCCCGAAACCCCACTAAATTGCAGCCCAAAACTGTCGAATCCGAATCGACCAGCGCCCAATTGCGACAAATGAGGCGGGGCTTTGCCCCATTTGCCCCGCGATTCGAGCGTCCAAAACAGGCCATTCCCACCAGAAATTTCATAAGTTTCTAAAAAACGGGCGAATTGTTCTGGATCCACGAAACAACGGCCAAAAGTTTGCGGCAATGGCGTGACGGTGAATTCAGGCGACGGCCAAATCGGGCCGTTTGTTTTCAACTTGGCAACAATCAACTCAGAATACTGCGGGGGCAGGGTTGATACCCACAGAATGTGCCAATGGCAGGCAGTCTTCAAGAAACAATCGCATCCCCCCGCCGCATCAAATATGGCCATAAATCGACCAGGCAGGGCGGAAATGTGGCCTAGTTTGCCCGGTTTGTGCCGTTTTTCATTTGAGCCAATCCAAAGAACCCTTATGAATAGGTCAAGCCCTGTAACGGGGTTCAAGAAAAGGCCACGGGGGCGGCCGCTGAACAGTCAGGCATCCAGCTGGATGCGATGTGAAGCGAGGATCACAATTGTGATCTAGCCGCAAAATCAAACGCTCCTTCTGCCGGAGCATTGACCACGTCGCCGCCACTCTTCCTGACACATTGTCACTGCGGTGCACCGACACTGCGCAAGCCGTAAGGCATACGGGGATTTCCCGTCAGAAAGGAAGAGGATCGCAAGATGGCTGATCTGCTTTTGAACTGGGGCACTTTGGGGACTTACGGCACGGATCTTCCGGTCGTTGATAGCGCGGCTTCGGCCACTGTTGATACCGGCGGTGTCGCCGTTGACATCAACTTTGTTGCAACCGATCCGGGCGCAGCTGCCTTTACCACCAACTTCGAAGCCTATGTCGGCGAAGACAGCACGGTTGATCCTTACTCGCACCTGAAACTGTTCGGTGACGGCGGCCAGAACGACGTTTCCACCACGGTTCTGGATTTCCGCGCCACGCAGACAGACCTGTATACAGACAACGTCCAGAACGTTTCCTTCCTGCTGAACGACGTTGACCGCGGCGACCGCGAAGACGACTTCGGCGACAACGGCACCGGCTGGGAAGACATCGTAACCGTTACTGCATACGATGCAGAGGGCAACGTTGTTCCCGTTACGTTGACACCAGCCGGCACCGCTGCCGTTTCCGGCAACACACTGACCGGCACCACAGACTCGCAGTATGACGAAGCCGAAGGTTCGGTTCAGGTCACAATCGCCGGCCCCGTGTCGCGTATTGAGATCGAATACGAAAACGGCGGCGACTCCGCTCATGGTGTTCTGGTCAGCGACATTTCCTTCAGCACCGTTGATGTTGAAGACCTGAACGGCGATCCGGTTGCCGTAGATGACCTGATCACCACCGACCTGGACACTCCCATCACTCTGGACGCGACCAGCAACGACAGCGACCCTGATGGCGACACACTGACCATCACCGCTCTGGGCACGCCAACCAACGGTTCTGCGACCCTGAACCCTGATGGCAGCGTAACATACACGCCCAACACAGGTTTCACCGGTGAAGATACGATTTCTTACACCATTGACGATGGCAATGGCGGCACCGACACCGGTGACATCATCGTCACCGTTGCGGACCTGACACCAAACACACCACCAGTCGCGGTAGATGATCTGGTTGATACCGATCTGGACACCACCGTTACAGTGAACCCGCTGACCAACGACACAGACGTTGATGGCGATACGCTGACTGTCACCAGCATTGGCACACCTGTTAACGGCTCCGCCACGCTGAACCCTGACGGCACGGTCAGCTACACCCCGAACCCAGGGTTCGTTGGTGAGGATACAATTTCCTACATCGTAGACGACGGCAACGGCGGCACCGACACTGGCGATATCATTGTCACCGTCGAAGACACCGACCCGGCCACTGGCCTGATCGACGCCGACATCTTCCCGGTCGCCCCTGAACTGCAGGCGCAAGACCCGTTTGATGGCCGCGATCAAGACATTGACCCGACTGATGATCTGGACAGTGTTGTTGGCACCGCAGGCGACGACACCATTTCAACCGGTGATGACGCCGACACCATCGAAGCAGGTGCTGGCAGCGATGTCATCGAAGGCGGCATCGACAATGATCTGGTATCCGCAGGGGCCGGCAACGACCGCGTCACCGACGCCCAGGGCGCCGACACCATTGACGGCGGCGAAGGCAACGACACCATCCATGCTGGTCAAACCGTGATCGACTCGATCACCACAACCGACATCGGTGGCTTCTCTGACTATGTTGGTGACGATCCCAACCTGCCAATCCTGGGCTTCACCAGCGATCCTAACACCGCTGATGACCGTGACCTGGTAACAGGCGGCGCTGGCGATGACGTGATCACCACTGGCGACGACCGTGACACCATCGACGGCGGCACCGGCAACGACACCATCGACGGCGGCATCGACGATGACTCCATCCTGGGTGGCGCAGGCGCAGATTCGCTTCTGGGCAGCCATGGCTCTGACACCATCGACGGTGGTGCAGGCAATGACTACATCGATGGTTCCAACCTGACGTCTCTGGAAATCACCGATGATGTTGACGCTGTACCAGGCAACGATCTGGACAGCCTGATGGGTGGCGACGGCAACGACACGCTGGTGGGCGGCGATGACGACGACACACTGGAAGGCGGCGCGGGCAATGACTTGCTGCTGGGCGGAATCGACGAAGACATCATGATTGGTGGCACAGGCGATGATACCTTCGTTGGTGGCGAAGGGGCCGACACAATCGACGGCGGCGAAGGCCGTGATCTGATCCAAGGCGCAACCGGCGGCGACACCGTTGACGGTGGCGAAGGCCCAGCCGGATTGGGAACCGACGGTATCCCACTGGATTGGGATACTCTGGACCTGACCGGTTCGGCACCAACAGGTGGCAGCCTGCAGATCACCTATACTTCGGAAGATCGCGAAGACGGTTTTGTTGAATTCTTTGACGAAACCCGTGGTGACGGTTCTGGCCCGGTTTCAACGATGAACTTCGAAGAAATCGAAAACATCGTGCCTTGCTTCACACCAGGTACGCTGATCGCGACGCCAAAAGGTGAAATGAAGGTAGAAGACCTGAAAGCCGGTGATCGCGTTATCACCCGTGACAATGGTATCCAAACCATCAAATGGGCCGGTCGCAAAACCATTTCCGAACAGGAAATGGGCCGTGACAGCCATCTGCGCCCAATTTTGATCTCCAAAGGTGCCTTGGGCAATGGACTGCCCGAAGCTGACCTGATCGTTTCGCCGAACCACCGCGTTTTGGTCTCCAATGACAAGACCGCGCTGTATTTCGAAGAACGCGAAGTTCTGGTTGCAGCCAAGCACCTGACGGGCCTGGAAGGGGTCAAGGTTCTAGACACGGATAGCGTTGATTACATCCACATCATGTTCGACTCGCACGAAGTTGTCCTGTCGAACGGCGCCTGGACTGAAAGCTTCCAGCCTGGTGATATGAGCCTTCGCGGCATTGGTAACGCTCAGCGCACCGAGTTGCTGGAGTTGTTCCCTGAACTGGCCGAAGTGACCGGTTTGGAGCAATTCGCCGCCGCTCGCCCATCTTTGAAGCGTCACGAAGCCCTTCTTGTGGTTCAGTGACCTAACAGAATGCAGCCTGTCGCTTCGTTGGGGCTGATGAAGTGACAACCGGAAATGGGATAGGGAAACCTGTCCCATTTTCGTGTCTGGCGGGGCACCAACGGATATGTGTCTCGATGCGGTATCCGGTGTCTTGATCCTTTGTAAATTCCGTTTCGTTTTCAGTGTCTTGCGCGGTGTTGGTGGCACCACCCTTCGACAGTTATAAATTTACTGTCAGATTCCGGCTGAAATGGGGCATGGTTCGGGCCATTTTGGGCAGGTCGCTTTTTTTCACAGAAAAACGCACGAAATTCGAAGTGCAAATAATCACCTAAAATCAGCATGTTACAAGGACAGCTCGATACAGAAGGCGATTTCACTGTCGAAAGGGGCAGTTCTGGGCGAAATCAGGGCAAGTCGTTCTGCGCACGCCATGCTGCCCAGGCCTCTGGCGTGTCCAAATCCGTCAGTGCATTTTGGCCCGGCAAGGCGATTAGTTTCACCTTATCTCGATGCGCCTGCACAACCGCTTTTGCCCCCTGATCCCCCGCAACCTTTGCCAGTTCATCGAAGTAGCAAGACGGAAATAGAACCGGGTGACCGGGTGTTCCGGCGTCTGTCGCACCGCGCAGAATATCTACGTGATCTTCGGCCTTAAAGGAATTGATAATATTGGTAAAATCCCGTCCGGTCAGGTCGGGCATGTCGCCCGGAACGATCATAACCGCATCCGTGTTTTCAGGCAGGGCTGCAACACCGCTGCGTAGCGATGCGGCCATGCCCTCTGCGTTGTCAGCCACCGGAATGCGGGTTATCGGCAAACCGTCCAAGGCCGCAGCACGGGCATGATCCAATGCTGGAACCGTCACCAGAACGACCGAGCTTGCGGACAAGGCGCGCAACACTGTGCGGCGCAGTAACGGCATGCCATCTACCAATTCCAACAGCTTGTCGGCACCGCCCATGCGCCGACCAAACCCAGCGGCTGGAATCAGGATTGCGACGGTCATGTCTCGGCGGGGGCGCCAGTCTCTGGCATGTCCAAATCCAACGGTCGGATCTTCAGCCGCGTGATGCGATTGGCCTCGCGCGAAACCACTTCGAACCGGAACCCATGAAAACTGAAGACCTGCCCAGGTTGCGGGATCATCTGTGCTTCGTGAATGACCAGACCAGCGATGGTATTGGCTTCTTCGTCCGGAAGGGACCAATCGGTCGCGCGGTTCAAATCGCGGATTGTCATCGCACCGTCGATCCAGAAATTACCATCATCTGCCCGCTTGATCTGTTGATCGGCGTCAGGGTCAAATTCATCGGTAATTTCGCCAACGATCTCTTCCAGAATATCCTCTAGCGTCAACAACCCTTGCAACGCGCCGTACTCATCCACCACAAGGGCAAAATGGGTGCGACGTTTCAAGAACTGGCGCATCTGATCATCCAAAGAAGTGGTGTCAGGAATGAAGTAGGGTTTCATCGCCACATCCGACACGCGGAACTCTGCAAGCCGCCCCAGCGCGTCACCAGAGCCGGTTGATTGCATCAGGTTATACATCTGGCGCAGCAAATCTTTTGCATGAACAACGCCGACTATGTTCTCGGGTTCATTATGAAAAACGGGAAGTCGGGTGTGGTTCGATTCCAGGCACTGGCGCAAGATTTCCTGCGGGTCGGTGCTGTCATCAATCATCTCGATATTGGACCGGTGCAGCATGATTTCATCCACCGCGCGGTCTGACAGATCCAATGCACCCAAGATGCGGTCACGGTCTTCTTTCTCGACCACGCCTTCGGAATGGCCCAGGTTCAAGGCACCTGCAATCTCTTCACGCACCGCCAGAATGTGGCTATCCGGATCAGCGCGCACACCAAACAGGCGCAAAATGGCCCGCACAAAAATCCGCACCGCGCCGACAACCGGCGAAAAGATCAAGATCACAATCTGGATCGGCCCTGCAGCCCGCGAAGCGGCGGTTTCCGCATTGGTGATGGCGTAGGTTTTCGGCAAAACCTCAGCAAAGATCAAAATAAGAAGCGTCATCACCAGCGTTGCCAGCGCGACACCAGATTCCCCAAAGACCCGCGTAAACAAGGCCGTGGCCAAGGATGTGGCCAGGATGTTCACCAGGTTGTTGCCCAGCAGAACAGAGCCAATCAGCTTTTCGTTGTCTTCCGTGATCCGCAACGCCCGCGCAGCGCCGTGACTGCCTTTGTCAGCCTGCGCGTGCAATTTGCCGCGCGACGCAGCGGTCAACGCGGTTTCTGATCCGGAAAACAGACCAGAAAGGATCAACAAAAACATAATCGCTGCGCAGGTAATCCAAAACGAAGCGTCAATCACGACCTGTGTCGCGTCCATGGGGCGTCTCTCAATTAGGTTGGGGCCAGATCAGGTTATGGGGCCGAAGCGCCGTGCAATCAAGGATCGCGCGCCAAAGGATGGTGATCCAACACCAATTCCCGCAGCCGATCTTCCAAAACATGGGTGTAAATTTCGGTAGTCGAGACATCCGCATGGCCCAGAAACGTCTGGATCGCCCGCAAATCCGCGCCGCGCTCCAACAGATGGGTGGCAAAGGCATGTCGCAACGTATGTGGGGTTACTTTGTCAGGCGATATTCCTGCTTCCACTGCCAACACTTTGATCAGCATATAAAATGCGTGCCGGGTCAGATGCCCTTCTTTGCCACGCGACGGAAACAGAAAGGGCGAAGGTGGCTTGCCCTTGGCGCGCGCGGCTTCCTGAATCTCTGCCCATTCGTCCAGCCACAGATGCAAGGCTTCGCGCGCCGGTGGCGACAATGGCACCATTCGTTCCTTGCCGCCCTTACCACGGATCAACAACATCCGCGGATCGCCCTTGGCCGATGCGACGGGCAGGGTCACCAATTCGGTCACGCGCATGCCCGTGGCATACAGTAACTGCATCAGACAGGTGTTGCGTATCCGGTCATCGCCACGGCGACCATAGGTTTCGGCCGCCAGCAACAGCCGGTCCACCTCTTCGACGCTCAGGGTTTTGGGCAGACGTTTGTCCCGGCCGGGGCCAGTGATCTGCACTGCAGGATTGTCCAAGCGCAGGCTTTCCTCGAACGCAAAACGATAAAGTTGCTTGATCGCAGACAGGCGGCGCGCGCGGGTTGCCTTGGCCAGCCCCTGCGCATCGCAATGGATCAGGTACGCCTCGACATCGGACCGTTGCGCCGTGTCATGTGACAGGGCCTTGCCCGCCAACCAGCCGGTGAAATCCTCTAAATCCCGCTCATAAGACAGCAATGTGTTGCGTGCAGCGCCGCGTTCAGCGGCCATTGTATCCAGAAAAGCAGGGATCCAATTGACGCTCATGCCGGCAGCTCCACCAACAACAAGTGCAGCGCTGCCCGGCGGGCCGTGTCCTCTAACCCCAGTGATCGTAACGCCATCAGCGCCACCGTCAGATCATTCGGATTGCCCTGTGCGCCCGTCTCAAACAACAGCATGGCACGCAAAATCGCCTCTCCCAACCGGTCCGCATCCACCAAAGGACGCAGGCGTTCGGGCAGGGCGACGGGCCCAAACCCACGCGCAATGGCCCGGCGCATCATATCATTGGGCATACGATCAAGCCGCGTGCCAGTTGCGATTGAGGTCAACAACCGCCGGTCGGGCAGGGTGACAGGCAGGGCGGCTGCGGCGTCTTCGTACTGCGGTGACAGCAACGACAACCTTGCCGATATCTGTGCTGCACGGCCCGACAAGGGCAAGCCGATCAGCCGATCGCCGTATAAATCCGCCACTGTGTGGATCAGCCCACGCTCCAGCATCAGCGGCCAAATGCGTTCCAGCGCCGAAGCAATGGCACCGGGGTCCCCGGTTGCCATCGCCGTGTCCAACCGTTGAACCGCTTCAACCCGGTCCCACACCCCGCCAGAAGCCGCAGGCATACGATTGGTATAGATCCCCAACAACCGATTGGCCGAAATCGCACCACCGCTGGCCAAACGCTCTGCCGCTGAAACCTGGGCTTTCCAACCGGAATCACCACCCAGATCCGTAACCGCAAAGCGCCGTGGCAATCCGTTGGTTGAAAGACGTTCGCCAACCGCCTCATAAAGCCGGAAATCCAACGCATCCGGTGAGGAGGGCGGCGGCAGGTCTGGCAGGGCCTCTGCCATTTCCGGGTCCAAGAACCGGGTCAGAAGCCCACCAAGACGATGATCCACAGCGCCAAGAGCCTCACCAGTCTGCAACAGGGTAACGGCCGTGGTCCAATCATTGTCACGCGCAAGGCAAAAGATTCGCGCCGCAAGATCGTTCATCAGATAGGGCGCACGATGAAGCGCTGCGCAGGCGCGCGGAACATCATCTGTCAGCAGCGCAATTTCAAACCACGTCGGAAACAGCACCGGGTCTAGCGGACCAGCCCGATCCATCAGGGCGGAGGCAGGATCAACCGCGCCCAGGGACAACAGCTTTTCCGCACGCGCCAGCAAGAAACCAGGGCCTGTGCGCGTAGCACCGGGCGATTCCGCCTCTGCCAACAGTAATGTGTAGAGCAAAGAAGTCAGCGGCGGAGAGCTGGCCACATCCAGACGATCAAACAACCGTTCCAGCTGTGGTGCCGCACTGGCCCGCCACAACGACAGCGGCAGCCCCGTTACGCTGGGCGGCAACAGACCCACAGCTGCAATCGAAGGCGCGCCCAGAGGCGCTTCGTCAATTGTGGGGGGCAATGCGGTTACAGAAACAGGGGGTTCTTGAATGATTGGGCGCAGCGGCTCCACGGTGCCGGGCACCGAAAGCCCCCGATCATCCAGCCAATCAATCGCCGACAGCGGCGTTTGCGCAACCGCTGCATTGGCAACAAACACGGTAAAAAAACAAATCGCTTTATTGCGCATCCAGAGTAACCGGTTGACGAATTTCACTTCGGGGCGGCGAAAAATCGGCGCCGAAATAGGGGCCAACATATGTGTAAACCACCAACAGGATCGCTGCCAGCACCACCAGTATGAAAAGCCATTTCACGATATGCCGCATTTTGTTTTCCGATCCTGCCTTCGGTTTGAGCTTATTTTTTTCCCAGTTATAACTGGCCTTTTCCACAAGATCACGTCATTCACGCGTAAGTTTCAAGAAAATGGCAAACGATGGCCGACACAGACTGTTCCAAAACTCATCAGTTGAATAAAACTGTTGTACTGGTTGGCATGATGGGTGCCGGGAAAACCGCCGTGGGCCGCGCTCTTGCGGCGATGCTGGGCGTGCCATTTGTTGATTCGGACCATGAGATCGAAAGCGCCGCGAACATGGCCGTTGCCGAGATTTTCGAACGGTTCGGCGAACCCTTTTTTCGTCAAAAAGAAACGCTGGTTATCGGCAGGCTTCTGGACCAGGGGAATTGCATTCTGTCCACCGGTGGTGGTGCGTTCATGAACGAAAAGAACCGGGAAATGGTGTCGCAACGCGGCGTTTCAGTGTGGTTGAATGCAGAGCTGGACTTGCTGTGGAACCGCGTTCGCCACAAGTCTACCCGCCCGTTGCTGCGCGGCAATGATCCATACGGCACGCTGAAAACCATCTATGATGCCCGTGTGCCGATCTATTCGCTTGCCGATATCACGGTTCCCTCCCATTCCAGCTATTCCATCAATGAAATGGCGAAAAAGGTTCTGGCGGCTCTGGAATCCCGGCCTGATGTGCTTGAGGTGCTAAATGATTGAAACTGTTCACGTTCCGCTGGACACGCGCGCCTATGATGTGCGCATTGGCACCGGGCTTTTGGCCGATGCAGGCACGCAAATCGCGCCGCTTTTGCACCGGTCCCGTGTGGCCATTGTTACCGACGAAACCGTCGCACAGCTGCATCTTGGCCCTTTGCAAGACGCGCTGACAAAAGCCGGGATCGACAGTACAGCGCTGACTTTGCCTGCGGGAGAGGCCACCAAATCATGGCCGCACTTTACGCGCACCGTTGAATGGCTGCTGGCTGAAAAGGTGGAACGCCGCGACATCGTGATCGCCCTTGGCGGTGGCGTGATCGGCGATCTGGTCGGGTTTGCGGCCTCTGTTCTGCGGCGTGGCGTGCGGTTCGTACAAATTCCTACCTCGCTCTTGGCGCAGGTGGACAGCTCTGTCGGCGGCAAAACCGGAATCAATGCACCACAGGGCAAGAACCTGATTGGTGCCTTTCATCAGCCAAGTCTGGTGCTGGCGGATATCGGTGTACTGGAAACGATGCCCCGCCGGGATTTTCTGGCCGGATACGGCGAAGTCGTGAAATACGGCATGTTGGGCGACGCCGCGTTCTTTGAATGGCTTGAAGAGCACGGCCCGGCCCTGGCCGACGGAGACCGCGAAAAACGGGCCTATGCCGTGCGCCGGTCTGTCGAGATGAAAGCGGACATCGTCGTAAGAGACGAAACAGAGCAGGGCGACCGTGCCTTGCTGAACCTAGGACACACCTTCTGTCACGCATTAGAGGCCGCAACGGGATACTCTGACCGATTGCTGCATGGTGAAGGCGTCGCCGTCGGGTGTGCGCTGGCGTTCGAACTGTCCTCTCGTCTGGGATTGTGTAGCCAAGAAGACCCCAGCCGCGTGCGTGCGCATTTGCGCGCAATGGGAATGAAAACCGACTTGGGGGATATTGACGGCGATCTGCCCGACGCACCCACCTTGCTGGATCTGATGGGTCAGGACAAAAAGGTCATCGACGGCCAGCTACGGTTCATTTTGGCGCGCAGCATTGGTCAGTCCTTTGTCACCTCAGAGGTTCCAAAGGACAAAGTATTGACCCTGTTGCAAGACGCACTACGCGACCGATAGCTTGTAAGACGTGCTGTAAGTTACTGAGCCAGCAACAAGAAACCACCGGCAATCGCATCCGATGATGTTGTGCCGTGGAACGCGCCAACCGCTTTGGCCCCATCCAGAACGCCGTCCAGCGTTGCGCTGTGGGAATCAGACCCGCTGACAAAGCTGGCCGTGCCGGACATGTCTTGCCCTGTCAAAGACCCTTCGATGGACAATACCGGGTTGGAACCGCTAAGCGCACGGCTTTCTCCGGCAAACTGCTGCGTGTCGAAATCAACGATCATCAGCATTGTCCCTTGGGTGCTGTCGACGCTGGCTGTGGTATCAGTGGGTGACGTCCGATCGACATGCATCACTTCAAACTGGCCATCATATGTCACCTGGCCACTTGATGTTGCCGTGGTCAGCAGGTCATCGCCAACAAAACCGGACAACGCTGTCAGTTCAGACGTGGTGGTATTCAAACCCGCAACCATCGCGTAGCCCACACCTTGGGAATCGATATTGGCGGCTGATTGGCTTTGTGACAGTGAATGGGTGATGCTGCCGCTGCCGGACGGTGTGGTGAAAGCACTGGCGGTGGTCATCACAACAGTCCCACCAGAAGAACTTGGCGCACTGGATGATCCTCCGCCCGATCCGCCAGAACAGCCCGCCAAAACAGCCGTTGCGGCAATCGCCAAGGTCGAAACTTTCTTCAGAGCACAAATTTGCATACCGGGTCCTGCATCAAGAAAGGCGCACATTGCGCCCCGAGTTGACGCGACCATCTGGTGAGCGTGTGTTCGCAGCATGGCAGCAAGGTGCCAACGTCGGTTCAATTTTTTTGTGATTTTTTGTCAAACATGCATTCCGCCGGTATTTTTGGCGGAAGCGGTGGAATTGGTAGGCCCGGCAGGACTTGAACCCGCAACCAAAGCGTTATGAGCGCTCTGCTCTAACCAATTGAGCTACAGGCCCACCGTAGCGCCTTGACTACCAGACCGAAGGCCCGCGTCAAGCATGGACATTGCACCCCGCGCGCGCATGGGCTATCGCGCGGGCATCAACGAAAAGGGTGCGCCATGACTAAGGGCAAGAACGGCATTACCTATGCCGATGCAGGGGTAGACATTGATGCAGGAAACGCGCTGGTAGAGCGCATCAAACCTGCGGCCAAACGCACTCAACGGTCCGGCACCATGTCGGGACTTGGCGGGTTTGGCGCATTGTTCGATCTGAAAGCCGCCGGATACTCCGATCCGGTGCTGGTTGCCGCCACCGATGGGGTCGGCACCAAGCTGCGAATCGCGATTGATACCGGCCATGTGGACGGCGTGGGAATCGATCTGGTGGCGATGTGTGTGAATGACCTGGTGTGTCAGGGCGCAGAGCCGCTGTTCTTTCTGGATTATTTCGCCACCGGCAAATTGGATACCGACAGCGCAGCGCGTGTGGTCGAAGGCATTGCCGAAGGGTGCGTGCGGTCAGGCTGTGCACTGATCGGCGGCGAAACGGCGGAAATGCCGGGCATGTACCCAGCCGGAGATTTCGATCTGGCCGGGTTCGCTGTAGGCGCCATGGAACGTGGCACCGTATTGCCTGATGGTGTGGTAGAAGGCGACGTGTTGCTGGGTTTGGCCTCGGACGGGGTTCATTCCAACGGTTACAGCCTTGTGCGCAAACTGGTTGAGGTGTCAGGCCTGGAATGGGATGCAGATTGCCCATGGGCCGACGGCACACTGGGCGCTGAACTGCTGACCCCAACACGGCTTTACGTCAAACAGGCACTGGCGGCGGTTCGGGACGGGGGCGTACATGCGCTGGCCCATATCACCGGCGGTGGCTTGACCGAAAACCTGCCACGCGTTTTGCCTGATGACCTGGGTGCGCAAATTGATCTGTCGTCCTGGGAATTACCGCCCGTTTTCAAATGGATGTCCGAAACCGGCGGCATTGAAGCGGCGGAAATGCTGAAAACCTTCAACTGCGGTGTTGGCATGGTCTTGTCTGTGTCTGCAGACCGGGCTGATGCCTTGACCACTCTGTTGCAGAACGAAGGCGAGACAGTGTTCCGTCTGGGCACTGTGACGCAGGGCGAGGGTGTCAGCTACAGCGGAACGCTGTCGTGACAAAGCGGGTTGCGATCCTGATATCGGGCGGCGGCTCCAACATGGTGAAGCTGGCCGAAAGCATGACCGGCGATCATCCGGCGCGGCCCGTTCTGGTGCTGGCCAATGATGCAAACGCCGGTGGTTTGACCCGCGCCGCACAGATGGGAATCGCAACCGCCGCCGTGGACCATCGTCCCTACAAGGGCGACCGCCCGGCATTTGAGGCAGAACTGACCAAAGCGTTGGATGCATCTGCGCCCGATATCATTTGTCTGGCCGGGTTCATGCGGGTGCTGACGGCAGACTTCGTGCGTCGCTGGGAAGGCCGGATGTTGAATATCCATCCGTCGCTCTTGCCCAAATACAAAGGCCTGCACACCCATGCACGGGCTTTGGAGGCCGGTGACGCCGAACACGGCTGTTCGGTTCACGAAGTGACCCCCGAGCTGGATGATGGCCCCATTTTGGGGCAGGCCCGTGTTCCAATTCTGCCGGGGGATACGCCTGATACGCTGGCCGCACGTGTTCTGGTTCAGGAACACCGGTTGTACCCGGCTGTGTTAGAACGGTTTTCGCACGGGGATCGCAGCCCACTGTTTCTTGGCTAAGCGGACTGCTTTTCTTTTGCTCGGTGGCCCGTATACTGGGGCGTAATTGCAGAATAATTCGCCAAGCTGGAAAAGATCGCACCATATGATCACGATTACATCGACGGACGACCTCGCCGCCTTTTGCGCACGCGCCAAAGCTCAACCTTATGTCACCGTCGACACCGAATTTCTGCGTGAACGGACGTATTACTCCAAACTCTGTCTGGTTCAGTTGGCATTGCCCGGTACAGATGATTCAGACGCCGTATTGATTGACCCATTGGCCAACGGCCTGTCACTGGAACCGCTGATCGATCTGATGCGCGACACAAGTGTGGTCAAAGTGTTCCATGCCGCGCGACAGGATATCGAAATTTTCTTTGTCGATTATGGCGTCATTCCAGACCCGATGTTTGACACGCAAGTGGCGGCCATGGTCTGCGGCTTTGGCGAACAGGTCGGCTATGAAACGCTGGTGCGCAAGATCACAAAGCAACCGGTGGACAAGACTTCCCGGTTTACGGATTGGTCGCGCCGCCCGTTGTCGGAAGCCCAGAAAAACTACGCGCTGGCCGATGTAACCCATCTGCGCCAGATTTATGAGTATCTGGACGCCAAACTGGAAGAAAGCGGCCGCAGCGCATGGGTTCGCGAAGAAGTTGCGACACTGACAGATCCCGAAACCTATACTGTACGTCCTGAAAATTCGTGGCGCCGTGTCAAAACGCGTTCAAACTCCCCCCGGTTTCTGGCCATCGTTCAAACATTGGCCGAATTCCGCGAAATCTATGCGCAATCCAACAATGTGCCTCGGTCACGTGTCTTCAAAGACGATGCGTTGGTTGAACTGGCATCGACCAAACCTGCGTCGATCGAAGATTTAGGCAAATCACGGCTGTTGATGCGAGAGGCGCGCAAGGGTGCGATTTCCGAAGGCATCTTGAAAGCGGTCAAAGCCGGAATGGACTGTCCGCAAGACGCGCTGCCCAAACCGGATACCCGCCGCGACAAACTGCAAGTGAACCCTGCGTTGGCCGATCTGTTGCGCGTCTTGTTGAAAGCCAAGACCGAAAGCTCTGGTGTCGCGTCAAAGCTGATCGCACCTGCAGCTGATCTGGACATGATCGCCTCTGGCGGGCGCAACGTACCGGCGCTGCGCGGCTGGCGGTTGGAAGTGTTTGGCGAAGACGCACTGCGCCTGTGTAAGGGCGAAATCGCCCTTACCGCCAAAGGCAGCGCTGTGAAAGTGGTCGAAGTTTAGCGCCGACTGGTCTGTTGATTGCGCGCAGCTTTGATTCGGATGGTGCGAACACCTTCCAGGTCCAAGGCGCTTAGCGATACAGCGGCCTTTACGGAACGGCTCCATTCGCTTCCGCCAACGGCTCCGGGGCCCTGCAGGTTGCGCAGATCATAGGTCAGGGTAGAGGCGTCGCTTTCCTCTTCAACCTTGACCAGGCGAATCTCATACGGGCCCTGACGGTCAGCAATACCGGTGACACTGATAATCGCACCACCGCCGGCGCTGCGCTCAACACGCAATTCAGTCACCTGACCGATCAGCGTGCCTTTGTATTCCTCGGGCGAGTCATCAAAAAAGATGTTTCGACGGGTACGAGGAATCAGTGGATTAACCACTTCTCCTGCGCCAGCCTCAACCGGGGCTGAAGTGCTGCGTCCAAACCAGTTAAACGGGTTGAACCGTGACTCGCTGACGCGTCCGCAGCCACCCAATGTAAGCGCTGCAATCAGAATAACTGCCGTTGTCCGGTTCATGGGTATCCTCTTCCCTCGTTCCTTGTATGTGCTAGCCGTTTGCGCCCAGCTTGAAAAGCATCCATCGGGCTGGACCTTTGCCGCCGTGGCCCATAGATCAAGCACAACTCGACATCGAAAGGACAGGCCATGGCAAGCCCCGCATTCGAAGAGGTGGTAGAAGACTTCGAATTTCTGGACGACTGGGAAGATCGCTATCGCATGGTGATCGAAATGGGCAAGGCTATGCCGCCGATGCCTGATGAGCTGAAAGTGCCGGCCACCAAGGTGGATGGCTGCGCCAGTCAGGTCTGGCTGCATCCCCGTATCGAAGATGGTGCCTTTCATTTTGTCGGTGACAGCGACGCAATGATCGTTCGTGGCCTGATCGCTCTGTTGCACCGGTTGTATGACGGTCAGCCTTTGGCAGGAATCAACGCCATCGACGCGCGTGAAGAGCTGGGCAGACTGGGCTTGCACGATCATTTGTCTGCGCAACGGTCAAACGGGCTGCGCGCAATGATCGAACGGATTCGCCTTCAGGCGGCAGCGGCGGCCTAAGCCGCACATCAAAAACACGTGTTTTCGGGGCAGGACAGGGACGGGCCGCAAATCATACAACGGCCCGCCCAATCATTATTTCTGAACGCCCTCAAGATAATAGGCCAGTGACAGGATCATGCCGCGGGCCTCTATCGTTGCATCATAGGTCAGCACCATGTCTGTCTCTCGGGTAAAGATATTTCCGTAAACCGGCATGGGCCCACCGTGTGAGCGAACACCCGTACGGCCATCGATGATGTGAATCACTTCTAACATCGGGAATGTCCCGTCGTTGCGCGCCGACAATCCGGTCAGGTCCGGCACGTTCACCGTCAAAAGGTCCGTCAACGGCCCTTTACCTGCACCGTCCGCGCCATGGCAGGTGGCGCAATACTGCTGAAACAACTGCATCCCTGCGGGCGTTTCCTGAGCCGCGACAGCCCCCGCAGAAACAGACACCGTCAAAGCCGCGATACTTGCTAGTACTCGTTTCATGTCTTCCTCCCAAACATGTTCGATCCGCCGCGTTCGAAATTGACGAGGCTCCGAACATATCAATTATCGCATATAAGGGGAGGAACGGCCTTGTCCGGCTTAATAGACAAAATACGGCTTTTCTGATACAGATGCCTGAAAGGTATGGGTAAAATTCACGTTTCGAACAACGAGGTACCAGCCTTAAAAGCAAAAAGGAACGCAGAACGCGTTCCCTCTTTAAGCTTCTTTACAGGCTGATTGCGCCAGCGTGTATCAGTTCCGGTCGCTGGTAAATCTGGCAGCATCAGCCGCAGCACGACGGATCGCATTCGATTTATGTACCGTTTCCTGATACTCCGCCTCGGGGTCGCTGTCATAGACAACGCCGCCACCAGCCTGAATATACAGCTTGCGATCTTTCACAATTGCGGTGCGCAGCGCGATGCACATATCCATGTCACCGCCCGCACTGAAATAGCCAACACCACCGCCATAGACGCCACGCTTTTCTGGCTCAAGTTCGTCGATGATCTGCATCGCACGAACCTTCGGCGCGCCAGATACCGTACCAGCCGGCAATCCAGCCAGCAGCGCAGACAGGGCGTCATGCTCTTCGCTTAACTCGCCCACAACATTGGACACGATATGCATCACGTGGCTGTAGCGTTCGACGGTGAATTTTTCGGTTGGGCGAACGGTGCCAATTTTTGAAACGCGCCCCGTATCATTGCGGCCCAGATCCAGCAGCATCAAATGCTCTGCCAGTTCCTTTTTGTCGGCCATCAAATCTTCTTCCAGCGCCTTGTCTTCTTGGGGCGTGGCCCCACGCGGACGAGTGCCTGCGATCGGACGGATTGTCACTTCGTTGCCAAAGACACGCACCAGAATCTCAGGGCTGGCACCAATCACCTGAAAGCCCCCGAAATTGAAATAGAACATAAACGGTGATGGGTTGGTGCGCCGCAAAGACCGGTACAAAGCAAATGGCGGCAGCGGGAAATCCTGTGTCCAGCGCTGCGCCGGAACAACCTGAAAGATATCGCCCTTGCGGATGTAGTCTTTGGCCTTGTTGACCACTGCGTGATATTCTTCGCGCGAGATATTGGAAACGGGCGGTGCAGCTTCAAAAGCTTCGCCCAGATCGCGGCTGGCCTGCGGCAAGGTGCGTTCCAGATCGCGTACAGCGTCCATCACACGTTCAGCGGCCTGCGCATAGGCGGCGCGTGCAGACAGCCCGTCATTGACCCACGCCGGGGAAACAACCGTCACTTCGCCCTTGGCTGCGTCAATCACCGCCACAACGGACGGACGCAGCATAAGCGCATCTGGCAGGCCCAGCGGATCAGGGTTCACGTCTGGCAGATGTTCAACCAGACGGATCATGTCATACCCCAGAAAACCAAACAGCCCCGCCGCAGCCTGCGGCAGATCATCGGGCAGATCGATATGACTTTCCGCAATCAAGGCGCGCAGGGCGGTCAGCGGCGGTTCATCCTGATCCTGAAAGGCATCCGCATCAAACCGCGCGTTGCGGTTCAGTTGGCTCTTCTCGCCATGACAGCGCCAAACCAGATCAGGTTTCATGCCAACCATGGAATACCGGCCACGCACTTCGCCGCCGGTCACGGATTCAAGCACAAACGCATCTTTGCCAGCGCCGGTCAGCTTCAGCATCACTGAAACCGGTGTGTCCAGATCAGCGGCCAAGCGCGTGTACACCACCTGGTTCAGGCCAGCCTTGTAGGCCTTTTCAAAGGTGTCGAAATCGGGGGTAAGAGCAGCCATGTGTTTTACTGGAAGTTTGCGTGAACGGCGGCGCGCGCCTGTTGATCAATGGAAATGCCCGCGCGCATCTGAATGTCAGTGGCCAGCGCGTTGAAAATGTCTTGGGCAATCGCACCAGAGGCTTCCTGATTGAACCGGTTGGCCAGTGTTCTGGCATCTTCGCTATCCACATCAACCGCGTTCACGGCATCCAAACGCATCACCACAGCCCCGGTTGGTGTGGGCAGGGCGCGGACATCGCCCGGTGCCATCTCGAACGCGGCGGTCATTGCTTCGGCCGGGGCGCCATCAACGCGCGATCCGCGGGTCAAACCCGTTTGCGCTGTCGGTTCTGCCAGTCCAGCGGCAGCGAAATCGCCAGATTGGGTCACTTGCTCAGCCGCTGCTTCGGCTTGCGCCACCAGCGCCTCAACTTCTTGGGCCTGCAACCAGTCTTCTGTCACCTTCGCACGCACCTCATCCAATGGGATCGGGGCAGGCGGGGTGACACCGTTCAGGCGCAGGGCAAACAAACCACCATCGCCCAGATGACCAACAGTTGGGAAATCATCTTCGGTCACCGTGGTCGCCAGTTCGCGAAACGCGGGGTATCCGGCGATGATATCCTCAGACTGCTGTTCAAAGGCAATCGTGCCCAGCTCAAATTCTGTTTCCTTGGCCAGCTCTTCCACTGTTGCACCACCAGCAAGCAAGTCTTCGGCATCTTCTGCCATCGTCTCGATCACCCGGCGGGCACGATCCAAAGCCAAACCAGCACGCAAAGTGGCGCGGGCCTCTTCAAAGCTGGTTGTCTGTGCGGGGAGCACGGCATTTACCCGAAACAGGGCAGGGCCCAGATCGGTTTCTGTTGGGCCAGCGATATCTCCGGTTTCGACAGCAAACACGGCATCTGCAGCGGTATCCAAATCGTCTACCGTCACATCCCCCATATCGGTGTCGGACAAGGCCAAGCCACGTGCTTGAACTTCGGCTTCAAAATCACTTTCACCAGCGGTGATCCGGTCAGCGGCGGCCTGAGCGTCTTGCTCACTGCCAAAGACCAACCGTTCCACCAAGCGGCGTTCGGGCAAATTGAATTCATCGTGACGATCATCATAGGCTTTGCGCAACAGGTCTTCGTCAACCTCGACCGTATCCAGGATCATGGTCGGAGTGATCCAAGCATAGGTGATATCGCGGGATTCGGGCCGCGTGTATTGATCCAGATTTTCATCATAGAAGGTTTTCAACTGGGCCTCTGTCGGATCCAGAATTTCTGTCGCCAGATCCTCACGGTTCAGCGCAACCCAGGAAATATCTCGTTGCTCCAACGCATAGGACACCAATGTGTTCACATAGGTCTCTGGCACCGCATTGCCTGCCAGAACCGCGCCCTGCAGCAAGGTGCGTGCCGACTCGCTGCGCAGGTCTTCTTCAAACTCGGCCTCGCTTAGCCCAACGTTCTGCAACGCAAAACGATAGGCATCGCGATCAAACTGACCGTCCGGGCCCTGAAACGCCTGAATCTCGCGCAATTGCCCGACCAGCTCATCATCCCCAATCGACAGCCCCATCTGCGCTGCTTCGTGATCCAACGCCGCCGACGTCACCAGCTGCGCCAATGCGCGATCCGTTATGCCAAAGGCTTCGGCTTGCTGAAACGTGATCGACTGGCCGGTCTGCGCTTCGAATGCGCGGATTTCCTGTTGGATCGTATTGGCATAGCGCTCAACACTGATGGACTTATCACCAACACGACCAATGTTGTTGATCGTGCCGCTTAGGTTGGTGGCCCCAAAGCCCGCCAAACCGACGAACAAAAGGCCCAGCAAAACCCATACGAAAATCTTGGAAATGCCCAGTTTCTTGGCGGCCATCAGGGTGCTCCGATCTAAATTGTCGGGCCTGTCTAATCTGCAGCGCGCGGGGTCGCAAGGGGCCAGCTGAGACCAGCCAGACGGTTCCCCAGCTCTTTGATCTGCAACACGTCGATATTTGCGCAGGCCAAACGCAAATGTCGCGCGCCACTGGCATCATCCATTGGCATGAACATTGTACCCGGCAACGCCAAAATGCTGGCCTTGGTCACAAGATCGCGCGCCACCTGATCTGCATCGGCGGCAAAGGGGTGCTCAACATAGGCGAAATACGCACCAACACCCTTTAAACGCCACCCCAGCGGCGCAAGATTGGTCAGAGTTTTGCTTAATGCAGCCCGGCGCACAGCGATTTGGTCAGCCTCATCGCGCACCCATTGTCCCAGATTTTCCAGCCCCCACAGTGCAGCCGTCTGCCCCAAACCCGTGGCGCAAATCGTGACGGTGTCGATGAACTTTTCGACCTCTGGCATCAACCCAGCATTGCCGATCATGGCCCCAACCCGATGGCCGGTCATCCTGAAAGATTTCGAAAAACTGTATAGCTGGATTAACGTGTCCTCCCAGTTTGGCAACGTCAGTAATTCATGCGGTGCAGTGTCGGGCGCGCTGTGAAAATCGCGATATGTCTCATCTATGATCAGTTTCACGCCCGCCGCCTGTGCCACGTCAAACAAAGCGCGGATCAAAGCGGGCGGATATTCCACCCCGGCAGGGTTGTTGGGTGACACCAAAACAATCGCCCGCGTGCGGGATGTAATCAAAGACCGGGCCACGTCTGGATCAGGCAACAAATTCGCCCCCGTGGTCAATGGCACCGCAGTCACCCCCACCATGTCCAGCCACATCTTGTGATTGAAGTACCACGGAACCGGCAGGATCACCTCATCCCCGTGGTCACAAAGCGCTGAAATAGCAGCACAAAACGCTTGATTGCATCCAGAGGTAATGGCCACCTGATCCGCCGAAACCGCGCCGCCATACAGCCCGCCCCAATGCATGGCCAGTTTGGCCCGCAAGGGCGGCATGCCCAGATCAGGCGTGTAGCGGTGTGTCGCCGGGTCTTCCAATGCCGCAGCCATCGCGTGGCGCATACCCAGGGCAGGGGGATCAACCGGCGCAGCCTGACTGACATTGATCAGCGGGCGGTCGGCTGGAAAGGTCACGTCTTTTATCCATCGCGCCGCCTGTGGCACTGGCGATGCAAATGTGCGCTGCGTCAGGGACTTGTGCATTGAAACCTCTGGTTCTGAAGATGCCGAGTTTGAGCCAGTGCTACAAAGTTGCCAATGCGGCTTTTTCCCGGTCGTCATAGGCTATTCGCGCGTCGCGGATATCATCATGCCGTGACTCTGCCCATTGGATCAAAACCGCAATCGGCTCCAGCGAAGAACTGCCCAGATCGGTCAACGCATACTCAACAGATGGCGGCTTTGTCGGATAGACCTTGCGTGACACCAATCCGTCGCGTTCCAACAATCGCAAAGTCTGGGTTAGCATCCGTTTAGAGATATCGCCGACACGGCGCTGCAAAACGCTGAACCTATGCGGCCCATCTTTCAACGCGATCAAAATCAGCAAAGTCCATTTTTCACCAATCCTGTCCAAAACATCGCGTACAGGGCAGGCGCCCTTTTCCGGGATACCTTGGAAGCTGGCAAATCGTTCAAAGAACAAGTCGGCGTCCAAGGGTAGGGTATCTGAATGTTCCCTGGTCATGAATTAGTGCCTCCTTCACGGCTCTCGGCAGTCGGTCTACATATGAGACCATAACCCGAATCAAGACCACCGCCAAGAGCGGAGAAATAAAAGGAACAGATTATGAGCTTGAAATACATGGTTACCGGCGCCTCGGGTCAATTGGGCACCAAGGTGATCGACAGTTTGCTGACCAAGGTGCCAGCCGCTGACATTGGCGCAATCGTACGCCGGGAAGAGGCCGCAGCCCCCTTGCGCGACAAAGGCATCACTGTTCGCCTGGCAAGCTACGAAGATTCCGCCGCCTTGGAAGCCGCTTTCACGGGCGTTGAGCGGCTGTTGCTGATCTCGTCCAGCGAAATTGGCCAACGGACAGCCCAGCACATCAGCGTGATCAACGCGGCCAAAGCCGCAGATGTGTCTTTCGTTGCCTATACATCTCTTCTGGCGGCCCCCACCACGCCCTTGGTCGCGCTGGCCGGAGAACACGCAGAAACAGAAAAAGCACTGGCCGCATCCGGTCTGAGCTACGCGCTGCTGCGCAATGGCTGGTATTCTGAAAACTACGCTATGGGCGCCGCAACAGCGGTCGAATTGGGTGCATTATATGGTGCTGCCGGAGACGGAAAAATCGCCAGCGCATCCCGCCAAGATTATGCCGAAGCCGCCGCGACCGTGTTGACCGGCGATCTGCCTGCAAGCGGCACAGTTTATGAGCTGGCTGGTGACAGCGCCTATACGCTGACAGATCTCGCAGCACAGATTTCAGAAATTTCGGGCAAGACGATTCCCTATACCAATCTGGATGAAGCCAGCTATGCCGGTGCGTTGCTCAAAGCAGGCTTGCCAGAAGGTTTTGCGGGAATGCTGGCACAAAGCGATTTCGGCGCATCCCAGGGCGGGCTGTTTAACGACAGTAAAACGCTGTCCAGCCTGATCGGCCGTCCGACCACACCATGGCAGGAAACTCTGGCTGAGTTCTTGAAATAACGCCCAAAAAACTGCGGCCGCCTGATTAGGGCGGCCGCTTTCACTCAATCCGTACCGCGATACGGTTCTACATATTGCAGCGCCATATCCCACGGGAAGAAGATCCACGTGTCTTGGCTGACCTCTGTAATAAAGGTGTTCACCTGCGGACGGCCCATTGGCTTGGCATAAACGGTTGCGACATGGGCCTTGGGCATATGACGGCGCACCACTTCCAGCGTTTTGCCGGTATCGACCAGATCATCGACAATCAACACGCCTTCACCATCCCCGACATGTTCCATGTTCGGGAATTTGATGACCTGTGGCTCTGACTGGGCCTGATGATTGTAGCTTTTCACGCTGATCGTATCGACGGTGCGAATATCCAACTCGCGCGCAACAATCATTGCAGGGGCCATGCCGCCGCGGGTGATCGCAACAACCATGCGCCATTGGCCTGCATCCGGGCCTCGGCCTTGCAGACGCCAGGCCAGCGCGCGTGCATCGCGATGCAGTTGATCCCAACTGACATGAAAGCCTTTTTCGTGGGGTAGACGGGTTTCCATGGTGACAACCTCGGACGTTATTTCGACAAGAGCAGGCGCAGACCCAAACCACCCATCACAAACGCTGCGACACGATCCAACCCAGGCTTGGCGCCCAAATATCCACGGCGGGCCGTGTTGGTGGACAGTGCCCATGCAAAGGCGGTGTAGACCAGTAATTCAACAATCAAATGGTTCGCCCAAACAAATGTTTTCGCGGCAAAGCTCATGTCTGATGGAAAGATGACCACCAGAACAGCAGAGGCGAAAATCACCGATTTCGGGTTACCAAGATTCACCAGAAACCCGGTGCGAAACGCCCGGCGTGTCGGTTCGCGGGTTTCGGTTAAGGGGATGTCGGCGTCGCGCCACATCGACCAGGCAATATAGATCAAATAGAGCGCGCCCGAGATTTTCACGACCGCATAGGCCCATGGAAAGACGGTAAATAGCACATCCAGCCCAACCAAAGCCGACAACGTCCAAAACGATGCCATCAACCCAAGCCCGGCCCCGGCCGCAATACCAGCAGCCCGTCCTGCAACAATCGACGTACGCACCGCCAGCAAAAACGCCGGTCCCGGCGAGAGCATGGAAGCGATCAACGCAATGTTGAAAGCCAGGACGTGGCTGATCTCCATGGCGTTAGCCCTTGGTCATATCGGGCGCATCAACCGCCTTCATTCCAACAACGTGGTATCCGGCATCAACATGATGGGTTTCCCCAGTCACGCCGCTTCCCAGGTCGGACAGCAGATAAAGTGCTGATTTACCAACGTCTTCCGTGGTGACATTGCGGCGAAGGGGCGAGTTATACTCGTTCCACTTCATGATATAGCGGAAATCGCCAATACCGCTTGCCGCCAGCGTTTTGATCGGACCGGCACTGATCGCGTTGACGCGAATGCCGTCTTTGCCCAGATCTTCGGCCAAATACCGTACCGATGCTTCAAGCGCGGCCTTTGCAACACCCATGACATTGTAATGCGGCATCACCCGTTCGGCACCGTAGTAGGTCAGCGTTATGGCTGAGCCACCATTGGTCATCATCTTTTCGGCGCGCTGCATAACGGCGGTAAAGCTGTAGACAGAAATATCCATCGACATCGTGAAGTTGGCGCGGGAGGTTTCAACATACCGACCGCGCAGTTCGCTTTTGTCAGAGAACCCGATGGCATGAACGACAAAATCCAGCCCGTCCCAGGATTCTTTCAGTGACTCAAACAGGGCATCAATGCTGGCTTCATCACCAACATCGCAAGGCAGAACAATGTCACTGCCTAACTGCGCAGCAAGCGGCACAACCCGTTTCTTTAACGCTTCACCCTGAAAGGAAAATGCCAGATCCGCGCCTGCATCAGCCAAAGCCTTGGCAATGCCCCACGCAATGGACTTGTCATTGGCCAAGCCCATGATCAGGCCGCGTTTTCCTTGCATCAATTGGTTCGACATGCCCATCTCCGCACCTAACCTGTCTTTGTGATCTTGCTTTAGGCGAGTTGTTGCAATGCTGCAAGCTGAACTGAACTTTACGGCAACCTTGCAATTGCAAAGCAAAGGATGCTTCATTCAACCTAAGGAGTAAGTGATGAGTGACAGAACAGGCATTTTTGCCGGCGACGATCCACTACAGATTGCAAAGACTTGGCTTGCAGAAGCCGAGACTTCAGAGCTGAACGATCCGAACGCAATTGCCTTGTCCACGGTGGATGCAAACGGGCTGCCCAACGTGCGTATGGTCTTGCTGAAAGACATCGCAGTGGACGCCTTTGTTTTTTATACTAACTACAACAGCACCAAGGCTCAGGAGCTGGAGCATGCTGGCAAAGCGGCCTTTGTCTTGCACTGGAAATCGCTGCGGCGCCAGATTCGGGTCCGCGGCTTGGTAGAAAAGGAGGATGGCGCAGAAGCGGACGCCTATTTCGCTTCTCGATCACTGAAAAGCCGCCTAGGGGCGTGGTCATCGGACCAATCAAAACCATTGGCGTCGCGAAGCGCCTTAATGGCTAAGGTGGCGGCCAACACAGCCCGACTGGGCACCAACCCACCTCGACCTCCCTTCTGGGGAGGATACAGAGTGATACCCGTTGAGATTGAATTCTGGGCAGATGGCTCGTTCCGCTTGCATGACCGTTTCGTGTGGAGAAGGCAAAGCCCTGAAAACAAATGGGAAATCGAAAGACTCTCTCCGTAGGGATCATTCGCCACAGACTGAAAAGCTTATGAATTTCCAACATTTTTTATGTTGCAATTTTGATCCCGTGTGGCGAAACAAGGTATGGGGATGAATATTAAGGAAACGCGGTGAACAACCAGAAAGATGATGCACGGCGTGTACACGGAAATGTGAAGTGGTTCGATCCTGTAAAAGGATTCGGTTTTGTGGTCGCCCACGAAGGCGGGCCAGATATTCTTCTTCATGCGAACGTGTTACGGAACTTCGGCCAATCATCTGTGGCCGATGGTGCGACGATTGAAATAGTCGTTCAAGAAACGGAACGAGGCGTACAAGCGTCCGAAGTACTGAGCATTGAACCTCCAGAAGGCGTGGCAGAATCACCACTGGCGGATTTTGCAGACATGGATCCTGAAGAGATTCGGTCGGCACCGTTATTGCCTGCCCGTGTCAAATGGTTCGACAAGGCCAAGGGCTTTGGATTTGCTAACGTGTTTGGCAAACCAGAAGACGTGTTTCTTCATATCGAAGTATTGCGTCGCTCGGGACTGGCAGACTTGCAGCCTGGTGAGGCTTTGGCCGTTCGGGTCGTGAACGGAAAACGTGGCCTGATGGCGACAGAGGTATCGGCGTGGGAAAGCGCAGTTCCTTAATTGCAGCGTTCATTCTGGCCGCACACTCAGCTGCGGCAGAATGCACGGATGCCCATGTGTCCCTCAAAGGGGACTGGGGCAAAGCACAATTCTCTATAGATATCGCTGACGATGCAGCCGAGCGTTCGCAAGGTTTGATGCATGTCGAACAGATGCCCCGGTTCACCGGGATGCTATTTGTCTATGAACGGTCCGAGCGAGTCGCGTTCTGGATGAAGAACACACTGATTCCCCTCGACATGATCTTTATCGATTCGACCGGCACGGTTGTGAAGGTGCACGATCGCGCCCAACCCGGCGATCTGACAGCGATTCCCAGCGACCAACCGGTGCAATATGTGCTCGAAATCAACGGCGGTATGGCCGAAATGTTGGGGATTTCTGCTGGTTCTTCCCTTCAACATCCAATGATTGACCAATCTCAGGCAATTTGGCCCTGCGAAAGTTAATTAGTGTCTTTTCAATTCCGTCTGCTCCGATTAAACGGTGCGCAGTCGGGGCGTAGCGCAGCCTGGTAGCGCGACGGTTTTGGGTACCGTAGGTCGCAAGTTCGAATCTTGCCGTCCCGACCATTTCAAACAATCATGATCCTTGCATAAATATTGTGCGACATCCTTGTGACACCACTGGGTGTAGTGTTTTTACACAGCAAAGCTCATCCGGTTTTGCAACGTCTGTGGATAACTCCATACCTCACCCTGCTTTTTCCCAATGAGACTAAGGTCGATACCTGAAGGCCTCTATGTGGATGAATCACTTAAAGGTCCCGAGCGCCTCACAACCGGAGGATGGTCAATCCACAATATCTCAAAAAACAGTCAAAATTCAGGTTGACCCATTGGCCCTGAATACGCCAGATTGTGTGAGCTAGCCGAAAACAACACTACATGTTGTGGGTTAGCGGGGCAGGGACACCGAACCGCACGAAAGACCAAATTAACTTGGAATCGCATTGCTGTGGCAGTGCGCTGAGGTGCTGTGTGCTTGCGATATGGGCAAAGACTGTTTGAACGGGGCTACGGGGCAATGAAGTTAGATCGCAAGTTTACGGAATCCGGCCAGGACGCATATTCTGGCATTGAATTCGTCACCACCACATCAGAGATCCGCAACCCAGATGGGTCAGTGGTTTTCAAGTTGGACGACATCGAAGTTCCCGCAAAGTGGAGCCAAGTCGCCAGCGACGTCATCGCGCAAAAATACTTCCGTAAGGCCGGCGTTCCCGTTGAACTGAAAAAAGTTGCCGAAAAAGACGTGCCAGAATTCCTGTGGCGCTCTGTTCCAGCCAACAAAGATACCGAAAAGCGCGGCGAAATTTCCTCCAAGCAGGTCTTTGACCGTTTGGCAGGGGCCTGGGCCTATTGGGGCTGGAAGGGTGGCTACTTCACCACCGAGGAAGACGCACGCACCTATTACGATGAGATGCGGTACATGCTGGCCACGCAAATGGCTGCGCCGAACTCTCCACAATGGTTCAACACCGGCCTGCACTGGGCCTATGGCATCGACGGCCCGTCGCAGGGGCACTTCTATGTCGACTACAAGACCGGCAAGCTGGTTAAGTCCAAGTCGGCCTATGAGCACCCACAACCGCATGCCTGCTTCATCCAGTCCGTGTCCGATGATCTGGTGAACGAAGGCGGCATCATGGACCTGTGGGTCCGCGAAGCGCGCTTGTTCAAATACGGGTCCGGCACCGGCACCAACTTTTCGCTTCTGCGGGGCGAGGGCGAAGCCCTGTCCGGTGGTGGCAAATCTTCCGGCCTGATGGGCTTTCTGAAAATCGGTGACCGCGCAGCAGGCGCCATCAAATCGGGTGGCACCACGCGCCGCGCGGCCAAGATGGTGATCTGTGACGCAGACCACCCCGATATCGAGAAGTTCATCAACTGGAAGGTTAAGGAAGAACAGAAGGTTGCCAGCATCGTCGCCGGTTCGAAGATGCACGAAAAGATGCTGAACGCGTTGTTTACCGCGATCCGCAGCTGGGACGGCGCCGAAGATGACGCCTATGACCCCAAGGTTAATGACGGCCTGAAGCAAGCCATTCGTGAGGCCAAAAAGGTTGCCATTCCAGAAACTTACGTCAAGCGCGTTCTGGACTATGCCCGTCAGGGATATACCTCGATCGAATTTCCGACCTATGACACAGATTGGGACAGCGAAGCCTACGCATCGGTGTCGGGCCAGAACTCCAACAACTCCATTCGCGTCACCGATGCCTTCCTGAAGGCTGTCAAAGACGACGCAGACTGGGAACTGATCCGCCGCACAGACGGCAGCGTCGCCAAAACGATCAAAGCCCGCGACCTGTGGGAAGATGTTGGCCACGCCGCATGGGCCTGTGCCGATCCCGGCATTCAGTTCCACGATACAGTCAACGCGTGGCACACATGCCCCGAAGATGGCGCCATTCGCGGTTCAAACCCTTGTTCAGAATACATGTTCCTTGATGACACGGCCTGTAACCTGGCATCGATGAACCTGCTGACTTTCCTAAAGAACGACGCGTTCGACGCCGAAGGCTACATGCATGCCACACGTCTGTGGACGCTGACGCTGGAAATCTCGGTCACAATGGCTCAGTTCCCCAGCCGCGAGATTGCACAGCTGTCCTATGACTTTCGGACACTGGGTTTGGGCTATGCCAACATCGGTGGTCTGCTGATGAACATGGGCCTGAGCTATGACAGCAACGAAGGCCGCGCTCTGGCCGGCGCGCTGACCGCACTGATGACCGGTGTGGCCTATTCCACTAGCGCCGAAATTGCCGGTGAACTGGGCGCGTTCTCTGGCTACGCCCGCAACCGCGAACACATGCTGCGTGTCATTCGTAACCACCGCACCGCTGCCCATGGCAAAACCGAAGGCTACGAAGGTCTTGCGGTCAAGCCAGTGGCGCTGGATCACGCAAACTGCCCGGATGCACGGTTGGTTGAACTGGCCACGGCAGCCTGGGACGAAGCGCTGGAGCTGGGTGAAAAGAACGGCTATCGCAACGCTCAAACCAGCGTCATCGCGCCCACCGGCACGATCGGCCTGGTAATGGATTGTGACACCACCGGGATTGAGCCTGATTTCGCGCTGGTGAAGTTCAAGAAACTCGCCGGTGGCGGATACTTCAAGATCATCAACCAATCTGTGCCCGCCGCGCTGGAAAAAATCGGCTATGGTTCGGCTCAGATCGAAGAGATTGTCAGCTACGCCGTCGGACATGGCACCATGGGCAATGCGCCGGGCATTAACCACACCTCGCTGATCGGCCACGGTTTTGGTGCGGCGCAGATCGAAAAGGTTGAAAAGGCGCTGGCGACAGCCTTTGACATCCGGTTCGTGTTTAACCAGTGGACACTGGGCGAAGAGTTCTGCACCGGCAACTTGGGCATTCCACCTGAAAAGTTGACCGATCCGTCCTTCGATCTGCTGCGTCACCTTGGCTACACCCGTCAGGATATCGAAGCCGCCAATGACCATGTTTGCGGTACGATGACACTGGAAGGTGCGCCGCACCTGAAAGAGGAACACTACGGCATTTTTGACTGCGCCAACCCGTGCGGCAAAAAAGGTAAGCGTTTCCTGTCGGTTGAAAGCCACATCACCATGATGGCTGCCGCGCAAAGCTTCATCTCGGGCGCGATTTCCAAGACCATCAACATGGCAAACGACGCATCGGTTGAAGATTGTAAAGCCGCTTATGAGCTGTCTTGGTCGCTGGGCGTGAAGGCAAATGCGCTGTATCGCGATGGCTCCAAACTGTCTCAGCCTTTGGCCGCGTCGCTGGTCGAAGACGATGATGATGCCGCCGAAACCCTGGAAACCGGCTCCATCCCGGAAAAAGCCGCTGTGATCGCTGAAAAGTTCATCGAGAAAGTGGTGATCAAGGAAGTGGCGCGCGGCCGCGAAAAGATGCCAGATCGCCGCAAAGGCTATACCCAAAAGGCCGTCGTTGGCGGGCACAAGGTGTACCTGCGTACAGGCGAATACGGCGACGGTGCGCTGGGTGAAATCTTCATCGACATGCACAAGGAAGGCGCTGGTTTCCGTGCGATGATGAACAACTTCGCCATCGCGGTTTCGGTTGGCCTGCAATATGGCGTGCCGCTGGAAGAGTTCGTGGATGCCTTCACCTTTACCAAGTTCGAACCGGCCGGCATGGTTCAGGGCAACGACAGCATCAAGAATGCCACGTCGATCCTGGATTACATTTTCCGCGAACTGGCTGTGTCTTACTTGGATCGCACCGATCTGGCGCATGTGAAGCCAACAGGCGAAACCTTTGACAGTGTCGGCCAAGGTGTGTCCGAAGAGGGCGTATCGAACGTGTCGGAGCTGAGTGAAACTGCGGCCTCCAAGTCGTTGGAAGTGTTGAAGCAAATCAGTTCGACCGGTTACCTGCGCAAGCGTTTGCCGCAAGAGTTGATCGTGCTTCAAGGCGGACAAAACAGCAGTGCCGCACTGGGTGGTTCTGTCGATCCTGTTCAAACGCTGAACACGCTAGTTCCGGAAACCGCAGTGGCAACCGGCACAGGCACCGCAACGATGAGCAGCAGTGCCACCGCAATGTCGGCTGTGACCCGTGCCAAAATGCAGGGGTATGAAGGCGAAGCTTGTGGCGAATGCGGCAACTACACTCTGGTGCGCAACGGCACCTGCATGAAGTGCAATACCTGCGGTTCAACTTCGGGCTGCAGCTGATCTTGGCACGACCCGGTGGCCGCATACATTCGCGGCCCTCGGGGAACTGCCCAAAGGCAATAGATTCGGGGCGGGTGCGCTCGCCCTTGAAGCGGATAGGGCCGCAGGCAGAAAATGTGTTCGGGCGGTACCAACGATAGAGCCCTTTTCCGTTAAACTCGGGGCGTTCTTCGGAGCGCCCCTTTTTGCTGCCGGACAGGCTGTGTATAACGAACATGGTTATGAAACGCAGGCAAATTGAAGTGATCTTATGATTCCGAAACTGGAAATGTTGCTGGCACTGGCCAAGGAACGTCACTTTGGCCGCGCGGCGCAAAGTATTGGAATCACGCAACCTTCGCTTTCCGCCGGGATTCGCCAGCTGGAAGAACAGCTGGGCGTCAAACTGGTGCAACGTGGATCCCGTTTTGGCGGTATGACTCCCGAAGGCCAAAGAACGCTGGAATGGGCCCGCAAGATTGTCGGCGACAGCCGTAAGCTACGTGATGAAATGCGCGCCAGCCATGCCGGGCTGTCTGGTCACTTGCGTTTGGCCGTCGTTCCAACAGCGTTGACATGGGCGGCCCGTCTGTCGGCAAAATTTGCGCAGGATCACCCGAATATCGGCTTTACAATCCTGTCAAAAACATCGGCTGACATACTGGAAATGCTGGATAATTTGGATGCAGATGCTGGCATCACCTATCTGGATAATGAACCCTTGGGCCGCGTAACGGCACAACCGATCTACAGCGAAGGTTACGCATTTTTATGCGGCGCAGAGCATCCTTTGGCGCAGCTTGGTAGCGTTGCGTGGTCTGACCTGAATGACATTCAGCTAAGCCTGCTGACGCCAGATATGCAAAATCGGCGGATCATCAACAGCAACTTGATGAATGCCGGAGTGAAACCAAAAACCATTGTGGAATCAAACTCGACAATTGTGTTGGCCACACAGGTGCTGGCGGGTGGGTCAGCAACGGTTTTGCCGCTGGAAATGGCGCAATTCCTAGCCGCGGGTCATCCTATGAAGGTCATCCCGATGAACGGCGGCCTGCAACCCAAAGTCGGCGTGGTCGCATTGCATCAAGAGCCATACACACCGGTATTGCAGGCATTTTTGCGCATGATCGACACTATGGTGGACCCCGATCTGAAATAAGAAAACCCCGCCAACCAAAAGGGTTAGCGGGGTTTCCTGAAGGATAAACCGAAACTTAACCCCGGCGACGACGCCCGCCAGCGCGGCCGCGGCGACCACCTGCTTCGCCACCGCCGCCAGCAGCGCTGCCCGCAGGCTTGTTGCTGGCAATCCATGCAGCGCCATGCGGATCGTGGTTCAGCAGCAAATTGGCAGCGCGCACTGCTTCCATCTCTTTGCCAGATTTTGGCGACATGGAGCCAAGACCAAACAGGGTGACAAAGGTTTCGTCATCCATGTCCTCTGGCAGCACGATACCCGCAGCCGCGACTTCGATTTTCTTTTGGGCGATCTGCTTTTGTGTCACCGGCAATGTGATTGGGTTCATGATGGCGCTGGTCATGCCAGCCCCCATCGCCATTGGCAGGAACGCGTTGTTGATACCGTGACGGTTCGGCAAACCAAAACTGACATTTGAGGCGCCACAAGTGGTGTTTACGCCCAGTTCTTCGCGCAATCTGCGCACCAAGGCAAAGACCTGCTGACCAGCCGTCGCCATAGCGCCGATGGGCATCACCAACGGGTCCACCACGATGTCATGCGCCGGAATGCCGAAATCCGCCGCGCGTTCGACGATTTTCTTGGCGACAGCAAAACGCACATCCGGGTCTTCGGAAATGCCGGTGTCGTCGTTCGAAATGGCCACCACTGGAACGTTGTATTTCTTGATCAACGGCAGAACAAATTCCAGACGCTCTTCTTCACCAGTGACAGAGTTCACCAATGGGCGACCTTTACAAATTTCCAGACCGGCTTCCAGCGCGGCCGGAACAGAACTGTCGATGCACAACGGCACATCCACCAACCCTTGCACCAGATCGATCACCTTGCGCATCAAGGGCGGCTCGGTCTCGTTCGGGTTGGGGTTAGAGTTGTAAACAACCCCCGCATTCACATCCAGGATCGTGGCACCGGCAGCCACCTGCGCGACCGCGTCTTTTTCAACAGTCGAAAAATCGCCCGCTTCCAGTTCAGCCGCCAATTTCTTGCGGCCGGTGGGGTTGATCCGTTCGCCGATCACGCAGAACGGCTGGTCAAATCCGATGATCGCTGTTTTGGAGTTGGATTCGATGACGGTACGCGTCATGCGGCGTTTCCTTCTTTCAGGCGTGCCAAAATCATTGGCAGCGCGGGGTCAGTATAATCTTCGATTGTAATATGCGCACCGGCCTGTCGCAGCGGCGCATCTGCCAAACTGCTGCGCAGTCCAACGCAATACGCCCCGGCAGAACGCGCTGCGCGCATGCCCGATGGGCTGTCTTCAAATGCGATGGCGTTGTTGGGCGTCACGTCAAGGGCCTTCATCCCAGCTTGATACGGTGCTGGGTCAGGTTTGCCTTTTTCGCATTCCTCGCCAATGATCACCACTTCAAACCAATCCGATAGCCCCAACGCAGAGAGCATTGCATCTGCATTGACACGGGGCGCATTGGTAACAACCGCCATCTTCCAGCCCTCGATCTTGGCCTGTTCCAAAAGCGCGGGCAGGCCAGGCATCGGCGGAAAACTGTCGCCCAGCTGTTCACGAAACCGGGCTTCCTTCTCATCCGCCAGCGCGGCGGCATCCAGATCAGGAAAGTGCGAGCTATAAATCTGCTCGTTCGCCCCGCCGTGGATATGGGTCAGGTAATAATCAGTGTCGATCTGTTTGCCCAATTCGGCAAATTGATCAATGAACACCTGAATATGAAGCCGGTCCGAATGCAACAGCGTGCCGTCCAGATCAAACAGTAGCGCTTTGTTCATACTTCGAACCGGTCCTTTTTATCCGTTCAGCGCAGTTGGTGCGGCAGCGGCCCCACCGTGTAGCTGCGCCCAGTTGGCGGTTGTTTTGATCCCCCCCAAGGGGAACATATGCACTTGAGCGATATTGCTGTTCGGATTGGCCGACTGGTACTTGGTCAGGTCCGACAAAACTTCTGTCGGCTCATAGGGCAGAACCAGCTTGGTCACATCCATCGCGCGCTTTTGCAGTACCTTCAAAGACGGGCCAACACCACAGGCGATGGCGAACTTGATCAGGGTTTGCAGCTTGGCAGGCCCGGCAATGCCAACATGAACGGGCAGGGTGATGCCCGCCGCAGTCAGCTCTTCGGCCCAGCGAATAACCGGCGCGGCATCAAAAACAAACTGTGTTGTCAGCGCCATTTCCGCGTCTGTGCGCTCAGAAAACGCCTGCTTCCAGCGCAGCGCGGCGTCCACATTGGTGGTTCCACCATTGGGATCAATATCGCGGCTGCCTTCGGGATGACCTGCCACATGCAAACGTGTGAAACCGGCCTTGTCGAACTGGCCTGTTTCCAGCAGCTGCATCGAACTATCAAATGCGCCGCAGGGCTGCGCCACACCGCCCGCCAGGATCAGGCCTTGGCGCACGTCGGCTTCCCCTTGGTACATGGCGATCCAGTTTTCCAACGTGGTACCATCGGCAATCAGACGGGCCGGAAAATGCGGCATCACCTGAAACCCATCGCGGGCCAGTCGCCGGGCGGTCGCCACCATCTCTTCGATCGGAGTGCCGTCGATATGGGCGATATAGACGCGTGTCCCTTGCGGAAGCAGTGCGCGGAAATCTTCAATCTTGCCAGCAGTGCGCGGCATTACTTCGATCGAATAATCCGCAAGAACGCCACTAAGCGGTGCGCCCTTGTCTGCACGGGGCCCGTTATCGGCGCGCCTGCAAAAGTTCAAAATTGCCATCCGGTTCTCCTGACCGGCTGAGCATCATGCCCAGCCATCGTTGGCGATCAGGGCTTTCAACTTGTCCTGATCATACTCCGCATCAAGGCGCGCGGCCTCTTGTGCGACGATGTCCGAGGGATCACCCTCGACCGGGTAGGGGTCAGCTTTGCGCCATTCCGCCAAATAAGCATCAGTATCGGATGCGCCAATTTTCATTGCCGCACGGTCGATCGCCTGCTCAAAACGTTCTGGCAGCGGCATTTTTGAGCCACGGCGGCCTTTTCCGACTATAACTTGAGCCGGAATATCGCGCCAGAATACGATGGTGACGTCGGGCATGGTTGATTCCCTATTCCTCGGTAAGACCGTGGTACGTTACGTTTTGCCGCGCACAGTGCCGGATTTCGACCGATGTGTGCCCGACAGCGACCTGCGCACACTATGCGCCACGCCGCATGAAGACCACCGGCTGCCATTCCCAAAGTTTTCAACCAACACATGAGTTATTTTCATTCTCGTTGACGCTGCGGAACCTGAAATATGATGCAACTGTCGCTCAAGCTTTTCGCAAACCACAGATCAAAAACGCGGCAAAACGCTTGCCGGGTGCCGGTCGCCTGCGTATCTTGAAAGCAAGTTGAAAATTGAAAGGCGCACGATATGGCGCCGAAGCGTCCCAAGGGTGCGGGCGCTTTCCCAATACCGGTTGAGAACCCCGCGCCTGAACCACCGGATCCCACGGCGCTGTATGCTGCGCTGGATCTGGGCACAAATAGTTGTCGCATGTTGATTGCCCAACCAAAGGGCAATCAGTTTCATGTGATCGACAGCTTTTCCAAGTCTGTGCAATTGGGCACTGGGCTGGAAAAGTCAGGTCGTTTAAGCCGTGCCTCGATGGGGCGCACGATTGCGGCTTTGCGCGTGTGCCAACAGAAAATTCAGCGCCATCAGGTCAAACGCATGCGGCTGGTCGCGACCGAAGCCTGCCGCCGTGCACGAAACTCCCGTGATTTCATTCGCCAGGTGCGTCGTGAAACTGGGTTGTCGTTGGAAATCATCCAAACCGAGGAAGAAGCACGCCTGGCCGTGATTTCATGCGCGCCCTTGGTGTCGACCAAGACCGAACAGTTGCTGGTTGTCGATATTGGTGGCGGGTCCACCGAATTGGTGTGGATCGACCTGAGCCAAGTGCCCAACCGCGACCGGCCGCGCGCCATTATGCGCCTGCATGCCGGGTTCAATCAGACCGAATCTCCGTTCCCGGCGGCGCGGGTGGTCGATTGGATCAGCGTGCCCTTGGGCGTGGCCACTCTGCGCGATCAATTTTCTGACGTCGAAGATGACTCCGCCCGTTATGCGTTGATGAGCTGGTATTTCGAAGAAAATCTGGCCGAGTTTGCGCCGTACAAAGACGTGCAGGCCCGCGAAAACTTTCAGATTGTCGGCACCAGTGGCACGGTGACAACCGTGGCGGCCTCTCATCTGGGGTTAAAACGCTATGACCGCACCAAAGTGGATGGGCTGCGCATGACCTCTGACCAGATTGAGCGCGTGATTGAGCGCTATCTGGAATTGGGGCCTGTGGGGCGGCGCAAAGACCCACGCATCGGGCAAGACCGGCAAGCCTTGATCATGTCTGGCTCTGCGATTTTGCAGGCATTGCTGCGGTGCTGGCCCACGGATCGGTTGTCAGTTGCAGATCGCGGTCTGCGCGAAGGGCTGCTTTATGCACAGATGTCCGCAGATGGTGTATTGGAAGACGGGCCGTTCTAAAACATGCAGAAAAGGCCCATTTGGGCGCTGATTACCCGCCGTACACCGCTGAATCCCGGCCTTTGGACTGTGCGGACTTGAACCCGGCCAGCAACGCACGATATGGCCAAGACGCAGCAAGCGGAGGCCGTCATGGCAAAAACACCGACAGGTAAGAACACATCGGGCCGCGGGCAGCGGGATCTGAAGGTCAAAGTGAAGTCCGCGCGCGGGCGCACCATCAGCTCTACGCGGTGGCTACAACGCCAATTGAACGACCCCTATGTGAAACGGGCGCAGACCGAAGGATATCGGGGACGTGCCGCATTCAAGATCATGGAGCTGGACGACAAGTTCAATTTCTTTGTTCAGGGTGCTCGTGTCGTTGATTTGGGCTGTGCGCCGGGTGGTTGGTGCCAAGTGGCCGTCAAACGCGTGAATGCCTTGGGCGAAAAGCCCGGTAAAAAGATGGGCCGTGTTCTGGGTATCGATCTGCAAGAGGTTGAACACATTCCAGGTGCCGAGATCCATCAGCTTGATTTTCTGGATGACGGGGCCGACGACAAGGTCAAGGAATGGCTGGGCGGCAAAGCCGATGTTGTTGTTTCGGACATGGCGGCATCGTCCTCTGGGCACAAGCAAACAGACCACTTGCGCATCATGAACCTGTGCGAAACCGCAGCCTATTTTGCCTTTGATGTGCTGGAAGAAGGCGGCACCTTTGTCGCCAAGGTTCTGGCCGGCGGGGCCGAAGGGGAATTGCAGAAGTTGTTGAAAAAAGCCTTCACCAAAGTGGTGAATGTCAAACCACCCAGCTCTCGCGCGGACAGTTCAGAAAAATTTGTTGTGGCCACAGGGTTTCGCGGCGCGCCTTAACGTCGGATCAGACGGCCAAACAGCCGATCATGGGTTGGTTTTGATGTCTGCGCCTGTGTCGGACGCAAGGAGCTGAGCGCGTGATCGCGCAGCGCCATGGCCACTTTCGGGGCCAGAACGCGTGTTTCCGAAAACTCCTCGGACAACGCGACTTGCAGGTCGCGGAGCCGCTGATGTTCGAACAGCACATGATGACGGGGGCGAGGGAGAGTCCCCGCCGTATTCGGTTCGTGATGAAGCATGGCAGCAGTTCACAATCTTGCAGGCCCCAACCCGCGTCATGTCAGAATTTCAAAACATTGCGGCACGACTTCGTCAGGATTGTGCCGGTTTCAGGGCAGATCGCTTGCACCCTGTACCCAGTTCACGCCATTGTCGGCCCATCACTCAGGAGTATCCCGGCGATGAGCACCATCCTTTGTTACGGCGACAGCAATACCCACGGCACTATGCCTTTGCGGCAGGTGGGTGTGTCGGAACGCCTTCCAAAGGGGCAACGCTGGCCAGATGTCATGGCGGCGACCCTTGGCAGCGCGCATGAGGTGATCAGCGAAGGTTTGCCCGGACGCACCACGGTTCATGACGATCCGGTCGAAGGGTTTCAGCGCAACGGGCTGACTGTACTTCCTGCGATCCTGCACAGCCACAAACCGATCGACCTGACAGTCCTGATGCTGGGCACGAACGATCTGAAAAACCGTTTTAGCGTAACCGCTTATGAAATTGCGCGGTCCTTGGAGCGGTTGATTATGACTATTCAATCCGAACAGGTTTGCCGCGATATTCTATTGGTTTGTCCTGCTTCGGTACGGGAAACCGGCACAATGACAGTGGTCTATGAAGGGGCCGAAAAACGTCAAACCGGGCTGGGGGCTTTTTGTGCCGACGTCGCCCAACGTTTGGGCTGTGGGCTCGTTCTGGCGGATGACCACGTTACCGTGTCAGACATCGACGGCGTGCATTGGACCGCCGACGCCCATAAGACGTTTGGCATCGCAATGGCGCAAGCCGTACAAATGCGGTTAGACAAACTTCAATGAAGCGGCTTGTTGTAGTTTTTGCGCTGACCGCCGCATGCGCCGCCCCGGGTGCAGCACCATTTGGACAGATTCCGCTGCGCAACCCAACCGCGCCGGTGGCATCGCAATCCAACGTCGCTCTGGATCAGTTGCTCGGCACTTGGACCGTGGTCCAAGGGGCGGGAATTTCCCCCGGACAAAACATACAGATATCGCCAGAAGACATTGTTATCGCGAATGAAACCGTGCCGTTCACCCTGCGCGACCATGGGCGTCTACATTTGGCAAACGATCAGCAATTGTGGGTGCATTGGCTGGACACAAGCGCGCGTACCGTTGTTTTGGGAGATCCAAACGGGTCACGGGTCTGGATCATGGATCGCAGCGCCGCATCTAGCCCTGATCGCATCAAGGCTGCGCGGGAAATTCTGCAATGGTATGGATATGATCTGACACGGATTGAAAGCGCTGTTTAAGCCGGACGTTCCGCGGTCTAACGCCCCAGCTCTTTCATCCCGCGGTCCAGACCTTCAAGGGTCATTGGCACCATTCGGTCATTGAATATTTGGCGTACCATTTCTATGGATTGGGTGTAGTCCCAGTATTTCTCGGGCACCGGATTAATCCATAGCGTATTCGGCCAGGCCTCTAGTGCGCGGTTCAACCAAACCTGACCAGCCTCTTGGTTCCAATGTTCGTTGGCGCCGCCCGGCTGCACGATTTCATAGGGTGACATAGAGGCATCGCCCACAAAAATACATTTGTAGTCAGGCCCATAGGTGCGCAGCACCTCCCAGGTTGGAATCTGCTCTGTCCAACGGCGGTGGTTGTCACGCCATACCCCCTCATACAAACAATTGTGGAAGTAATAGTGCTCCAGATGTTTGAACTCGGTCTTGGCGGCGCTGAACAGCTCTTCCACCAGCTTGATATGCGGGTCCATGCTGCCGCCAATGTCAAAGAACAGCAGCACCTTCACCGCATTCCGACGTTCCGGCCGGGTTTGGACATCCAGATAGCCATGCTCGGCCGTGGCGCGGATGGTACCATCCAGATCCAACTCTTCGGCCGCTCCGTCACGGGCCCATTTGCGCAACCGTTTCAGCGCCACCTTGATATTGCGGGTTCCCAGTTCAACATCGCCATCCAAGTTCTTGAATTCGCGCTTGTCCCACACTTTGACCGCACGTTGATGCCGGCTTTCCTTCTGACCGATCCGCACGCCTTCGGGGTTATAACCATAGGCACCATAGGGCGATGTTCCGGCGGTGCCGATCCATTTGCTGCCACCCTGATGACGGTCATGCTGTTCCTTCAGGCGCTCTTTCAGCGTCTCCATCAGCTTTTCAAAACCGCCCATCGCTTCGATTTCGGCTTTTTCTTCGTCGCTCAGATGTTTTTCGGCCATCTTGCGCAGCCAGTCATCCGGCAAATCAACGGCGTTTAGAACATCGTCAAAAGATATTGCCTCAAGCCCTTGAAACGTCGCAGCAAAAGCCTGATCAAACTTGTCCAGGTTACGTTCGTCTTTCACCATTATGGTGCGCGCCAGATAGTAAAACGCGTCCACGTCATACGTGGCAATCCCGCGCTTCATCCCTTCCAGAAAGGTCAGATATTCCCGCAAACTGACGGGAACTCTGGCCTGACGCAGGTTTTCAAAGAACGGGACAAACATGTGCTTACATGGACTTCTCGAGAACAATGGTCAAAATCATGCCGACAAGGCCAAAGCAAATGCCAAACCCTGCTGCGTATTGCGCGACATCAGCCCAGTTCCCTTTGGAGCGTTTGGCTGTGATGCCACCGATGATGGCGCCCAGCAGCGCCCCGAAAATCACGATCATGACTGTCCTCAATTCGTCTCAGCAGGGTGCAAACGCGCCGCTTCGCGGGCTTTGTCCATAACGTCCCCAACGGTGTCAAACCCGTAGCGCGCCCATCCCAGACTGTCCAGCCGAACGCGGCGTGCCTCTTCGGGTTGGCCGGTGATGCGCAGCGCTTCGGATTGCAGCAGCAATAACGATGTCAGCAAGGTAGCATTCTGAAAGGCTCGCGCCTGTTTGATGGCCGGAGCCAGCAGAGCTTTCGCGCGTTCGGCATCGCCAACAGACAGCGCCGCCGCTGCCAACTGGGTGGCCGAAAAGGCGCGGTGAATCTGCGTTTCCGGGCGCGCAGCATACATTCGGTCCGCTTCCAGATAGTTGCGGAAACTGAACAAAGGGTCACTGTTCGCTGCCAACCGCGCAACATTGTAGTAACTGAAACCGGTACGATGATCATTCCAACCGGCGGCTTGTGCGATCTGCAAGGCGCGGTCTGCGGCCAAACGGCGTTGCCGCTCGGACGCACCCGGTCCAAGCGCTTGATTGACCGCTTCAATCCATTCGCGCGGCGTCCGTTTGGCAAAGCGCGTTGCCACAGTGCGGCCAACCGGGTTCAGCCGGCTGGCAATGGCGGGCAGGCGGCTTTCGACCTCGGCACGAGTCATCCCATTTCGCAACGCCTTGTCATACGTCATGCGTAAAATCAGCATGTCGTATCCCGTCAAAACAGTGTTCACATTGTCATCGTTGAAAACGCTGTAGGGCAGGCGGTACAAATCGTTCAACGGGCCCAAGGCCTGAGCGATTTCTTCGTGCAGACAATCGCGAATTTCTTGCGGCGACACATCGCCCGGCAAGAACACAGCCATCGTGCTGCGCCCGGTCAAATGTGCCCAATCCACCAAGCCGCGGCGGGCCGCCTTGCGGAACTCTGACAGCGAAGACACACCCGGAATCACAAAACACGCCGCTTCGGGCATGATCCGCTGCAAACTGCGGCGTGCGATGACGTTTATGGTGATTTGCGACGGGCCCGGTCTGTCACGGGCAATGTCGATACCGGCTTCGGCGCGCAAACGGCCCAGCAGGTCATCCAGATCGGGCACCAGCGTTGGCGGCGCAGCCCCCAGAACACGCACCCCAACCGGGCCCTCGAACCGGGTGAACCGTTCAACCGGGCGACCGGATTCCAGAAACATCGACAGGTCGATAAAATCGCGTGTCAGATCCCGGTTTGACACGGCAACTTGCGGAGGTGCCGCAGGCGCAAACCGTTGCATGGCTGGCAAGTTGACCACGGCATCCGCTGAATTAACCTTGGGCGCAAACCAACTGGGTGCATTGGCCGGTGCGCAACCCGCCAGCGCCAATCCAAGGCAGAGCAGCGCCGCTCTCATCACGCGCGCTGATATTTAACGAAAGGGGTTTCCTGTGCGACCTGATCGTACAGCGCCCGAGCGTTTGTATTGAAATCCTGCGTCAGCCAATAGACCGTCGGGCATCCGGCTTCATCCGCCTTTTTGTAAACCGATTCAATTAGATGGCGGCCGATCCCGCGCTCACGTTGATCACGGACAACAAACAGGTCTTGCAAATACACGACGTTTTCGACTTTCCAGCAATGACCATGAAACAGGTAGTGGACCAGTCCAACCAGCTCTCCGCCGACTTCTGCAACCAAGCCCTGAAAGCCCGCTTCTTCGGCGTTGCACAGCCGGTCAAACGTGGTTTTGTAAATCGTGTCGCCAACTGTTGTGCTGTAAAACGCTAAATACGCGGCCCACAACGCACGCCATTGGTCTTCATCGTCTTGGGTGATCGGACGGATCACCAACTCTTCGGAATCACTCATTGCTCTGCCTTCTTGTTCTTGCCCTGTCATCGCAAGCGAATGGGGTCATTTTTCGGCAAGCTAGCCGATTTGGCGTGCCTTGGACAGACTGAGCCAACACGCCGCTATGCCAACCACGATAAGGATAGCAGCGAAAGCACACTGGTCCAGATGATCACCGGCGCGACCGTATCCGTCCGAATGCCGTGCAGCATCGCCAGTGAAAACGCCATTGCGCCCGATGGCCCTGCAGCGTTTAGAACAAACAAGGGTTCCCAGTTTCCGGGCGGTGGCGCCAGTTGCAATGCCGCCCAGACGAAGGCCGGAAACACCAGCAGTTTCATTGCCGATATGCCCACCACAACGGGTGACGGAAACAGCGAATGCCCCGACAAGATGATCCCCAAGGCAAACAGAGTCAGCGGCGCAGCACCCGCGCCGGCAAACTTGGCCGCGGTCAACACCGGTTCAGGCACCGGCACATGCAGAAGGTTCATTCCCAACCCCAAAACGATGGCGATCAGGATCGGGCTTGAAACAACCCGCCGCAGTGCGGGGCGCACCCCAGCCTGCGGATTGGCCATAAGATCGGTTGAAACGATAAAGAATGCGAAGGTTGCAGAGGCATCCCAAGCCACAATCGCCGAAATGGGCAGCGCCGCGGCCTCGCCAAAAATCAAGAAAGATATCGGCCAGATGTAAAGCAGCGAGTTTACAAAAACCACGGCCATGGCCAGCAGCCAGGATTCCAAATGCTCTCGCCCGAAAAATCGCCGGGCAACACCATAGGCCAGCCCAAAGGCCACAACCTGACAAGCGCCATATAACGCCAGCGCGCCAACTTCAAAAACGCTGAAATCCACGCTTGCCATCAGCGGAAAGATCAGTGCCGGTTGCAGCACCAGAAACGCCACACGGGTAAAGGCCTTGGCCTCTTGGGTGGAGAACTTCTTGAACCGCCCCAAAACAAAGCCAAGCGCCATAATGGCGAACACCGGCAGAATGTTGTGGGTCAGAACATGGAGCAAGTGTTTTACCTGCCCCGACGAGCCATAAAGGCCAGCCGTTCAAACAGGTGCACATCCTGTTCGTTCTTCAACAACGCGCCGTGCAGCTTGGGCAGGGCATTTGCCCCATCTCGCTTCAAATCTTCGGGCGTCAGGTCTTCGGCCAATAGCAGTTTCAGCCAATCCAGAACTTCGGATGTGGATGGCTTTTTCTTCAGGCCCGGTTGTTCGCGCAGTTCATAAAACTGGGTCAGCGCAGTGGACAGCAGCGCTTCCTTGATGCCCGGATGGTGCACTTCAACAATCTTGCGCATCGTGTCGGCTTCGGGGAAGCGGATGTAGTGGAAAAAACAGCGCCGCAAAAAGGCATCGGGCAGCTCTTTTTCATTGTTTGATGTAATGATGACAATCGGCCGGTTCCGGGCGGAAACCGTCTGGCCAGTTTCATAGACATGAAACGCCATCTTATCCAATTCCTGCAACAAATCGTTGGGAAATTCGATGTCAGCTTTGTCGATCTCATCGATCAGAAGAACGACCTTTTCATCGCTGTCAAACGCTTCCCACAGCTTGCCCTTGCGAATGTAATTGGCAACGTCATTCACGCGTTCATCGCCCAGCTGGCTGTCACGCAAACGGCTGACTGCATCGTATTCATACAGGCCTTGCTGCGCCTTTGTCGTGGACTTGATATTCCATTCGATCATGCGCAGACCCAACGCATCGGCCACTTGTCGGGCCAGTTCGGTTTTGCCGGTGCCCGGTTCGCCTTTGACCAGCAGCGGTCGTTCCAAAGTGATGGCCGCGTTCACTGCCATCGTCAGATCATCTGTCGAGACATATTCACTTGTCCCGTCAAAGCGCGCGCTCATGGTCAATTCCTTGTGACTGCCTGTTTCTATGAGGTAAAGGCCCGGTCTGCGAATGGCAAGCAAACGAAAATCCGCTAGGTCAATCGTGATGGATTTCCAATGCCAAAAGTTTGATTGCCTTGCGCCGCAAATTCGCCATCGCACCTAACTATTGTGTAGTGACATCCCGCGGGCGTTCGGATATCTGCCCGGCGAGGATACCGAAAATCTGGAGATACTTTCATGACGGATGTTGGCCTACATGAGGGAACAAAGATGAAAGAGGAATCTTTTCTTCCTGACGACTACCGTCCCTCCGACGACGAGCAGTTCATGAACGATCGTCAGCTCGAATATTTCCGCCGTAAATTGATCGACTGGCGGCAAGAGCTTTTGGACGAAGGTCGCGAAACCATCGAAGGTTTGCAGGACGGCACGCGCAACATTCCTGACGTTGCAGACCGTGCATCAGAAGAAACCGATAGGGCGCTGGAACTACGTACCCGCGACCGTCAGCGTAAACTTGTGTCAAAAATCGATGCGGCGTTGCGCCGAATCGACGAAGGCGAATACGGTTATTGCGAAGTGACTGGCGAACCGATCTCACTAAAGCGTTTGGACGCACGTCCAATTGCAACGATGAGCCTGGAAGCACAGGAACGACACGAACGCCGTGAAAAAGTGCACCGCGACGACTAAGGTCGTTTGGATTGTACAAATGAAATTCACGCCGGGGCCAAATGTCCCGGCGTTTCTGTCTGAAGGCTCCACTTTATGAGTTTGAACTCAAAACGTGTCATCATTGTCGGTGGCGGCATAGGGGGCTTGGCCTGCGCTTTGGCCCTGCGATTGCGCGGCGCTGACGTGACTGTTTTGGAACGGGCCGAAGACCTGTCAGAGGTTGGCGCCGGCATTCAGGTTTCCCCCAACGGCATGAACGTCATCAGGGCCTTGGGCCTGCAAGATGCGTTGACACAGTGTTCGGTTCGCGCCCGCGCAGTTTCGTTGCGTGATTACCAACGTGGCGCCGAAGTTCTGCGATTGGACCTAAAATCACTGCCACAAGACCAAGGCTACTACTTTGTGCATCGCGCAGATCTGGTTGGCCTGCTGGCCCGCACTGTGCGTGAAAAGGGTGTGAAGGTGCGCTTGTTGCAAAAGGCGACCACTGTCGTTCCCGGCCCAAAGCCCCAAATCACACTGGCCAATGGTGATCACCTGTGTGGTGATTTGGTGATCGGGGCGGATGGGTTGCATTCTGTCCTGCGCCCGGTGTTGAACGGTGCGAACGACCCGTTTTTCACAGGTCAGGTGGCTTGGCGCGCGATTGTGCCGAATGTCACCAACCACCCGCCACACGCCCGCGTGCATATGGGGCCCGGCCAGCACATGGTCAGTTACCCGCTACGCGACGGTGATTTGGTCAATGTTGTTGCCGTACAAGAACGTGCCGCATGGACCGCCGAAGGCTGGAACCATCCCGACGATCCAGCCAACGTGAAAAAGGCCTTTGCCGGCTTTGACGCCGAAGTGCACCGTCTGCTGGATGCCGTTGAAACGCTGTACCTATGGGGCCTGTTCCGCCATCCAGTTGCCAAGAATTGGGTCGGCGAAAACGTAGCCTTGCTGGGTGACGCCGCACATCCCACTTTGCCGTTCATGGCACAGGGCGCCAACATGGCGCTGGAAGACGCATGGGTTCTGGCCAAACAATTGGATGCTGCACCAGATATTGCGCAGGGGCTGACCGCCTATCAAGCGGCGCGCCACGGCAGGGCAACACGGGTCATTGCAGCCGCAAACGGCAATGCTTGGAAATACCACCTGAAACCGGGGCCCGTGCGCGCGGCAGCGCATCTGGGCCTGCGGATGATGGGGCGCTTTGCCCCCAACCGGATGCTGCACCAGTTTGATTGGCTGTATGCCCATGACGTGACCGCCTGATTGGGCAGAGCAGGGGCCACGGCCCCTGTTGAAACGAACAGGTTCAGCTTTTCTCGGTCAGTTTGGCCGCATCCCAAAGCGCGTCCATCTCTTCCAATGTGCTGTCTTCCGGGCGTTTGCCCTGATCGGCCAGCGCCGCTTCGATCATTTCGAAACGGCGGGTGAATTTCTGATTGGCCGCGCGCAAGGCAGCTTCGGGGTCAATCTTCATGTGTCGGGCCAAGTTGGCCATGACAAACAGCATGTCTCCAAACTCTTCGGCGGCATGGTCTGGATCGCGTGCTTCGCGCAACTCTTGTGCCTCTTCCACCAGCTTATCCAGCACTTCATCGGTGGAGGGCCAATCAAACCCAACCCGCGCTGCACGATTTTGCAATTTGACGGCCCGCAGCAACGACGGCAGCCCCTTGGCCACCCCTTGCAACACACCTTTTTGCTGATTTTGCGCGCGTTCCGCCGCTTTGATCTGTTCCCAGTCCAGCGTTTGTTGTTCTGCGGATTTGTCGCGCGATTCATCGCCAAACACATGCGGGTGGCGCGTAACCATCTTGTCGGAAATGGTGTTGGCAACATCGTCAAAGGTGAACAGGCCAGCCTCTTCGGCCATTTGTGTGTGATAGACGGATTGCAGCAGCAAATCGCCCAATTCACCTTTCAACTCGTCCCAGGCCTCTCGCTCGATAGCGTCGGCAACCTCGTAAGCCTCTTCAATCGTGTAGGGCGCGATGGTCGCGAAATCCTGTTCGATATCCCACGGACATCCGGTCTTTGGGTCACGCAACCTGCGCATGATTTCCAGCAGCCGCGGCATGCCGCCCTTGGGATCAAAGATCAGCGCGTCAGACATATCGTACCCCCTGTTTTCCGTGGCGCTGTGGTGGCCCATCCATCCGCCGAAGTCCAGTCATGCAGCAATGCCCCCACATCAGTGGCGACAATCGGCGCATACACGATCGCCCGGCTGGCTTTGCAACCGATGGCGCTTTAAGCTTGGCGCGTAAGATGCCCGAATCACAGGCAAGATCATGGCTTTGGAAGATGCAAACAAGCAGATCGATCATGCGTTCACCCGGTCTGATTTGCGCGGCAACAGTTTCGAAAATACCTTTGGCGGCGCGGCCTCTTTTTTGCGGCGGCGCTATACAAAAGACCTGAGCCAGGCAGATTTCGCCGTCACCGGTGTGCCTTTTGATCAATCCGTCACAAACCGGCCCGGCACGCGTTTGGGCCCACGCGCGATCCGCGAAGCGTCACTACTGCAATCGCCCGATGCGCCCTATGGTTGGGGCTACAATGTGCTGGAAGAGTTCGCCATCGCAGACTATGGCGACTTGGCCTTTGACTATGCCAACGTCCCGGCCTTTCCCCAACGATTGACGGATCATTTCGCCGCAATGCTGGCGCAAGATGTGAACACAGTCACCTTGGGCGGCGATCACTTTATCACCCTGCCAATCCTGCGCGCCTATGCCAAAAAATTCGGCCCGTTGTCCGTGATCCAGTTTGATGCCCATACCGATACCTGGATCGATGACGATATGGAGCGGATCGACCACGGTACGTTTATGTACAAAGCTGTTAAGCTCGGCTTGGTTGACCCGACACGGTCAGTTCAGATTGGCATTCGCACAGACAATCCCGACACGATGGGATTTCACATTTTGGATGCACGTCAGGTTCACAGCCAAGGACCAGAACTGATCGCCAAACAGGTGCGCGCGATTGTCGGTTCTGCGCCCACCTATCTGACGTTTGATATCGATGGCCTTGATCCGGCTTTTGCCCCTGGCACCGGCACACCCGTCTGGGGCGGGCTGACCAGCCATCAGGCGGCCGTAATCCTGCGTGAGATTGCAGGCATTAACCTTGTAGGCGGTGACGTGGTGGAAGTTAGCCCACCCTTTGATACCAGCGGGGCCACAGCGATTGCCGCTGCACATGTGGCCACAGAACTTCTTTGTCTGCTGGGTTGGACAAGGCGCGGCGGAGAAAAGTAAATTCCGTAGAGGACTTAACGGCATGGATATGACACGCCGAAAACGTCGAGGGTTTAAAATGTGGCTCTGGCTTTTCGTGCTGGCGATCATCGCTGGCTTGGCGTGGCTGCGTCTTGCGCCGTCTGATCCTGCGCGCTGGCATGTCGATCCTATGGTGGCGGCAGATCAGGACTCGGTTGACGGAATACGCCGCCGTATCGCCGCAGGGCCCGATACGCTGAACCAACTGGATCACATTATTTTGGGCACCCTGCGGACAGAGCGGATGGCGGGAAGCGTGGACAGCGGACACATCACCTATATCACCCGGTCACAGTGGCTGGGCCTGCCGGATTACGCCACGGTCAAACTGGAAGACGGGCATATCGAAATCTGGAGCAGGCTTCGCTTTGGCAAGAATGACGTAGGCACAAACAAAGACCGTGTCGAAGGTTGGCTGCAAGAACTGGCCGATGCGCAAGACGGCTAAGGCTTGACCCAGGCCCAGCAATGGGACAAAGCCCCTTGCCATGATACCTGCTGATAGATTGGCCCAGATTATACAACGGTTCGAGTATGTCGAAGCCAGCATGGCCGACGGTTCGAACGATATCGCCGCGCTGGGGCGCGAATATGCCGAACTGCGACCGGTGGTCGAACAAATCCGCGCTTATCAAGCGCTGCGCGCGGATCTGGAAGAGGCCGAAGCCATGCTGGATGATCCGGACATGCGCGAACTGGCCGAAGAAGAATTACCCGTTTTGCGCAAAGCTCTGCCAGAGGCGGAAACCGCATTGCAGCTGGCATTATTGCCCCGCGATCAGGCAGATGCCCGCCCGGCTGTGTTGGAAATCCGCCCGGGCACTGGTGGAGAAGAGGCGGCACTGTTTGCCGGGGATTTGCTGCGCATGTACCAACGCCACGCCGAAAATCACGGTTGGCGGTTTGAAATCATCGAAGAACAAGCGACAGAGCTGGGCGGCATTAAAGAGGTGATCGCACGTATCGCGGGCGAAAACGTTTTTGCCCGGATGAAATACGAATCCGGTGTGCACCGGGTGCAGCGCGTTCCTACAACCGAAAGCGGCGGGCGCATTCATACCTCGGCTGCGACTGTCGCGGTTTTGCCCGAAGCTGAAGAGGTTGATATTCATATCGACCCAAGCGACATCCGCATCGATACAATGCGGGCCTCAGGGGCAGGGGGCCAGCACGTCAACACCACCGATTCCGCAGTGCGTATCACCCATATTCCCAGCGGGATCATGGTGACCAGTTCGGAGAAATCCCAACACCGCAACCGTGAGATCGCAATGAACGTCCTGCGCGCCCGATTGTTTGATATGCAGCGCCAGAAGATTGACAACGAACGCAGCGCTGACCGCAAATCCCAAGTCGGCAGCGGCGACCGGTCAGAGCGCATCCGAACCTATAACTTCCCCCAAGGCCGGATGACCGACCACCGCATCAACCTGACGCTCTATAAGCTGGACCAAGTCCTGCAAGGCGATCTGGATGAGGTGATTGACGCGCTGACAGCAGATGCGCAGGCCCGGATGTTGTCTGAGATGGAAGGCTGACCGTACAGCGATGATCACCGGCTCTCAACTTCTGGCAACCGCCACACGTGAATTGACCCAAGCTGGCGTGCCTGATGCTGGCCGCGATGCGCGCCGGCTATTGGCCCATGTTCTGAAGGTTCCACCCGGCCGGTTGACGCTGTTTCTGCCAGAGCCTGTCGAACCGGACCTGACCGTGGTGTTCAACGCCATGATCGAACGGCGAGCAGATCGTGTTCCTGTCAGCCACCTGACCGGACGTCGCTTGTTCTATGGCCGCGAATTTCTGGTGACGCCCGAAGTGTTGGACCCACGCCCCGAAACCGAAATGCTGATCGAAGCGGCGCTGTCACAGTCGTTTTCCCGCGTATTGGATCTGGGTACCGGATCTGGTTGCATCCTGTTCACATTGCTGGCCGAAAACGCTGCCGCCACAGGGATAGGCACCGACGCCAGCGAAGCAGCGCTGAACGTGGCCTTCTGGAACCGCAACGCCCTGCAACTGGAACCTCGCGCCGCCCTGCATCAGGGCGACTGGTTTGACGCTGTGCCGACAGATCAGCGCTTTGATCTGATTGTCTCAAACCCGCCGTATATTGCCGCCGAAGAAATGGACGATCTTTCCCCGGATGTGTTTGACCATGAACCCCACATCGCGCTAACAGATGGGGCAGACGGCCTGTCATGTTACCGCACCATTTGCGGCAATGCCGCCAAATTCTTGTTGCCCGGTGGCCGATTGCTGGTGGAAATCGGCCCGACACAGGCACAGGCCGTCAGCGCAATGATGACTGACGCCGGTTTTGCCGATCCCAGTGTGATTCGAGATTTCGACGGGCGGGATCGGGTCGTGGCTGCAACCGCCGTGCCCTAGGCGTAACGATATCCGACTTTAGGGGGGTTGTTGAGCGTTTTAGGTTTTTTTTGCTTGTATCAACACCGGCGACGTGGTTACTCAAGTGCAGTCGGAAGGGGATGACCTGCTGCAACGGTCGGTCCGACGCTAAGCCAATCACAGATCATATTCGGCATCTCAAGCGCAAATGGCGCCTGCCGAAGATCACGAACATACCAGCCAAGGCTCTCAACTCAGTATGCGTTCATCCAAACCACGCTCGCGGAATAAAAATAACCGCAACCGGTCTTCTTCCCTCGGCAATGTCGTCAACCGTGTGTTTGACAGCTCTGGCCCCGAAGGCAAGGTGCGCGGCACGCCGCAACAGATCATTGACAAGTACAACCAACTTGCGCGCGATGCGCAGCTTTCAAACGACCGTGTTGCGGCTGAAAACTTTCAGCAGCACGCCGAATACTATCTGCGCATGCTGAGCGATGCGCAGAAAGAAATGGAAGCACGCCGCGAGCAGCAAGAACGCGAAAACCGCGAACGTCAGATTCAGCGCGACCGTGAACGTAACGAACGGCAGGAACGCCAAGAGCGTGAAAGCAATTCTGGTGGTGATCAAAACCAACAGTCGTCGCAACCAGCCGCAAAACCGGCTCAGCAGCCAGCTGCGCAGCCCGTTGCAACCGATCCGTCCATGGCGCCACAGCCAGATGTGATTGAAACCAAAAGCGACGATACCAGCGCAATCGTAGACACGCCGGAAAGCGCAGAGCCGCCCAAGCCCAAAAAGCCACGTGCGCCACGCAAACCGCGCCGCAAGCCCGAAGCCAAGGATGATGCCCCCAAGAAGGCCGCCAAAGAGGCCAGCAGCGAAAAGCCAGCAGCGGAAAAGCCCAGCGATGGTGACGGCACAGCGCAACCAGACGCCGCCGAATAAGCGCCCCGATATTTAGCCTGACTGAAGGTTCCGCGCCAAGGCGCAGAACCCTTCGACCGGAACCTGCTCGGCCCGGTCAGTCGGCTTGATACCGACGGCAACCAAACGGTCTTCGATATCAGGTGCCGCGCCTTTTAATGAGGCGCGCAGCATCTTGCGCCGTTGGTTGAAGGCCTGCGCCACAACACGTTCCAAAACCTTGGGATCTGCGTCAAAGCGCGGCTCGGGCAGTGCCTTCAGATGAACAACGGCCGAGCTGACTTTGGGCGGCGGTGTGAATGCCTGTGGCGGCAAGTGCATCACAATCTGTGCATCGCAACGCCACTGCGATAGAACCGCCAAGCGACCGTAGGCCTTGCTGCCCGGCTGTGCGGTAATGCGTTCGGCGACTTCTTTTTGAAACATCAATGTCAGGCTGTCCCAGAACGGCGGCCAGGATTTGGGCGTCAGCCAGCGCACCAACAGCTCTGTTCCGATGTTGTAGGGCAGGTTGGCCGCCACGGCGATGGGTGGCGTCAAATGGGCCAATGGGTCTTGCTCTAACGCGTCGCCCTCAATCACCTGCAACCGCCCGTCTGAGACCGCAGCGATCTGTTCCAGTGCCGGGATGCATCGGCTGTCTTTTTCGATGGCCAGAACCCGCCGCGCGCCTTCACTCAGCAAGCTGCGTGTCAGACCGCCGGGGCCGGGGCCAATTTCCAACACATCATGCCCGGCCAGATCATGCACCTGTCGGGCGATCTTGGCAGTCAGGTTCAAATCCAACAGAAAGTTCTGCCCCAGCGATTTGCGCGCAGACAAGCCATGCTGCGCGATCACTTCACTTAAACGGGGCAGGGAGCCAAGATCATCCATACAAGCGAAACTCCGGTTTGTTGGGCTGCTGTGTCACGCGTTGCCACCTGCCATACGCCATGCCAGCATCAACGCTTCGATAGATGAACTGGGGTTGGCACGGTCAGTTCCGGCGATATCAAAGGCTGTACCGTGATCGGGCGAGGTGCGAATAAACGGCAGACCAAGCGTGACATTCACGCCGCGGTCAAAATCCAAAGTCTTGATCGGGATCAAGGCTTGGTCGTGATACATACAAACCGCCACATCATAGGTGGCCCGTGCCGCCGGATGAAACATCGTGTCCGCCGACAGGGGGCCGCGCAGGATCATTCCCTCTGCCCGCAGCTTGTCCAGTACAGGTGTGATCACCGTGATTTCCTCTTGGCCCATACGCCCGCCTTCGCCTGCATGCGGGTTCAACCCGGCCACAGCCAGTCGTGGAGCATCCATGCCAAACTGCTGCTGCATGGCCTGCGCTGTGATGCGCAACCGCGCCTCCAGCAGCGCTGGCGTCAACGTTGTGGAAACGTCTTGCAAGGGGATGTGGATGGTCACCGGAACCACGCGCAATTGATCTGACGCCAACATCATCACAACCTCTTGGCCACCCGCCAGATGGGCCAGAAATTCTGTATGGCCAGGATAGGCAAACCCGCAGCCTTCTTGCAGCGCTTGTTTGTGAATTGGCAATGTACATAGGGCCGATGCAGAACCCGATTGGGTCAGCGCAACCGCGCGTGCAATGGCATCAACGACACCCTGCGCCTGAGCTGCCTGTGGCGCACCGGCTGTGCGCACGCCCGGCATGTCTTGGCGCAGAACTGGCAAACCCGCCTGTATACAGGCCGGCACCTCTGCCGGATCAGAAATCTCTACCCAAGGTGTATCGGCTGGCAAATGATTAGGATCACCGATGAAGAAGAACGCCACTTCGTCGCGCAGAGCCTGCCACAGCATCGGCGCGATATCTGGTCCAATGCCTGCAGGCTCTCCACACGTCAGCGCAATTGGCGCCGGGATCACTTCTCGATGATCCGCGCATTGGCCTTTAACTGGGCCAGATAGCCATTTGCCAAAGAGTTCAAACGTTGGTTCAGCAGGCCAAGCGCCAGTTGCTCACGATCTGCATCCTCACGCGCGGCCAAAGTACGCCCGCACATCATCAGGAAAACCAATGTCTGGCCATTGTTGCGGGTCAGCGTGGTAGATACTTCGCCCGCATCCAAACGGTTCAATTCAATCGCAATATCAGTGGGCACCTGATCCATCGGCAGGGTCACACGCTCCAAAACCTCTTCCGGCTGACCTTTGGCTACGCCGTACAGATCGTCACAGCGATCTGACTGCGAGGCGATCACCCGTGCTTTGGCCAAGGTTTCAGGCGAACGCCCGCCGGGCATGAAATACATGGCATATTCCACAGCCGAAATGGCAGGAGGGGTAAAGCCGGTTTCCTCGATCGCGCGCATCTGGAACAGGGCAATCGCATCCGGCAGTGGCAGCGGGTCAGAAACTTCGCCCGGTGCCAGCCCCAGAACGATCGGCTGCAAGGGTGGTGGCAAATCGGCCAGATTGCGCCATGGCAAACGCCCACCGCTGCCACGTGTAGGTGTTGCCGAATAGTTGCGCGCTGCGGCCGAAAACTCGCTGATACTGGTCAGCTCAGCCAAACGATTGGCGCGTTCCTGAACAACCTGAATCTGTCCCGGCGGGACAGGCATGATGATTTCTGACAGCAAAACACGAATATTGCCTTGCCCGCCGGTCGAAGACATCGCCCGGTCAATTTCGGCCTCGCTGGCAGATGCGCGCCCCGAAAACCGTGCCTGAACCAACTGGCGCCAGACCACACCTGCGCGAATGAAATCGCGGAACGTCTGTTCGGCAACACCGGCGCGACCCAGTTCTTGAATGAATTTTTCGCGGTCCAAATTGGCCCGCGCGGCGAATTCGGTCATCCCATCCAGAACATCTTCATGCACCGGAACCAAGCCCGCATCGGCGGCAGCCTGCAAACGCAAACGGTCATCAATCAATTGTTCTCGTGCAGTTTTTTGCGGATCACCCGGCGCACGCAGCAATTGCAGCATCAAAGCGCGCTGTTGGATTTCGTACCCGGTGATAACAGAGTCATTCACGGTAATGGCCGGGGCAAACAGCCCCTGTGCTTGGGCATGCCCGGCATTCAATGTCATCACCAGCCCCATAGCGATTGCAAGGCAGCCGTGGGTGATCCGTGTCAAAACAGAAGCGGTCCGGGGTGTTGTCAGTTGCATGAGCGGCGATACTCCTTGGCACTGCCGCCGGTGCTGAACCCTTTCAGCGCGACAGTCAGTCCGAAATTCGTTGACGGCTCGACATTAGTGGATGACGCGAAGCGGCGCGAGACCGAAAAGCCCACATCGACACATTCATTCACATAGCCCAGCTCTAATGAGGCTTTGGCAAATTGATTGGCGGCCAAATCATAGCGCCAGGTGGACGATGCCTTCCAATCGCGCGTCAGATCATAGCTGCCACTAAAGTTCCACTCCGCCAAGGTGTTAGACCGGTCTTCGGCCGCATCGGCCACCAGCAGCAGATAGGTTGCGTCAAATTCCACCCGCCCACGATCCCATTTCGCTTGGGCCTCGGCCTTGGAAATATCCAAGCTGTCATCCACCAGCCCGCGCGCCATGATTGAAATGCCACTGTGATGGCGGAAGCCACCTGCGATCATCCAGTCTGACATGGTGCCAGACAAACCCGACGACCGTGACATTGCCGTATCAGCACTTTCACGCCAGACACGGCCCATCGTCAGCCCGGCGGACCAGCCACGCGGATCTTCTCGCAGCCAACGCAGCCCCAGGGTAGAGGTCAAACCGCGTTCCCGCCGATCTTCCGCCGGAAAACGCGACAGGGACAACAGGTTGCCTTCGTCGAATTCGACACGCGTGCTTTCATCGTTGGGCACCCGATCACGGCTGCCTCCAACCCATCCCATTTGCGCGACAGGTTCCAGCAATTGGCGGGCGCCGCCGGCCTCGGATTTCACCAAGGGCCAGCGCAATTCCACTTGAAGCGCCGGGCTGATTTGTGCCGAATTTTTTGCAGCGGATTGGTCTTGCCGAATGCCAAAGCTGTCGGCAAACAGATGTGCCTCGACCCCGGCGCGCACCCCGCCCAGCAAGGTCCATCGGTTCAGATAGGCCAGATCGACGTTCAGCCGCGCAACATCACGCCCATCAACGATGCTATCTGCATCAGGGCCATCAACATCCAGATTGGAATAGCGATAATGCTGATGCGCCGTGGCCCCCAGCCGCAGCTCTCCACCGGTGCGCAATGCAAAACGCCGATTGTAGCTGGCATCCGCAACGATTGTTGGCTGGGTAGAGTTGTCTTCTGTCGCCCGCAAAGATTCAAAATGGTACAGCGCGGCGCTTAAATAGCTGTCGCGCGTCACTTTTTCGAGTGTCAGAGCTGAATCCAGCCGGTCGGCATCTTCGATATCGTAATCCGACAGGTAGGCATCATCCGTCACTGTCTCCAGATCAAACTTCAGCGTGTAATCACGCGCCAAGTCAAATTGCCCTTCGGCAAACAGATAGCCGCGCAACTCACCTCGGCGCACTGTGTCTTTCCCAAACGCGCCTGTCACCTCGACATCGCCATTGTAGAACGCCCGGCGCACCCGGAATTCCATCGTCTTGGTGACGGTGGTCACATGCGGGGTCAACGTTAAATCAGCATGATCCCCCAGCGGAATGAAGTAGGGCACTTTGATCCCAAAGCCCAACAGAGTGCTGGATTTCAGTTCCGGGATCAGAAACCCACGCGCCCGTTTCAACGACGGGTCCGGCAAACGCAAACGGGGGTAATAAAACACCGGCACATTCAGCACGCGGAACTGTGCACCATCAAAGTACAGCTGCTTGGCCTCTTGGTCGTGAATCACCCGGGTGGCCCGGATTTGCCAAAGTGGCACACCGTTTGGCCCGCAAATCTGGCAAGAGGTCACTGAAACCTTCGACAATTGCGTATAGCGCCCACCCACCCGACGGGCCTCGACAGCGGCCAACTGCAATTGATCGTCCAGAACCATGCGTGCGCCGCGCAACAACCCGTTCTGGAACTCAGCATCCAGTTCAGCACCGTCCGACAACAAGACTGTGCCATCCTCATAGGTGATGCGAATGGGCCCTTCGATAACGACAGTGTCGGTCTCTTGATCGTACTCAATACGCGACGCCGTCATGCGCACGCCGTTATGCAGCGCTTCGACATTGCCTTGGGCAACCAAGCGGCTTTCGCCAGCCACCGATACATTATCCGCCAGCAAAAGCGCAGGGATATCGCTGTCATCGCCTTGTTGCGCAAATGCGGGCAGGGCGCTGAACACCATCAGTATACAGGCCATTGCCGCCGCCAGGGATTGCACAGAATGAGATAGGGAAAGCAGGCGTCGCATCAGCTTTCCTCTCGTTGCAGGATCAGGCCCAATGCCAAAAAGACAGAAGCCACAGGCGGCGCCCAGGCCGCCAACATGGGTTCAACCTGGCCGTTTTCCCCCAAGATCTGTGCAAAGTTACGCACGTAATACAAACCAAACCCCAACAGCACTGCGGCCAGAACAGAAACGCCGGTTTTCCCCATGCGCGAATGACCCATGGTAAAACCTGCTGCCACCAGAACCATGGCCACCAAGAACAGTGGCTTGGCCAGCTCCATCTGCAACCAAACCACATGGCGCCGGGCCGAAAACCCTGCGATTTCAAGCTGTTTGATATAGGCGGGCAGTTCCCAGATCGGCACGACAAAAGGCGTTCCGAAACTGCTGCGGATACGGTCTTGGGTCAAGGTAGAGGACACTGTCATAAAATCATGTTCTGTGGCGTTATTCTCGGCATTCAGGCCACTTCCCAACGGCCATGACTTGGCATCGTTCAACACCCATTCCCCATCGCGTAACTCGGCAGACCCGGCCTCGATCCGTTGGGCCGGGCCGCTGCCTGGGGCATAGGCGACGAAACTGACATCGTAAAGCACCGTCGCTTCGGGATTGGCCCGCGCTGCACGGATCACCGTCTGGCTTTGTCCGTCGCCTTGACGCAACCACAGGCCTTCGCTGCCAATAGACAGGGCGCTGACACCACCGTTCTGATAGGTCTCGCGCAGATCACCATAGCGTTTCGACGTGGCCGCCACGATTGGATTGAAAATCCCGACAGCAAGCGCCCCCAGAACCACGGCCACAATCGCAGGCCCCAAGATCACGGCCAACCCGGAACGTCCCGTGGCGCGCATGGCGACCAGTTCGGAACTGCGCGCCAATCCCACGAACAGCGAAATCGCAGACAGGATCATCACCAAGGGCAAAATCTGATAAAGCCCCTGTGGGGTATTCAGCAAAGTCAGTCCCAGAATTTTGCCAAAGCTGACATCATCGAACCGACGCAGCTGATCCACCAGATCCAGCAACACGATGAACCCAAAGAAGACGGTCAGGACGGCAAGAAAGGTCCAAAGGAAACGCCGGGCTGTATACAGGTGCATGGTCATGCGGCCACCTCATCCACCTGAGGACGTTTTCGCCGAAAGGGCCGGGCGGCGATATGCAACATCGCACCTGACATCGCCAACCCCACGACAGTAGGCAAATACACCAATGGCCACAGCGCAGCATTCCCACGGACGGGGCCCGTAACCGCGCTTTCCACCATCTTGATGACCACCAGCAGAAAAATGGCGCCAATAATTTGACGCGCCAGCCCGAACCGGCTGAACCCACCCAAAAGCAAGGTCGAAAACCCGATCAGGGCTGCCACAATACACAGCAATGGCTGCTGAATCCGACCATGCAATTCGTCCAGAGCACGGGACAGTTCTACCCGCGACAGGCGCGCCATTTCAGCGGTGTTTGTCAGCAACTGCCATGTCGGCACGTGCTGTATCTTTAACTTGGCTGTACCCGTGGTGATAAAACTACTGATGTCATAGCTGAAATCGCGGAAATCGGTTGTCGCCAAACGCTTGTTTTCACGCTGATAGGTTTGCGCCATGCCTTGAAACATCACCAGCCGTGGGCCTTGTTCATCGCGCAGCAAAAACGCCCGGCTGGCGGTATAGGTCATGGCCCGGTCAGGATTGCGCCGATCACTTAGATAGATGTCCAGCAACTCACCCTGTTCGGTGATATCGCGGATGTAAAACGTGATTCCGTCAATTGGATGCAGGAATACCCCCTCACGCAGCAAACGCGCACTGACACTGCCGGAAATCTCTGTCTCGCGCACTTTTAGCTGGGCCAGACTGGCCGGAACCAGAAACATCGACGGAATCGACATCAGCAACGCCAGAATCACACCAAAGCTGACAACCGGCCGCGCCAAACGCCAAGGGCTGTACCCGGTGGACTGAATCACCGTCAGCTCGCTGTCATTGGACAATCTGTTGGTCACATATACCGCCGCGGCAAAGGCCGCCATTGGCATCACCATGCGCACCACATTGGGCAGCGACAGCGCTGTGAATTCAAGAAATACCATTGCAGAATGACCATCGGCAATCAGCCGGTCAAACAAGATGACCGCCCGGTTGACCCAATACACTGATACCAACACCAGCGCGAAGAAGCCAAACAGCGTCATCAGCTGCGACAGCATATATCTGTCGAATCGCGCCACGTATTTCCCCCAGTAAACTTCGGCAACGGCCAGACCTTAACCGTTCCGGGTGTGTCGGAAAACACCCCTCTGGTCAATCCGGCGGCTGGACGGTACGTCTTAGGCAAAGAAGCGCGTAACAGGAAGTTTCTGCCATGACCGACCTTCGCAGCATCAGCTTTTCGCTGACTGATATCGAAACCCTGAACAGCACAACGGATCACATTGCCGTTTTCACCGATTCCGACGGCAAGCTGGATGTGGCCGCGCGCCGGATCAACCGGTTGACCAAGGGCGGGTTGCAACGGCTGGTCGAAAGCGACCGTTGGGCCAAGACCAAGCAAGGCGATATCGTCACCTTGGCTTTCCCGGCGGGGCTGGCCAGCGAAGCAGTGCATGTTGTGCATCTGCCGCGCCGCGCCGATCAGGACAATGCGCGCAAAGCCGGGGCCGCCTTAGCCAAGGCGGTGGGCAAAGCTGGTGTTCTGCTGGCCGCATCCACCATCCGCCGCGCCGAACATGTGGTGCTTGGCCTTGCCCTGCGCAGCTATGAATTCACCGATCACAAGACCGCCGAAGATGTTGCGCTGGGTGATGTTACTGTGATGGTCACAGACACAGTAGAATCGGAAGCCGCCTTTGCACCGCTGGCAGCCGTGGCTGAAGGTGTCTTCTTTACACGCGATCTGGTCAATGAACCGGCCAATATTCTGACAACTGACGAGTTCGGAAAGCGGCTTGCCACGCTGAAGGCCTTGGGGCTGGAAGTAGACATTCTGGAAGAGCCCGCGCTGGAAAAACTGAAGATGGGCGCGCTTTTGGCAGTTGGCCAAGGGTCCGCAGCGCCATCCAAAGTTGTTGTCATGCGCTGGATGGGCGGTGAAGACGGCGTTGCGCCTGTGGCATTGGTTGGCAAGGGCGTGGTGTTTGATACCGGTGGTATCTCGATCAAACCCGCGGCAGGCATGGAAGACATGACCATGGATATGGGCGGCGCCGGTGTGGTTGCGGGCACGATGATGGCCTTGGCCAAACGCAACGCCCGCGCCAACGTGGTTGGGCTGGTTGGGCTGGTGGAAAACATGCCATCTGGCACCGCGACACGTCCGGGCGATGTTGTCACCTCGATGAAAGGCGACACGATCGAAGTCATCAACACCGATGCCGAAGGGCGTTTGGTGCTGTGTGACGTGATGTGGTACGCGCAGGAAACTTACAAACCAGCGGCTATGATTGATCTGGCGACCCTGACCGGCGCGTGCATCATCGCCCTAGGGCATGAGAATGCGGCCGTTTACGCCAATAATGACCCACTGGCGCAGGGCATTTTGAAATCCGCCGAAGCAGAGGGCGAGGGCGCCTGGCGCATGCCTCTGGGTCAAGTCTATGACGACATGCTGAAGTCCAAAGTGGCCGACATGAAGAACATCGGCGGACGCGCTGCCGGGTCAATCACAGCGGCGCAATTCTTGAAACGGTTTGTGGATAATGGCACCCCTTGGGCCCATTTGGACATTGCAGGCGTTGCGCATACCGCTGGGGATCAGACCTTTTCGCCCAAAGGGGCAACCGGTTGGGGGGTGATGACGTTGAATCGCCTGATCGCCGATCGCTACGAAGTGAAAGAGGACACATAAGAATGCGCGGCACCCGTACACATAGCCTGCCTTACCTTTTAGGGGTGTAGAGCCGTGGGTGCCGCTTTCTTTTACCACCTCACACAGCGCCCGTTGGAAACAACGCTGCCCATGTTGCTGGAAAAATCATTAGAGGCCGGGTGGCGCGTCGCTGTTCGCGGACCTCATCGCGACAGGTTGGACTGGCTGGATCAAAAGCTTTGGCTTGGGGCAGAAGAGGGGTTCTTGCCGCATGGTCTGGATGGCGGGCCGCATGACGCCGATCAACCCATTCTGCTGACCCAAGCAGAGACCCCAGCCAATGCTGCCACCTGTCTGATGGCAATTGATGGTGCGCAGGTCAGCGCAGACGAGGTGCAGCAGATGACCCGCACCTGTATTCTGTTTGACGGCACTGATCCACAAGCGCTGGATCACGCCCGGATGCAATGGCGTGACCTGACCGCCGCAGGGTGTTCTGCGCAATATTGGTCTGAAGAATCGGGCCGTTGGGAAAAGAAAGCCGAACGATAAGGGGCGCCAATGGCAGAACATCCGGTCGATCTGGCAACATGGCCACGCGCAGCGCAATTTCAACTCTTTCGCGGGTTTCAAACACCGCATTTCAGCGTCACCTCTCGGTTAGATGTGACGCGGCTGATGACACTGAAGCCACAGGGGCAACCGATCTATCGGTCCTGCCTGTTCGCTTTGGCAAATGGCCTGCACGCGGCCCCCGAATTGCGAATGCGGTTTCAGGGTGATCAGGTTGTTATTCACGACAGCCTTTCGCTTTCTATGACCGTGCCGCGCAAAGACGGCAGTTTTGGATTTGGCTATGTGCCGTATGTACCTGATTTTGCAGAGTTTGACGTATTAGCGCGGGACGAAATCACCCGCGCGGCCAATGAAACAGAACTTCAACCGAAGCACGACACGAGTGCGGTTGCCTATCTGTCTTGTCTGCCTTGGATGGATTTCACCGCCATGACAAATGCAATGCCCGGCCCAGATGATTGCATTCCGCGCGTCAGCTGGGGCCGCATCATGAAACGCGCCGACGGCACATACGATATGGCTGCCGGGATCGAGGTGCATCACGCCTTGGTCGATGGCGTGCATGTCGGGCAATTCTTTGCCGCTGCGCAAGAGGCATTAAACCAGCTTTAATCGACACATCAAAAGGACGCGCCCAAACAAAAACCCCAGCACATTGGCCGGGGTTTTCAAAACGTGCATCTTTGAAAGACTTAGAACGGGATTTCATCATCCAGATCACGGGCAGGCGGACGAGAACCACCGCCGCCACCGCCACTGGGAGCGCCGCCACCATATTCACCGCCGCCATCACGACCAGCATCATAACCGCCACCGCCAGAGCCGCCGCCAAATCCGCCGCCGCCACCGCCGCCGCCTTCGCCACGGCCATCCAGCAAGGTCAGTTCGCCCCGATACGGACGCAGCACAACTTCGGTGCTGTAACGGTCCTGACCGGATTGATCCTGCCATTTACGGGTTTCAAGCTGGCCTTCGATATAAACCTTGGACCCTTTGCGCAGGTACTGCTCGGCAATACGTGCCAGCGGCTCGCTGAAAATAGCAACCGAATGCCATTCCGTCCGCTCGCGCCGTTCGCCGGTGCTGCGATCCTTCCAGTTTTCCGAAGTGGCGATGCGCAGATTGCACACTTTGCCGCCGTTCTGGAAGGTACGTACCTCAGGGTCGCGCCCCAGATTTCCAACCAGGATCACCTTATTAACCGAACCTGCCATATGCGTCCCTCGTGCTGCCGCGAATCTTCGTTAAAAATTGTCCGCCCCGTATAGCATTCCCCAATCCGGGTTTACACGTCCTCTGTTTGATCGAAGCGCGCTTTGACGTGACGGCGGGAACCTGCCCGCGGGTCTGGCAGGTTTTTTCAAAATCGCTATAGTCGCGTTCGATCACACCGATCGGGGCAAAGACAACATGGCCAAACGCATTCTGGTTTGCATCGCTGCGACAGCAGTGCTGGCAACATCCGTCAGCGCGGATGTTCTTTCCACGCGCAACCGATCCCATCTGTTTTCGTCTCAGACCGGCGTTTTAGACAACCGTGCCTCGCAGCAATACAACAGCTCTATCCGTCTGCAACCGCCTAAGGTGATAACGCCATCCAAATGGGGCACCGATGATGGGGTCAGCCCCAAATTCCGTGGCCGCTACAAAGGTGTTTACCTGCCAATGGCCCAAGACGCCGCCCGCCGAAATGGTGTGCCGGTGGATTTGTTCCTGCGTCTGGTCCAACAGGAAAGTGCGTGGAATCCCAAAGCCTTGTCAAACAAAGGTGCGATTGGTCTGGCACAGTTGATGCCGTTTACGGCGCGCAAGCTGGGTGTGAATGCCCATGACCCCTACCAGAACCTGGAAGGCGGCGCGCGGTATCTGAAACAGATGTATCAGAAGTTCGGATCGTGGCGCTTGGCCTTGGCGGCCTATAACGCGGGCCCTGGCGCCGTGGAAAAACACAAAGGCGTGCCACCCTATCGCGAAACCCGCAATTACGTGCGCAAGATCTGGGGCAGCTGACCCCGGCTTTGGCTTAATCGCGCTTAACCAAAGTTTGGTCACGTAGGGTGGACGGTGCCATTCCGGTGTGTTGGCGGATGAAACGCGTGAAATACGCCGCACTGGAAAACCCCAAGGATTCCGCGATTGCCTTGATCGACCGGTCATGTTCCGCCAACAGGCTGCGCGCTGCGTAAAGCCGGCGTTGGGTCAACAAATCCGCCGCCCCCAATCCGCTGGCGCTGCGACACACCCGTGTCAGATGGGTGGGCGTGACATTCAAATCGCGCGCATAGTCGGCCATCGGGCGGCCCCTGTGGAAATCTGTCACCAGTTTTCGCGCATAACACGACACCAACCGATGTGCTGCGTTGCGCGTTGGCGCATCACTGAAACCTGCGGCAGACATCCGCTGTATCCAGACCGCCACCAAGGCCGCCCGTGCCGCAACGGCATTGATCATCATGGGCCGGTTTTGCGTTAATTCGCGCTGAATCGCATCCAGTTCTGACGTCAGTTCCGCCTGCGCCAAGCCATCGCGCACCCGCAAATGCACGGGTTTTTTCGAAAAATCCGAAACGATATCGGGGTCGCACAAAAGAAACTGCGCCAAAACTTGCGGGCCGAAATCACACGAAAACAACGTGCCAGCGGGCAAAAACACCGCGTTATGGGTGCCAATCCCGCGCCGCACACCATCAACCGTGATACGGCCCTGACCGCGCGTGACCCAGATCAACACGTTTTCAGGGCGATCATGCAGCAAAGAAACACGCCAAGGCGCGCCGCCAATGACCTGAGCCAAAGGCATCACCTGCACAGGACCATCCGGCACATGTCGCGCCTTGGCCAGCGGTTTCAGCGGGCGTTGCAACATCATGCGGCAGGCCCGTGGGGGCGAAACGCTGTCCAATCACCCATCCGGGCGCGAAACCACGTGCGTTGACGCTTAGCGAATTGTCGTGTCGCGATAGTGGACAGGGTACAAGCCTCCTCCAAGGTCATGTCGCCCTTCAAATACGCAATCAATTCCCGCGCGCCAATAGCCTTGGCCGATGGCAGCGACGAATTCCACGTTGGTAGGTTTTCGCGCACCTCTTCCAGGGCCCCGGTGGCCACCATTTTGTCAAATCGCGTGGCGATGCGGGTGTTTAGCACCTCTTTATCCAGATCAAACAAAACAGTCTGGGCCGATGCCAAAGGTAACAAGGGGGGCGGTGTGTCTGCCTGCCAATCGGCCAAGCCGCGGCCCGTGGTCTGCAACACTTCCCACGCGCGCTGCACACGCATCGGGTTCAACTGGTCAATCTTTGCGGCGGTTGCTGCGTCCAGTTCAGCCAGCAACGCTGCGCGCCCTTCAGACTTCAGGCGGGCATCGGCCGTGGCGCGCACATGCGCTGGCGTTTCAGGAATATCGGCCAGACCCTGGGTCAGTGCGGTAAAATAAAGCCCGGTGCCACCAACAATAATCGGCCGTTCGGCCCCGGTCAGGAAAGGTTCAACATCGCGCAGCCACTGGCCAACAGAATAAGGCACATCAAACCCCACATGCCCATACAGCGCATGCGGTGCGATGCGTTCATCCTCTTCAGACGGGCGGGCGGTCAGAATGCGCCAATTCTGGTAAACCTGAATCGCATCGGCATTTACAATAACGCCGCCTTGCTGTTGGGCGATTTGAAGCGCCAAATCAGATTTACCGCTTGCCGTAGCACCGGCAATCAGCACAGGACGCTTGGGATCAAGCTGTGTAATATCGAAAACAGTACTCACCATTTACTAAAGACTGTCAGCACAACACTGCACATGCGGCAATTGGCAGGTTTCGTGCATTGTATCCCCGGAACTTTTCGGACATTTTGCGCGCGACCATAGACCCGTTCGCCAAGGAAACGCAACATGACCGACACAGCTGCCACATCGACGTTCAAACGAGTTATGCTGAAAATCTCAGGCGAAGCGCTGATGGGGCCACAAGGATACGGGCTTCACCCGCCAACCGTTCAGCGGATCGCGCATGAAGTCAAAACCGTGCACGACATGGGGGTCGAAATTTGCATGGTGATCGGGGGCGGCAATATCTTCCGCGGCCTTGCAGGCAGCGCCCAAGGGATGGAGCGCACCACAGCAGATTACATGGGCATGTTGGCAACCGTGATGAACGCCCTGGCCATGCAAAGCGCGCTGGAGCAACTGGGTGTCTTTACCCGAGTGATCAGCGCCATTCCGATGGATCAGGTTTGCGAACCCTATATCCGCCGTCGTGCTGTGCGCCACTTGGAAAAACAACGTGTCTGCATTTTTGCAGCCGGAACTGGCAACCCGTATTTCACGACCGACACCGCCGCGACGCTGCGCGCCAATGAAATGGCCTGTCAGGCAATTTTCAAGGGCACCAAAGTGGACGGTGTTTATGACAAAGACCCCATGAAACATGATGACGCCGTGCGTTATGAAACCGTGTCTTATGACGACTGTCTGGCCAAACACCTGAAGGTCATGGATGCCTCTGCCATTGCATTGGCGCGGGATAACCATCTGCCAATCATTGTCTTTTCACTGGACGAACCCGGTGGGTTCAAAGGCATTCTGGCCGGTGAGGGGACCTATACAATCGTCAAGGATTGACCCTGCGATCTGGTCATTGATCGGCATCCGCCGGAAACCGAACAAAACGGTCTGTCAGCAATGGCAGGCCGTTTTTCTTTTGACGTTTCATCATCTTACGCAGCAAGGCCACACTTGGCGCACGGCGCACCATACGGTGACGCCCGGCGCCTTGATAGGTAACCGGCAACGCACCGGGCAGCAGGGTTTCAGCAGGCACCCCTTCGGCCCAGATCAGTTCATGCCGGTCCAACATCAAATGCACGCAATCAAAGGACAACCGCCCCTTCAAAAACCGGATCCCCGGCAAACAGGTCAACAAATGCGCGGGCACCAGCACCTCTGGCACGCCGAACATGCGCGTGGCCACCGGCGATGCGATCAACAGCCGGTGCTGGGCGGTTACCTCCAAAACCCGGCGCGGCAATCCGGGGCCCAACGCCCCGGCTGACACCTGAACTGGCGGTAGCCCACGGCCCGCGCTGCGTTTCATACGAACCACACGCACAATCCGCTGTGGCCCGCGATCAACCGTCACCACCTGATCGCCTGGACCAAGCTGATCCACCCTTTGAAACCCACGCGCCGTTTCAATCAGCGTACCGGTCCCAAAGCAAACCGCGCTATTGCTGACCGAATACGAGGAGGTGTAGCCGCTGACATCCGTGACCTGAGGCGCGACCAGCTCAATCGAACGGATGGTGATATTGTCCAGATCACCGGAATCCAGCAGATCCCCCACAAACGTATCGCCATTGACCGCCTGAACAATCATCAAATTGATATTGTGCTGCGTGCCCGCCAGATCAGTGACGATCGCGGAATAGCTGATCGATGCATCCACGGTCTGCGATATGAATGTGCCGCCGCTGTGAGTGTAACTGATGCTGTCCGATCCGCCGCCGTCATCATCATAAATCTTGCCGTCAAAATTGGAATCGTTGTTATCGACCGTGACAATCTCAAGCCCATCAACGAAGGAATGATAGGTCCCTGCCAAAACACCGGCATTTTCGGCATTTGTATCCGATTCATCGATATCAATAATGGGTAAATTGCCCAGATAAATCATCTGAACCGTTGTCGTGACCATGCCGAAACTCCGCAGACGCGGCGTTATCCCCCGGCGATGGTAAATATCAGGTATCGAATGACGAAATAGGGTGCCCACAATCCCGGATATGGTGGTTGCGGGGTGGAGAAGCCCTATACATCTGGCCTCTGCTGGAATAGATACGTTAGCGATACAAACGGCTGCAGGCTGAAAAAGACTATGTCTGACGATTTCGAACTTGATACCGACGATCTGAAGCGCCGTATGGACGGTGCCATTTCCAATTTGCGCACAGAGTTGGCGTCGCTCCGCACGGGGCGTGGCTCGGCTTCGATGCTGGAACCTGTGCAAGTGGATGCCTATGGCCAAATGACGCCAATCAACCAGGTCGGCACCGTAAACGTGCCGGAACCACGCATGGTTACGATCAACGTCTGGGACAAAGGTCTGGTCGGCAAAGTTGAAAAAGCGATCCGTGAAAGCGGCTTGGGCATCAACCCACAGCTGAACGGCACAATCATCATGTTGCCGATCCCCGAATTGAACGAAGAGCGCCGCCGTGAACTGGGCAAAGTGGCCGGTAACTACGCTGAACACGCTCGCGTTTCAGTACGTAACGTGCGCCGTGACGGTATGGACCAGATCAAGAAGGCCAAATCCGACGGACTGTCGGAAGATGATCAGAAATTCTGGGAATCCGAAGTTCAGGAACTGACCGACGATTATATCCGCAAGGTCGATCAGACCCTGGAAACCAAACAAGAAGAGATCATGCAGGTTTAAGCCTGTATGACGGAGACCGGCGCGTTATGCATAAACCGATCCGCGACACAGGTGGCCCCCGGCACGTCGCTATCATCATGGATGGCAACGGACGCTGGGCGACCATGCGTGGCCGCCCTCGGTTATTTGGCCACCATGCCGGGGCGCGGCGCGTGCGCGAAATTGTCGAAGCCTGCCCGGATGCTGGCGTTAAATATCTGACAATATTTGCCTTTTCGACCGAGAACTGGAAACGGACTCAGGTCGAAGTGGCCGGATTGATGAGCCTTTTTCGCCGTTACATCAGCAAAGAGGCCCGCGCGCTGAAAGAAGAAAACGTGCAGGTGCGCTTTATTGGTGATCGACTGCGGCTGGATAAAAAGCTGGACGTTTTGATGGATGAGCTGGAAGAGCTGACATCAAACTGCACTGGCGTGAACCTGACCATCGCCATCAACTACGGCAGCCGCGATGAAGTGGCGCGCGCCGTCAAACGGCTGGCACGGGATGCCGCGGCAGGCCGGTTGGATGCTGAAACGGTCAACGAAGAAACGCTGACCCGGTATCTGGACACATGTGTTCTGCCGGATCCCGATCTGGTGATCCGCACCAGCGGCGAAGCGCGGATTTCAAACTTCCTGCTGTGGCAGTCGGCCTATGCCGAATATGAGTTTGTGGATACGCTTTGGCCGGATTTCACCGCCGAAGAATTCGCGCGCCTGACCGAAAGCTTCCGCGCACGTGACCGCCGATTTGGCGCTGTCAAAGCATGAGCAGCGGCAAGTGGGATGATCTGGTCGCCCGTGTCGCATCCGGCGTGGCCATGGTGCTTATCGGGGCAGTGGGCGTTTGGGCCGGGGGCCTGACCTTTCATCTTCTGATTTCAGTGGTTTGTGGCCTGATGGTGTGGGAACTGGTGCGGATGCTCGATCCGGGCCGTGCACAAACACCGCTGATATTGGGCGCGTTCACCTGTGTCTGTTTGTTTATTGCCAGCTACATGGGCCCATTTTTCGCCCTGCCGTTGCTGCTGTTGCCATCCATCGTAGGTCTGGCGCCCAGCATCAGCGGTGTTGAACACAACAAACCAACATTCACCATCTTCACAGCCCTGATCCTGATCGCTGGCTATGGCCTCATCGGGATGCGCGACGATTTCGGCATTGTCTGGATCGGTTGGTTGCTGCTGGTTGTTATCGTTACTGATATTGCTGGATATTTTGTTGGTCGCGCCATTGGTGGGCCAAAGCTTTGGCCGCGTGTCAGCCCCAAAAAAACGTGGAGCGGCAGCGCCGGCGGCTGGGTTGGCGCAGCGGTTGTCGGATTGATCTTTGCCCTGTTCACCCAAGCTGGATTCGGGCTGACAGTGGTGTCTGTCGCGGTCAGCATGGCCAGCCAGATTGGCGATGTGGCCGAAAGCGCGATCAAGCGGCGGGCAGGGGTCAAAGACAGTTCTCACCTAATCCCCGGTCATGGCGGTTTGCTGGATCGGTTTGATGGCATGTTGGGGGCGGCACTGCTGGTGGTTGTTGCCGGGCTGTTCACTGGGTTTCCTCCGGGGGCACAATGAAACGCGTCTCCATTTTTGGCGCGACAGGGTCCATCGGCCAGAACACGATTGACCTGATCGCCCGCGATCCACAGAAATATGATGTTGTTGCTTTGACGGGCGGGCGCAATGTGGCCCAGCTGGCCAAAGACGCCGTGCTGTTAAAGGCTGATCTGGCGGTGACGGCCCATGACGATTGTCTGGAAGCACTGAAAGACGCGCTATCAGGCACCGGAATTTCCGTGGCCGCCGGGCAGGGCGCCCTGATCGAAGCGGCAGAGCGTCCCGCCGATTGGGTGATGTCGGCCATTGTGGGCGCTGCCGGGTTGGCGCCCGGCCTGACCGCGCTGAAACAAGGTGCTGCGCTGGCGCTGGCCAACAAGGAAAGCATGGTCTGCGCGGGCCCTTTGGTTATGCAAACCGCCCGTGATCATGGCGGGTCTGTTTTACCTGTGGATTCAGAGCATTCGGCGGTGTTTCAAGCCCTGGTCGGCGAAAAACTGGCCGAGGTGGAGCGCGTGATCATCACCGCGTCCGGCGGCGCGTTCCGTGACTGGACGGTTGCGGAAATGGCCAAGGCCACACCGGAGCAGGCCGCAACGCACCCGAACTGGGATATGGGACAGCGCATCACCATCGACAGCGCATCAATGTTCAACAAGGCTCTGGAACTTATTGAAACCAGAGAGTTTTTTGACCTGAAGCCATCACAGATCGAAACGCTGATCCATCCTGAATCGTTGATTCACGCCTTGGTTGGCTTTGGCGATGGGGCATTGATGGCCCATGTTGGCCCATCAGATATGCGCCATGCCATCGGTTATGCGCTGCATTACCCAGATCGCAAAAACCTGCCGGTTGAGCGGCTGGATCTGGGCAAAGTCGGCAGCTTGACCTTCCGCCCCGCTGATAGCGAACGCTGGCCCGCATTGCGCTTGGCGCAGGAAGTGATGGAAACCCGCGGAATGACCGGCGCAATTTTCAATGCTGCCAAGGAACGGGCCTTGGACGCATTTCTGGATAAACGGATTGGTTTTCTGGATATGGCCAGCACGGTTGAGACGGTTTTGGACCGTTTGACGGCCGATGCGGGCCTTATTCGTGCCGAGTTTACCCTTGATAACGTGCTCCGTGCAGACCATTTGGCACGTAAGACGGCCGATGACGTCATTTTAAAGTAGTAAAGGCAGGACGCGTGGATTTAGCAGCACTGATCCCCCAATTCGGCAATGCGATTTGGACTCTGGTGGCCTTTGTGGCGGCATTGTCTGTGATCGTGGCCATTCACGAATACGGCCATTACATCGTTGGCCGCTGGTCCGGCATCAAGGCCGATGTGTTTTCGCTGGGCTTTGGTCCTGTGCTGTATTCGCGCTATGACAAACACGGCACCAAATGGCAGATCGCCGCGCTGCCGTTCGGCGGCTATGTGAAATTTGCCGGTGATGCCAATGCGTCTGGCGGCGTGGACGAAGATGCCATGTCCCATCTGAATGACGACGAAATGCGCCACACGATGCACGGCGCGCCCCTTTGGGCCCGCGCAGCCACCGTGGCCGCAGGACCAGTGTTCAACTTCATCCTTTCGATCCTGATCTTCACCGGAATTTTCATGCTGCGTGGCACGGTAAGCGAACCCCTGACCGTGGGGGATTTGCGCCCGAACCCATCCATTCAGGAATTGCACCAAGGCGATGTGCTGCTGGAAATTGAAGGCACGCCTTTGCCCAGCTTTGACGAACCGCAATTGTTCGAAGAAGTCATGACCGCTTTGCCGCAGCAAGAAACGCTGGAATACACCGTGCGCCGCGATGGGCAGACGTTGACCGTTGATGGCCCGTACCCCTATCCACCGATGGTAACGCAGGTTGTCCCGCGCTCTGCCGCGATGGATGCCGGGATTTTGGCAGACGATGTGATTCTGTCGATCGACGGCACACCGATTTATGCGTTTGACCAATTGCGTGCTGCCGTTGAAGCCTCAGAAGGGCGCACATTGGCGTTGGAAGTCTGGCGCGGCGGCGACATCCTGCAACAAGACCTGACACCACGACGCACGGACGAGCCGCAGGAAGACAACAGTTTCCGCACAGTTTACCGGATTGGCATTGCCGGTGGCATGTTCTTTGAACCCGCCACTGGTCCAGCTGGCCTGTGGGACAGCCTGACAGGCGCGGTTTCGCAGACCGGCGATATTATGTCCGGGTCAATTTCAGGCCTTTGGCATATGGCTACTGGGGCGATCAGCACCTGCAACCTGTCTGGGCCTTTGGGCATTGCAGAAACCTCTGGCGCTATGGCCAGTCAGGGCACAACCAGTTTCATCTGGTTTATCGCGGTGCTGTCGACAGCCGTTGGTTTGCTAAACCTGTTTCCCGTGCCTGTACTGGATGGCGGCCACCTGGTGTTTTACGCCTATGAGGCGCTGGCAGGACGTCCACCATCGGATGGCGCGTTGCGGGTTATGATGTCGATCGGGTTGACCTTGGTGTTGGGTTTGATGGTCTTTGGCCTGACGAACGATCTGTTCTGCCCATAAGAACCAACCAATTGTCATTGCAGAAGGCGACGGGGGCGCGAATCTTCGTCAAATTCTGACCACATTGTCGGGCTAGTTTTCAATCAGCCCGAACGAAGTGAGTGACAACAATGCAAACGATTCATAATGGATATGCTGGTGTACGACTTTTGGTGAACCTGAATTGGGATCGCCTTTTGTACATTGCGACCATCGTTTTCGCACTTTGGCTTGGCGCATTTGTCGGCTCGCTCCTTTAACACGACCTGACTCTGCGGCTCTTCAATTACGACTCTTGAAAACCTGCGCTTTGGCGCACTGCGCCTTTTGACAAGCTGCTCCAATCCCGTTACTCCCTGAGGTCTAGGGATGTCTATTGGAACAGTGTTATGACCAACGGTGAGTGGGTGGGCGCGCCGATGTCGCGCAACAAATTGCGGGCTTTATTAGGGGCAACCGCGATTGCATGTGGCTTAGGCTTTGCCACGTTGCCTGCACCTGTTGCAGCGCAGTCTTACAGCTTTTCTTCCGTGTCCATCGAGGGCAACCAGCGGATCGAGGCCGGAACGGTTTTGACCTTCGCGGGAATCGCCCGTGGGCAATCCGTGTCAGCCGCAGAATTGAACGATGCCTACCAGCGTATTCTGGGTTCCGGGTTGTTCGAAACCGTCGAGATCGTGCCACAAGGGTCACGCCTGGTCATCAAGGTGGTAGAGTACCCAACGATCAATCTTATCAATTTTGAAGGCAATGAGCGTTTGAAAGACGACGCTCTGTCGGCGATTGTCCAATCTCAGTCGCGTCGTGTCTTCAACCCGTCCCAAGCCGAAGCAGACGCTGCGCGCATCACCGAAGCATACGCGCAGCAGGGCCGTATCTCGGCCCGTGTTCAGCCACGCATCATCCGCCGCAGCGACAACCGCGTTGATCTGATCTTCGAAGTTTTCGAAGGCGGTGTGGTCGAAGTGGAGCGTATTGGGTTTGCTGGCAACCGCGTCTATTCGGACCGCCGTTTGCGGCGCACGCTGCAAACCAAACAGGCCGGTATTTTCCGCGCATTGGTGCGCAGTGACACGTTCATCGCCGACCGAATCGAATTCGATAAACAGGTGCTGCGTGATTTCTATCTGTCGCGCGGTTACGTGGATTTCCGGGTCACGGGTGTAAACGCCGAACTGACCGAAGAGCGTGATGGATATTTTGTCACCTTCAATGTGGAAGAAGGGCAACAGTTCAAATTCGGCACTGTCGAAGTCAATTCGGACTTGCCCGAAGTTGATCCGGACTTGTTCCAATCCGCCATCAAGGTCCGCTCTGGCGCGACCTATTCTCCGAATCTGGTGGAAAACGAGATTGCCCGTTTGGAACGTCTGGCAATTCGTGAAGGGCTGAACTTTGTCCGCGTCGAACCGCGTATCACCCGCAATGACCGGGATCTGACGCTGGATGTCGAATTGATGCTGACCCGTGGTCCGCGCATCTTTGTTGAGCGGATCGATATCGAGGGCAACACCACGACGCTGGACCAAGTTGTCCGCCGCCAGTTTTCAACGGCAGAGGGTGATCCCTTTAACCCACGTGAAATTCGTGAAAGCGCCGAGCGCATTCGTGCACTGGGCTTCTTCTCGGACGCACAGGTCGAAGCACGCGAAGGCTCGACACCTCAGCAAGTGATTGTGGACGTGGACGTTGAAGAACAACCCACAGGGTCGCTTTCATTCGGTGGTACATATTCCACGCAGACCGGCTTTGGCGCTGCGGTCAACTTCAAGGAACGCAACTTCCTTGGTCGCGGTCAGGTTCTGTCACTTGGTGTCTCCACCACGACCGACAACCGCGAGTACAGCTTTGGCTTTGTAGAGCCCCGGTTCCTTGGCCGTGATGTGGCGTTTGGTTTGGACTTGAAATACGCCGAAACCGACGATTCCAGCGCCGAATATGATACCGCATCGGGTACGTTCTCGCCGTCATTCTCGTTCCCGCTGTCTGAAAACGGACGGCTGAGCGTGCGCTATACCGCGGATTACACGGATATCACGCGCTTGGATTCCAATATCGGCAGCCTGATCACGGCAGAAGCCGCGCGCGGGCCGCTTTGGCAGCAATCGCTGGGCTATACCTACAGCTTTGACACCCGCCGGACGGGCCTGAACCCCAATGCGGGCGTTTTGTTGGAGTTTGGTCAGGACTTTGGCTTTGACGACGACAGCAACTCCTTCCTGCGCACTTCGGTGCGGGCTGTGGCCCAAACCAAGGTCCTGAACGAAGAAGTCACGCTGCGTGCCTCGTTCGAAGGTGGCGCACTGAACTATTCCGGGTCGGGCAGCCGTATCACCGATCGTTTCGTGCTGAACTCGCGTCTGATGCGCGGGTTTGAGTTTGGCGGCATTGGCCCACGTGAAGTGGACTCTGCCAACGGTGTTGACGATGCGCTTGGCGGCAACATGTTCGCTGTGGCACGGTTCGAAGCAGACTTCCCGCTGCCTTTGCCCGAAGAATACGGCATCAGCGGCGGCCTGTTTTACGATGTGGGCTCGCTTTGGAGCTTGGATCAGACCAACGCCAACGTATTGTATGCCGATGCTACGGCTCGCCACGTGATCGGTGCGTCCATCTTCTGGACGACAGCAATTGGTCCTCTGCGCTTCAACTTCAGCCATGCGCTGGAAAAAGAGAAGTTCGACAAAGAAGCGACGTTCGATCTGACGATTTCGACCTCGTTCTAGGGGGCTGATATGGTGCGTGCACTCTGCCTATTGCTGGTGCTGGGGCTAACTGTCCCGGCACAGGCACAAGAGACGCGGACCATCGTTCCACAAAGCCCAATCCTGACAATTGAACCGGATCGCCTGTTCACCGACAGCGCCTTTGGCCAGCGTCTGACAAAAGAGCTGGAATCTGAAGGCGCGACAATTGCTGGTGAAAACCGGCAGATCGAAGCAGAGCTGATTGCCGAAGAACAGCGCCTGACCGAACAGCGCCCTGATCTGGCCCCTGATGATTTTCGCCTGCTGGCCGATGCTTTCGATGAAAAAGTTCAACGCCTGCGCCGTGAACAAGATGCCAAAGCCCGCGCATTGGGGGCAAAATCAGATGAGAAGCGCCGCGAATTCCTGGCCGCCGTTCAGCCGATTTTAGCCGAAATCATGCGCCAAAGCGCGGCCGCTATGATTATTGAGCGGCGCACAGTCTTCTTGTCGGCGGATGTCGTCGATATCACCAACACCGCCATCGCCCGGATTGACGCAAAATTTGGGGATGGCAGCGAAACCATGCCACCGGACGCCGCGGGCGACTTGCCCAAAACCGACCCGGTTGCTAGGGACGACACCGAACAAAAAGAATAAGGACACGGGCATGACTGATACCTTGCTGACCGCCGACATCCATCTGATCCAACGCATTCTTCCGCATCGCTACCCGTTTTTGCTGGTGGACAAGGTGGTCGATATCGACGGCACGAAATCGGCGCGTGGTATCAAGAACGTCACCATGAACGAACCGCATTTTCAGGGCCATTTTCCCGGCACGCCCATCATGCCCGGCGTCACCATTGTAGAAGCAATGGCACAAACGGCAGGCATTATGGTCGGCACCGCCTTGGATCTGGCTGACAAAGACATGCTGATCTACTTCATGGCCATCGACAAATGTAAGTTCCGCCGCAAGGTCATTCCCGGCGACGTGCTGGAAATGGAACTGACCACCGTACGCGGCAAGCCCGGCGGCAAGGTATGGAAATTTGCAGGCAAGGCCACCGTTGACGGCGAAATGGCCGCAGAGGCCGAATTTTCGGCCATGATGGACCTGCCCAAAGCATGACCGCAGATAGCACCATTCACCCCAGCGCCATCATCGAAGACGGTGCCAGCATTGGGGCAGGCTGCGTTGTTGGCCCGTTTTGTCATATCGGCCCTCAGGTTACTCTTGGCCAGAATGTGCACCTCAAAAGCCACGTTGTGATCGCAGGAGAAACCACCGTTGGGGATGACACCATCATTTTCCCATTCGCGGTGATTGGCGAGGTTCCGCAGGATAAGAAGTTCAAGGGTGAGCACACGCGCCTTGAAATCGGCAAGCGCAACCGCATTCGCGAACATGTCACCATGAATGCCGGCACCGAAGGCGGTGGTGGTGTCACACGGGTGGGCGACGACGGGCTGTTCATGGCCGGCTGCCATGTGGCGCATGACGTAGCCATTGGCAACAACTGCATTTTGGTCAACAACTCGGCGCTTGCAGGGCATTGCGTGCTGGAAGACGATGTAATCGTTGGCGGATTGTCCGGCGTGCACCAGTTTGTGCGCATTGGCCAAGGGGCCATTATCGGCGCTGTCACCATGGTGACCAATGATGTCATTCCGCATGGTCTGGTTCAGGCGCCGCGCGGCAAGCTGGATGGCTTGAACCTGGTCGGGCTAAAACGGCGCGGCTTGGAACGTAGCGATATCACCGCATTGCGCGCAGCCTTTCAGATGCTGGCACAGGGCGAAGGCACGTTCCAACAGCGCGCCGAACGACTGGCTGACGAAACCGCGTCTGACTATGTGCGCCAGATTACCGATTTCATTCTGGGCGACACCGATCGGTCGTTCCTGACACCGGGATAAACCGATGTTGGCGCTGATCGCGGGGCAGGGAGCATTGCCCAAGGCTGTAGCAGAGGCACAGGCCAAGCCGCCCCTTATCTGGGCGGTTCAGGGCTTTGCGCCTGACGGGCTAACAGCCGACGGGACATTCCAAATCGAAACCTTGGGCACCGCAATGGCCGATTTGGCAGCGCGTGGCGTGACCACGCTGTGCTTGTGTGGGCATATCCGTCGCCCACAGGTGGACCCCGCTGCGATTGACAGTGCCACAGCACCATTGGTGCCACGGTTGATGCAAGCTCTGACCATGGGGGATGACGGGGCGCTGCGCGTGGTGATCACCTTGTTTGAAGAAGCCGGGTTTTCCGTTCTGGCCGCCCATCAGGCCGCACCGGGGCTTGTGCCACCCACAGGGGTTCTGACCAAGGCCCAGCCAGATGACAGCGCGCAAGCCGCTGCGTTGGCGGGTGATGCCGCGATTGCCAATATGGGCGCCGCAGATCTGGGACAGGCCTGTATCGTCAATGCCGGAGAGGTTCTGGCCACAGAAACGGATGCGGGCACAGATGCCCTGATCAACGGCTCTTCCGGGCCTGGCTGGCTGTACAAAGCCCCCAAGCCCGGCCAGGACCGCCGCGCCGATCTACCAACCATCGGACCCGACACCGCCCGCGCCGCTGCCCGCGCTGGTTTGAACGGTCTGATCATCGAAGCGGGAGGTGTCATGGTTCTGGACCTGCCCACAGTCATCAACATACTGGATACCCACGGCATGGTTCTGTGGGTCCGCGAAAGGGCAGCCTGATGAAGGTCTTCATTTTAGCGGGCGAACCGTCGGGCGACAGGCTGGGCGCGGCCTTGATGCAAGGTCTGAAACAGCTTGCTGGCAATGTAGAGTTTAGCGGCGTTGGCGGCGAAAAGATGCTGGCCGAAGGGATGAGCAGCCTGTTTCCAATGGATGAAATTTCCGTCATGGGAATTGCGGAAATAATTAGCCATTACAACCACCTAAAGAAAAGAATTCGTCAAACAGCTGAAGCTGTAATCGCCGCCAAACCAGATGTTTTGATCACTGTGGATTTACCCGATTTTTCACTGCGGGTTGCGCGTTTGGTCAAGGCCGCCAGTGACATACGTACTGTCCATTACGTTGCTCCCACAGTGTGGGCTTGGCGCCCTGGTCGGGCCGAAAAGATGGCAGCGCATATCGATCAGGTTTTGGCGCTTTTCCCGTTTGAGCCGCCCTATATGGAAGCCGCCGGAATGCGCTGTGATTTTGTGGGCCATCCGGTAACCACAGAAAAGCAGGCCAGCCCGGACGAGGTGCAGGCCTTCCGTCAGCGGCATGGTGTTGGAACGGCCCCCATGATGTTGATCTTGCCCGGATCGCGTAAAGGTGAGGTTGCGCGCCTGGCCCCGGTTTTTGGTCAGGTCACGGGGTTGCTGGCCGCGCGCCATCCTGATCTGCGTTTCGCCATTGTCGCTGCAGGGCCGGTTGCCTCCATGGTCAAGGAACAGGTCGACGATTGGCCGATTGCTCCGCTGATCGTTGATCCACACGGTCTGACGCCCGAAGCCTTTGCCGCAGAAAAACGCGCCGCATTTGCTGCCGCGGATGTGGCGTTGGCCGCATCTGGCACTGTGTCGCTGGAATTGGCGGCGGCGGGCACGCCAATGGCCATCGCTTATGACATGAGCTGGGTGTCTCGTCAGATCATTGCCCGGATGCTAAAGGTCGACACCGTCACTTTGGTCAATTTGGTTGCCGAAACACGCACCGTGCCCGAATTTATTGGTGCCAAATGCCGGCCCGAGCTGATTGCCCCGGCAATCAGCCGCGTTCTGAACCTGCCAGACGCCCAGACAGAGGCGATGCAGATAACGATGCAGCGTTTGGGGGCAGGTGGGCCGCCCCCCGGCCTGCGGGCAGCGCAAGCCGTTTTAGATGGCCTTGCCGAAGGGAAAACCCGGCACTAGCTCCCAGCACCGCGCCCCGGCACGTCGCCGCCCAGCGCCGTGCCGAAGGAGTTTCGTGAAACAACTGGGGTTCCGCTTACTTTCTACGGCGACGGCGGCCGCCCTGGCGATCTCCGCCCGTGTTGAAACTGACATCTGGCAAGCTGACCAGCTTCGCCAGTTCCGGGAAAGTATCAACGGCATGCGGAATGGCATTGGCGGCGACGAAATGTTCCTGAAAACGTGGCTCGATCGCCGTCTCCACCTTTGTGATCTCGCGCACCACGCGTTCAATCTCGGCGCGCGCGGCCACATTGCACAAGGCAATCCGCGCACCAGTGCCGGCGGCATTTCCAGCACTTGTGACCTTTTCCAATGGAACGTCCGGGATCATCCCAAGGATCATCGCATGCAAGGGCGAGATATGGGCGCCAAAGGCACCGGCCAGCACAACACGGTCCACCTTGTCCACACCACGTTCATCCATCAACAACCGCGCCCCGGCATAAAGCGCCGATTTCGCCAGTTGGATCGCACGAATATCGCCTTGGGTCACCGTGATCCGGGGACCACCATCGGCAGTTCCGTCGTAGATAAGATAAGCATGTGTGCGGCCGTCCACCTCACAACGCGGTGTGCCCACTTGTTCAGGCCCGCCAATAAGACCAGAGGTGTCCAAGATTCCGGCCGACCGCATTTCAGCCACGGCTTCGATAATACCAGAGCCACAGATGCCGGTGATGCCTGTTGCCGCTGTTGCTTGCTCAAACCCGTCTTCGTCGGACCACAGGTCAGATCCAATAACCCGGAACCGGGGCGTTTTGGTTTCCGGATCAATGCGGATCGCCTCAATCGCGCCAGGGGCCGCACGCTGACCAGAACTGATCTGCGCACCTTCAAATGCCGGACCCGTGGGCGAGGAACAGGCCAAAACGCCACTGGTGTCACCCAACAGGATTTCCGCATTTGTGCCCACGTCGATAACCAGCGTCATCTCTTCAGCCTTGCCCGGTTCTTCAGACAAGGCCACGGCGGCGGCATCGGCCCCCACATGGCCCGCGATACATGGCAAGATATAGATCTGCGCCGCAGCCGGTAGCGCGGTCAGCGCCAAACGTTCGGCGGGCATGGACAGGCTGTCGGAAGTGGCCAGCGCAAAGGGCGCTTGGCCCAGCTCCACCGGATCAATCCCCAGCAACAAATGATGCATTACAGGATTACAGACAAAGACAGCCTCCAATATCAGCGCCGGATCAATCTGTGCTTCGGCGGCAATCTCGGTAAACAGGCTGTTCAATGCGTCCCGTACGGCGCTGGTCATCTCGGCATCGCCACCCGGATTCATCATGGCGTATGACACTCGGCTCATCAGGTCTTCGCCAAACCGGATTTGCGGATTCATGATACCCGAAGAGGCCACAACAGCCCCCGTATCCAAATCTGTGAGATGGGCCGCGATGGTGGTCGAGCCCAGATCAATGGCCAAACCGAAAATTCCTGCCTCGTGCAGACCGGGCCAAGCCGCCACAATACGTGCCGGGCCACCTTGGTGATCCCGATGCAGTGCAACAGTGATCTTCCAGTCCCCCTTGCGCAGAACTTGCTGAAGGCTGCCCATAACCGAAAAGTCGGCCTGCACGTCTTGTATATCCCATTGCGCGCCCAGCGCACGGCAAACACGTTCCAAGTCCCCCGTGGGTTCATGCATATCGGGCTGATCAACTTCGATGAAATACAGCCGGGTTGCCGGGTCCATCTGAATGACGCGCGCGCTTGCAGCCTTGCGCACGACTTGCCGGTGCACTTGGCTTTCCGGTGGCACGTCGATCACCACATCCCCTTGGACGCTGGCCTGACAGCCCAAACGCCGCCCCGGTTTCAGACCACGCACTTTGTCGTAGCGCGCTTCGACCGCATTCCACTCTGACAGCGCATCATCTTGCACCGTCACGCCGTGTTTGGAGAATTCACCATAAGACGGCGTGATCTGGCATTTCGAACAGATACCACGCCCGCCACAGACGGAATCCAGATCAACGCCCAATTGACGGGCCGCTGTCAAAATTGGGGTGCCGATGGGGAATCGTCCGCGTTTGCCCGAAGGGGTAAAAACGACTAGGGGATCGCTGCTCATTTTGATTTGGCCTTTTTGCGCGTTTCGACCGGCAACATATCGCGTGCCCGCCGAAGGAAAAGGGGCTGCCGCGTCAAGTTCGTGCTTTTCTGCGACCTCAGGCACTTTGTGTTGAGATATTCAATCTGCTTTGCGCAACACGGTCGCAGGATAGGCCAAAACGAACGCCAGTATGTCCGACTGTACCTATGCGACGTCCAGGGTCTTTCCATTTGCGGCCCCCTGAGGCCCAGCGCTCACAGGGGGTTATTCCTCCACCCTTATGCGCGACAGTGCTTATTGCTCTACGGTCGCACATTTCACGGCCTGTTTCTTCCCCCCGTGTATCTGTACCTCCAGTTACCGTCTGCGCGATTGCCATATACCGGATCAGCGGATTTTGATGCCCGTATCTGACATGCGGCATATCTGCCAAACCGCAGGATCACCCTTGAAACATTGGAGCAGAGGGCCTTGAGTCTTCACATGCGTCGCCCATACCAGCGCCGCGGCATTGCCCGAACTGCAAGGGGGATGCCACATGATCTGAGGAACCTGACCCATGTTGCCCGAGGACACGTTTCAAACCGAACGTATGACCACCGCAAACTGGAGCAACAGCATCAACGATGCGTCCGCCCGCAAAAAGCTGAGTGTTGAGCTGGAAACGCTTTTGACCCAACCCGTGTTGCGCCACTTGCCTGAACCGCTACAGCTGACTGATCACCCTGACGCGATTGATCAATGGATTTCAGACCGCGCCGCAGAAAGCGCTGTCATGACAATTCGTGATCGAACCAGCGCAAATTTACTGGGCCTGCTGATACTGGCAGAGTTTTCAGAGGACGCGACCCGACCTGACATCCATATCGGATACCTGTTTTCCGAACACTGTTGGGGCAAAGGCTATGCGACCGAACTTGTGACCGGGCTGGTTGACTGGACCAAGGGCAGGGGGCATTCGGTGCGCCTGATTGGTGGTGTTGAAACCCAGAACATGGCCTCGGCCCGTGTTCTGCGAAAAGCAGGCTTTGAACGGATCGCAGAGCTCTCCTGTCACTCCAACGATGTTTTTGGTCTGGTGATCTAAAGCAACCCTTACCAGCGCCACAGTCCGGCGAACGCTGGTTGGGTGCCGTCGTACAGTATTGCGTCGAAGAAACCGCCGCCTCAATGCCCCCGCGCGTGAAAGATGAACCCCAGCAAGTTCATTAACACCTGAGCCGCCAGTATTTGCGTGCTGCCAGAGGGGTCGTAGTCTGGCGCCACCTCTACAAGGTCGATACCGATCACCTCATGATCGCGGGCCACCTGCTGTAACAGCTCCAACACATCGTAGTACAAGAACCCGCCATGACTGGGCGTGCCGGTACCCGGTGCGATCGACGGACAAAAGGCATCAATATCCAAAGTGATGTAGACCCGTGCACCTTTGGGAATGCGGTCAGCCGTGGCTTTGGCCCCCAAGGACCGCACTTGGCGCACAGACAGAATGTCAGACCCCATACGGCGCGCATCTTCATAGCCTTCCCGCGCGGTCGAACTGACATTGCGAATGCCGACCTGCGTTAACCCCGTGACATAGGGCTGTTCGGCCGCCCGGCGCATTGGGTTGCCGTGACCATGCCGCACCCCGTGCCGTTCATCCACAAAATCCAGATGCGCATCGATTTGCAGAACATGGAAATCACCCTGATCGTCAAAGGCGCGGATACACGGAATATTCACCGAATGATCCCCACCAATCACCACAGGCAGCGCCCCGGACGCCAAGATCGCGCGCACCCCCGTTTCGATATTGGCATGGCTGGATTCGGTATCGGTGTGGATGATATCTGCATCCCCAATATCCGTCAGTCGCACAGAGGCGGGCAGGTAGGTGGCGTCGTCCTCGTGGTCATAGGCCCCGGCATGGCCGAAAGAGAACAAGGTAGACGCATCACGCACCGCACGTGGCCCAAACCGCGCCCCGGCGCGCCATTGGGTTCCGGCATCAAACGGAGCGCCCATAATGGCCGCATCTGCGCTGATCGCGCCCCAATCAGACTGATACGGAGATTTGGCAAAGGTACAGATGCCAGTGAAGGGCAGGTTCAACCGGCCAGAGTCATATCCATGTGTCATGACAATACACTGACGGCGATGCCGCATCTGCGCAATAGGGGTTTCCCTTTGTCAAAAGCCATGCAATAGGGAAGCGCCAAACGAACCCTCCCCGGAAAGGAGTCCCCGATGGAGATTCGAGAGGCGCTAACCTTCGACGATGTGCTTCTGGTGCCAGCCGCATCCAGCGTTCTGCCCAGCACGGCCGATACACGTACGCGCGTGACGAAGACCATAGATTTGAACATCCCTTTGCTCAGCTCGGCCATGGATACGGTCACTGAGAGCCGCATGGCCATTACGATGGCGCAGGCAGGCGGGATTGGCGTGATTCACAAAAACCTGGATGCCGAAGCGCAATCGCAAGAAGTGCGGCGGGTCAAACGGTTTGAATCGGGCATCGTCTATAGCCCCGTTACGCTGAAAGCCAACCAGACCCTGGCAGACGCCAAGAAGGTCATGGAACGGTATAACTTTACCGGCTTCCCGGTGATTGACGACAACAACCATGTCGTTGGCATATTGACCAATCGTGACATGCGTTTTGCCCAGTCAGACGACACCCCGGTTCACGCAATGATGACCAGCGAAAACCTGGCCATGTTGGCAGAACCCGCCGATCTGGAAGAAGCCAAATCTCTGATGAGAGCGCGCCGCATCGAAAAGCTGCTGGTGCATGATGGCAAGGGCAAGCTGACCGGTTTGCTGACGCTAAAAGACACGGAAAGAGCCGTTCTGAACCCCGAAGCCTGCAAAGACAGCCTTGGCCGTCTGCGGGTTGCCGCGGCCACCTCGGTCGGCGATTCCGGTTTTGAGCGCACCGAAATGCTGATCGCAGCGGGCGTTGACATTGTGGTCATCGATACAGCGCACGGCCATTCCAAAGGTGTTTTGGATGCGGTGACCCGCGCCAAGACCCTTTCCAACGAAGTTCAGGTGATCGCAGGAAACGTCGCAACGGGTGAGGCCACACGTGCCCTGATTGATGCCGGTGCCGACGCTGTGAAGGTTGGTATCGGTCCGGGGTCCATCTGTACCACACGTATGGTTGCAGGCGTGGGTGTGCCACAGCTGACCGCCATTCTGGATTGCGCCAAGGCTGCAGGCGATGTGCCCGTGATTGCCGATGGTGGCATCAAGTTCTCGGGTGATTTCGCCAAGGCGATTGCCGCCGGTGCCTCGTGCGCCATGGTTGGCAGCATGATTGCCGGAACCGATGAAAGCCCAGGCGAAGTGATCCTGTATCAGGGACGTTCGTTCAAATCCTATCGCGGGATGGGCAGTCTGGGCGCCATGGCGCGTGGCTCTGCCGACCGGTACTTCCAGAAAGACGCTGCCAGTGACAAGCTGGTGCCTGAAGGCATCGAAGGCCAAGTGCCTTATAAAGGGTCAGCAGGCGCGGTGGTTCACCAGTTGGTTGGTGGTCTACGTGCCGCTATGGGCTATACTGGATGCGCCACAATCGAAGAAATGCGGAACAATTGTCAATTTGTCCGTATTACCGGCGCAGGGCTGAAAGAAAGCCATGTGCACGATGTTCGGATCACGCGGGAATCCCCGAATTACCGGATTGGTTAAGCCGAAAGGCAGACAGGACGAAAAGCAGATGACGTCACACCGTCTCATATCACGCGGCTCAGTTCGCGTGGCCGTACAGTGACTCCGGCCGCACGGCATCAGGCCGCGATCGAAGTTTTGGAGACCATCCAAAGCGGACAGGCCACCGAACAAGCGTTGCTTCGGTGGTCGCGCGGCGCGCGCTATGCCGGATCCAAGGACCGGGCTGCGGTTCGGGACATTGTGTTTGACGTGGTCCGTGCCCGGCACAGCTGTCAGTCTTTTGGTGGCGGCGATGATGGGCGCGCCTTGGTTCTGGGTCTGCTGCGGATGAACGACATTGATCCGGCAACCATCTTTACTGGCGATGGGTACGGTCCAGACGCGCTGTCTGCCGAGGAAATGGAACAGCCAGCCGACGCGGCGGCCCAGCCGGATGTGCCGGAGTTCCTGATCGCTTCTCTGCGCGACAGTCTTGGAGATGCGTTTGACAGCTACTGCGCCACGTTGCGCAATCGGGCGCCAGTTTTCTTGCGGGTCAACACGGCCAAGGCCACACTGGCCACGGCGCAGGAAAGCTTGCAGCTGGACGGTGTGCAAACAGAAGCTCATCCAAACGTGCCCACCGCGCTGCGTGTCACCGAAGGCCCGCGACGTGTGGCGCAGGGCGCGGCGTTTCGGGATGGATTGATCGAATTGCAGGATGCCTCCAGCCAGGCGATTGTTGATTCATTGCCTTTGGCACCGGGCATGCGCGTGTTGGATTATTGTGCGGGCGGGGGCGGCAAGGCGCTGGCCATGGCCGCGCAAATTCGCGGCCCGGTCGATGCCTATGATGCCTTTCCACAGCGCATGACAGACCTGCCAGAGCGGTCCAGACGCGCGGAAGCGGATATCCGCATCAAAACCCTTCCAACCGGCCCTTACGATTTGGTTTTGTGTGACGCACCCTGTTCGGGCAGCGGCACTTGGCGACGGGCTGCCGAAGGCAAATGGTCTTTGACGGCAGAAGCACTAAGCGCATTGTTCCAAACCCAGAAACGGATTTTGGAGCAGGCCGCCCCCCTGGTCGCACCGGACGGGACACTGGCCTACGCCACATGCTCTGTCTTGAAAGAGGAAAACGAAGCCATCATTGCCGAATTTCTAGCCGAAAACGCCGGTTGGAAATGTGATGATCAGCATCGTTTCCTTCCATCTGACCAAGGCGATGGATTTTTTGTTGCCCTTTTAACAAGAAATTAGGACAATTACCGCACGTTAAGATTGTTTAATCACATGTGAACTGGCCGCACGGGCCAGTTTGCGTGTGAAAGTTCGCAATTGAGGTACGTGTGACGGATGTGACGCAAGATTTGGCCGGGAAATCGCGGCTGTCGCCTTGTCAGGCGCGGTATCGCTGGCTGATTGTGGTCGCTGCTCTGGCTGCGTTGGCGGCTTATGTCACCTCAATCTACACCCTGTCTTTGCTTTTCACTGCCTTCACGGTCACTACGCTGCTCACCTTTGTGTTGCTGACCGTGGTGCGAACCGTCGAACGGTTTCTAAGCAAACAGCTGTTGTCCATCGTGATGGACTTCATGCGTCACGACCCGACGATTGGTGTCATCACTGATCTGGACGGAACCATTGTGGCCACCAATACCGCCGGGCGTGACAGTCTGGCGGGTGCCGAAGGTCAAAGCCTGTCATCGTCCTTGCGGTTTCGTATCGCCGACCCGTCCACTGTGTTGTTCCGGCTGCGTGACAAACTTCGACAATCGCGTAGTACATGCCGGGAAGAAGTGGTTTTGTCCGGCAAGCCGGGGCGGATTATTGCACGCCCGATTGGGGCCCAGCATATCCTGTGGCGTATCGTGGCGAATGGGGAGCGATCCGTACCGGGGGAATTTGATACCCCGCTTCTGAAGATCGGTCGTTACGGCAACGTTCTATACATGAACGTCGCCGCCAAAAAGCTATCATCGTATCCGATCCGCACCTTGGATGATCTGGTGACAGATCGGCCAATGTTGAACGGCGCGTTATGCCGAATTCAAACCGTCGATGGCCCGCTAAGTTACCGTGTTGTGCGGCTGGATCAGGGTGTCAATCAGCAAGAGGTTCTGTTGATCCCCTCAGGAGAGATGGTGCTGGAAAGCGATGAAACCCATGTGCGTTTTGACGCGTTACCGCTGCCCATGTTGCGCCTGTCCTTAGATGGAACAATCAGATCCCTGAACAATGAGGCACGCAAACTGCTGCAAAGCCAGCATCCGGAAGGCGACAAGCTGCCCCATCATTTCCAATCTCACAGCCATACACTGACACGGTTGATATCTGAGGTATCGGCCAGCCCCAAAGGCGCAAAGACAGATTTCTTGCAGCTCCAAATCGATGGAAAGGACGTGTACGTGCAAGTCACCTTGCTGCGCGTCACAGGGGAGTGCGGGAACGAGATATTGGCGGTCTTGACCGACGCGACAGAGCTAAAGACGCTGGAAGCGCAATTTGTTCAGAACCAGAAAATGCAGGCGATTGGCCAACTTGCAGGCGGTGTCGCCCATGACTTCAACAACCTGCTGACCGCAATTTCCGGTCATTGTGATCTGCTTCTGCTGCGTCATGATCGCGGCGACCCCGATTACGCTGATCTTATTCAAATCAATCACAACTCCAACCGGGCTGCGGCTTTGGTTGGTCAGTTGTTGGCCTTTTCCCGCAAACAAAACCTACAGCCGCAATTGTTGGACATGCGCAATATTCTGGCTGATCTCACCCATCTGCTGAACCGTCTGGTGGGCGAACGCGTTGTGCTGAAGGTGAAACACGGGCCGGGTTTGCCCAAAATTCACGCCGATAAGCGGCAGCTGGAACAGGTGATCATGAATTTGGTCGTGAACGGCCGTGACGCCATGCCCGAAGGCGGCACGATCACCATTAAGACCAGAAGCCTGTGCCTGGAAACCCCTTGGAACCGCGACAACTCTGTTGTGCCACCGGGAACCTATGTTCAGGTCACGGTCACCGACGAAGGGACGGGCATACCGCCAGAGGTAATGGACAAAGTATTTGAGCCGTTCTTCTCAACCAAACCAACAGGCGAGGGCACGGGGCTGGGCTTGTCCACTGTTTATGGGATTATCAGACAATCCGGGTCTTTCATCTTTGTCGACAGCCCTCCCGGCTGCGGCACCACGTTTACACTGCTGTTTCCCGGCAATGACGCCGAACCCACTATCAGCGCCTTGCCCGCCAAGCCTGAACCAGTGCAACGTGACACCGCCCTGCAAGGCGTGATCTTGTTGGTCGAAGATGAAGCCCCTGTGCGCACCTTCGCTTCCCGCGCATTACGGCTGCGCGGGCATACAGTGATCGAAGCCGAATCCGGCGAACAGGCATTGGAGGCGCTGCGCGATCCCTCGCTTGAGGTGGATGTGGTTGTGTCTGATGTCATCATGCCGGGCATCGATGGGCCCAGTTGGGTGCGTAAAGCGATGGAGACTCACCCGGACCTGCGAGTTGTGTTTGTTTCCGGCTACGCCGAGGACGCGTTTGAAACCAATGAAACCGCAATGCCACACGCGGTCTTTTTACCCAAACCATTCTCGCTGACCGAACTGACCGAGACCGTGCAAGAGCAAATGGTTTAACCCCTAACCGCGCCGCGCCTCTTGCCATAGCGTGAAATCCGCAGCGTGGCGTTTGCGCAAAAGACCTTCGGTTCTTGGTGTCAGCTCCAGCGGAATGTTGGCAGAGCTGTTGTGCCGATCGACATGCAGATCGGTTTCCAACTGTGCCTCAAGAAAGGATTTAACCGCGTCCTGTGCTTCATAGGCAAAGACATGCGTTGCCTTCACCCCATTGGGCCGCGGCTCCAGAAACTTGGCCTGACTGCCCACTTCGGCAAAGGCCGGCCGGTCATCCCGGCAATAGGCCTGCACAAATTCATCAAAGCTGACATCCCGCGTAGAGGTGGCCAGCCCATCCAGAAAATCCCGCTGCCTGTAGCGATACCAACTGCCCAACCAATCAACCGGTTCGCGCACCACGGCCATCAAATCAATCTGCGTGGCACCCATCTTCTCTAGCATCGGGCGGATAAACCGATTGTAGCGATAGATCGGCGCATGTTTCAGTTCAGGCGGTTCCTGAATGGACATTGCGGCAATCGGGCCCAACGCCTCCGCCCATGCCGAAGTGCCGGTTTTCGGCACGGCAAGAAACACCAATTTCTGCTTCCAAAACACTAACATATGCCCGCCCGTACCATTTCTTCTATCGCGGTAAACCTCTGGTTAACCTTGCCGCGAAATGATCGGGTTGAAAAGAAATGACTTGATATGTTCTCGTTTTGATCTCATAACGATGAGAACAAGAGGCGAACAAAAGCAGCGATTGCCGCCCGGTTGCGGGTGTGGAATAAGGATCGAAACAATGGCAGCGGCAGATCTACTGACTATGGACAACAAGCGTAGCAACGATAAGCAAAAGGCGCTCGACTCGGCGCTTGCACAGATCGAACGTCAGTTTGGCAAAGGCTCAGTTATGAAACTGGGTGGCGACAATCCGATCAAGGATATTGAGTCCACGTCGACGGGCTCCTTGGGGTTGGATATCGCGCTGGGAATTGGCGGTCTGCCAAAGGGCCGCATTATTGAGATTTACGGGCCGGAAAGCTCTGGCAAAACCACGCTGACATTGCATTGCGTGGCGGAAGAACAGAAGAAAGGCGGCGTTTGCGCCTTTGTTGACGCGGAACACGCGCTGGACCCACTGTATGCCCGCAAGCTGGGCGTTGATCTGGACGAATTGCTGATCTCGCAGCCTGACACAGGTGAACAGGCGCTGGAAATCACTGATACGCTGGTTCGCTCTGGTGCCGTCAACATGGTGGTTGTCGATTCGGTTGCAGCATTGACCCCAAAGTCAGAGCTGGAAGGCGATATGGGCGACAGCAGCGTTGGCGTACAAGCCCGCCTGATGAGCCAAGCCATGCGCAAACTGACCGGCTCGATCTCTCGGTCGAACTGTATGGTGATTTTCATCAACCAGATCAGAATGAAGATCGGCGTCATGTTTGGCAGCCCTGAAACCACCACTGGCGGTAACGCCCTGAAATTCTACAGCTCCGTTCGCTTGGACATCCGCCGTATTGGCGCGATCAAGGACCGTGACGAAGTGGTTGGCAACCAGACCCGCGTGAAAGTGGTGAAGAACAAAGTTGCACCGCCCTTCAAGCAGGTGGAATTCGACATCATGTATGGCGAAGGCATTTCAAAGACCGGGGAACTGCTCGACCTCGGTGTGAAAGCGGGCGTCGTCGAAAAATCTGGCTCTTGGTATTCTTATGGTGATGAGCGGATCGGCCAAGGGCGTGAAAATGCCAAGGTCTTTCTGCGTGAAAACAAACGCATCGCCATCGACATCGAAGACAAGATCCGTGCCGCGCACGGTTTGGAATTCGATGCAGACCTGGAAGCAGGCGACGACGTGATGGAGGCATAGGCCGTCACATCCACCGCTAAGAGAAAGGGCGCCCCCAACGGGCGCCTTTTTTCGTTTTCAGGGGCTGGTTCCCGGTCATAAGCCGCCGCCTGAACCCGGTCAAAACACCCCTGAACAGGACGTCACGCCCCGCTGATTAGCTGCGCAGCACCGGGCATCCCCATTTGCACTGGAACGCCGCCAATTTTCACGGTTCCAATTGCTGTAACCCCGATCCCTGACAGAACATGGTTTGTAAGGTAGACAGCACCGGATCAGACGGATACATCTGCCCGAAATCAACGGATTTAAGGCAGAGTTTCATGCCCACGCTGAACGATATTCGGACGACGTTTCTGAACTATTTTGAAAAACAGGGCCATACCATCGCCCCGTCAAGCCCGCTGGTGCCGCGCAACGACCCAACGCTGATGTTTGCCAACTCTGGCATGGTGCAGTTTAAGAACCTGTTCACCGGCGTTGAAAAGCGTGACTACACCCGCGCAACCACTGCACAGAAGTGCGTGCGGGCAGGCGGCAAGCACAACGATCTGGACAATGTGGGCTATACCAACCGGCACCACACGTTTTTCGAAATGCTGGGCAACTTTTCGTTCGGTGACTACTTCAAGAAAGAAGCAATTCCCTTTGCCTGGGAGTTGATCACCAAGGAGCTGGATATTCCGGCCGAAAAATTGCTGGTCACCGTCTATCACACCGATGATGAAGCGGCAGAGATCTGGAAGAAGGTCGCCGGTTTGCCGGATGAGAAGATCATCCGCATTCCCACCAATGACAACTTCTGGATGATGGGACCAACCGGCCCATGCGGCCCGTGTACCGAAATCTTCTTTGATCACGGCGAAAAATTTTGGGGTGGCCCTCCGGGATCACCGGACGAAGATGGCGACCGCTTTATCGAGATCTGGAACCTGGTGTTCATGCAATATGAACAGTTCGAAGATGGCTCCAAACGTGAACTGGCGGCGCAATCCATCGACACCGGCATGGGGCTGGAACGTGTAGCGGCGCTGTTGCAGGGCACAAACGACAACTACGGCACCGACCTGATGCGGTCGTTGATCGAAGCCTCGGCCCACGCCAGCAGCACCGATCCCGATGGCCCCGGCAAAACCCATCACCGGGTGATCGCGGATCACCTGCGCTCGACCTCGTTCCTGATAGCCGATGGTGTGATGCCGTCTAACGATGGGCGCGGCTACGTGCTGCGCCGGATCATGCGGCGCGCCATGCGCCATGCGCATTTGCTGGGCGCCAAGGATCCAATGATGCACAGCCTTGTGCCTGCATTGGTTCGCCAGATGGGGGCCGCCTATCCCGAACTGACACGCGCACAGTCGCTGATCGAAGAAACGCTGAAGCTGGAAGAAACCCGCTTTAAGCAGACGCTGGATCGTGGTCTGAAACTGTTGGATGACGAACTAGCCGGACTGCCCGAAGATGCCCCATTGCCGGGCGAAGCCGCGTTCAAACTGTATGACACCTATGGTTTCCCGCTGGATTTGACCCAGGATGCGTTGCGCGAAATGGATCGCACCGTTGACACCGATGGGTTTGACACCGCGATGGCCGAACAAAAGGCCAAGGCGCGCGCGGCATGGTCCGGCACCGGCGAAGCGGCGGATCTGGCGATCTGGTTCGACATTGCCGAAGAGCATGGTGCGACCGATTTCCTGGGCTATGACACTGAAACCGCCGAAGGTGTGGTTTTGGCAATCGTCAAAGACGGCGCCTCTGTAGATGCGCTGAACCGCGGCGACAGCGGATGGGTCATCATGAACCAAACGCCGTTCTATGCGGAATCCGGTGGTCAGGTGGGCGACACTGGTTGGTTGCGCCGGCTGGAAAACGAAGATGATATCGCAACGGTCACCGGCACGCAGAAAATGGGTGGCGGCGCGGTTTTTGCGCATCTTGTCACCATTGATGAAGGGACATTCAGCAAGGGCGATGCCCTGGCCTTGGAAGTTGATCACGGTCGTCGCAGCACCATTCGCGCGAACCACTCTGCCACGCACCTGTTGCACGAAGCCCTGCGCGAAGCGCTTGGCGATCACGTTGCGCAGCGCGGCTCTTTGAACGCGCCGGATCGTCTGCGTTTTGACTTCAGCCACGGCAAAGCGCTGAGCGCGGATGAGATCAACCGCGTCGAAACCGAAGTGAACGCTTTTATCCGACAAAACACCCCCGTCGAAACCCGGATCATGACACCGGATGACGCGCGGGCCATTGGTGCGCAGGCCTTGTTTGGCGAAAAATACGGTGACGAAGTGCGCGTGGTTTCCATGGGTCGCAAAGACACCGGCAAAGGTGCCAATGGTCAGACCTATTCGCTGGAACTGTGCGGCGGAACCCATGTCACACGCACGGGCGATATCGGGGCGTTTGCACTGACCTCTGAAACCGCATCGTCGGCAGGTGTGCGCCGGATTGAGGCATTGACCGGGGCAGCCGCAATCGAAACCCTGCGTGGCCGTGATGCACGGTTGAGCGAGGTTGAAACGCTGCTGAAAACCGGCGGCGACGACGTGGTGTCGCGCATCAAATCGCTGCTTGAAGAGCGCAAAGCGTTGACCAATGAGCTGGCACAGCTGCGTCGCGATTTGGCGATGTCTGGCGGGGCCGGGCAGGGTGCAACACCCGAACAAGAGGTCAATGGTATCTCTTTCATCGGTCAGACGCTGACTGGTGTTTCGGGCAAAGACCTGCCCGCATTGATCGATGAACACAAATCCCGCCTGGGCAGCGGTGTGGTGTTGCTGATCGCGGACACGGGCGGCAAAGCTGCTGTGGCCGCGGGCGTTACCAAAGATCTGACCGATAAGGTTTCCGCAGTTGATCTGGTACGCGCTGCAGTGCCTGAACTGGGTGGCAAGGGTGGCGGTGGTCGTCCTGATATGGCTCAGGGCGGCGCGGCCTCTGTTGAAAACGCCGAAGCGGCCATCGCGGCGGCCGTGGCTTTGCTGAAAGGATAAGACCAATGCCTGCACTATGGATTGCGCATGTCACCGTTTCGGACGCTGACGCCTATGGCAAATATGCGGAACTGGCTGGCCCGGCGATTGCCAAGCACGGCGGCCGTTTCATCGCACGCGGTGGTCGGTTCGTGCAGCTGGAAGGCAAGGAACGCCCGCGCAATGTTGTGGCAAAATTCGAAACCGTTGAAGACGCGGTCGCCTGCTACAACAGCCCTGAATATCAAGAAGCGCTCAGCCACGCACGCGGCGCATCTGAACGGGAATTACTGGTGGTAGAAACCAGCGAATAAGCAAATTGTGATCGCAGTTTTAACGCCCCGTCTTTCAGATCGGGGCGTTTTTCTTGCGCGGCACTGCCCCAGGGCGCATCATTGGCGGATTGCGTCAAAAAGGATGTGCCATGTCTATAGGTTGCTTTTCCGTCAGCCTCTCGGTCAAGGATATCGCCAAATCAAAAGCGTTTTATCAGACCCTGGGCTTTGAGATATTTCATGATACGTCAGACCAAGGTTGGTGCATTCTCAAGAACGGCGATGCTGTTATCGGGCTGTTCCAGGGAATGTTTGAGGGAAATCTACTGACCTTCAACCCCGGCTGGGATCAATCTGCCACGCCGGTCGAAGCGTTTGAGGATGTCAGAGCGCTGCAAACACGTCTTCAGGAAGCCGGTGTTGATATTGCCGTACCTGTTGATCCCACCGGCACCGGACCTGCCAGTTTCACAGCAACGGATCCCGATGGAAATGTCATCCTGATTGACCAACACGTACCGCGTCCGCCTGACTAACGCCAGACTGGCCTTCGGCAAGGCCCGGATCGCTAGGGAAGTGTGTAATCAAATCTGTTTTCGCCGCGTAACATGCCGTGCCAAACAGCGCAGCTGTCAGGCTGTTGGTTCAGATGTGTCCACGCCCGACGCGCAAATGAGTCTGGTGCCAAAAACAATAGCATGGGGTTGATGCCATCCTCTGCAACCGGCCCATCATTCCGAAAAGCTTCAAACGGCGCGCGGTCCTTTTCGGACAGGGCGGCGATCTGCAAGGTGTATGAAAAATACTCGCTGCTTGTCGCGCAGGTATCAAACAAACACGGCGCTTGATGGAACATGGCATGCGCCAGTTCGTGCAGAATGATGCTTGCGAAAAATCGGTCGGTCGGAATGTGGGAAAACGCGCCAACTTGTTGGCGTTGCGCGTCTAATGCATCTGGCGTCAGAAGCTCTATTTTGGCTTCACCGCAATGAAACACCCCCACACAGGGCGCATCGAATGACGAAACAGCTTCAATAGTAAGCGGTACAGGGGTGGGCAAATCGCATTTGGCAAATTGCGCCAACGCATCATCCACCGCCTTACAAATCTGCTCTGTAACTTGGGCGGACTCTGCCTGTGCCGTTGCGACACCGTTGTCACAAACCGCCAATTCGGCATCCGTTGCAGAGGCCGAAAACAAAAAGGTTACGAGGAATGCAAAACGCATCAATGCCCCCTGTCGGCGTTTACATTACCGACAGGGGGACATTGTGAAAAGTCTTACGAGCCCGAGCGCGCTTGACGTTTGCGCTCATGCGGATCCAGATAGCGTTTGCGCAACCGGATCGCCGATGGCGTCACTTCAACCAGCTCATCATCGTTGATATAGGCGATTGCCTCTTCCAGCGACAAGGTGATCGGCGTGGTCAAGCGAACCGCTTCATCCGTACCCGAGGCACGCACGTTGGTCAGCTTCTTGCCTTTCAGCGGGTTCACTTCCAGATCATTCTCACGGCTGTGTTCGCCAATGATCATGCCCTGATAAACCGGTGCCTGCGCACCAAGGAACATTTTGCCACGATCTTCTAGGTTCCACAGGGCATAGGCCACAGCTTCACCATTTTCCATCGAGATCAGAACGCCCGAACGCCGCCCAGGGATCGGACCTTTATGTGGGGTCCAACCGTGGAATACGCGGTTCAAAACACCTGTGCCGCGCGTGTCTGTCAGGAATTCACCGTGATAGCCGATCAACCCACGCGATGGCACATGGGCCACGATACGCGTTTTGCCAGCACCCGCTGGTTTCATCTCGACCAATTCACCCTTGCGGGGACCGGTCATCTTTTCGATCACAACGCCGGAATATTCGTCATCCACGTCAAAGGTGGCTTCTTCGACAGGTTCCATGCGAACGCCATCGACTTCTTTCATGATCACCTGCGGGCGTGAGATCGACAGTTCGAACCCTTCACGGCGCATGTTTTCAATCAGAACACCCATCTGCAATTCGCCACGGCCCGAAACCTCGAACGCTTCACCACCCGGAGTGTCTGCGATTTTGATGGCAACGTTGGATTCCGCTTCCTTCATCAGACGCTCGCGGATCACCCGCGATTGTACCTTCTTGCCATCGCGACCAGCCAATGGGCTGTCGTTGATGCCAAAGGTTACGGTGATGGTGGGCGGATCGATTGGTTGCGCATCCAATGGCGTATCAACAGCCAAGGCACAAATCGTGTCGGCCACTGTCGCCTTGGACATACCTGCCAGCGAAACGATATCGCCTGCCTGCGCTTCTTCGATGTCTTGTTCGCTCAGACCGCGGAACGCCTGAATACGGGTAACGCGGAACTGTTCGATCTTTTGGCCAATGCGGGACAGCGCCTGCACGGTTGCGCCGACTTTCAGTTTGCCGGTTTCAACACGACCGGTCAGCAAACGCCCAACAAACGGATCGGCGCCCAGCGTTGTGGCCAGCATTGTGAAATCTTCATCCTGACGCGCGATCTGGCTTGGCCGCGGCACGTGGTTGACGATCAGATTGAACAACGCATCCAGATTAGCGCGTGGACCATCCAGCTCGGCGTCGCACCAGCCGTTGCGGCCAGACGCATACATATGCGGGAAATCCAGCTGATCCTCATCCGCATCCAGCGAAGCAAACAAATCAAAGCATTCGTCCAGAGCACGGTCAGGCTCTGCGTCGTTCTTATCGACCTTGTTCAGCACCACAATCGGGCGCAAACCCAAAGCCAAGGCTTTGGAGGTCACAAATTTGGTTTGAGGCATCGGGCCTTCTGCGGCATCCACCAGCAGAACAACACCATCCACCATCGACAGGATACGCTCTACCTCTCCGCCGAAATCGGCGTGGCCGGGCGTGTCCACGATATTGATGCGGGTGTCTTTCCAAACAACCGAAGTTGGCTTGGCAAAGATGGTAATCCCACGTTCCCGTTCCAGGTCGTTGCTGTCCATCGCCCGTTCAGCCACAGCCTGGTTTTCGCGGAAGGCGCCGGACTGCTTAAGCAGTTCGTCAACCAGCGTGGTCTTGCCATGGTCGACGTGTGCGATGATGGCGATATTTCTCAGGTCCATGATTGGTTCCGTTGCGCGTTCTGATCAGTTGGCAGCGGCCTAACTGCAAAGCTCAGGAAAGACCAGCAAGAACGGTAAAGAATAGCATAGAAAATGTCGCAGTGCAGCATCGGCGGAATTTGGCGCCGGCAAGCGGATCACCACCGATGATCAGCGCCTTTTGGCCGGCACTTGGCAGAAAGGCGCTTCTTCAAATATCTGTGATAGATCAATGACTTCCAGTCTTGAAGGCAGCCCTTATGTGACAGGTCGTCGTTGGCAAAAACACATGTGCCGACGCGGAAAACCAAAGGAGAAGACAGATGAAAATTCTGATGACCGCATCCGCATTAACCGTCTTGGCTGCAGCCGCACAGGCCGGCAGCTTGGAAACTCCTGTCGCAGAACCTGCACCTGTCGCGATGACACAGGCACCTGCGTTGGGCCATGACTGGACAGGCGCCTACGGCGGATTAAGCTTTGGAAATCAAAGCGCTGAGAGCGGTAGCGCCGATGATAGTGAGCTGGGCTATGGTGCCTTTGCTGGCTATGATTATGACTTTGGTCAGTTCGTCGCCGGGGCGGAACTGGACTTTCAGAGCTCTGATTTAAACGTTGGCGGGTTGGCGATCGACAATATGACCGCTTTAAAGCTGCGCGGCGGTTTGGATCTGGGTCGTACGCTGGTTTATGCCACTTTGGGGGCCGAACGCGCCAACACCAGCTTGGGCGATGCAAACGGCGCATTGGCCGGTATCGGTCTGGAATATGCGCTGACAGACAACTTCAGCGTTGGCGGAGAGTACCTGTTGCACCGTTTCAAAGACATTGGCAGCAGCTCGACCGATGCAGATATCGACACCGTCAGCCTGCGTGGTGCCTTCCGTTTCTGATAACGCTGTTGAAAATGATAGATGGGCGCGCCGATATTGGCGCGCCTGTTTCTGGCCACATCGATTTGGGTAGGTTGCCCAGCTTTATGCGCGAACCGCAGCCAGCCAGCGCCGCGCATAGTCAGCAAGCGCATCGTTTTGCGCTGCCTCAACCGGCGTCGTTGGGCTTTGAACGCCAGCTGTCGCAAACAAGAGTGCGGCACCGATGCTGGTACCGGTCCCGGAATGCGCGATGTCTATCCCCTCTGGACGCAGACAGGACAACATCGCGATATAATCCTGATTTCGCGCAAACGGACCTTCCACAATAGTGGGGCCCTGACCACCGATCAGATCCAAACAGGTTTGCGTCATCAGCGCCAAGTACAAGGACAGCGCAAAGACACGTTCGCCTTCGGTGCGTGGCATATCCGTCCAGCTGTGCTGACGCCCTACAAACGGCCCGCTGTCTGTAACAACGGATGGCAACAGCATCACCCCACGCGCCAGCACGTTGTGACGGTCTTCCTCTGTTGGCGTGGCGGCAGACCCGTCGCGGATCAGCTCATATTCCCGCCCCCCCATAAACCGGGCCGAGGGCACGGGATCACCAAAGGCACTGGTGTTCACCAGCGTGTCGCGCGTTGGGTCCAGTGGAACATCTTTGCCTTTGACCGCCATCACGATCACCCAGGTGCCAGTAGACACCACATTGAACGCCCCACTGCGCCCCAGCAGATGCGGCAGCAAGGATGCATTGCTGTCATGTATGCCACACAGCACCGGAGTGTCGCCGGGCAGGCCGGTGGCCGCAGCAACGTCCGACACCACGGTGCCCAATACATCAGAGGCGTGATGCGCAGGTGCCAGCTTGTCTGACACCGATAGCGTGCGCGCCAGTGATGATGGCTTTCCGGTGCGCGGCTCCCACAGATCGGTGTGACACCCCAAGGACGATACATCAGTGGCGAACCGACCTGTCAGCCGGTAGCCCCAATATTGCGGGTAGGTCACAATATGGGCTGTGCGCGCTTTTAAACCTGGATCGGTTTCAAACAACCAATGCAGCTGCGCGCCAACATTCAGACCGCCCTGCAAACGCGGAGAGCCCGTCACAGCAAATGGCGGGCGGATCGCATTATATGCCTCGGCCATATGATCCGGGCCGTCATGTTCGTAATCCAACATGGGCGTGGCCAACTGGCCGAATTTGTCCAGCAATACCGCCGATGCGCCATGGGTTGTGATCGAGATCGCATCAATTCCAAACTTACGGTGGAAAACCGTCAGATTGTCGAGGAAGAACCGCCAATGACCTTCCAGGTCAAAATGCGGATATGGCGGGCCGGGCAACACATTGTTGGGCCGGGTGACAACCGCGATTTCAGTCAGGCTTTTGCCATCGACCAAAGCCAGCTTGGCGTTTGTTTTGCCAACATCAATGACGGCGATGTGTTTGGGCAGGGTCATAGCAGGTGGAAAACCGTTTCCAAGGCCACTTCGACGGGGCGATTGTCAGGGTGGGTTTCCATGATATCCGCCATATACGCCCACCATTTTTTCATCACCGGATGCAGAGGCAGGGTCTCCATTTCGTGATCCTCGCGCCGCCACAAAACACCAAACAAATGCCGGGTCTCTGGATCATAGTGAATCGAATAATCCTGAACACCGGCCTTCTTTAGTAAGATAGACAGCTCCGGCCATATTTGGTCATGGCGTCGTTTGTATTCGTCCAGCTGACCTTCATTCAGGATCATACGGAAAGCGATTTTTTCCATCATTTGGCCTTTTTGAATTTGTCCCACAGCCGGGGCAGGGCGATGACCCCAATCAGCAGCAACCCGATAAAGATCGACATGACGATACCCGGAACATTCAAAAGGCCCAAACCAAAGGTCACCAAGCCCATGACAAAGGCGGCAATCACAACGCCGGGAATGGACCCGGACCCGCCCAAGATATTTACACCGCCCAGCACAACCATCGTGACCACCTCCAACTCCATTCCCGTGGCGATAGAGGGGCGTGTGGACCCAAGGCGCGAGGTCAGGCAAATACTGGCAATGCCCGCCATCAGACCGGTCAACAAGAACAGGGTCATCTTCACCCGATCCACGCGGATACCCGAAAACAAGGCGCCCGTGGCGTTATTGCCAATGGCATAAACGGCCCGGCCAAAGTTTGTTTTGTGCAGCAACACCCCGTAGATCACAGCGCAGATCACGAAAATCACGAATTCAACAGAGATGACCCAAAAGGCATAGCCCTGCCCAAACCATGCGAAATCCGCCGGATACCCCCGGAACGCCCCATCCCCCAGGATGATATAGCTGATACCGCGAAACAGGCTCATGGTGCCGATCGTAACAACAATCGAGGGCAGACCAAGCCGCGTGACAAGCACCCCGTTAAACGCCCCGCACAGCAGCCCTGTGGCCAATCCGGTCAACACGATCATCGGCGTGCCAAACCCGGCCTCCATCACCAGCCCCATCGCCGTAGAGGCCAGCGCAATGATCGAGGCCACCGAAAGATCAATCTCGCCCGAGATGATCAACAGCGCCATGGCAAAGGCAATCATCGCCTTTTCGGTAAAGTTGAATGTCGCGTCAGACAGATTCCAGGCGTTCAGGAAATACGGCGACGCAAAAGAGTTCAGGATGAAGATTCCAACCGCCACAACCAGCAGCAGGGTTTCCCAACTTTTCAACCGGCGTTCCAGCGGTGTCTTCAGTTGATCAGGGATCGTGCGGGGGTCTGCCATACTCATTGTGCGTGCTCCGCAGATTTCAGAATGACGCGGCCTTTGGTGCGGCTGGAGCGGGCGTTGAACGCCACGGCGATGATGATCGCTGCACCGGATATGGCCAATTGCCAAAAAGGTGAGATATCGACGACGGGCAGGGCGTTTTTCACCACCCCAAGAAACAGCGCGCCCAAGAGCGTGCCCAAAACGGTGCCCGCGCCGCCAGCAATGGAAATGCCACCGATCACACAGGCCGCAACAACTTCCAGTTCGAAACCGCCCGCAATATCGACATAGGCCACCGCATAGCGGGCAATCCAAAGATACCCTGTCAGCCCCGCCAGCATGCCCGAAATCACAAAGGCCAAAAACTGGGTGCGCCCCACATCAAGGCCGGTATAGACCGCTGCATGTGGGTTGCCGCCAACGGCGTAGAAGGCGCGGCCAAGGGTGGTGCGGCCCATCAGAACAACCATCACCAGCGCAACAATCACCGCAATCCAGCCAAGCACCGGCATCCCAAGAAGGGTTGAGCGCGGAAATCCGGTGAACGATTTGCTCATCTCATGCGCGTTGATCCATTGCCCGTCGGTCAGCAAGAAGATGATGCCGCGAAAGATGGTCATGGTACCCAAAGTGACCACGATTGGCGGGATATCCAGCTTCCACACCAGCAAACCGTTGATGGCACCAAGGCATGCGCCCAACACCAAGGCCAGCAGCAGAATGGCACCAACCGGCAAATCCGGCACCGCAACGTTGATCATCGCGCAAACCATGCCCGTCAGGGCCAGATTGGCGGCCACAGACAGATCAATACACCGCGTCAGGATCACCGCGGTTTGGCCCAAGGCCAGAATGATCAGAGGTGAGGTATCGGTGAACACCGCGACCAAGTTCTTTGGCGCTACAAAACCGGAAAACCGGGTCGCGATCAGGGCCAATAGCACCAAAATCGCACCGGCCAAGATGGCCTCGCGGGATTTGAGGAAGGTCATGCTGCGTCTCCCTGTGCGCTGATGCCGGCTGCGTGACGAACCAGCGTTTCGGGGCTCAGCTCGTCACCCGAAAGCTCGGCCGCGATACGGCCCTCGCGCATCACAATCACGCGGTCAGACATGCCCAGAATTTCGGGAATTTCAGATGACACCATGATGACTGAAAGGCCCTGCGCGGCCAATTCCGACATGAATTCATGCACGGCTGCTTTTGAGCCGATATCGATGCCCTTGGTCGGTTCATCCAGAATGATCACGCGGGGCTGCGTTGCCAGCCATTTGGCAATCACCACTTTTTGCTGGTTGCCGCCTGACAAGCTGCCCACGGTGGTGTCCAGCGATGCCGCCCGCAGATCAAGGCGCTGTGTGTATCGACGTGCCAGGGCAAACTCATCGGCCAGGCGCAAAAAGCCATTGCGCGACGTTTCACGCAACGAGGGCAGGGTGACATTCTGAAAGATCGGCATGTCCAGGATCGCACCCTGTTTGCCGCGATCTTCGGGCACATAAACCAACCCGGCTGCAATTGCGTCAGCGGGAGAGCGGATGACACGGATCTGGTCCGCCAAACGGATCACACCTTTGGACGGACGCGTGATCCCGATCAGAGATTGCATAAACTCTGACCGCCCGGCACCAACCAAGCCATAAAACCCAAGGATTTCGCCGCGATGAAGGGTGAAATTGATGTCTTCAAACTCTGTCGGATGGCTGTAGCCGACGACTTTCATCACTTCGTCGCCGACATTCGCGCTGCGCTTTGGGAAAATCTGATCAACGGACCGTCCAACCATCATCTGAACCAGTTGCGCCTCGTCGATTTCAGACATTTCGCCGGCACCAACAAACTGACCATCCCGGAACACCGTAAAGCGGTCTGAAATTCGGAAAATTTCATCGAACTTATGCGAAATAAAGAGGATCGCCTTGCCCTGCGCTTTCAGCACATCGACAAGGGTGTACAGCTCTTCGATTTCTTTCTGTGACAGCGCGGCGGTGGGTTCATCCATGATGACAACCCGCGCTTCAACCGACAGGGCACGCGCAATCGCCACCAAATGACGCGATGCAATCCCCAGATCTTTCAACTTAACCGACGGGTCGATCTGAGCACCGATATCGCGCAGAATTTTCCCGGCTTTTTCCACCATCGCGGTACGATCAATCAAATGCCACGATGTCTTGGGGGCATGCCCAATAAAGATGTTTTCCGCGACGCTCAGCTCATCAAACAGCACCGTTTCCTGATGGATCGCCGTTACGCCCGCACGGGTGGCGTCTTGCGCCGTGGGAAAAGACACCGGCGCGCCGTCTAGCAGGATCTTGCCGCCATCGGGTTGATAGATGCCGGTCAGAATTTTTACGACGGTCGACTTGCCCGCGCCATTTTCACCCACCAAAGACGTGACGCGGCCTGCGAACAGCTCTAGCTGAACGCCGTCCAGCGCTTTCACGCCCGGAAACGACTTGGTGATGTGATCAAGGGCCAGAACGGGCGCATCTGGGGTAGCGACTTGGATGCTCATTTGAAGGACCTATCGAGGGTGCGATCACGCGCGGATACACGGATCGTGGGGTAGGGGGCGACAATCAAAACCGCCCCCAAAGTCGCAGGATCAAAGATCAGAAAATGTCTTTGAACGCGTCGATGTTTGAAGCGTCATAGACAAACGGATCCGCCATTGCGGCAGAGTTGGTCTCATCCAACGTGATTTCACCCATCCGACCGATACTGATGGTTGCGCCTGGCTCCGCGGTTGCGGCTTCGGTGGCCAGCTGATGGGCCAGCATGGTTGCCGAATAGCCCAGATCAATCGGATTCCAGATCGCAAAGGACTTGGACGCACCGCTTTCGATTGCGCCGGCCATTTCCGATGGCAGACCCAGACCGGTTACGTTGACTTCGCCAATCTTACCGGCATCCGCCACAGCCTGAGCCGCCGCAACAATACCAACCGAGGTTGGGGCGATAATCGCGTCCAGATCAGGATAAGACTGCATCAGGCCCTGGGCTTCACGGTAGGATTTATCCGCCAGATCATCCCCATAGACAGTGCCGACAACCGTGATGCCGGGATAGTTGCCCATGACCTTGTTCATTTCTTCGATCCAGGTGTTCTGGTTCGTAGACGTGGTGGTGGCAGACAATACCGCAACTTCGCCGCCGTCCGGCAGTTCATCAGCGGCCAGCTTGATAATCATGTTGCCGATCAGGGCATTGGACGATGGGTTCAAATGGGCCTGACGACCCGCTTCTGCCACGCCGCTGTCCCAAGAGATCACGGTGATCCCGCGCTGCATTGCCTTTTTCAGCGTTGGCACCATCGCATCTGTGTCATTGGCCGATACGGCAATCGCATCCACATTCTGGGCGATCAGGGCGTTGATCACCTCAATCTGGCCTTCCGCAGTGGTGTCGGTTGGGCCTGTGTAAATGATTTCGACATTACCCAGTTCTTTGGCCGCTTCTTCGGCGCCTTCAGCAGCCGCTTCGAAAAAGCCAATGCCAAGCGCCTTGACGACCAGCGCAATGCGCATGTCATCAGCAGAGGCGCTGGTGCCCGCAAATAGCCCTGTGGCAATGGCTGCCGTTGTCAGAAGTTTGGTAAGTTTCATTTTGGGTTCCTCCCTGGTTTACCCGGTGTGTGGCGGTGTCGCTGTCTGTTCTTTTTTTACGAAACCGCCGCATTCTTTGTGGCCCCAGTACGGGCCACAACAAGTTTGACATCTGCCGCTTCAACCATCGCTGCGTCGCGATCACTGATCTGATCATCGGTGATCAGAACGTCGATCTGTCCAAGCGGGCACAGAACAAGGCTGGAACGATTTTCAAATTTCGATGAATCAACCAGCAAAACCACTTCGTCAGCTTGGCCGATCAGCCTTTGCTCTGCCTGAATGATCAGCGGATCCGCTTCCATCAACCCAAGCGGGCCAACGCCCTGAGCACCAATGAACACGCGGCGTGCACAGAAGTTCTTTGTTATGTCATTGTCAAAAGGCGACAGAACAATGTTCTGTTCGCGATAGATTATTCCGCCAGAGATCAGCACCGAATTCTTGGAATTCTTCAACAGATGCTCGGCAATCGGAAACGAGTTGGTGAAGACCTGACAGCGCCGTCCCGCCAACGGGTGCACCATTTGAAAGGTCGTTGTCCCACCGTTGATAATGATCGGATCGCCATCGTCGCACAGATCTACTGCCGCGCGGGCAATGGCCTGCTTTTGCTCGATATTGATCGTTTCGTTGTACGAAAACGGACGCCCTGCAAGCCCCGGAAACGGCTTGGGGGCCAAGGCTTCTGCACCACCGCGCACACGGCGCAGCTTCTTGGCCTCATCCAACGCCACAATGTCCCGCCGGATGGTTGCTTCGGACGCTCCGGTCAAACTGCAAAGCTCTACAACGGTCACGACCGGACGGTCATGAACGGCTGAAAGAATAACGCTATGGCGCTCTGTTTCGTGCATGAGTGTCCTCCCTCTGCCGGAAAACTTGCCGCATTAAAGCAGTCACTGTCAATCAAATATTGTCATAAATGATTATTCTGCGGTGCAGAATGATCATTTATGATTGTTTGTGATTGACATTCCGACGCATGAGGCTCAAAAAAAGCCATATATTGAAGCCATCCACCTTCAATGATCGGGAGGAGAAAACCATGACATCCGCATCAACGCGGCTCGCCTCGCTTTGGGATGACACCAAGGCCGCGCATATGAGCGAGTCTGAAAAACTGCTGTATCGGTCCAATCTGCTGGGGTCCGACAAGCGGGTGACCAATTACGGCGGCGGCAACACATCGGCCAAGGTCATGGAAGATGATCCGCTGACAGGTGACAAGGCAGAGGTGCTTTGGGTCAAAGGATCAGGCGGCGATGTTGGCTCTATCAAAATGGATGGCTTTGCAACGCTTTACATGGACAAGCTGCGCGCCCTGAAGGGGAAATACCGTGGCGAGGCCTTTGAAGATGAGATGGTCGGCTACCTGCCGCATTGCACCTTCAACCTGAACCCGCGCGCAGCGTCGATTGATACGCCGCTGCACGCCTATGTGCCGAAAATCCACGTCGATCACATGCACCCGGATGCCATCATCGCGATTGCGGCTTCAAAGAATTCACGCGAGCTGACGGCAGAGATTTTTGGCGATGACATTGGATGGCTGCCCTGGAAACGGCCGGGATATGAATTGGGCCTGTGGCTGGGCGAGTTCTGCGAGAAGAACCCCAATGCCAAAGGTGTTGTGCTGGAATCCCATGGGCTGTTCACCTGGGCGGATGATGCCAAAGAGTGTTACGAGCTGACACTGGATATCATCAATCAGGCCATCGCCTTTTTCGAAACGCGTACCAAGGATGTGCCCGCATTCGGCGGCCCGATCCACAGTTCATTGGATGCACAAGCCCGGCGCGATGTGGCTGCCAAGCTGATGCCCGCAATCCGCGGCATGGTATCTGGTCAGCAGCATATGGTTGGCCATTTCGAAGACAGCAACACGGTTCTGGACTTTGTGAATGCCAAGGATATGCGCGACCTGGCGGCATTGGGCACGTCTTGCCCGGACCATTTTCTGCGCACAAAAATCTGCCCGCTGGTCGTTAACTTCGATCCAGCCCAAAACAACATCGCCGAGGTGCTTGAGGGATTGCCGGGGCAGGTGGCCGACTATCGTGATGGCTATGCGGCCTATTATGATCGCTGCAAGCATGACAACAGCCCCGCACTGCGCGACCCCAATGCGGTGGTCTATTTGGTGCCCGGTGTGGGCATGATAACTTTCGCCAAGGATCGCGCCACAGCCCGTATCTCGGGTGAGTTTTATGTCAATGCAATCAATGTGATGCGCGGCGCATCTGCGGTTTCGGAATACTGTGGCCTGCCTGAGCAGGAAGCCTTCGACATCGAATATTGGTTGCTTGAAGAAGCCAAACTGCAACGCATGCCCAAGCCCAAATCCATGGCGGGTCGCGTGGCGTTGGTTACTGGCGGGGCAGGCGGTATTGGTTCTGCGACAGCCGAACGCTATCTGTCCGAAGGCGCTTGCGTCATGCTGGCGGATATCAATGATGACAGCCTGCGTTCTACCTATGACAACCTGACAGCACGCTACGGCACGGATGTCGTGCGCACGGTCAATATGGATGTGACAGACGAAGATGCCGTCGCTGCGGCTTACGCGGAAATGGCGGTCGAATTTGGCGGCGTGGATATTCTGGTGTCGAATGCCGGCATCGCGTCATCCTCCCCGATAGAATCCACCACGCTTGCCCTGTGGGAAAAGAACATGTCGATTCTGTCGACGGGATATTTCCTTGTGTCCCGCGAAGCGTTCAAGATGATGCGCACGCAGGACATCGGCGGATCTATCGTGTTTATCGCCTCCAAAAACGGATTGGCGGCCAGCCCGAATGCGGCGGCCTATTGCACGGCCAAGGCGTCTGAAATCCATCTGGCGCGGTGTCTTGCATTGGAAGGCGCCGAAGCTGGCATCCGGGTAAACGTTGTTAACCCCGATGCGGTTCTGCGCGGGTCCAAGATTTGGGAAGGCGAATGGCTGGAGCAGCGCGCCGATACCTACGGAACCGACAAAGACGGGCTGGAAGAGATGTACCGCGAACGGTCCATGTTAAAACGGTCGGTTTTGCCGGAAGACATCGCCGAGGCGGCATATTTCTTTGCATCAGAATCGTCTTCAAAATCCACCGGCAATATCATCAACGTGGATGCAGGCAACGTGCAGGCCTTCACACGATAAGGCCAATTCGCGCGTTTCAGACGGGGTCTGAGCGCGCGTATTAGGGAGGATACCATGATCGACAAAGCCATTATCGAGGCACAAAACGCCAAACGCGCCGACGCACTTTCCCAAGACTATCAGATGCTTGGCGAAAAACTGGCACGCGACGGGATAGAGATTGACGCCATAACAGAACGGGCCAAACGCTTTGCCGTTGCGGTGCCCAGTTGGGGCACAGGTACAGGGGGCACGCGTTTCGCGCGGTTTCCGGGCGAGGGGGAGCCAGCCAACATCTTTGACAAGCTGGACGATTGCGGCGTGATCCATGGGTTGACCCAGGCAACCCCCACAGTTTCGCTGCATATTCCGTGGGATAAGGCCGACCCGACAGACTTGATCGCCAAGGCCAGCGCCTGTGGCGTAGGGTTTGATGCGATGAACTCCAACACGTTTCAAGATCAGCCGGATCAGGCACATTCTTATAAATTCGGCTCTCTGACGCATACGGATTCTGCAACGCGCCAACAAGCGGTGGACCACAATCTGGAATGCATTGAAATCGGTGAGAAAATTGGCTCCAAAGCGCTGACAGTCTGGATCGGAGATGGCGCGAACTTTCCCGGTCAAACCCATATGGGGCGCCAATTTGAACGCTACGTCACGTCGATGAAAGAGATCTACAAAGGCCTGCCAGACAATTGGCGGATCTTTTCGGAGCACAAGATCTACGAGCCAGCGTTCTATTCGACCGTTGTGCAGGATTGGGGATCATCGCTTCTGACGGCACAGGAACTGGGCGACAAGGCGATGTGTCTGGTTGATCTGGGCCATCACGCCCCAAATGTGAATATCGAGATGATCGTGTCGCGCCTGATCCACGCGGGCAAACTGGGCGGTTTCCATTTCAACGACAGCAAATATGGGGACGATGATTTGGACAGCGGCACCATTGATCCGTACCAGCTGTTTTTGGTCTGGAACGAACTGGTGGATGCAGAGGGCACACCGGGGCTCGATCTGGCGCATATGATCGATCAATCCCACAACGTGACAGACCCAATCGAAAGCCTGATGATTTCTGCAGTGGAAATTCAGCGCGCCTATGTTCAGGCATCGCTGGTCGATCGTACTGCACTTGCTGCGTATCAAGACGCCAATGACGCGCTGATGGCATCCGCAACATTGCGCACAGCGTTTCGAACAGATGTGGAACCGATCCTGGCCAAAGCGCGACACGAGACAGGCGGTGCAATTGATCCGATACTGACATACCGTGCGTCAGGCTATCGCGCGTCGGTAGCTGCGAAACGTCCCAAGGTCACAGGCGCCGGCGGCGGGATCGTTTGATCATCAGATAAGTTGCAAAGGCGGGGCACTGCATCACAGCAGTGCCTTAAGCATATTCAAATGTACCGTCCAAAACACTTATAATCAGTATTATGTAATATTAATTCGTTTGCAATCTCGTGTTTTGACGGTTTCCAGCACGTTTTGCGCTGCAAAGCGTGTTTCCATTGGACCATCAGACACTAGACGCAAGGTACAAAAAACTAATATAACGTCCCGATATTGTTACATTCGCCACTTCAGTTTTCGTATTGCTTTAACTCTCCACAGCCGAAGAACGTTTGGACCACCCGATAATGACACCGTCAGAATGCGCGTATCTTAAAGACATGACCATGGCTTCATCCGTTGAAGAGATTTGGGACATGCATTGCCGCACGATGGCCAATCTGGGGTTTGACCGTCTTCTCTATGGTTTCACACGATTTCTGACGCAGACCTCTATGGGTGATCCGAATGACTTTGTCCTTCTGACCAACCATGAGCGCAGCTATACAGATCAGTTCATCGGCGGACATTTGTACCGTGAAGCGCCAATGGTTCGTTGGGCGCTTGAAAACGACGGATGGTGCAGCTGGGCCGTTCTGGTTCAGATGATCAACACAGGAACCCTTTCTGACGCTGAGCGCCGTGTACTGGAGTTCAACGCAGCTATGGGCGTCACCGCTGGATACACTGTCAGCTTTCGATCTGTATCCAGCAGGACCAAGGGTGCCATCGCGCTGACCGCGCAAAAAGGCATGACCCAAGCCGAAGCGGACGAAATCTGGGAACAGCACGGTGAACACATAGTGCTGATGAACAATATCCTGCACCTGAAACTGCTCACCCTGCCCTATGCTCCGCCCAATCAAGCGCTGACAAAACGTCAACGCGAGGCGTTGGAATGGGTCGGCGACGGCAAGACCATGCAAGACATCGCGCAGATCATGGGCCTGACTCAAGCCACCATTGAAAAGCATCTACGCCTGGCGCGTGAAGTGCTGAACGTGGAAACCACGGCCCAAGCCGTGATGAAAGCAGCCTTTATGAATCAAATGTTCTTGGTCGAAGTCTGACTCAAAGGCCGATCACAATTTTGTGTTCGATTTGAAAGACGGTTCTGCCCAAAAAACCAGCATTCACAGCGGTTTGAAAAGTCCTTTTGATCAAAAGGTCCGGTTTTCCCTACTTCATTAACGCAGGGTAAACTGCCAATTTCACGATGTTCCGTGAGTGGTGGCTTTTTTTGGCCATGGAACTAAGGAGCAGCACTACTCTGTGATTGCAGGGCTCTGCTGTTTCTCCGGTGAAAACCGGATGTCGGTCCGGATGGTGTATTATTCGCTGTTCGGATCGACCCCATTTCGGGGGGCTTCAATATCCCCAACGCGACCGGAGGCCCCTGAAGACGAACGGCGCCGCTCTTTCAGAGCGACGCCGTTTAATTTTCATACACGAAAAACCGTGCACTATGAAATCGAAGGCTTAGCCTTTGGCAACTTTCGCAACTTCAGCGGCAAAGTCTTCTTCAACTTTTTCAATGCCTTCGCCAACTTCCATGCGGGCATAGCCAACAATCTCAACACCGGCTTCTTCGGCGGCTTTCGCCACGGTCAGATCTGGGTTGATGACAAACTGCTGACCCAGCAACGTGACCTCGGCCAAGAATTTCTTCATGCGACCGACGATCATCTTTTCGATAACCGCATCGGGCTTGCCGGATTCCTTGGCGATGTCGATTTGAACCTGACGCTCTTTTTCAACAACGGCTGGGCTCAGATCAGCTTCGGACAAGGACTGTGGGTTGGCCGCAGCAATGTGCATCGCAACCTGCTTGCCGAATGCTTCGTTGTCGCCTTTCAGCGCAACCAGAACACCAATTTTGCCCATGCCATCAGCAGCAGCGTTGTGCACATAGGTCACAACCTGATCGCCGGTCACTTTGACCATGCGGCGCAGCGACATGTTTTCGCCAACGGTTGCGATCTTGTTTGTGATCTCATCCGCAACGGATTTCCCGTCCAGATTGGCTTCGGACAATTCAGCAACATCCGAAACAGTCAAAGCAACGTTTGCAATGCCACCAACCATCGCCTGGAAATCAGCGTTCTTGGCAACGAAGTCGGTTTCAGAGTTCACTTCAACAGCAACGCCAACGCCACCGTCTACTGCAACGGCCACAAGACCCTCTGCAGCTGTACGGCCAGCTTTCTTGGCGGCTTTGGCCAAACCTTTGGTGCGCAACCAGTCGATTGCGTTGTCCAGGTTGCCATCATTTTCGGTCAGCGCTTTTTTGGCATCCATCATGCCCGCGCCGGTCATTTCGCGCAGTTCTTTTACCTGTGCAGCAGTGATCGCCATTTTCGGCTCTCCTCGTGTCTTGAAACAATTTTGGGGCGGCGAACCCGCCGCTCCCTTGTCATGTTTGCATGTCGCTTTCGCGACAGCCGGCTTATTGTGCCGGCGCGGCGGCTTCGGCTTCAGCCAGCGCTTCTTCTACTGGTGCTTCTTCCAACGCGCCAATATCGACACCAGCGGCTTCCATCTGGCCAGACATGCCGTCCAGCGCAGCACGGGCTGCCAGATCACAGTACAACGAGATTGCGCGTGCCGCATCATCGTTTCCTGGGATGATATAGTCGATGCCATCGGGTGGGCAGTTGGTGTCGACCACAGCAACAACTGGGATACCCAGTTTGTTGGCTTCGGCCACGGCCAATGCTTCTTTCTTAACGTCGATAACAAACAGCAGATCAGGAACACCGCCCATGTCACGGATACCGCCCAGCGAAGCCTGCAGTTTGGCTTGGTCGCGTTCCATGCCCAGACGCTCTTTCTTGGTCAGGCCTTCGGCGCCGCCGTCCAGCTGCTCGTCAATCGATTTCAGACGGCTGATGGATTTGGAAACGGTCTGCCAGTTGGTCAGCGTGCCACCCAACCAGCGGTGGTTCATGTAATACTGAGCCGAGTTTTCAGCAGCAACGGCGATCGGGCCTGCGGCCTGACGCTTGGTGCCAACAAACAGAACGCGGCCGTTTTTCGCAACGGTGTCGCGGATCACTTTCAGCGCCGCGTCCAGCATTGGAACGGTCTGTGTCAGATCGAGAATGTGAATGCCATTACGTGCGCCATAGATGAACTCGCCCATACGGGGGTTCCAACGCTGCGTTTGGTGGCCAAAGTGAACGCCAGCTTCCAACAGCTGACGCATGGAGAACTCAGGAAGAGCCATGGTCTTATCCTTTCCGGTTTCAAGCCTTGGCGGAGCACATCATCCCATATGGGACAACCGGAGGACTATTGAGGATTTCTCCCCCAATACCCCAAACCCCGCCTGCGGGTTTAGTGGCGCGCGTATAGCGGGGCTGGATGCAGGGCGCAACCCCTTGGTGTGGGAATCTTCTGGAATGATAAATTCGAAACTGCCATGCTGGTCAACAACCAGTCACCGAATACGGAAAAGTAATGAAAACACTTGTAGATGTACATGGAATTGGCGCGGCAATGGCCACCACATTAACCCGGAACGGGATCGCCACCGTTGCCGACCTGGCCGCACAAACCCCGGCCGCCCTGACAGCAATCCGCGGAATCGGCGCACGCCGCGCCCCAGCCATCATTGATGCGGCCAAAGCTCTGTTGAAGGATGCGGGCGCGGCCCCTGCCCCACGCGCGGCCAGCCCGGCTGCGAAACCTGCGGCCAAACCGGCACCCAAAGCTGCCAAGCCTGCAGCAAGCCAGAAGCCAAAACCCGCACCAGCCAAGGCAGCACCGGCCGCAGTCAAAGCCACCCCAGCAAAGGCCAAGACGCCTGAACCTGCACCGGAGAAGCCGGTTGTGGATGATGTCGAGCCCCCCAGCGAAAAACCCAAGGCCAAAAAGACCAAAGGCAAAAAAGCGGACAAAAAGGCCAAGACCAAAAAAGCAGCTTTAGAAGCGACCCCCAAGGAGAAGAAATCAAAAAAGAAAAAGGCGGAAGACAAAAAGAAGAATTCCGCCAAGTCACCCGACAAGAAGAAGACCAAAGCGTCTAAATCGGACAAGGGCAAGACTGCGAAAAAATCCTCTGCCAAGGGGAAACCGGCAAAGAAGAAAAAGAAGAAATAACGTTGCTTGTAACGCGCCCGGTCTTGGCGCTTTACAAAAACACGCGCTCGATGAACCAGTAGGCGCCGACCAGCGCAATCAAACAGCTGGTCGGTACAGCGACGTAACGGCGATAAGCCTCTGGCCCGGCCATCCGCAGCGCGGGCAATGTTAGCAGAAACGCCGCCGCAATAACCGTCAACTGGCCAATCTCAACGCCGACATTGAAACCAATCAACGCGGGAACAACCTGCGCGCCGGGCAAACCGAATTCGCCCAAGACACTGGCAAACCCCAACCCGTGCAGCAGACCAAACCCAAAAATCACCGCCGGACGCCACTTTTGCAGCCGGTCTGACACCACGTTCTCTACCGCAACAAACACGATCGAGGCCGCGATCAACGGCTCCACGATCGATGCTGGAACCGACACATATCCAAGCACCGCCAAGGCCAGCGTCACAGTATGAGCCAATGTAAAGGCCGAGACCTGCCAAATAAGCGGCCGCAAGCGCGTGGACAAAAAGAATAAGCCCAACACAAACAGGATATGATCCAGCCCCATTGGCAAAATATGTTCAAAGCCGACAGGGATATACTGAGCAAAGCTCACCCAACCAGACTGGGCTGCTGTCCCCGCCAGATCAATCGGCCCGCTGCCCTGCCCGCCAGACAGATATCCGGTGAACGGTTCCTCGACCCCCTGTTGGCGCAACACCATGGTGCCGTATTCGCGCGGCCAGTCCAACTCCAACGTCTGGGCACCAGCAGGTGCAGGCCCTGTCAAAACCAGCAACGTATCGCGCGGTAACTCCACATTTCCAACCGGGTCAATAACGACCTTATTTACCTCAAAATCAATGACTTGCCCTTCAGTCCTCAAGTTCATCGCGGTGATGATTTGGGGCACAATGGCACGCAAACGTTCTTCCAGTTCGGCGGGCTCCAACGCGCGCAGTTGATCCACCTGATCCGATCTGTCGGTATTGTCGGTGTCTTCGACGCCATCCAAATCGACACCCGCCACCAAAGCTTCGGCATTTAGCGCCAGCGAAAGCCGTACAACACCGTCCTCAACACTCAGATCCCCGATCGCGGGGCGAACTTCATGCGCTGTGGCAGGTAAAGCCCAGATCAGTAGAACAAAAAACAACGCCCTCAGCATCGGGACCTCCCTAGAAATTTCGGCCATTTTGCCGGGTTTTGCGCAATGCTCAACCCCATCTCGTAAAGTCACCGCCATGCAGGGCTGGTGGTGCCGCCCGGTTCGGTTTAATCCTGCGGGTGGAGGTAGACAATGTCGGATCCATCGCCAAAGATTTTATGCATCGGCTCTGTCCTGTGGGACGTAATCGGCCGCTCGGCCAGTGCCATGCGTCAGGGCTCTGACGTGCCGGGGCGCATTACGCGCATACCCGGCGGTGTCGCCTTGAACATCGCCATCACCCTGGCCCGCATGGGTCTTAAACCTGCGCTATTATCGGCGGTTGGGCGGGATGCAGAAGGCGATGAGCTACTGGCACAATGCGCGACACTTGGGTTGGAAACACGATATGTCTATCGCTCTGACGATCTGCCAACAGACCGCTATATGGCGGTCGAAGGGGCAAATGGACTGATTGCCGCAATTGCCGACGCCCATTCGCTGGAAGCAGCGGGGCGCAAGATATTGTTGCCGCTGGAAAATAACGAAATTGGCAGCACCAAGTCCCCGTATAGCGGCACCATCGCCCTGGACGGAAACCTGACCGCCAACTTACTGGACGAAATCGCGCATGATCCGATTTTGGCCCATGCCGACTTGCGGATTGCCCCCGCATCCCCCGGCAAGGCCGAACGATTATTACCTTTTATCAATGCACAACGCGGCACTCTTTATGTGAATCTTGAAGAGGCGAATATTCTGTGTAACAGCCAATACGCCACGGCCCCGGAAGCGGCCCAGGCGCTGATCGCACGTGGCGCACAACGCGCCCTGGTCACAAACGGCGGTGAAATCACCGCCGACGCGACGGCCCAAGGCGTTACTTCAGCCTGCCCGCCCAAGGTTTTGGTCACACGTGTGACAGGCGCTGGCGATACATTTATGGCCGCCCATATCTGCGCGGATCTGGATGGCCAGGCGCCGTCTGAAGCGCTTCACATCGCCCTGCGCACCGCGGCGGCCCATGTTTCAGGAGATACAAGCCTATGAGCCTTGTTGTACAGTCCCCCGCCGTCGCCGCTGCACAGGCCGAAGGTCGCCCCGTTGTGGCACTGGAATCGACCATAATCACCCACGGCATGCCCTGGCCGCAAAACCTGGAAATGGCGCGCAACGTCGAAACAGAAATTCGCAATGCCGGCGCTGAACCGGCAACAATCGCGCTGTTGGACGGTACCCTGCACGCCGGCCTGACCGACACGCAACTGGTCGCATTGGCCCAAGCCAAAAACGTTGCAAAGCTGAGCCGCGCTGACTTGCCCGTCTACATGGCGCAGGGCGGCACCGGTGCAACCACCGTGGCGGCCACGATGATTGCCGCCGCCCGCAGCGGGATCAGCACATTTGCAACTGGCGGCATCGGTGGCGTTCATAAAGGTGCCGAAGAAACCTTTGATATCTCTGCAGATTTGCAGGAGCTGGCGCAAACCCCGGTGACGGTGGTGGCGGCTGGTGCCAAGGCCATTTTAGACCTGCCCAAGACGATGGAAGTTCTTGAAACGCTTGGAGTTCCGGTCATTGCCGTTGGTCAGGATGAGCTGCCCGCTTTCTGGTCACGCAGCTCTGGCCTGAAAGCGCCATTGCGGCTGGATACGGCCGCTGAAATCGCCCGCGCACATTTACAGCGACAAGCTTTGGGCCTGCCTGGTGGGCAACTGGTGGCCAACCCAATTCCGGCCGATTCTGAAATTGCCCAAGAGGTGTTGGCCCCAATCATCGCCCAAGCATCGGCCGAAGCGACGGCACAATCCATTTCTGGCAAGGCCGTCACACCATTTTTGCTGCAACGCATTTTCCAACTGACAGATGGCTTGTCTTTGACGGCAAATATCGCACTGGTCCTTAACAATGCCCGGTTGGCCGCGAAAATTGCCACAGAATTAGTCGCTTTGAACAGATAAAGCACTCTGACTGGGCAGAAGCCATTGTAGAGCACGGCAGGACTGCCTAGGTTCTGCTGGGACATCTAACAACGATTGCGCTTATGAACACGCCTTTTGAGCCTGAAAGCAAACGCCCCGGCCTATTCACACGTCTTCGAAGCAGTTTTCTGACAGGAATTGTTGTGATTGCGCCTGTCGGCCTGACCATTTGGCTGATCTGGACAATGTTCGGATGGGTCGATGGTGTTGTGCTGCCGCTGGTGCCGCAACGCTTTAACCCTGAACAGTATATCGGCATCAACTTGCGTGGTGTCGGCGTTATCTTCTTCTTGTTCTTCACTATTGTGGTTGGCTGGATCGCCAAGGGCCTAATCGGCCGTTCGCTGATCCGCTTTGCCGAAACATTGGTGGATCGGACACCGGTTGTTCGGTCAATCTATTCCGGTACGAAGCAGATCGCTGAAACCGTCTTTGCCAAGAGCGAGCGCAGCTTTGAAAAAGCCTGTCTGGTGCAATACCCCCGCAAGGGGATTTGGGCGGTCGGCTTTGTATCAACCGTGGCGCGCGGTGAAGTGGCGGCACGGGCCGAAACGTCCGGCGATTTGTTAAGCGTCTTTGTGCCCACCACACCAAACCCCACATCCGGGTTCTTGTTGTTCTTCCCACGTGAAGATGTGGTGGAGCTCGATATGACCGTGGAAGAGGCGGCCAAGCTGGTGATCTCGGCCGGGCTGGTTTACCCCAACGGGGTGCCAAAACAGCCAACCGAAAAAGCGGATTAATATCTGCGCCTTACCCGACAAAGGTAAGGCGTTATCCGAACATCGCCCGCAGGTCTGTTGTTTGGCGCTTGCCCAAATCATCTTTGTGCGCTGCCAAAAAACCATCTGCCGCCACACGCCCAGCTTCTTTTAGTTGTTTGAGTAATGAGGGCATCGGTACCAGTTTGGTTGCAACGGACAGATCACGCATCAGTTCATCATCCGCCACCATATGGACGCGCACGTTTTTCATCGCCCCAGCGGGAATGGTTTTGTCTTTGATCAAACGCTGCACAAAAGCGATGGCGCGCAAATCACTTAGCAACGAAGAGTTAAAGCTGATCTCATTGATCCGGTTGTGAATTTCGTTCGGCATCGTTGGTTCAACATCGCGCTTCATGGGATTGATGCTGACAATCAAAACGTCATCCGGCAAATCCGGTTGGTAAAGTGGAAACAGCGGTGGGTTGCCAGTGTAGCCCCCATCCCAAAAGGCTTCTTCGATGCCGGTTTCCGGGTCGGGGCAGCGCACCGCCTGAAACAAGGTTGGCAAACAAGCCGAAGCCAAGATGGCGTTCGTCGTTACCTTGTCACCACTGAAGATGCGGATTTTGCCGTCTTGCACACAGGTGGCGCCCACGAACAACCGCGGGCCATTCGTGTCGCAGACGTTGTCGAAGTTGAATTCCTGTACCATCCGTTCCAGCGGATTGCTGTAAAACGGCCCCATGGCATAGGGAGTGCCCATGCGGGCCATGATATCCCCCCACAGCAGCAAGGGCGACGCATCCAGCGCGCGGCTGGTCACACTCGGGTCTGGCAACCATGCGTCCAGCCAGGCGGGCCACAGCCCCTCTAACGCGCCCATTTTCGACCAGAGCCAATCCAGGTTCTCTCTGGCGCCATCACGCCCGTTTGCTGTCCAACCGGCTTTGAACGCTGCGCCGTTCAACGCACCGGCAGAGGTGCCGGAGATGGCTGCAATCTCAATGTCTTCCTCATCCAGAAGCCGGTCCAACACCCCCCAGGTAAAAGCGCCATGTGCGCCCCCACCTTGCAGGCCAAGGTTAATCTTGATCACACGACAATCCTTTGTTTCACCCGGCGCAAAACACGCCGGGCTGCTGGCACCGAGAGGTTCAGCTTACAACGCGGTCCAACCGCCATCGACGCTGATCGTTGTTCCGGTGATTTGCGCTGCGGCATCCGAACACAAAAACACGGCCACGCCGCCCAGTTGTTCAACGGTGGCAAATTCCTTTGAGGGCTGGCGCTCAAGAATTACTTTCTTAACCACCTCTTCCTCTGACATGTTGTATTTCTTTGCCGTATCCGGGATCTGCGCTTCGACCAGGGGCGTCTTAACGTAGCCCGGACAGATCGCATTGCACGTGATCGGCTCTTCGGCGGTCTCCAAAGCAACAACCTTGGTCATACCTACAACGCCGTGCTTGGCCGTGACATAGGCCGATTTGAACGGTGACGCGGTCAAACCATGGGCCGAGGCGATATTCACCACCCGTCCCCAGCCAGAGCTGCGCATCAACGGCAGCGCCGCAGCGGTGCAATGGTATGCCGAGCTCATGTTAATGGCGATGATCGCATCCCATTTGGCGGTCGGAAACTCATCAATCGGCGCAACGTGCTGGATCCCGGCGTTGTTCACCAGAATATCGCAAGTCCCAACCGTTTCGATCAAGGCGCGGCATTCATCCCCATTGGACATGTCTGCCTTGACGTAGCGCGCTTTGACGCCGGTCTCTGATGCGATCTGCGCGGCCAGCGCGTGGTCCTCTTCGCGATCCGTGAAAGAGTTCAACACAACATCGGCGCCGGCTTTGGCCAGCTCCCAAGCAATGCCAAGCCCAATGCCTGAATTCGATCCTGTGATGATGGCGGTCTTGCCCTGAAGTGTCATCGTACCAAAAAACTCCCTAGGTCATGCAGGTGCAGCATGACACGCTGCCGCTGCGAGATAAACCTACGTTCGGGGCTTTCATTTCATTGTGAATGATGAGACATGCGCAAGCTGAATGTGAAACCCGCCGCACCAAAAAAAAACCCCGGCACGAAGCCGGGGTTAAGTTATTGAGGCAGGTTTCATACAGGCAAGAAACCTATCGAGCAGTGCCACCTTTATAAGCATTATTGCACAGGACTCCAAGGCAAAAGTTTGAAAAGGCGTAAATTCCCCGGTAGGCTCGGACACAATAAAACAAGGGCAGACAGGGATAGTTGCCAAAATGAAAACAAATATTTTTGCCAAAATCCAAGGAACCGGCGCCGCAATTGCTCTGGTTCTATCCGTGGGATTCGCTCAGGCTGAGCCAGCACATGGCATAGCTATGTATGGTGAGCCTGTCTTACCACCCGATTTTGTGGCTTTGCCATACGCAAACCCGGATGCGCCCAAAGGTGGACGCATCGTTACAGGCGAGGTCGGCGGGTTTGACAGCTTGAACCCTCACAGCGACAAAGGCTCCGTTCCATGGCAGTTGCGCTTTCTTGCTTATGAAAGCTTGATGGGCCGTTCTTATGACGAACCTTTCAGCCTTTACGGCCTTTTAGCCGAATCGATTGAGGTTGGTCCGAACCGGGAATGGGCGGAATTTGTCCTACGCGAGGAGGCCCGATTCTCGGACGGTAGCCCTGTCACTGTCGAAGACGTGATGTGGAGCTATGAGGCATTGGGCACCATTGGTCACCCGCGCTATCATGGCCTGTGGGGCAAGATCGCCAGCATGGAACAAACCGGCGAACGGTCTGTGCGATTCACCTTTGACACTGATGACCGTGAATTGGCGCTTCTGGTCGGCATGCGGCCGATCCTGAAAAAGGCGCAATGGGCCGATGCCGATTTCGCCTCCTCTGGGCTGAACGTGCTTCCGATCTCCTCGTCGCCCTATGTGGTGGATGATTTTGAGGCCAACCGTTTTGTCAGCCTGAAACGGAACCCCGATTACTGGGGCACCGACGTGCCCTTTATGAAGGGTCAGGCCAATCTGGATGAAATCCGGATGGAGTTCTTTGGCGATGGCACGGCGATGTTTGAAGCATTCAAGGCCGGTGTCTTGAACTCAAACCGTGAATTCAATCCAGAGAAATGGGAGACCCAATACAACTTCCCATCGATCGAACGTGGGGATGTGGTGAAATCCGTGCTGGCGCATCAACGTCCCTCAGGCATCACCGGCTTTGTCATGAACACCCGCAAAGACGTTTTCAAAGATTGGCGTGTGCGCGATGCGATGCTGCATGCATTCAACTTTGAATACATCAACGAAGCGATGACCGGCAGCCGACAGCCGCGCATATCTTCGTATTTCTCAAACTCGGTACTGGGCATGCAAGACGGTCCGGCCGAGGGCAAAGTGCGCGAATTGCTGGAACCCTTCGCGGACCAGCTGCTGCCCGGTGCTTTGGACGGCTACACCCTGCCCGCTGGCGATGGCAGCTCTCGCAACCGTGCCAACATCGCCAAGGCGATTGATCTGATGGCAGAGGCCGGTTGGACAGTGCAGGATGGCGATGGGGTGATGAAGAACGCCGAAGGCCAGCCCTTCACCTTTGATATTCTGCTGTCTCAGGGTGACAACGAATCTCAACAGATGATGGACCTGTATACACAAGCGCTGGAACGAATGGGTATTATGCCCACAGTTACGATTGCTGACAGCGCTCAGTATAAAGACCGCGAGCGTGAATACGATTTCGACATGAAGTACTATCGCCGTGGGCTTTCGTTATCGCCGGGCAACGAACAGATGCTTTACTGGGGCAGCGAAGGCGTTACCAAACCCGGTACGCGCAACCACATGGGCATGAACAGCCCCGCCGCCGAAGCCATGATCCAGACCATGCTATCTTCTGACAGTCGCGATACGTTTCTGGCAGCCACCCGCGCATTGGATCGCGTGCTGACCTCTGGACGCTATGTTATCCCGATTTATCAGTGGAATATCAGCCGTCTTGCCCATGCCAAAGAGTTGAAATTTCCTGAAAAGATGCCGATGTATGGCGACTGGATAGGCTTTCAGCCGAACGTCTGGTGGTACGAAGAGGACTGATAAATGCGCATTACTATTCTATTGGCAGCTGCAGCCATCGCCCTTGGCGGATGTGCGACAGTGGATGGGGTAGGTCAGGATATTTCCAGCGGTGCACGGACAGTTCAGTCCTGGTTCTGAACCTGTGTTGCCATTCTAGGACTTTCGTCGCGGCGTTGGGGTCAAACCCAACGCCGCACTTGATTGCGCAAACAAATTAGGACAGGTTCCAAATAAATCATCAATGCGTGGGGGATGCTGTGGTGACTTGGTCCGAATTGACAAACAATTGGTCGTCCGCTTTGACGCGGCTTCAGTTCCGTTTTCCAAATGCTGACAAGAAAACCGTCGCGACGCTGCCATCGTCGCGCAAAGTCTTGGCACGGTATCTGGCCGAACAGAATGACCTGACCGAGTTCGAGGCAGATCAGCAATTGCAGGATTGGTTGCTGGTGGAAAACCTGGCCCGCCAAGCACCGGACATCCGCGCCTCGGAATAACCGTCAGGCCGGATGTGCATCAGGCCAGCGATGTGACCCACAATATGGTTGCATCATCTTCGCTGACAGAGATCACGTTGTGGCCCATTGTGGCGTCGTAATAGGCGCTGTCGCCCCGGCGCAGCTCAACCGGCTCGTAAAACTCTGTATACAGGCGCACAACACCGGTCAGAACGTACAGAAACTCTTCGCCGTCGTGGCGCACCCACCCATCAAATTCTTCCATCGAGCGGGCACGCACCCGCGCACGATATGGAAGCATGGTTTTCTTGGTTAACGTTTCTGCCAGCAGAACATGTTCGTAGGTCGCCGTGGCGTGTTCCGTGCCTTCACTCTCTTTTGTCACGGCCATACGACCATTGACCTGATCACGCTGCGGCTGCGTGAACAGCTGTGGCACCGAGATCTTCAACCCCACGGCCAGTTTCTTCAGCGCCTCATATGTCGGCGACATTTGACCGTTTTCGATCTTGGAAAGGGTTGACCGTGCCAACCCAGCCTGCGACGCGGCCTGTTCCAGCGTCCAGTTATGTGCCTTGCGCAGCTCTCGCACACGCGCGCCAAGGTCCAGCGGCTCGGCAACCTCGTGGGTTTCCTCGCTGCGTGAAATGCGGATCAGCGCTTTGGGATCTGTCTCAGTCATGCCTCAGGTCTATAGGTCTCAGCCCTGTAGCTTGCAACTGTCACAACTCGGGTCTAATCCACATTCATGCAATCACTGTATGACACCGGGGCCCCGGCACCCTGCCCGTCTTCGTTCAATCTGGCGGCCCATGTGCTGGCAGCGGGCCAAGCAACGCCAGACAAGGTTGCCCTTGCCGTGCTGAGCCTGACAGACACCGAGCGTTGGACCTATGGCCAGCTGCGCGCGGCGATCCTGGGTACAGCCACTGGCCTGCTGCAAGCCGGCGTATTACCGGGGCAAACCGTGCTAATGCGGCTGGGAAATACAGTGGATTTCCCCGTGGCCTTTCTGGGCGCTATTGCTGCTGGGATTGTACCCGTGCCCACGTCATCACAACTGACACCATCTGAGGTTCAGGGCATCATCGACCACCTGTCGCCAGTTGCGATCTTGCAGGGGGACGGCGTTGGCTGCCCCGAGACCGAAACCTCGGTTTTTGACATAGATACCATGCGCTTGTGGCGCGACCTTCCGATGGCAGATTTTGAAATGGGCGCGCCGGATCGGCTGGCCTATATCATCTACACATCCGGTACGTCGGGCATCCCTCGCGCGGTTGGCCATGCTCACCGCGCCATCTGGGCACGTCAGATGATGATGCAGGGTTGGTACGGGCTGACTGGCCATGATCGGCTGTTGCACGCGGGTGCCTTTAACTGGACCTACACTTTGGGCACCGGCTTGATGGACCCTTGGACAATCGGCGCCACGTCGCTGATCCCGGCTGCGGGTGTCGGGCACGACCAGCTCGCCCAGCTGATGCAGCAGCATGACACAACAATTTTTGCAGCGGCTCCAGGTGTTTACCGAAACCTGTTGAAGTCCCCTATTCCGCCGATGCCAAAGCTACGGCATGGGTTGGCTGCGGGTGAAAAACTGTCAGAGCATATTCGCCAAGACTGGGTCGCCGCCACAGGAACTCAGATCTACGAAGCATTTGGCATGTCTGAATGCTCTACCTTTATATCCTCCGCCCCAGGATACCCTGCAACACCTGGCACGCTGGGGCGACCACAACCAGGACGCCGCGTCGCCATTCTGGATGACGCCGGACAAATAGTACCGCGTGGCACCCCCGGTGTTATCGCTGTGCATCGCCGCGATCCGGGCCTTATGCGCGGCTACATCGGCGCGGATGAGGCAACGGATGCAAAATTTCGGGGCGATTGGTTTTTGACCGGCGATCAGGGGTCGATGGACGACGAAGATCAAATTCACTACTTGGGTCGCGCCGATGACATGATGAACGCAGGCGGCTATCGCGTGTCACCGCTAGAGGTGGAACACGTGCTGCAAGGCCATCCGGACATTTCCGAAGTGGGCGCAACGGATATCGAAGTGAAAGAAGACGTGCGCCTGATTGCGGCCTTCTACACTGGCCCAGCCCCGATCGATGAAACCAGCTTGCAAGCATGGGCCGAACAACGGTTGGCGCGCTACAAACAACCGCGCTTTTTTGTCCATGTTGACGCGCTGCCGCGCAACCCGAATGGTAAGTTGTTGCGGCGTGCGTTAAAAACCATTTACCACACGCGATCAGCGCCGGAACAAAAGGGTTCAACCCAATGGTAAACTTAGATATTTTCTCAGATCCGATCTGTCCTTGGTGCTATATTGGCAAAACCAATCTGGACCGGGCACTGGAACAACGGCCCAATCACCCGTTTTTTGTCCGCTGGCATCCGTTCCAATTGAACCCGGACATGCCCGCCGAAGGAATTGACCGTCGCACCTATCTGGAAACGAAATTTGGCGGCAAGGACAAAGCCATTGCCGCCTATCTGCCGGTTTCCGAGCATGCAGAAAAGGCCGGTCTGAAGCTGAACCTGGAAGATATCAAACGAACGCCAAACACCATGAACGCACACCGGTTGATCCATTGGGCCGGGTTGGAAGAGTGTCAAACACCAGTCGTTTCAATGCTTTTTCATGCGTACTTCATAGAAGGCCGCGACATCAGCGAACATGAAGTGCTGGGCGATATCGCCGATACGGCGGGTATGGATGCCTCTATCGTGCTGAAACTTCTCAACAGCACCGCAGACCGCCAAGAGATCACTGATCAGGACGCCGCAGCCCGCGGTATGGGCGTAAACGCTGTCCCCACATTTATTGTGGCCGGGCAACACGCGGTGCCGGGCGCGCAGCCTACAGACCTTTGGCTGAAGGTTTTGGATGAACTGGCGCAAACCGCGTAACCCGAGAGGACGGCTGAAAGGGCGTAAATGAAAAGACGTTTACTTGCACTAACCTTGATCTCGACCTTGGCCACAATCATTGGCGGCGGCACAGTGTTTTTTCACTTTATTGAAGGCTGGAGCTGGCTGGACAGCTATTTTTTCACTGTCGTGACCCTATCCACTGTTGGATATGGCAGCTTGGTGCCCACAACGGTGGCTGGCAAGATTGGAACCACTGTCTTTATCCTGTTGGGTTTGGGCGTTTTTGCCGTAACAATTCAACAATTTGGCAGCTTTGCCATGCGTAAACGCGAAGAACATGTAGAAACGTTGGTGGCCATGCTGGAAACCGACGCGGCCAATTCTGATGATGCGCCGCGAAAAGAAGCAAGTAATTCTGAACCAAGTACAAAAACTGATTGAGGCTGTGACATGTCTTGTGGCGGTCACACAGCGGGTGTAGCCCGTAACCTTCACTGAAAAGCCGGGTCTCCCATGCCTATCACGATTTCTAGGACTGAGCTCGTGGCGTTGATCGCCATGATGTTCGCAACAATTTCGTTTTCCGTAGACGCAATGTTGCCCGTGCTGCCCGAAATGATTGACTCATTGCAGCCCAAAGATCCGAACAGAATTCAGCTGGTCCTGACTGCTTTCATTCTGGGCATGGGCCTGGGCACCTTTGTTACCGGACCATTGTCAGACAGCTTTGGCCGTAAACGCGTGGTCTTGGCCAGTTCGGTTCTTTATATTGTAGGCGCTGGATTGGCCGCCATGTCCCAAAACCTGGAATTGATGCTGGCCGCCCGCCTTGTTCAAGGATTGGGTGCCGCCGGCCCTCGGGTTGTGGCTCTCGCGATTATTCGTGACCTGCTGTCGGGCCGAGAGATGGCCCGCACGATGTCCTTCATTATGGTGATCTTCACGCTCGTGCCCGCCATGGCCCCAACCATTGGTGCCGGTCTTGCCGCCTTCAGCGGGTGGCGCGGGATCTTCGTGGCCTTTGTGATCTTCACCTTGATCTTTACCTTTTGGATGCAATTCCGCCTTCAGGAAACGCTGCCGATCGAGGCACGGCGGCCGTTTCGGTTGTCAACCATTTGGGCCGCCGCCGCCGAAATGATGGCGCTACCTCGCGTTCGTCTGTCGATCCTTGCGCAGTCCTTTGCCTTTGGCATCTTGTTTTCGACCCTGTCATCGACCCAGCAGATTTTTGACATCACCTTTGATCAGGCTGAAAACTTTCCACTTTGGTTTGGGTTGATCGCCGCTCTATCTGGCTCCTCAAGCTTGTTGAACGCTTGGCTGGTTGGGCGATTGGGCATGCATTTCATGGTCACAATCGCAACGATCGCACAGTTGGTCGGTGCTCTTCTGATTGTTCTATATTGGCTATCTGCACCAACGGGTGCAGTTGCGCTGGGTGTTTTCGTGGTCTGGCAAACGTCAATCTTCTTTCAAACGGGAATGGTGATTGGCAATCTGAACGCCATTGCGATGGAACCTGTCGGCCACATAGCGGGCAGCGCCGCGTCGATCATCGGGGCGGTGGCCACAGTGATCTCAGTCATTCTGGCGATTCCGGTTGGGTTGATGTTTGACGGCACCCCCATGCCCCTGGCTGTTGGGATCCTTGTTCAAAGTGCACTTGCTTTGGTCTTGATGCTGCGAATGGGGCCATCTCCTCAAACGGTGTCGGCAGAATAGCTCTTCTTTCGGTATACGTTTGCATACCGTCTAGGAATCGTCGCCAAACTCCGCTAGACGCACCATAGACCACAGCAAACCATCCAGGAGACAGCGCGTTGACCAAGATTAAGGTTGAGAACCCCATCGTCGAAATGGACGGTGATGAAATGACCCGCATCATGTGGCAGTTCATCAAAGATAAACTGATCCTGCCCTACCTTGATATCGACCTGCTCTACTACGATCTGGGCATCCAAGAGCGGGACCGCACGAATGACCAGATCACCATCGATGCGGCCGAAAAGACCAAGGAAGTCGGCGTAGCCGTAAAATGCGCCACGATCACACCAGACGAAGCCCGTGTCGAAGAGTTTGGCCTGAAGCAGATGTGGCGCAGCCCAAATGGGACGATCCGCAATATTCTGGGCGGTGTGGTTTTCCGCCAGCCCATCATCTGCAAAAACGTACCGCGGTTGGTTCCTGGCTGGACGCGCCCCATTGTGATTGGCCGTCACGCATTCGGCGATCAATACAAAGCCACGGATTTCAAATTTCCCAGCGCTGGCACACTGACCATGAAATGGGTCGGTGAAAACGGTGAAGAGATCGAGAAAGAGGTCTATCAGGCGCCATCCGCCGGTGTCTTTATGGGTATGTACAACCTTGATGACTCGATCCGCGATTTTGCGCGCGCCTCGTTCAACTATGGCCTGAACATGGGTTGGCCGGTTTACCTGTCCACCAAGAATACGATCCTAAAACAGTATGACGGTCGCTTTCTGGAGCTGTTTCAGGAAATCTTTGATGCCGAGTTCAAAGATCAGTTCGAAGCCAAGAAGATTTGGTATGAGCATCGACTGATCGACGACATGGTGGCTTGCGCCATGAAATGGAACGGCGGATTTGTTTGGGCCTGCAAGAACTATGATGGCGACGTGCAGTCTGACACCGTGGCACAGGGCTTCGGATCGCTGGGAATGATGGCATCGCAACTGATGACCCCCGATGGCATGATCGTCGAGGCAGAGGCCGCCCATGGTACGGTGACGCGCCATTACCGCCAGCATCAGGCCGGCGAAGCCACCTCTACCAACTCCATTGCGTCCATTTATGCTTGGACTGGCGGTCTGAAGCACCGCGCCAAGCTGGACAGCAACGACGCCCTGATGACATTTGCCACCACGCTGGAGCAGGTCATCGTTGATACGGTCGAAGACGGCTACATGACCAAGGATTTGGCGCTGCTGGTTGGCCCGGACCAAGGCTGGCTGACAACAATGGGCTTCCTCGAAAAGATCGACGAAAACCTGAACAAGGCGCTGGCTGGCTAACGTGCCTGTACCACGCGCCCTCCCCCTTGGTTGACGTGTGACCTGACCAAATAAGGCACGCCTGCCGCAATTTCGAATGAAACGCCCGATATCGCCAATGCGATTCGGGCGTTTCTTTGTTCCTACGTTTCCAAAACATCAACAATTCCCGAAATCCCAGATATTAGGATTGTTCCATTCAACGGAATTGGGGCAAAAAGGGCGAATTTGGGGCGAAATAATGCTTTTCCTTGCCCCAATTCAGCCCCACTTCGTATCACTTGGTTGGGGGCAGCGATAACGCGAAGGGTAAATCTGATGATGTATCTGCTTGGTATAGCTTTTGTCCTGTCACTGGACCTGCTGATTTTTGGCCGGACTCCGGAAAAGGCACCCGCTGACTATCGAGCGTAATCGCACTCTCAAATCAATTTGGAGACTTTCTCTTTTTATCGGTAACCAGTTTTAGAACGTATATCGCCAGAGTGATTTTTGTATCTGGTAACAAGTAGCATCAGGTTCGTACGAGTGTGGTCACTGGTATGGCCAGGTGTCGGGCAGGTTCCTGCCCGACACCGACAATGATATTCGTCTGTGATTATTCAGCAGACTGATATTCTTATGCCGCCCGTTCCACGGAAGCGGCTCGAATTGCATTTGCAGCTTTGTCTGCAACCGCACGCACAGCCGTGTTGCGCCGCCTAATCCGCGTAACCGTCAAACCGTGTGGAAATCGAACCACCTGGCCCGCCCTTACTGGCAGCGCCGGATCAATGGGCGACGGTTCCAACGTCCCCATCGCGCATGAACTATGCGCGAACCACTGATCGAAATGTGGCAGATCGCGTCACATTTCAAAAGTCAGTGGTCCGATTCGATTCGCCGGCTTGGCGAAAATTGCACTCAAATCGAGTGCGATTGCGAACAATTGTGCCCAATGGCACCTTCTATTTCCAATTCCACAACAGAATTAGGGCAAATATGGCAAAACACGGCCCAAATGTGGCTTTTGCTTGCCACAATTGGGCCTCATTTCGTATCACTTCTGTGGGGGCAGCAAAGACACTAAGGAATACGAAAATGATCTTTCTGCTTGGTATGGCCGCAATCGTAACTCTGGACTTGGTTCTGTTTGGTAAGTCTGAAAACACAAACGCACCGAAGGTATTTGGCCAATGATCTTTCTGCTTGGCATGGCCACCGTCGTTGCTCTGGATTTGGTTCTTTTCGGTAAATCCGAAAATGTTGATGCGCCAGTGGTATTTGGGCAATAATTGACCTTAAATAAATTTATATAATTCTTCGGAATTACAATTAATTCATTTATCCGTCCCGGCCCCTTTTATTGGGCCTGCACGAACAAGTCGCTGAAACTGTCTGATCGGAACCACCGATACATTTTTCAGCACCCCAACATCACACCGGCTGTTTTCACATCAGCACCGCTTCCATCCCTGGTTAAGCGCCGCTACACAGCCACATGCTTTTTGAAACACCCCCCAGCACCCGACATTCACTGGTCGAAGACGCCCAAGGTATCCTTGTTGGCGCGACACTTGTCGCCCTGTCTGTCCAGTTTCTGCGCGCCTCTGATCTGGTCACAGGCCAATTGGCGGGCCTGTCGTTGATCATCGCCATCCCCACCGGCTGGACGTTTGGCTGGATATTCTTTCTGATCAACCTGCCCTTCTACGCCTTGGCGTTGCGCAAATTTGGCAAGCGGTTCACCGTAAAAACGCTGATCGCTGTCACCGTGATGTCCGCCATGACGGAAATGATCCCCCATGCGATGACAATAAATGACCTGCATCCAGCCCTTGGCGCTGCGTTTGCTGGCATTTTGGCCGGAGTTGGGTTGATCTTGCTATTTCGGCACGGGGCCACATTGGGCGGGGTCGGTATTGTGGCCGTCTGGTTGCAAAACACCCGTGATATCAAGGCAGGCAATGTGCAGTTGGCCTTTGATCTGTTCGTGTTTTCAATGGCTTTGTTGGTCTTGCCCTTGGCCTCTGTGGCTTGGTCTTTGCTGGGCGCGGTGGTTTTGAACGTGATCATCACCGTCAACCACCGTCACGACCGCTATGTTGCACGGTCCTGACGCTTACTTTTTCTTCACAACCTTTTCCGCCAGGTCTCGTGCAATTGCAAAGGCACCTTTGATCTTGTCCGCGTCGCTTTTCCAATCGCGCCGGATGACGATCTTGTTGTCTTTAACCTTGGCCAAACCGTTTTGCGCCTTGATGTAATCAACCAACCCTTCCGGACTGCCGAATTTATCGTTGTGGAATTGAATGGTCGCCCCCTTAGGCCCGCCATCGAGCTTCGATATCCCGGCGCGTTTGCACATCGCCTTGATCCGAACAATCAACAGCAAAGTATTGACCTCACGCGGTAATTTTCCAAAACGGTCGATCAGTTCAGCGGCAAACCCTTCCAGTTCAACCTTGCGGGTCAAGCTGGAAAGACGGCGGTACAATCCCAAACGCACATCCAGATCAGGCACAAAGGTTTCGGGGATCAAAACCGGCACACCAAGATTGATCTGAGGCGCCCATTGGTCATCCGTCTCGGACAAGCCTTCCATCTCTCCGGATCGGATTTTGGCAATCGCCTCCTCCAACATGGATTGATACAACTCGTAGCCGACATCGCGCATCTGGCCAGATTGTTCTTCGCCCAGCAAGTTGCCCGCCCCGCGAATATCCAAGTCTTGCGATGCCAGCGTAAAGCCCGCGCCCAAGGTATCCAAGCTGCCCAGAACCCGCAGCCGCTTTTCCGCTGTTGCGGTCAGCTTGCCGCGCGGTTTTGTGGTCATATAGGCATAAGCACGGGTTTTCGATCGGCCCACCCGCCCACGTATCTGATACAGTTGCGACAGGCCAAACATATCGGCCCGGTGCACAACCATCGTGTTGGCCGTAGGAATATCCAAGCCGGATTCCACAATCGTCGTGGCGACCAACACATCGAATTTTCCGTCATAAAACGCGTTCATCCGATCATCCAGCTCGCCCGCTGCCATCTGACCATGGGCGACCACATAGCTGATCTCGGGCAGCTGGTTTTTCAGAAATTCTTCAACTTCTGGCAAGTCACTGATGCGTGGCACCACAAAAAAGCTTTGCCCGCCACGATAATGTTCACGCAGCAGCGCTTCGCGGATCGAAACAGGATCAAATTCCGACACATAAGTCCGGATCGCCAAACGATCGACCGGCGGCGTGCCAATGATCGACAAGTCACGTACCCCGGTCAGGCTAAGCTGCAAGGTCCGCGGGATTGGTGTGGCTGTCAGTGTCAGAACATGAATATCAGAGCGAAGTTGCTTCAGCCGTTCTTTGTGGTTAACGCCAAAATGTTGTTCTTCATCAATGACTAACAAGCCAAGGTTCCGAAATTTAATCGTCTTGGCCAACAACGCATGCGTGCCGATAACAATATCAACAGTGCCCCGCGAAATCCCTTCGCGCGTTGCTGCTGCATCTTTGGCCGATACAAATCGCGACAAAGGCCGCACGTTCAATGGAAAGCCCCGGAATCGTTCGGCAAAGCTTTTGTAGTGTTGGCGCGCCAGCAGCGTGGTCGGCGCAATCACCGCAACCTGCAACCCAGACATGGCAGACACAAAGGCCGCGCGCATGGCGACTTCGGTTTTCCCAAATCCAACATCGCCGCAAATCAACCGATCCATCGGAACACCGGAATGCATATCGCCCAAGACATCTTCGATGGCGCGCAGCTGGTCGTCGGTTTCCTGATACGGGAACCGGGCGCAAAACGCCTCAAACGCGCCCGGCGGCGGATCCATGATCGGGGCTTTGCGCAAGGCGCGCTCGGCTGCGATGCGGATCAGCTTGTCTGCCATCTCGCGAATGCGTTCTTTCAGCCGGGCCTTCTTGGCCTGCCAGGCACCGCCGCCCAGCCTGTCCAACAAACCTTCGTCATGGCCGTATTTCGACAGCAGTTCGATGTTTTCAACCGGCAGGAACAGCTTGGCGGCTTCCGCATATTCAAGGCTCAGGCATTCATGCGCGGCGCCAGCGGCGGTGATCACTTCCATCCCTTTGTAGCGCCCGATCCCATGATCAACATGCACCACCAAATCACCCGGTGTCAGCGATTGCGCTTCGGTCAGGAAGTTATCCGCTTTTCTGCGTTTTTTGGGTTGGCGGATCAATCGATCGCCCAAAACATCCTGTTCAGAAATAACCGTGATCTGCCCGTCATTCCACGGCGCAATAAAACCGGCCTCCAACGCCCAAACCGCCAGATGCAAACCGGTTTTGCCCAGCCGTGTCGCATTTTGTATAGGAATGCCTTCCGCCAGACCTTCGTCTTCAATCAGCCCGGTCAGACGTTCGCGCGCGCCTTCCGAATAGCTGGCGATAACCACCGGCCCATCCTGAAGTTTTGCACTAATATGGTCAGACAAGGCGCCAAAAAGGCTGATACTTTCCTGTTGGCGTTCAGGTGAAAAATTCCGCCCGATACGCCCGCCCGCATCCACAACACCGGGGCCAGAGGCCTGTGGCAACGGATGAAACTGTACAATGCGATGCGGCGCGACAGCTGCATTCCATGCAGCATCATCCAGATACAACAAACCGGGCGGCGCAGGTTTGTAAACCGTTCCCATGCGCGATTTCTGCTGCATGGCCAATGTTCGGGTTTCATATTGATCGGCAATCGTATCCCAGCGCGACAAACGCGACGGCGTGACCTGATCATCCACGGTAACAACCGCTTGCGGTACATAGTCAAACAGGGTTTCCAGCTTGGCATGGAAGAACGGCAGCCAGTGTTCCACCCCCTGATGCTTGCGGCCGGCGCTGACGGCCTCGTACAGCGGATCATCACTGCCCGCTGTGCCAAATTCGATGCGATAATTCTGGCGGAACCGCGTGATGGACGGATCGTCCAAGATCACCTCTGACACCGGGGCCAGTTCGATCACGTCCAACTTGGCGGTGGTGCGCTGTGAAATCGGATCAAACCGTCGTGCGCCGTCCAAAACATCGCCAAAGAAATCCAGCCGAACCGGGCCAACATCCCCCGTCGCGTAGATATCAATAATGCCGCCGCGAATGGCATAATCCCCAGGTTCGGCGACTGTGGGCGCTTGGGAAAACCCCATACGTACCAGGAACTTGCGAAGCTCTTCTTCATTGACCCGTTCACCAACACGGGCGGAAAAAGCGGCCTCTTTCAGGATGTCCCGCGCCGGAACCCGCTGCATGGCCGCCGAGAGTGTGGTCAGCAGCACAAACCGCTCTGGCGCGCCATGCACCAGCCCGGCAAGGGTGGCCATTCGCGCAGCGGAAATGTCTGCATTTGGGGAAATCCGATCATACGGCAGACAATCCCACCCCGGAAACGACAATACCGGCATGTCTGGCGCAAAAAACGTAAGCGCATCATGCATTTGCGCCATGCGCTTGTCATCACGCGCGATATGCACAACCGGGCCCTTGGCGGCTTCGGCCAGCACCAGCGTGGCGTCAAAACCTTCGGGCGCGCCGCCCTTGGTGATATGGCGTTGATCAGACATAGGTTGCTAAATTTCAATAATGGATAACGGGTTTCAGTTTACCAGAATGCTATAGGACAGGTTCTGGAACATGCCCCACAAAGCCGTCACGAAAATCGAGACCATTCCAATGACTTGGATAACAATTCGGTGGCGCACCAATGCTTTGCACAGGTCTTCGCCCTGCATTCCACGATCCATGATGCGGCGCGCGGCGCGGATGGACAGCGCAAAGACAATGGACAATGGAAACGCCAGCAAGAAGACCGCCTGCGCGAATTCCACCTTGTAGACAAAGGCCAGCAACACCAAGGCCGTCAGCAAGAACGCTGCAAAGGCCATGATCACAATGCCACTGACACCGGCGATATACAGCAAGCGATTTGCGTTAATGCGCACCATGTCGTTCAGGTCAATTTCCGCCTGTTCGCCATGCTTGCGCGCACGCGCCACCATATCAAAAGGCACACCCAGCACCCAATGACTGGCCGATGACCACGTCACCGCCAGGGCGATCCAGTACCACAGATTGGAAAAGGACCGCATATCAATGACTTCAAAAACAATGGTCTGCCAGTCCAACGCGCCTTGCCTCTGTTCAAATATCTTGTGGGTGGGGCTTCTTAAACGATGCCCCTTGTTTAGGCCGCCAATCCATGCCACCCAAAACGCGTGTTTACAAGGACTGATGACGCATGACACCGCTGGCCGCCCCCTTTCCCGCCTCTCGTTTTCGCCGTTTACGCCGCTCACCGGCGATCCGTGATCTGGTTCGCGAGAACAGCCTTTCCCCGGCTGATTTCATTTGGCCGATCTTTGTCCGCGATGGCGAAGGTATAGAAGAGCCGATTTCCTCGATGCCTGGCGTAAAGCGCCTGTCGGTTGACAAGATCGTGGATGCGGCCAAACGGGCTTGGTCTTTGGGCATTCCTGCGGTGTGCCTGTTTCCCTACACCGACCCCGCACTGAAAACCAAAGACTGCGCCGAAGCATGGAACCCGGAAAACCTGTCCAACCGCGCCACCCGCGCGATCAAGGACGCTGTGCCAGACATAGCGGTGATGACAGATGTCGCGCTGGACCCGTATAACATCGATGGCCACGACGGATTTGTTGAAAACGGCCAAATCGTCAATGACCGAACGGTCGAAGCGCTGGTCAAGCAAGCCCTGAGTCAGGCCGCGTCTGGCGCCGATATCATCGGCCCGTCAGATATGATGGACGGCCGTATCGGTGCAATGCGACAAGCACTGGAAAGCGCTGGATATCAAGATGTTACGCTGCTCTCTTATGCCGCAAAATTCGCCAGTGCCTTTTACGGCCCTTTCCGTGATGCGGTTGGTGCCTCAGGGGCGTTAAAGGGCGATAAAAAGACCTATCAGATGGATCCGGCCAATTCCGACGAAGCAATGCGCCTGATCGCACGCGATCTGTCCGAAGGCGCTGACATGGTGATGGTCAAACCGGGAATGCCATATCTGGATATCTGCCGCCGTGCCAAAGACACCTTTGGCGCGCCCACGTTTGCTTATCAAGTATCGGGTGAATACGCGATGCTGGCAGGCGCGGCAGAGCGCGGTTGGATCGATGGTGAAAAGGTCATGCTGGAAAGCCTGATGGCGTTCAAACGCGCGGGATGTGATGGCGTCTTGACCTACTTCGCCCCGGATGCGGCCGAAATTCTGGGCGGATAATCGCGCCTTTCACCATTGCCGCGTGACACAAGCCCGCACGGAGCGTATACTTGCACCCAATCGGCGGTACAGCCGAATGGGCGTTACATCAAGAAAACGAGCAGACAGATGAGCAATTTCTCCAGACGTGGACTGATACTATCTCTTGGCGCGCTGCCTATTGCGGCATGCGGCAATGGCGTTGGCAGCGATGGCCCGGCCAAGATCGACGCGCGCGCCGAAGCCACCCTTAATCAGCTTTACGCGCAATACCCGGGCACAACCACGCTGCGCGACAAATCGGCTGGCATTTTGGTCATGCCAGTTGTGACCGAAGCTGGCTTCGGCTTTGGCGGTGCCTATGGCCGCGGTGCATTGCAAGTTGGCGGCGCCACGGTTGACTATTACTCGATCACCAAAGCCTCTGGCGGCCTGCAGATCGGCGCACAACAATATGCGCATGTTCTGTTTTTCATGACCGAAGAGGCACTGTTGACCTTCCGCCGCTCGCCCGGTTGGGCAGCAGGTGCAGATATGGAATACGCAATCCCCGAAGGTGGCGGCGCGATCGCAGCCGAAACCACAACATCGCTGGCACCGATCATTGCCGTGGTCTTTGGTCAGGCTGGTTTGCGTGTTGGGGCAACCTTGGAAGGCGTGAAATATTCGCGCATCATTCCATAAGGTTGGTGCATTAACATAACGGCGCAAACCGCTGTTTTTGAATTATAAAAGGGAGGCGCTATGCCTCCCTTTTTTCATTGTGTCACTGTCTGTGCCATATCTCAACGTGCTTTGAACAACCCGCCCAAGATCCCACGCACAATCCGGCGGCCTGTGGTTCCTGTCAGCTCTTTGACCACCATTTTGGTCATGGCTTCACCAAAACCCGGGTCTTTGCGGGCGGTTCGCGTTGGTTTTGAGGTGGAACGCTGAACCCGGGTCCCGGTGTATCGACGCCCTGCATTATATTCGCGCAGCACGCTGTCCATTTCTTCTTCGTGGGCTTCAGCCTCCTCCGCAGCTTTGGCAGCCGCTTCAGCCTTTTGCTTCAGCATCTCAAACGCGCTGTGACGGTCGACCGTCACATCATATTTTCCGGCAAGCGGCGACGCCCCCATGATCTGCGCGCGTTCTGTCGTAGAAATTGGCCCTAGTTGCGATGACGGCGGACGGATCAACGTGCGTTGAACGATGCCGGGAATACCCTTCTTCTCCAGCATGGATGTGACCGCTTCCCCCACGCCCACTTCGCGGATGGCCGTTTCAGTGTCGAAATCCGGGTTGGGTCGATAGGTTTCTGCCGCCATGCGCAACGCCTTTTTGTCCCGCGCGGTAAAAGCGCGCAACGCGTGCTGAAAACGATTGCCCAGCTGGCCCAAAATGTCTTCGGGCACGTCATCGGGGTTTTGCGTAATGAAATACACGCCCACACCCTTGGACCGGATCAAGCGCGCCACCTGCTCCACCTTGTCGACAAGTGCTTTGGGCGCGTCCTCAAACAGCAAATGCGCCTCATCAAAGAAGAACACCAGCTTGGGCTTATCCGGGTCACCAATCTCTGGCAGTTCTTCGAACAGCTCAGACAACAACCACAGCAAAAAGGTGGCGTATAAACGCGGCGCATTCATCAAAGTGTCAGCCGCCAGAATGTTCACCCGCCCACGGCCATCCGGCTCTACAGCCATGATATCGCGCAAATCCAGCGCCGGCTCGCCAAACAGCTTTGCCCCACCCTGGTTTTCCAACACCAGCAAGCGCCGCTGAATGGCCCCGATGGATTGGGTGGAAATATTGCCATAGCGCAGGCTCAAGTCTTTGCCGTTTTCGCCAACCCATACCAGCAAAGCCTGCAAATCCTTGAGGTCCAACAGCGGCATGCCCTGCTCATCCGCCAACCGGAAGGCAATGTTCAAAATCCCTTCCTGGGCTTCCGTCAGTTCCATCAACCGGGCAATCAGCAATGGCCCCATTTCGGCCACCGTCGTGCGCACCGGATGGCCTTTCTCACCGAACAGATCCCAGAAGACTGTCGGGAAGGCGTCATAACTGTAGTCATCAAAGCCAATTTGGTCTGCACGCTTGGTGAACGCTTCATGCAGCTTAAAATCGGCGCTTCCAGCTTTGGCCAAACCGGACAAATCGCCTTTGACATCCGCCATAAACACCGGAACTCCGGCGGCAGAGAAGCTTTCAGCCAGAATTTGCAAAGTGACGGTTTTCCCGGTTCCTGTCGCACCGGCGATCAAACCGTGCCGGTTCGCGTATTTTAGCGACAGCCGTTGTTTGACAGCATAGTCCGCGCCACCACCACCAACAAAAATTCCGGTTTCCATAGAATTCTCCAAACTAAGTCTGGCGGCACCATACTATGTTAACCAGTTGTCGCCAGTATGATTTTGCCCAACGCGCCATGTCCTATTTGCGTTGGGCAAACTTCCTCCCTGTCAGACTGGCCGCGCCCTATGGCGCGGCTTTTTTCGGCCATGGCGTGCCCTGCCCGGCCTTTGAAGTCGATTTTTTTAAGAACAATACAAATTCTGAAAACTTCCCTGTTGACCGCTGTGGTTTAGTTTCGTAGCGTCCCCACCAATAACAAAGTCGGCCGGTCCGACGGGGAGAAAACACTACGGAAAAAGGGGTGATGCGTCACCCCTTTTTCTTTTTGTTTCAATATATTGCCTTAAGATTACACCTTTGCGAACTTGCGCGAGTTTTCGCCTTCGCGCCGGGAGCAGCATCATTTTCCCCACTGACACCTGATACGTCTCATGGTAACCCGCTGGGCAAAGAAAACAGATTTTGGAAGGCTTTGATGACCAAATCTTTGCTAATAGCCGCCGCGACCGCTTTGCTGATGTCAGCCCCTGTACTGCAAGCCCAAGAGGCATCGGACGAAACACCAGCCCCCCCACCCGCCGTATTGGACACCGGGGAAGTCGTTGAAGAAAACCCACCGGCTACTGACGGAACATATGTCAAAGAAACGAACGGGGATTGGACGCTGCAATGTTTGCGCCTTCCCGAGGGAGCAGAAGGCGAAGAGCCCTGCCAGATGTATCAACTGGTGAAGAACCCCCAGGGTGTTGAAGTCGCTGAAGTCAGCCTGTTCCGCCTGGAAGGCGGCGGCGAGGTTGTGGCGGGCGCCACGGTTGTAACGCCGCTTGAAACACTGCTGACACAAAAGCTGTCGATGCAGGTCGATAACGGACCAGTCAAACGGTACGATTTCAGCTTCTGCACGAAAACAGGCTGCTATGCCCGTTTGGGGTTCTCGGCGGCCGATATTGCCCAGTTCAAAGCCGGCAATCTTGCCAAGATTTCGATTGTCCCAGCGATGGCACCTGACAGCAGGGTCACTGTTGGTTTGTCTTTGACTGGCTTTACAGCCAGCTACGGCAAAACATCGGTGCTAAAACAAGGCAACTGATCTACGATCTAGTAAGACACTGCTCAAAGGGAGGCGCGATGCCTCCCTTTTTTCATAGCCAGAACACGCGTTTCTTTTCAGTCTATTACAGATTGCACCTAACGTCCGTCAGTGGACAAAACCGCTAGATCAGCCCGGAGGATTGGTACGATCCTCTGCTTTTTTCTTTCCGCGCCCTATCACAATATCGGCGCACAGACCGCCCAAAGTTTCACTGTCCGACAAACGCAGAACCCCACCGTGGCTGCGTGCAATATCTGCGGTGATGGCAAGGCCCAATCCAACGCCCGATCCCTTGTCCTGATTGCGTGCCGGGTCCAAACGCACAAAGGGCCGTATGGCGCGTGCACGGTCATCTGGTGCGATGCCGGGGCCGTCATCTTCTACCCGGATACGCAACGCCTTGTCGCTTAGGCTGACAGAAACGGTGCAGCGATCACCATAACGCAACGCATTGCCGATCAGGTTTTCGACCGCCCGACAGATGGAGACTGGGCGCAACGGCACAGTGCCTTGCCCGGTCGCTTCAGCCAGAACCACGTCACCCCCAGCGCCTTTCACCTTGTCCACCACCTCAGCCACCAATGCGATTGGGTCCGTCGGTTCCGCGACGCCGGCCCCTGCCTCGCCTTTGGCAAAATCCAAGAAGGCGTCCAACAAGCCCTGCAGATCATCCACATCCTGTTCCAACGCGGCCCGATCGGCATCATCCAGCATGGACAGGCCCAGCTTTAACCGCGTCAACGGCGTGCGCATGTCGTGGCTGACACCAGACAGCATCATCGTTCTTTGCTCGATCTGGCGTTCGATCCGGGCGCGCATGTCCAAAAACGCATGCCCAGCAGAGCGAACTTCGATTGCACCCGATGGGCTGTAGGGCACATGTTGCCCCCTGCCAAAAGCCTCTGCCGCCCCGGCCAAACGGGTGATCGGGCGCAGCTGGTTGCGCAAGTAGATAAAGGCGATCAGCGTCATCAACACGCCGAAAACCACCATATGCACCAACAACTGGTGCGGGTTGGATGCCGAAGCCCGCCGCCGATCAAATTCGACCCGCCGGATCGTACCATCGGGCCCATCGATATAGAGTTCCGCCCGGCGGTCGTCGATCAGCATCACGCGGCGAACTCCGGCAACCTCTTGGCGCAAAGTCTGATCCACCACGATTCCAGAAAAGTCATACCACCTGCGAAAATCCTCGCCGGGCACTTCGGCCTCTGCCACAGGGGCAATCTGAAACCCCATCCGCGACACGGGGCCATCAGCCTCTTCCAGCATGGCGTTCAGACCACGCGCAACCTCAGTACTCAACTGCACAGACACGTCTTCGAAATGGCGTTGAATAAAGATAACAGAGATCACCAGCTGCAAGGTCACAACGGGTAAGATCAGGATCAGCGCAGCGCGTCCGTAAAGGCCACGTGGCATATAGCGTTTGAGCCAGGCAAAGGTCATGCGCTAAAGCTATCGAAAGCCCCGGCGCAGCACCATCGCGAAAGTGACCCAATGCAAGACCCTGATCCATCCTTTCAGCCAGTTATCGGCGCGCCTGAGGCGTTGGCCCCCGGTCTACGGCGCATTGTGGCGCCAAACCCCTCGCCAATGACCTTCCGTGGTACCAACACATACCTGCTGGGCGACAGCGCGCTTGCCGTGATCGATCCCGGACCAAATGACCCGGTGCATATGAACGCCATTCTAGATGCTCTGACACCGCAGCAAAGCATCAGCCATATCATCGTGACACATGCCCATCTGGATCACTCTCCCCTCGCCGCCCCCCTGTCACAGGCCACTGGGGCACCTGTGATTGCCTTTGGGGATGCCATGGCCGGTCGCAGCCCCATCATGCAACAGCTGGCGGCCACAGCCTCGCTGGGCGGCGGAGAAGGCGTTGACGCGGCTTTTGCCCCGCATGAAACTGTTGCGGATGGCGATGTGATCTCAGGCACTGGATGGCAGTTGGATGTGCACCACACGCCGGGCCATTTCGGCAACCACATCGCCCTGGGCTGGGGCGACACGCTGTTCTGCGGTGATCTGGTCATGGGATGGTCCAGCACCCTCGTTTCCCCCCCTGATGGCGACCTGACAGATTTCATGGCGTCTTGTGCCCGATTGCAAAACAAACCTTGGTCGGTGTTCCATCCCGGACATGGCGCCCCCATTGTAGAGCCACAGGCGCGGCTGACATGGCTCGTGGCGCATCGCCAATCCAGAGAGACGGCCATCCTGACCGCCCTAGCCGATGGCCCTGCCGATGCCACCACACTGGCCGCGCGTATTTACACAGAAACCCCACCAGCCCTGATGGGGGCCGCAGCACGAAATGTTCTGGCGCACTTGCTTGATTTACTTGGGAAATCCCGCGTAGCCCCAACAGACGCGCTTTCCCCAACCGGGAAATTCCAACTGATCTGAAGCCGACTGTCATATTTTTGAAGTTTTCGAACAAATCCCTCTGGACGGCTCCAATACCTGTTGCTATATGCCCCCTCGTGTTCCGGCGTAGCTCAGCGGTAGAGCAGTTGACTGTTAATCAATTGGTCGTAGGTTCGATCCCTACCGCCGGAGCCAAAGATAAGCCCTCTAGGTCAATGACTTAGAGGGTTTTTTGGTTTTAAGAATTTGGAATAATTGGTGCTGAATCGCCACGGAGTCGCCACGCCGATATCACTTGCGGCACTACGGCGGTATCGCGCAGAACAGCATTAGTAGCTCAAACAAAACGCTCTTCGATGTAAGATTGGGCCTCACTCAATGACAACTCAGGGGATGAGTTCCCGCTTCTCACGTAGAACCGCTCTTGGGGTGCCCCGCCTTTCATAGAAACTTTAAGGAAAGTTGGTTTGTTGGCAGCCTTGATTTCTACGCTGCAAAATTCGACGCCTGAGACCTCCTCGAATGTCACCGCAACCTTCGTAGCAGCAAAAGACCGACCAAACGACTTTTGAACAAGGTGGGTCAAGTGAAGCTCGAACTTGTCCTTTCCTCCTCCGCCGAGAGACTTGTAGTCCCTTTCCAGACCAACGATATCACCGTCGTCCGCAACGCCTATCAAAAGTCGACCACCCTGCGCATTGGAGAACGCCGCGATGGTCTTGAGTATCACATTCTCAAGGTCTTTGTTCACCGTCTCCTGTCGAACATCCCAGCGAAAGGTTTCCTTGAACTCTAGGTCCTCATTCTCTCCTTCCGCGATCATGTCTTCGAGAGTGACTTTTCCTTCCATAGAACTCGTTTCAATGATACCCTCTAGCCAAGCATTAAGGCTACCTGCCAGCATTTTGCGACGCGTCTTCAAAAAGAGCTCATAATTATCAATTTCCCAGAGCTCATGATCTTCCGGAATAAGTTGCAGCTTGAGCGCATTCGGAAATCGACTTTCCACATCCTCAAGGTAGTCGTTCGCAAGGATTGCGCCCTTTGTTCTATTTGCGACTTGGGTCAGGATCGCACGGTTCGTTAACTCTTGGGCGAGGGAATACTTGATCCGGTTATCCATACCGTACCCCGCAGCTTTCAGGCGCGAATACGGGAAGATATGATCATTTTCGAGCTGATACTTATCGCCCATCGGTTTTTGAATTTTCACGCCTGTTGTGAGGCACTTCGCACCACGGCTCTTGAGATGCCAACGCATCAAAGCAAAGAGTGGGTGCTGTATCGCGCGACCTTCAAACTCTTCGGCCGCAATAGCAATATTGCCACCTCTTTCTTCGCGGATGACATCAAGCAACCGATCGAAGGGCGAAGAATTTTCAGCTACAATCTTCAGATCATAGTCGAGTTTCTGCGGTAATTGGCTGACGTAGCGACGGCGAACTTGTGAATAGTAGAACCATTTAACGATCTTCAGCACCTCTGTCTGTGGGAGGTCGCAGTTTCGATCGTAGCAATGGACAATAATCGGAACGAGTGCATAGATCGAGTTGATTTCTTGGGTGTGGTCTACATATGCATGCGATCGCAACAAGTTAGCTACATAATCTAGTACCTTACCGTCGAGCTTCTCCCACGCAGCACGAAGTGCGTCTTCATTGTCGTCGGAGTGCAGCTTTCGCATGTCCGAGCCGCTATGGTGAAGAACACCGAGCAATACGTAGACCACAAAGTCGAGTTTGAATGCAAAGCCGTCCTGCTTGAGTTTATCTAGCTTTGCCTTGAACCTCTCACGTGCCTGGGGCCAGTAGCCGGAAATTTGCGCAAGCGCCAATTCAGCGTCTGTTAGCGCCACCCCTCCCGCATTGACTTTGTAAAAGATATCGATCGCTTCACGAATTGTTGCCTTGACCGGCACCGTTTGCTCCGGGAACTCTCTTTCCAGCACAGATAGAATCAGGGCGAAGTTGTCATGGATTAGGTCTTCTTTATCCCCCGAGACTTCACTACCCATGGCTTCAATTTCTTTAACCAAATCTCTAGGTCTTGATTTTCGCTTGAATATGTCGGTTATGTCGACCCAACGCGGCTCATTTTCCATACGAATCTTGGAGTAGTATTCAAGCTCTAGTGTTTCTACGTTAACGAACAAGCCTCTTGTATCATTAGATATTTCTTCGAGAGTATAATAGGGAGGAAGCTCTCCCTTGACGAGCATATATAAGGTTGTAACACGCTGTTGACCGTCGAGAAGTATGCGTACTGCCCCCTGCCGTTCATCATAGACATGGCCACCTTTTAACTCGGGCGGGTTATTGGTTTCCCAAGTCAACATTGTCCCAGTCGGATATTCCTTAATCAACGAATCTATAAGAAGCTTGGCGTCCTCACGTTTCCATACATACTCCCGCTGAAAGGCAGGTACGAAAAGCTGGTTCTCGTCAACTTTGTCTAGGATCATTGAAATTTTCATTTGGAATTATACCCTTTTCTTAATGCGTGCGGATTGCGGGTCATAGAAATAGCCGGAAATCGTCCCGTCCTTGATCCGCTCGACGGCTTCCTTGATCGCGAACAAGGGCACGAGAAACCACTCGCGCGGGACGACGGGCCTTCCAAACCGATCCATAATCTCGATATCAAGCCGGGCGGGCTCGAAAATACGATGGATCAGGTTCTCGAGCTTGGTCCGGTTGATGTTGTAGAGCTCGTAGGTCGCCACGATCTCGACGCTGGCCATTAAGAAGGTTGGCTGAAGCTGTGCTGCTGCGATGCGTTTCTCGACGCTCATGTTGGTTACGCCGATTTTGTGTACCAGCTCACGATTTTCGGCGACGAGCGAATGTTCGGACTTGCTCCGCAGCACATAGATCGTTCCGCTTGCCTCATCCCCGTCGATCGTCTGATCAGAGAACAAAGGACCGGCGGTAGGTTCGGTGATCCGTCGCCCTGCCTCGTCCTTGTTCAAGGCACGCTGAAGCGATCGCATCAACATGTTGCTCTCAGTCCCGTTGTCGAAGATCACGCGCAAACGGGCATCTGTGCGCCCCTGGTCAGTGATTGTCATCTCGCCCTTATCCGCGACGTAGGCTTTCTGACCTCCGACGATAAAAAATCGCCCCTTCTCGATCTCAGCCTTCATCTCGAAAGGTCGCGTGTCACGCAGCCCGCTATCCAGCTCCTTCTGCACCTGCTCAAAGAGCGGTTTGAAGGCGTCAAAGGCTTCGCATTTGTCACGGCCCGCAATTTTTTCGGCAGCCTTCTTTTCAGCGGTCGATCGGACGTGCTTCAGCTCCGTGATCGGGGGGGATTCGACCTCGATCCCAAGCTCAGCCAGAAGCGCATCATCATCTAGCTCTTCCGCATCGACTAATGGGGCTTGAGGCGCGCCGGTCAAAAGCCCTTGACGATCTAAAGGCGCGACAAGCCCACGACATTCTTGCAGCTCACAAATGCGATCCAGCCGAACGGCGTAAAGGCGTTCAAAGATGTCCCGATTTTCGCCGTGCTTAGGCGCGGAACCGTGTTCCTGGGTGAAGCGCTGTATCTCTTCAAAACCTGCAATGATGCGCTCTTCGCGGGGTGTGCGCGTGACGGCTTTCTTGGTCTCGACCTCGACGCCAAGCTCAGCCAGGAGAGCATCATCTTCCTGAGTAAATTTCTTAGCCACTGGCGGCCTCCTGCTTCATGCGCACAAGGTAAGCCACGCCCTCAGCCATCTTCTTTTCCCAGGCATCCGGGGAAGTAATGTCTGGCAAGCGTCCACGCTCTTGCTTGAACTTTGCAGCGCGGCGCGCCAGGTCTCGCGCCTCTTCAGGGGAGAGCTGCACCTTCTTCGCCGAAATCACCGCCGCGACTTGCTTCAGGCTTTCCTCACTCATGGTCTTTGCCAGGATGGCATAGGCTTCACCAAAAGGGTTGATCCGGTCAATCAGATCGATGTCGAGCTCGCGCACATCCATTGCAAACTTGCGCACACCGTCGATCAGCGCGGTGTTGCCGCTCGTCTGAGGGTCATCTGACGATGACAAGGCAATCTCCTTTGCCTTCTGGGTCAGGTTCAAGGCTGCTATCGCATGCTGGCGCACGGCCTCCTGATCCTCAGCATCCAGATCGGGGAACTTAGCTCCGACGATCTTGCCCATGCGCACTTGGGTTAGCTCTTCAGGCACCAGCTCTTCGTCAAACAGCCCGCGCTCGATCGTCGTCTTGTCCTGAACAAAGGCGGTTATCACCTCGTTCAAGTCTTCTTGGCAAATGCGTGTGGCCTCTTTGCTTTTCGGCTCTGTCAGCCCCTTGATCTCGATCTGGAATTGACCGCTTGCCTCATTGAAACCGACATTCGTCTTCGCAGGGTCATAGCCGCTTTCACCATAGTCAAAGCCGTCAACCGGGCCGCTCTTGGAGCTCTTGGGTGTGAAGTTAAAACGCGGGGCAAGCACTTGCTCCATGAGCAAGCTAGCGGCGATCGCCTTCAGCGTATCGTTTACCGCCTCAGTGACGGCTGCTTCGGCTGCATCTGGCTCGGCGATCAGGTTGGTGAAACGGGCGCGGGATTTACCTTCCGCGTCACGAGTCGCTCGGCCAATGATCTGCACGATCTCGGTTAGGCTGGCGCGATAACCGACTGTCAGCGCATGCTCGCACCAAATCCAGTCAAAGCCTTCTTTGGCCATGCCCAAGGCGATGATGATGTCCACATGATCGCGGTTGTTCTTCTCGGCGGGGTCTTTCAACGCGCTCGATACCTTGTCGCGCTTCACCGCCTCATCATCCACCAGATCGGCAATCTTCAAAATCCGCCCCTCGGGTGTCTTCACAAGCTGAAAGCCAGTCTTGGGGTCTGATCCTTGCCAGTCGCCTAGGGCGTCGATGATGTGCTCGACTTCCCGATGCTTGTCCTTCGTGCTTTCCCGCGAATTCACGTTCGGGATGTGCAGGATCGTCTTCTCGTTCGGGTCAAGCACCTTCAGGATGTCCTCGGCATAGGAACCTGAGTAGAAGAAATAACCGATATCGAGCGTTTTCAGGTATTTGTAGCCGTTCAACTGCTCGTAGTAGGTGTAGGTGATGGTGTCGAACTTGGCCTCGTTCTCGGGCAACAGGATCGGCACGGCGTCACCGCGAAAATAGCTGCCAGTCATGGCCACGACATGCACGCGATCGCGCGCAATGAAGTCATTGAGCTGCTTACCAAGGATGCTGTCTTCACTCGCGGAAACGTGGTGAAATTCGTCCACGGCAATCAGCCGATCGTCGAACGCCTCCACCCCAAGCTTCTCCACCGCAAAGCGGAAAGTGGCATGGGTGCAAACAAGCACCTGATCGCCACTCTCAAGGAAGGCTGCGACCGATTTGACCTTGCCGCCGTCCGTTCCTGGCGAGTTGCACAGGTTCCATTTTGGCGCGACCTGCCAATCAGCCCAAAAGCCGAACTTGCTGAGCGGTTCGTCGTTGAAACTCGCCCCGATCGACTTTTCCGGCACCACTACGATCGCCTGTTTGATCCCTTGGTTCGCCAACTTGTCGAGCGCGATGAACATCAGCGCGCGGCTCTTGCCCGAAGCAGGCGGCGACTTGATCAGAAGATACTGCTCGCCCCGCTTTTCAAAGGCGCGCTCCTGCATCGCCCGCATGCCAAGCTCGTTCGATTTGGTCGAGCCACCGTTCTGGGCGTAGGTAACGGAAACCGAAGGAACGGATTTCATTTCAATTGCTCTCTCTTTTTTTTATCTTTTTCGAAAGCCTTGCTCAACCAAACTGGCGGGCTTGCGAACTGGCTGTTGAAGACGTTTTCGGGGATGTCTTTCCAAAAATTCTGAATAGCATCAGAGAACCCCTCAAGGTCTTGGTCTGAAATCTTCAAATGTTCATAGCTTGGCGCAAACCACTTATCGCCAACCTGCCCCCGCATCGCTTCAAGAGGGTGTTCCAGAAATTGAGGATAGGTACTCGCAAGCTCTCTCAAGGAAGGGCCATCGCCGTGTTTGTAAACATTTACCACTATACGGCACGCATCCAATTTAGCAAAGTATGGTACGGTTTTCAGTGACCAGCCAAAGCTTTCAAGCAGTTCAAAAAGATCGCGCACGCTTTTCTTCCAGATCGAGCTGCGGGCTTCCTCACCAGAGTGCCATTTTCGAACTTCATCAACGAGCCATTGCCGAAGGTTTTTTTCCCACTCATGGAAGAAACCCGCAATGATGCTTAATCGAACATTGTCACGCAGCTCGGTCATTAACTGATAGCGCCAAACCCCATCATGGAACGCCTCTTCCATCGAATCCGCCGGATCATCACGATCGGGATCGAAATATTGGCCACGTTTTTCATAAGACCGCTGTTCTTCCTGGTCAGCTTCCTCAGAAATCGCTTCGTCTGTGAACTGATCCAAAAGGCGTTTTTGTGCTTGATCGACATAGAACTCATGCTTCTCGATGAGTTGCGCTCGATGACCCGAGTACATATTGAAGAGAACTCGATCCGTCATGCCACGCCCTTCTTGGTCATCTTGGTGTAGAGCTCAAAGAGTTTTTCCAGCCGTTCAGTGTCGTTGCGGAAGCGGCGACCGATGTAGATGCGTTCAAGCGTCTCATCGTTACGTTCATGGGCGGCGCATAGGTCGGCGGGCATCTTCTCGGGGTCATAGAGATCGGCGATGGTCGCGGGGAAATGCGCCTCGCGCGCCAGAAGGATATCTTCGGCGCAGCGGGTCAGGTCCTCCTTATTTTTTTCGGTAAGTTTGGGGACCGGAAAAGTATTCCAGCCCAACTTGTTCCCATACGAAAATCTCATTTCCAAGCGCGAACAAACTGTCCCAATCCAAACAATATGCATCTTTGAGGCAATTAAGGATAAATTCCACAGTTCTGCATCGTAAACCGCGTAACACTTATCCCCAATTATTGGACCTGACCTATAATAATCCACTGGAAGATATGGGCGATTTTCCGAAGAAACTCTTGGTACGATAATTGCAAACTCGCCATCTTTTGCGGACAACTGCACAAATCGATATGGAGTTTTGGCATGCGCCCGCGTGGACGCCGCTTTGCTATCTCCTCTAAATTTCCTTACTTTATCAATCCTTGATAAGATCGCCTTATTTTTCAATGCCTCATTTTTATTTTCTTCATCGATCCAAAGGCAAGCGCGCGGTTTCGCATTTATTAGCTCTTCAGAGCCAAAAAATTTTCTCACAAGAACTGGGTTTGCACCGTGTCTTTCGACTAGGTCACGGCCTTCCTGCGCTGACATGATTAGATTGCCTCCATCCTTGGCCATATTGCCAAGAAACATCTCCGCCACAGCAGAAATTGGTTTTGTTCTTTGCTGGACAAAAACCGAGGAGTTTGGAACAAGGTAAGGGCCAATCTCTCTCACTTTCCATACTTCGGAATCGATATACAGATGCGCGTCGCCAGAGTTTTTTGTTATTCCAACTATCACTACCGTCACACCGGCCTTGTCGCTCGCTAAGTTTGACCACTTGAATGAAGTGTGTGCAAAAGAAATTCGCATACCTTCCTTGAAAACCACGGGCCATAGAAGCGCTACCTGTTCTCCTTGGCATATCGAATTTGTGGCCACAAATGCTGCTGATCCGTCCGTTGCATTACAGAAATGGCATGCCTTCACAAACCAATTGGCAACGTAGTCCAGGGCAGCAAACGAACCCGGATACGGTGAAAAGACATGTTGGGTATCGCTTTTCTCATCAGTTTCTTTTTTATTTCTGCCTTTGTAAGGAGGATTGCCACAGATGTAGGTCTCTCCGCCTTCGTTCTCGAAATCTATTTGTGCCTGATCAAGCGGAGAATGAAAAAGGTCTTCTGCATGAAGCTTCACACCCGTTCCCGTAGGCGGGCAGATGCTCAGCCAGTCGAGCCGCAATGCGTTGCCGCAAGTGATCCAGTTCTGGGCATCAAGAGGCAGGAATTCCGCCAAAGCTTCCTTTTGTCCGCGATAGGTCACGTCGCACTGATACTCAGCGATGATTAGCGCTAGCCGAGCGATCTCGGCGGGAAAGTCGCGCAGCTCGATCCCGCGATAATTGGTCAGCGGGATTTCCGTGCGCCGGTCGGCCTCGTCGCGCCGTGCGTTGATCTCGGCTTCTATGCTGCGCATTTCCTTGTAGGCGATGACAAGGAAGTTGCCCGATCCGCAGGCTGGGTCGAATACCCTGATCTTGGCGATGCGGTTACGCAGGTTCAAAAGTTTGCGCGGATTGTCCCCTGCTTCTTCCAGCTTCTCTCGCAGATCGTCGAGGAAGAGCGGATTGAGCACCTTCAGGATGTTCGGCACGGATGTGTAGTGCATGCCAAGCGCGCCGCGCTCTTCATCATCGGCAACGGCCTGGATCATCGAGCCGAAGATGTCGGGATTGATCTTCGTCCAGTCCAGACTGCCGATATGGATCAGATAAGACCGCGCAATCTTGCTGAAGCGGGGCACGTCCGTGCCGCCCGAAAACAGTCCGCCGTTCACGTATGGAAAGACGTTCGCCCAACGGGCAATGCCTGCCGCCGTGCGATCGTCGGCCTTGGTGTTCATGGCGCGAAACAGCTCACTGATCACCTCATGGGTGTTCGAGCTGTTCCTCTCGCTCATCCGCTCGATCGTGCCAGTGAACTGGTCGGGTTCGGTGAAGATGTCGGTGTCTTCGGCAAAGAAGCAGAAGATCAGTCGTGCCATGAAGTGGTTCATGTCATGGCGGCGCGCAGCCGTGCCCCATTCAGGGTTGTCCTTTAACAGCTCGACATAGAGCCGGTTGAGACGGCCAGTCGCTTTGATGTCAAACGCGCTCTCACGGATTTGCTTGACGGTGCTGATCCCTGCCAAGGGCAGAAAGAAGCCAAAGTGATCGGGAAAGTCGGTATAGGCACAAGCGATCGTCTCACCCGTGGTCAGGTCTTCGGCCTCAAGATCGGTGCCATCCGTGGCCAGCACGAATTTAGCCTTGGCCTTGGTGGTGGCGGGACTGGCCTTGAGCTGCGCGAGGGTCGTTGTGACCTCCCCTGCTCCGCACACTTTCAGATGGATGTTGTTGGTCTGAAGCACGCCGCCCAGGTCGGACTTGTTGGACGATCCGCTCTGTAGTCGTTTGATCGTCGTGGCTTTGTTGCCGAAAGCTTCCAAGAAGGCAAAAGGGAACTCATCGTGACGAAAGGGCTGCTCCGCCAGTCCTGATATTGCTTCTTCGATCTCAACAGCGTTCATTCCTGGCATCCCTCCCTGAACTGGCCATTTTGGTAATTACTAGCAGCCTGTACCGAACGTTGCACCGGCTACAGCACATTTTCCAGACATCGCGCGGCAATCAAGTAGAAGACGGAGGGTGTGAAGCTGGAACAACACACCGTCGGCCAAAAAAATGTAAACATCCGGAAAAATTTGAAAAATTGTGTGTCACCGGGGCTCAGCGCACCCCTCGGAGACGTGAAAGGGCGGGGAAGGACCCGAGCGTCCAACTGTTTGTTTTCGAGATTGTTCCGCAAAAACGGTGGTGAGGGCGGCAAGGGCGCAAAAACGAAGATTCTCCATTCTTTTCCTAAGAAGACTTTTTAGGAAAGATTGGGGAAAGACGCTTTAAGCGCCCTTACCGCCCCCCTGCCAAGGAATATTGGGAACTCACTTGGCAAATCGCGACGCCCCTCAACAAGCGGTGTACTCACAGTCAGATCAGTGCGATAGATTCCGGATCAAAGTCGGCGTCTTCAGTATTCTCGTCAACTACCCCCGATGAGTAGCAGGCCCGCAGATCGAAGCCGACGAACCGTCTGGGGGTCTTCCCCGGCGCACGTTCGATGCCTTTGTCAGTCATAGCGCGTGAGAATGTAGGTTTTGATCCAGCTGAGAGCCCGCTAGCCTTACAGTATTCAGCATAGTCAACAAACGCTTCACCGATCGCCACTCTTCCGTCAGGATTAGGAACCGTCCGCTCGTCCATCCACATGCCAAGGATGTCTGTGTCTTCGCGGTATTCTGAAATGATAGCCTTCACAGACCTAGGCACAGCCAATCCCTGTTTCGACCACTCGGACGCACCCCTGACCGCCCAAGCCATCACACCTGTCAACTCGGCAGAGATGATTTTCCTATCAAGGTCAGGAATCTTTTCGTCGTCCGGAATTTTTACTGTGAAAGGGATCGGAATGCAGCGTCGCCAGAAACCATCGCCACTGTCGAGTGAGCCCGGCAGGTGGTTCGTTCTGATCCAAAGTTTGTGGGTCGGCAAAAAGTGAAATATTTCCTTGTGCAGAAGCCGTGCGGAAATCCGTTCCCGCGAGGCCAGTTCTTTCATGCGCGCGTTGTTCCAGACCTCGCCTTGGGCTGTCTCGTTCACGAGAGCAAGCCGAACGCCGGGAAGCTGTGAGACTTGCCGGTCGGACTCATTGTCGTGTTTACGCAGTGTGACGAGCGACGCGCCGAAAGTGCCCGAGTATTCACCCATTACTGCCGAAAGGATGTTGGCGAAGATGGACTTGCCGTTCTGGCCTTTCCCAAACGCAAGGAAGAATACCTCTTCGTCGATCGATCCCGTTAACGTGTAGCCTACTACGCGGTGAAAGAACGCGCGCAGTTTGGGATCGGGCAATACACGTTCAAGGAATCTATCAAACATTGGGCATTCGGCGTCAGGATCGAAATTGCATCCCGCTAACTTCGACACGCGATCTTCGGGCCGGGCCGCGCGCAATTTGCCGGACCTCAAGTCCACAATACCGTTGCGACATGCCAACTCCCAATGGTTTCGGTCAAACTCGGCAGCGGAAGCGACGGACATCCCGGGCTCCGACCGGGCCATCATTTCCATTCTTGCCAGCGCCTGCGCGTTGCCATGCAACTTCGCCGCCTTGCTTACGGCAGCCTGTTTCTCGGACGAAGGGTCCTTACGGAACTCCTCACTCAATTTGGAAAAAATGGCCGCCGACGTTTCCTTGAGGCCCGCTACGACGTCTTCCGCCGTCATTGCAGCCCACCTTTCTCCTGTCCAAGTCAGCCATTGACCAGAAGCCGACACGTAAAGGTTTTGGCCACGAACGCGGTCCGCGTGCCGCGCACCGTTCCAAACGTCCCCGAAAATAGCTTGGCTGTCAGCGGCCTTACGTTCGGCTGAGAGGCCGGTTCCGCCCTTGCCCAATAGCGTAGCAATAGGGACTTCTTCCAAATCTGTCACATCGCAAACTTTGGTATCCTCAAGATCAAGAGTGTCCGCCGGGTCGCTCCAGGGAACCGGACGAGCTATCCCGGCGTTCAAACCTTTCGAAATATGGCGGTCAAGTTCACTGGTGGAGTAATCAGCAAGGTAACCGACCTCTTCGGCCGCTTCGATCAAGGCCGCGCGAGCGTCCTCCTCACTGATAGTGTTGCAGGCCACATAGCCGCCAAGGTGAAACGCCTGAGCGTAGATTGCGTGAGTGCGCGACTGATTGTTCTGCGCCGCTTCCTCGATTTTCTTCTTCGCCCAGACGATCATATTGCATGCTTTGGCAATGGCTCTCGGGAGACCCGATTGATCCACAGCTTCGTGCGGTGCAACGTTCATGATCGCGCTAGGCGGACAGGAAGCGCCAACCGAAGTGGCGTCGAGCTCGACCGCCTCGTCAAGAAACCTGCCGTCGACGAGAATGGTGCGCGCCTTGTTGCCCACGACGCCCCCCATGTAGAAACTTTGCGAGAGCTTGAAGGACTCGTCTGCGAGTATACCGCCCAGTGCGCCATTCACGCGAGCGACGAGGGTGTAGTACTCGTCCGTCCATCGAGCATGGCCGAGAGGCAAGACGACACGCCAACGGTGGCCCTTGCCGCCTTGCATGTTGCTTGGCGTGGTGTAAACCAGCGCGGCAAGACCCACTGCCTGAAGCCGCTGCACAGCGTCTTCGGGGGAAACAAGCCCAGCGTCATAGTCACCGAACACTGCGAAGACCGAAAGAGCATTGTCCGTGCTGCGCAGGCTGCCCTTCTGGGTCATCTGACAGCCAAAAGTCAAACCAGAGAAGAGCCGAAGCTTGTCTTTGCTCTCGGCTGTCTTGGCCTCGATAAGCGGGGCAAGTACCCGGAGCGATACACTCACTTCTTTCTTCGTCTTCGAACCCAAGTTGGGAAAGCGAGTGAAGCTGATGGGCAAATCAAGCGGGCTAACGCGCGCTTGCGCGGCTCCCCCCGGGAAGCTATCTTTATTTTTCAATTTTCAGTTCCTTTGTCTTTGTGCCCCTGTCGTTTGCCCGACAGGGGCACTTCTATTTCTCCAGTCTGAAAACTGGGTGCTGTCTACTCGTTCGTCCTTTTGAAAAAAGACGAAGGCGACACCGGCGATTGGAAAGGATGGACATTCCCACAACTGTCTGGCCGTACTCGCCTGCCCGGCTATTTTAGGTGCGATTACGCTCAACCCGCACCGCTCGCTGAATATTGCCGACGTATTGAAACAGGCAATACAGGACCGCAGTTAAACCCCTTTTGAAGTTTGCGCCTTGGAGAACGCTGACCAGAGAAGCTCTTAGTGAGAATTGTCGGCCAAACAGGCCGTGATGCTAAATTAAGTGATTGGCATTGTTATGGCAAATGGCTGTAATGCCTCATAAGCTTCCTCCCGGTCGCTTGCGTAGATTTTGCCCGAATCAACCAATAGCACAATCTTCTCTTCTTCCGTGGAAGTCGGGATCAAGGCCAGTTTTGCATCCTTGGCTGCCTTCACGCCGGAGTGGCGAGCTATGCGCTGCCGACCGGTGGCCTCAGCTAATGACAGGCTATTGGCCGACGTTTCCGACATCCCAGAACGAAGCATTTCGGCCCGGCGCGTGCGCCGCCATTTTTTCCATACCGGGTTGAGTTTTTCGGTCAAAGTCATTGTCTGCTCCCGCTCTTTACCTGCCGCTCAGACAAGCCCAGGTTGTCTGAGCCGACCTGGCGGGCATTTGACACCTCACGAGCGGCTGCCCAGTTCAGCAGGGCGGTCGTATTGTAGCGAATGGCGCTCCGCCCGAAGACGACGTGGGGCGGCGCATCGGGGTTACGATAGAAACGCGCCTTTTCAAGGAAACTCTTCGAAAGACCAAGTATCCGCGCAGCGGTCTCGGTGTCGATGTAAACAGGTAGATGTTCGGTTTGCATATGGTGCTCCTGTGTTAGATCACGCAGGAGAGAAAAGCACAGCAGCTAAAGAAAAGCGTTCAACCGTTAACGGTTTACACGCAGTAACGGTTTATCCATCGCGCCATTTCCGAAAGGCTTCCGTATATTCAAGTGCAGTCTTAGGTGGAATCCCGTTGCTGGGATCGCCCTTCATCTCACGGAACCACTTGCGAATTGCGGGAGCGCCGAATTGCTTCAGCTCCTTGCGGTCCCAACAAAACCCCTCGGTTGACAGAGTGTTAGCGATTTGATCTGGCTTCATTCCCTGATCGCGAAGTTCCGTCGCCCTAAAGACGGCCTCATCCCAGTTTCTGGCACGGGCACCGAAAGAACGGTTTGCCGCAAGGTTCGGTTCAATAGTTTTACCAAGGACCTCTCGCAGCGCAGATCGGACCTTCAATGACAAGATTGCCGAATGTGTTTTGCTGTCGAGAACACATTCGGCCCAAGGCGGTAGAATACCCAAACGAGAAGCAAGCAATAGAAAGTCTTCCGGCGTATTGTTCAATACTTGCTTGTCGTCACGAAGCACGGTCTCGATATGGCGAATATCGTCCCTAAGAGACTGCAACCAAAATTCACGACCCACCTCCCAAGGCTTGTTCCCCGGCAACCAACCTCCAAAAGCGCGCTCGTCGCCCATGCGCTCCGGAGGCAAGACCCCAGCTAGAATACAAGCAGCCTCGCGGATCGTCCAAGGCGCAGTGACAATCCAATCTTTCAGCGCGTCCAATTGGCGCACTTCCAGAGGTCGAAGTTCATCCATCATACGACTCGGACACCTTTGTCTGGTGTATCCCGATCCGTGTGAACTACGTCAAATTGTAGCCCAAGTGCTTCCGCGACTTCGGCACCGATCAAGTCAGCCGCTCGCCTTTGAGGATCAGCGGCGAGATGCGCATATCTCTTCGTTGTTGCAACCTGAGAGTGCCCGAGGAGCGCGCCTATCTGGTGAAGTGATAACCCAGCCCCAGCGCCTACAGCAGCGTTAGAATGGCGCAGATCGTGCAACCGCGTTCCCTCGATTCTGGCTTCGCGGCAAAGCGCACGCCAAAGGCGATTAACGTCAGCGCGAGGTTTTTCATTCTTGGTCCCTACTGAGGTGCTGGCGATCACATACCGCCCCAATCGGGGCAGCCCATCCAGCAACGCAAGTGCAGTTCCACCAAGAACAATTACTTTTGCCCCTGACTTTGAGTCAGGCAGCCGGAGCATACCTCTTTGAAAATCAACATGACTCCATTCCAGATCGAGAATTTCGCGCACTCGTGCGCCGGTCAGCAAAAGAAGTCGAATTGCCGTAACCGAATGAACATCATAGCGAGTCCGACGGTATTCTACTGAAGGCAGATGTTTGGCTCCCTGAGCTGCATCCTTTGTCTGCCACGGAAGACCCTCGGTCTCAGCCAAAGTGAGGGCCGCACCGAGGCACTGCATTTCTTCCGAGGAAAGAAATCGCTCCCGCCCCTTTTCCTTGAAAGCCTCAACACCCGAAGCCGGATTGGTTGAGCCCGCCGGGAGCAAACCCAGATCAATCGCCCACGAATATATGGCTTTGAGCACAGCTAGTGCCCGGTTTGCAATGATCGGGCCGCCGCGAGTCTTCTGCGCGGCCGAGCGCTTGGACCCAGCCTTCTTGGCGCTCGTCTCCTTCCGAGCAACCGCCCCATGCAATTTGGCAACGTCGCTCCGGGTCAACGTCACGGCCTTCCGGGAGCCGATGGCGGGCAAGATGTGCGTATCGAGAACAGCACGATAGAGCTTTGCGGTGGCCGCTTTGCGTTTGGGTTCAACATGCCGGGAAAGCCATTCGAGTGCGATTTCGGAAATCGTGTCAGCCGCTCGAGCTTCTGCTCGATCGGCCGCTGGGTCGGCACCGAGGCGGACCCTGGCGAGTAGGTCTTTCGCCATATCGCGGGCAAGTTCCGGAGTGACGATCTCGGGATTGCCCAGCACCACGCGCTTCTTGGCTGTACCCCGTCCTCCAGCACCTGGACGGTATTCGAGAATCCATGAGCGCGAGCCGGAAGGACGTACAAGAAGCCCAAAGCCCTTCAATGCGTGATCGAAATAGGTGACTGGTTTATCTTCGGGCACGATTGCCGCGATGGTGCGGCGGGCGATCTTTATGACGGGCATGTCTGACTCCGAGCTCTGAGTGGTGATCTAGGCACAGAATCGCCACCGAGTCGCCACCGATCATTGAAACCACAAGATAGGCAGTCCGGAAAAAATAGCAATTATGAAAACAAAAACAATATGTTATTGAAAGAACGTGAAACCGCGTGAAAGCCTATGAAACCATATTTCCATAACTGTTAATCAATTGGTCGTAGGTTCGATCCCTACCGCCGGAGCCAAAATTACGATACCGAACAAGGCGTTGAGCAGAAATCCTGCCCGGCGCCTTTTCTTTTCCGGTTCCGAGGCCCGATCGGGGCCCGATTGGCGGATAGGCTTGCCGAGTTGGATAGACCGGGACAACATCGCAAGATGACCGTGGAACACGATAGGCGGTAAGCCCGCATTCGCTGCGTTCTGCCCGAACGTCCGCTTGCCCCAACCTGGCAGCGGTGTTGCGGTGCAGAGTCGCAAGGCAGCATTCATTGAAAAAGGAATTCGTTGCATCGTTTCAGCCAATCCATCATCAACAAAACGCCATTACCTAACCAAAAGCGAGATCGGTAGAGCGAATGAGTTATGACACAGACATGGGGATCTGGGTGAGTGATCTGGATGGGTATATCGATATTGATGCTATCAACAGTGAAAATGAGCGCGAGGCCGAGCAAGAAAGGTTGGACGTCGAGCTCGACCAATTGGGTGATATCGCATTGTTCTCGGGAAAGTCCGTTTCGTCCCGCGTAATTTACTCGCGTGGAGTGACGCCCGAGCAGTGGCGTTGGACGAGGCACCGCGCAGAAGCCTCTCTAAGTCAAGCACAGACGTCCGCTGAAATAGAGACAGCTTTTCTCAAAGCTATTCTCTCTTTGGGGCGTCGTTATGCTGTTGCGCGCTTCGCACGGCAGGAAGCTCTTTCATTCTCAAGTGCTATCACGGCGACGTTTCCTCACGGCATTCGCGCATTGCTCTACCAATTCATGGCTGGCGAGAAGTTGTTGTCAGATAACTCCTGCCGAAATTCAATTCAACGAACGCTCCATCATGCTGCTTCGTCCTCAGATCGAATAGCGTATGAGAAGACTGGACTGGTACAGCAAACCCTTCACGTTCTCGCAATTGACGCAGGAGGCGCGAACGCTGCACAACAGCTTGAAAAAAAGAGGATGCGCCAAATTTTGGCACTTCTGCGGCTGCACTTCTCCGTCAATGAGTCTCGGGTTCGAACAGTTTCCGAACTCAATTCGATGAATGCCCGATATGAACAGATGCGTATTGGAACAGAGGAGGAGACCAGCAAAGACATCATAATTTCTGGGAAGAAAATTCGAAATTGGAAGATGAGATTTTTGCATCCGCTTCTGTTCTACTACCCTTATGGAATTCGCAACTCCCTGAATCGTCTCATATTACACACTACGGAATCTGACAGTTCACTCACACCGATTGTCGCAACTAATGAGCTCTGTCTTGCTGACTGTGGGATGCAGCTGATGAACATCGCCGCTAAGGAAAAGGCGAGTTCCGGTGAGTAGGGTCTTTCGCTTTCATGCTCCAAGTGACATCGCTTCAAGTGACGCTATTAGGCCGCTCTTGAAGTACAAATCAAAGAGCGCGGCCCAGCCAAAGTTGATTGCTGCCGACAGTACTTCGCTGGTAGACGCTCAGGGCCCCAGACCTATCGAGTCCTATTCGGATCTGGACGGCGAATCCTTCCTAACTTTGACTTGTAAGGAAGCTGATCTAATTGCCTTGTCCAACCCCGGAATTCGGCCTCCTCAGGCATTGGAAATGCTTCATCCTTGGCTTCCAAAACAAGTGTACATGGAGGATTCTGGGAGAAACTACCGGGCACTGAAAGCTATCTTCAATCAATATGGCCGTCACATGATTTCACCGGCCACTTATTGCGATAAAAAGTGGGTTACGGTTTGCAATTCTGTCCGAAGGAAGACGGATATGGACACTCGGTTTTATACTGCATGGCACTTGCCAATTCAGGATGCGTACATACTGGAAGAGAAGCGTCCAAACCGACGTGTCATAGCTATCGACTATAACGCGATGTATCCGTCCTGCATGCAATATGAATTCCCTCAACCATCAAAAATGCGCCGGGTGGTCTATGATCGAGAGGTCACTGTGTGTGATGTGTTGCCCATCGGCCTGTATCGCTGTAGCCTTCAAGGCCCCAAGACCGAATTTGTAAAAAAATACAACCCATTCCGAAGCTTTTTTGCCGGAAGGCACCTTAAAGCTGCGCTTACTGAGAGTCTGCTGGTTGACCTCAATGAGTTCGAAATTTTGTTCTACCAAAGACATTTCGACAAAATTTACGTAAGTGATGCGGTCATTTCAGATCAGAGCATCTCACATCCGCTGGCTCGGGAGGCCCAACGCTGTTTTTCTCGGCGAGCGCACTTTCTTTCCCACGGAAACAAGGCACTTGCAGATAGAGAAAAGTTCCTATCAACTCTCTTGTCATCATGCACACATCGCCCGGGTAGATTGCGGCAAAATTTTTCGTCGTCTTCGGCTGCTGAAAAATATTTGCGCGAAAGCTTCGGAATTTCTGCGGACGGCGACGATCCCGCGCGGATTTACGCGCGGTGGCTGAAAGGAAAGAAGTCGTTAGTTGTTTCAGAGACAGCAAAAGGGACATTACTCGACGTGCCTGATATTGCCGGTGGGCACGCATGTTTCGTCTTTAATCAACGAATTATTGCTCGAAGTAGGATTGTATTACTTGAGATGATGGAAAAGATATCACGAATGGTCAGCGATGTGGAGCTGTGCTATGTGAACGTTGACTCCATCCATTTTTCGTTTCCCGAGGATAGCGTCGACTTGGCGATGGACGTCCTTCGACCTGGGGTTTCTGACCGAATGGGCGATTATAAGATTGAAGAATTAGCAAAGGGTGGGCTGTGGCTCGAGCCAGGACGATATTGGCTTTACTCAGACGAGATAAAGAAATTTCGCAATAGATCGATTCGCCACCAAGGATCCGCGTTTACGGATCATTCAGTCCACGTCTCAATCAGAAAGATAGATGATCTCTATATACCTATTAGGTTCACCGTAGGAATGGATCGCAGTATGACCGACTTGAGATCTATCGAATATGATCCGGTGGCGGATCTGGAGCGACAGAACCTCGTGGAGTTTGAGAGCCGGACATCGGCCTTTGTAGTCCTTCGCGCGTTGGAATTAAATCGAAAGCATAGTATCCCCCGCCGCATACAAGCTTTCAGAGAGCTTTCTGCCTCATTTTGAACTGCTGGGTCTCGCTGCCTCGAGACCCAGCAGAATGGCCAATTTCAGTTAACGGGCGCAAGCCCGCCCCGAAAGGGGGCGTGTTCGGAAGAACACTGGCCGCAGAAACGGAAAAACCGGGCAGATTCTGCATTATGGTAAGTACACGACGCTGCCCCGCAAAATCAACAGAATTGAAAGCGGTCTTTCGTGGGCAGAAGTCTGAACGACCGCTTGGGGCCGATCTCAACTGATCGAAATTGAAGTCCCTTCAACGCCCCCGCCTAAGACACTTGTTGCGTAAGAACGCTTTCACGACTTTTTCTGCACATGCTCTGGCGGCACTGGATCAGCCGCCCATCTTTCTTCGATCTGATGGCGACGTGCCTCTGGTGCTGTCGGGACGATTTCGCCAGATCGTCTGAGCTCCAAGCGCGCAAGGTGAATGTCCTCCAGTGCAATGCCTGCCAGGGGATATTTGGCCTTGACCTCGAGAAGCGCCTGCTCGTTGCTCTTCCAATTCCGCAAGGCATCACGCAGCAGCGCCTGTCCAGCGACACGGGCCTCTTCTCTCGTCATGACTGGCTGAGCCGATTTGACCTCGACCTCCACCTTTGCCGCGTTTTTCAACTTGGACCGGTAGTAGCGGATGGAATTCATTGTGGTCTTTGCGTCAGGATGGACGCGCAGAACCTCAGCCAACGTCTCTTCATTGGTCGCCCCAGCCTCTAACAGACGATAAGCGGTTTCGCCGATGCCCTCGGGTTTGTTCATGTATTGGGGCCTTTCTGCTACCGGCCTCAGAATTGTTTCTCTTTTTTCCTAGGGTAGCCTTCGCGCTTTGGCGTCACAAGCGAAGCACACAATTCATGCGGGTATTTGGGGAAGGTGTTGTTTTTTGGGGATTTATATCCCGTGCAACGCCTAAAAATGACTTCATTCAGAGGGGTCCGAAGGAGCTGCACAGTGTAAACGTTGGTCCCCATACAGGTTTTGAGGCTTTACTTGGTTGTGTCGTAACGCTGCGAGTGATTCGCGGTTTGGGGACGGTCGGCCGCGACTGGCGGGGATTGAGACGACCCAAGATGGGCTGTGCCCACGGTGACCGGGTCTGATCGTCTGACGTGACGTTTGACGATAGGAGGCCGAGTTGCCGAAGACCAAGACCAAGAAGAAGCCGAGCCTGGCGAACACGTGGCTGTCCGTGACGGACGTCCGCGCGACCCTCGCCCGCTCGCGCGAAAACCGTGGCGCGCTGTCCAAGTGGGTCACCGACCTGAACGCGAGGACGGTGAAGGCGTTGAAGAACGCAGAACCCTCCCTCGCGTCATTCTCCGAACACGAGCGATCCGCCATCCTGAAACGGATGGAGGGCACCGAGCGCGCCAAGGTCAAGGACATGAGCGCGGACATCCGGCGCACCATCGTGCGTGAGGCCGGGCGGATCAGCACACTCATGGCTTCGGCCAAGGTGCACTATCAGAGTCCCGTCCAGATGCTCATGCGCGACAGCATCGGGTCCGAGCGCCGGTCCCGCCTGATGGAACAGATCGCCGCCTCTGGCCCCGCCGAACTGGCGTCCCTGGCGGCACTCGCCGCGTCCACGAACGACAAGGAACTGGGCGCAGCCCTCTGCACCCGCCTTTCCAAGATGGACCGAGCACAACGCCCTTTCACCGCGCAGGAGTTCGCCGACGCCCTGATGGGCGCCGAGTGGCGCGAGGTGAACCGGGCAATCCTTGAGACGGAACGCCTTACGCTCGAGACCGTGACGGAGGACCGCGCCTTCGAGACCGGCCGAGACCCCGGCCGACAGGTCAAGATCGCGCTGATGAAGCGAGAGGAAGAGCAGTTTGCCGAACCGCAAGAGGCTGACGACGACGATCCGCAAGGCGATGGCCGAGAGGATGCGTCGGACCCCGAGACCCAAGAAACCAAAGAGGATACCTGACCCATGCCGACCTTCGTGATCTACTGCGACGCGCCCCACAAGCTACGGGCTGACGGGTGCAACGTCTTCGTGGCCGCAGGCGCCGACGCCGCCGCCGCGCGCGCCCGTGCCGAAGCCCTGTTGGGCGTCGAGGCCGGTGGTCTCGGTCACTTCCGCACGGTCGAGATGACCGACGCGACTGGACCCTTCGCCGTACAAGGGCACGGTCCCATCGGCGGGCGTGCACAGGACCACTGGCCCAGCCTGACCCGTGGTGGCGACCGACTTCCCGGCGCCGGGACCTGACGCCATGTGCCGCGCGCCACTGACCGAGCTGATGAGCTTCGACGGTGGCCTGTCCGTCGGCGAACTCGAGGCCTCCGTCCGCAACCGGTTGGCGGGGCGCAAGGAACTGACCCTGGACCATGCGTTCCGGCTCTTGGTCCGGTTCAACAAGGCCCGCATGACGCCCGCGGTTCGCTGCGCCCTGATCGGGCTATTGGCCGCATACGGGTATGCGCCAGACGAGGACGGCGTGTTCCGCCGCAAGGCGGATTGGCCGGAGGACAGAACGGCGGATGACTTCGGCCAGATGGACCTGACGAGGGATTGATCGTCAGTCGGCCGTTCCAGACAAGACATTGAAAAGCATGGCCGGGATCGTACTCCCCCAATGCACGGCCATGCCTGAGGCCCGATCGCGTGGAAACAGTCGGGCCTGAGAGCGGCAGATCGCTTTGGTAGAGTCCGGTCTGCCCCTCGATTGCCGCACATGGGCCGCTCCATAGGCATCCCTTGTGCGATAGCATGGGGGATCACTCGATACAGGAGCCCCCACCATGACGATCAGACACGACAGGTTCACAGACTTCATCCCCGGGATCGTCTTCCAGGTGGAACCCAAGATCATCCAACGCGATGGATACACAGAGATGCAGTGGGGCGAGTGCCGGATTTATCGTCCCGACACCATCTCGACGGAGGAGATGCAGCGACGCATAGACAACGAGCCGCCGAGGCCACCACGGGACGAACCATGAGCCGGTTGGCGCGTTCCGGCATGCAGAATGTCCGGTGTGCGGACAATGCCGCCATCGATATGCGTCAAAACAATGTCCGCTCTTCAGCTATAGTTTACAGAAAGTGTAGAAGCCTCGCCTGTAGGGGCGCACGTACCTTGAGGCTTTTGCCAAGGCGTCCATTCTTCACAGATAGGAAGTAAATCCCACTGTATCGTAGCGGTATTATAGATCAGTATACAGACTGTGTAACAAGAAAGCATCGCCGAGAAGATCCGAATAAGTCGCACAAACCAGTTGCGAAACTCAGCCGCCCACCGTTGTGCAGGTGATGCGCGGAATGCTCTGGTTTGGACTAGCCAAGTCAAGGACAATGCTAGAATTCCGTTGATGAGAGACGCCAACTGCCATTTCGGAATTCCGGTTGGGACGACGTAGACGTTAATAATATTCTTAAGAAATAGAGACGTATTGGCGTCGTCAATAAAAGTCGGCGAAATCAGCTTTCCGCCGATGACTAGAAAAATCACTACCGTTAATGCAATTTGGATCCGATACCATTTTGACTTTAACGCAAAAGCTCGATACGATTGTGCACTTTGGCTTAGAGCTAGTCCAGATAGACTTATGAGCACCAAAAAGGCGAGAAGTACAGAGAACAGCTCAGTGGTGTTGGGGAGGGCAGTCTCAGAGCCACTAGGAACTTTTAAGAATAAAGCGTACAACCTATTGTCCAATTCGAAGTAACTGACCGCAACGACAAGAAGGGAAACAGGTATTGCCAAGAACAAAAGCGAAATAGTTACGTAGGCCGCAACTAGGATAAGTGGTCTCTCGATAAAAGAGAATACCATATTCTTTGGAGTGATGGTGATCAAAAAGACCGCGGTCGAAAACGCCAGATTCAGAATTGAGAAAATCATTGTTGACAGAACGACCACTAAGACAATGTCCGCCCCAAGCGGAGTCATGACGACTGGGATGTGAAGATGGAATAGCGTAAAATACAAAGTCAAGTATATTAAGATTATGCAAAGTGAAAGTGTGAAATCAAGTATAGTCATCAAAAGCTGATCTACGGCGCTATTGGATTTCGTCATTTGATCAACAATGCACCGAGTAAGGCACAAAGAAAAGTAGTCCGGGACAAAGTTCAAAATAACGATTACGACAACAAGCCGAAAAAGGTTGCTGTCAGACAGGTCAACTCCAGAAAACCCAAAAACGACCACGAAAGCAATTGAGGCCGTCAAGAGGGAGGCGGCGCAGGAGCAGACAAAGCTTCGCATACTGAATACTCTATCGCCAAATACACTGCCGAATACACGACTGGTAAACCTTGCAAAATCGCGTGCTGCATAACTCTCAAGGTATTGCGCAAACTGGATCTTTAGATCGTCACTCAGTGCTTTGTTTAAGGCAGTTAATGCGAACACTGCTGGGAGAAATGTCGTTAGAATTGAGGTAATAAGTACTAAATCAAAATCCAAAGGCGTTTACCCTTATGAAAGTGTCCCGATAAAGGCGGTGTCGAGGTTGGCGAGTAGTCCGTAATTTGAGGATTGCTCGCATTATTGCAAGCATATGCTGCGATGCTCAACACCTTTTCAGCGCGTCAGTAGCGGTCATTCAAGATACGTGCAGCAATCAGCTCCAAGCGGACTTTAGCTGCAGCAACCCAGTGCCTGTCATTTGCCTCTGTAAGAAGTCTGCGTCTCTACCACCTTCTCGGCAGCCTCTCGCATAGGCCCCAAGAGGTTCGCCTTCGTTACATAGTTCCATGTGACGCCCTGCGGCTTGTGGTTGAGCAGGACCATGGCCATGGACAGATCTACGCCCGCCTCAAGTGCCATGGTCCGCCAAGTGTGACGCATGGCATGGGGTGCATAGTCAAAGGCATCAGAACGCCGCAGCTCCATCAGGTATCCGGTCTTGGTCGGAGCCGGGAATACCCACTCCTCATACCTAGACAGTGACTCGATCATTTGGCGAGTAAAGCGGGTCAGCGGCAGCTTGAAGGCCCTCTCCTCTCCGCCCTTTGGGCAAGGCACCGTCAGCACACCGTCCTGATCGATGTGTTCCCACCTCATCGACCGGACGTCGTTCGACCGAAGACCAGTCGTGAGCAAAACTGTCCATGCAACGCGGCGGATGGGATGATCCATGGCGTCCAGTTCCCGCCAGAGCGTGGGCATCTCCTCAGGTGGCACGGCCCAGTCGCGGGCCTTCCGCTTGTTCATCTTCACGGCCCTGGACACGACGTTGGGCGGCAAGTCATGAGTTCTTGCAACGTCATTGATGATCGCCTTCAAGAGCCGCATCGATCCATTCGCCATTGTCGGCGCCGACTTCGACAGCTTCTCGTGCAACGCCCGCACCTGCTCCCGTTCCAACTTGTCCACAGGCATCCTGCGGATGGAGGACAGCGGGCCCTTCAGCATCTTGTGATACCACTCGACCGTCTTGGCGCTCAGGTCCGGTCTGGCCGACAGGAACCGGTCGAAGGCCAACTCGACGTTCGGCACCTCTGTCTTGGCTGACCTCGGGTCCTCGCCCCGGCGCAGGGCCAGCCTGAGCCTCGCCGCTTCGTCGCGCGCCGCCTTGAGGCTGACCTCGTCCGTCCGACCGATCACGATGGACACGTAACGCTTGCTGCCGTCGTTGATCCTGGACATGAGCTTGTAGCTGGCCGACGTCTTGCCGACCACGACCCGAAGGCCGGACACCTGGTCGTCGTGTAGCTGCTTGCCTGCGGGGTGGTCGTCCAAAGCCCGTTTGACGACGGCTTGGGTTAGGCGGTTGGTCATGGCACTCTCCCTTTCAAGGCCCGATCTGAGGCCCGATGCCGGATATGGCCCGGCACGGCCCGATACGAAGAAAGTGCATTGTTTCAAGGGCTTCGCGAAGGGGCTGCAACCAGCCCAACATTGAGCAATATCATCTGTGGAAATATGGATCGGCACTTTTACAAGGTTTGTAAGAAACGTAGACTCCGATACACGAGATATGCAGACGATATTGCTGTTTCGGGTAAAGAAATACCTTCGGGTGTCCGTCGATTGTTTTTTGAGATAATCGAGAGCGAAGGATTTAAGATAAACGAATCTAAGGTTAGATTTTTAGAAAAAGGCGATAGAAAAATCGTCACCGGATTGGATATTACAACAGGCAAACCGAGGGTCACCCGTAAGTTCCGTCGCGAATTGAAAAAGGATGTATATTTCGTTTGGTCTGCTGGCCTATCAACACATGTTGCTCGCCGCAAAATTTTTGCTCCGAACTACATCGATCACCTAGAGGGGCGCGTTCAGTTTTGGGCGAGTATTGAGCCTTATAACGTTCAGATGCAAAAGACCTTGGAGCGTGTCGCGCACCTTCGTTCCGTTTACGGAAGATCAAGCTTCTAGTTCCACCTTTTCTTTCGACAAATTGAAAACTGAGCGATAAGGGCGACATTGCTGCCGCCCCGTTCAGCCAGTTGAAATTCAGTGGAATCGTCACACTGCGTTTTCGTTTGAATGTTGATCCAACGCTTTGCGTCACTTGCCACTTACAGGACTTTGCCGCGCGCAAATGTTGAATTTCATCACCACGATCGACCGCGATTTCAGTGACACCGTGTTTCGCGAGTGCGTTGGCAAGACGAAGGAGGTCGTTTCGACCAAGTTCGGCGGGTTTCAGGATGTTCATGGCATCACCTCCTCTAAGCCGTTACACAGCTCTCCAACTCCAACGACGCACTTTCCATCTTCGAACGCGAAGAAGCCTTCTCGGAAATCGTGGTCTTGAATGCGAAGCTCCCGTATTTGAGGAAATGCTTCGGCGATGCGAATGAATACTGCCAAAGTTTCCTTATCCATGAGAAACCTCCCGGTCGATATAGATTTCACGCAATGCCGCTTCATGCTTAACGCGAGGCCGCAATTCATTGACCAATTTTTCGGCAAGAAACATGCCATCGCGATCATCTGAGATCACTGCTTGAGCGAGCCTTAACGCCAGCCGTTTTGTCACTTTTCGATGGCAATGATGCGCAATCTCGTGTTCCAAGGCCGTTTTCAAGCTTTGTGTCGTGGCAGGTAGTTGTGTTGCGACCGTTGCCATACGGAAGCCTTTTTGAGTTTGATGGTGCATCGGAATATCTCCTCTATGATGCGATTTCAAATGTTTGCCGTGTTGGCAGGGCAACCATCACTCGGAGGGCACACCATTGGCGAAGCAGCTACTTCCAACTACGTGCTTTGAGATTGCTTTCCTCGAATACTTGCGGCTGCGATTCGAGTTCGAACCGCTGATGCATTACGCCATGGCCGCGCTTCACGTCTGCGACGAAACTGGCCGCGAGTATCCAGATTTCGTGAAAGGATTTCTCGCTTGGTTCGCATCCAGTTTTCTGTTTGACCGCAAAGGTGCATTTCCTGCGCAAGGCAACCAGTCAAATCCTGCCGGGGCTAGATGGCGACGTTATGAGGATTGCCATGATCTTCTCTTGGGATGGCTCAACGACGATCTGAAAGCCGCTCTGTTGCGACAGCAGATAAGGCTGATCATAGTCGAAGAAGTCGAAATCAAATCGACTGAAGAACGAACCGATCAAAGCGCCGATGGATGATTGCGAGCGGTGACGAAGAAACCCAATGGTGTGATATTTGGTGAGATTGCCGACGACCTATATGGACCTGTCCCGCTTTTGTGCCGCCCCGAGTGCTCGTTTAAGCCACCTTCCGTTCGAAAGTGACCGGGCTTTTCCAGCCCAGTGCTGAATGCCTTCGACGCGAGTTGTAGAAGCCGTTGATGTATT